>NZ_PIUM01000037.1 GCF_002845745.1 Telmatospirillum siberiense | reverse complement strand
GACGGGGGGCGGGGCGGGGGGGATGTCGACCGTCAGGGTCTGGCCGCGCGCCTCGGCGGCCAATTCGAATTTCTGCATCACGTCCTGCAGCAGGTCGGGCAGCGAGAAACTTTCCGGTTCGGGCCGCACCAGACCGGATTCCAGCCGGGCCAGTTCGAACAATTCCTGGGCCAGCCGGCCCACCTTGCCGCTTTGGCCGAGGGCGATGTCCAGATAGCGCCGCCGGTCCGCCGGGGTCAAGGTATCGTCCTTCAGGCGCAGCGTCTCCAGATAGCCGTGCAGCGAGGTCAGCGGCGTGCGCAGGTCGTGGGAAATGGTGGCGATCATGTCGCGCCGCTGCTGGTCCTGGCGGGTCAGTTCGCGCCATTGCTCGGCGATGCGCCGTCCCATCTGGCCAAAGGCGGCGCGCAGCACGGCGATCTCGTCGCCGCCGCCTTCCGGACTATCGGAGGGCAGGGCGGCGGCCTGCTCGCCATTGGCGTCGAAGCCGCGCACGGCCTCGATCAGGGCGCGCAACGGACGGGTGATCAGGCGGAAGGCCAGAAGACCCATGCCCAGGCCCAGCAGGGCGATCAGCACGGTGATCCAGACGGTGGTGCGCAGCACGGCGTCGCCGGTCAGGCGGGCGGCCAGGGCGTCGCGGTCCTCTCCCAGCAGGATGACATAGACATAGCCGGCCTGCCGGCCGTCGACCAGCACCGGCGCGGCGCTGAATACCTTGACGGCGCCGGGGTTGCGCGGATCGTCGCCCAGCACCGGCAGGGCGGCGCCGGCCAGCAGGCGGCGGACGGGCGCCAGGTCCACCCGTTGGCGCTTCAGATGGCCGGGCGGCGCCGCATTGCCGACGATGCGCCCCTCGTTGTCCAGCAGATAGACCTCGACCGAGGGATTGACCGCCATCAGCTTGTCGAACAGGTCGCGCACCGCGTCGGGCCGCCAGCCGGAGGCGTCCATCAGCTGAGCGGTGCCGGCGATATGGCCGGCCAGTCCGCCGGACAGTTGCTGGACCACGGCCTGCTCGTGGCGGGCGCCGGTCTGGATCTGCAGCCAGACCGAGAGGCCGCTGCAGGCCAGCAGCAGCACGGCGAAGACCAGGGACAGGCGCCGGGCGAGGCTCGCGCCGCCCATTATTTTTTCCCTTCGGGCGCGGGCGCCGGCAGGGCCGCGAATTTGTAGCCGCGTCCCCAGACGGTCAGGATGCGTCGCGGATCGGCCGGATTCGTCTCGATCTTGATGCGCAGGCGGTTGATGTGGGTGTTCACCGTGTGCTCATAGCCGTCGTGGCTGTACCCCCAGACCTCGTTCAGCAATTGCAGGCGGGAAAACACCCGGTCGGGATGGCGGGCGAAGAAATAGAGCAGGTCGAATTCCCGTGGGGTGAGGTCGAGCGGCATGCCCGCCAGCGCGGCCGAGCGCGCCAGCGGATCCAGGGTCAGGCCGTGGCATTCCAGCAGCCCCGAGTCCAGCCGCGCATTGCGGGCCAGGGCGTCGGCGCGGCGCAGCAGCGCCTTGACCCGCGCCACCAGTTCCAGCACCGAGAACGGCTTGGTCAGATAGTCGTCGGCGCCCAGTTCGAGCCCCAGGATGCGATGCACCTCGGCCCCCCGCGCGCTGATGATGATGATGGGGATATAGCGCGTCATGGTGCGGGCCCGCTTGCAGATCTCCAGGCCGTCGACGCCGGGCAGCATCAGATCGAGGATCAGCAGGTCCCAGGATCCGTCGCCCAGCAGCCCCATGCCGGCATGGCCGTCGGCCGCATGTTCGACGGCATAGGATTCGTCTTGCAGATGCAGCCGAAGCAAATCGGCGATGTGCTTGTCGTCCTCGACGATCAGGATCCGCTTCTGTCGTTCCATCGATGCTCCCGCGCCCAGGATTGAGACGGCGCCAAGTCTCCCTCATTTCGGCCGGCGGCGGGTATCACGTTTTATTTAACTTTGCGTGAGGACTTGGGGACCGCCGGCCACCGACAATCGTCTCGTTCCATTCCTCCATTTTCCCATTGTCAGGAGAACACCCATGAAGATTTTGACCGCGGCCGCCCTTTCCCTGTGTCTGACCCTTGGTATCGCCGGTGCCGCCCGGGCGGCGGACGGCATGGCCCCGGACGGGATGGCCAAGGATGCCATGACCAAAGACGGTATGGCCAAGGACGGCATGAAGAAGGATGCCATGACCAAGGACGGCATGAAGAAGGATTCGATGTCGAAAGACGCCATGAGCGGCGACACCATGAAAAAGGACGGGATGAGCAAGGACGCCATGGGCGCCGATGCCATGAAAAAATAAGGGCCTGGGACGTTCACCCGAACCTCTCCCGCCAAGGGCGGGAGAGGAGATAGTGAACGTCCGCAGCTTCTAAGGAGCCGCCCGGTAGGCCCGCCGGGCGGGGGGGGGATCAGTGATCGCGATGCCCGGCGAAGGCCAGTTTGTCGAGGAGGCCCATCAGCAGGGCTGAAACCACGAAGGTGAGATGCATCACCACCAGCCACAGCAATTTGTCGTTGGGCGTGTCCTCGGCGTTCATGAAGGCCTTCAAGAGGTTGATCGAGGAAATCGCCACGATGGAGGCCGCCACCTTCAGCTTCAGCGTTCCCGAATCCAGCTTGCCCACCCAGGCCAGGGTCTCGGTGTCGTCGTCGGTCTCGATGCGGGACACGAAATTCTCATAGCCCGAGATGATCACCATCACCAGCAGATTGGCCACCAGGACGAGATCGATCAGCGACAGGGCCATCAGCACCAGATCCTGCTCGCGCATCTCCAGGATATGCCCGCCGGAATGCAGGATCTCCTGGAAGAATTTGATGACGAAGGCGACGAGCAGAAGGGTCAGCCCGACATACAGCGGGGCCTGAATCCAGCGGCTGCCGAACAGGAAGCGTTCCAGCAAGCGTTCGATCATCGGACAAATCTCCCGGGGCTCGGTGTTGCGGGCGGTTCGGTGCCCTGCATTTTCCCCAGGGGGGAGGAGGCAGGCAAGGACCATCGTCTCATTCCGGCAGGCGCGGACGGTCAATATTCGAACCGGTAGGTCAGGCCGACGCTGCTGCCAGGATCGTTCTGCGTCGTCGTCTCGCTGGTGCGGGCCGATCCGCCGGTGCCGATGGTCGTTTCCAGCTTGAGATGCTCGGTCAGGTCGATCTGCACTTGGGCCCGGGTGCCGTCCGAAATGCCCTGCTGGGCGCCGACATAAACCCCCTCGGCGACGTACTTTCCCGCCTGCAGGCTGGCCCCCGAGCCGCCGCTTTCGCCGCCGGTGGACAGGCGGTCCAGCCCGAGGCCCCGGCGAATCGCCGACAAGGGATCGAGGCCGCCGCCAAGGTTGGTCAGCGCCGCCACCGATTGGGCGATCTGGGCGATCTGCAACGGGCTCAGCTGCTTGACGCTTTGTCCGAAAAGCAGCTGCGCCAGGATTTCGTCCTGCGGCAGCGACGGCGTGCTCGACAGCTCGATCTTGGGGGCGTCGGCATAGCCGCTGATGGTCAGGGTGGCGGTGACCGTGCCGGAGGATGTCTGGGCGACGAAATGCAGCGTGGGGTCTATTCTGCGTTCCACCCCCATGCCGTCGAAGGCGACGCGGCCGCTTTGGAAATCCAGGGTCTTGCTGGCCAGGGAATAGCTGCCGCGCCGCAGGTTGAAGCCGTCCGACACCTTCGGGTCCAGCGAGGTTCCCTCGATGCGGATCTGGCCGGACAGTTCCGCGTCGACGCCGCGCCCGCGCACGAAAATGCGGTCCGGGGCGCGGAGCGTCAGGTCGAGGCCCAGGGGTGTCTCGGGCGGCGGCGGCGGCGGGATCTCGCCCGGCCGATGGACGTCGAGGACGGCGACGCTGCTGGCGAAGCTGTCGGGAATGTTGATGTCGGCCCGGCGCACCAGGATGTTTCCGGCCAGCAGAAGCGGCCCGGCCGCCGGCCCCCGGAGGGTCATCTCGGCGTCGAGGTCGGCGGTCAGCAGATCGCTGGCCAGCGGACGGGCGTTGCTGGCCGAAATGGTCAGGTCGACGGGCATGCCCTCGGCCCCCAGGTCCAGCCGGCCGGTGGCGGAGACGGTTCCCGGACCGGCCTTGGCGGTGAAGGAGGAAAGCCGGAGCTGTGCGCAGTCTGCGTCGATTTTGGCGTTGACGGCCTGCAAGGCGAAGCCTTGCGAGAAATCGTGGATCGCGCCCCCGGTCAAATCCGCCGTTCCGCTGACGCAGGGCGAGGCCATGCTCCCCCCGACGACGGCATCGAGGGTCAACCGCCCCTGAACGCTGCGGTCGTCGGCCACCAGGATGGGGGTGAGCATGGCCAGATCGAGCGCGCCCGTGGCCTTCATCTCCAGGCTGCCGCCGGGATCCAGCGGGACGGCGCCGGACAGGTGAAAATCCACCGCCTTTCCGGCCTTCAATTCCGCCATGAGGCGGAGGATGCGTCCATGGATCTCGCCCGACGCTTGGAGGAAGGCGGGGGCGACGGTGGGGGCTCCGCGCATGCGCAGGTCCCGTCCGCTGATCTGAAAGCTTCCCTCGGGCGCATCCGGGGTGCCGGTGATTTTTGCCTGGACGGTCACGCCGCCTTGCGAAAGGGGGAGGGGCAGACAGCCGGCCGGCAGGTCCGCCACGGTTCCGCTCAGCGAGGCCGTCAGATCGAACTTCGGCGACAGGCGGCCGGCCAGATCCATCGTCGTCCGGCCGAGACCGATCCTGACACCGCCGAGGCTCACCCCCTTGGCGAAGTCGACGGAGGCCGGCTCCAGCAGCCGGGCCGTCCCACCGCAATATCGCGCCTGCATCGCGCTCACGCCGAGGCGGCTGTGGGCGGTGTCCAGCAAAGCCTCGGCGCTGACGACGGCCGGAGAGCCGGCGATCTCCAACGCGCCTTGCAGGCGCAGCGCCAGCTTTTCGGGCGGGCCGCCGGCATCGAGGCTGGCCGAACCGGTCATGCCGCCGGCCGCGATATCGTCGGCGGCCAGCCGCAAGGCGAGGTTCGGATGGCCCTGCGGATCGGCCAGGGTGCCCTCCAACGTCGCGTGCCCGACCTTGTCGTCGGCGAGGGCGAGGTCCGACGCGGTGGCGGTCAGGCGAAGCTCGCCGCGTCCGCCCCGGTCCGCCAGGCTCAGCGTTCCCGAAAGGGAACCGGCCAGATCCTGTCCGGTCAACCGCCGCAAATCGGCGAGGCGGGGCAGGCGCAGGTCGAGCTTTCCCGTCGCGCCGCGTCCGTCCGGCGGCAACAGCAGGGTGCCCCGCATCTCCGCGCCGCTCCAGCGCGCATGCTCGATGGCCAGTTCCATGGCGTCGTTCCGGCCGGGTCTGGCGTTCGCGGCCATCTCGATTTTCTCGCCGCCGAGGACGCCGGTCAGGCTTATCCTGCCGTTCTGCGAGATCGTCGATCCCTCGCCGTGAAGGGAAAGCGAGAACGGTTTTTTCGGCAGTCCGCCGGGCGCCAGATCGCCTTTCGCCTCGGCATCGATCAGCGGTTCGCGTTGGCTGCCCCGGACGCGGCCCTCGGCCGAAAGCGTGCCGGCAATATCGCCAGAGAGGAGGGACAGATCGGAGAGCGCCGCTTTCCAGGCGAGATCGAGCCCCTGGTCCTTCGCCGAACCGGCCAGGGAAAGCCGCAGTGTCCGGCCGGCGATCTCGGCGTGATCCACCGTGACGCCCGCTCCCTCCAGGGTGACGGCCGCGTCGATCCGGGTTTCCTCGCCGATCAGGGCCTCGGCCGGACGCCGGACGGCGCCGTCGGCGCCCAGCGTTCCGGCAAGCGTCAGGGCCGTCTTGCCGTTGGGCGTGGAAAATCCGGCCTCCAGCCGGGCGTGACCCTTGAAATCGAGGCCGGCGGCGTCGGCGAACGGCGCCAGGACCGGCAGGACGACGGTGGCGGCGCCGCTGGGCGAGACGCCGAAATCCGCCTTGCCGCTGAGCTCCAGCAGGGGATGGCTGAGGGTGAAGGTGACCGGCGTTCGCGGGGCGTCCAGGTCGATGGCCGCCTGTCCGGTCAGGGGCGTCTGTCCGAGGAGGTCAGGGCGCGGTCCGGGAAGCGTCAGGCCGGCGGTCCGCGCGGCCAGATGGAGCGTGCCGGCGTCGCCGGTTATCTCCACCGTCAGGTTTTTCACCCCGAATCCCGCCGCCGCCAGGGTTTCGACGGTCAGCCGGCCGCTGGCGTCCGGCCGGGCGAGGGCGCCGTCGATCCGGGCATCCAGGTGAAGCGACCGCCAGGACAGGCCGTCGGCCGGCGTCATCGCCGGCGCGTCCGCCGCGATCTCGAGCCCGCCCACGCGTTTCACCAGGTCGAGCGTCCCGCCGGCCCGCGCCGTCAAGGGGCCGGCCTCCGCCGCCAGGGCGAGCCGGGCCGCCGAAAGCGGTCCGTCGAGGGTGGCGCGCAGCGAAAGCGGGCCGAGGCCGGGCAGGCCGGCGATTCCGGCGATCAGTCCGTCGGCCGGTTCCTCGACGTCGAGCCGGCCTTTCAGGTCGTCGCCATCCAGCCCGGCCTCCAGGGCAAAGCTTCCCGGACCCTCCAGGCCGGCGCCGCTCAGTTCGGCGCGGCCCCGGCCCATCGGATCGATATGAAGGTTTCCGTGCAGCGAGAACGCCCTGTCGCGGCCGGCGAGCGGGGGGGAGAGGGCGATGCGGTCGGCGCGCAGGTCATCCAGGTCGAGACGCAGCGGCGGGGCGAAGCCGGGCATCCCGCCGGAGGAGGATCCGTCCGCGGCGGCGGGGAGCCGGTCTATCCCGATCCGCTCGGCAGCCAGCCGCTCGATGGCCAGATGGCCCGCCAGCAGGCGCAACGGCGACCAGTCGAGGACGAGGCCGTCGATGGCGAGCCAAGGCCCGTCGCCGTCCCGCAACTCCAGGCGGGCCAAGCGGATCGCGTCGGGAAAACGGCCGCCGAGCCCGCTCAGCGTCACGGCGCCGCCGGTCAGCCGGGGCGTCAGCCGTTCAATGGCATGGCGTCCGGCCGCGATGTTGGCCGTGACGGACAGGCCCGCCGCCAACAGCGGGGGCGCCGCGATCAGGGCGGCCGCCGTCCAGGCCAGCGCTTTGAAGGGGCGTCTCATCAGAAGGCCTGTCCCAAGCCGATATAGAGTTCGAAGCCATCGCCCGCCGGCGGCCGATTCAAGGGGACCGCCACGTCGAGGCGAAGGGTGCCGATCCCGGTATAGTATCGCACGCCCCCGCCGACGCCGGTGCGCATGACGCCGTGGAAGGGAAGGCTTTCGGCGCTGACCTGGCCCGCGTCGACGAAGGCGGCGGCACCGAAGTCCTCGAACAGACGCTGGCGGAATTCCACGGAAGCGGAATCGATCGCCGTGCCGCCCTGCGGACTGCCGTCGGCGAAAAGCGGTCCGACGGACTGATATTTGAAGCCGCGGACGGTTCCGCTGCCGCCGCCGTAGAAACGGCGGTCGGGCGGCAGCTGGAACCGGGTGGCGCCCTGCACGCTGCCCAGCAACCCCCGGAAGGCGATGACGCTTCTGCCTTTCGGGGCGAGGCCGGCATCGGCCAGATCGATATAAAGCGATCCCGAGGCCTGCAGGGTCAGGAAGGTGGCGTTGTCGCGCCCGAAGGATTCGGTCGGCGTCACGCTGAGGGCGGCGCGGCCGCCATGCGTCGGATCCATCAGCGGATTGGTCGCTCCGGTGTCGTCGTAGGCGAGGCCCAGGGGCAGGTCGATCAATTTGTATCGCCGCCTGACGTCCTGTTGCAGGATCTGTTCGATTTCGGTGGAAAGGCCGAAATTGACGTTCCATTGCGCCGTCAGTTTTCGACGCAGCGAGGTACCCGCCGAAACCGCGTCCTGGTCGTAGGCGTCGAGATTCTGTTTCACCGCGCCCAGGTCGAATTGCAGGGACTGGTCGCGCCGCATGAAGTCCGGCTTGATCAACTGGCTCGCGAGATTGTAGCCCAGGCCGTCGCTGGCGCTGCCGCCCAGGCCGGTGGCCGCCGCCGAGAGATTGAGCTGCTCGGCGTTGCCGAACAGATTGCGGTCGGTCCAGCTCACTTTCGGAATGCCGCCCAGGTCGGTGGAATAGGCGGCGGTGAGGTCGACGGCGTGTTTCGGGCGTTCCTGAACGTCGAAGGCCAGCGGCAGGGCGCCTTCGGCATCGGGCTCGTCGCCGGTCCGGGCGGCGACGCCGGAAAAGACGCCGAGGGAGGCCAGATCCGTGCGTGCCGCCTCGATGCGGCTGGGCTGATAGAGATCGCCCGTCTGCAGGGAGAGGCGGCGGCGCACGAAATCCGGGTTGACGTCCCGCGTTCCCTCGATGGCGATTCCGCCGATGGACAGCCGCTCGCCGGGTTCGATCTTGAAAGTGACGTCGATGGTCTTTTCGGCGGTGTTCTGGACCGCCGCCGGGGGGGCGATCCTGGCCAGGGCGTAGCCGTCCTCCCGTAAGGCCGAGAGCAGTGTCTGCCGCGCGGCGAGAACGTCGGCGGCGATGGCCGGGCGGGCCGGGGCGAGATCGAGCTTCGCCGGAATGTCGGGGGGAACCGGGCCTTCGATCGCCACCCGGCCCAGGCGATATCGCTCTCCTTGCCGCACGCCGATCTCGATCCCGGCCGTCCGGTCGGCGGGCAGGGCGTCGAGGACGTCGAGCAGATCCCCATCATCCAGGGCGCGGCCGTCGATCCGGATGCTGACCCGGCCGTCGTAATATCCCAGGCTGCGCAGAACCGTTTCCAGGCGGGGAACGTCGGCGCGGGCGCGGGCGATCAGCGCGAACGGTCCCGCCGAATTCTTCGACTGAAGGCTTTGCAATTGGGATCCGGCGGCCAGGGCGGCATCCAGTCCGTCGTCGCCCGTCGGCCGGATGGACAGCTCATAGGGCTGCGGATCGGCCGCTCGCGGCCGGCCGGCCGGCCCCGCCAGCGCCAGAAGGCCCGCGGCGAGGAAAACCAATGCTTTGCTGCGCCGGTGCATCCATTCCTTTCGTCGTCCGAATTGTCCGAACATTCGCAATCTTCGGATGATAAGGCAGGGGAGTTTTGAATAGGGAAGGGAAATGGCTTTTCTGTGGCCGCCCCGGATCCGCATTCGTCACGTTTAATTTAACTCTGCGTGAGGACTTGGAGATATGGGGGGCCGGACAATGCGATCGA
Source organism: Telmatospirillum siberiense (assembly GCF_002845745.1). Lineage (GTDB taxonomy): Bacteria > Pseudomonadota > Alphaproteobacteria > Rhodospirillales > Magnetospirillaceae > Telmatospirillum > Telmatospirillum siberiense. Next base: position 57,006 of record NZ_PIUM01000037.1, on the reverse strand, counting down.
CGAGAACGCCTGGCTCCCCACCCGCGAGGTCCGAAAGATGTCCGCCGATCCCCCCACGTCTCCTTCCTCCGCTGTCGTTTATCCCCGCTGGCTGCGGATCAGCCACTGGCTGAACGCCCTGGCGGTGCCGCTGATGATGGGCAGCGGCTGGCGCATCTACGACGCCGCGCCTCTCTTCGCCGTCTCCATTCCCCGCGAGGTGACGCTCGGGGGCTGGCTGGGCGGCGCGCTGCAATGGCATTTCGCCGCCATGTGGCTGCTGGCGGGCAACGGCCTGTTCTATCTGACGGTCAATCTGGTCGGCGGCCGATTGTTCCGCCGCTTCTTCCCCGTTTCTCCGCGCGGGGTGCTGGCCGACGCCGTCCTGGCGCTGCGCGGGCGTCTGAGGCATGACGATCCGGGGCGCTACAACCAGGTGCAGCGGGCCGCCTATCTGTTCGCGACGCTCGATCTCGTCGTGCTGGCGATGTCCGGCCTGGTGCTCTGGAAGTCGGTGCAGTTCGCCGTCTTGCGCGATCTGCTGGGCGGCTACGAGGCGGCGCGCCTTGTCCATTTCGTCGCCATGGTCCTGCTGGCCGGGTTCGTCGCCCTGCATCTGGTCATGGTGGCCCTGGTGCCGCGCACCCTGCCGCGCATGATTCGTGGACGCTGAAAGGAGATCGCCATGCCTCGCCCGAAAACCGATGCCGCCCGCCCGGATGCCGGATCGATCCTGAAGGAGGCCCGCAAGCTGTTGGCGCCGCGTCTCGCGGAACCGTCCCGCCGGACCTTCCTCGGCAGCCTGACCCTGGGCGGGGTGGCGATGCTTTCGGGATGTTCCCTGAACGACGGCGATCAGGTGGAACGGGCCCTGGCCGCGATCTCGCGCTTCAACGACCGCGTACAGGGCTGGATCTTCGATCCGGACGCCCTGGCCCCGACCTATCCCGCCGCGATGATCACGCGGCCGTTCCCATTCAACGCCTTCTACGGCATCGACGAGGCCCCTGCCGTCGACGAGGCCGGCTATGCGCTGGAAGTATCCGGCCTGGTCGCCGACAAGCGAGGCTGGCGGCTGGGAGAATTGCGCGCCTTGCCCCAGGTCGAGCAGATCACCCGCCATATCTGCGTGGAGGGATGGAGCGCGATCGGCCGCTGGGGCGGCGTGCGGTTTTCCGACTTCCTGAAACGCGTGGGCGCCGATACGGGCGCCGGATACATCGGTTTCAAATGCGCCGACGACTATTACACCAGCATCGACATGGCGACCGCCCTGCATCCGCAGACTCTGCTGGCCTTGACCTATGACGGCCGGGTACTGCCGCGCGAATACGGCTTTCCCATGAAGCTGCGCATGCCCACCAAGCTGGGCTATAAAAATCCAAAGCATATCCGGGCGCTCTTCGTCACCAACAGCAATCCCGGCGGCTATTGGGAGGACCAGGGATACAACTGGTTCGGCGGCAGCTGATCGTCCTATTCGACATCCACCGGCGTCCAGAAGTGCCGGTCCACCAGCACATTGGCGGCGATGGTGGCGCTGCCGTTCTGCGCTCCGCTGGCTTTCAGCCGGGCATGAAGGATGCTGTCGCTGGCGACCCTGAGCTCGACCACCGTCCAGATCTTTCCATAGGCCTCGCTGACCTTCATGAAATGGTCCCCGGTTTGAATGTCCGATTCCACTCGTTTGTCCATGCAGGAATTCCTTTGTTTCAGCGTCGGGGGGCGCTTGAGATGGGGCGTCCGTCCGTGCCGCGTCGTCGATGCCGACGGGGGCGGCCGGTGTCTTTATCGACCGTCATCGGACTTGAATGTGGTGACATCGTGGTGATATCGGCGATGACGCCGTCACGCTGAACGCTCCCGGCCTCGCCGCGCGAGCCGGAATGGTTCGCCGCTGGACCTGCAACATGGAGATGGACGAGCGCGGCGTCAAGCTGGCGGTCGGCGGCAACGCCTTTCAATTGCCAGAATGTTCCTGAAAAATTCCCGGGTTCTTGGCCGAGCCGTCACCTGGGGCGCGCCCGACCAGTGCATGGAAAGATCGCGTCGATGGGTCGAAAGGGATTGTTTCTGGCGGTTTTGCTGGCGGTGGGGGCCTGCGCCGCGCCCACTGCCTTGGATCGGCGTCTGGAGATGCATGTCCTGAACCGGCTGGCCTTCGGTCCGAACGCCGAAAGCCTTGCCTCCGTTCAAGACCGTGGCGTCGATGATTGGATCGAGGAACAGCTTCACCCGGACGACATTCCGGAACCGCCGGTGCTCGCCGGCCGGCTGACCGGCTTACAGACGCAAAGGCTCGATGCCGTCGCGCTGTTCAAGGCTTACGGCCCGCCGCCGGCCGGAGCCGCTCCGGAGGAGGCCAGGATGGCGCGCGAGCGGGCGAGGATCATCATGCAGGAGGCGCAAGCCGCGCGGCTGATGCGGGCGATCGAAAGCCCTCGGCAACTCCAGGAGGTGATGGTCGATTTCTGGTTCAACCATTTCAACGTCTTCGCCGAGAAGGACTTCGATTATCTGTGGGTCGGCGACTATGAGGATCGGGCGATCCGTCCCTTTGCCCTGGGCCGTTTCCGCGACCTGCTGGAAGCGACCGCCCGGCATCCGGCCATGCTGGTCTATCTCGACAACTGGCAGAACGCCGGGGGCGGTCCTTCCGCGCCGAAGGGCCGGCAATCGGGGCTCAACGAAAACTACGCCAGGGAACTGATGGAACTCCATACCCTGGGCGTCGATGGCGGCTATACCCAGGACGACGTCGTGGCGCTCGCCCGCATCCTGACCGGCTGGGGCATCGCGCGTCCGCCCGGCAATCCTCCATCCGAGCACGGTTTCGTCTTCGACGCCAAACGTCACGATTTTGGCGACAAGATCTTTCTCGGCCATGCCATTCGCGGCGAGGGGGCGGTTGAAGTCGAGCATGCCCTCGACCTCCTCGCCAGGAGCCCGGCGACGGCGCGCCACCTCAGCTTCGAATTGGCGCAGTATTTCGTCGCCGACAAGCCGCCGCCGGCTCTCGTCTCGCGCCTGACGCGGGTGTGGCTGAGGAGCGACGGCGATATCCGCGCCGTTTTGCGCGATCTGTTCGCCAGTCCGGAGTTCCGCTCTCCCGCCAATTTCGGCGCCAAATTCAAGACGCCGTTCCAATATGTGATTTCGGCCCTGCGCGCCGCCGGGACCGACGTGACAAACGTCCGGCCGCTGGTCGAGGCGATGTCGCGCCAGGGGCAGCCGCTGTATGGCTGTCTGACGCCGGATGGCTACAAGAATACCCGGGATGCCTGGCTCAATCCCGACGCCCTGGCTCTGCGGATCGGTTTCGCCGACGCTCTCGGCGCCGGCCGCCTGCCCGTGGAGGGCGAGCCGCCCGCGCCCAAGCCGAAACCCGTTGATGGAGGGCGGCTGGCGGCGGTGCTCGGGCCGGCCTTGTCGGCCAAAACCGCAAGTGCCGCGGCCGCCGCGCCGGTTGCGCTCAAATCCGCCATGATCCTGGGCGGACCCGACTTCATGACCCGGTGATCCGCCATGGGAGGGATAAGGTATGATGAGCATGCATCGCCGTCGCTTTCTTCGCTTCGCCGCCACGGCCGCCGGACTGGCGGCGACCGGTTTCGCCGGATGCCGTCCGGCATTGGCCGCCGCTCCCCCGGGCAAGCGCCGTCTGGTCGTCGTGATGCTGCGCGGCGCCGTCGACGGTCTCAATCTGGTCGTCCCTTATACCGATCCCCGCTACCGGGAAATGCGGCCGACCATCGGGCTCGCCTCGCCGGGCGCCGATGGCGGCGCCCTCGATCTCGACGGCCGCTTCGGTCTGCATCCCGCCTTGGCGCCGCTTCTGCCGCTGTGGCGGGAGCGGCGTCTCGCCTTCGTGCATGCCTGCGGCTCGATCGATCCGTCCCGCTCGCATTTCGAGGCCCAGGATTTCATGGAAAGCGGGACACCGGGAGTGCGGGGGACGCCGGACGGCTGGATGAACCGGCTGGCCGCCGCCATGCCGGAGCCACATGAGGCGATCCAGGCCCTTAGCCTGGGGGCGGTTCGCCCCCGCATCCTGGCCGGAGCGGCGCCCAACGCGAACTTCGCCCTGGGGCCCGATGCCGGACGGCCGCAGCCGCTGGACCGTCCGGCCATGGCCGAGGCGTTCGACGGGCTCTATTCCGGCAACGACCCGCTTTCCGCCGCCTACCGCGATGGCCGGCAGGCGCGCCGGCAGCTCATGGCCGATTTGGCCGCCGAACAGGCCGAGGCCGACAAGGGAGCGCCCGCCCCCGGGGGCTTTCCCGGCACGGCGACCCGCCTGGCCCGCCTGCTGGCGCGCGATGAGCGGATCAGCCTGGCTTTCGCCGATCTCGGGGGATGGGATACCCATGTCAATCAGGGCGGCGCCACCGGTCAGCTCGCTTCGCGCCTGGCGCCGTTGGGCGAGGGGCTGGCGGCGCTGGCGCGGGGATTGGGGGCGGCGCTGGACGACACCGTCGTGCTGGTGATGTCCGAGTTCGGACGGACCGTTCACGAAAATGGCGACAAGGGCACCGACCACGGCCACGGCAACGTCATGTGGGTCCTGGGCGGGAGGGTGGCCGGCGGACGGATCCAAGGAGACTGGCCCGGTCTTGGGCCGGCCGATCTCTACCAGGGACGCGATCTGGCGGTGACCACCGACTTCCGCAGCGTCATCGGGATGGTCCTCGAACGGCACATGGGCCTTTCCGACCGGCAGATGGCGGCGGTCCTGCCGGGTTGGGTGCCCTCGACCCGGCTGGGGCTCTTCACCGCCTGACCGTCGTTATCTGAACGCCGTCAGCCTGTCGGCCAGGAAGTCGACGAAGACCCGCAGCTTCGGCGGTTGGACGGGGCCTTGCGGAAAGATCGCGTGCAGTTCCGGCCGCCGGCCCGTCCAGCCGGGCAGCAGCGGCTGAACCCGTCCGTCCTCGATGAGCCGGCGCATGATCATGTCGGTTGCCATCATCAGTCCGCATCCGCCCAGCAGTGGGCCTTTCAGCGCTTCCGGATCGTCCGCCACCACCACCGGGTCGATCGGATAATCGCGCAGTTCGCCGCCGTCGCTCATCGGCCAGGCGTAGCCCTCGCCACGCCGGGCGATTCGTGTGGCCAGGGCGGGGTGGCCGGCAAGCTCGTCCGGATGCCTCGGTTCGCCATGGCGGGCGAGGTAGGTCGGGGCGGCGTAAATGCGATTGGGGAAAACGGCCAGGCGTCGGGCCGTCAGGGAACTGTCGGGCAGGGGACCCATCCTGAGGGCCAGGTCGATGCCTTGGGCGATAAGGTCGAGCGGTTCGTGGCCAAGCGCCAGATCGATTCTCACCTCGGGGTAGAGGTCGCGGAATTCGCCGAGAAGCGGCGTCAGAAGATTGTTCACCAGCGAGAAGGACGTGGTGATGCGCAGCCAGCCCTGGGGCCGGCTGCGCAATTGGTCGACCGCCGCTTGCGCCTCGGTCAATGCCAGGGCGATTCCTTGGCAATGCCGATAATAAACGGTCCCCGCCTCGGTCAGGCCGAGGCGCCGCGTGGTGCGGTTGAGCAGCCGGATGCCAAGGCTGGTTTCCAGCTCGCCGATCCGCCGGCTCAGGGTGGCTTTGGGAAGCCCCAGGGCCCGCGCGGCGGCGGTGAAGGAGCCTTCCTGGACCACCTTGACGAAGGCGAGCGCGCCATTGGGATCGACGGTCATCGTCATCTCCGGAGTTTCATATTATCCCGTATATGGAACAGTAATTCCCGAAAATGCCGGATAATCAAGATTTCTTCAGGAGACTAGTCTGCCGGTGTTGCGGAAATATATTTAATCATGAGAGCCACTTCGCCGTGGCCAACGGAGATTTCCGATGTTCCGAAACGTTTCCCTGACGATTCTGCCGATGGCCCTGCTGGGCATGCTAGCGATGTCTTCCGCCACGCGCGCCGAAACGCCGCAGACCCATTTCCAGGCTCCGGGATTTTATCGGATGATGCTGGGCAAGGACGAGATCACCGTGCTTTCGGATGGCACGGCGCCCCGTTCCGTCGACGAGATCATGAGCAAGCCGGAGGTCGTGCGCCGGGCCTTGGCGGCGGCGCACGAGGACCTGCCGCTGCAACTTTCGATCAACAGCTTCCTGATCAACAAGGCCGGGCGGCTGATACTGGTCGATACGGGGGCTGGCGAATTGTTCGGTGCCCATTCCGGTGGTCTTCTTCTCGCCAATCTCCGGGCGGCGGGATATGGGGCTGAGCGGATCGACGCCGTCCTTTTGACCCACATCCATGGCGATCACTCGGGGGGCTTGAGCATCGGCGGCAAGCGGCTGTTTCCCAACGCCACGGTCTATGTGGACCGGCGCGATGTCGATTTCTGGCTGGGCGCCGATGCCGAAAAGGCCCATCCGTCTCTTGTCAGGACGATCCGGCAGTCGCATGCCACGCTCGACCCCTATGTGGCGGCGGGGAGGCTGCATCCCTTCGACGGCGCCGGCGAACCGCTTCCCGGCATCCGGGCCATTCCCGCCCATGGCCATACTCCAGGCCATACGGCCTATCTGATTGAAAGCGAAGGGCGGAAGCTTCTGCTGTGGGGCGATACCATCCATCTGGCCGAGGCCCAGTTCGACGATCCCTCGATCAGCATCGAATATGACGTGAACCGTGAGGAAGCGGTCGCGTCGCGGCGGGCCTTGCTGGCCGAGGCCGCCGATCAGGGATATCTGGTGGGCGCCGCGCATATCTCCTTCCCCGGTCTGGGGCATGTCCGGCGGGACGCCGGGGGCTACGGCTGGGCTCCGGCTCCCTACGACGCCGGCCAATGAGCAAATGTCTTATTGTGAGTGGCATCGGCGTTCCTGCCCATATGCACTAGCTTAAGCCCCAAATAAGCCCTCTCCCGCGTCAGCGGGAGGGTGGGGAAAAGCGGGCAAGATCCGAAGCGAAAACCAGAGGGAGAACACTGTCTCCCAACTCCTTTCCAGAGAAACACAGATGAACAAGATGAACACGGATGGGCACAGATAAAGAAAAAGCTCATCTGTGCTTATCTGTGTTCATCCCGTTCATCTGTGTTTCTGATAATGGCGCCACGGATCCGGCAAGATGCTGGATGCGGCCACCCCCTCTCTCCCGCTTGTCCGCGGGAGAGAGGCCTTAAGTTAGCGCCTATGGGCAGGGACGCCGGTGCCACTCACATAAGACTGTCAAGCCAACGAGGCGAGCGCCGCCGCGTAGTCGGGTTCCTCTTTGATTTCCGAGACCAGCTGGCTGTGAATCACCTTGTCGTCGGCGTCGAGGACGACGACGGCGCGGGCGGCGAGACCGGCCAACGGGCCGCTCTTGATGGCCACGCCATAGGCTTCGAGGAACTCGCGTCCGCGCATGGTCGAAAGCGTGACCACATTGCTCAACCCTTCGGCCCCGCAGAAACGGCTTTGCGCGAAGGGAAGGTCGGCCGAGATACACAGGATAACGGTGTTCGGCCGGTCATTGGCCTTCTGGTTGAACTGGCGCACCGAGGTGGCGCAGGTCGGCGTGTCGATGCTGGGGAAGATGTTCAGGATCTTCCGCTTGCCGGCGAAGGTCGCCAGGGTCGCGTCCGCCAGATCCTTGCCGACCAGCGAGAATTTGGGGGCGGACTGTCCTTTCTTGGGGAAATCGCCGGCGACGTCGATGGGATTGCCGCCAAGAGTAACTTTGCTGCTCATTTCCTGTTCCTTTGCATGAGGATGGTTGAAATCAGGTGGAAAGTTTACGGCCCAGTTTGGTCTGGACGGAATCGATCTTCGATCGCAGCCGGCTTTCCTTCCCGGCGCGGTAATCGATCTTGATGCTCGTCTCGATCCGTCCGCAATCTTGTTGCATCGTCTCGAAACAGCGGGTCACCACGGCCATCACCTCGGGCCATTCGCCTTCGAGGATCGTTCCCATGGGGGTCAATTGATAGGGCAGGCCGCTCTTGTCGATGACATCCAGCGTCCGGGCGACGTAAGCGCTGACACTTTCGCCTTCCCCTAACGGCCACATCGAAAATTCGAGCAGAACCATCATAGTCTCCTTGAAAGTTGGCGGGCGTCCAGACGTCCGGCCGCATCGTCATTTATGCGCCGCCCGGCGGCAAAATACGATGGGCATTCGGATTTCGAAGCTGACGTACAGCCGATATCGGTGCGAACGGAATAGAATTTCTTAGTTAATTTGGCAAACTTCTCGATTGTTATCGGGGTGGTTTGTTTCATTAGATCGATTTCACAGATTTATGAAATCTTGTGGACGTATAATTTTATTTTATTAAAACTATTTGTTTGTAATCTCGATACATAACATAAACGATACGTTATATTTTGCATATTCAATTACTTATTAAAAATGTATTATTTATGAGTCATATACTTTAAATCATATAGTATATGAATTAAAGTATATGTACATTATAATATTTTATATTGTTGCTATAATGATTTTAATTGTCGTATGTTGTCATTGGCTCTCACGATGGAGAAAGAAAATGGGGCAAGTTAATTTAACGAATACGACCGGATCGAGTGTGACGATCACGAATTTTACCGTCAACAATTCGCCGATTCAGTCGAGTGGAACAGTAATTTCCTCAGGCGATACATCTTTTGGAACCTACAACGAACAGCCATGGAAGGAATATTCTGACCTCGACCTCCAGATTACCGTCAATGGTACAAATTGGCAGATCAATCTTAATACCGATCATTATTTTGGTGGAGGAGATTTTCACTATCCTGGTCAGGGGTCTGATGTCACTTTTACGCTGATCGGTCTCCAAGGTTCATCCGGTCAGTCTCTACAATTGCTGCTGTCGTACAGTCGGCAGGACGCCGATTACTTAATCGCCAGTCAGGACCAATCCAAGCTTCTGAATATCGTCAATTGACAAGGGGCGGCGCCGTCCTCGTCCCGTCGATCGGTGGGGGCCGCGACGCATCTAAATATCGGCAGAAACCGTAACGGCCGTTCAGGGGCCGGACCCGCAAGGCGGTTCAAGACCTTCCATCATTCTCGGGTTCGCTACCGGCTGGCATGACTGCGGGTTTCGTGCTAGACCTCATGTTCATTCTTTGTTCTGAGGGTTGAGTCGTGGCGCAACGGGCCGGCAGCGCGGATCTGCCGCTTCATAACGGTCGGGTGCCGGCGTGGTTGGCCGGACGCATGGCGCGCCTGGGCGCGGTGATCGCCCAGGCGATCGTGCATGCCTATGGTCGGGACGAACTGTTGCGCCGTCTGGCCCATCCTTTCTGGTTTCAGTCCTTCGGGGCGGTGATGGGAATGGACTGGCATTCCTCGGGCATCACCACCAGCGTCATCGGGGCATTGAAGCGCGGATTGGATCCCCTGGCCGGCGAATTGGGCATCCATGTCTGTGGCGGGCGGGGACGGCATTCCCGGAAAACGCCGCAGGAGCTGGTCGCCATCGGTGACAGGGTCGGCTTCGATGGCAACCGGTTGGCGACGGCGAGCCGCCTTGTCGCCAAAGTGGACAGCGCGGCGGTTCAGGACGGTTTCGATCTTTACCTGCATGGCTTCATCGTGGCCGACGACGGCCGGTGGACGGTGGTGCAGCAGGGCATGAACGGCGATCGCCGCCAGGCGCGGCGCTATCATTGGCTGTCCGAGGGATTGACCAACTTCGTCGAGGAACCGCATGCGGCGATCGAGGGCCATGGACGGGGGCGGATCATCAATCTGACCGATCATCGTGCCGCCGTCTCCCGGCAGGCCCAGGTCGATCTGCTGCGCGACTTCGGGCCGGACCGGCTGGCGCGCGAGGCCGTGGCGCTGGAAGAGGCGCCGGCACCGGCACCGGTACCGGCGGCGGTTTCCGACCAACCCTTTCTGCCGCATCTCGTCATGCCGGCGCACCACGATGTGCGGCCCGGCGACGTGATGATCCGGCGTCTGCATGGCGCGCTGGCCGCCGCCGCCGAACGCGGTCCCGTCGACTTTTCCGGGTTGCTGCTCACCCCCGGCGTCGGGGCCCGCACCGTCCGCGCCCTGGCCATGGTGGCCGAGGTGGTGCATGGCGCGCCCTGCCGTTTTGCCGATCCGGCGCGCTTTTCCCTGGCGCATGGCGGCAAGGATGGTCATCCCTATCCGGTGCCGCTCACCGTCTACGATCAAACCATCGCCGTCCTGAAGTCCGCCGTGGAGGGGGCCAGGCTCGGCAATGACGAACGGCTGGACGCCATCCGCCGCCTGGATGATCAGGCGCGGCGGTTGGAGCGCGTGGCCACCGGCCCGGCGCTGCCCGATTTCATCGCCGAGGAGCGCCGACGGTCCCCGGAGTATGGCGGACGCACCGTCTTCGGGCCCGCCGAACCAGATGGTTCCTTCGCGTCCGCGCGGCTTTCATCGCCTCATGGTGGTGACGCGAAAACCGGCTGACCAACTGTGTGTTTCCCGGTATTTTTCAGTTGCTGAAAAGACTTGACGATTCGCGTTCCCCGTGCGCTAAAGTAACTAAACGGTTATTGGCGCAGCGGTTGTGGTGCCGATGCCGACGAAAAAAGGGGGGCGTCGTGACGAGGCTCAAGCTGGGTATCGGTGGACGGATCTGGTCCCTTGTCATCTTGTTGGTGGCGGGGCTTGCGATCATGGCATATGAAGGGCTGTCCGCCATGCGGGACAGCATGGTGGAAGATCGGCGACAAGCCCTGCGGCAAATCGTCGAATCCGCCGGCAGTATCGTCGCCAGCTATCAGGCCCGGGTCGAAAAGGGCGAGATGGGCCTGGACGAGGCCAAGGTCGCCGCGAAGGAGGCGCTACGCGTCGTTCGCTACGGCGAAGGCGATTATGTCTTCATTGTCGATCATCAATATCGGAACGTTCTGCTGCCGCCCAGGCTGGATCTCGAGGGCCGGGACCAGTCGCAGGCGAAGGATCCCATGGGAGTCTATTTTGCCCGTGAGATCGTCGATACGGCGCGCAGGGCCGGTGTCGGCTATGTCAGCTATCACTGGGCACGGGCCAAGGATGAGCCGGCGGTCCCCAAGATGGCGGCCGTTCTTGATTTCAAGCCGTGGAATTGGGTGATCTGCACCGGCGTCTACGTCGATGATCTCGATGCGGCTTTCCATGCCAAGGCCATCGATATCGGCGTGACGGGGCTGATCATCTTGCTGTTGGGGGTGGGGCTCGGCGCGACGATGGCCCGTTCGGTCACCGGCCCGCTCGGTCGCGTGGTGGTGCGGATGCGGTCTTTGGCGGCGGGAGAGACCGCCGCCGCGGTAGACGGGATTGCCCGAAGCGATGAAATCGGAGAATTGGCCCGGGCCATGGAGGTCTTCCGGGCCAATGCCCTCGAAAATCGCCGCCTGCAGGACCAGCAGGAGGAGATGAAGGTCGCCGCCGCAGCCGAGCGGAAGCAAGCGCTGGCGAGACTGGCCGGCGATTTCGAGACCAGCGTGATGGATGTGGTCAGGGTGGTCGCCGCTTCCTCATCGGCGTTGCAGACAACGGCACAGAGTATGTCCGGCGGCGCGTCGCAGGTGGTGTCCCAGGCGACGGCCGTGGCCGTTTCCGCCGAACAGGCGACGGCGAATGTGCAGACGGTGGCGTCCGCCGCCGAGGAATTGACCGCTTCGATTTCCGAAATCTCACGCCAAGTCGTCGATTCCGCCAAAATTTCCACCGAGGCATCCGAGCATGCCGCCCGCACCAATAGCATGGTTCAAGGGTTGGCCGCGGCGGCGGACCGCATTGGCGAAGTGGTCAAATTGATCAACGACATCGCCGCCCAGACCAATCTGCTGGCGCTGAACGCCACCATCGAGGCGGCGCGGGCCGGCGATGCCGGCAAGGGATTCGCCGTGGTCGCCGGCGAGGTTAAAAGCCTGGCCAATCAAACGGCCAGGGCCACCGAGGAAATCGGCCAGCAGATCTCCTCCGTCCAGGACGAAACCCGCCGTACGGTCGATGCCATCAGGGAAATCGCCGCGGTCGTCGATCGGATCCGTGAGATTTCGGCGGGAACCGCCGCGGCCATCGAAGAGCAGGGCGCCGCCACCAAGGAGATCGCCCGCAACGTCGAGCAGGCGGCCCTGGGAACGCAGGAGGTCTCGCGCAATATCGGCGGCATCAACCGGAGCGCCGAGGCGACGGGGAGCGCGGCGGAACAAGTGCTGGGCTCGTCGGGCGATCTGGCCGTTCATTCCGAGAAACTGCGGGTCGAGGTGACGCGTTTCCTGGCCGGGGTCCGGTCCGCCTGACGGCTGTTCTCGTCTCGGCCTGTCGGTTCCTGTTCTCGTCGCGCATCTTTTGCTCTACGATGTCCTCACATTTTTTGTGGGAACAACGGGTTTTGAGGAACTTTAGAATGAAGACTGAGAAGAATCTGGCCGAAGCTTTTGCCGGCGAGAGCCAGGCCAACCGGAAATATCTCGCCTTCGGCGAAGCCGCCGCCAAGGAGGGACTGGCTCAGGTCGCCAAATTGTTCCGCGCGGTGGCCGCTGCCGAAACCATTCACGCGCATGCCCATCTGCGGGCCATGGGCGGGGTCAAGACGACCGCCGTCAATCTGGCCGAAGCCATCGCTGGCGAAAAGCACGAGTTCGAGGAAATGTATCCGGGCTTCGTCGCCACCGCCCAGGCGGAAGGGGCGCGGGTCGCCGAAATCTCCATGAAGCGCGCCATGGACGTCGAGGTGGTGCATCACGGCCTGTTCACCGACGCTCTGGCGGCGGTGGAAGGCGGGAAGGATCTGCCCGAGGGCAAGGTCCGCGTCTGTCCCATCTGCGGACATACGGTGATCGGCGATGCCCCGGATCAGTGTCCGGTGTGCAAGGCCAAAGGATCGACTTATATCGAAATCGAATAATCCGAATAAAAAGGGTGCCGTGCCGATCCAGTGCGGCACCTTTTGATCCGAGACGAATATTTATTTTATTTATCGATGTTTAAATTACGATTTAACCCCTGAAATTGTCTCAACTTTTAATTTATATCGCTCTCTTTATTGATATTGTTCGCAGGCTTTTCTTGAAAAGAGGATGTCGCTTCCTGCAAAGTGCGGCTGGTCGAGATGGAAGCGTCCCCACATGCGGAACCCTTTCCCGCGTGACGCCAAGAGGAGGGACGCCCCGCCCGGCATTAAGGGCTTGGTGATCCGAGCCAATCAGCGGGATTTGGATTTAAGTCAGAGAAACCGGAAAAACTCATGGATGCGATGGTTCGATCGTCCGGCGCCGTATGCGTCGTGGACGAAACTCGAAAGGAACTGAGGCTGGCCTGGCGGGCTGCCGAGGACGCGCCTCGACCGGTTCGTCTCGCCCTGGCCCAGGCGACGCGTCTGGCCACCGAGATCGCCGCCGGGCGGGGATCGGTCCATATGCTGGCCGCGCTGGGCCGGATGGCCGAGCAGTTGACGGAATTCGCGCCCGAAATGGCGGTGCGCCTCAGCGCATCGCTCTCTGAGTTCGGGGAGGAATGGCTCCATCATGCCCAGGGCGGCGTTTGCGCCGCCGGACGGTGCTCGGGCAAAGCGGGAGCGCCTTGCCGCGCGGCTTGCCCGGCCGATATCGATATTCCGGGGTTTCTCGCGCATATCGGACGGGGCCGTTATGACGAAGCCTTGCGGGTGATCGCCAAGGACAATCCCCTGCCGCATTCCTGCGGCCTGGTTTGTCCGGCTCCTTGCGAGGCGGCGTGTTTGCGGGGAACCGTCGGTTCGTCGCTGTTCATCCGTCCGTTGAAGGCCGTGGCGGCGAAGCATTGCGACAACTACGGGACTCCCGAACGGGCCCCGGCCACCGGCAAGCGTGTCGCCGTCGTCGGTTCGGGACCGTCCGGGCTGACCGTTGCCTACTATCTGGCCGGCAAAGGTCACCAGGTCGAGATTTTCGAGGCGCGCGATCAGGCCGGCGGCATGCTGCGCTATGGCATTCCCTCCTATCGGCTTCCCTATGAGATCCTGGACGCCGAGATCGACCATATCAAAAGTTTGGGGGTGAGCATTCATACCGGGGCCGAGGTGAGTTCGGTCTCCGACCTGCACGAGCAGGGATTCGACGCCGTCTATCTGGCGATGGGCTTGCAGCTTTCCAGACGTTTGGGCATCGAAGGCGATGATCTTCCCTTCGTCATCGGCGGCATGGATTTCCTGGGCGGCGTCGGGGCCGGGACCGATCCCAGGGTCGGTCCCCGGGTGATCGTCGTCGGCGGCGGAAATTCGGCGGTGGATGCCGCCATGACGGCCCTGCGTCAGGGCGCCCGGCATGTCTCGATGGTCTATCGCGGCCGGCGCCGTGAAATGCGCGCCAGTCCGCACGAGATCGAACTGGCCGTGGCGGAAGGCGTGGAAATTCTCGAATTGTGGGCGCCGGAGCGGGTGTTGCCCGACAACAAGATGGTGTTTCGCCGCTCCTCCAAGGCGACCGAGGAGGAACGGCGGGCCTCGGGCGAGTTCCTGACCCTCGACGTCGATCATGTCCTGGTGGGTATCGGTCAGGAATCGGCCTTGTCCTGCCTGGAGGGCAGCCGGGTCGAGATCAAGGCCGGCCATGTCGTCGCCGATGCCGAGACGGGGGCTACGTCGCAACCGGGCGTCTACGCCGGAGGCGACGTAGCCCACGGCGCCAGCACGGTGGTCGCCGCCATCCGGGCGGGAAAGGCGGCGGCCGCGTCGATCCATGCCTTCATGATGGGCGAGGGGACGGCCTCGGCCGAACCGTCACCGAAAACGGCCCGCGTTCCGCCCGCCGCGACCGCCGCCGCCCGGCGCAGCAGCCGGCTCCGCCCCTCCATGCCGCAGCGGGACGCCGGTGAACGGAAAACAACCTACCAGCAGATCGAGTTGGGGCTGGCCGAGGCCGATGCCGAGGCCGAGGCCGATCGTTGCCTGCGGTGCGACATCTGCATCGGTTGCGGTTTGTGCGAACTGGTGTGCAGCGAAGTCGGAGCCGAGGCCCTGAGAATGGTGGAAACACCGGCCGGACGGCTGGTTTTCGACGACTTCACCCGGCCGATCAGCCGCTGCATCGGTTGTGGCGCCTGCGCCGAGGCCTGCCCGACGGGAGCGATTCGCGTCGAGGACCGGGACGGCGCCCGCTCCACCATCATCACCGGCACGGTCGTTCGCCGGCAGGAGATGCTCTCCTGCCGGATTTGCCATCAGCCGCTGGTCGCCGAAGGGCAGTTTCATCTGGTCAGCGATCGGCTGGGTCGCGACGGGGCAATGCCCCTGATCTGCCCATCCTGCGCAAGGCGTCTGGGACGCGGGGGGGCCGCGTCGGCCGTCGTTCGGTAGGGATTATTCCCTCGCCCGCTTTGTGGGAGAGGGAGGGGCCCGCGTAGCGGGAGGGTGAGGGGGGAAAGTCGCACAAAGTCCGAGAATTTTTCTCCGCCTGTCGGCGGAATGCCCCTCATCCCAACCCTTCTCCCACGAGGGGAGAAGGGCTTTCGCCCGCCTTAAAAAGGGGAAGGGCATCGGATGCCATCAAGAAATTATGGGCGGCAGGTGTTCTTGAAGAGCGCGGCCAGGACGGAAACGAAATGTTCCAGGTCGTCGGTGCCGATCTCCCTTAGGAGATCGGCGTGATGGGCGGCGATGATATTTTCCCATTGCCGGTATTTCTCGGCGGAGAGAGCGGTCAGGGAAACCAGTTTTTCCCTTCGACTTGAGCCGGTTTCCCTCTTGATCAGTCCCTTCTCCTCAAGACGCAGCAGCGTTTTGGAAATGGCCGGCGGCTCTATGTTGAGATAGCCGGCCAGGGAGGCCTGGGTCATCGGTCCGCGTTTGCGCAACACCGAAATGATCGACCATTCGGAACTGAACAATCCTTCGGGTTCGAAGCGCTGATTGAGGTCCTTCGAAATGGCTCGGGTCGTTTGATACAACTGATGTATCACCGTATCCGCATCCACCATGCCGCAAGCCTTTCCTTCGTCCGTCCGGATGGTTCATCCGATCCGCCATGATGATGGATGGCATCGGAAAAAGCTCCTGGGAAAAGGCGATGTCATTCCTCTTCGGGGAGAGGTTCGGTCCCCAGCAGTCCCTTCTGGTTCATCAGATGGATGGTATAGATGACCAGGAAAACGCCCATCACGGCCGCGGCGCATAGATAGGCGGAAGGCAGTCCGGCTTTTTGGGCGAACATGCCAAGCAGCACCGATCCTCCGCCCAGCCCGATGTCGAGGGCGTTCGAGAAGGTTGCGCTGGCCGCGCTTCGCCGTTGGGGCGCCACGTCGGAAATCGTGGCGGTCTGCAAGGCGGGAAAGAGCATGCCGATCCCGAAACCGTGCAGGACCGCGGCCGCGAGATAGACTTCCATCGTGCTCGCCTCGGCCACCGTGACCAGACCGGTCAGCAGCAGGATCACACCGGGCAGGACGACCCAGGCCGGTCCCTTCCGATCGTAGACCTTGCCCATGGCGAGACGGGACAGAAAGATGCAGCCGGTTCCCAGGATGAAGAAATAGCCCGGATTGGCGAGATGGAGTTCGTTGGCGTAGACGGCGATGAAGTTGATGACGCTGCCATGGGCAATTCCCATCATAATCACCAGGAACGCCGGAAACAGGGTCCCCGGTTCAACGAAGATGTCGAGAACGGATCTCCGCCCGATTGCGGGCGCTTCGTGTCGCTCCGGATGCGGCGCGGATGTCGGGGCGGACGAGAAGCCGCAGGTGCTCAGCAGGAGACCGGCGATGAGTTCCCAACTTCCGGCCATGGCGAACATCGCGGTAAATCCATATTCCTTGGCGATCCAAAGGCCGGTCGCCGGCGCCACCGCCATGGCGATGGTGGTCGCCAGGCCGAAATATCCCAAGCCCTCGCCCCGCCGCGTGGCCGGTATGACATCCGAGACGATGGCCACATAGAAGGTGGTTCCGATGCCGAAGCCCACACCATGCAGGACCCTGACCCACAACATGGTCTCCACCGTCGGCGCGAACGGATAGAGGGCGGCGGAGAACAGGGAAATGACGATGCCGAGCAGAAGGCAATTGCGCTTTCCGAGCTTTCTCACTCCCAGGTCGGTGAAAAGGCGGGTGATGACCGACGAAAGGACGAAAATGCCGGCAATCAGACCGACTTGTGTCTTGCTGCCGCCCATATCCGAGGCGAGGAGCGGGACTGTCGGCAGCAGCATGTGGAAACCGCCGAAGAAAAATCCATTGGAAAGGACCAGGCCGGTAAAATTTTTACTCCAGATCGTTGAGCCATTCTGTTCCATGTCGTCTTTTCACCTCGCTTGCGCGCAAGGCGGCTCATCCCTTGATGATATCGGCATGAAGGGGAAGGGCGGCTCGTCGCGCGGGATCGTCGGATACGAAAACCGTCACGCGGATCGCTGACAGGCGTCAGGGGCGGGTTCCTTAGAATATTAACTAGCAAACAATTAACTAGCACATTATTCCGCGATGTTCCAGTTGCTTCGGAACGGAGTGATCGGTTGCGGTCATAATAAACACAAAAATATTGTTATTAAATATATAAATAGACCTATTCGATGGAATTATGGTGATCTGGCTGTGGCGTCATGTGATAATTCAATTATAACAATTATAATATGTGTATTAGCGGCTTGCTTCCGAAGATGCGGCCTTGCCGCGGAATGACCGCCGGGAGCGGAAGATAAAGGGAATGCAGTTCGATGAATCGACGCGAGTTTCTGAAGTCGACGGCGGCGGGAATCCTGGTCTCCTCTTTCGTCGGGATCGCCTCCTCGGCGCGAAAGGCGATGGCGGCGAGTGTTCCGAAGGAGATCCGCCTCGGTTTTCAGAAGTCCGGCCTGTTCGTCTCCATCAAACAGCGCGGGACTTATGAAGCCTTTTTCAAACCGCGGGGAATCGACGTCCGGTGGGTGGAGTTTCAATTCGGCCCCCCGATGCTGGAGGCCCTGAACGTCGGTTCGATCGATTTCGCCACCGTGGGCGACGCTCCGCCGATTTTTGCCCAGGCGGCGGCGGCCAATCTCTATTACGTGGCGGCGCAGCCGCCGAATGGCGAGGCGGTGATCGTGCCGGCGAATTCGCCGATCCGGACGCTGGCCGAATTGAAGGGACGCAAACTGGGGGTCGCCAAAGGATCGAGCGCCCATGCCACGTCGGTGGCTGCCATCCAAAAAGCCGGTTTGACCTGGGCCGACATCACGCCGGTCTATCTGGCGCCGGCCGACGGCGCGGCCGCCTTCACCAGGGGGGCCATCGACGCCTGGACGGTCTGGGATCCCTATCTCGCCAGCGCCGAACTGCAACAAGGCGCCCGCGTCCTCGCCTTCAACAAGGATGTCCACGACCCCCATAATTTTTATTTGGCCAACAAGGGATTCGCCGAAACCTATCCGGACATCGTCGGTCAGATCGCCGACGTCCTGGCGCGGGAGGCGGCCTGGGCGAACGATCATCGCGCCGATGTCGCCAGGACGCTGCAGGAGGCCCAGGGCATCGATCTCGCCATTGAGACGAGGGTCGTCGAACGGGCCACCTATTCCATCTCGCCCATCGACGAGGCGATCGTCAACGCGCAGCAGGTGACGGCGGACCGCTTCCACGACCTCGGCTTGATTCCGAAGCGGATCGCCGTGCGCGACATCGTCTGGAAATGGACGCCGAAAGTGTGATCAGCCCCTCGTTTTCCTTCATGCCGGCAGGTAACCACCATGAGTGACGCAAGAAAACCGCTCGATTTGTTCTGGTTCATTCCCGTCAGCGGGGATGGCCGTTATCTGGGAACGGAGCAGGGGCATCGGCCCGCCGATTTCCGCTATCTGAAGCAGATCGCCCAGGCCGTCGATGGTCTCGGCTATCAAGGCGTGCTGATTCCCACCGGCAAAGGCTGCGACGATCCCTGGATCACGGCCGCCGCCCTGGCGCCGCATACCGAGCGGTTGAAATTCCTGTTGGCCCTGCGGCCCGGCGTCGCCCAGCCGACCTATTTCGCCCGGCAGATCGCCGCCATCGACCGTTTAAGCAACGGGCGCGCCATCGTCAATATCGTGGCCGGCGGAAACGCCCGCGAACTGGCGGGGGACGGCATCTTCCTTTCCCATGATGAACGTTACGAGCACGCCTCCGAATTCCTGCACGTCTATCGCCGTCTGCTGGCCGGCGAAACGGTCGACTTCGACGGCCGCTATATCAAGGTGCGGGGGGCCGAACTCTCCTTTCCGCCCGTTCAGAAGCCCTATCCGGGCATCTGGTTCGGCGGTTCCTCCGATCCGGCGATCGAGGTGGCGGCCGAGCATGTCGACGTCTATCTGACCTGGGGCGAACCATTGGACGAGGTCGCCGCCAAGCTCGACGCCGTGCGGCGCCGGGCCGCCGCCTTCGGTCGTCAGGTCAGATTCGGCCTGCGCCTTCATCTCATCGTCCGCGAGACCGAGGCGGAAGCCTGGGCCGCGGCGGACAAACTGATCAGCAACCTTTCCGACGAGGCTATCGCCGCCGCCCAAGCGAAATTCGCCCACGACTCCGATTCCGTCGGCCAGAAACGGATGAGCCGCCTGCATAAGGGTGGCCGCCGCGATTCGTTGATCGTCGCGCCCAATCTGTGGGCCGGCGTCGGCCTGGTGCGGGGCGGCGCCGGGACGGCGCTGGTCGGCGATCCGGAGACGGTGGCCAAGCGCCTGCGCGAATATCAGGATCTGGGTATCGATACGGTGATCGCCTCGGGCTATCCGCATCTGGAGGAGGCCTATACCGTCGCCGAATTGCTGTTCCCGGCCCTTGGAATCGGCCGGGGGGGAGAGGTTCCTTCTCATCAGACCCAGGTCGGTGAGTTCGGGATCGGCGGAACCGGCCGTCTTCGCGCCGTTTCGGCATCATGACGGTGGCCCCGATGAATGACGCGACGTCCTTGACCCTGCCGCGCCGGGTCTCCGTCCTTTCCTGGTCGCCGGCCAGGCTCGTCGAATGGGGGGCCCGCCACGGGGCTCCGTGGCTCGTCCCCCTGTTGCTTCTCGCCCTGTGGCAACTCGGCGCTTCGCTGGGGGCGATTCCGCCCAATGTGGCGCCGTCGCCCGTAGACGTGGCCAAGGCCTTCGGGCGGCTGACGGCCAGCGGCGAATTGCTCTCCAACATTGAAATCAGTTTCCTGCGGGCGCTCGGCGGCCTTCTCGTCGGCGGCAGTCTCGGTTTCGCCCTCGGTCTCGCCAACGGTTTGTCGCCGGGAAGCGAGCGGCTGCTTGACAGCACGGTGCAGATGATCCGCACGGTGCCTCATCTGGCGCTGATTCCCCTGGTCATCCTCTGGTTCGGCATCGAGGAGGACGCCAAGCTTTTCCTGGTCGGCCTGGGCGTGCTGTTTCCCGTCTATATCAATACGTTCCACGGTATTCGTACCGTCGACGCGCAATTGGTCGAAATGGCCCGCAGCTACGACATGAGCGGCTTCGAGTTGTTTCGCCGGGTGATTTTTCCGGGGGCGCTGCCGTCGATTTTCGTGGGTTTGCGTTATGCCATCGGTATCGCCTGGTTGACGCTGATCGTCGCCGAAACCATCGCCGCCCAGTCGGGCATCGGCTATATGGCGATGAACGCCCGCGACTTCATGCAGGTCGACGTGATCGTGGTGGCGATCATCGTCTATGCGCTGCTGGGCAAAGCCGCCGATTCCCTGGTTCGTCGGCTGGAGCGGTCCTATCTCGGCTGGCACGCCGCCTTTCGCGACCGGAATTGAGGGAGACGGGCCATGAGCTTACCTCGGCGTGAACACCAGGATCGGGCGGCGGACGAGGACAATCGCGGCGTCGCCATTTCCATCGACGGCTTGGCCCGCAGCTTCGGCGCGCAGGCCGTGCTCGAAGGAATCGACCTCAAGATCGAGGCCGGCTCCTTCGTTGCCGTGGTTGGCCGTAGCGGCTGCGGCAAGAGCACCTTGCTGCGTCTTCTCGTCGGGCTGGATCAGCCGACCTCGGGCAGCGTGCGCTTTTCCGATCCGGTGACGGGGGCGGCGGTGGCCGGGGCCGGGCGTATCATGTTCCAGGAAGCGCGGCTGTTGCCCTGGGCGAAGGTTTTGGAAAATGTCGAGGTCGGTTTGGGGCGCCGCCGCAGCCTGCCGACCGCCCGCGCCGCCGCATCGGCGACGCTGGCCGCCGTCGGCCTGGAGGGGCGGGAGAACGATTGGCCGGGAGTGCTGTCGGGCGGGCAGAGGCAAAGGGTGGCTTTGGCCCGCAGCCTGGTCAGCGCGCCGGATTTTCTGGCGCTCGACGAGCCGTTCGGCGCGCTCGACGCCCTGACGCGGATCGAGATGCAGACCCTGCTTGAGGGGGTCTGGCTGGATCAGGGCTTCACCGCCCTGTTCGTCACCCACGATGTCGCCGAGGCGCTGACGCTGGCCGACCGGGTGATTCTGCTGGAGGACGGACGTGTCGCGCTCGACCAGGTGGTGGACCTGCCGCGACCCAGGCGTCGCGGTTCGGTCGATCTGGCGTTGCTCGAAGAGCAGATTCTCAAGGCGATTCTGGGCAGCGAGCGGGTTCGCCCCGAATACGAGATCTGATCCGGATTGCCGTGGTCAACCGGCGAAACGGCGCAAGGCTTCCTCGTTGCGGATCACGATGCGGTTGGGAGTGATGGCGATCATTCCCTGCTCGCGGAAGCGGTCGAGGGTGGTGGTGACCCATTGGCGGGTGGAGCCGACCATCTTGGCCAGGTCCTCCTGGCTCAGCGTGCGTCCGATGGCCACGCCTTCGGGGACCGCGTGGCCGTCGAGATTGGCCATCAGCAGCAGCAACTGGGCCAGGCGCTCGGCGGCAGAACGGGTCCCCAGCATATGGATCAGGGCGGAGTAGGCCTTGCCCTTGTGGACGAGGGCCTCGACCAGGGCCACCGCCAGGCGCGGCAGGCGTTCGATCAGGCAGCGCAGTTCGCGGCCCCTGACATGCAGGACCTGGGTGGGGCGAATCGCCTGGCCGGACCACATGTGTGGGCTGCCGCCGAATATTTCGGGTCCGCCGACGAAGTTGCCGGGCGACCAGTATGCCAAGGTGATCTCGCGTCCCGACGGTCCGGTGTAGTAGGTCCGCACCTGTCCTGCCAGGATGATGAAGATGCCGTCGTGATGATCGCCCTGTAGGAACACCGTGCGTCCGGCGGCGAACTGCCGTATCGAGGAGACGGAGCAGATCTCGGCATATTCCTCGTCGGAGAGGCCTGCCAGCAGGTTGAGGCTGGCCCCTTCCGATCCCCCTTCCTCGTGCAGATGCAGTGATGGGGCGGGCTGGGCGCGGGCCCCGTCGGCGGGCTTGGTCATGGGCTCCTCCTCCTCAGATTCCGGCGCCATCGGCGAAGTCGAAGGCGCGCTGACTCTCCTGCCGGATCAGCTTCAGGCATTGGCGTTTGTGCCCGGCGAAGGCCGGGTGGGCGAAAACGTCCTCGGGGCGCGGGCGCGGCAGTTCGACCCGGAGATCGAGAAGCACGCGGCCCGGCGCGGCGCTCATCACCACCACGCGGTCGGCCAGGATCAAGGCCTCGTCGATGTCGTGGGTGACGAAGAGCACCGTGTTTCCGGTCTGGCCCCATAGCCTCAGCAGGCTTTCCTGCATGATCGTGCGGGTCTGGGCGTCGAGCGCGCCGAACGGTTCGTCCATCAAAAGGACGCTGGGATGGTTGACCAGGGCGCGGGCGATGCCGACCCGCTGGGCCATGCCGCCCGACAGCGTGGCCGGATAGCGGTCGGCCGACGAGCCGAGCCCGACCAGATCCAGATATTGTCTGGCCAATTCGGCGGCGTCGGCCCGCGAGCGGCCCTGCATGCGGGGACCGAAGGCGACGTTGTCGAGCACCGTCTTCCACGGAAACAGGGAATGCTGTTGGAACACCATGCCGCGCTCCGGCCCCGGTCCGGCGACGGGATGTCCATCCACCGCGATCCGTCCGCGGTCGGGGGCGACGAAGCCGGCGACGCTGTTGAGCACGGTGGATTTGCCGCACCCCGACGGACCCAGCAGGCAGATGAATTCCCCGGGGTCCGCCTGAAGGGAAAAATCGGTGACGGCGGTATGGCCGGCGAAGCGGATCTCCAGCCGCTCGATGGCGATGCGGCCCTTGGTCACCCTGAGGCTTCGTTGAGAAGGAATCGACGTCATCGAGCGGCCTCGCGGTTGCTGGGGCTTTGACGGGGTTGCCAGGGCATGAGGACGACGCCCAGCAGGCGGAGCAGTCCGCTGGACAACAGTCCCAGAACGCCGATCAGCAGCATGCCGAGGACGATATCGGCGTACTGGACCAGGGAATAGGCCTCCCAGGTGAAATAGCCGATGCCGAACTGGCCGGAGATCATTTCGGCGGCGATCAACGAGACCCAGGCGACGCCCATGCCGACCGTCAAGCCGGTGAAGATGTGGGGCAGGGCGCCCGGCAGGAAGACATGGCGGAAAAGAGCGGCCTCATTGGCGCCAAGGCTGCGCGAGGCGCGGATCAGGGCGGGGTCGATGGCCGCCACCCCATGCAGCGTATTGATCAGAACGGGAAAGAACGCCCCCAGGAAAGTGATGAAGACGATGCTTTCCTCCGAGGTCGGCCACAGCATGATGGACATGGGAACCCAGGCGATGGCCGGTATCGGCCGTAATACCTCGACCACCGGATAAACCAGGACGCGGATGATCTGAAACCGTCCCATGACCAGCCCCAGGGGGATGGCCGCGAGGGCGGCCAGAGCAAACCCCGCGCCGATGCGCTGGAGGCTGACGACGATGTGCTGGAGAAAACGCGCGTCTCCGAAGGCGATCACCGCCCGTGCCGCCACCGCCTGCGGTGTCGGCACATTGATGAAGCGGATGTGCAGATCCAGCCGGTAGAAGGTCGCGACATGCCAGGCCAGAACGAAAAGCAGCAGCGACGCGACGCTCAAGGTCCAGGTCCATGCGGTTTTTCGCCGCAGTGCGGTCAGGGGGCCGCCGGCCGAAGGGGGGCGCCCCCCCTGGCCGGTTTCCTCGCGTGCGGTGGCGATCGCCCCGGTCATCGCTTTTCAGCTCCCGGTTCCGACGGCGGCCAGGGCCTCTTCGAATCCGCCCACCGTGCCACCGTTCTTTTGGGCATAGGCCTCGGCGTTCTTGCGAAGCAGGAAGGGAATCGCGTCACCTCCCTTGGTCGGAATGGCGTAGAAGGCCTGGTCGGCGAAAAGCTTGATGCCGAGCGTCGTATCGAAAAGATAGGCCACCCTGGCCTTCCGTCCCTTGCTCTTCAGGTCGTTGAATGCCGCCAGCGTGCATTTGGGCGAGCTGTAGGCGACGATGTCGCCGCCGTCGATCCAGATCTCTCCGGCTTGACGGGGCTCGGTCACCGGCTTTTTGCAATAGGGATCGGTTCCCTTGACCTCGTAATTGGCGAGGCTCGCCAGCCGTTCGTCGTAATTGAGGTTCAGTTCCTTGAACGCCTGGCGCAGATAGGCGTCGTTGACCCATTTGGCCGGGTCGAACTCCTTGACCCGGTCCAGTTTGCGCAACACCTCGGCGTCCTCGGCCACGGCGGCGACCAGGGCGGGCTTGATGGTGGGATCGAGCGTCATGATGCCGCCCGGCCCCAGGAAGATATAGACCACTTCCTTGTCGATACCGGTCCATTCCGCGATCTTTTCGGCGGCGCCTTTGGGGTCGGCCTTGATCCATTGCTCGGCCTCGATCTCGGCTTTCAGATAGGCGACGACGATTTCAGGATATTTTTCGGCGAAATCGGTGCGGACCACGACGCCATGCCAGGTCGGCGTATGGGTTTCGACGCCGTCGTAGATCTTGCGGGCGTAGCCGCGGAACGGTAGCAACTCGGCGAAGGGGACGAAGTCGGCGTGGGCGTCGATCTTCTTTTCC
This sequence comes from Telmatospirillum siberiense, assembly GCF_002845745.1. Lineage (GTDB taxonomy): Bacteria > Pseudomonadota > Alphaproteobacteria > Rhodospirillales > Magnetospirillaceae > Telmatospirillum > Telmatospirillum siberiense. Next base: position 32,269 of record NZ_PIUM01000037.1, on the reverse strand, counting down.
TGCAGATTGGTGGCGCCGACCTCCGGGCTCTGGCTGACCAGCTTCCAATAATCCTGGCCCCAGCCGTTGTCTTGCAGCGTCTTCAGCAACATGCCATGCGCGGCCGAGCCGAAAGGCACGCTGACGGTTTTTCCCTTGAGATCGGAGAGTTCGTAGTAGGGGCTGTCCTTGTTGACCACCAGGCCGTTGCCAGAACCGTGGAGATTGTAGGCCGCCACCGAGATGAGCTGGCTTTTGCTTTCGGGATTGCCCTGAAAGGTATAGCCGTTGACCACCAGCGGATAATCGCCCATGGCGCCGAACTGCAGCTTGTTGGCCATCATGCCGTTGGTCACCGGCGGACCCGAGGTGAAGTTTTGCCAGTCCAGCTTGATGGCGAGGTCGGCGTATTTTCCGCCTTTCGGCAGATTTTTCTCCAAAAGCTTCAGTTCCCGGATCACCGCTCCGGCGGTCACCGTGTTGGTGGTGGTGTCCTGCGTGCCGATGCCGATGGTCAGGGTTTGTTCCGCCCGCGCCGGCACGGCCAGCAAGAGGGTTGCGACGGTGACGAACACTGTGCGGACCTTCATGGACCGGATCTCCTTGCTGTCGAGATATGGCCGCTGTCGTCCTGAGCTGACGGCAATGGCTGGAAGGAGTCAATCTATATTCCACTAGGAATGTAGGTTAAGCTAGTAGTTGTCCATTTTAAAAATGTAATTTATGAGGCAATTAGTTGCTCAACCGGGGGCGTCATCCTCGGGCATGGTGGCGGCGTTCCATCCGGGACCCCTTTCATCTTTCGGAACCGAGGATGCCCCATGTCCGCAATCACCACCGCCATCCGCCAGATGGAAACCGACGTCCTGGTCATCGGCGGAGGCACCGCCGGCCCTCTGGCCGCCATCAAGGCCAAGGAGAAGGCGCCGGGGACGCGCGTGCTGCTGCTCGACAAGGCCAACGTCAAGCGTGCCGGCGCCATCGCCGAGGGCATGGACAGCGTCAACAACGCCGTCATTCCCGGCTATGCGACGCCCGAGCAATATGTCAAGGAAATCACCATCGCCAACGATGGCATCGTCAATCAGAAGGCCATCATGGCCTATGCGACGCGCAGCTACGACATGATCCGCGAGCTGGATTCCTGGGGCGTTAAATTCGAAAAGGACGAAACCGGCGCCTATGCGGTGAAAAAGGTTCATCACATGGGGGCCTATGTGCTGCCCATGCCGGAAGGGCACGCCATCAAGAAATTCATCTACAAACAGATCCGCCGCCTGGGCATCGCGGTCAGCAACCGCCTGATCGCCACGCGGCTTCTGGTGGCCCCCGACGGCCGCATCGCCGGGACCATGGCGTTGGACAGCCGCAGCGGCGAGTTCGTGGTCATCCGGGCCAAGGCGGTGATCTTGTGCACCGGTTCCGCCGGACGTCTCGGGCTGCCCGCGTCGGGTTATCTGTTCGGCACCTACGAAAATCCGTGCAATGCCGGCGACGGCTATTCCATGGCCTATCACGCCGGGGCCGAACTGTCCGGTCTCGAATGCTTCCAGATCAATCCGCTGATCAAGGATTACAACGGACCGGCCTGCGCCTATGTCACCGGACCGTTCGGCGGTTTCACCGTCAACGCCAAGGGCGAGCGCTTCATCAAAAGCGATTACTGGAGCGGCCAGATGATGCTGGAGTTCTGGCGCGAGCTGGAAAGCGGCAATGGGCCGGTGTTTCTTAAGCTCGACCATCTGGCCGATGAGACCGTCACCAGGATCGAGAACATTCTGCATGTCACCGAGCGTCCGACGCGCGGGTTGTTTCATGAAGGACGGCACACCGATTACCGTTCCGATCTGGTCGAGATGCATATTTCCGAGATCGGATTGTGCGGCGGGCATTCCGCCTCCGGCGTCTGGGTCGACGAGAACGCGCGGACCACGGTTCCCGGCCTTTATGCGGCAGGCGACCTGTGCAACGTCGCGCACAATTACATGATGGGCGCCATGGTCTTCGGCATGATCGCCGGCCAGGACGCCGTCGACTATGCCGCCGGCCTCGATCTGCCGGAATTCGACGCCGGCCAGGTGGAGAGGGAGCACGCCCGCGTGCTCGCCCCCCTGGAGCGCGCCGAGGGTTTGGATCCGACCGACGTCGAATACAAGCTGAGGCGCATGGTCAACGACTATCTGCAGCCGCCCAAGGTGACCCGCAAGATGGAGATCGGTCTCGACCGTTTCGCCGAGATCCGCGAGGATCTCAAGCGCGTCAAGGCCGGCAATCCCCATGAACTGATGCGGGCGCTGGAGATCCACGCCATCGTCGATTGCGCGGAACTGGCGGCCCGCGCCTCGCTGTTCCGCACCGAAAGCCGCTGGGGGCTTTACCATTACCGCAGCGATTTCGAGGAGAGGAACGACGCCGAGTGGTTCTGCTTCGTCGAGGTCAGGAAGGGGCCCGACGGCAAGCCGGAGATCTTCAAGCGCCCGGTCGACCCCTACATCGTGCCGGTCGGCGACGACGAGCGCGACGCCTACAACCAACTGCGTATCGAAACGGCCGCGGAGTGAATTCCATGCCGAAAGTGAATCAGCCCTCGGTCACCATCGATCACGACAAATGCATCGCCGCCAAGGGATGCCGCACCTGCATCGACGTCTGCCCCACCGATATCCTGGCCCTGGACGAGGAGGGCAAGGTGCACATGGCCTATGACCAATGCTGGTACTGCCTGCCATGCCAGCATGATTGCCCGACCAAGGCGATCACCGTGGCGATTCCCTATCTTTTGCGGTGAGGTTCGCCATGTCCGATCCCGAGATCGCCATCCTGCTCGCCGCCCTCGACGATCGGGATCCGGAAGTCCGCCGTCTGGCCATCCTGACGGCGGCGGATGCCGTCCACGAGGATGCGTTGCCTTTCATCCGCGCCAGCCGGGATGATGATCCGGGGGTCCGCCTGGAAGCGGTCTCCGCCTTGGAGGGCGTGGCGGCGGAAGAGGCGGTTGAGGCCTTGGTCGACCGCCTGGACGACCAGGACGGGGAGGTGGCCGCCGCCGCCGCCCGATCCTTGGCGGAAATCCAGGATCGGACGGCGGGTCCGGCTTTGCTGAGACGTCTGGCCTCCGCCCGTGGGGCGGCGCGGGCGGCAATCCTGGCCGCCCTCCGCCGCCTGCGGCTGGAGGGCGCCCTGGCCCCGGCCTTGGCGGCGCTGGACGATGGCCTTGCCGCCGTTCGCCGCGAGGCGGTCATGGTGCTGGGCTATCTACAAGATCCCGCCGCCTTGCCCCGGCTGGCCGAACGGGTGGCCGGGGATCCGTCCGCCGAGGTGCGCCGGGCCGCCGTCGGTGCCTTGGGATATGGCTCCGCCGAACTGGTGCTCGCCGGTTTGCTCGCCGGCCTCGCCGATGGGGATTGGCAGACCAGGGAGGAGGCGGCGTCGATCCTTGGCCGGCTTCGTCCGGCGGGCGTCACCGGCGCCTTGATCGCCGCCCTGACCGACGACTACTGGCAGGTTCGGCTGAAGGCGGCCGTGGCCTTGGGCAAATATCGCGAGACGCTGGCCATACCGGCCCTGGCCGAGGCGCTGACCCACCCCATCGGCAATCTGCGCAAGGAGGCGGTCAACGCTCTCGGGGCGATCGGCCATCGGGACGCGGTCCCGGCTCTGCAAGCCATGCTGGACGATTCCGACGTCGAGGTCCGCAAGGCGGCCCGGCATGCGCTGGCGGGATTTTGAGATGATCACGGCGAAGGATTTCGGCGACGGCCTTTATCGCCGGCAGGATCTCGTCAGGCTGGTTCAGTGGCTGGTGGTGGGGCTTTACGTCCTGTTGCTGGCGGGGCCGGTGATCTGGCCGGAGGGCCGGATCGGCCGTGTCGCCGAAATCCTCTTCTGGGGTGTCTGGTGGCCCCTGGTCATCGGCTCGATGATGCTGATCGGGCAGTTCTGGTGCGGCGTCCTTTGCCCGGACGGCACGGTGACGGAATTCGCCAGCCGCCGCGGCCGTGGCCGCAAGCCGACCGAATGGTTGCGCTGGGCCTGGTGGCCGTTGGCGCTTTACTCGGTCCTGACCTTCTTCAGCGATGCCTTCCAGGCACATCGGTCCGCCTGGGGAACGCTGCTGGCCGTCGGCGGCATGTCGGGTTTGGCCCTGGGCACCGGGCTCGTCTACGGCCGGGGCAAGCGCGTGTGGTGCCGCTATCTTTGCCCGGTGACCAGTATTTTCTCCCTGTTGTCACGCTGCTCGGTGCTGCATTTCCGAGTGGATCGCGGCGCCTGGGAGGCGGCCCCGCGTCCGGTGCCGAAGCCGGTAGACTGCCCGCTGCTGCTCGATGTCCGCAGGCTGACCAGCAACGAGAAATGCAACATGTGCGGCCGTTGCAGCGGCCATCGCGGGGCGGTCGAGCTGGCCTGGCGTCCGCTCGGTTCGGAAATCGAAAGTTTGCGTGACGACGAGGTCCGTCCCTGGGACGCCTTCGGCATCTGCTATGTGCTGATCGGTCTTTCCCAGGCCGGTCTTCACTGGCACCACTCGGCTTCGGCCATGCTCGCCATCTCGCTCGGTCTGGGAAGCGCGGCCGCGTTTCTGCTGTTCGCCGCCACCGGCGGGCGGTTCATTTCGGCCATGCGTCTCAGCTATGGCCTGATACCCCTGGCCGGTTTCGGCCTGATGGCCGGCGCCGGGGAACATTCACTGGCCTTGCTGGCCGGAGAGGGGGTGGAGGTCGGCGATCTTCTGACATGGTCGCGCGATCTCGCGGTTCTCCTGGGATGCCTGTGGAGCGGCCGCCTGGGGTGGCGTTTGATCCGTGGCCTGCCGGTCTCCGGCCGCCCGGCCGGCGCCGCCGGCTATGGAGCCTGCCTGCTTTTGCTGGCCGCGAGCATCCGCCTTTCTCCGCTTCCTTTCTGACAAGAGGCTTTCATGGCCCTGCTGATCACCGATGCCTGCATCAATTGCGACGAATGCGAACCGGAATGCCCGAACGAGGCGATCACCGAGGGGGAGGAGACATGCCAGATCAACCCCGACAAATGCACCGAATGCGTCGGACATTACGGGACGCCGCAATGCATCGAGATCTGCCCGGTCGATTGCATCATCGTCAATCCCCTCCGGGTGGAGGGGCCGGACGCCCTGATGGCCAAATACCGCGTCCTGATGGGGATGGAGTAGCGCTTCGTATTTAGGCGGAATCGCGCTCGTCAGCCTGGGGGCGTTTGGACATTTGGCGATCGGCCAGATGCCCTTCCTCCTCCTGAGGGGTCCGGTGCGCCCCGGCTTTTGAAAAACCACCAAGGCACCAAGGCGTTCCCCGAAAGAACGGGCGATGGACTGGGTTGCAGCGCCGCAGGCTTTCATTCGGTCATCCCGCGTGATGTCGTCGGTCGGACAGGAAAACGCCTGCGGCGTACTCCGCCGCCTTGGTGCCTTGGTGTCTTGGTGGTTCAAAATATCCAGGGTCGTCTTTCAGGCCATTGGGAACCATGGGTAACGGGCGAAGCATGACGGTGGTGGGTTTCCTGAAAGTCCTTCGCTATGACGCGGACTCACCCTGGAAAAGCCCTTCCCGAAAGATCGCCTCCATGTCGGTGTGCGAGAGTTCGCCGGGGAAGTTCTCGACCAGCCTTTTCTGCTCAAGGGCGCCCTTCGCCAGCGTCCCGATGTCTTTCTCGTCAAAGCCCAGTTGCGCCAGATTGACGGGGATGCCGGTCTGGCGCATCAGTCCCAGCAAGACGCCGGCGATGGTGTCGCCGGGATGGTCGTCCCGACCCGGTCCTTCCAGGGCCCGGGCGATGGGCGCGAAGCGTTCCGGCGCGGCGCGGGCCAGCCATCGCAGGGCGGCGGGCGCGTTCACCGCCACCGCCATTCCATGTGGAACCAGGGGCTTGCCCTCGCCCCATTCTTCGGGGCGGAAAGACCTCACCAGCTTGGCCACCGGATATGACATGGCATGGGGGAGATGGCAGCCGGAATTGCCGAAACCGATACCCGCCAGCAATCCGGCGAACATCAATTGGCTGCGGGCTTCCGGGTCTCCTTCCGTGACGGCGGCCACGAGATTGCGCGACGTCAGCCGGATGGCCTCCAGGCAGGGCACGGCGCTGTAGGGATTGGCGCCCTGGGTCATCGGCCGCTGGGAGGGAAGCGGGGGCCGCTGGCGCGCGGTGTAGGGTTTCGCGCTGAAGCTTTCCATGGCGTGGCTGAGGACGTCGAAGCCGTTGGCCGCCACCACCCGGGCCGGCAGATGGGTCAGAACCGTCGGGTCGAGAATGCCCAGCGTCGGCCGGATGCGGCGGGAGACGATTCCTGTTTTCACCTTCGCCGCGGTGACGTCGAAGATGGCGATGCCGGTGTTCTCGGCGCCGGTGCCGAAGGTGGTCGGGCAGGCGATATGGGGTTTCAGCGGTCCCGGCACGGCGCGCGACTCGCCGAGGGGCGCCGCGACATAGCTGAGGAATTCGGCGGGCCAGGTGGAAAACAGATTGGCCGCCTTGGCGGTATCCATGACGGATCCTCCGCCCAGCGAGATGAAGCCGTCGACCCTCGCCTCGGTTGCGGCCCGCGCCGCTTCCAGCATGGAGACGTCGGTCGGTTCGACTTCCGTCCGGTCGAAAACCACGGCCTCGACGCCGGCGCGATGGAGCGACGTTCGCACCGTTTCGAAAAACGGGAGCCGGCGGATGCGGGCATCGGTCACCAAAAGCACGCGGGTCAATCCCAGTGTCCGCGCTTCCTCTCCGACGTCTTCGAGGGCGCCGGGTCCGAAACGGATGGCGGCATGTTCGATGGAAAAAATCGTTTCTTTCGTACCCATGGCCATCCTCGGTCGGAAATTTATCAATGAGTTGGTGGGCCGGCTTACCCAGACGCCTGGACACCCAAGCGTCTGGGGTGGACCACTCGCTGTCGAGATGCGTTACGACAAGACGTCGGCGTAGATCTTTTCGGCGTATTTGGTGGGATCCGTGGTCGGCTTCAGAACGTTGACCAGTTTCAGATCCTCGGCGTAGAGGCGGAGTTCCCGCTTGAAGGGCTCTCCCACCGGATTGTGGCCGTGCGTATGGCTTTTCAACATGGAGACCAGATCTTCGATGTCGACCTTGGGCGAGTAGGGATAAAAGGCCTCGGCCGTCTTGCGATAGTCGATGGCGGTCAAATGGTGGGCTTCGAGCAGGGCCAGCGTCAAAGCCCTGGCCGCCGCCCTGTCATCCCTCAGCAGGCTGCCCCGGATGCCGATGACGCAGCAGACGCGGTCGGCATAGTCTCCGGTCAGATTGGTGGCGACTTCGTCGAGATCCGGCCGTTTGCGGAAGACCCATGCCAGCGGGTCGCTGAGGGTAAGGGCGTCGGCTTCGCCCTTCTGGACGGCGGACGGCAGAAGGTCTGCCGGATATTGACGCCAGTTGACGTCCTTGTCCGGGTCGAGGCCGTTCTTTTTGAACAGGATCGAGAAGAAATTGCGATCCGGTCCGCCAAGATCCGGGGTGGCGATGGTCTTGCCTTTAAAGGTGGAGAGATCGGCGGTGAGGCCGGAGCCTTTCGGCGCCAGAAGACGCAGGCAGCCGCCGTGGGTGCCGCCGGTCAGCTTGACGTCGAAACCCTGTTCCAGGGGCTTCAGCCAGCGCAAGGCCATGCCGACTCCGGCGTCGGCCTTGCCGGTGGCGATGGATTCGAGAAGCTGGTCGGTCGAACCGACATAGTTGATCAGTTCGATGTCCAGCCCGTGCTTGATGAAGAGCCCGGAACTGATGGCGAGCGGAATGGGGGCCAGGCAGGCGGCGTTGGCGTTCCACGCCAGCTTGATCGGCTTCAATTTGTCCTGGGCCTGTATCTGGGCCCGGGCGGGAAAAGCGGGCAACAGGCCGGTCGAGGCGGCCATGGCGCCGAGCATCAGGGTGCGCCTGGAAAGGGTGTGGCTGTTGGTCATCCTGTTCACCTTGCACTTGTGAGGGAATGGGCGGCGGATCGGGCTGTCAACTGTCCTTGGATACCACTTCGATCAGCTTGGTCTTCTGGTTCGAACGGGGCAGCGAACCGAAGGGAACGACGGTGACGCGGGGGCGAATGGCGAGAATTTCCCGCGCGCGCTGTTCGATCCGGCGGGCGACGTCGTCCCATTGGCCGGAAGGTGTGTCCTCGCCCGCCTCGACGACGACCTGCAACGGCGGCTCGACTCGGGGCGGCGGCGCGGACAGCCGGATGCGGATCTGGCCGGAGACCGCCGGCTGGAAGCCGGAAACCACCTCCTGGATGGCGGAGGGATAGACCTTGGCCCCTTTGACGTTCAGCATGTCGTCGGCGCGGCCGACGATTTCCATGCGCGTTCCGAAATGGCCGCAATGGGGGCATTCGCCGATACGGATGCGCAGGATGTCGCCGGTGGCGTTGCGGAAGGCCGGGGCGGCTTCATATTCGAGGGCCGTGTGGATGGCCTCGCCGACGGCGCCGTCCCTGATTTCGATCGGCGCCTTGGTTTCCGGATCCACCAGGTCGTAGCGGAAGCAGTAATCCTCGGCCATATAATGCATGCCGTGGTAGTCGCCGCCACCGCAGGAAATGGTCCCGTTGTGCCAGGCGCCGCCGGTGACGTCGAAGATCCTGGCGCCGAAGGCTCCGGTGATCTTCTCCCGGATGGGGGTGATGCTGACGCCCGGTTCGCCGGTGCACACCAAGGTCTTGATGCCCAGCGCGCCGACGGGTTTTCCGATTTCCGAGGGGGCCCGCTCGATCAACTGGTTGAGCAGCGAGGGCGTTCCGAACAGCGCCTTGGGGCGGGTATATTCGAGGTAGCGCAGAATCTTCGGGATTCCGCCTTCCGCCCCGACGGCAATGGGCCGCGCCCCGTAGGCTTCGAGGGCCTGGACATAGGTGATGCCGGCCAGCCACAGGCTCAGTCCGAAGGCGTGAAAGGTGGTGTCGCCGGGGGCGATGCCGGCGACCTGGAAGAGCCTGCCCAGGACCCGATTGGTGATGTCCTGGTCCTTGCGGGTGAAGGCGTAGAATGTCGGTTGACCGGTGGTGCCCGAGGTGGCGGCGACGTGAATCACCTGCTCAAGGGGGGCCGTCAGATGCAGGCCGAACGGGTGACCGTGGCGTTCCAGCGATTCCTCCTGCGAGCGGCGATGACGGGCCTTGTCGAGGAAGGCCGGCAACCGGCGGAAATCGTCGAGGGTGCGGATATCGTCGGGCGAAGCGACGCCGGCCTCGCGGAAACGCGCGGCGTAGTAGTCGGTATTGCCGAAGACGTAGGCGATCTGCCGTTTCAGTTTGGCAAATCGCAAGCGATCGAGGGCGGCGACATATTCGCCGGGGTCTCGGGTGTCGATGCCGAAGTCATGCATGGGATCCTCGCAGAAGGCGGGCGGTAAAACGGGGGTAGAGCGGAGCCAGGGCGCTGGCGATGGGACCTTGCAGCAGCTGCAGATCCTCGTCCGTCGGTCCTTCGGTCGGCCGTGGGTCGGCGGCGACGGCGAAATCGAAACCGGTTTCGGCGCGGATGGTCTCGACGGTTTCGCCAGGATGGCAGGAAACCAGGGTGAAGCCGCCGTCCGTGAAACGGAAGACGGCGCGTCCGGTGACCAGGCTTTTGGGGCCGCCGGTGCGATAGGCTCCCTCCGGTCCGCTCCCGCGCGCGCTGACGAAGTCCACGCGCGGCACCAGCACGCGGCGGCTGTGCTCTTCGCGGAAAAGGACGATGTTGGGGACCAGGGCCATCAGATAGGGGGCCCCGTAGCAGCCGGGGAAACGGTGGTCTCCGGTGCGCAGCAGGTTGATGTCGCCCGTCCCGTCGATTTCTCCGCCGCCCAGGAAGAAACTGTCGAGACGTCCCTGCGCGGCGAAGTCGAACATCTCCCTGCCGCCGTCGGTGAAGGGATTGTGCCGGGGCGAGCCGAGGATGAAAACGGTGAGCCGGCCCGCCGCCTTATGCTCCGCCAAGAGGGCGGCGGCGGCCGGGATCGGCGAATTGCTGCCGACGGCGACGCTTCCGGAACCCGCGATGCAACGGGCCAGGACCGCGGCGAGAAACGCGCTTTTCGTCACGTCGCGCTCCCTCATCGCAGCCACTCCGCCAGGATGGCGGCGAACCCGTCATCGGTTTTCGCGGCTTCGGAATAACGGGCGAGCGCCCCGTCGTCGGCGGGGTGGGACTCGCCGAAGGCCAGCGGCCAGCTTCCCCCCGGGGCCACCGCGACTTGGGCGACGTAAAGGTGGGGCAGGGTGCCGGGCGCCATCAGGGGATCCTCCAGCAGATTGCCGGGATGCAGCGCCTCGACCGTCACCAATGTCCGGCGCGCGGCGTGGGCGAGGGTGGCCAGTTCGCGGCGCAGGCCGATCCACACATTGCCGGCGGCGTCGGCCAGGGCGGCGTGGAACAGCGCCACATCGGGCCGCACGGCGGGAATCAGCACGATGGGATCCGGATCGGCTTCCCCGGCCAGCGGATTGCGGATTACCGGCCAGTCCTGCCGGCCAGCCAGGAGATCGGTGCCGAGGATGCCGCGCAGCGGCAGGAAGGGGATGCCTTTCTCGCCCGCCTGCAACGCGGCGTGCTGCGCGGGGCAGGTGGAATCGCGGACGACGAGGCCGCCGGCGCGCAAAGCGTCGCGAAAGCGCGGGCCGACCCCCGATTCGCCCAGCGCCATGCCGGCGGTTTCCAGTGTTTCGACGGCGCCGGCGCCGATCAGAAGGTCGGTTTGCAGGCCCGAGGTGGGCACGCCGAACAGCCGCAGGCGACGGGCGCCGCGACGGATCAGGGCAAAGGTGGCGGCCATGGCCACGCCACCATAATCGGCGGGCAGGGCCAGGCGGGCTCCGTCCGGGATGGAGCCCGCCAGGGCGTTCACGGAAACCGGACCGGGATCCCTCATCGCGTCAGGAGCCCTGGAAAACCGGCGGGCGTTTCTCCTTGAAGGCGGCCAGTCCCTCGGCGAAATCGTCGCTGAAGGTCACCCGGTCGACATCGCGCCGGGCGATGCCGGCCAGCTCGGAAGGGCCCTTGGGAATGGTGCGCGAGACGAAACGTTTCAGTTGCGCCAGCACCAGGGGCGCGTTGGCGGCCAGCTTGTTGGCGTATTCGAGCGCGGCCTCGAGATGTTGGCCGGCCGGCACCACCTTGTTGACCAGCCCGATTTCATAAGCGCGCTGGGCCGACAGCGGTTCGCCGAGAAGAAGCATCTCCATGGCGATCTTGTGCGGGATGCGGGCCGCCAGCGAGGCGATCAATCCGCCGCTGAAGCCGACCTTCGCCTCGGGATAGGAGAATTTGCTGGTTTCACTGGCGACCAGGATGTCGCTGTATTGGGCGAACAGCAGGCCGCCGCCGACCACCCAGCCCGATACGGCGGCGATCACCGGCTTTTCGACCTCGACGCCGATGCCGGGAATGGCGCGCCACAGGTCGTGCGGAACGTCGTTGAGATCGGCGCCGGCGGTGAAGGCCGTCTCGCCGGTGGCGGTGATCACCGCCACCCGTTCGTCGGAGGCGTTGAAGCGCAGCCAGGCGGCGTTCAGGCTCTCGACCACCTGCTTGGTGAGGGCGTTGCGCTTTTCCGGGCGGTTGATGGTGATGATCGCGACGCGATCGCGGACTTCATAGGTGACGACGTCGGTGGCGCTCATGGGTCAAACGGCCTCCAGGGCTTGCAGGATGTCATCGCGAAGATCGTCGGGGGTTTCCAGGCCGACCGACAGGCGGATGAGGCCGTCGCCGATGCCGTGGCGGCGGCGTTCCTCGGCCGAGTAGGCCGCGTGGGTCATGCTGGCCGGGTGCTGCACCAGGGTCTCGGCGTCGCCCAGGCTGACGGCCCGGGTAACCAGACTCAGGCGGTTCATGAAGCGCTTCCCGGCTTCCAGTCCCCCATCCAGTTCGAAGGCCACCAGGCCGCCGAAACCGCTCATCTGACGCTTCGCCAGGGCATGGAACGGCGACGAGGGCAGGCCCGGATAGGAAATCCAGCGGATTTTTGGGTGGCGTTCCAGCAATTCGGCGAGGGTCTGGGCCGACGCGCTGTGCCGCGCCACGCGCAGTTCCAAGGTTTTCAATCCGCGCAGCAACAGGAAGCTGGTGATGGGCGAGATGGTGGCTCCGGTCAGATAGCGCAGGCCGTGCTGGCGGACGCTCTCGACGGTCTGTTTGTCGCCGATCAGCGCGCCGGCGATCAGGTCGCCATGGCCGCCCAGGAATTTCGTCGCCGAATGCACCACCAGGTCGGCCCCCAGTTCCAAGGGGCGTTGCAGGACCGGTGTCGCGAAGGTGTTGTCGACCATGACCAGGGCGCCGGTCTCATGGGCCAGCCGCGTCACCGCCTCGATGTCGATCAGGCGCAGGTTGGGATTGGCCGGCGTTTCGAAATGAACCAGCTTGGGCCGGGCCTCCCTGAAGGTCCGCTCGACGGCGTCGAGATCGGTGAAATCGGCGACCGAAACCTTGATGCCGAAACGGGTCAGGCCCTTGGTGAACAGGGCGAAGCTGTTGCCGTAGAGCGTATGGTCGATGACCACGGCGTCGCCGGCCTCCAAAAGGGTCCATAGCGTGGCGCTGATCGCCGCCATGCCGGAGGCCACGGCAAGGCCGGCTTCGCCGCCCTCCAATGTCGCCAGGCGGTCTTCCAGCAGGGCCTGGCCGGGATTGCGGGTGCGGCCGTAGACATAGCCCTCCCGCTCGCCGCGGAAGAGCTGCTGGCCGATTTCCGCCGATTCGAAGGCATAGGTCGAGGTGAGGAAGACCGGCGGCGTCAGCGCGCCATGTTCCAGGGCCGGATCATAGCCATGATGGATGGCGCGGGTGGCGAAGCCGCCGTCCGGGCGGTTGGGGCGATTTTCGGTCATCGGCGTCAGCGCCCGCACCAGACGGGCGCCCGCTTGTCGAGGAAGGCGTCGATGCCCTCCCGCGCGTCCCGGGCTTCCAGATTGTCGACCATCACCTTCGCGGTGTAGGCGTAGGCCTCGGCCAGCGGCAGTTCGGCCTGGCGGTAGAAGGCTTCCTTGCCGACGGCCAGGGTCAGCGGCGATTTCGAGGCGATTTTGACGGCCAGCGTCCGGGTGGCGGAGACGAGATCCTGGGCCGGCACGATCTCGTTGATCAGGCCGAAGCGGAGCGCCGTCGGCGCGTCGATCAGATCGCCGGTGAGCAGCATCTGCATCGCCGCCTTGTGGCCGACGTTGCGCGACAGCGCCACCATCGGGGTCGAGCAGAACAGGCCGATATTGACACCGGGCGTGGCGAAGCGGGAGTCCTCGGCGGCGACGGCCAGGTCGCAACTGGCGACGAGCTGGCAGCCGGCGGCGGTGGCGATGCCATGCACGCGGGCGATCACCGGTTTCGGCAGATGGACGATGGCCTGCATGACGCGCGCGCAATCGGCGAACAGGGCTTCCGTATAGGCGCGTCCGTATTCGGCGGCGCGCAGTTCCTTGAGATCGTGGCCGGCGCAGAAGGCCGGGCCGGCCCCGGCCAGGACGACCACGCGCACAGAAGCGTCGTCGGCCAGGGCTTCGAAGGTTTCCAGCAGTGTCCGCAGCATGCCTTGCGACAGGCTGTTGCGCGACTGCGGGCGGTTCAGCGTCAGGGTGGCGACGCCGTCTTCGTCCTGGCGAAGCAGGAGCGGGGTATCGGTCATGGTCATTTCTCCATCAGCCCTTTTTCCTGAGGGCTCCGGTTTCGTCGACGCGGCGCAGCGCCGCCAGTTCATCCGCGGTCGGCTCCGGCGCCTCATGCGCTCCGGCCGCCAGCTTGAGGTCCCAGCCGGTGTTCGCCTTGATTTCCTCGATATTGGAAAACGAGAACCAGGACGCCAGCTCGAATTCCCTGGTTTCGGGATGCGGGCGCAGAATGCCCAGCGTGGTGACGATGGCGGCCGGGCCGCCGCCGTTGAACCCGTGCCGGCTGCGGGCGTCGCCGCCCTCAAGATAACCGGGCGAACTGATGTAGGCGACCTTCTCCGAGAAGCGCTTGCGCTCGTGGCTGACCATGATGATCGTCCGCTTGGCGCCGCAGGCGATGTCGTTGGCGCCGCCGGCCCCGGTCAGGCGGGTTTTCGGCGGCCGGAAGGTGGGGCCGATCGGGCCCTCCCAGATGCCGGTGGTGTTGACGTTGCCGAATTTGTCGACTTCCGCCGCCCCGATGATGCCGACGTCGCAGCGCCCCGAGGCGACAAGGAAGCCCAGCGCGTCGATGGCGTTGGTGAAACTGGTGGCGTTGGACGAGATGCGGTTGCATTCGATGCCCCAGGGCAGGCCGCCGACCGGCGTGGCGCCGTAGACGCCGCCTTCGGTCATCGTGCGGACATTGGGGGCGTGGTGGGCCTGGGCGAAGAAGCCGGCCAGCATGGAAAGGCCGACACCGAAGATGGCCAGTTCACCGTCCCGGATCTCACGGCCGGTGGCGATGGCCATCATCTCCTGGCGCGTATAATCGAGCCCACTCACGGCGCCACCTCCTCGGCCGCCAGCAGCCACTGACGGAAGGGATCGAGCAGGAAACTGGTGCTGCTGCGGCGCAAATGCTCGACCTTGTCGCGGCCGATGCGATCGAGATAGGCGGGGATGTCGGTGACGCCGTCGATATAGTCGCGGATATAGGCCGCCGTGCCCTCTTCGGTGGCCAGCGCCTTGTTCATGGCGACCATATGCTCCTCGTCGGCGTCGTACATGCCGGGCGAGCTTTGCGGCCAGGCCGCGAAGGGCCAATGGACGACGGCCTCGACGATGATGTCGGGGATGCGGACCAGATTGGGGAACTGGCGCATGCAGGCGGTGTCGACCAGCGCGTCGGCGATCAGCACGACCTTTTTGGCGGCGCGCGAAAGCTCGAAGCGGCTCCATTCGGTGCCGAGGATGATGGCGTTGCCCAGCGGGTCGGCCAGGGTGACGTGGATGGCCGCCAGATCCGGTCGCAAAGGCAGGAATGCGCCGATTTCCTTGCCGGTAAAGGGGTCGGTGACCATCGGAATCTTCTTTTGGGCAGGATAGTCGTCGGGGGCGAAGGCGCTGCGGTATTGAATGTCGGAGCCGATGGCGACCGTGGCCGGCACGAAGGGCCAGTTGAGCGCTCCGCCCAGCAGCCTGAGCGGGATGGCCAGGTTGGAATAATCCTCGAGCGCCAGCCGGCCGCTTTCCACGGCCCGCCTGAGCCCGTTGGCGAAACCGAAGACCTCAAGCCCGGAAAAGCCGCATTCCGCCCTGGTCACGGCGCCGGCGGCGGCCAGCAGGTTGAGTTGCTGTGTGTTGCAATGGAAAATGGCATGCAGATCCTTGCGGTTCTGGCGCAAGAGTTCGCGGCCGAAGACGATGGCGTCGGAACCGACGGGGAGGGCGGCGCCGCTGGCATATTGCATCCCGTCCCAGGTGTAGCGGCGGACCGCTTCGGCGAGCGAGATCAACTTTTCATGAGGCATTGGAAGAGTGGGTCCTGATGGTCTATGACTGAGTTTCCAGTCATAGACCATCAGTCTACTAAAATATAGATGTTTATGAATATGGCTTAAAATATGAGGTTTTCTCGCATATATCGCTGGTGTTCTGACACCTTTCATTAATAACTAATATAAAATGTTATTTATCATCCAGCCGTCGGTGCCGTTCGCCTCGCTTCAGATGGCATAAGCGAAGGTCTCCTCGGCCTCGGCGAAGAAGGATCCGAAGATGTGGCGGCGAATATCGATGAAATGCGGGCTGGAGCGGTCTCGCGGCCGGGGCAGCGAGACGGGCAGCACGGCTTTGACCCGGCCCGGGCGGGCCGACATCATCACCACCTGATCGCCCAGGAACACGGCCTCGTCGATATCGTGGGTGACCAGGACCATGGTGATATGCTCGGCCTCCCAGATGCGCAGGATCTCCTGCTGCATGATGATCTTGGTCATGGCGTCCAGCGCCCCGAAGGGTTCGTCCAGCAGCAGCACCCGGGGCCGGTTGACCAGGGCGCGGGCGATGGCGACGCGTTGGGCCATGCCCCCGGAAAGCTGGCCGGGATAGGCCTTGGCGAAGCTGCCGAGGCCGACCAGTTCCAGATGTTCGGAGACCAGTTCCCGGACCTCGGCGGGGGTGGGGCCGTTCAGGGCGAAGGCGACATTCTCCTCCACCGTCAGCCAGGGCAGCAGGCGGTGCTCCTGAAAGACCATGCCTCGGTCGAGGCCGGGGCCGCCGACCGGCCTTCCGTCCAGGCTCACCTCGCCGGCGAAGTCGCCCTCCAATCCCGCGATGATCCGCAAGAGGGTGCTCTTGCCGCAGCCGCTGGCGCCGACGATGCTGGTGAAGCCGCCAGACGGAATGTCGAGATCGATGCCGTCCAGCGCCAGGACCGCGCCGCTCGCCTGGGAAAAACGCTTGACGAGGGTCTTGATGCGCAGCTCGGCCATGCTCACTGCCCCCCGAAAGAGGTTTTCCAGGTGATCAGGCGGCGTTCCAGGCGTTTCAGCAGGCTGTCCAGCAGCTTGCCCATGGCGCCGATGGTGATCATGCCGACCAGCACCACGTCGGTCTGCGACAGTTGCCGCGCGTCCATGATCAGATAGCCAACGCCGCTGGAGGCGGCGATCAGTTCGGAGGCGACCACGCACATCCAGGCCACCATCACGCCGACGCGCAGGCCGGTCATGATGGCCGGCAGGGCGCCGGGCAGCACCACCTTTAGGATGAAGCGCCGGCGCGGCACCTCCAGGATGCGGGCCAATTCGACGAAGCGTTGGTCGGTCTGGCGGATGCCGTCGACGGTATTGACCAGGATGGGGAAGAAGGCGCCCAGGAAGATGATATAGACCTTGGCCGCCTCGCCGATGCCGAACCACAGGATGGCCAGGGGGATCCAGGCGATGGGCGGGATCGGCTTGACGAGTTGGATCAGCAGGTCGCAGGCCCGGTCGACCTTCTTCGACAGGCCGATGGCCAACCCCAGGAGGAGGCCGGCGAGGGCGGCGATGGCGAAGCCTTCGAGCACGCGCAGCAGGCTGATGGCGACGTGGCGCGGCAGTTCGCCCGACAGTCCAAGCGTCCAGAAGGCCTGGGCGACTCGGGTGGGGGGCGGCAGCAGGATGGGGCGGATCAGCCCCAGTTCGAACAGGCCCTGCCAAAGCGCGATGACGGCCAGCGGCAGGGCGACGTAGAGCGCCGTCCGTCCGAGGCCGGAAAGCAGGGCTGTTCTCCTGCCGGCTCCGGAATCCGGGGGGGCGGCTGCTATCGTTCGCGTCAGGGCGATGTCTCCGCTCAATTGCGATCCATCGTCCGGATGGCGGCGGCGGTTGGAGTCGCGATCTTCATCAGCTTCATGAGGGGCCTTTTCAGTGAATGGCCAGGCGGTCGAGATGGATGAAGGACGGATGCTCCGCCGCTTCGCGGGCCAAGGCCGCATCGAAGGTCTTCCAGGTGATCTCGTCGGGACGGATCACCCAGACGCCGGCCAGGTCGACATCTCCCAGGCGGTCGCGCAGCGCGGTGTAGTGCCGCTGGAACAGCGGGCCGGCGACATGGACCTTGATCGCCGTCCCCCTGATATGGGCGGTCCGGCCATCCGCCGCCCGCAGGATGACGGCCAGGGGAGCGTCGAACCAGACGCTGCGCACCAGATTGCGATTGGTGGCGGAGGATTCCAGCGGCTCCAGGTAATGAATGGTGCCGTCCCCTCCGGCGAACAGGGCCAAGGGGATTTCGAGATGGGGAACGCCGGAGGCGTCGACGGTGGCCAGGGCCTTGACGGTGGTTTCGTCGTCGAGAAGGGCGGTGACTTCGGGCGGAAGAGGAGAGGTCATGCTGGTTCCTTTAGGAGAAGAGACGGGGCAAATCGCCGTCGCGCGTCCCGGCGCCGTCATACTATAATCCACTATCATCATGTGGATTATAGCCTATAGTCTACTAGACTAATGCATATGGGAGTCAACGACATTCCGTCGGGATGGTTCGGCTCGGCAGGGGCGGGAGTGGGGGCAGCACGCGAGCGTCTCGTCGGACATGTCGGTTTGGATGACATGCCCAACGAGCCCGCGGGGGCGTTTGAAAGAACCGTTTCGGGCGGACGGGTGTCTTCCTATTCGACTTCCATTTCGATTTCGCCCTGGGCGCCGCTGGCGATGACGATCAGGAAATCGAGCCCACAGGAGTGGTCTTCGAGGAAGGTCCGCTTGCACATGGCCAGTTCGCCCTTGAGGATGCGGCGCAGCCATTTGGACAAGGTGGCCGGCGAATAATCGGCGATTTCCATTCGGGCGCGGTTGCGAAAGGCCGTCTTCACCCGATTGATGACGTCGACCTCCATGGCGTCGATCTGATCTTCCACCGGATCGCGGTCGAATCCCGTGGCATCGCCGACGAATCCGCGTTCCTCGATTTCCGCGTAAAGCCATTCCCGCAGGTGGCGCCGCAAGGAGCGGCGGAAGCGGTTTCCCAATTCCAGTTCGGCCCAGCAATGGGTGACGTCGATCTCGATCATGAGCCTCCTCCTCGAATGGTGGTGTTCACGATGCCCGACGTCGACGGGACGGCGCCCAGGTGGTCCGTCCCGTGGCGACGAGATTATCCGTACAAGATTTAGGCATGATACAACTCAGGTGATTTTTTAATCAAGTTTATGCTACTTATGGCATAAGGCTGTGCCGGGTGATCACTTCGATGAAATTCCGCACCGCCGATGACTGCTCGTCGCGCCGGAAGGCGGCGGTCAGTTCGGCGAACACGGCGCAGTCGGCCAGGGGCCGGTAGACGACGTCGGCCGGTTGCAGGCAGCCGAGCGATGCCGGTACGGCCGCGATGCCGAGGCCGGCGGCCACCAGGCTCAGAACCGCGATGAAATTCCGCACATGGAAGGCGTAGATGGGCGTGAAACCGCCCTGGCGGGCGATCTCGGCGACGTGACGCGAGAAGCCGACCTCGTCGTCCGTCTGCGGTACGACGAAATGGCTGCCGGCCAAATCGGCGGCGGCGATCGGCCTTTCGGAGCGGGCCAGCGGATGGTCCTTGCGCAGCGCCACCATCACCGGTTCCCGGAGGAGCGGAATGACCGAGAGATCGGCGGGCAGCGACGGCTGCGGACGGAAAAAGCCGATATCGATCTCGCCGCCGGACAGGGCGCTGACCTGGGTGACGCTTTCCATTTCCTTGAGATCGATCTCCGCCTCCGGCCATTGCCGGCGAAAGGCGAAGGTGGACGCCGGCAGCAGCCCGGAAAAGGTGGCCGAGGCGACATAGCCGATTTTCACCTTGCCCAATTCGCCCCGGCCCAGGCGGCGCCCGACCAGTTCGGCCCGTTCGAAATGTTCCAGCGCCGAGCGCGCCGCGGCCATGAACAGGACCCCGGCTTCGGTCAGACGCACCGGCGAGCGTTTGTGGCGGACCAGCAGGCGGGTGCCGATTTCCTCCTCGAGCAGCAGGATCTGGCGGCTCAACGCCGACTGGGCGATGTTGAGGCGGCCCGCGGCCTTGCCGAAATTCAGCTCTTCGCTCACCGCGGCCAGATATCGCAGTTGCCGGATGTCCATCGGTCGTTCTCCATCGCCGGGCGACCGCGTGAACGCGCTTGCCCGGGTTTAAAATTTTGGTCCGCTGTCATTTAATCCATATTAGATATCAAAGATGAACATTTTGATATTTGACGCGATTAAACGGCGATGCGACCCTTTCGATGAGACATTTTTCGCTATGTGATGGGGGCGCCCCCGTCTTAATGGGCCGGCGCAAACAAAAATGATTTCCTTGACCATCGGCCATTGGATCAGCCTGGCGGCGACGCTGGCGGTCATCCTCGCCGTTACCGTCTATTCGACCCGCTCGGTCCGTTCGGCGGTGGAGTTCAGCCTGTGTGGACGCTCTTCCGGCGCCATGCTGATCGCCGGCGGTATTTCCGGCACCTGCATCGGCGGTTCGGCCACCATCGGAACGGCGCAGATGGCCTATAGCTACGGCCTGTCCGCCTGGTGGTTCACCATGGGCGAGGGGTTGGGGCTGATCGTGCTGGCGGCCTTCTACGCCTATCCCTTGCGCAAAAGCGGCCTGGAGACGCTGCCCCAATATCTCGGCCGCCATTACGGCGGTCTCGCCGGGCCGTTGACCAGCCTGATCTCCTCGCTGGGCATCCTGTTCAGCGCGGTGGCCAGCGTGCTGTCGGGCATCGCTATGGTCGAACTGGTCTTCGGCATGGCGTCCTGGCAGGCCGCCGCCCTCATCATCTCGATGGTGGTCGCTTGCGTCTGTGTCGGCGGGCTGAAGGGGGCGGGGGTCTCGGGGCTGCTGAAGATGGGGGTTCTTTGGGTGACGCTGTTCGCCGCCGGCGCCGTCGCCACCCTGGCGCTTGGCCGCATGCCCGACTTCGATGCGCTCTTCCCGGCCTTCCCCTGGTTCAGCCCGATCGCCCGCGGATTGCCCGACTGCCTGGGCAATGTGGCGTCCCTGATCGTCGGCATGATCTGTACCCAGACCTATATCCAGGCGGTCTATTCCGCCTCCGATACGAAGGTGGCCGCCGTCGGAACCCTGGTCGCCGCCGCTATCACCATTCCCGTTGGACTGCCCTCCGTCGCCATCGGCATGGTCATGCATGTCACCCACCCGGACATCAAGCCGATCCTGGCGCTGCCGATGTATCTGGTTCTCCATCTGCCGGCCTGGCTGGGCGGCATCGGCCTCGCCGGCATCCTGTTTTCCATCGTCGGCTCGGTGGCCGGTCTGGCCCTGGGCATCGGGACCATGCTGGCCAACGACATTGGCCGCAACCTGTTTCACGTCACCGGGGAGGGGCGGATCCTGGGGATCAACCGGTTGGCCGTTCTCGCCGTGACCATTCTCGCCACGCTGATCGCGTTGAGCAACGCCAACAGCTATGTGCTGGACTGGAACTATATGTCGATGGCTTTGCGCGGCGGTGGCGTCTTCGTTCCGATGACCCTGGCGATTTTCTGGCCGCGCCGGTTGAGCGCCTTCTGGGCCGTGCTGTCGATGGCGGCCAGCACGGTCGTCGCCGTGGTGGGGCGGTTCGGCCTCGACTGGCCCGTCAACCCGCTGTTCACCGCGCTGGCGGTCAGCCTGATGGTCGTGGGGGTGGGACTCGTCGTCGGCCTGGCGGGACAGGGCATTCGGGATGCCGGGCGGGTGGACGAGCCTTCCGTTTGATCCCGCCGTCAAATCTCCATCAGGTCACGGCCGACGATCACCTTGCCGTCATAGTGCTTGCGGACTCCGGCCGTCCAGTCGTCGTCGCTGATCGACGGATCGTCTCCGGGCACCAGATGGGACAAGACCACGGTCTTCACGCCGGCCGCGGCGGCCACCCGGCCGACGTCCTCGGTGGAGGTGTGCGCGGCGACGATATGCTCGCGGAGGCGATCCGCATTCGCCGTTTTGGGCAGCAGCCGGTCGAGTCCCGGAAGGTAGAGCGCCTCATGGACCAGGACGTCGGCTCCCTTGGCCAGGGTGATGAGGGCCTCGGAATAATTGGTATCGCCGGAAATGACGATGGAACGGTCGGCGCTGTCGAACCGGTAGGCGAATGCCGGGGTCACCGGCGGATGGTCGACCAGCGCGGCCGTCACTCTGACGTTTTCGTCTTCCATGACCACGCCGGCCCGATCGAATTCATGGACGTCCACGAGCTTGCGCAGATCCGGGCGGCCCTCGTCGGGGATGCGCACCTCGATGTCATACTGGTTCATTTCAAAAAACAGCCGGGTCATTTTGGCGATCGGCGGCGGTCCCCAGGTGTCGACCCTGCTCTTCAGGCCGGATGCCCAGGCCAGCAGCAGAAGGTTTCCATAGTCGGCGTTGTGGTCGGAATGATGGTGGGTAATGAAGACATGGCGCAGCGACGGCAGCGGAATTCCCGCCAGGATCAGCTTGTCGGCGACGCCGCTGCCGCAGTCGATCACATAGGGCACGTCGTTGACCACGATGACCTGGGCCGGGTTTCCCCGGCCTTTCGGAGTGGGGCGCGGTCCGCCCTTGGTCCCCAGCAGGATAAGCCGGGTTTTGGCGGACGGTTGCGCTTTCACCGGTCTCGCCAGGCTCAGGGCAAGGCCAAGAGAGGACGCTCCCATCAGGAAGTGACGGCGGTCGAGACCGGTTGATCGCATGGCTATTTCATCCTCAAGGATCGACATAGGCGTCGGCGAGATTGGATTCGACGCCGTCGGCGGTGAGCGAGTGATCGTGAACGCGGGCATTGGCGATGGTGATGAATTCCGGCTGATAGAGGTTCACGGCCGGAATCTCCTCTTCGACGATGCGCTGGAACTCCTGGAATTGGGCGAAACGCTTGGCCGGGTCGATTTCCACCGTCGCATCCTCCAGCAACTGGTCGACCTTGGGGTTGGCGTAGTGGGTGCCGTTGGAGAAGGGGACGCCCTTGATGAAGTTCTTCGACCAATAGAGGCGCTGCACGCCGACGGTGGGGTCGAACAGATTGCTCATGCCGTTGGTCGTGAAGGCGAAATCGCGGTCAGTGTAGACGCGCTTGATGAAGCTCGACGGATCTTGCGCCCGGACGGTGACGTCGATGCCGATCCGGGAAAGGGCGGAGCGGAGGAAATCGGCCAGTCGCGCGCCATCCGAGGCGATCGGGTTGTAGTCCAGGGTCACGTGGAACCGTACGGCCTTGTCGCCGCGGGGATAACCGGCCTCGTCCAGCAACTGGTTGGCTTTTTTCAAGTCGAAGGGGTAAGGCGTCGGCGCCGGATCGTGGAAGGCCTTCAGTCCGGGAGCGATGGGGGAAGCCGAGGGCTTGCCGTAACCGTAGTTGACCACCTTGAGAACGGTGTCGCGGTCGATGGCGTGCGCGATGGCCTGGCGGACTTTGAGTGTCTTGAAATATTCGTTGTCCAGATTGAATTCAAGCAGGGTGACGTTGAACGAATAGCTGTTTCCCTTGGTTTCGAAGCGCAGGGAGGGAAGCTTGCGCAGGCGTTCCAGATCGGCCAGCGGCACCGGGGTTCTGTAGCCCAGGTCGATGGCGCCGGTCTCGAAGGCGATGGCCGCCGCCGCCGGGTCGGGAATGAAGCGCACGATCAACTGATCGAGATAGGGCTTGGGCTTGTCCCAATAGTCGGGGTTGCGTTCATAGACGATATGACTGCCCCGCACCCATTCCTTGAATTTGAACGGGCCGGTGCCGATGGGGGCATTGCCGTTGGGATTGGCGGCCGCATCGGTTCCTTCATAGATGTGCTTGGCGACGATCGGCGTTTCGGTCGCGGCGAAGGCCTTGATCAGATAGGGCGACGGTTTCGACAGTCTGATGACGGCGGTATATTTGTCCGGCGTATCGACGGCCAGCACATTGGCGAAGGTGCCGCGTCCCCGGGGATGGATCTTCTTGATCAGATCGATCGAATAGGCGACGTCTTCGGCGGTGAAGTCCTTGCCGTCATGCCATTTCACCCCCTGGCGCAGCGTGAACGTATAGGTCTTGCCGTCGGGGCTGATCGTCCAGGCGGTGGCGAGCTGGGGCTGCGGATTGACGTCGTAATCATATTTGAGCAGGCCTTCGGTCACCTTGGCGCTGACGGTCAGCGCCGGAGTGGCCGTGGTGGCCAGTGAAACCAGAGTTGTCGGCTCGGTGGTGGAAAGGAGGGTGAGGCTGCCGCCATGGGCCGGCGGCGCGGCGAAGGCGGGGGCCGAACCGACCGCCAGCAGGCAAATGCCGATGCGGGTCAGCAGGCGTAGGCTCGTCAGAAAATTCATGATGGCTCTTCCTTCAGAGAATGGGGGCCGTTTCCGGGAGGGGGGCGGTGTCGCCATAGGAGGTTCGGGCCGCGGATTGGGTGACCAGTCCATTGACCAGGTCTCGCGCCAGGCTTTGGGGATCGCGCCGGCGGGGATCGCCAAGTCCGCCGCCCCCCGGCGTTTCGATGATCACCCGGTCGCCCGCCGGGATGACCTGATTGCCCTTGCCCTTCAGGAGAGGGCCCGAGGCCAGGCGGATGCCGCCGGGCGCGCCGTCCGCGCCTCCCAGCGCGCCGCGTGCCGGATTGTCGATGCGGTCGAATGTCGCGGCGACGATCATCGGCATCGCCTCATCCGCATGTCCGATCTCGATGACCTGTCCCAGTCCTCCCCGGACCTGTCCGGCGCCGCCCGAATCCGGCCGGTATTCCTTGCGTCGGAAGACGATGGGACTGACGCTTTCGAGGATTTCGACCGAAACGTTGCGAACGCCGCTTGGAAAGGACGTCGTGGAAAGGCCATCCTTGCCGGGACGGGCGCCGGTACCGCCCGTCGAGAAACTGGTGATGTTGAACCGTCGCCCCCGGATCAGCGCGCCATTCGGTCCGCCGGCGATCGGTTCGCCGCCGATCAGGTGGATGTTCCACAGCGACGAGGCCCCTTCGGCCGGCACCCGGTCCGGCCGGGCCTGGCGCAGGCAGCCGAACATGACGTCGGGCAGCATCTGGCCGATGACATGGCGGGTGGAGACCGCCGCCGGATATTGGGCGTTCACGATGGAACCGGCCGGCGCCTCGACGCGGATGGGATCCAGCGAGCCGGCGTTGTTGGGAACGTCGGCGCCGATCAGGCATCGGATGCCGAAGGACGCATAGGCGTCGGTGTAGGACTTCGGCACGTTGATGCCGCGCGCCACCGACGGGGAGGTACCGGCGAAGTCGACGAGGATGGAGTCTTCTCCGATGGTGACGGCGGCGCGCAGTTCGATCGGGCTGTCGTAGCCGTCGACCGTCATGGCGTTGGCATAGGTTCCCCGCGGCCACTCCTTGAGGGCTTGCCGCATCGCCAGGCGCGACCGCTCGATGATGTAGGCGCCCAGGGGCGTCAGATCGTCCAGGCCGAATTCGCCGAGCATCGAGCGCAGCCGGCGCCCGCCGACCTCGTTGCAGGCGACCAGGGCGAACAGATCGCCTTCCACCTGCTCGGGGTCGCGCACATTGGCCCGCACCATGGCCAGCAGCGTCGCGTTCACCACTCCTTGCTCGACGAAACGCAGGATGGGGATGAACAGACCCTCGTGATAGATTTCCAGGCTGTCCGGACCGGCGCCCTGGCCGCCGATGTCGACGACATGCAGGGTCGAGGCGAACAAGGCGGTCAGCCTGCCCTGCCGGTGAACCGGCGTCACCATGGTCATGTCGAACAGATGGCCGGTCGCCTTCCAGGGGTCGTTGGTCAGGAAGACGTCGCCCTCCCGCATGGTTTCGGCGGGAAAGGCCCGCAGAAAATGTTTGACCGCCTCGGCCATGGAATTGACATGGCCGGGTGTGCCGGTGACCGCCTGGGCGATCATCCGTCCATCCGGCAGGAAAACGCCCGCCGATAAATCTCCGGCTTCCCGGGTCGGGGTGCCGAAGGCGGTCCGCATCAGAACCTGGGCCTGTTCCTCGACGACGGATAAAAGGCGGTTCCACATCACCTGGTTGCGAATCAGGCTGTCGTCGAGTTTCGTCGTTTCGGTCATAGGGTCTTCCTGGGCTGGGGCTCGATATTTTGAAAGGGCGCGGGCTCGGCGAAATGGCAGGCCACGGCATGGCCCGCGGCGACTTGCCGCAAAGCCGGTTCCTGATGGGCGCACCGCTCGTCGGCCAGCGGGCAGCGCGAACGGAAGCGGCATCCCGCCGGCACCTGGACGGCGCTCGGGAGATCGCCGGCGATGGCACCGGCGATGCGGCGTCTTTCCGGGGCGGTGGAGGGGACGGCCTCGATCAGGGCCCGCGTGTAGGGATGCCGGGGGGCGCGCCACAGCGAGGCATGGTCGGCGCTTTCGACGATGCGCCCCAGATACATCACCAGGACGCGGTCGGCGAAATAGCGGACCACCGACAGATCGTGCGAGATGAACAGATAGGACAGGCCCAGATCGCACTTGAGATCGACGAGCAGATTGAGGATTTGCGCCTGAATCGAGACATCGAGCGCCGAGACCGGTTCGTCGCAGACGATCAGTTCGGGTTGCAGGACCAGGGCGCGGGCAATTCCGATCCGCTGGCGCTGGCCGCCCGAGAATTCATGGGGAAACCGCGTCAGGGACGACGCGGGCAATCCGACCCGCTGCACGATTTCTGCGGCCAGGCGGCGGCGTTCGTCACGATCGCCCAATCCGTGCACCTTCAATGCCGTATCGAGCAGGCTATGCACGGTCTGTCGGGGATTGAGAGATCCGAAAGGATCCTGGAAAACCATCTGCATGCGGCGGCGGTGAGGCCGCAGGGCCCGCCGGCTCAGCCGCGTGATGTCCGTGCCGTCGAGCCGGATCGTGCCTTGCGAAGAGGGGACCAGCCTCAGCAGGGCTTTGCCCAGCGTCGATTTTCCGCACCCCGATTCGCCCACCAGCCCAAGGGTCTCGCCTTTGTCGATGTGAAAGGAGACCCCGTCGACGGCGCGAAGGATCCCATGGCCGGAGGCATAACCGGAATGCAGCGATTCAACCGAGAGCAAGGGCATCGTCGTCACCGTGGCTGGAGGAAAGCCGTCCATTTGAAAGCGGGGCGAAGCAGGCGGCGAGGTGGCCCGGCCCGACTTCTTCGAGCGGCGGCGGACGATGGAGGCAGTCGGAATGCGCCCCGGGGCAGCGCGGAGCGAACGCGCATCCCGGTGCCCCGGCGGCATCGGCGATGGTGCCGGGGATTTCATGGAGGCGGGCGTGGCGGTAATGCTTTCCGGCATCCAGCGCGATCGTCGAAACCAGCAGCCCCCGCGTATAGGGATGGGCGGGGCCGCCGCCCTGGAACAGCCTGGCGGCGGTCGTCTGCTCGACGATCCGGCCGGCATACATCACCGCCACCCGGTCGGCCCATTGGGCCACGACGCCGAGGTCGTGGGTGATCAGCAGCACCGCCATGGACAGCTGTCTGCGCAACCCGTCGAGCAATTCCAGGATCTGGGCCTGAATCGTCACGTCGAGCGCGGTGGTCGGTTCGTCGGCGATCAGCAGGCGGGGATTGCACGCCACCGCCATGGCGATCATGACGCGCTGGCGCATGCCGCCGGAGAGGTTGTGGGGAAATTCGTCGTAGCGCCGCGCCGGATCGGGGATGCGGACCAGGGCGAGCAGGTCGACGGCGCGGTCGCGGGCCTGTTTGCGCGACAAGGACTCGTGTTGGCGGAGGACTTCGGCAATCTGCCCGCCGATCGACATGACCGGATTGAGCGAGGTCATCGGCTCCTGAAAGATCATCGAGATGCGTTTGCCCCTGAGCCGTCGCAGGGCGGCGGCCGGTTGGCCCATCAGATCCGTTCCCTCGAACCGCACCCGCCCCGACAGGATGCGCGCGCTGGCCGGCAGCAGCCGCATCAGGGCAAGCGCGGTCGCCGATTTTCCGCTGCCGGATTCGCCCACCAAGGCCAGCGTTTCACCGGCTTGGATCGACAGAGTGACGCCCTGCACCGCGACGGTGCCGGGAAAGGCGACGGTGAGATTGGTGGCCTCCATGATGGCGTTCATGCCGTTCATTCCCCACGCTGACGGGGGTTCAGAACGTCGTTCAGGCCGTCCCCCACCAGATTCAGGGAAAGGACCGCCAGCGAGATCGCGCCGCCGGGCAGGGCGGTCAGATACCAGGCGGTGCGCAGCAGTTCGCGCCCGTTGGCGATCATGTTGCCCCAGCTCACCACATTGGGGTCTCCCATGCCGAGGAAGGACAATGCCGATTCGGTCAGGACGGCGCTCGCCACCATCACCGAGGCCGTGACGATGATCGGCGCCAGGGCATTCGGCAGGATTTCGCGGAAGATGATGCGGGCGTCGCCATAACCCAGGCTGCGCGCGGCCATGACGAAATCAGCCTCGCGCAGGGAGCGGAACTGGGCGCGGGTCAGCCGGGCGATGGTCGGCCATGAGCCGACCCCGATCGCCAGCGAGATCATTCCAATCGACGGTTCGGCGATGGCCACGATGACGATGGCCAGCAACATCGTCGGGATGGTCTGAAAGAACTCGGTCAGGCGCACCAGCAGATCGTCGACGACGCCGCCGAAATATCCACCGATCGCCCCCACCAGGGTGCCGATGAACAGGCCGATGACCGCCGATATCGCTCCGACCAGAAGCGATGCGCGGGCGCCGTGCGCCAGGCCGGCCGCGACGTCGCGGCCCATCGAGTCGGTTCCCAGGAGGAACTCGGGATCCTGGCCCGGCCACAACAGCGGCGCGCCGACCATATCCAGCGGATCCTGGGGGTAAAGGACGCCCGCGAACACCGCCAGGGCGACGAAGGTCAGCAGGATGAGCAACCCCGCCAACGCCGTCGGGTTGCGCAGGATCGCGCGCGGAAGTCGGCGCCTGGAAAGGTGATTCGCTTCAGGTTCGCCCGTCGACATGGCGATGGACGGGGCGGGCGACAGGGTGGGTGGGGAAACGGACATGCTCATCTCACCTCGATCCGGGGGTCGAGCCAGGCATGCAGCAGATCGATCAGGGCATTGGCGATGATGACGACGAACGAGGCCAGCAGCAGGACGCCCAGCAGAACATGGAAATCGCGGGCCATGACCGCTTCCAGCGCCAGCCGGCCCATCCCCGGCCAGCCGAAAACGGTCTCGACCACGACCGCTCCGCCCAACAGATTGCCGAGGTGGATGCCTGCCACGGTCGTAATGGGAATCAAGGCGTTGCGGAGGATATGGGAGATCTGCACCCGCCAGGGATGCAGTCCCTTGGCCATGGCCGTGCGGACGAAGTCCTGACGGTTCACTTCAAGCATGGCCGCCCGGGTCAATCGGGCGTAAATCGCCACGAAGAAGCTCGCCAGGGCGATGGTGGGCAGGATCAGGTGGCGCAGGCGATCGAACAGGAAATCCAGGCCATGCAAATGGGCGCCGATCGTCGCGTCGCTTCCCGCCGGCAACCATCCCAAGTGCACCGAGAACAGAACGATGGCCATGAGGCCGATCCAGAATCCCGGTGTCGAATACAAAAGCAGCGCGACGACGGACAGGACCCTGTCGGCCCATTTTCCGGCCCAGGCCGACATGATCGCGCCGATAATCAGCCCGACGATGAAAGCCGTGCCCAAAGCGCCGAACATCAGGATCAGCGTGCCCGGCAGGCGCGCGAGGATCAGATCGAGGACGGGCGCGTTGTAGCGCGGTGAATATCCGAGGCTGAAATGAGCGAGATTGTCCAGATAGGCCAGGAGCTGGCCGGCCACCGACTGGTCGAGACCGAAACGGCCGCGAAGCTGGGCCATGGTTTCCGCCGTGGCCGAGCCGGATTCACCGGCGAGGACGTCGGCGGCGTCTCCGGGCACCAGTTGCAGGAACAGGAAATTCAGGATCACCATCCCGAGAATGGTGGGGACGGCCTGGAAGACGACGCGTCTGAGGCAACGGCCCACCCTGTGCAGTCGTTCGCTCATTGAGCCGCCTCGGCCGGCCGGCCGTTGTCCAGGACCAGTGCGCCCAGCTCGCTGACGCGTGCGTGGAAGCCGGCGGCGACGTAGGTCGTGGTTTCGTCTTCGACGATCAGGGCGGGCCCCTCCAGCACGGCGCCCGTCTTCAGGGCCGCCCGGTCGAAAACCGGCAATGTCCGCCATTCCGAGTCCTCGGTGACGAAGACCCTGCGCGAATCGGCAGGGGAAGGGCTCGTCGCCGGCGCCGCGAGGCTGTCGGGTTCCGGGTTCGGCTGTTCGTCCGCCTCGACCAGGATGGACCAACTGACCGCCTCGACGGCGATGTGCGGCAGGCTGCGGCCGTACAGTTCCCCGTATCGCGTCTCGAAAGCCGTTTGAAGATCGCTCACCGCCAGCTCGTCGAAAGGCCGGACGGGAAGGTCGACGGCGATTTCGTGACCCTGGCCGGCATAACGCATATAGACGAGGCGTTGCTGGGTCAGAACCGCGCCGGGGGCCGCGCGCCGGACCACCGCCTCGGCCCCGGCGGCCAGCTCGGCCAGAAGCCGTTCGACGGCGGCATGGTCGATGTCCGCCAGGCGCTGACGCAGGCTGCGCACGGTCTGATAGGCCACCGGGGCCCAAAGGAAACCCAGCGCCGAGCCGACTCCGGCAGATTTTGGGATGACAAGCCGCGAGATGCCCAGTTTTCGGGCCAGTTGGGCGGCATGGAGCGGCGCGGCGCCGCCGAAGGCGATCAATGTGTAGTCCTCGGCCGATTTTCCCAGCTCCGTGGCATGGACGCGGGCGGCATTGGCCATCGTTTCGGTCACTATTTCGACGACCGCCTGCGCGCTGGCCTCGATGTCGAGACCCGTGGGCGTGGCCAGGCCGGAGGCCAGGGCGCCTCGGGCGAGCTTCGCGTCGAGGGCGACTTTTCCCGCGGCGAACCGTTCCGGGTCGATGATCCCGAGAACGGTATTGGCGTCGGTCACGGTCGGGCGGTCGCCGCCCAGTCCATAGGCGGCCGGGCCGGGGGCGGATCCGGCGCTGTCGGGGCCGACCTGGACGACGCCGAGATGGTTGACCCGCGCGATGGAGCCGCCGCCGGCCCCGATTTCGACCATTTCGATGACGGGAATGCGGATCGGCAGGCCCGATCCCTTCAGATGGCGATGAACGCGTCCGAACTCGAAACTGCGGCTGATTTGCGGCTGGTAGTCGTCGATGAAGCAGATTTTGGCGGTGGTGCCCCCCATGTCGAAGGACAGCGCCCGCTTCGCGCCGATCTGCCGGGCGATCTGCCGGGAAAGGACGGCGCCGCCGGCCGGGCCGGATTCGACCAGCCGGACGGGTTCCGCCATTCCCGTTTCGACCGTCGTGATGGCGCCGCCCGAGGTCATCAGGAACGGTTCGTTGCGAAGGCCCAGTTCGGTGGCGCGGCGGTTCAGCCGATCGAGATAGCCGGCGACCAGCGGCTGCACATAGGCGTTGGCGCAGGTCGTCGACAGCCGTTCATATTCGCGGATTTCCGGACAAACGTCCGAAGCCAGGGAGATCCAAAGGTGGGGGGCCTGCTGTTTCAGCAGGTCGCGGGTGCGACGCTCATGGAGCGGATTGGCATAGCCGTGAAGGAAGCAGATGGCGACGCTCTCGATGCCTTCGTCGGCAAGGGTGATGGCGAGACGGCGCACCTGATCGTCATCGAGCGGGGTGATGACCTTGCCGCCGGCGTCCAGCCTTTCGGCGACACCGTAACGCCAGCGGCGCGGCACCAGGGGGGCCGGTTTGTCGAGGAAGACGTCATACTGGGCGAAGCGGTCTTCCTGTCCGATTTCCACCAGATCGCGAAAGCCCTGCGTCGTCACCAGCGCCGTCGTGGCGCCTTTGCGCTCGATCAGCGCATTGGTGGCCAGGGTGGTGCCGAGAATCAGCAGGTCGATGTCGCGCCAGGCCAGCCTCGCCTGGGCGAGAATCTCCTCCACGCCCTCGATGACGCCCCGTTCCGGAGCGGCGGGAGTGGTCAGAACCTTCGCCGTATATCGGCGCTCGGAGGTCAGGAGGACGACGTCGGTGAAGGTTCCCCCCACGTCGACGGCGACCCGGATGCGTTCGGCGGAATCGGGGGATTCTTTCCGGGGGAGGGGAGAGGTTTGGGCTGTGCTCATCAATCCTGGTTCCAAGCGGTGTGGTCATATTTAACATAAAATAATATGTTAAATATGAAGTTTGTACATATGAATATGACATATGAGTAAACCATTAAGTCTATGCAGTGAAGAGGAATTGAGGGGCGAGGCAAGCGGGGGCATCCGGCAGCCCCGAAGCGAGGGGCTGACCGGGCGGGCGTGATCCGGGCGATCGCCTTGCGCGGCAACCCGGATATGTCGGGAAGAGGAGGATTTTTGGGCCCGGTAGGGTCTACAGACCCTAGGTTCTGTGGACAATTGGCGATTGGCCGGATGGAGTTCGTCCTCTTGATCGTTTCTGTGCGCTCCGGCTTTTGATGAACCACCAAGACACCAAGTCACCAAGGTGGCGGAGTGTGCCACTGGCATTTTCCCGTCCCGTCATCGGCTGTCGGGCGAATGCCTGTGGCGCGGATTGGCTGCCGCCGACGGATCCGAAAGACGCCTTGGTGACTTGGTGTCTTGGTGGTTCAAAATATCCGGTGGCTCCTTTCATGCCATCGGAGAACCGGAGGCAACGGGAGAAGCCTTAGAAGGCGCCCCCATCAAGGGGCATGACCACGCCAAATGTCATCGCCCTCTACTTTATTGATATAAAGGCGGATTCAGATTTTTGGCGGTATCGCGGAGCGATTCCACTAAAAATCATCTGCCACTAGTCTTACTGAGTCACAAAATATCTACATTTTGTATATGTATGATTCTTGTATCGCAAAATGAGGTATAAGGGGAAGATTCATGCTTCGGCAGGAGAAGGCTGATATGGATCTCGTTGCGAGTCTGGACAGTGGATCGCGTTTTGAATCCTATGTCGATGCGCTTGTGGCGGTGGTCGGCCACAGCGACCGAGCGGAACC
>NZ_PIUM01000036.1 GCF_002845745.1 Telmatospirillum siberiense | reverse complement strand
CGTACGGATCTGTGCGGGGGGCGCTCAGCAATGAGCGTCCCTACCGCGATCCCCGAATCTTCAGCGGAGGCAGCCAAGGCGGACGGGTGTCCGCCGCCCGGCGCGTGAGGGGCAACAATTTAAACCAGGGTAATCGGGCTCACCCGATTACCCTGGCATGTCATGTCACGGCAGCAAACCGACGTCCCGGAAATAGCGGATGGCTCCCGGATGCAGAACGCCGACCTCCGCCGTGGACACGGTGTTGACCGCCGTCGTCTCCGCCCCTTGCGGCAACCGGGCCGCCAATCGCGCCTCGGCCAGGTGCAGGGCGCGAGCCAGGCGGTAGGCAAGATCTTCGGGAAACCCCGGCCGCACCATGATGAAGCTCCACGGTCCGACGGTCTTGACCGCCTCCGTCATCCCGGGATAGGCGCCGGCCGGCACCGACATTTCCTTGAGATAGGGATACCTCGCCGTCACCCGCGCGATATCCTCGTCATCCAGCCCGATGAACCGTGCTCCGGCAGGTCCCGCAGCGACGGCTTGGAAGGCGGGCCAGCCGACACCGGCGCCCCATAGCGCCGTCACCTCTCCGTTCAAGACCAGATCCGCCCCGTCCCCCGCCCGTTCCAGAAGGCGGGCGTCGAAGTCGCGGCGCATATCCCATCCCAGGCCGCCCAGAACATCCCTGGCCAACCCCACCAGACCGGAACCGGCCGCCCCGAAGGCGATCGCCTGGCCCCGCAAGTCGTCGATGGTGCGATAAGGCTGGTCGGCGCGAACGGCGAACAGGCCGGGACTGGAATAAAGAGCGTAGAGAATGGAGAGCGGATTCTTGCCCTTCTGGCCGTCGGCCAGGGCCTCCTCGACGGCGGTTCCCTGCACCAGGGCGATATCAAGGGTCCCGGAACGCAGCAATGGCACATTTTGAAGGCTGCCCGCCGTGGCGCGAGGCAGGATGACCAAACCCGGGTCGTTTTCGGCCACCGCCTCGGCCAGCGCCCGGCCATAGACCTCGAAACCACCGCCGGACGTTGCGGTCCCCATGACGATGGGGGCCGGTGTCGCCACATTTCCGGCGCCGGCCGGCCCCGGCAGCAGACAAAACAACGAGGCGGCGGCGAACAGCAATCGCCGGCCACCCCGCAATAGGCTCATTTTCCGAAAACCGTCGGCTTGCAGAACTGGCGGCGCGACTTCAAGGTCTTGCATAGGGCGATGGCCTCCTGGCGGCTCTGCAGCGTTCCGACGTTCAGATAATAGGTTACTCCGCGCCGACGCAACCTTACCTGCTTGATTTCCGACCGCAGCGAGCCGAGTTCGGCCGCGTGGGTCAATTGCAACGAGGCCCAGGCCAGACGCGCCTGATTCTCGCTGGAATAAGACCCCAGCATAACACCGGGCCCCCTTGGCTGCGTTGGGGGCGGCAGCACACCGACGGCAGCACTCGCCGCCGCTTCGGCGCTGGCCCGGGCAGCCTGGACGGAACGGAAGACAGCCTCCCTTTCTTTTGCCTGCTCCTTGGCATTGATGACGTTGGCGGCGGCCAGCCTTTCCAGACGTCCCACCACGGCCGCGGCCTGCAATTCGTCGGTGACCGGCGGCGGCGGATCGGCCTTGAAGCGCGGCGTGGCAGGCAACAGCGCGTCCAGAATGATCGTACGTTCGGCCGTCTGCTCGCGCGCCGAGATGCTTTTCTCCTCGAAAGCCACGGCCAGATAGCGCAGGCGATCGACCACCTGCTCGGGCTTCGGCGCCGAGCGGGAAAGGTCGATGGCCGGCGGCGCGGCGGTATAACGCAATAGGGCGCCGAGATTGGCGCCACGGCGGCGATTGTATTCCTCCCGGGTGATCAGCCCCTCATCGAACAGTCGTTCGAGCGTTTGGAACCGCAGGATAATGTTGGCGTCGCCTTCGTTGGCCAGATCGCCAAGGCTGGCGCCCGGCAGGCGCGACGCCACGGCTTCCGCCGGCGCCGGCACCAGATTGATGACCACCGGGTTTTCATATTTGGCGTCCGCCCCTCTGGGCGCCGTCGTCCCCCACCCACTGCTCCCGCCAATCCAGACCAGTTCACCCAGCCCCCGATTGATGACCCGGCTGGCGTCCTGATAGCCGCTCAAACTGCAGGAAACGGTTATATCACGAGAGTTGTCCATCCTGATCAGGACCGAACCCGGCGTCGGATTGGCGCGGCCGAGCAAGACGCCGTCACGGGTCAGCGAACAATTGGCGCCGGGAGGATTGCTCCTCACCGCAATGTCCTGCGTCACCGCGTCGGTCAGAATCGTGCAGCCCGACAGGGCTAGCATTCCGGCGCCGAACCAAAACAACTTCTTCATGATGATCCTTCGGTCTTTATTCTCTTTATCCCGAGCCGATTCCTGGAACCTTCAGTATCAGCCGTACCTTCCTGTTACGCAACGCGGCTGAAAATCGGGCGCAAGTGAGCGGAAAGACCGTTGAATCTGCGCTATGATGAGAAACGCGGAAACGGGAGAGGCCATGCCGACGGAGACGGAACTGAAATTACGGCTCGACGCGGCGGGAATGCGCAGGCTGCGGCGCCATCGCCTGATCGCGCGTCTGAAGCGGGCGCGCCCGACCACCCGTTTCATGAAATCGGTTTATTTCGATACTCCCGATTTCCGTCTCTACGACCTGCAAATGGTCCTGCGCGTCCGCCACCTCGGCCGCCGACGCCTGCAAACCATCAAGGACATGGGAGAAATGATCGGAGGCGTCCGCGCCCGTGGCGAATGGGAGAGCGAAATTACCGGGGACACCCCGGAAATCGGACAGATCGGGGACGAAACCGTTCCACCGCAGTTCGCCGACGCCCGCCTGTGGCGCGCCCTGCAGCCCGTCTTCACCAGCGAAATCCGCAGAACCGTCTATCATCTGTCCGATGAGGATTGGGAAATCGAACTCGCCCTGGACGAAGGGCTGATCACCACCTCGCAGGACAGCATTCCGGTGTGCGAGGCCGAGTTGGAACTCAAGCGCGGCCAGCCGAAGCATCTGTTCGATCTGGCGCTTGCGCTGCAACGGGATCTTCCGTTCATCATCGAGACGGCGACCAAGGCCGGACGGGGGTACGACCTTCTCACCGGCAGAAAGCGCCAACATTATAAAGCCGACCCGCTTAAACTGGCCGCCACCCTCTCCGCGGCCGAAGCCTTCCGTCTCATCGCGCATTCATGCCTTGCGCATTTTTTGGCCAATTATGCCAATCTGGACGGCGGTCCCGGCGCCGAAACCATCCATCAGATGCGCGTCGCGTTACGCCGGTTGCGCTCCGCCATCGGAATTTTCAAAGATTTTCTCGATACCGCGGAAAGCCGCTGGCTGAAAGAAGAGCTGCGGTGGCTGCTCACGCCACTGGGCGCGGCGCGCGACGGGGATGTTTTCTTCGATGAGATCTTCGCCCCCTTGACCGGGATATTGGACGACGAACCGGGTTTCCATCTCCTGCAGCAGGATTTGACGGCGGAACGCCGGGCCGCCTACACCGCCGCGCAAGAACTCCTCAAGACCCCCCGCCTGACCCACCTGCTGTTGCGCCTCGGCCGTTGGATCGAAGCCGGAGACTGGCAGGAGGCCGAGGGAGCGGAACGCCGCTCTCTTCTCGACATGCCGATCCGAGACTTGGCCGAAACGACCCTGAATAAGCTTGAACGGAAAGCCGGCCGGGGCATGCGTCACCTGTCGGAAGACGATGAAACAGGGCGGCACACGACGCGAATTCATATTAAGAAACTAAGGTACTCAATTGATTTTTTTGAGTCTTTGTTTCGCGGGATCAAAAGCCGGAAACTGGTGGAACACCTGGGCGCCCTGCAAGACCGGCTGGGATTGCTGCACGACATCGCCGTTGGCCGGCAACGGCTGGCCCGACACGGAGAGACTGCCCAAGATTCTGGACGGTTATGGGCCGCGGGCATGATCGCCGGCTGGCATCTGGCCCGCGTCGACGACCTGGTGAAACAGTCTATCAAGGATTGGCGCCGCTTCGACAAGCAAGCGCGCCCCTGGAAGCGCTGAGGCCGGACGGCATGGAATTATCCGAAGGTCATGCCGAAAACCACCGCGGCCAGCACGATCACCAAACTCCAGATGATCATGTTGGCGAAAAGCCGAAATGCCTGGCGATCATCGGGGTCTCGCAAACCGAGCCGATCGCAAAGCCAATTACCAGGCCATAAGAACCAATTCATCGGCGCCTCCGGCCCAACAGGTGGCCCCGCCCCGACGGGATCACAAGGTCGGCATCCCAAACCAGGGACGCTATCGGATATGACGAGTTTCTTCCTTGAAGCGACGTCAACGACGCATCGCCTGTCAGACCTTAATCACCAAAATCTCAAAGACAGAGGAAGAATATGGAGAATACGTTCCTTTCCCAGGCTATTCCGGTCTTTTTCGGTGGGAAGACTATCATAAGACACGACCCACATCTCGGGAAAAACCACTATTTTGCTATGCGTTTTCAAAAAATTTATCTACATATTCGTTGATGCTTGAAATTTGCACTGTTAATATTCGTTATGAACTGATGAATTTTAAAAATTTTTACATTTCTATTTATCAAGATGGAATTATATGGATTATTAATTCCATCAAATGGCGAAATAGGCCGGAAAAACGTTCAGCGGTGGGGAAGACCATGACATTCAGAAGAAAGCGCATTAACCGCCTTTCCAATACTGTTTCGCGTTTTGCGATTTGCGCTGGTGGACTTGTCGTGGGACTTGCCGACTGTTCCCAGGCCTGGGCCGGTTGCAGCGAGACCAACAGCACCATTACGCAATGCGATGCGGGCGGGGTCATCGTCACCCCCAATACCGGTTCATCGAGCCTGACGGTCGACGGCGTCACGACACAAGGCGTCTATTACACCCCGGGCGACAGTGCTACGGGCAGCTATACCCAGACCCTGGTCCTGTCCGGCACCACCACCATCGACAACCCCAGTTCCACCAGCGGCTTGAGCGCCGGCAACGGGGTCACGCTGAAAACGGCGCTGGCCAACCAGAACGTCAATGTCACGGTCGGCAGCAGCGTCAGCATAACCGCCTTTGCCGCGTATGGAGGCGGCATTTGGGCGCGAAGCGAAACGTCCGGCGACATCACCATCGACAGCAGCGGCACCGTCACCGTCACGGGCGTCGACGGCAGCAACAACCCGGTTGCGGGAAACGCCGACGGCATCACCGCCAGCACCAGTCTGGGCGGGGCCAGCGTGACCAACCGCGGCACAGTGACGACCAACGGCCGGGGACTTTACGCCGAAGGCAACCATAATTCCGTCACCCTGGATGCCGACCTGAACGTGACCGGCGTCCTGGCTCCCGCGAAAACGGTCATCATCAACAATTCGGGTACGGTAAACGCCTATTTGGCCGGGGCCCGCGCCATCAATTACAATGGCCTGTCCAGCATCATCAATTCAGGCGCGGTCACCTCGGCGACGCGGCAGGCGCTGATCGCCTGGTCCGATTATGGCGACGCCAGCGTCACCAACAACGGCACGGTCAGTTCGGGCGACCGCAATGCCATCGTCGCCCAGACTGGGGCCAACGGCAATGCCACGGTGATCAACAGCGGAACAGTCAGCGCATCGCGCGCCGCCAGCACGGGCAGCGCGGCCATCGGCTATTCGGGCATCCGCGCTTATGCCACCAGCAACGGCAATGTCACGATCGTCAACTCCGGCACCGTCACCGCCAACAACGACGCCGCACTGGTGGGGCATACACCCCAGGGGTCCATCAACATCACCAACAGCGGGGTCCTGACGGGCCAGAGCGGCATTTTCGCGGACAGCGGCAGCGGGACCGGATCGGTGGACACGATCTCGGATACGTCGGCGGCGTCCGCCACCACCAGCGGAGCCATCACGGTCGTCAACACCGGCACCATCAACACGACCAGCCACGGCATCTATCTGGACGGCACGACGAACGGAATCGCCAATTCGGGAACGGTCTCCTCCAGCGGAGGAACGGCGCTCGTCACCGGCAGCGGTGCCAGCACCATCGCCAACTCCGGCACCATCAACGGCCAGGGCGGAGCCATCACCGGCGCCGTGGCGACACTCAACAACAGCGGCCTGATTGCCGGTTCGATCACCAACACCGGCACATCGACCATGACCATCACCGGGGGTGACGGCGCCTATGCCGTGCTGACCGGGTACAACGGAGGCGGCGCCTCCTTGAGCAATCCCGGCACGGTAGGCACTTTGACCAGCGGCTCGGCGGACATAACTCTGTCGTCGGGCAAGATATGGCTGAATGACAACGTCAACCTTTCCGGCCGGACCTTGACCGTCGGCGGCAATGCCAGCCTCAAAATCTCGAATACCCTCGTCATCAATGGCAACTACGTCCAAAATGGCGGCAATCTGCTGATAACCGACGGCGGAGTTCTGACCCTGTCGGGAACCAATCGCGCCACCGTCAGCAACACGACCGTCACCTTTTACGGCACCAATCTGACCACCGGGACCTATACCCTCGTCGACGCCAATGTAAGCGGAACCTACTCCGACAATTCCTTGAAAATACGGGGAACCAGCGGATTGAGCGGCGTTCTCTCGACCGCCGACAACGGGAACGATCTCGTGATCACGCTCAGCCCCAGCAATTACACCGGAAAGGGTCAATCGGCCGGCGGGTCCGCGACGGGCATGGGCGTTGCGCTCGACGCGATTTCTCACGCCAGTTCGCCCGTCTCCGTGGCTTTTCAAAATACCGTCCTGGCCCCCCTTTCCGATCTCTCCCCGGTCGCGCAGCAAACCGCGATCAAGCAACTGACCCCCAGTCAGGTCACTCCGGCGGCGCAAGCGGCACAGGCGACGGCCCCCACCACATCGGTCATCGAGCAGCATGAACTCGCCTTGCTGGAAAACAACGGCGGCGGCATCGCGGCGGGCTCCGATTCCCATAGCTATGGCCTTTGGGGTCAAGTCATCGGCGGCGGCGCGCTACGCAGCACCTCGGGGCAGGTCAACGGCTATCGCTCACGCAGCTTCGGCCTGGTTTCCGGTCTGGACCATATGATGCCCGACGGCGGCGTCATCGGCATCGCGGCCAGTTGGACCAAGGGATGGAATTGGGGCGCGGATGGAGCCTCGGGCACCTATGCCACCATGAACAGCTATCAAGTGACCGGATATGGACTGCACCGCCTGGAGCGGGCCTTCGCCGATTGGCAACTGGGCTTCGGCTACAACACGTTCGACCAGACTCGCGCCATTCAGTTTCTGGGACAGCGAGCGAAGGCCGATTACGACGGACAGCAGTATCTGGTCAAGCTGGGCGGTGGATATGACTTCGACGTCAATGGCGAGGTGACCCTCACCCCGCTGGCGGGCTTGCGTTTTCTGCGCGCGGTCAGCGCCGGATATAGGGAGACCGGTTCGGACGCCAATCTGGCCATCGATCGCCGCGGCGTACAATCTCTGACCCATGATCTGGGCGGCAAGCTATCCTGGAAGCTGCTGGGTGATTGGGGACAGGTGACGCCGGAAGTCCGTCTGGCCTGGGTCCACGACTATACCCAAGGCCCCATCGCCAGTTCCGGCCTGATCGGCGGACAGATTTTCACCAGCACGGTGGCCAGAACCAGTCCCGATGGCGCCAAGATCAATCTGGCCGCCACCATCGACACCTATGGCGACATCAATTTCCGGGCGGAATATGAAGGTGAATTCAGGCCCGCCTATCAAAGCCACACGGGACTGGTCAAGGCCACCTGGACCTTCTGACAGGGTAATCGGGTGAACCCGATTACCCTGAACCTTCGGCCCCTTACTCGACGCTACTCGTCGATCTTCTTTCCGTCCAAATCCTTCTCCAGGCGCGAGACTTCCTTCTCCCGAAGGGCCTTTTCCACCTTGCCCCGGCCGAAACGAGAGCGGTTCTCCTCGGCCACCCTGGCTTCCTCGGCTTTCTTGCGCGCCTTGCGGACGCGATTGAGATTGATCACTTCGGCCATGATGCCCCTCTCCAGATATCGGCCACCACTCTAACCAAATGGCGGACCGGACGATATCCTGCCTTTCGAATGATAAAAGTCGTTATGCCCCCGCGAAACGGGAACCACCCCACCACCCCCTCAACCGGTATTACAGAAAATCACCATTAGCGTGAGAAAAGACAAAATGCCCGCTTGCACGCAAAAACAACATTTGCTATACGTCCGCCTCCCCGAACGAAGGGGGTGTAGCTCAGTTGGTTAGAGCGCCGGCCTGTCACGCCGGAGGTCGCGGGTTCGAGCCCCGTCACTCCCGCCATTCCCCTGGTTTCATCAGCTTCTCATAAATCGTCTTTGGCCGTTGGGTCGGGGCCGGATACACTCGTCCGCCGTGAGCCACAGCAACAGAGATGAGACAAGATGAAAGTCGGAATAGTCGGTGCCGGCATGGTCGGCAGCTCTGCCGCCTTCGCCATGGTGATGCGCGGCGTCGCCAGCGAAATTGTTCTCATCGACCGCAACGAAAAACTGGCCGTCGCCCAGGCGCAAGACATCCTACACGGGACTCCCTTCGCCTCTCCGACACGCATCTGGGCCGGCGGCTACGAAGACCTGGCCGGGGCCGACGTCGTCGTCCTCTCGGCAGGCGTCAGCCAGGAACCCGGCGAATCCCGCCTGCATCTGCTGGAACGCAACGCCAAGGTGTTCGGCGCCATCATTCCATCGGTTCTCGCCCATGCGCCGCAAGCCCTGCTGCTGGTGACATCGAACCCGGTCGACGTGATGACCGATATCGCGCGGCGCATCTCGGGCCTGCCGTCCGAACGGGTCATCGGTTCGGGTACCATTCTGGATACCGCGCGCTTCCGCGCCCTCTTGGGCGAGCATGTGGGCGTATCGCCGAAATCGGTGCATGCCTATGTGCTGGGCGAGCACGGAGATTCCGAGGTCCTGTGGTGGTCGGGGGCCGTTGTCGGCAATGTCGGCGTACAGGAAATGGCCGCCCAGATGAACAGGCCGATCGACACCGAGGCCCGCGCCCGCATTGAGGACGCCGTGCGCCGGGCCGCCTATCGCATCATCGACGGCAAGGGCGCGACCTGGTTCGGCATCGGCAGTGGCCTCACCCGCATCGTGCAGGCCATCGCCACCGATGAAAAAGCCCTGTTGTCCATTTCGGCGGAGACCGAGCTTTACGACGGCATCAGCGGCGTGACCATGTCGCTGCCGCGGATCGTCGGCGCCGGCGGCGCCGGCGCCAGCCTCGTCCCAAAACTCGACGACGACGAGCGCAAGGCGCTGCTGCGGAGTGCCACGATCCTCAAGGAAGCGGCCGACAGCGTGCATATCTGAGGCCGCGGGAGTTTCTCCCGCTTTTGCCGCAGACGATGAAGACCTTCGAGAAACCGATTAAAAACAAAGGCTTTTCGAAGATTTTGCCTCAATACACGCCAAAAACGCATGTCAGCCATGCACATGGCGCGGGTTGTAAAAAAGAGCAGTTGTTCCAACCGCTTCCCCGTCGAACGACCCTGGGCACTAGTCCTTTCCGGTATATTTCCTTACTTTTGTACTGATTTAGGAACGCCCCCCGATTATCGTCCGTGCGGGGCGTTCTAACGGATTAGGGATCGAGGTACATGTCTAAAAAACAGATGATCACTGTCGACGGCAATGAGGCTTGCGCCTGGGTGGCGTTCCGAGCCAACGAGATTGCCGCGATCTATCCGATCACGCCGTCGTCCACCATGGCCGAGCTGGCCGAGCAG
This sequence comes from Telmatospirillum siberiense, assembly GCF_002845745.1. Taxonomy (GTDB): domain Bacteria; phylum Pseudomonadota; class Alphaproteobacteria; order Rhodospirillales; family Magnetospirillaceae; genus Telmatospirillum; species Telmatospirillum siberiense. The sequence continues at coordinate 56,820 of NZ_PIUM01000036.1, read as the reverse complement.
TGGGCCGCGGAAGGGAAAAAGAATCTGTGGGGCAGCATCCCCGAAATCACCGAAATGCAGTCCGAGGGCGGCGCCGCCGGTGCGGTGCACGGCGCCATCCAGGCCGGCGCGCTGGGAACCACCTTCACGGCCTCCCAAGGCCTGTTGCTGATGATCCCGAACATGTACAAGATCGCCGGCGAGCTGACCCCCTTCGTCATGCATGTTTCGGCGCGAACCCTGGCGACCCACGCCCTGTCGATTTTCGGTGACCATTCCGACGTCATGGCCTGCCGCCAGACCGGCTTCGCCATGCTGGCCGGCGCCTCGGTCCAGGAAGCGCAGGATCTGGCCGCGATCGCACAGGCATCGACCTTGCGTTCCCGCGTTCCGTTCCTGCATTTCTTCGACGGCTTCCGCACCTCGCACGAGGTCGCCAAGATCGAGTTGCTGACCGACGAACAACTGCGCGAAATGATCGACGAGGATCTGATCGTCAAGTACCGCGAGCGGGCATTGACCCCAGACCATCCGGTGGTGCGCGGCACGGCACAGAACCCCGACACCTTCTTCCAGGCCCAGGAAGCACGCAATCCCTACTACGACGTCCTGCCCGGCATCGTGCAGGAGGAAATGGACCGTTTCGCCCGCATTACCGGGCGTCAGTACAAGCTGTTCGATTACGTCGGCCACCCGGAAGCGACCGAAGTCATCATCGTCATGGGCTCGGGTGGTGAGACCGCCGAGATCACGGCAGCCCAGCTCAACAAGCAGGGCCGCAAGGTCGGCGTGCTCAAGGTCCGCCTCTATCGCCCCTTCTCGATCGACGCCCTGGTCGCCGCCTTGCCGGCGTCGGTTCGTTCGATCGCCGTTCTCGACCGCTGCAAGGAACCCGGTTCCCTCGGCGAGCCGCTTTATCTGGACGTGGTCGCCGGTCTGGTCGAAGCCCGCGCCGCCGGACAGCGGGTCAGTGCTTCCGATCCCAGGGTGATCGGCGGACGTTTCGGCCTGTCGTCGAAGGAATTCACCCCGGTCATGGTGAAGGCGATCTACGACGAACTGCAGAAGGACAAGCCGAAGCCGCATTTCACCATCGGTATCAACGACGACGTGACCGGCCTGTCGCTGGCCCTCGATCCCAACTTCCATCTCGACACCGGCGACTGGAAAGCCGCCGTGTTCTACGGGCTGGGTGCCGACGGCACGGTGGGCGCCAACAAGAACTCGATCAAGATCGTTGCCGACCACACCGATCTCTATGCGCAAGGCTACTTCGTCTACGACTCGAAGAAGTCGAACGGCCTCACGGTGTCGCATCTGCGCTTCAGCGCCAGCCCGATCAAGGCCCCCTTCCTGGTCCAGCGGGCCGGCTTCGTGGCCTGTCACAACTTCGTCTTCATGGAGAAATATGACGTTCTCCATTATGCCGCCAAAGGCGCCACCTTCCTGATCAACTCGCCCTATCCGGCGAGCGAGGTCTGGGACAAGCTGGCCCGCCCGGTGCAGCAGCAGATCATCGAAAAGGAACTGAAGGTCTATGTGATCGACGCCCGCTCCGTCGCCCAGGCGGCCGGCATGGGCGGACGCATCAACACCGTCATGCAGGTCTGCTACTTCGCCCTGGCCAACACCCTGCCCAAGGACGAGGCGATCGGCTACATCAAGAAGGCGATCCAGAAGAGCTATGGCCGCAAGAGCCAGGCTGTCGTCGAGAAGAACTACGCCGCCGTTGACCAGGCACTGGCCCATCTCATCGAGCTGAAAGTCCCGGCCCAGGTGAGCTCCACCCACGACCTGCCGCCGATCGTTCCCAAAAACGCTCCCGACTTCGTCCAGCGCGTCACCGCCCTCATGCTGGCGGACAAGGGCGACCTGCTGCCGGTCAGCGCCTTCCCGGTCGACGGCACCTGGCCGGTCGGCACGGCCAAATACGAAAAGCGCAACATCGCCGGCGCCATTCCCGCCTGGGAACAGTCGCTCTGCATCCAGTGCAACAAGTGCGTAATGATCTGCCCGCACGCCGCCATCCGCGCCAAGGCCGTCCAGCCCGACGCCATGGCGGACGCTCCCGCCAGCCTGAAGAGCATGCCCTACAAGGGGCCCGAGGTGAAGGGCGGCACCTATGTGTTGCAGGTCGCCCCGGAAGACTGCACCGGCTGCACGCTCTGCGTCCACGTCTGCCCCGGCAAGGACAAGGCCGACCCGAACCGCTTCGCCCTGGCGATGGTGGACAAGGAGCCGATCTTCGAAGCCGAAAAGACGAACTTCGACTTCTTCCTGTCCCTGCCCGACCTCGACCGGGCCGACGTCAGGCTGAACATGAAGACCACCCAGCTCATCACCCCGCTGTTCGAATTCTCGGGGGCCTGCCTGGCCTGCGGTGAGACGCCTTACGTCAAGACCGTGACCCAGTTGTTCGGCGACCGCACCATGATCGCCAACGCCACCGGCTGCTCGTCGATCTATGGCGGCAACCTGCCGACCACGCCTTACACCACTGACCGTGACGGCCGCGGCCCGGCCTGGGCCAACTCCTTGTTCGAAGACAACGCCGAGTTCGGCCTGGGCTATCGCCTCGCCGTCGATCATCACAAGCGGCATGCCCAGGAACTGATCAAGCGTCTTACCGGTCAGATCCCCGAGCAATTGGCCAACGAACTTCTGTATTCGCCGCAGAACACCGATGCCGGCATCAAGGCGCAGCGCGCCCGGGTGGCCGAACTGCGTCGCCTGCTGGCCAGCCACAAGGATGCCGAATCGGTTCGGCTCGACCTTTTGGCCGACTATCTGGTCGACAAGGTTATCTGGATCGTCGGCGGCGACGGATGGGCCTATGACATCGGTTACGGCGGGCTGGATCACGTTCTCGCCTCCGGCCGCAACGTGAACATCCTGGTGATGGACACCGAAGCCTATTCCAACACCGGTGGCCAGGCCTCCAAATCGACACCGCTCGGCGCCACGGCGAAGTTCGCCACGACCGGCAAGACCCGCCCGAAAAAGGATATGGGCCTGATCGCCATGTCCTACGGCAACGTCTATGTCGCCTCGGTGGCCTTCGGCGCCAAGGATGCCCAGACCGTGATGGCCATGCAGGAAGCCGCCGCCTATGACGGCGTCTCGCTGATCATCGCCTACGCCCACTGCATCGCGCACGGAAACGACCTGTCCCACGGCCTCGACCAGCAGAAACTGGCCGTGCAGACCGGTTACTGGCCGCTTTACCGCTACGACCCGCGCAAGCTGGGTACCGGCGAGAGCCCGCTCAGCCTCGACGCCGCCGATCCGAACATGCAGGTCTGCGACTACATGGCCAGCGAGACCCGCTTCCGGATTACCGAAAAGCTTAATCCGGAGCACTACAAGCAATTGGTCGAATCGGCCAATGAGGAAGTCCGTCGTCGCTTCCACATCCTGAAACGGATGGCGGGCGACGCCGCGGCGGAGTAACCTGAAAGGGTGCCGGCCGTTCCTTCACCGGAACGGCCGGTTCTCTGCCACCCTTTCGCAAAGAGGACGCCCATGTCCGCCGTCACCGCGACTTTTCCAGAAGCCGTCTTCCTGCGACGGCCCGACGAAACCGGATATGGGTTCTTCTTCCACGGCGAGGAGGATTTCCGCCACGCCGCCGACAGTTTTTCCAAACCCGTTCTGCAAAGCTTCGCCGGTGAACCCGTTCCCGGCCAGCCCGACCCCCAGGAACATCTGAAGGTCGCCATCGCCACCTTCATCGGCCAGGCCTTCGACAAGGCGGTTCCGGACGAAGTGGGAGCAGAGGGCATTTCGCGCGCCATCGCGGCCTGCATCCGGCATGCTTTCAAAGGCTCCATTCCCCGCGTCGTCGTCGTGGAACATAAGAAAGGCCGGATCAGTCTTCGCCCCGGCATCGAATTCATGCGCCATCCGGGCCATCCCCTGGCGGTGGTCGTCGACGCCGACGCCCACGGCGGCGAGGCGCGTTTCTTTTCCTCGGTCGAGCATTTCCGCAAAGTGGGGGAAAGCGAACCCAATCCCCGTTGTTGGCTTCCCCAGATCGTTTATCGGCTCTACGACCGTACGCCCTCGGTAATCGCCGGCCGGCCGAGCGTCGACCGGACAACCGGGAAGCATAATGTCGAATGCCGGGGCCTGAGCTTCGGCGTCAAAGCCCCTCTGGAAGAGCGTCCGACGCACTAAAAGCCGTCCCGCCTCCCCTTATTCGCGCATGGGCTTCTCTCTCGCCACGGTTTCGGCTAATTTCCCGCGGCATTATCGAGGGTGGCACCCAGCCATCATCGTCCGCCTTCAGGAGCTTAAAGCCTCGATGTCCGTTCTTCTCGCCTCTCTCATCGCCTTTTTGCAAGGCGTGACTGAACTGTTTCCGGTCAGCAGCCTGGGACATGCCGTCATCCTGCCGGCGGTCCTGGGCCTCGGTATCGATCAACGGGCGCCGGAATTTCTTCCCTTCCTGGTTGTCTTGCACCTCGGAACGGCCGCAGCCTTGCTGCTCTATTTCTGGCGCGACTGGCTGGAGATCGTCTTCGGATTGTTGTCCGGCCAGCCGGATCGGCGGCGCGAGAGCGCCCGGGTCCTGACGTTGATGATCATCGCCACCCTTCCCGCCGCCGTTCTCGGCTTTCTGTTCGAACATAAGCTAAAGGATCTGTTCGGGATTCCGACGATCGCCGCCGGGTTCCTGTTCATCAACGGCTTCCTGCTGTTTTTCGGCGAACGCCTGCGTGTCCGTCACAATTCTCTGAACGCCCAGAAGGGATTGAGCGAGCTGACATGGAAAGGCGCCCTCGCCATCGGCTTTTGGCAATGCACCGCCTTCTTCCCCGGAATTTCCCGATCCGGCGCCACCATGGTCGGCGGCCTGCTCTCGGGACTTTCGCACCGCGCCTCGGCCCATTTTTCCTTCCTGATCGCCACCCCCGTCATCCTGGGCGCGGCCATTCTCGAAGTGCCGAAACTTCTCCATCACACGGCTCCCGCCGGCATGCTGACGGTCTCGCTGATCGGCGGCGCCGTCGCCGGCGTTACCGCCTTCGCCAGCATCGCCTTCCTGATGCATTATTTCCGCAAGCACGACTTCGAGGCGCTCAACCCGTTCGCCTTCTACTGCTGGCTGGCCGGCGGCGGTTCGCTGCTGTTCCTCTGGTTCGCCTGACCGTCAGGAAAATTCTCGCATGCTCGGCAGAACATTGACCACGATCGTCGAATGGTGCTGGCGTCACGCCAGGCTCGTGGCGCTGGCGGCGCTTGTCCTTACCGTCCTGCTGGGCGCCTATGCCGCGACGCATCTCGATCTCGACACCGACGAAAACAAGATGCTGTCTTCCGACCTTCCCTTCAGGAAGGCGGAGCGGGCCTTCGACAAGGCCTTTCCGCAGGGTACCGATCTGCTGGTGGCGATCATCGACGCCCCGACCACGGGCGAGGCCGAGGACGCGGTCAACCGTTTGCAGGAACGGCTGGCGGCGCGAAAGGATCTGTTCAAGGACGTCCGCCGTCCGCCGGAGGAACTGTTCTTCCGGAAACATGGCCTGCTATTCCTGTCGACCGATGCGCTGACGGAACTGTCGGACCGCCTGATCCAGGCGCAACCGATGTTGGGGGCGCTATCCCACGATCCGTCGCTGCGCGGCATGCTGGGCGCCGTCGACATGGCCCTGGAAGGGATTTCCCGGGGCCTGATGGGCATCGACGATCTGGTTCCCCTGCTCGCCCATCTCGACGAACCGGCGGCGGCCATCGCCGATGGCATATCCGCCCCGCCTCTCTCCTGGCAATCCTTGTTCGGCGACGTCGCGTCTCGCGACCAGCCCAGACGTTTCCTGATCACCCAGCCGATTCTGCGCTATGACGATCTGGTCGCCGGCGCCCAGGCATCGGAAGCCATCCGCCAGGCCGCCCGCGAACTGGGGATGACGCCGGAGCATGGGATCAGACTGCGGCTGACCGGTCAGGTCGCCCTCGCCGACGCCAATTTTTCCACCGTCGCCGCGGGGGTCGAGATTTCGGCCCCGCTATCGCTGCTGGCGGTTTCCCTGCTGTTGTTCTTCGCCGTGCGATCCGGCCGGGTGGTGATCGCCATCCTGCTCAGCCTGGTGGTCGGGCTGGTGGCAACGGGGGCTTTCGCCGCCGCGACGGTGGGAACCCTCAATCCCATCTCGGTGGCCTTCGCCGTCATGTTCGTCGGCATCGCGGTGGATTTCGCCATTCAATTCGTCGTGCGATTTCGCGATGAGCGGCATCGCTCGGGCGAGGACACGCCCGCCATGGCGGCCACCGCCCGGGGCATGGCTGGACCGCTGTCCGTGGCCGCCCTGGCCACCGCCGTCGGATTCCTGTCTTTTCTTCCTACCGCCTATATCGGCGTCTCGCAACTGGGGCTGATCGCCGGCGGCGGAATGATCATCGCCCTGATCGTCGATTTCACGGTCCTGCCGGCCCTGCTCGCCCTTCTGCCCACGCCACCGGAGAAGTCCGAGGTCGGATTGCCTCTGGCCCGTCTCGACAGTTGGCTGGTCCGCCATTGCGGAGCCGTGGTCGGCGCGGCCGGCCTGCTGGCCCTGGCCGGCCTGATGTTGCTGCCGTCGCTGCCCATGGATTTCAATCCGCTGCATCTGCAAGACCCCCGGGACGAGGCGGTCTCGACGTTCCTCGACCTGGCCCGCGATCCGGACAATGGAAGCTACGCCATCGATGTCCTGACGCCGTCACAAAAGGACGCGCAAGCCCTGGCGGACCGCTTCGACCCTCTGCCCGAAGTCGCGCGGACCATGACGATCGATACTTTCGTGCCGGATCATCAGGACGATAAACTGGCCATCTTACAAGATCTGGCATCGCTGCTGGGACCGACGCTTTCGCCGGCGAGCGTTCTCGCCCCCCCGTCTCCCGAAGCGCTGATCGAGGCCTTGACGGCGACTGCGGCCAAACTTGAAACCGTTGTCGGCAACGACGCGCGGGCCAAGGCCTTGGCCACACACTTACGCCAAGTCTCCCTGCTCGGTCCAAAAGGAGTCCTGGAACTCCAACAGGCCCTGACCAGCGGATTGGCCGGACAAGTGGACAGCCTGCGGCAAATGCTGCGGGCCGCGCCCGTCACCTTCGCCGACCTGCCGGCCGAGGTGCGCCGGGAATGGCTGACCGGAGATGGCCGCGCCAGGGTCCAGGTCGTTCCCAAGGCAGATCTCGAAGACCGCGCGGCGATGACGCATTTCGTCAAAATCGCCACGGCCATCGCGCCCAACGCGACGGGCGTACCCATTTCCATCGAACAATCGGGCCAAGCCGTCATTCATGCCTTCGAGCAGGCCGGCCTGTCGGCCCTCGCCGCCATCGCCATCCTTCTCGGCCTGATGCTGCGCCGCTGGCTGGATGCCATTCTCGTCGTCCTGCCGCTGGTCATGGGGGCGCTGTTCACCGTCATCGGACTGGTCTGGAGCGGCATCGCCATCAACTTCGCCAACATCATCGCATTGCCCCTGCTGTTGGGGATCGGCGTCGCCTTCAATATCTATTACGTCGTCAATTGGCGGGCCGGAGTGACCGGTCCGCTGCAATCGGCCACCACCCGCGCCGTTCTGTTCAGCGCGCTCACCACGGGGTCGGCTTTTGGCAGCCTCGCCGTATCGCCACATCTGGGAACCGCCTCCATGGGGTTGTTGCTGTTTCTTTCGCTTGGATTGTCCGTGCTGACCACGTTCATCCTCATGCCCGCCCTGTTCGGTCTTCTGGCACGGTGGCGGCGATGAGCAAGCGACTGATCGTCACCGCCGATGATTTCGGCCGTGCCCTGCCGGTCAACGAAGCCGTCGAGGATGCGCATCAACGCGGCATCCTGACCGCAGCCAGCCTGATGGTGACCGGCGATGCCGCCGCGGACGCCGTGGAACGCGCGCGGCGCCTGCCGACATTGGGTGTCGGCCTGCATATCACCCTGGTCGACGGGAAACCCGCTCTGCCCCCGCAGCAGATTCCCGATCTGGTCGAAGCGGATGGCTATTTCACCGACCGACTGGTTTCCCTGGGTGTCCGTATTTTCTTCAACCCCCGGACTCGCCGGCAACTGGCCGCCGAACTGCGCGCCCAGTTCGAACTTTACCGGGCGACGGGACTGCCGCTCGGCCATGTCGATGCCCATCATCACTATCATCTGCATCCGACCGTCTTCGACATGCTGGTCGATCTGGCCCGCGAATACGGAGCCCCCGCCATCCGCGTGCCGTGGGAACCGCCGACGTCGGCGCTTGGTCGCCTCAATATGCTTTTTCATGGCAGACGCGTCCGGCGCATGCGCCGCAAGCTGGCACGCGCCGGATTGGTCGCCAACGACAGGGTGTTCGGCATCGAGGGCAGCGGCGGGATGGACCGCGAACGCCTGGTGGCCGTCCTCGGACGCTTGCCAGACGGTTTGAGCGAGGTCTACGGCCACCCCGCCACCGGGGGATGGACCGACCGTCCCATGCCCCCCTCCTATCGCGGCGTCGACGAATACCGCGCCCTGATCGCCCCGGAAACCGCCGCGGCGTTCGAACGTTCGGGCGCCGTCCTGACGACCTTCGCCGCCGAGGCGGCTCGTTTGGCGGGAGCCGCTTGATGGCCGCCCTCGTCCGTTTCCTGCTGATCGCCGTCATTCTCGCCACGGCCTGGGCCTTCCGCAGCCATCTGGGCGACGTCGGAGGAGCTTTGGCCGGCGCCGGCTGGAGCGGCGTCGCGCTGATGAGTCTTTACCACCCTCTGGCCATCGCCCTTTGTGGCCTGGCCTGGTTCTCGCTGGAAACCGGCGGCACGCCGATGACCTTCATCCTGGGCCGCTGGGTCCGCGACGGCGTCGGCGAGTTGGCGAGCTTTCTGCCCCTCGCCGGAGAAATGGCGGGAGCCCGCCTGCTCATCTGCGGCGGCATCCGACCGGCGGCGGCCGGAGCCATGACCGTGGTCGATGTGACCGCCGAAGTCCTGGCGCAATTTCTATTCAGCCTTGTCGGTGTCACCATCTGGCTGACCCGCCATCCCACCGGCGACATGGTCCGCTGGGCGATGATCGGGCTGGGGCTCAGCATTCCCATCCTGGCCGCCTTCGTGCTGCTGCAGCGCTCGTCCGTCATGCGCTTCCTCGAGACGCTGCCGTCCCGCCTGTTGCCGAAGGTTTGGCCGGCCCCCGACGCCGAAAACGGCATTCATGCCCGCATCACCGCGCTCTGGGCCGATCATCGGCGAGTCGGATCGGCCGTCCTGCTTCATCTGGCGGCCTGGACGGTAAGCGCCGGCGAAGGCTGGCTCGCCTTGAAGCTGCTTGGTCATCCCCTGCCCTTCATCGATGTCCTGGCGCTGGAATGCATCATCTTCGCCATCCGCAGCGGGGCGTTCTTCATTCCCGCCGCGCTGGGCGTCCAGGAGGGCGGTTACATGCTGCTGGGCGCCGTGCTCGGCCTGCCGCCGGAAGTGGCCTTGGCGGTCTCTCTCCTGAAACGCGGGCGGGCGGTCATCCTGGGCGTTCCCGCCCTGCTGACCTGGCAACTTCTGGAGGGCCGGGCCGCCCGCCAACGCACGGCCTGTCGCCCCTCCGCTCAATAGGTGACCTTCACCGACAGATAGTAGCTGGTTTCCATGCGTTGCGGGGCGCTGTCCTGGTAGGGCCACAGATTTTCGGCCACCGCCTCGACGGTCACGAACTCGTTGGCGTGCCAGGCGACGCGCGGCGAGAGGATCTTATAATCCTTGATCGTCACGATCGACGCCTTGGGCCGCAGGCCCGGTGTGATGACGATCCCCTTGGTTGGCGAAACATAGGTCGCGTAGAGATCGCTTTCCCAGACGTCCCAGGCATAGCCCAGGTGGGCGTTCAGCTTGTTCGTCGGCTGGGCATTGCGGTAACCCCAGTCGAAATGCTCGTGCAGCCGTTCGTAAGTGTAATTCCCCCCCCAATTCCAGCCCGTCCTCGTCTTGTGATTCAAGGAAAGCTCCAGGCCGTTGGCGACCGATCCCGTCGCCATTCCGGAAGTGAAGCTCAAGACGCCGTTCACCATCCCATAAGGACTGCTGATGTGCTTCATGGTCATTTCATGAAACACATTGGCGTTCATCGTCGCATCGATCACGGGCAGCTTGCGTTCCCAACCGAACTGATAGTCGTAGACGGACGCGACATCGAGATAGGGGCTGCCGTAATAAGTGAACCCGCCATATCGGCGCACATATGTCTGGACTTGCCCAAAATCGCTGAGGGACGGAAGTTTCAGACCTCGCGCGAAGGATAGGCGCAGGCTGTCGAGATCGCTCACCTTCGTAATAAGGGCTGAATTGACGGATACGCCCCCGATCGAACGGTCGTAGTCGCTGTTGGAATAAGGATCGGCGAGAGGACTGGGACCGCTCCGCTCCAGTTGGAAATAGTCGTAACGGACGGCGTTCACCGCCGAGACGGCCGGTGAAAAACTATGTTCCCACATCAACGAGCCGGCAGTCTGATTGCCGGTCAGCGATCCCCCACCCGTCAGGCCGCCGGCCGCCATCTCGCTTCTCCGCCCTTCGGCGCCGACGCGGAAACTGTCATCGGCCCCCCACTTGAACAGATCGGAAACCTGCGCCACCGCGATCCGGTCGGTGATATCGAACGTCCCGTAGGTTTGCGACTGCACCCAGGGCATGTCGATCGCCGTGTAATAGGCGGTAGCATTCACCTGGCCCGCAGGCGTCTCGACGGTATAACCGGCCTTGATCGAATCGGTCTTGATACGGGTGTCGAAAAACGGATAAAGGGCGATCCACCGCATGGTGACGTCGGTATGCGCGGCTTCCGCATCGATCCGCCCTCCGCCCTCCGGCAGGGTAAAACCCGCATCGGCGGAGACGGACTTCCGGTTGGGATTTTTGGCGAAGGCCATATTGTCGGAGGTGCGGTTGATGATGCCGAAATCATGGGCATGATCGTCGGCGGCGGTGATCCGGATCCCCGCCCCTTCGCCCAGGGACTGGGTCACCGAGGCGGCCAAGTCCCGGCGGCTGTGATTGCCGATGCGGGCGCGCGCCATGTTGACCTTGTCGTCGACCGGATCGAAGGTCACGATATTGATCACGCCATCGACGGCATTGAAGCCGTAAAGCGCGCTTTGCGATCCCTTGATGACCTCGATCTGGCGGATCTCTTCGAGTTCCACCGGCAGGGTCGCCCAGAAATCCTCGCCAAAACCATCGAAATAGACCTGCCGGCCATTGAGCAGCACCATGACCCGGCTTCCCAAAGGCTGCTGATAGCCGCGAATGGAGGTTTCCGCCGTTCCCGAAGAGGAATGAGCCACATCGATACCCGAAAGACGGCGCAAGAGGGTCGGGATGTCGCGGGCCCCCGAACGGGCGATATCATCGGCGCCGATCACGTCCATGATGACGGGCGTATCCGATATCCGCTCGGGTTTGCCCGTGGCGCTCACCGTCACCGGTTCTCCGAACAAGGCCTCGTAACGCCCATAGTCGAACTGCTGGGCGGAGGCTCCGCCGGCGAGAGGTAGCAGCATCAATGCGCCGAGAACGAAGAGGCGTCCCCCGTTCACCCTAGTACTCCGTTACCATCATGCGGAACGCCTCGATGAAATGGACATCCGAGATTTCCGAAACGCGACGGCTGAGGATCACCTCGACCCGAGGCGCGCTGACCACCGCGGCGGTACATATGCCCGCCCGCACGCAGGCTGGATCGGTCGAGATCATAAGGACCGCGTTTTTTTTGGCAAATTCCAGAATGGCGGGATAGCCGGCTTCGCTGGATAAGGCGATCAGCCCGACCCGCGCCCCTTGCGCCTCCTCCAGATTGTGGAGATCCACCAGAATCGGCATCAAGGGCGTTTTGGCGCTGTCCGCATCGCCGGAGAGCAACGCCATGATGTTCTGGGCGTCGTCCCGCGAGTCCTTGCTGTGCGAATCGAAAAAGACGGCCAGCGGGCTTCCCACCGGTGGCGGCTTGGACAGGAACCCGACGATCCGCACCGCGATCTGAAGGTCTTTAAGAGACGTGGCAAAGCACGCACCTGGATAAATCAAGCACGCCAGCAACACAGTCCCCACCAAGCCAGCGCGGATCATCGGCACACTTCCGATAGGTGATCACCTGCAGCAACTCTAACGCTAAGGGGAAACTGCGAGTGATGTCAAGGAATTGAAAGGATTATTCAGAATAAATTTTCTTCAATTCCGCTAATATTCCTATGCCGGCACGAAATAAATTAAAACTCTACACTCGTTAGAACACTTTATGCGATCTGAAATATATTAATCGCCGAAAACTAATTGATTTTCAATCAAAATAGGAAACAGCAAATGACAGAATGACGAGACATTACTACACAATATCACATCAATTACTATTTAATTCATGATTAACAGAGCCATCTCCATTTGTTACAAATGTAACTTTCCAGAAACTACAGATCAGCGACCAGACTCGACGCACAGTTATATTATTTCAAAAATAACTGTGAACCAGCACTAAACTTCGCAACACCTCCTCCAAAAGAAGCGACGAAGCCCAGTCAACCATGCTAAACCAAGTTGATGAGCGATACAGAAGATCCCATTCGCCTTTTCCTGCTGACCGCCCTGACCGACGAAACGTCAAAAGGGCTGCAGGAACTGGCCCGCACCTTTCACGCAACCCGCGCCAAGCCCAGCGACCCGCCGGACGCCTGGCGCCGTTACCTGACGGCCGTCCGCCAGCAGGCGCTGTCCCTCGCCCGTTCAGGTGAACTTGAATTTCTCAGAAAGGGAAAACCTGTCGCCCCCGACGATGTGAAGGGGGTGGTGCGCATCCGCCGGAAAAGCGGAACGCCTTAAACTGAAATTAAAGAAAAGTTGGGGCCCGAAACGTGAGATCGGGCCCCAGAAAGATCAGGCCGGCACACAGGTCTCATCGACCGGACATACCGACGCGCACTGCGGCGAATCGAAATGCCCCTCGCATTCCGTGCATTTGTTGGGATCGATCACGAAGACGCCCGCTTTCTCCGAAATTGCCTTGTTGGGGCATTCGAATTCACACGCACCACAACCGGTGCATTGCGAGGCGACGATCTTATAGGCCATATGGAACTCCTCTCGATTGGAAGGCGCTGCCTTTCCGGCGACGGAGAGCTTATACATCAAACTATATGGTGATTGCCACCGGGGTATCGTGCAATTCCGCTTAAAACTTGTGGGCAAGCATCAGGGCCCCCAGCAACAGCACGACCACCGCTTGAACAGCCACCCGCAAATTCATCAGACGGTTGGCCCAACGCCGATTGGCTTCGCCGCCTCTGGCGAACACCACCACCCCCGTCATCAGCACTCCGACGACGGCAAGCAGGGCGGCGCCGAGAAGAATCGAAAGGACCGTGATCATCGCAGGGATGTGGGGGGACATCCTCGATGAAAAAAGCCCTGGGCAACCTCAAAGGCAAAAAATCCCTCCCCGACGGTCCGATTTTCCCCGCACGAACCGATTTGCCTATATAATAGGCAAAATTACGGTGATCAAAAAGCTTGATCTATAAACTTCAGAATCTATTTAATTTCCACAAAAAATTACGAATATAGAACGTTATGTAAAATATAACCTCATGAATAAAACGATAAATATCTATAATTAACTTATATTAACATTTTTATGTCTTATCGATATTTTGAATATTTCAATATTAAATCTCATAATATAATAAAATTACCGATGTAGTCTATATAAATGTCACATTATTTTAATTCTAGCGCGACATATTCGCCATTAAAAAGACGCAAAGCGGCTTGACAGCCGGCTGGCATGGGGTACGGTCAAAGAAGTGGCAATTTTCGGACTTCGGATTGACCGACCGGCTTAACACCGAAGGCTGAAACCGAACCCCACCTGCTCACAAAACAACAATTGGGCTCTGATGGAATATTTTATTCAGCAACTCATCAATGGGATTAGTCTCGGGGCAATTTATGGCCTCATCGCCATCGGATATACGATGGTTTATGGCATTATCGGCATGATTAATTTCGCCCATGGCGAAATTTATATGATTGGTGCCTTTGTTTCGTTAATCGGTTTTCTTTTTATGGGCGTGTTGGGAATCAGCTATATTCCTCTGGCTCTTTTCCTGGTCTTGTTGATGGCGATGTTGTTCACCGCCATATATGGTTGGGCGATCGAGCGCATCGCCTATCGCCCGCTGCGCGGCTCAGTCAAGCTGGCGCCCCTCATTTCGGCCATCGGCATGTCCATCGTCTTGCAGAACTATGTGCAGTTGACGCAAGGGGCCCGCGTCAAACCCTTACAGCCGATCATTCAAGGGGGCTTCGAACTGTCCGGCGCCAACGCCGACTTTCATGTGCGCCTCAGTTATCTTCAGATCGTCATCGTTTTGCTGACCATCGCCTTGATGAGCATCTTCACCTATGTCATCACGCGCACCCCCCTGGGCCGCGCCCAGCGGGCGACCGAGCAGGACATGACCATGGCCTCGCTGCTCGGGATCAATGTCGACCGGATCATATCGACGACGTTCGTGATGGGCGCCGCGCTGGCCGCCGTCGCCGGCCTGATGGTGACGCTCTACTACGGCGTGATCGACTTCTATATCGGCTTCATCGCCGGCATGAAGGCTTTCACCGCGGCGGTTCTGGGGGGAATCGGCTCCCTGCCCGGCGCCATGCTGGGAGGGTTGCTGATCGGCCTCATCGAGGCCTTCTGGTCGGGCTATTTCAGCATCGGTTACAAGGACGTGGCGGCGTTTTCCATCCTCGTCCTGGTTCTAATCTTCCGCCCGACGGGCCTGTTGGGCAAACCCGAGGTCGAGAAAGTCTGATGGCGACGACATCTTCCGCTCCGCTGCCGCCCAAACGGAACGACGGCCCCGCCTGGATGCCGTCGCTCCTGAAGGATGCCTTCGCCGCCGGAGTGCTGGCCGCCCTGCTTGCCCTGCCCATGCTGGGATTCCGTCTGGTCGATTCGGCACAGGGGCTGTCCCTGGACTATCGCTTCAGCTGGGTCGGCATCGCCTTCGCCGCCGTCTTCGCCGGACGGCTCGCCATCTCGCTGGCCAGGAACGCCTGGGACGGGCGGCGCCGGCCGATGCGGGAGCGGGGAACGGAGGAAAGCCACGGCCTGCGTTTGCGCAAGCTGGCGGGCTGGCTGATGGTGGCGGCCGCCCTGCTGCTGCCCTGGACCCCCATCGCCGACCGCAACCTGATCGACAAGGCCACCCTGCTTCTCATTTATGTGATGCTGGGCTGGGGGCTCAATGTGGTGGTGGGATTGGCCGGTCTTCTCGATCTCGGCTATGTCGCCTTCTACGCCGTCGGCGCCTATTCCTACGCCCTGCTGTCGCAAAATTTCGGACTGTCCTTTTGGCTTTGCCTGCCCCTGGCCGGCGCCTTCGCCGCCACCTTCGGCATGCTCCTGGGCTTTCCCGTCCTTCGCCTGCGCGGCGATTACCTGGCCATCGTAACCTTGGGCTTCGGAGAAATCGTCCGCGTCGTCCTGCTCAACTGGCAAGTGGTGACGGGCGGGCCCAACGGGCTGTCGGGCATCCAGCGGCCGAGCTTCTTCGGATTGCCCTTCCTGGCCGCGGTTCCCGGCAAGACCACGTTCCACGAATTTTTCGGCCTTCCCTTTTCGCCCGATCATCGCATTCTGTTTCTTTATTACCTGATCCTGATCCTGGCGCTGGCCACCAACCTGTTCACCTTGCGCATCCGGCGCCTGCCCATCGGCCGCGCCTGGGAAGCCCTGCGCGAGGACGAGACGGCCTGCCGCAGTTTAGGGATCAACCCGACCAAGACGAAGCTGTCGGCCTTTGCCACCGGCGCGATGTTCGCCGGATTCGCCGGATCCTTCTTCGCCACCCGGCAGGGCTTCATCAGCCCGGAAAGCTTCACCTTCCTCGAATCGGCGATCATTCTCGCCATCGTCGTCCTGGGCGGTCTGGGAAGCCAGATCGGTATCGTCCTCTCGGCCTTCCTGCTGGTCGGATTGCCCGAATGGTTCCGTGAATTGCAGCAATACCGCATGCTGGCCTTCGGCGGCGCCATGGTCCTCATCATGCTCTGGCGGCCGCGCGGCCTGTTGTCCAGCCGCGAACCGACCGTCCGCCTGGGCAAGACGCCGAAGGCGCCGGAGCCAATGCCCGCCGGGGAGGGAGCGACGCCATGACGATCGCCGCCAATCCCACCCCCTTGCTCCGGGTCGAACATCTGACCATGCGTTTCGGCGGACTGTTCGCCATCAACGACTTGTCCTTCGCGGCGAAGCAACAGGAAATAACCGCCATCATCGGCCCCAACGGAGCCGGAAAAACCACCGTTTTCAATTGCCTGACGGGATTTTACAAACCCAGTTCCGGCCGACTGACGCTGACGGCGCCCGACAGCGACACCCCCCATCTCCTGGAACGCATGGACGGCTTTTGCATCACCAAGGACGCAAAGGTCGCGCGGACGTTCCAGAACATCCGTCTCTTCTCCGGCATGAGTGTTCTCGAAAACCTGCTGGTGGCGCAACACAACGCCTTGATGCGGGCCTCGGTCTATTCCCTGGCCGGCCTTCTCAATTTGAAGTCTTACCGGGTGAAGGAGCGGCAAAGCATTGAAAAGGCGAAATACTGGCTGGAAAAAATCGGACTGACGGCGCAGGCCGACTGGTCCGCCGGCAACCTGCCCTACGGGTCCCAGCGCCGTCTCGAAATCGCCCGGGCCATGTGCACCGATCCCGTCCTGCTTTGTCTCGACGAACCGGCGGCCGGGCTCAATCCGAAAGAGTCCCTCGAACTCAACGACCTTTTACTGGATATCCGCCGCGAGCAGCGGATCGGCATCCTGCTCATCGAGCATGATATGAGCGTGGTGATGAATATTTCCGATCATATCGTGGTGCTCGACCATGGCGCCCGCATCGCGGACGGCTCGCCCATCGAAATCCGCAACGATCCGGCGGTCATCCGCGCCTATCTCGGCGCCGACGAGGATGAAGACCTGCCCCAGGAGATCGCCACGGACATCCGGCACGCCGCCCAAAGGGAGGCCCGCTGATGCTCTCGATCCGCAATCTGCAATCGGGCTACGGCCGCATCCAGGCTCTGCACGGCATCGACGTCGATGTCGCCGAAGGCGAGATCATCACCCTGATCGGCGCCAACGGAGCCGGCAAGACCACCCTCCTGATGACCATCTGCGGGAAGCCGCGCGCCAGCCAGGGGGAGATCGTCTTCGAAGGCGAGGAAATCACCCGTCTACCGACCTTTCAGATCGCCCGGCGCGGCATCGCCCATGCCCCGGAGGGCCGACGGATCTTTCCGCGCATGACGGTGCGCGAAAATCTGCAGATGGGCGCGGCGGTAACGCCTCCGCAGTATTTCACCGACGATCTCGACCGCGTGCTGACCCTGTTCCCGCGCCTGCGCGAAAGGCTGGATCAACGCGGCGGAACCCTGTCGGGCGGCGAACAGCAGATGCTGGCCATCGGCAGGGCCCTGATGGGCCGGCCCCGGCTCCTGATGCTGGATGAACCATCTCTCGGCCTGGCTCCCCTGGTCGTCCGGCAGATCTTCCAGATCATCCGCGAAATCAACCGCGAACAGAAAGTCACCGTGTTCCTGGTCGAACAAAACGCCTTCCATGCGCTGAAACTGGCGCACCGGGCCTATGTCATGGTCAACGGACGCATCGCCATGAGCGGCACGGGCGAACAACTCCTCGCCGATCCGGCGGTCCGCGCCGCCTATCTGGAGGGTGGGCATCCCGCCGCCGAAGAGACGGAGGAGGCAAGATGAGCGGTTTCCAGACCATGTTCGGCGCGACACCCGCCGTCTTCCTGGGCATCACGGTGATCTTCATGGGCGGCTGCGCGATCATGACCGGCCAAGCTCTGGCCCGGACTTGGCGGCCGCTCTGGTACACCCTGCCCTACATGTTTCTCCTGGGAGCGGGAGACCGTTTCCTGGTCTATGCTCTTTTCAATGGACAATTTCTGTCCCTGCCCGGCTATCTGTTGGACAGCGCGACGTTGTTTCTGTTCGCCATGCTCGCCCACCGGGTCACCCGGGCGGGGCAGATGGTTTCGCAATATCCCTGGCTTTACAAACGCATTGGATTGTTTCGCTGGTCGGAAAACGACGGCTCCCCGCCTAACCCGACTTAATCTTGCGGGCTTGGGTGGCACTGCTACTATGAAGAGATATTTCCAACCAGTCTTCGCCTGCGGCTTGCCGCGTCTGTTCAAGGAGTGTCCATCTATGAAGAGGAACACCTATGTTCTATTGGCCGCCTTGGCCGCCTCTCTGGTTTCAATCCAGACGGCAAGGGCCGACATCGTCGTCGGTGTCGCCGGCCCGCTGACCGGCAGCGAAGCGCAGTTCGGCGAACAGTTCCGGCAAGGGGCGACCAAGGCCGTCGCCGATATCAACGCCAAGGGCGGCGTGCTTGGCCAGCAGTTGCAACTGGCTCAGGGCGATGATGCCTGCGACCCGAAACAGGCGGTGAGCGTCGCCAACGATTTCGTCGCCAAGAAGGCCGCCGTGGTGGTCGGACATTTCTGCTCCAGTTCCTCGATTCCCGCCTCCGACGTATATGCCGAGGCGAATGTCGTGCAGATCTCGCCCGGCTCGACCAATCCCAAATATACCGACCGGGGCCTGACCAACGTCTTCCGCGTATGCGGCCGCGACGACGCGCAAGGCCCAACCGCCGCCAAATATGTCGCGGAGCATTTCAAGGGCAAGACGGTCGCCATCGTCCATGACAAATCGACCTATGGGAAGGGCTTGGCCGACCAGTTCCAGACCGCGCTCAACGGTCTGGGCGTGAAGGAAGTCCTTTACGAGGCGATCACGGCCGGCGAGAAGGACTATTCTCCGCTGGTCTCCAAGCTGAAGGAAGTCAAGGCCGACATCGTCTATTTCGGTGGCTACAAGACCGAGGGTGGCCTGATCGTCCGCCAGATCCGCGATCAGGGCCTGAAAGCCACGCTGATCGGCGGCGACGCCCTGGTCACCGAGGAGTTCTGGGCGATCACCGGCCCCGCCGGCGAAGGCACGCTGATGACCTTCGGCCCCGATGCCCGCCTCGACCCCGCCAATGCCACCCTGGTCAAATACTACCGTGACCAGCATTACGAGCCTGAGGCTTACACGCTCTATACCTATGCCGCGATCCAGGCCTGGGCACAGGCGGCGCAAAAGGCCGGCAGCGTCGACGGCACCAAGGTTGCCGCGGCCCTTCGGGCCAACCAGTTCGACAGCGTGCTGGGCAAGATCGGCTTCGATGCCAAGGGCGACGTGACCGCCCCCGGCTATGTCTTCTACGTGTGGAAAGACGGAAAATACCTCTACGCCCAGTAACG
Organism: Telmatospirillum siberiense; assembly: GCF_002845745.1. Lineage (GTDB taxonomy): Bacteria > Pseudomonadota > Alphaproteobacteria > Rhodospirillales > Magnetospirillaceae > Telmatospirillum > Telmatospirillum siberiense. The sequence goes on along the minus strand of NZ_PIUM01000036.1, from coordinate 37,505 downwards.
TTCGATCCGCTCGGGATGGGGCTCGGTTCCGGAGGGGACCGGGCCCTTTTCCTGGCAGCGTGTTACGGCCGCTTCATCGCCTGGATCAACCGCTCCAGGCCATCGAGAAAGCGCGAGCGGTCCTGCTTCGAATAGGACGAGGGGCCTCCCCCGGTGATGGCTCCCGTATCGCGCAGCTCGGTCATCAGGTCGCGGACGGCCAGGGCCATGCCAATGGAATCCTCGTCGAAATGTTTGCCGCGCGGATCGATCCCCCGCGCGCCCTTTTCCAGGCAGCGGGCCGCCAGCGGCACATCGGCCGTCACCACGATATCGCCGGGAAGGATGCGTTCGACGATGCGATCGTCCGCCTCGTTCAAGCCTTCGGCCGCCACCACCTGTTCGACCAGAGGATGGTCGTAGCCCCGCATCCAGCTATTGCCGATGAAGATCAACGGCAGATCGTGACGAAGCGCCACGCGAAAGATCTCGTCCTTCACCGGACAGGCATCGGCATCGACAAACAGGCGCATCGCATTCTCGTCCATTAATACCAATTCTCGGTGATCGGAACCGATCACCGAGCCCTCAATCGCCGGGCGGGTTTCTTCGAAACCCTGGGCTTCGCGCCAATGATGGCGCGGGCCCTCAATGGGCCAGACCAAGTCTCGATGAGGCATCCTCATCGAGACTTGGTATAATACCGACGAGCCTCTGACGCGGCTCGCCTCGTTGTCCGGTCGTCATAGAGGGTTCCCCGTCAAATCTCAACGCCCGCATCGAAAATAGACCATGGGATTTTCCGGAGAACCGTCCGAGAATACCCTTCGAACGCCCCCTTCCCCGCCCGGATGACAGCGCATGAATAAACGGACGCAGCCAATCATCATCACCGCCTTCTGCTGCCTCTTCCCGCTGGCCGCCATGGCCGAGGGCGCGAAGGAACAACCTGAGGCGGGCCTGAGCGCCATCCCATCCCTGGACGTGGCCCGCTACATGGGCACCTGGTACGAAATCGCCAAATATCCCAACCGGTTCCAGAAGAAATGCGCCACCGACACCAGGGCGGACTACAGCCTGGACGAGGATGGAGATGTCCGGGTGGTCAACCGCTGCAAACTGCCCAATGGCGAAACGGCCGAGGCGGTCGGCGCCGCCCGGCAGGTGGGGACGGCGACGTCGGCGACGCTGAAGGTTCGCTTCGCCCCGTCATGGCTTTCGTTCCTGCCGATGGTCTGGGGCGACTACTGGGTCATCGATATCGACGAGGGCTATCAGCTCGTCGCGGTCAGCGAACCGACCCGGGAATATCTCTGGATCCTTTCCCGGACGCCGAAGGTCGATCCCCCGGCTTATGACGCCCTCCTGCAACGGCTGCTCCGGAAGGGCTTCGATCTCGGTAAACTGGAGATTTCCCGGCAAGGGGACTGATACCGGGTTCGATAAGTCATCCTCATCGCACCCGGTATCAGGGCTATATCTATCTGGCGCCTGACTCCGGCCGCCGAGCCAGGAACAGCATCTCTCCCGCCATCGAATAACGTTCGACCACCGCAGGTTCGACATCCGCGCTGCGCAAAATTTCCCCAAAAAATCCCTCGGCTCGGATACGCTCGATCAAGTCTTCGCCATAAAAACGAACGTGATCGTGTTGGCCGAACCGTCGCTCGCGTTCAGCCTCCGTGGTAATCGACGGATCTTCATCCGTTGGCTGGCCGTTCGGACGAATGGGGACCGTAATAACGCAAAGCCCATTTGGACGAAGCATTGTGAAAATATTACGCAACGCCGCCCGGTCGTTCGGAATATGTTCAAGGACGTGATTAATGAGAATGACGTCGAACGCGGCCTCGGAAATGATTTCACTCTGTAGATCGATTCGATGCGTTACATCGCGTCGCTCGATGTCACAGCTTTCATAGATCAGACCCGGTACCGCCTTAAGGCAACGGCCCAGCGAGCGCTCTGGCGCGACATGGAGAAATCTATTCCCCTTCGCCAAAGCATCGGGGTGTTTTTCCGTCAGATACCAAGCTATCAAACGATGTCTGTTTCCCGCCTTACAGTGCGGACACCAGCGTTCGCGCCGATCAGACGTGAGCGCCGCGTACGGTCCGCGCCAGCCGCAAATATTACATTCAAGTCGATGCTCGACATTCATGATGTCGCGCCAGGGAATTCGACGAAACACACGAAAAGGCGTATGAATGCGTAAATCAAAAAAATTATTATTATAATAAGATGACAGCATTTGGCAGTTCTTCTTGCTTAAGACTTTCATTAATCTAGGGGATTTGGTTACCGACCAGGGTCGGATAAGGATTCCAATTCCCCTGCGCAATGATAATCTATTGCCCACACAAACGAAATCCTTGCCATTGCCCCGTTCCGAGTCGTTTGGATTATATTACGTCTGCCGGACAGCCCACTCCGGCGACAATCATCAGGAACGCCCAGAGGGTGTATCTCACTGCGGACTGTGTCAACGATTATGAGGCAAGCCGATGCAGTTCCTGACGCATCCTCGTGGTGAAAATCTGACGGATGGCGCCCCGCCATACTGGCCCGTCGCGGGCTATCTCAGCTCAAAAAATGACACCCGGCCACTCACCGCGACGGACCACTTTCCATGTCGCCGTAAACCCGTTCCCGAAGATCGCTGCCGGGTTCAGCGTTTTTCACGGACGACCACATAGTCCAGTTTGATCGCCGACTGTAATTCGGCCAACCGGTTCAACAACCGCCCGCTCAGCACCGTGCCCACCCCGAGAAGCAGTTCGCCGGTCGGACCACGAATATTTTCCGCCAGGATCGAACCGGCGGCCACTTGATCCAGGCGCATCTTAACGGTCCCCGGTACCGCCGTCGCTGCGCTCGTCGCCGCAGGCGACGATTGGTTCGTTTTCTGCAAGAGAACCCCGGACTTGGCGGAGGTGGTGGTCACCGGCTTGTTGCTTAACAACAACTTGCCGGCCTTGTCGATATCGACCGCCGCGTACTCGGCCGCAGGCCTGACGTCACGCGCTTCGCTGAATATCTTCGATAGACGATCGGTCAAGGCCGCTTCGGAGACCGGCTTGATCAAAAAAGCGTCGACATCGAGGGCCATCGCCGCCCCCACCAGGGCAAAGTCGGAATTCCCGGTCAGCATTAGCACATTGGTATTGCGCGAAACTTTGGCCTCGCCGCTACGAATCATCTTCAACAGCCTCAACCCATTGATTTCCGGCATATTGAAATCGAGGATGAGGGCAGACAAACTGTCTCCAAGGACCTTGATCTGTGACAGCGCATCGGCGCCATCGACCGCCTGGATAATGTCCTCACAGCCCAGATCGCGCGCCATTCGGACGACGAAGAAGCGGCTAAACGACTCGTCGTCGGCGACAAGAAGCCGGCGGCCGGCCAGTATTGTTTTCTGAGCGGACATTCCCCCCTCCCCGCGCCTCCGCCAGCCAGTGGAAACCACGCTCTAACTCGTTTTCAAGCCCTTGGCCTTAGCGCACGCATCCGCGTGATTGGCCGCGGCGTCAATGGCCGCTTCTAGAGCAAGTTTCCACTCCCCATCCGTCAATGCCCCCCGCCGGCGGGCAAGAGGCGCCGCTCGGGGGTGGACGGGCCTGCTGATTCTATAATTTATCAACAGGCCCCGGATCCCCCTTTTAATGGGCGGAGGCTCCTTCCGCTCCCAGACCCGTCTCGGAACGGATCAGTTGGGCTTCGAAGGCCTCCTGTTCGCGCTTCGCCTGGGGGCTCTTGTCGATGACCGAGAAGAACCAGGTGGCGACGAAGGCTAGCGGCATCGAGAAGATGGCCGGATATTTCAGCGGGAAGACGGCCTCGGGATATTTCAGCACGTCCACCCACACGGTCGGCCCGAGGACGGTCAGGATCACCGCAGCCGCCAGTCCGATGAAGCCGCCGGTCACGGCACCCCGCGTGGTCAGTCCGCGCCAGAACATCGACATGACGAGCACGGGGAAATTGGTGCTGGCCGCGATGGCGAAGGTCAACCCCACCATATAGGCGACGTTCTGCTTCTCGAAGATGATGCCCAGGATCACGGCGATCACGCCCAGACCCAGGCTGGCCGCCTTGGACACCAGAACCTCATGCTGTTCATTCGTCCGCCCGCGGAAGAAGACGTTGGCATAGAGGTCATGGGAAATGGCCGAGGCCCCGGCCAGCGTCAGGCCGGACACCACCGCCAGAATGGTGGCGAAGGCCACCGCCGAGATGAAGCCCAGGAACAGATCGCCGCCCACCGCATGGGCCAGATGCACCGCGGCCATGTTGTTGCCGCCGCGCAGGGCCTTGCCGGCCGCGTCGAGATATTCCGGATGACCGCCCACCAACACGATGGCCCCGAAACCGATGATGAAGGTCAGAATGTAGAAATAACCGATGAAGCTGGTGGCGTAGAACACCGACTTCCGCGCCGCCTTGGCATCGGGAACCGTGAAGAAGCGCATCAGGATATGCGGCAACCCGGCGGTGCCGAACATCAGGGCCATGGCCAGGGAAATCGCCTCGACCGGATTGGCCACCAAGGTGCCCGGGCCCATGATCGCCCCATGCTTGGGATGAACCTCGACGGCCTTGGCGAATAGGGCCTCGAAACTGAAGTTGAACTTCACCAGCACCGCCAAGGCGATGAAGGTGGCACCGGCGAGTAGCAGGCAGGCCTTGATGATCTGCACCCAGGTGGTGGCCTTCATGCCGCCGAAGGTGACGTAGATGATCATCAGAATGCCGACGATGATCACCGCGTAGAGGTAATCGAGACCGAACAGCAATTTGATCAACTGACCGGCGCCGACCATCTGGCCGATCAGATAGAAGATCACCACCACCAACGATCCCGTCGCCGCGAAGGTCCGCACGGGCGTCTGCTGCAGGCGGTAGGAGGCGACATCGGCGAAGGTGTATTTGCCGAGGTTGCGCAACCGCTCGGCAACCAGGAACAAAATGATCGGCCAGCCGACCAGCCAGCCCACGGAATAGATCAACCCGTCGAAACCCGACCCGTAGACCAGGGCCGAAATTCCCAGGAACGACGCCGCCGACATATAGTCGCCGGCGATTGCCAGGCCATTCTGGAAACCGGTAATTCCACCGCCCGCGGCGTAGAAGTCGGATGCCGTCCGGGTATGTTTCGCCGCCCAGTAGGTGATGCCGAGCGTCAGGCCGACGAAGGCGACGAACATGAGAATGGCATGCCAGTTGGTGGCTTGCTGTTGGGTCTGCCCCACATCGCCGGCGGCCAGGGCCAGAGTCGGAAGAAGCGTTAAAGCGGCTGTCCCGATGAACGTACCAAAAAGGGAATGCTGTCTCATTTCTCGCCCTCGATCAGATCCTTGGTCAAATCGTCGAACTCGCCATTGGCGCGATAGACATAGACGCCGGTCAGGGCGATGGCGCTCAGGATCACGCCGACTCCCAGGGGGAAACCGATAGTTGTCACGCTGCCCTGGCTGATGGGGGTGGCGAGAAACTTCGGCGCAAAAGCGATGATGAGAATGAAACCGTAATAAATCACCAGCACGAGAGCCGACAGGGCCCAGGCAAACCCGGAACGCTTGGCGACCAGCTCGGCGTATTTAGGATTGCTTCTTATTCTTTGGGCAGACAATTCGTTGGACATGGACCGCTCCTTCTTCAACGTCTTCCTTATGTTTTCCAACTCGTCCGGAACCTGCCGGACGAGATCGGATCGTCAGTTGGGGGAGCTTCGCCTTTAAAGACCCAGCCGGGCGCTTTCTTACTATTCTCGAGCACCTTTCCCCGTCGCCCGGTTTGTCATGTTTACCAATTCGGCCGGACTCCGAAAACCTTTGGTTTCATTAAGGATAGGCTGCCATTAGAGACACGTCAACAGTACTAATTTCAAGAAAGCCCCTTATAACACTAGGCATATGGCGTATAAATCCGGATATTAAAATTTATCAACGATTCTATTACTGCAATAAACAACAACTACGCTACGATATTATTATAATTAATCAATGGTAATAAAACGCTGATCAGCAAAATAAAGGATCATTCCGGGCAGTTATACCCGATTGATATATTGGGAATTCATCGACCTTTCCGCAAGAGACCATCAGCATGCACAACCATAAGTCATGGTCTCTGCATGGATCTTTTTCTTAATCTCGAAAACGGCCTTCCGCTTCCCGCTTGTCTTTTTTTGTTTCGGCCGCGACGAATGGCCGATTTTTTCCTCGGTGCCGGCGACATGGCCATTAGCGCCCGCCCCCCGCCTCACAATATTTATACAATGATAATTATTACATGTTCAAACGATTGTCCGCCCCTTTTCTCGGGGAGAGCATCGGGATATGGTGACGGCACCATGCAGGATGTCTCGACGCTGACCCGCCTTGACAGTTTCCCCTACCGCCACCGGCTGGCCGAGGTCATGGCGCAACCGGTGCTGACCGCTCTTGTGGATATCAGCGTCGCCGCCGCCTGCGATCGGATGGACAGGGCCAAGGTCAGCTCCCTGGTCGTCGTCGACGAGGCGGGCCGCGCCCTGGGCATGGTCACCGAACGCGATATTCTGCGCTGTCTGGCGCAAGCGCGGGCCGCCGCGCTGGACATGCGGCTTTTCGAAGTCATGTCCAGTCCCGTTCATTGCGTGCCCGGAGACGCCTATCTTTATGTCGCCATCGCCCGCATGACGCGATTGGGCCTGCGCCATCTCGTCGTCGTCGACGGTACCGACCGGCCGGTCGGCATGATCACCGGACGCGCCCTTTTGAAGGTACGGGCCAGTCAGGCGCTGGTCATCGGCGACGACGTCGCCCAGGCGGAAGGCGCCGCCGACATGGATCGCGCCCGCAAGGCGCTGCCCGACCTGGCGGCCGGCCTGCTGGCCGACGGCGTCTCGGCACGCGACGTCGCCGCGGTGATCAGCACGGTGCTGCGCGACATCACCACCCGCGCCGCAGAACTGGCCGAACGCGGCATGATCGCCGATGGCTGGGATGGCGCCCCCTCGCCATTCGCCCTGTTGATCCTGGGTTCGGGCGGGCGGGGCGAAAGCCTGCTGAGCTTCGATCAGGACAATGCGATCGTCCATACCGGGCCCCCCGCCCACGACGTCTGGTACGCGGAATTCGCCCGGCGTCTGAACGGCACCCTGAACGAGGCGGGCATTCCTTACTGCGAAGGCGACGTGATGGCGCGCAATCCCTTCTGGCGCCGATCGTTGGACGACTGGCGGACGGAAATCCGCCATTGGGTGTTCGAACCCAAGATGCAGACGGTGATGAACGTCGACATCTTCTTCGATTTCCTGCCTGTCTACGGAGACCGGGATCTGGCCCGGGAGCTCAAGCGGATTGCCTTCGATACCGCCGCCACCTCGGCCTTCTTCCTGCAATTCCTGGCCATCAACGTCGCCCGGATGGACGTTCCGCTCGGCATCTTCGGCGAATTCACCACCACCCACGGCAAGCTCAACGCCAAAAAGTTCGGCCTGCTGCCGCTGGTCTCCGCCGCCCGCGCGAAGGCGGTCAAGTCGGGAATCGAGGCACCCGGCACGGCCGACCGCTATCGGGCCCTGGCCGAGGCAGGCCTGTTGCACGACGATGATCTGGCAAGCCTGCTCGATGCCCACGAGATCATCCTGCGCGTCATGCTGGAGCAGCAACTGCGCGACATCGCCGCCGGAGGCGCCCCCTCGGCCCGCATCGAACCCCGCCAGCTGCCCCGCCTGACGCAAAAGCGGCTGAAGACGGCCTTCAAACGGATCCGCACGCTGAAAACATTGATCGGCAGCCTGCAGGCCGGTTAGCTTAGTGGCGCGTTTCATCTTAAATGAAGCGCGCCTCCGGCCCGAGCGGCGCCTGAGCCTGGCCGAAGCCGGAGACGAAGGCGTCACGAAAGAGTCCAATCGAAAGCGACCTGCCAGGATACTTCCCTTCATGCGAGACGACGGCTTCATCGATCTTACCGGAGAAGATAAACTTTGGCGCCTGCATCGGGTCAGCGCCGTCGTTCTGCCGATCCTGGTGATCATCCATCTAAGCCTGCGGCTGCCTGCCCCGGTGGGCTGGCTGGAGGCCGCCTGGGCCCCCTTGCGCGACGGTGTCGAGGACGCCCTGCTGATCGCCCTGGCCCTGGTCGCCGCTTTCCACGTCCTGGTCGGCATCCGCCATCTGCGCCTGCTGTGTCCGATGCTGTGGCCGCGCGCGGCGCAGCGGCGGAACTTCATGGCCTGGTGCATCGCGGCCGAACGCTATAGCGGCCTGACCCTGGCCGGCTTTCTCGTCCTTCACCTCTGCCTGGTCTTCGCAGCCACCCTTTTCTATGCCGAACTCGACGGCCTGATCCGCCGCTCCGGCGGCGGCCTCGTCACCCTCGCCGAGGGGTTCGTCCTGATGCTGCTCGTCATGCACGGAATCGGCGGCATCCGCGTCCTGATCCAGGAACGTCTCAACACCCACCGCCTGGACCGCCCCCTGGGCCTTCTGGCCATGACCTGCGCCCTGCTCACCCTCATTGCCTGGTATCTGGCGGCAGGACGCTAACCCGGGGCTGGTCACCGGCAGAGACGCCCATATGCGCTAGCATAAGCCCTCGCCCCTTGTGGGAGAGGGCGGCGAGCGTAGGCGAGTGGGTGAGGGGGGCTTAGCGTCGGCGCGACATAAAGACTTGTTGGTTTCTGCACACTTTTTCCGCGCTCCCGCGCGTAAGTCCCCTCACCCCACTCGCTTACGCTCGCCCCCTCTCCCGCAAGGGGCGAGGGGATGTTTTTCTTATCCGAGCGCTTATGGGCAGAGACGCCGGTGCCACTATTTTCTACGTCATGCTTATCGGAACGTCCTTCGGTGGGCTTTGGCCATGACCTCGTCGAGGCGGGCCCCGGGGGCGAAATCGGCCATCTCATCCGGCCGCGCCAGTCCGGGACGCTGGCGCGGACATTCGGAGGGCGCGCCCAGAATCTGGCTGACCGGGTAAAGGGCGGACCAGGCGGGGACGGCCTCGTAATCCGCCTCGTCGTCCGCGACATGCTTGTCGCGCACCTTTCCCGACGCCGTCTCGATCTCCATGCCGATCATGGTCGTCGCCTTGATTTCCTGGACGGTCGGCGGACGGATCACCCGGGAGCGGCCGGGATAGACGCGGTCGATGAAACGGTCCATCAAGCGTAGTTTTTCCTCGGCCTCCTCGATGACGTGGGCCTGTCCGAACACCATGGCCGAGCGGTAATTGACCGAGTGGTGAAAGCCCGAGCGCGCCATGACCAGCGCATCCAGATGGGTCACGGTCAGGCAAACGTCGATGCCCCGGCCCTGCGCCCGAATCATCCGGCTGGCGGAAGACCCATGCCAGTAAAGCCGGTCCCCTTCCCGCCAGAAGCTGGTGGGCGTGCAATAGGGGCGGCCATCGACGACATAGGCGATATGGCAGATCAACGCGGCATCGAGGATCTCGTAAATCGTCTTCTTGTCGTAACGGCCCCGGTCCGGGGCGCGCTTGACCTGATTGACCGGGGTCTGGGGAAAAGTGGCGTCGTCGCGCCCGCTGGCGTTCGTCATGGCGTCGGATGTCCTCGCGTGAATGACTGTGGACTACACAATCGCCGCGAACTGGTTCATGATAAAGATCCAGTTATGAGAAAAATAAATGTACCAGTTATGAGACACCGAGCCCGCAGGGCGGCGTCGCTGGGACTCATGGCGGACCCGGACCTGCCCTCCCCCCTGCATGCGCAGATCGGCGGGCAATTGCGCCGCGCCATCCTCGAACGCCGGCTGGCCGCCGGCACGAAGCTGCCCTCGTCGCGCCTGATGGCGGAAGAACTCGACTGCGCCCGGGGCACGGTGCTATCCGCGCTCGATCCCCTGATCGCCGAGGGTTATCTGGTTTCCCGGGCGGGGGCCGGAGTCTTCGTGGCGACGGACCTGCCCGACGAGATGCTTTCCCCGCCCGGAAGGGGCGTTCCGGCCACCGCCAGGGACCCGGGACGAGATGACGGCGTCATTTTGCCCGAGCCCGCCGACGGCGACGCGATCGCCTTTCCGTTGGGCCAGCCCGACCGCCACGCCTTTCCCTTTCCGCTCTGGGCCAGGCTCATGGAACGGGAATGGCGCAATCCCCCATGGCGGATCGCCGGAATGCCCCATCCGTTCGGCCATGAGGGACTGCGCTCGGCCATCGCCGCCTATCTGGGCGCCGCCCGCGGCTTCTCCTGCGATCCCGAAAATGTCGTGATCACCTCCGGCGTTCGGGAAAGCGTTTCGCTGTTCGCGCGGATCGTGCTTCGCGCCGAAGACCGCGCATGGGTCGAGGATCCGGGCTATCCCGGCGTGACGCAGGCCCTGGCCGGCATTCGCATCCGCGCCGTTCCGGTCCCGCTCGACCCCTTCGGCTTTTCGCCGGAAACGGCCATGGCAACGGCCCCCGACGCGCGGATGGCCATCGTCACGCCCTCCCATCAATATCCCCTGGGGATCGTGCTGCCCCTGCAACGGCGCCTTGCCCTGCTGGCCTGGGCGGAACAGCACGGAGGCTGGATCGTCGAGGATGATTTCGACGGTGAATACCGCTATTCGGGGCGTCCCCTGGCACCGCTGCGCGCGCTGGACCGCGCCGGACGGGTGGCCTATCTGGGCAACTTCTCCAAGATTCTGTTTCCGTCGCTGCGCCTGAGCTACCTGGTTCTGCCGGCCCCCCTTGCCGGCGCCGGCGGCGCCCTCATGGCCGAGGGGCCCGCCACCGCCTCGCTCCTCGGCCAGGGGGCGCTGGCCAGGTTCATCGCCGACGGCCATCTGGCGGCGCATCTGAGGCGCACGCGGCTTCTCTACGCCCGCCGTCAACAGGCCCTGATCGCCTCGGCGGAACGCCATCTCGAAGGCTTGCTCGACATTGCGGCCGATCCGGGCGGCATGCATGTGATCGCCCGCCCCCATCCCGATCTCGCCCCGATCTTCGACGACGTCGCCGCGACCAGGGCCGCCGCCGCTATGGGCCTGCGTACGTCGCCTCTGTCCCGGTGCTATCACGGCCCCGGTGCCCCCCACGGGCTGATCCTGGGATATGCGGGAACCCCGGAAGCGGAGATCGACCTCGCCGTGCGGAGGCTGACGGATGTCATGAAGACGCTTCGGCCTGCGCAACCCGCTCGGAGAGCCGACACCGACGAGCGCAGCGGATGGGAATAGCGGGCCTCACCTCGCCAAGCCGGGGACGAGGTCGGCCTGCTGTTCCAGTTCCCGCAGACACGTCCGCGCCGAGGCACGGGCTTGCAGCAGTTTCTCGGCGACCAGGGTGGACGGGCTTTCCGGCGTTGTCGCCGTTGCCTGAAACTGAGGGGACGCAGAGTTCCCTGCCGGTGCCGCAGGGGCCGTCGGCACGTCTGCGGGCGGTGGTGGAGGGGGAATTTCGGGCATGGGGGCGCTGCCGGGATAGCTTCCCGGTTTAAAAACGCCAACGACTTCGGTCGCGCCGTCGGGATTGCGCTCGACCCAGTTGATTCCTCCGTTGTTGTCGGTGGCCGTGTGCTCCGTCGCGTTGTTCACCCAAACGGTCTCGCCGCCGTGGTTGTAGCGTTGGGGCTCGCCCAGTTCCTGGGCGATTTTATCCTCGACCTCGACCGCCTGGCGTTCGGCCACAAAGTCGTAATCGATGTCGCAGGCCTGCTCATCGGCAAAATGCTCATCGGTCGCGTGAACCGCCTCATGGGCGAGACCCAGCGCTGCCGAGCCGACGCCGATGGAACCCGCATTATCCACAGGATCGATGGCGATCAGGCCGGAGCGCGGATCCCAGTTGATCGTATTGCTATCGGATTGGTAGCTGTCGTCGTCCTCATGGTTGATCTTGATGGTCGTCTTGGTGGCGATCAGACGCTGCATCACCGCATTGGCGGTCGGGCTCTGGTCGAGATAGGCCAAGGCCTGGTTGAGCCTGTCGACATCATCGCGATCGCCGCCTTCGACCACGAAATCCTTCGCCGTATGGGCCATCCCCCCTCCTTTCCCGTCAGCCGGCCACGTCTTCTGCCGGACGTACGCCCGTATACCGGAAAGGGTACATGGGGCGCCTGAAAAACAGAACTCGCGTCAGGGCAGGGGGCAACCGCCGCGGCGCAACGCCAATCCGATCGACAACGGCAATCGCCACTACCCACGATATCCCGCTCTGCGTGCGGAGGAACGGCGTCCTTGCCGACCGAGCCTTCAGCCCATGGAGAAGGCGGGGACGTCGTCCTCCGGCGCCGGGTCCGCGGCAGCCATCGCCGGGATGCCCGCCCACGCGTTGGAAGCGGCGACCATCGCCGGTCGGGGCGCAGGGAGAGGACCAATTTCGATATTGTTCAGATGGCCGTTTTCGACGATCTGGTTGAGTTTGACCTGGACCGTGGGCGCATTCGTGTCGACCCCCTGCGCGGCATCCGCATTTGTGCCCCATGGATTGCGGACCGTCACCATCACATTGCCGCGCCTGTCCAACGCGACGGCCTCCACCATATAGGCGTGTCCGCTGCGACGGGTTTCACTCCATTCCCCTTTGACCAGCCCGTCGCGGGCGTTGTCCTTCATGCCATTGGTATTGAGGACGACCGGCCGGTGTGCCTGGAGGGCATCGTGCAGTTCGGAGAAAGCCTTTTGCTTGTCTCGCAACTGGTCTGCGGAAAACGCCTGCCCGTCCTTTCCGGTCAGCACGTAAAACACGCTACAAGGGTCGCCACCATTGCCGATATCGCGCAATTCCTGGTCGATGGTTTCCTTGGACCCGACCCCCGCGCTGAACTTGGCATAGGCGCATTCCATCACCTCGGGCCATAGAGGCAGATCCCCGCCGTGGCTCTGGGTGCCATCGACACCAATGGCCCGGTCGCCCCGCAAGTCCGCCTGATCGACTACGACCTTGATCGGCACGGCTTGGTTGTTGGGTCCATACCCATAAAGGGTAACCGCGAATGTCTGCGTCTGGGCATCGTACTTGATGGCGTCCTGGATCTTATCCGGCTGTTGCGCCGCCAATGATCCGAGCGGAGCGAGGAAATAGCAATCGCCCAACTTGCCTTGCGCAATATCACTGGCTTCCGGCTTCCTGCTCCGTCCATACAGGTGTTTGTCGGTGTAGACTGTTTTAAAGATATTCTTGATCATCAGATACCATCTATCAGATAAATAATGGTGTTTGTATATTTACATACACCATTTATGCGGTCAAGCGCCGGATGTCGCGATGGGCGGGAAAAAACCAACGGCAAGGCATCCACGGCCGATTACCGAGGCATGCCGTCGGACGCCAACTCCCATGGCGCAGCGCCGGCGGCGAAGCGGACGATCAGGAAATCGAGCCTGCCGTCCAAAGGCTGAAAGACGTCATGGAAAAACTTCAGGCCGTTTAGGGCTATGCGGCTTTTACCGCGGAGATGAAGCTTTCAACTTCGCTCGAAAGCGATTCGGCTTGAACGGCGAGCATTCCCGAAGCGGTGAGAACCTCCCCCGCCGCCGCACCGGTTTCATCGGCGGCGTCGCTGACACCGCCGATGTTCGCCGACACGTCCCGAGTCGCTCCCGCCGTGGCCTGCACGCTCTGGGCAATTTCGGCGGTTGCCGTTTCCTGCTGTTCGATAGCCGAGGCGATACTCTTCGCGATCACGCTGACCTCCCCGATGACTCCGGCGATGCCGCTGATGGCTTCGACCGCCTCACTCGTGGCATCCTGGATTTGCGTGATCTGCTCTCCGATCTCGTCCGTCGCCCGGCTGGTCTGATTGGCAAGGGCTTTGACTTCCGATGCGACAACGGCAAAGCCCTTGCCGGCATCTCCAGCCCGTGCCGCCTCGATCGTCGCATTGAGCGCGAGCAAATTGGTTTGTCCCGCGATATCCGTGATCAGTTTGACCACTTCGCCGATCGTTCGTGCCCGATCGGCCAAGGTCTGAACGATCGCGTCGGTCCGCTGCGTATCGTTGACCGCCTTTTCGGCAACGGCCGAGGATCGCGCGACCTGCCTGCTGATTTCACGGATCGAGGCGCTGAGCTCCTCCGCCCCGGCCGCGACGACCTGTACGTTTTCGTGAGCGGATTGGGTTGCCGAGGAAACCGTTTTCACCTGCAAGCCAGCCTGCTTCGCCGTATTGGCCATCGAACCCGCCGTCGCATCCAATTCCTGGGCGGCGGCGGCGATCATATTGGTCATGGAGCCGATCTTCGTCTCGAAGTCCTGCAACAGGGCTTCAAGCGCCAGCACCCTCTTGTCACGTAACGCTCGCGCGGCCTCCGCGTCTTTTTCCAGGGCGACCCGGTCAATCGCGGTCTGCTTAAAAACAGAGAGGGTTCCCGCCAGCACGCCGATCTCGTCATGACGCCCCGCCTCATCGATACTCACACTGAGATCGCCATGGGAAAGGCGTTGCAGCAATCCCGTCATCCGGGCCAGAGGTCTCGATATCTGGGCGATCATGATCCACGCGACGAGCCCGCCGACCGCCGCCACACCCACCGAGGCACCGACAAGGAGCTGCCATAGCACCCGAGCATAGGTTTCTTCCGACGAATCCGAAGATTTCCTCAAAGTCTCGACCGCATCATCCACAAGAAGGGCCGTTTCCTGTTCAAGCGACAGACGCGCGGCACCGATGGCATTGCGAACACGCCGGTCCTCATCGGGAGAACGCACGGCTTCTCCCGTCCGGGCAAGTTCGAACATCCTGCGGACCAACTGTTCATATTGGTCGAGAATTCCATTGAACTTTCTTGCCCGGACCGCGCCGTCCGGCTGAATGGTGTGGACTTCCCAATCCTTGATGTCGGCGCGAATCGCCACCATGGCCTCGTCGAAAGCCTTCGCCTGGCTCTGCACCCGCTCAGGATCCCGTTCCATCGTATATTTGTAGCTGGAAAGCGAAGCGGAACGAATGTCGGCGCGAATGCCGATACTTGCCGCGATTGTCGGCGCTACGCGCTTCGCGATCATCTGGGTGATTTCGTTTTCCGTCGAAATCGCCTGAGCCGCATAAGCCACGATAGAAATAAAAGACAGCAAAAGCAAAAAACCCGGGATAGATATTTTACCAATGATTGAAAGCCGAGAAAACCAGTAAGTCATTCCCATCCCCCTCGATCAGCGCAGGAACACAACTTCACATTTGGTATCAGCAATCGCCTCTGACTACTTTTACTTCATCCGGAGATATCGATTCACGTCGTTCCGGGATTTGATGGGCACCATGACGACGGCGTCGAATCACAGGGCGCACCCACAACCAGCGCAAGAAGAATAGTCAGATCGCTTACTGTTGGAAAGTCTGGCAGCAGTCTGCCGCACAAGTAGACTGCATCATCCAAATGATTCAACGCACCGATATCCGGAAGCGGCGGGAGGAACGCCCCGCCATTGCAACCATGTCTGGGGACGGGCGGCGTCTGGATATCGGCAAGCAGGCGCCAAAACCAAACATGCGGGGTGATGGCAGTGGCCATGCATCGCCACATAATAAGTAAAACTGATAAGTTTACCTTTACATATAGGCTTCATATCTGTCATATGGTGAGCATGATGGATCAGGCAGACAATCCGCAGACCGTTCGCTCCTCCGCCTTGGCGGCGGAACTCCGGGCCTTGGTTGGTAAGCTGAAGCGCCGACTGCGCGAGCAGGCGAGTTCCAAGGATCTGACGCCCTCGCAGGTGTCCGTGCTTCTCCGCCTGGAAAAGGACGGTCCGGCGACGGCGTCCAACCTCGCCCGGGCAGAGGGGATGCGTCCGCAATCCATGGGCTCCGTCATCACCGCGTTGCAGGCCGCCGGCCTGGTGAGCGGCGCGGCGGACCCAACGGATGGAAGGCAGACCATCCTCTCGCTTACGGATGCCTGCCGCGAATGGGTCCGGGAGGGTCGCGCGGCACGGCAGGATTGGCTGCTCCGCACCCTGGAGGCGCGGCTCTCGCCGGAAGAACTGGACAAGCTTGTGGATGCCGTCGAGTTGCTCAAACGACTCATCGACGACTGACCGTCTTCCCGCGGGCCGACGCCGGGGCCCGGCCCGTCTACATTTGCAAAGGTAATCCCATGGCGCTGACCACCCTCGACCCGAATACCGCCCTCATCGTCGTCGATCTGCAGAAAGGCATCGTCGGTTCCCCCTTCATCCATCCCCTGGGGGAGGTGGTGGAGCGGACCCGCGCGCTGCTCGCGGCCTTCCGGGAGCGGCAATTGCCCGTCGTTCTCGTCAACGTCGCCGGCCGCGCGCCGGGACGGACCGAACGTCCGCCACAACAAACCGGCCCGTACCCGGAGGGATGGACCGACGTCCTTCCCGAACTCGACCAGCAGCCGAGCGATATCCCGGTGACCAAACGGACATGGGGCGCGTTCGCCCGCACCGGCCTCGAAGACCGGTTGAAAGCCCTGGGCGTCACCCAGGTCGTCGTCGCCGGCGTCGCCACCGGGACCGGCGTCGAAGCGACCGCGCGCCAGGCCTACGAGCAGGGGTTCAACGTCACCCTCGCCGTCGACGCCATGACCGACGCCCGTGCCATCGCGCACGATTACAGCATCGCCAACGTCTTCCCGAGGCTGGGCGAAACCGGCACGACCCGGGAGATCATCGGCTTGCTCGAAACGAGGAGCGCCTGACCATGTCGTGGCTTCATCTCCTGTCCTATTTTTTCGGCGGCGGCTTGCTCGCCAACGCCGTCCCTCATTTCGTCAGCGGCGCGATGGGACGGCCGTTCCAGACTCCCTTCGCCAAACCGCCGGGAGAAGGATTGTCGTCTTCGACCATCAATCTGCTGTGGGGTTTCTTCAATCTCGTCGTCGGCTACATCCTCGTCTGCCGGATCGGCGATTTCGGATTGAGGAACACGCGCGACGTCGTCGCGCTCGGACTGGGAGTTCTCCTGATCGGAGTCTTTTCCGCGCGCCACTTCGGCCGTTTCAACGGCGGCAACGCGCCGGAACGTTCATGAGCGTTCCGGCAGCGGGTATCTTCCGGTCGCTGAAAAGCCTGAACTATCGGACCTGGGCCGCCGGAGCCTTCGTTTCCAACGTCGGGACCTGGGTGCAGCGCACCGCCCAGGACTGGCTGGTGCTCACCGGGCTTACCCACCACAACGCCTCCGCCGTCGGCGTGGTCATGGCGCTACAGTTCGGGCCGCAGTTCCTCCTGCTGCCGTGGACGGGCTTCGCCGCCGATCATTTCAACCAGCGCAAACTCCTGATCGCCACCCAGGCGACGATGGGCGCCCTCGCCCTGCTGCTGGGCGTCCTCACCGTCACCGGGGTCGTGCGGCTCTGGCACGTCTACGTCTTCGCCTTCCTGTTCGGCTGCGCGGCGGCGTTTGACGCGCCGGTGCGCCAGACCTTCGTGGGCGAACTGGTCGGCGACGCGGATCTGCCGAACGCGGTTGCCCTCAACTCCACCTCGTTCAACGCCGGAAGGATGATCGGCCCCGCCGTGGCCGGGCTGATCATCGCCTCGGTCGGCACGGGCTGGGCCTTTCTAATCAATGGCGCCTCCTTCGTGGCGGTGCTGATCTCCCTCGCCTTCCTGCGCGTCGCCGAGCTCCATCCGAATGCCAGGGCCCATCGCGCCAAGGGAAGTTTCTCGGAAGGACTGCGCTATGTGTGGGGGCGGGCGGACCTCATGGCAATCCTGGTCATTCTGTTCCTGATCGGTACGTTCGGCCTGAACTTCCCGATCTTCATCTCGACCATGGCGGTCGGCGTCTTCCACACCGACGCCCGCGGCTTTGGGCTCCTGTCATCGACCATGGCCATTGGAACGATCGCGGGGGCCCTCTTCGCCGCCAGCCGGGAGAAGCCGCGGTTTATATCGTTGTTGTCGGGTGCCGGTATTTTCGGCCTTGGCTGCACGCTGGCCGCGCTTGCCCCAAACTATTGGGCCTTCGCCGGCGCGCTCGTCATCATCGGCGTGGCGGCGCTGACCGTCACCAATACAACGAACAGCCTGATGCAGCTTTCCACCGCGCCCGCCATGCGCGGGCGCGTGATGGCGCTGCGCGTCGGCGTGGCGCTCGGGGGGACACCGATCGGTGCGCCGATCGTCGGGTGGGTGGCCGACAGATTCAGCCCGCGCTGGGCGCTGGGCGTCGGCGCGGCTTCGGGTTTCGCCGCGGCCATCGTGGCCGGATACATCCTGGCTGGGTTCCATCGGCCTCGGCAAAGGAGTTCCACGCTGTGATAGACGAGTGTGAAGCCCTCCTGCGTCCGGGACCTCTCCCGTGGCCGCCTGCCGTCGGCCGCGCGAGCGGTCGGCCCGGAAGAGACATCGGTTTTGCGTGAGGTCCATGACCGGTTCCGCGCCCATGGCGGGCGTTGAGCGGGCCGGGGCCGATTCCAGATAGCCGACCTTCCCCAGTTTCACCGGGCCGCCAGGAGCGGTCATGGAAATAGCCCCCTCCCGTTCAGCTTCACTTTCTCAAACGTCATCCCAGGCACCACAGACTGGCGTTTCTTGCAGCAAAGCGTGCAATCTTCGTCTTCCACCAGAATCGTGCAGCAAATTGATCCAGCATGGCTCCCTGTCCAAACAAGCTTGGCAGGCTCTTTCAGATGCGAAAATACCTCAGAACGGGAACCTGAATGATGATTGAAAAAATGGCCACGAGAATAGTTTACGAAAACAGATGGATGCGTGTCCGGGAAGACGACATTCGTCGCGAAAATGGAACAGTGGGTCTCTATTCGATAGTTGAGAAACCAGACTATGCGGTTATCGCGCCAATAGACGGAGATCGGATCCATCTCGTCGAGCAATACAGATATCCTGTATCTGGCCGCTTCTGGGAACTACCACAAGGTAGTTGGGAAAATGTCCCACAAATAACACCGGTTGATCTCGCTCGCGCTGAACTTAAAGAAGAAACAGGTTTGACCGCCGAACGCATGACGGAAGTTGGGCATCTATTCCAGGCATATGGCTATTCGAATCAGGGATTCAATATTTTTCTTGCCAAAGGATTGACCCATGGCGAGCAGGACCTTGACCCAGAAGAGATCGACCTCATCAGTCAGAGCTTCACCTTTGATGAAGTCAAGGAGATGATTGAATCTGGAAGTATTAAGGACGCGACAACGTTGGCAGTTCTAGGATTTTTGCAAATTAAGGGGATCATCAGCTTTTGAAGGTCAGGTGTGGATGCGGGGGAGCCGCTAGGCCGGAAGGGCAGGATTGGGTCAGACTTCGCCGTAGCCCCGCTCGGCGCAATGTCCGTTAACGCCATCCCGTTTCCGAAACCCGCCATTCCCTTTACGGCCCATCGCCGCTGTTTTGCGCCCACCAACGACATTCAGGGATCCGTGCCGGCCGTTACGAACCATCGCCGTTTTTTTTAAGGACGTCCGCACCCTCGGTCGACGGCCCGTATCCGCGTTCCCGCAGGCAAATCAAGCAATCGTGAAACTGACGTTGGCCATCTCCGAAGCGCGGGTCACCTCCTCAACCGGGCGACGCGGCTGACCCGGCGAGCAGTCCCCCGTCGATATTGATCTCGGCCCCCGTCATATAGGTTGCCTCATCCGACGCGAGAATGGCGGCGGATGCCGACCAGCCCCGAACGTGACGAAATGTTGATGATCGATCCCGCGCCGCGATCCTTCATGGCGCCGATGGCGTAGCGGCAGCCCAGAAAGGTTCCATCGAGGTTGACCTCGTGAACCTCGCGCCACGCCTCCAGGCTCGCATGTTCGGGGTCATGGGCGACGTTTCCCAGCTCAAGCCCGGTCACGCCCGCATTGTTGACCACGACGTCGACCACGGCAACGCGCCGGGCCAGTCGACTCCAATCCGCTTCCATCCGAACGTCCAGTCGCTCGAAGCGGCACCCGATTTCCTCGGCGGCCGCAGTCCCCGCGATTTCGTCACGGTCGGTCAGGATGACGGTGCCGCCCTCATGGTGGAAACGGGTGGCGATCGCGCGACCGATACCGCGCGCGGCGCCGGTGACGACGCACGTCTTTCCAATCAATCTTTGCATGATGTTCTCGAAAAAATGTCCCAGTCTGCGGATTTTCTGCCGCGAAGAAGAGTGGCTTTTTCCGCGCTAGCGGTGACGCTGGACCATTTCGAAGAACTCCCGTTAAGCGATCAGTTCCTACCCCGCTCGGATTTCCAAGACAATCGACATTGTCTTGTTATCGCCGATTGAAGGTGGTTGGAAGAAATGCTCCTGCGTATAGTCAACGCCACTTTCGTTAAGATTCAAGGAGAAGTGATTGGCGCGTTTCTTTAGGCTGCAGACCCTCGGCGCGCGGCTGGTCCTTTTTATCGTCACGCTGGTGGTCGCCGGAGTGGTGGCCGAACTTGTCTTTCTTGCCGCTTATATGCGAAGCGAACTGATTGCCCAAGCCTCGTCGCAGCTCACGGCCATCTGCACCTATGTGGCGCGATCCATCGACCGCGACCTGATCGTGCGTCGTGAAATGCTTGAGAACCTGGCGGAGCACATGGCCGGCAGCCTGGATGGCGATTATTCATCGTCCCACCCTGAACAAGGCAGGCTCGATGAGGCGAACGGCCTGTTCAGGACGGGCGTGGAACTGGTCGACGCAACGGGAAAGAGGCTGGCTGCCGTGCCGGACACCCTGGGGGCGGATGGCGACGGCGCGATTTCGGGCGATTTCCTGGAACGGGCCGTCGCCAAAGGATTTGCCCTGGGTCGTCCGGTAATTGGGCTCCGGTCCGGCGTGGCGCAAATCGCCATGGCGGTGCCGGTGCGACGGCGCCCCGGTCGAGAAGCCTTGGTGCTGGTGGGTGTCACCCCCCTTCGATCCAGAAGTTTCCTTGGCGCGCTCTACGATACCCATTTGGGGCAAAGCGGCGGGTTCGTGCTCGTCTCGCCTCGGGACGGCATCTTCCTCGGCGCCTCGGACGACGAATTGGCATTACGGCCGGTACCGCCCGCAGGTCTGCACCATCAACATGATCTGGCCATGCGGGGGATTTTCGGCGTCGGCGTCGACCGACGCGTCAACGGGGTCGAAGAGGTGGCGGCCACCGTACCGATCCCCAGCGCCGGATGGTTCGTGGTGGCGCGTATTCCGACCGGGGAATTGTTTGCTTCAATCGCCGGCTTGAGCCGCCACGTCCTGACCCTGGGCGCAATCGCCGTGGCCCTCGTCGCCATGGGCGGGTTCGTCGTCTTGCGACTGATGCTGCGGCCGCTCCACCGCTCCGCCGCTTTGGCCGATCGGATGTCGCGCGAGGAAATACCGTTTTCCCCCCTTCCCGTGGAACGTGACGACGAAGTCGGCCATTTGACTTTCGCGTTCAACCGGTTGCTTGCCACTCTTCTGGACAGCCGAGAGGACTTCAAGCGACAGGCCCTGTGCGACGGGCTGACCGGGCTGGCCAACCGGGTCTCATTCGATCAGGCGTTCGCCCGCTATCTTTCGCGAGCTCGGCGGCATCATACCAAGTTGGCGGTGCTGTTCCTGGATCTCGACGGCTTCAAGCGGATTAATGACGGTTTCGGCCACGAGGTGGGCGACGCGGCGCTGAAAGCGGTGGCGCAACGGCTGTCGCAGGTACTGCGCCAGGAAGACGTGCTGGCCCGGCTCGGAGGTGACGAGTTCGCCGTGCTGTTGGGCGATCTGGTGGATGCTCCGGCCGAGGTGGCCGTGGTGGCCGACCATTGCCGGGGAGCGATGGCGGCGCCGGTTCGTTTTAACGATCGAAACCTGGCCGTGGGTCTGTCCATCGGCCAGGCCTGTTTCCCGGACGACGGCGAAACCGCCGAGGAACTGCTGGCGGTGGCCGACCAGGCCATGTATCGGGACAAGCAAGCGCGGGCCGCCCCCGGCCGGCAGTTGGTCGAAGGGGGAAATTGAACGGACGAATCGATTTCCCCTCTTCGCGTCTGTCTTGCTATTTATCCCTTGCCAGCATTCCGACGCAGGCTCTGAGGGCCAGGGTGTAGGAATCGATCCCGAATCCGACGATCTGGCCGCGCACGATGGCGGAAATCACCGAATGATGGCGGAATTCCTCGCGGGCATGGACATTGGACATGTGCACCTCGACGATCGGCCCGGTGAAGATCGCCAGCGCGTCGCGCAGACCATAGCTGTAATGGGTCCAGGCGCCGGCATTGATCATGATGGCGTCGACACCGTCGAGAAACGCCTGGTGGATTTTCAGACAAATGGCGCCTTCGTCATTGGTCTGAAAATTTTCGACCTCGACGCCCAGTTCCTGGCCCAGATCCTCGATGCTCTTGTAGATATCCTGGAGGGTAAAGCTGCCGTATTGGACGGGGTCCCTCTTGCCGAACATGTTGTGATTGATGCCGTGCAGGGCCAAAATCTTCGTCATGTGATCCTCTCTGTTCTTATGAATTAAATCAACGGAACCGTGATTTTTTCGATCATCGGACCGGTGGCCGGACGGATACCCCGCCACCAGGCGAACGCCGCCGCCGCCTGCTCCACCAACATGCCGACACCATCGGCCAGCCGGTCGACGCTGGAACGTTTGGCCAATTTCAGGAACGGGGTCAGCCCCTTTCCATAGGCCAGTTCATAGGCCAGGCCGGCGCGGGCGAAGACCCTCTCGGTGATCGGCGGCAACTCGCCCCGCAGGCTGGCCGAGGTCGCATTGATGACGATGTCGAAATCCCCCGCCCCCAGATCGGCGTAACCGCCCGAAACGATATCGCCGAAGGACGAAAACCGCTCGCGCAGGGCATGGGCCTTGGCCACGGTGCGATTGATGATGGTGAGCGACGCCGGCCCGGCCTCGAGAATGGGCAGGGCCGCGCCACGGGCGGCGCCACCGGCCCCCAGCATCAGAACCCGCCGGCCGCGCAGCGGCGTACAAAGGTTTTCCCGGATATCGGCGACCAGCCCGACACCGTCGAAATTCTCGGCGATGATCCGGCCGTCCTCGAATTTCAGCGCGTTGCTCGCCCCGGCCAACTCGGCCCGCTGACAGCGATCGCCGGCCAGGGCGAAGGCTTCCACCTTGAAGGGAGCGGTGACGTTGGCCCCCTTGCCGCCCAGGATCTTGAACGCGTCGAGCGACGCCGCGAAACCGCCCGGCGACGCCTCGATGGCGATGTAGTCCAAATTCTGCGCGGTTTGCCGGGCGAATTCACCGTGAATGAACGGCGATTTGGTATGCCCCAGGGGATTGCCGAAAACGGCGTAGAGATCGTTCATGAGGAAACGGCCTCCTCCGCATAAAGAACGCCATCGCCGACCATCCTTTCGATGTCGGCCGGCGCGTAACCGAGCGCCTCGGCGATCGGCCGGTTATGCTGCCCCAGCAGCGGGGCGGCGGTCTTGGGCGTCGCGTCGCAATCGGAGAAGCGGAAGGGCAAATTGGCCAGCTTCACCTTCCCCAGGATGGGATGGTCCTGTTCGATGATCATGTTGCGGGCGGCGACCTGCGGATCGGCGATCACTTCGTCGATGCTTTGGACCGGCGCGCAGGGCACCCCGGCGGCATCGAGCAGGGCGATGCAGGCCTTGGCCGAAGGCTGCGCGCTCACCCAATCGCGGACATAGGCTTCGGCCGCCCGATGATTGGCGTTGCGGCTGGCCGGATCGAGAAACCTTCGATCGGACTCCAATGCCTCTCCGCCGATCAGGCGGGCCAGGCGTTTCCAGGCGTCATCGACCTGGGCGGCGATCACCAGATTGCCGTCTTTGGCCGAAAACGCGCCATAGATGGTGGAATCCGGCATCACCGAGCCCGTCTGCACGGGGATTTCCGTGCCGTTGCTCAGGGTATAGCGCTGCACGGCGTAATCATGCATCGAGACCAGGCAGTCATAGAGGGCCAGATCGATATGCCGGCCCCTGCCGGTGCTGCCGCGTCCGTAAAGGGCGGCGCAAACCGCCGCGACGCCGTGCATGGCGGTGTACATGTCGCCCAGCGGCATCCGCATCAGGGGCGGCGCCTCGCCGGGATTGCCGAGCTGGGCCATGCAGCCGCTCTTGGCCTCGGCGATCAGGCCGAAACCCGGCCTCGGCGAATCGGGGCCGGTATGGCCGTAGGCCGAAATCGAACAATAGACGAGCCTGGGATTGATCCGGGAAAGCTCCGCATAGCCCAGGCCCAGTTTATCGAGCGAGCCGGGCCGGTAGTTTTCGACGAAAACATCGGCCGTCGCCACCAGTTTTTGCAGCAGTTCGAGTCCGCGCGGATCCTTGAGATTCACGCACAGACCCTGTTTTCCCATGTTCTGCTGAAGGAAATAGCCGCTCTGGCCCTTGACGAAAATGGGATGCGCGCGACCGGCGTCGCCTTCCTTCGGGCGTTCGACCTTGATCACCTCGGCTCCCATTGCGGCGAGACAGCGCGACAAATGGGGGCCGGCCAGGAAATGGCTGTAGTCGATGACGCGGATGCCGGCCAGGGGAAGCGGCTGGGTGTTCGGTTGATCGGTCATGAAATGTGACTCCCCCTTGATCAGAAAGTACCGGGACGCCGCGGGATCATCAGGCGATGTTCGCCAAGCTGAACGACCTCGTCCTTTTGATTGATGAGTTCGGAGCGCAACACGACGATGCCCCATCCGGGCTTGCTGACCGTGCGCATGCTTTCGACATGGAATTTCACATGAACGGTGTCGCCGATCTTGATGGGCAGCCGAAAATCCCAGGTCCAGCCCAACGACATGCCGGGCTGGAAGCGCAAATCGGCCTGGGTCTTCAATCCATCCGTTAGGGAAAGCCCCAGCAATCCGTGGGCGACGCGCGTGCCGAAGGGCGTGGTCCTGGCGTATTCCTCGTCCGTATGCACCGGCGTGAAATCGCCGGTGAGATTGGCATAGGTCATGATGTGGTCCGCAGTGACCGTGAAATTCGGGCTGATGCCCCGATCTCCCACCGTCACGTCGTCGTAGTAGCGCTCAACAATCGGCTCGCTCATGTCTTTCCGTGTCCTTGTGAAAACCCGGGTCTCAAGCCCTGGGATCGATGGCCAACGCCTGGGCGACGGCGGGGCCGCTCGCCTGTATCAGTTCCAGACAAAGGCCGTCGGGCAGTTGCAGCCAGTTGCGTCCTTGCGGGAGATGCCGTACGCCCCATCGCTCCGCCTCGGCGAGAGCCCCCTCCAGGTCCTCGGTCATGACGCCGATATGGGCAAGGCGTCCCTCTGGTCCCTCGAAGCCCGGCTCGGAGGCCAATTGGACTCCGCCAATCGTCCAGACCTGTCTGGGCGCATCCGGCTCGCCCTGCACTTCGCGCAGCGTCATGCCGAGAACGTCGCGGAAGAAGCGGATATGCCAGTGGATGTCCCTGACGCGGATGGCGACATGTTCGACGTAGGATTGCTTGGCATAGGCCATGGGTCACCTCGCGGCGGGGATCGCGGTCGGGGCGGGGCCGAAATGCGCCAGACGGTGTTCGATACCTTTGACGCAGGCGACCAGGGTTTCGTTGACGGGAGTCGGAATAGCGCAGGCCTTGCCGGCCCGCACCACCGAGCCATTGATGAAATCGACTTCGGTGGCTTGACCCCGTTCCAGGCTCTGCAACATCGACGTCTTGAATTCGAAGGGCAGTCCCTCGGACGCCATCAACCAGGCATCCCGGGGTTCCCGGATCGACAGCGCCACGCCCCGGGCTTTCGCCACCGCCATCGCCTCGGCCACCGCGCCAAGGGCCGTCGCCTCGACTTCCGGCACTTCGTAGAGACCACCATAGACGAGTCCGGTGACGGCGCTGACCGCCCCGGTCGCAACATTGATCAGAAGCTTGTCCCAGATGGTGCCGACGATATTGGGACTGACGACGGTGTTGAGACCGGCCCGATTGAACTCCTCGGCGACCCTGGCCGCCCGGGCGCTCATCGAGCCGTCCAACTCGCCGATGTAGGTGAGTTTTCCGGCGACGCCGGCGATGCCGTGGCCGGGGGCCAGCAGCACGCCGCCGACATAGGTCTTGCCGGCCAGCAGATGTTCCCTGCCGACGACCTCGGCCAGGACGTCCTCGTGACCAAGACCGTTCTGGATGGACATCACCACCGTCTCCGGCCCGACGATCGATTTCGCCGCTTCGATGGCCGCCTTGGTGAAGTTGGATTTGACCAGAACGATCACCAGATCGACGATGCCAACCCCGCTGTAATCGGTGGCGGCGGTGACCTTGACCGGACGGTCGACGCCGTCTTCGCGCATGATCAGGCCGCGCTGGTTGATGGCCTCGACATGCGCCCGGTTGAGATCGACGAGGGTTACCTGGGAGCCGGCCTTGGCAAGCGTCCCACCAATCGCGCAACCCAATGCGCCTGCCCCCACAAAACAGATCTTCAAGGCGTCGCTCCCGTTTTTATCGTCGTTTGCGCCGATTGCCCCGCCTGTCCGGCGGCGCCTCGGCATTTGTTGGAAGGAAGCTTAGGCTTTGAGGATTGTTTTTAATATGCAATGGATTCAATAATACTCATTGAAAATTTTAATAATGCGGTTCCCGGATGAAGGTCAAAGCGGACGAACATGAGGCAGGCCTGATCGAGGTGCGATTGTTGCGCCTGTTCGAAGCGATCCATGCCACCCAAAGCGTGACCCGCGCGGCCGAGCAATTGGGGCAGACCCAGCCGACCGTGAGCATCGGGCTGGGACATCTGCGCCGGCAGTTTGGCGATCCCCTGTTCGTGCGAACCTCCGAGGGAATGCGCCCGACCCCTCACGCGGATGCCCTGATCGGTCCGGTGCGTCAGGTGTTGCAGGCCTTGCGGCAGCTATCCGAGCAGGGGCCCGTCTTCGACCCATTGACGGCAACCCGCATGTTTCGCATCGGCATGACCGACGCCAGCCACATCACCTTGCTGCCGCAGTTGCTGGCCCATATCCGGGCCCATGCGCCGCATGTCCAACTGGAAGCCATGCAGATCGACGAAACCATTCCGCAGGCCCTGCAGATGGGGGACGCCGACATCGCCATTGGCCTGATTCCCGGCCTGGAGGCCGGATTTTATCAGCAGACGCTCTATGCGCAGGATTGGGTCTGCCTTGCCCAGCACCCCCATCCCCACCTTGCCGGAGGGCTTTCGCTCGACGCCTACAAGGCTGAGGCCCATATCGACATCGTCTCCGGAACCGGCCAGGACCTGCTGGAAGAGGCGCTCAAGATCCATGGCGTCGATCGCCGCGTGCTGCTCAGATTACCCGGGTTTCTCGGCCTGGCGCGCATCTTGTCGGGAAGCGATCTGATCGCCACCCTGCCCCGGCATATCGGCGAAACCCTGGCCGCCCTCGGCGGCCTGAAGGTTCATGCCTGTCCGCTTCCCATTCCCGGCTTCACGGTCAAGCAGCATTGGCATGCCCGCTTTCACCACGATCCGGCGAACCGTTGGCTGCGCGGAGTCTGCGCGGAATTGTTCCTCAAAGGGGGAGAGCACGCCCTGGGCTAAGCCCTCAGTTGAACGCCAGCCCGCGATTGTGCAGTTCCATGGTCATGTCAAGGGTGGTCATCGCCTGGTCGAGGGTGGTGATGCCCTTGGCCTCCAGGCCATCGATCAGGCGCAGCAGGATGGCTGCGGTCACCAGGGAATCGCCCAGCGCCGTATGACGGTCGGTCACCGTGATGCCGTAGCGTTCGGCGATGGCGTCCAGGGACTGGTTTTCCGGCGTGCCGTCGACGTAGGCCGACAGCAGCATGGTGTCCAGCACCCGGTTGTCGAAGACCACGCCGCATTCGGCCTCGCGCATGCGGATGAACTTCAGGTCGAAGGCGGCGTTGTGGGCGATCAGCACGGCGTCCGCCGCATAGGCCTTGAACTGCGGCAAAACCACCGTCAAGGGCGGCTTGCCCTCCACCATCTCGTCGGTGATGCCGTGGAACTTCACCGATTCGGCCGGAATGGGGCGTCCGGGATTGACGACGCGGTTGAAGGTCTCGCCGGTCAGGATGCGGCCGTTGACCACGCGCACCGCCGCCAGGGAAACCACCTGATCGCCTTGCGTCGGCTTGAGTCCGGTGGTTTCGGTATCGAACACCACATAGGTCAGGGAACGCAGGCCGGCCTGCCCCAGATCGCCGGCCGGCGCCTGCGACAGCAGGTTGAAATCGAAGAACTCGGGACGCGGCGGAAGTTTCAGCGCGTCCTCGGCGCGGTCCTGCCCCTCGCGGCCCAGCGACAGGGCGATGCGCAGGGTGACCCGGCCATCCACCTGCTCCTCGACCAGATCCTCGCGGGTATGGTGGCGCATCACGTCGCGAACCGTCATCCCGCCCAAGGCGCGCGAGATTTCGACCTTCTGCCAGGCGATCAGGCTGTCGTCGCCGACCCGGCCGCCCACCCATGTCAGGCAGATCCAGCCGTGCCGCCCGTCAGCCTCCACCCCCAGATCGAATTCGGCCGCCCCGGTGCCCGCCGCGACGCCCTTCAACAACGCCTCCAGCGCCAGAACCAGGGTATGGCTGTCGCCGTGCAGCCACACCGGCAGACCCGTCATATTGACCTTGAGGCCGGAATTGTCGAGCCGGCGGATGACATAGTCGAACAGATCTGCCGAATGGATATCGCTCATCGGCCACCAGCCGGTGAGCAGGCGACGATAATCGTCCTTCACCCGGTCGAGCGCCGCGCCGATCTCCCGTGCCGCGGCGGCCGGATCGCCGGAGGGATCGCCCAGCCGCCCGACCGGCCCATTCAAGGATTCGATGACCTGGCGCAGCATGGCGTCGCGGCGCGCCAGGGCCGAGATGCTCTCGGTGACGTCGTTGAAGGTGACGACATAGCCGGTGATCTGGGACTGGGACTGGGTCCGGATCAGGCTCATCCGCCCCTGCAACAAGGAGCGCCCGTCGATGGTGCCGGTGACGAAGGGGGCGCTGTCCGGGCCGCTTTCCGGCCGGTGGGTGAGAACGTCCAGAATATGCAGAACCGGTTCCCGGGCGACCAGGCCGAACAGCGGGCGGCCCAGTCCCATCTCGCCGGCGACGCGAAGAAGTCCCAGGGCGATCTGGTTGTACAGAACCACCTGATGCTGCCAATTGCAGACCACCACGCCTTCATGCAGATCGTTGAGGATGGCCGCCAGACGCGCCTTTTCGGTCTCGGTCACGGCGGTCGCCCTGGCCACCGCCAGGGACATTTCGGTACGGGCGGCCCCCAGCTTCAGCGCCAGACCATTGGCCGCCTCGGCCAGCGAAGGCAGGGCAGAGTAACGCCCGACATCGATGGAATGGCGTTGGTCTCCATGGGCGACGGCCCCGAGATCGACCGCCAACCGCCGGGCGGGCGACAGGACCGCAATTCTGACGACGGCCAGGACCGCCAGGGTGAAAACGGCGGCGAGCACAAACACCAAGAGGATGAAGGAATTCGTCCGGGCCTCGTCGTCTCCCCCCGGCGCCAGCCAAGCCAGCACGAGACCGGCCCAGAAGAGGCCGACCGTCAGACCCAGCCATAGGGACAGGACGTGCCGCTTGCGTTTCACCCGAGCCTCCCCGAGGGAATGTGGCGTTTCCACGCCGCCCTCGCATTCTCGCAGAGGCCATGGGGAGCGGCAACCCTTGCACGGAAACATCCAAATACCCACATATCGACGGGAAGGTCAGGTCCGCGTTCCCTGCCGCCACCCTGTTTCTCGTAGCACATGGAGGGACGATCATGTCCGCGAAAGCCGATGTCGCCGTGGGAGACCGCTTCATGAAGGTCGGCAGTTACCGGATGCCGGCCTGGACGGTGGCGAGGATTTCCTGTGCCAATGTCAGCTTGCCGCACGCCTATCTGGAACGAGAGGGTTTAAGCGGAGACAAGATCACCGTCGCGGTGCCGGCGCTTACCGATTCAACGCTTTACCGGAAACTTCCGACAGCCGCCGATTAAGGGTGTGGCACCGGCGTCCCTGCTGGTGTCCGGCGTGAGCCGGAAAGGATCCACCTTTCGGCGGAACACCGGCAGGGACGCCCATATGCGGTAGCATAAGCCCTCGCCCCTTGTGGGAGAGGGGATATTCGAGCGCTTATGGGGTGGGACACGGACGCCGTGTGAAACCTCAGATCTTGTGGTAGCTCCGGTACCATTCGACGAATTTGGGGATCCCCTCCTCGATGCCAGTGGCCGGAGAGAAACCGAAATCGCGCTGGATGGCGCTGATGTCGGCGAAGGTTTCCTTGACGTCGCCGGGCTGCATCGGCTCCAGGATGATCTCGGCCTTTTTCCCGAGCGCCTGCTCGATGATGCCGATGAAGCGCATCAGGGGTTCCGAACGGTGGTTGCCGATATTGTAGAGCCGGTAAGGCGTTCCCTCGCCGGAGGGCGCCCCGTCGGCGACGGCCACGACTCCGCTGACGATATCGTCGATGAAGGTGAAATCCCGTCGCATGTCGCCGCCGTTGAACACATGGATGGGCTGCCCGGCCAGGATCGCCTTGACGAACAGGAAGGCCGACATGTCCGGCCGCCCCCAAGGCCCATAGACCGTAAAGAAACGCAATCCGGTGGTGGGAATGCCGAACAGATGGCTGTAGCTGTGCGCCATCAGTTCATTGGCCTTCTTGGTCGCCGCGTAAAGCGAGACGGGCGTGTCGACCCGGTCCTCGACGGAAAACGGCAGCTTGGTGTTGGCGCCGTAGACCGAGGACGAACTGGCATAGACGAAATGTTCGCAAGCCTGCAGCCGGCGCGCGAACTCCAGCATGACCACATGCCCCTCGATATTCGAGCGGGTGTAGGCGTAGGGGTTGACCAGCGAATAACGAACGCCGGCCTGCGCCGCCAGATGGATGATCCGGGTAATATCCGGATGGTGCACGGCGACACCGGCCATGGCCTCGCGGTCGGCGATATCGACGCGATGGAAGGTAAATCCCGGACGTTCGGAAAGAATGCCGAGGCGCGCCTCCTTCAAGGCCGGATCGTAGTAGTCGTTCACCACGTCGAGACCGACCACGGCTTCACCGCGCGCCAGAAGGCGAAGGCAGGTGTGAAATCCAATGAAGCCGGCGGCGCCCGTCACCAGGTATGTCATGATGTCTCCTAAGGCCAGTCGGCCTGATATAGCCGGTCGGACCGGAGAAATCACCCCGGAAAATCGCCCGGTAACAGGCGACTTTCCCGAGATGGCTCTTATCGGCGGAAGGCTCCGCCGGCACCGGCCACGGACGCGGCCGGTGCCGCGTCACTCCATGCCGAGGGCGCGCTTGTAGAGATCGAGCAGTTCCTCTTGTTCCTTGCGATCATGCTCCTCGACCTTGCGGAGCGAAATGATCTTGCGAATGATCTTGATGTCGAAGCCGGTCGATTTGGCTTCCGAATAGACCTGCTTGATATCTTCCGAGAGAGCCTTCTTTTCTTCTTCCAGCCGCTCGATCCGATCGACGTACTGCTGCAAAGCCTCGCCGGCAATACCGCCGATTGTCTCGTTCGAAGTCGAAGTCGTGCCGTCTGGCATGTTTCTCTTACCTTAAGGTGATGGGGTCAATGATCGAGCCGGGCGGACCCGGCGCAGGGGTGGGAGGATAGCGAGGAGCACCGGTTCGATGCAAGAGGCATGGATTGCCCAGACGCTCAGAACATCCGGCGCAACCGGTTCTCGGGCCGGGCCAGAAGAGGCGCCAGCAAATCGGCCAGACGATCGCCCCACCCTTCGGCCATCGGGTCGGATATCAGCAGATCCTGCCGGATTTCTATGGAAACGTGAGGGCGCCCGCAGGATCCGCCATGAAGATCCACGGTATAATTGCTGGTGCGTCCGGAATATGGCTGATTGTCTCCGACCTCCAACCCGCCATCCGCCCGCAGGGCCTCGATCAAAGGCACGGCCAGCCGCGGATCCCGATTCCAGAGAATACCCACATGCCATGGCCTGGCCTGGCCGTTCATCTCCGGGGTGAAGCTGTGCACGGCGATCACCGCGGCCGCGTCGTTTCCCGACGCCTCGATCCGCCCGAGGTGGGTCGAGATGGCCCCATGATAGGGGTAGAAATAGTCGGTCGCCCGTTGGCGGACCTGCCCGTCCTCCAGACGCCGGTTTCCAGGAACGCCGGTCCCGTCGCTTTCCTCGCAGATCGACGTGTCATGACCCAATGGGCGGTTGCAATCGATGACCAGACGCGAAACGCAGGACAGAACGGCCGATGCCCCAAGCCGTTTGGCAAGCCGGCGCGCGACGACGGCCGCGCCGATATCCCAGGCGATATGGCGATCCAGGGCGGCCGCCGTCAGACCGAGGCCGGCCAGGCGGGGCGGCACCTGGTTGCTGGCGTGATCGCAGACGATCAGCGTCGGGCAGGCGGCGTCGGGGTCCAGGACCTCGACCGGCGGCGTCTCCTCGCTGAAGTTGGGATCGGGGTCGATCCTGGAAGGAACGGAAAAGGTCAATCGAAACCGCTCTCGGTGAACTGTCTCTGGATGGTGACGATTTCCTCGCGGCACGACAAGAGCGCGTCGACGGCCGGTGGATAAAATTTCGTCCCCCGCGACGCCGAAAGGAACTCGAAGGCCTTTTCGTTGGGCCAACCGTCCTTGTAGGGACGGCGGCTGGTCAGGGCATCGAAAACGTCGGCGACGGTGGTAATGCGCGCCTCGAGGGGAATCGCCTCGCCGGCCAGTTTATAAGGGTAGCCGGAACCATCCCAATTCTCGTGGTGATAGGCCACGACATTGAACAGAATGCCGATCTGCGGCAGGCGGCCCATGGAGAATTCCTCGACCATCATCTCGACGATCTCCCGCCCCTTTACGACATGCAGGCGCATCACCGCCACCTCGTCCGGATCCAACCGCCCAGGCTTCAGAAGGATGCTGTCGGGAATGGCGACCTTCCCCACGTCATGCAGGGTGGAGAAATGAAACAGGAATTCGATGTAATCGTCGCTCAAGGCATGACTGTCGGCCAGGACACGGGCGATCAGCCGGCAATAGCGCGACATCCGCTGCAGATGGGCGCCCGTCTCCTCGTCGCGCTGGCCGCTGATCTGCCGGAGCGTGCTGACCGCGGCCTGCATGACATCGATCTTCTCCAATTCGATGACCGCCGCCAGGGCGATGATCTGGGCATAGGGCCAAAGCTGGGCGATCACGCCGGGGGCGAAGAAATCGGGTTCCTCGGCGTTGAAAAACAGGAACCCCTTCAACTTCCCGCCGCTCATCAGCGGCACGGTGTAACTCGACCGGTACCCCTGTTCCAACAGTTTGCGGGTATGCAAGGCATCGGGACGATAGCACCCCAGGTCGTCGATCACCCTGGGCGCGCCGTTCGCCGCCACCTCCTGGAGGGACGGAACCTCGGACAGTTTGGCGTCGTAATTGCTGAGCGGCTGCACGCCGCCGCTTGAATGAATGAAGGTATGCAGCAGATCCGACCGGGCGTCATAGACGGCTATGGCAATCCGCGACAAGGCCCGCAAGGGCGCGATGGCCTTGATACGATCGTGCAGGGTGAACAGATTGAAGGCGAAACCGTCCTGCCCCAATCCGTCCTGCACGCTGACCGTAGACAACATTTTCTCTCTCTAATCCTTAAAGAGGGGCCGTTTTGGATGAAACTGGACGGGCATACGCGCCCATGGCTTAATCCATAATTGTATGACGCCGGCGGAACATATATTTTTTAGGGTTTTGCAAACAACCCCGCCGCAGTCATACCCCCATCATCACATTCATTTCCCTTTCTGCAAAGAGTGGGATTTTCATGACCGACCGGAACGCCCGGCCGCCCTGTCAGATCAGTCCGGCGGTCAGGGAACGGTATGCGAAACGGAGGTCGTCGACAAACCGGCTGCGGGTTCCGACGATCACCGTGCAGGTCATCCCGGCCGTCAGGGAAAGCCCTCGCGGAACGCTGTCGATATGGATGCGCACAGGCATGCGCTGCGCAAGGCGGACCCAGGTGAAAACCGGATTGACCGAGGCCAGGCCATTGGTGGAGGCGTCGCCGTTCTGATCGGCGATGCCGTGGCTCAGGCTTTCGACATGGCCGGCCAGGGGGCGGGAATCGCTCATCAGTTCGATGACCGCCCCATCCCCGACGTGAAGCGCGCCCAGCTTGGTCTCCTCGAAATATCCGGCGACCCAGAAGGAATCGCTGTCGACCACGGCAATGGCCGCCTGCCCCACCGACGCGTAGTCGCCGACCCTGAGATTGAGATTGGTGACATAGCCGTTGACCGGCGAGCGCACGGTCGTTCTGGTCAGGTTCAATTTGGCCAAATCGAGTTGGGCCTGCGCCTCGCTGACCGCCGCCGTCGCGACGCCGGCGCTGCCGTTGTATTGCTCCTTCTCCTCGGTGGAGGCCACGAGATCGCTCAAGGCCGCCCGCCGCTGAGCTTTCGCCAGGGCGACGCGACGGTCCTGGGCGCGGCTGTCGACCGCCGCCTGGACCTGAGTGAGCGCCAGCTTGAAGCGTTCGGGATCGATGACGAACAAAACGTCACCCTTGTGGACGAACTGATTGTCGACCACGCGGACCTCGGAAACGGTGCCGGCGACCTCGGGGGCGATGCGCACCACCTCGGCACGGACGCGGCCGTCGCGGGTCCATGGATCGACCATGAAGTGATGCCACAGGGCGACGGACAGGACGGCGGCGACCGCCGCCAGGGCCAGGGTGACGACCACGCGCAGGAACCGCTTGATCATTGGTACACCACCACACACAGGATCATGACGAAGAGCGAGATCTCGAACAGCCCCAGATGCCAGACGCGGCTCAGCAATCCCATGCGGGCCAGAAGCCAGCGCAAAGACAGCAGCGCCACGGCCGCGATCAGCAATTCGATAACGAAGGGCGAAAAATAAACGCCCGCCAACTCGGCTTCCTTACTCATGAACTCCTCGAGATCAGGTCTTTGCGGAAAACTGGAAAAAACGCCGGTGGCGCCCCAGCAGAATGGCGATTTCGGTAAATGAGGCGGCCGCGCGAAACAGGGCCGTCTGGCCCGGTCGTCCGTCCGCCAAAAGCAGCAGGTCGCGCGCGACGGCGTCGCTGGTGCGCACCGCCAGATGCGGCGTCTCGCCGAGACGCCGCAGGGCGAGAAGCGCCTTCCCGGCAAGCGCGGCGCCGGCCGGATCGAGATTCAGGTCGCGGATCCGCAGCAACTCGCGGCCGATTCGCAAGGCGGCGAAGCCTCCCCGCAACAGGCCGTCCTGGGCGACACCCGCCGCGCGCATATGGCTTCCCAACCGGGTCAGACGATCATGCATGCGGGCTTCCCAACCGGCCCGGGCGATGCCTTCGGGCTGCTGGGTCAAGCGCTCGATATCGGCATGGATGGCCCGGACCAGGGCCCGCACATTGCGGCGCCGGTCGACCGGCAGGACAAGCCGATAGACCACCGTGGTGAGGGCCGCCCCGGCGACGGTCGCCAGGGCGTTGCTGAGGAAGGTCTCGACGTCATAGGTCATCGGATTGGACGGCGCCAGCAAGGTGATGAAGAAAACATAGAAACCGACCCCGATGAACACCGTCCCGGGCGTCATGGTGGCCACCACGGCCTCGAACAGAAAGGGCGCCAGGACCAGGGCCAGCAACGGAAAGCCGGAAATCTGCGGCAATACGTAAACAAGGCAGAAAAGCCCGGCCGCCGTGGCCAGCAGGGTTCCCCAGATGAAATCGATGGAATCGACGTCCGGCCGGCTGCGCAGGGACAGCAGCCCGACATTGGGAATGATCATCGCCACCATGGTCGCCCCGCCCGGCCATGCCGTGGCGATCCACAAGACGCCGGCCAGCCAGACGGTAATGGTGGCGCGCAGGCCGTTGATCGCCGCCCACCCCCACTCGGCGTGGAGACGTACCGGAACGATATCCGCCGGCGGCTTCTGCCCGAGCAGGACACCGAGACCACTGAGACAGAGGCCGATTTCGTCCAGCAATTCGCCGAGGCGATCGAGCACGGCCAGCGACGGACGGTCGCGCGCGTCCAAAGCCTCTTCGAGGCGGCCGCCAAGCGCCGCCAGATCGTCCTTGAGCGATTGGACGGCCGCCATTTCCGGCTTGGTCGCGACGATATCGGCCAGACGCCCGATCAGCGCCAGGATACCATCGGTCAGGTCCTGGGGCCGAGCGGCGGCGCCGATCCGGGCCAGGGCGGCATGGGATGAAGTGGCGATGGTCATGGTCCCGAGCATCGCCATGATGGCACCGCGCAGACCCTCGCCGATGCCGGCGATTTCCGGGGCCTCGACCACGGCATATTCGATGAGGCTGTCCAGCGCCCCGATATCGCCCGCCAGCTTCCGGCGGGCCTTCTCCATCACCAGGACGTCCCCCGACGACAGGGCCATCCGCACATAATCGGCAAGCGCCGCCAGAACGACGACCAATCTCGTCTCCAGGGTCTTGAGGGCGCCGCGCGAGGTGGTCAGCGAGGCGACCAGGGCCGAGCAGACGATACCGACGGTGACCACCGAGACGCGGTTGACGGCGACATTGAAAATGTCCTGGGGCGTATCGACGATCGGCAGGCAGATGAGAACCACCGTATAGCCGGCCAGCACGGCGCCGTAGGAACGGAAATTGTTGAGCACCGTCGAGGTCGCGGTACAAAGCCCCATCCACAGGCTAAGCCCCAGAATGAACAATTCCGGGGTCTGGGCGAAGGCGCCCATCAGGGCGACGGCGACCACGGCGCCGATCACCGTTCCGGCCAAACGGTAAAGACTTTTCGACAGCACCATGCCATGGACCGGATGGGCCACGAGAAGCACGGTCGTCGCCGCCGAATAGGGCGTGGAGAGTTCGAGCTGAAAGGCCACCCAAAGCGCCAGCAGGGCGGCGAAGACGGCGCGGGCGGCATGAATGTAGGCGGGCGGCGGCGCCGAAACGGCGCGCAAACTTTCCCCAAGACCGCGCCCGGCGGCCGATAGACTGGCAAGCGCTCCGCTGATCACGCTTTGCGTCCCGCTCCCGAGAGGGTTTCCACATTGCGTTCGATCTGCGCGAAAACACGCAGACAGGCGGCCAGATCGGCATCGGAAATGCCGGCGGTCAGATGTTCCCCGACGGAGGAGACCACGCCGGCGATCCGCCGGTACATCTCCTGCCCGCTCTCCGTCAAATGCAGTGTCTTGCAGCGCCGGTCACCCGGCGCGTCCCGCCGCTGCACCAGCCCCTGTTCCTCAAGACGGTCGATCAACTCGCCCAACGAGGACGGCTCCATGTCCAGCGCGTCGGCCAGGTCCTTCGGCCGCACGCCGTCGCCCAGTTTCCCGAGATGGAACAAGGGCCGACAGGAGGAGGCCGTCAGGCCGAAGCACGATGTCTCCCCATCGACGATGGCACGCCAATGGCGGCCCAGACGAATCGTCCGAAGCCCGAAATCCCGGCGCATCTGCCCAAGATCGGCTGACATGAATCCTGACCTTATTATGAGGAACCATATTGATAGTAACCTATTAATATGGTTCCTTTCAAGGGCCATGATGGGGTCTGCCAGGGCAATCGGGTGAACCCGCTTGCCCTGGTTTAAATTGTTACCCCTCATACGCCGGGCGGCGGACATCCGTCCGCCTCGGGCTTCCTCCGCTGGCGCTTCGGGGATCGCGGTAGGGACGCTCATTGCTGAGCGCCCCCCGCACAGATCCGTACGTGCGGCTTTCCCGCATACGGCTCCCACCTCGGGTATTTGACGGCGAACCTC
>NZ_PIUM01000035.1 GCF_002845745.1 Telmatospirillum siberiense | reverse complement strand
GGCCGAACCAGAGGTTCGCCGTCAAATACCCGAGGTGGGAGCCGTATGCGGGAAAGCCGCACGTACGGATCTGTGCGGGGGGCGCTCAGCAATGAGCGTCCCTACCGCGATTCCCGAAGCTTTAGCGGAGGCAACCCGAGGCGGACGGATGTCCGCCGCCCGGCGCGTGAGGGGCAAGAATTCAAACCAGGGCAAGCGGGTTCTCCCGATTGCCCTGGGCTTGTCACGGTGCCGCTTGACTACCATCTGATCGGGTATGGACGAGAATGATGGCATCCTTTGTTTGGGCGATTGCAATTTCGAGGTGCGTTCCGAGACGCGGCGGGATACTGACGGCCGGATGGTCGTCGAGACCGTGGAGCGCTGTGTCTGCTGCGGCTATGTGCTTTCGCGCGAGATCGATTCACGGGGCTCCGAAGAGCCGGCACTGTGATCCACCGCGCCGTCGGTGAACTGCAGGGCGGCGAGACGGGCGTAAAGGCCGCCGGCGGCGATCAGGGACTGGTGCGTGCCCTCGGCGACGATGCGTCCGTCCTCGATGACGACGATACGGTCGGCCTTCAAGACGGTGGCCAGCCGATGCGCGATGGCCAGGGTGGTGCGCCCGGTCGCCAAATGTTCGAGCGCCGACTGGACCGATCGTTCGGACTCGGCATCCAGGGCCGATGTCGCCTCATCCAGCAGCAGAATCGGCGGATTGCGGAGGATCGCGCGGGCGATGGCGATGCGCTGGCGTTGGCCGCCCGACAGCCGGACGCCCTTCTCGCCGAGAAAGGTGTCGAAACCTTCGGGAAGGGCGTCCAGGAATTCGCTGGCGGCGGCGGCATCGGCGGCGGCCCTGACCTCCTCGTCGCTGGCCTCGGGGCGTCCGTAACGGATGTTTTCCCGGGCGGTGGTGCCAAAGATCACCGGGTCCTGGGAGACCAGGCCGACATGGCGGCGAACGTCGGCGGGATCGGCGTTCCTGATATCGACGCCATCGATCAGGATACGGCCGGACGCCGGGTCGTAGAAGCGCAGCAGCAACTGGAACACCGTGCTCTTGCCGGCGCCCGACGGACCGACCAGGGCCAGGGTCTCCCCCGGCGCGATATCGAGCGTGACGTCGTGCAGGGCCGCCTGGTCCGGACGGGCGGGGTAACGGAAGGTAACGGCGTCGAGGACGACCCGGCCCAATGACGGCGCCGGCAACGCTACGGGGTGTGCCGGCATGGCGATGGCCGGCTCCGTCTCCATCAGTTCGAGAATGCGCTCGGCCGCTCCGGCGGCGCGCTGCAATTCGCCGATGACTTCCGAAACCGTGCCGCCCGACACGGCGACGAGGATCGCATAGAAGACGAAGGCCGACAGGGCGCCACCGGTCATGCGTCCGGCGATGACGTCATAGCCGCCGATCCACAGGACGACGGCCACGGCGCCGAAGGCCAGGAAGATCACCGCGGCCATCAGCCAGGAGCGCATGCGGATGCGCGCCGTGGCGGCGGCGAAGGTGGCGCCCACGCGCTCGGCGAACCGCTGGTGGTCGATCTTCTCGTGGGTGAAGGCCTGGACCGTGCGGATGGCGTTGATGGTTTCCTCGACATAGGCCCCGATATCGCCCACGCGGTCCTGGCTCTTGCGCGACAGCGTCCGGACGCGGCGGCCGAAGACGACGATCGGAACGACCACGGCGGGAACGACCACCAGCACGATGGCGGTCAGCTTGGGACTGGTCACCGCCAGCATGACGATGGCGCCGGCCAGTGTCAGCGTGTTGCGCAGGGCGAGCGACAGGCTGGATCCGATCACCGTTTGCAGAAGTTCGGTGTCGGTGGTCAGCCGTGACAGCACGTCGCCGGTCTTGGTGATTTCGAAATAGGCGGGACTGAGCGCGATGACCCGGCGGAAGGCGGCGTTCCGAAGATCGGCGACGACCCTCTCGCCGATCCAGGAGACCAGATAGAACCGCGCGCCCGTTGCCACCGACAGCAGCACGACGACGCCGACGAAGGCGACGACGGTGCGGTTGAGGAGCGTCGCGTCGCCCGCCCGCAGGCCCTGGTCGACGATATGGCGCAAGCCCTGTCCCAACAGCAGCACCATCAGGGAGGAAACGACCAGAGCCACTCCCGCCCCCGCCAGTTGCGGCCGGTACGGACGCAGATAGGCGAACAGGGGACGGAGGCGGGCGATTTTCGAGGAAGGTGAGGAGGGCATCGGTTGAGCTTACCTTGTCATTGCCGGGCGCGACCAAGGATTTTGTGGCGCCTTTCGTTCGATCGGGGATAAGAAGGATGGGAAGCCTCTCGCGCACGGAAAGCCCTGGAGCGTCATGTCGAATTTTCCCGCCCATCCGCACATCGTCGTCGCCACCCCTTGCTTCGGCGGCAACGTCTCCAGTCTTTATACCAATTCGCTGCTTGGCCTGCAGCGGGCCTGCATGCAATTGCAAATCGACGTCTCGTTCCGCCTGCTGGGCGGCGACGCCCTGATCACGCGGGCCCGCAATATCGCCGTCCAGCAGTTCCTGGCCACGCCCTCGGCCACGCATCTTTTATTCATCGACGCCGACATCGGTTTTTCGGCGGATCAGGCGCTGGCCTTGCTGGCCGCCAACAAGGATGTCGCCGGCGGGATCTATCCCTTGAAGAGAATCGACTGGGACAGGGTGACGCAGCAGGCCTTGGCCGGCGTCGCCGACCTGCCCTCCAGCGCGTTCAATTATGTCGTCGATCTGCTCGATCCCACCGATGTGCCGCCGGCCGATGATTTCTTCCGTGTCCGTTACATCGGGACGGGCTTCATGATGATCAAGCGGGAGGTGTTCGTCCGCATGGCCGAGCACTATCCCGACATCCGCTTCAACACCATCCATGTCGGCGCCAACGCCGATATCGCCCACGCCGACGCCCATGCCTTCTTCGATTGCATCATCGATCGTGACAGCGGGACCTATCTGAGCGAGGACTATACCTTCTGCAAACGGTGGCTCGACATGGGCGGGGATATCTGGGCCCATGCCAAAAGCCGCCTGTCCCACGTCGGCCCCGCCACCTACGATGGCGACCTGTCCGCCATGCTGCGCACGCTCGGCGCTTCCGGCAAGAAGGGTTAAGCCGGGTGGGTAAGGGGCCTGTTAATAAATTAATGAGCCAATAGCCCCTTAGCGTGATGCAGGTTTAAGGCTTCACGCTAAGGGGCGTGTGGACATTCGGCAATCGGCCAGATTCTCTTCGTCCTCTTTCCGGTGCGCTTCGGCTTTTGATGAACCACCAAGGCACCAAGACACCAAGGTGGCGGAGTGTGCCACCGGCATTTTCCCGTCCTGTCATCGGCTGTCGGGCGAATGCCTGCGGCGCAGGTTGGCCGCCGCCGATGGATCCGAAAGACGCCTTGGTGTCTTGGTGCCTTGGTGGTTCAAAATATCCGGGGTTTTCTTTCATGCCATTGGGGAACCAGAGGCAACGGGAGAAGTCTTAAGGCGCCCCATCAAGGGGGCGTCGTGGCCGTCATGAATGTCCACAGACCCTAGGCGGGGCTTTTGCCCGCCATCATGTCCCGATAGGCCATCTGATCCTCGTACATGCGTTTGAACACGCCGTATTTGGCGTCGTGGTAGGCCTTCACCGCGCCGCCGGACGGTTCGATGACGATGCCGCTGCGGGTCATGGCGCCCATGGCGGCGGTGACGGAGGCGTGGACGCCTCCCGCAACGGCGCCCAGGATGGCCGAGCCGAGCAGGACCGCTTCGGGTTCCTCGGCCAGGATCAGGCGGCAACCGGTGGCGTCGGCGTGTTCGCGCAGGTAGACGGGGTTCTTGGTCCCGCCGCCGCAGACGGGGATGGTATCGATGCGATAGCCCCGGCTGTTCATGGTTTCGATGATGTGCCGGGTTCCATAGGCGACGGCTTGGATGGTGGCCAGATAGAGGACCGCCAGATCGTCCTCGCCATCCGACAGTTGCAGGCCCGAGATCATGCCGCGCGCGGTGGGATTGGCCCGCGGTGAGCGGTTGCCGTGGAAGTCGGGCTGGACATGCAGATCGGCGGTCAGGGCGGCCGGAAAAGGCCGGGATGCGGCCAAATCGTCGAGGCGCCGGTTCAGCCGTTGGTAAACGGTGCGTCCCTCCGTCTCCGCCATGGCCTTCGCCGTCTGACCCTTGGCGTGGCTTTCGATGACGAAGTCGATCAGGGCGCCGGTCGCCGATTGCCCGCCCTCGTTCAGCCACATCTCCGGAATCATCGCCGAGAAATAGGGGCCCCAGACACCGGGGACGAAACGTGCCTGCTCGGACACCGCCATGTGGCAACTCGACGTGCCGCCGATCAGCGCCACCCGCCGTTCGATCTGCGCGCGGTCGGGCCGGGCTCCGTCGATGGCGGCTCCGATGACGCCAAGGCCGCCGGCATGGGCATCGATGATCGAGGTGGCGACGGGAATTCCCGGCGTCAGGCCGAACTGAGCGGCCGCCGTGGCGGAAAGCCCGTCGCCTGCCGGCGTGGCGATCGGCAGGACCTGCCTGCCGATCCGGCGAAAGCCCTCGTCGGCCAGTTGACCCAGGCCGATCTTGCGGAAATAGCTCTCGTCCCAGCGTCCCTCATGGCCGAGATAGGTCCATTTGCACACCGTGGAACAAAGGGACCGCGACAGGGCGCCGCAGGCCTTCCAGGTGAGGAAGTCGGGCAGATCGAAGAAATGGGCGGTCTCTTGCCAGGCGGACGGCAGTTTCTCCTTGATCCAGAGCAGCTTGGGGGTCTCCATTTCCGGAGAGATGGTGCTGCCCACGTAATGCAGGATCTCGTGGCCGCTGCCATTGATCCGCTCGGCCTGGTCGATGGCCCGGTGATCCATCCAGACGATGACGTTCTGCTCGGGCGATCCGGTCCGGCTGAGGCTCACGGGGGCGCCATCGGCGTCGATGGCCACCAGGGAGCAGGTGGCGTCGAACCCGATGCCGCGCACGGTGAGGCCCGGCCCCGCCTCGGCCATCGCCCGGCGGACGGCCGAACAGACCGCGTTCCAGATATCGTCGGAGGACTGTTCGACGAAATCGGGTTGCGGATGCCACATCCGAATGGCCTGACTAGCCCGTCCCAGGCCATGGCCGGCGAGATCGAAAACGCCGGCGCGCGCGCTTCCCGTTCCGACGTCCACCCCGATCACCACATCGGTCATCGCCGCACTCCTTCCTCTTGGGCCTGTCCCATCATTTTCAATGATTTTCCCTGATGCTTCCCCGGTTGCGGCCCCGCGGAGACCGCAACCGGGGGGGCAATGGTTCAGCGTGTCTCGGTCAGGATCCTTTTCGAGGTTTCCGGGCCGAAATAGGCGGCGAGCGCCGAAACCAGGGCGCCGACGACGACATAGGCCGCGACATAGGTCCAGCCGTTGCCGTCGGCGGCGCTTAAGGATTTGGCGACGAAGGGGGTGGCCCCACCGGCGACGATCGCTCCGAACTGGTGGCCGATCGAGGCGCCGCTGTAGCGGACCCGGGCGCCGAACAACTCGGTGAAGAACGAGGGCTGCACGGCGTTGATGGAATTGTGGGCGACATTGATCAGCAGCACATAGCCCAGCGCGATCAGCAGCATGTTCCCCGTCTGCAGAAGATAGAAGAAGGGGAAGGCCGAGGCGGCGGCGAACAGGGCGCCGAAGATATAGATGGGCCGGCGTCCGACCTTGTCCGACAGCGCGCCGAAGAAGCCGTGCGCGGGGAAGGCGATCAGGCAGGTCACCATGATGACGTTGAGCAGCGTCTGTTTCGGCACCCCCAATTGTCCGGTGGCGTAGGACACGGCGAAGACCGTCACCAGGAAGAAGGGAACGCTTTCGGCGAAACGGAGCAGCATGATCAGCAGCAGGCTGCGCCAGGATTTGCTGAAGACCTCGACGAAGGGGGCCGGGTGGGGTTCCTGCGACTTGGCCTGGGCCTGAGTCTGCTTGAAGACGGCCGTCTCATCCAGTTTGGAGCGGAGATAAAGGCCGAAGGCGACAAGGATGGCGCTGGCCAGGAAGGGCAGCCGCCATCCCCAGCTTAAAAGCTGATCGTCCGGCAGGAAGCCCACCAGGGTAAACGCTCCGGTGGCCAGAAGCTGGCCCGAAAAACCGCCGGTCTGCGGCCAGGCGCTGAAGAAGCCCCGGCGGTTCGCCGGTGCGTTTTCGACGACGATCAGCATGGCGCCGCCCCATTCGCCGCCGACGGCGAAGCCCTGGAGAAAGCGCAGGATGACCAGCAGGACCGGCGCCAGCACGCCGATCTGGTCATAGGTCGGCAACAGGCCGATCAGGCTGGTGGCGGTGCCCATGCCGACCAGGGTGATGACCAGGGTTTTCTTGCGGCCGACCGTGTCGCCCAGATGTCCGAAGAAGATGCCGCCCAGGGGGCGGGCGACGAAGCCGACGCCGAAGGTGGCGAAGGAGGCCAGAATGGCGGCCAACGGGGTGCTGTTCGGGAAGAAGACCTTGCCGAACACCAGCGCCGCCGCTAATCCGTAGACCAGAAAATCATAGAATTCGATGGTGTTGCCGATGAAGCTCGATACGACGACCTTCGTCATCATCGATTTATCCGCCAGGGCGGGTTGGGCCAGCTTTTCCTCGATCGCGATACTCGCCATTGTTTCCTCCCACTTTTGTCGCTGTTGATCGCCTTTTTGGCGTTTCCTTGAGCGTTGCGCGTTGTCTCACCCCACGCGCAGGTCGCGATAAACGATGTTTTTCCGGTTCCAGGTGTAGGTCACTTGCAGCGTCGCGCCGTCGGCGACGATCGCCGGGTAGGAGAACTCGCCCTCTTCGGTCTCCATATCGATCGGATCGGACCAACTGTTTCCGTTGTCGGTGGACCAGACGAGGGAAAGGGGCGAGCGGCGTCCCCAATTCCCTTCGATGGGGTTCAGCGCCAGCACCAGGCTTCCGTCCGGCAATCGCGCCAGATCGATGCCGCTGTTGTTGTTGGGAAGCCCGGTTGCGCGCGCCGGAGTCCAGCTCCGTCCGAAATCGGAGGAATCGCTGCGGTAGATGCTGCCCCGCGTGCTTCGCAGCAGCATATGGACCTGCCCCGGCGCCGCTTCCCACAGCGTCGGCTGGATGATGCCGTCCCAGGCGAAAACCCGCTCGGGATCGGTTTCCCACAGGGCGTCGGCCTTCAACCCCTGCCAGGTTTTGTCCGGAGACGACGGGGCGACGGTGGCCCGATGGGTGATGGGGATTTCGCTACGGCGCCAGGAGGCGCCATGGTCGGGGGAACAATCGACGAAGGCGTCCCAGCGCGTCTCGGTTTCCACCGACCCCGGGGCGAGCCAGGAGCCGTTGGAC
Organism: Telmatospirillum siberiense; assembly: GCF_002845745.1. GTDB lineage: Bacteria > Pseudomonadota > Alphaproteobacteria > Rhodospirillales > Magnetospirillaceae > Telmatospirillum > Telmatospirillum siberiense. The sequence goes on along the minus strand of NZ_PIUM01000035.1, from coordinate 60,573 downwards.
AGGATGATCATCTTGTTCTTTACCGGTCCGCGGGGGCCTCCGTCGCCGGGGACCAGGGGACGGGGAGGCGTCCATGTCTCGCCGGCATCGTCGGACAGGGAGAGGCGGGTGGTCCAGCTATGGACCGTCGGGCCGACCTTGTAGAATAGCCAGGTCCGCCGGCCTTCCGCGTGCAGGACGGGATTCCAATGGGCCAGGCCATCCTCGGCGAACAGCCGCCGCGGCGGCCGCCAGCAACCGCCCTGCCGACGCGACAGCCAGATCGCCGTGTCGCCGGCTCCTTCCCGCCGACCGGCGAAAAAGGCGCAGAGACGGTCGCCTTCGGGAAGCGCCGCCAAGGTCGACGCGTGGCAGCTCTCGAAGAGCCCGGCGTCTTCCGCTATGAGATAGCTGCGGTTCTCCAACGTCACTTTCACGGATTCGTCTCCTCGCCGCGGCCGATTTCTCGTTATTTTCGAATCGGCTCGCGCTTTCCGTGTTGGGGGTTAGGAAATGCCCAGGATCTCCTTGATGTCCTCGCCCATGGCGACCATCTGGCGCATGGTGCTTTGCTCATGCGAGGTGAAATAGGCGCCGGCTTCCCGCACGCGGCACAGGGAGGTGGCGAAATTGCCGATGCCGACCTGGAAGTCCTTGGCGCAGACCGGATAGCTCAAGACTTCGCTGAGGGCGGCCAGGGACAGATAGTTGGAGAGCCGTGCGGCTTTCCCGGGTTCGGCGGACCAATTCTCATAAAGCCAGACATAGAGTTCCGGGTGGAAGTTGGCCATGACGCCGCTGAAGCCGTGTGCGCCGGCCTTCAGCGATTCCAGAAGCGTCTGGGTGTTGGCGTTGGCGATATGGAGCTGCGATCCTGCCACCAGGGCGAGGCGCCGCCGGATGGTCTCGATGTTACAGCAGGTGTCCTTGATGAAGGTGTAACGTCCGGATGCCGCGCACCAGCGGACCACCTCGTCGCCCAGCAGACGCTTGTAGGGGTGGGGGCATTCGTAGATGCCGAGGCCGACGGTCCGGGGGGCCTGTTCGGTCAGCCGGGCGATGTTGTCGATCACCACCTCGTCGCCCTCGCCCGGCATCGCCAGACGGTTGCTGATCAGAATGACGCTGTCGACGCCCTGGTCGGCGATCGCCTTGATCTGATCGATCTGCTGGCCATGGCCCTGCGCCGTATGGCCCGAGGCGACAACCGGCACCCGGCCCGCCGCCTTTTCCACCACGAAGCGGACGAGGCGTCGCGTCTCGGCGTCGCTCAAAAAGAACATCTCGCTCGATTGGCAGGCGGCGAACAGGCCGTGCACTCCCGCGCCGATGTACCATTCGATCAGCTTTTCGAGGGACGCCCAGTCGATTTCCCGCCGGGCGTCGAAGGGTGTCAGCATCACCGGCCAGACGCCGGCGTATTTGTCCTTGGTGGCCACGATGACCGTCCTTCCGGTTATTGCTTCGATGGCGCGAAAGGGCGCCTGTCAGATCCTCGTTCCCAGATCCCCTGCCAGGAAAACCCGCATATTCTGCGTCAGGCCTTGCGCGGCGAGCGCGCGGGCGACGTCGGCGAGATGCTCCTCGGCCACATAGGCGACGGTGATGTGATTGCTTTGATGCCCGGCCATCAGATCGTCGCGGCCGACGCCATCCAGGACGCAATTCATCAGCGGCCATTCCCTGGTGGTCGCGCCGAGCCTGCGGTCGAACTCGGCCGGAGGCAGTTCGACCGCCTTGCCGGTGCCGATATGCAGGACCACCTCGGTTCCTTCGTAATGGGCGCGTGCCCAGATGAAGGATCCGGCCTTGCCCTGTCCCGCGATGGTCGAGCCGCCCTTGGGGAAGTACATGGGTGGCTGCCGGTAGCCCGTCGCGCCGGCGATGCCGCCCTTGAGATGGGAAAAGGGAATCGATCCGGAAATTTCGAAATCCCAGTAGAAGGTGCCTTCGAAGATGCTGCCCCAGCGGATATCGTGAAGTGTGGTTTCCGAAGGCAGTCCGAGGGAATCGAGCAGGCGCCACAGCATGGTCTGGGGGATGGCCGTTCCCATGTCCACTTCGTTGATGCAGGGGATCGCCTTGCCGGGGCGGATGATCCGCCCTTGTTCGTCGGGAATGGGGAAGCGCTCGGCCGAACCGATGGCGCCCTCGGCGAAGTCCGAGGCGGCGCAGGAATTGGCCAGGCCCTGCTGATATTGGACACCGACCGCCGACAGGCCGAAACGTTGAACGAACCGCGCCATGGCGATCAGCATGGCGCATTGTTCGAGAACCTGCTCACGGGTCAGATCGCTCGCCGGATCGCTGCCGAAATTGAAACGCATGCCCCGCGTCTCGTACCAGGATAGGCATTCCTCGCGTAAGGACCGCGGCACCTTGGCCATTTCCACCAGCAGATCGGACTGGGAGAGCGCCTCGAGCGGCATGCCGACGCTGGTCAGGGCTTTCTGCGGGAACACGCCGTTGATCATGCCCATGCAGAAGCTGTCGAACAGGCCGATGATCTCCTTGTGCTCCAGGATATAACGGCCGACTTCGGTGCCGAGGCGGCCCATTGGGCTCCGCATGATGGGATGGGATTTGTCGAGCGGATGCAGGTAATCCGTCTTATGGACGATGGTTCCGGACTTCAGCCAGGAGCCGAGGCCTTCCAGGAAGAACGTGTCGTCGAAGTTTTCCGACCACAGGCGCGAATAGGGTTTATCGAGGCTGGTCAGCGTGCCGGCCATGCAGAGCATGCCGACCAGGCCGGGCCAGGTACCGTCGAAATTGGCCAGCAGCAGCACGGGGCCGCGATGGGTGACCAGACTGGGGGCCAGGTGATGGGAGTATTGCCAGGCGGTCAGCAAGACGATGACCGGGGCGTCCGGGTCGATGCCTTCGAAGACGTCGCTGCCCTCGCGCTGGCTGCTGATGAAACCGTGGCCCCGGTCGGTCTTGACGGGGTGGGCCCGTTTCATGGTGACGCCGAACCGTTCCGTCAGCACGGTTTTCAGCTTGTTCTCGAACTTCTGCTGGACCGGCCAGCAATTGACGTTGGCCGATTCGCGGAGATCCGCATTGGTGACGAGGAGGACCTCGCCCGCTTCGGCTTTGATGCGTGTTTTCGGTTCGGGAAGGGTCAGCGTCAACATACTGGTCACCTGGCGATCTTGGAGTTCGTGACGAATCAACAGCTTGTCAAAGCGGCTTATTTGTTTGCTGCGTCGAGTTAGCATACTATTGCAAGGTGCGTTGGGGAGGCAAGAAGGAAAGGGCGGGGAGTGGCATCGTCCAGATGGTGCTCGCCTGGCGTGTCATCCTCTGCTAGTGGTCCGATCCCGATGCTTGCTTTCCAAGCGTCGGGTGAATCGGCCCACCAACTAATTGCTCCGATCCCGATGCTTGCTTTCCAAGCGTCGGGTGAATCGGCCCACCAACTCATTGAATTGTGTTCGGATTCTGCGATGACGAAGACGATTAAGGAAATAGCCGGCGAGACCGGGGTTTCGATCACCACCGTCCGTCTCATCATCAGCGGTCAGGCCGAGAAATACCGGATCAGCGCGAAAACCAGGGCCCTGGTCGAGGACTATGTCGCCCTTCACGGTTATGTGCTGCACCATGCCGCGCGTAGCCTGAAGCTCAAGCGCACCGATGCCGTCGGCCTCATCGTTCCCGACCTCGCCAATCCCTTCTTCGCCCGGCTGATGGCGGCCATGGAACGGCATTGCCGCAGTCAGAATCTTGTTCTCGTCAGCGCCTCGACCAATGACGATCCGGCGCTGGAAATGCGCGCCATCGACAATTTCCTGGCGCGCGGGGTCGATGGGTTGGTCGTGGCGCCCTGCCAGCCGCCGACTTACAAATCCGTGCTGAACCGCAAGCCGAAACTCGCCATGGTCCTGGTCGACCGCGACTATCCCCAGGACCGCTTTCCCGCCGTGGCCAGCGATAACGTCGAAAGCGGCATGGCGCTCGCCCGGCAGATGTTTTCCGACGCCGGAGCCGAACCCGTCGACTTCTTCTGTGCTTACACGGCGTTACCCAGCATCCGGGACCGTATCACGGGATTTTCGGAGATCGCCTCGGAACAGGGATGGGCGGACTGGGAGCGTCTGGTGCATTCGGCGGCGGAAGACAGCGTGGCGAGCGGCCGTCTTTTGATGCGCAATTTCATTACCGCCCGGGGGGCGCCGCCGCGCGCCTTCATGACCTCGTCCCTGCTGGTGCTGGAAGGCGTGATGCAGGAGGTGAAGTCGGCGTTGGGGGCGATTCCGGAAGATCTGTTGATCGGAACCTTCGATGACCATGCCATGCTCGATTTCCTGCCGAACCGGATCTATTCCGTCGTGCAGGATGAAAAGACGCTGGCGGCCCTGGCTTTTGCCAGCATCAGCGAACAGATGGCCGGCCGGGCGGTCGAGGCAAGCCATATGACGGTTCCCAGCCGGATCGTTCGCCGCAACTGATGCTGGGAAAGGAAATCAGCGGGTTTCGGCGCAGGCGGCGGTATCGATGACGGGCTCTTCCTCGTCGCGGCCGCCCCAGTAGCCGGCCAGCAGCGAGCCGCTGAAGTTATGCCATACGCTGAAGATGGCGCCGGGAATGGCGGCGATGGGGTCCAGATGGGCGATGGCCAGGGCCACCGCCAGGCCGGAATTTTCCATGCCGATTTCAAAGGCGACGGCCTTGCCCTTCCGGTGGGACATGCCGATCCCCCTGGCCGCGCCATAGCCCAGACTGAGCCCCAGGGTGTTGTGGGCCACCACGGCGACGAAGGCGATCACGGCGACGGTGGCCAGCTTGGCGGCGCTCAGGGCCACCACGATGGTGATGATGGCGATGATGGCCACCACCGAAACCAGCGGAACGAAGGTGACGATCCGCCTGACCGCCGCGCCCGCCGTCATATTGATGGCGACGCCGATGGCGATGGGGGCCAGCACGATCTTCAGGATGTCGATGAGCAGGGCGGTGGCGTCGACGGGGATCAAGGTGTCGGCCAGGAACAGGAAGATGAAGGGGGTGACGATCGGCGCCAGGCAGGTATTGATGCTGGAGATGGTCACCGACAGGGCGGTGTCTCCCTTGGCGATGAAGGTCATGACGTTGGAGGCGGTGCCGCTGGGGCAGCAGCCGACCAGGATCAATCCCGCCGCCAGCGACGGCGACAGGCCGAGAACGCGGGACACCAGAAAGGCCACGCCCGGCATGATGATGAAACGCAGCAGGACGCCGGCGATGACGTCCTTCGGACGTTTGAGGACCAGCCGGAAGTCGTCCAGGCTCATGGTCAGGCCCATTCCCAGCATGACGATACCGAGCAGCCAGGGAATGGATTTGCCGTAGGGCTTGAAGGGCTCGGGGGCGAGATAGGCGATGCCGGCGCAAAGGATGACCCACAGCGGGAACAGCTTGGTGACGAATTTGACGGCCTTCTGCACATTGCCCATGGGGCGGCATCCTTCCTTACGCGCTTGTGTCCCCCCTGGAACGCAAGCAGTCGATGGTCCTTGCCGCATAGTCCGGATGTCACGGCGCCGATGAAAAACCCGCCAGGCTCTCTCAAGCTCGACGGGTGCATCGGTGAAGACCTCCGAAACGAGGCGCGAAATATTCCCTCATTCCGGCATTCCCGGAGTTATGCGCTATTGCGCGTCCTATCCGAAATAAGCAATGTCTGTCAATGATGCTATTGCCCGGCCAGGGCAGAGCCGTCAGCCCAGCGCGTCGATCAGGGGCTGCGCCAAATCGCCGAAGACGTGCCAGCGGCCCACCGCCGTACGGTAAAGCGGCTGGCGGACCTGGGTGACGCTGGCTGTCCGTACCACCCGGTCGGTCCGGTGAAACGCCAGGCAGCGAGCGTCCCAGGCGAGGCCGCAATGCGCCAGCAGGCGCCGGGCCTGCCCCTCCATGTCCGCCACCATGTCCTCGTAACGGACCTCCAGCATGACGCCGGGCGGCAATACGCGACGCCAATGAGACATCAGTCTGTCGTAGGCCCGCCAATAGCGTCCCAGTTCGGCGAGGTCATAGGCGAAAAGCTGCTTGTCGGTGAACAGTTTGGAAAAGCAGGACAGGCAGGTATCGACGGGGTCGCGGCGGACATGGATGATCCGGGCGCCCGGTAATGCCTTTCGTATGATGCCGATCCGCTGGAAATTCCCCGGCAGTTTGTCGACGATCCGTTCCGCCGTCCGGGCATGGGGGCTCAACCGGTCGAGATAGGCGGCGCCCAACCGGTGCAAAGCCCGTGGAGAGAGATCGGAAAAGTCCGGTCCGCACAGGTCGTCCGTCAATCGTTCCAAATCGAGCACCTCGCCGGCCCCGAACGCCTTCGGGTGACTGGCCAGGATCTGCTCGACCAGCGTGGTTCCCGATCGGGGCATGCCGACGATGAAGACCGGCAGGCGGGAGGAAATGGCGTTTTCCGGTTCCTTGGCCAGCCATTCGGCGGTGAAGACGCCAGGGAGGCTGCGCAGAGACTCCAAGGCTTCCGCTTCGTCATAGGTGAACGTGGCCCGCTTGAGCCGATTGCCGGCCAGGAGATGATGAAAGGCTTCCCGATGCCGGGCGGTGTCTTCGTAAGCCTTGCCCAGCGCGAAATGCAATTCCATCCGATCGTCATCCGGCAGCTCGTCGATGGTTCGCGCCAGCGCTTCCATCCGCCGGAAATGGGGGCCGTTCGCATCGACCGGAAAGCTTTCGGCCAGCATGCGATGGAAAACACCCCGCTTCGGCGCCAGTTCGATCGCTTTAGCGAAGGCTTCGCTGGCCTCGCCGAGACGGCCGCTTTCCAGCAGGCAGACTCCCCGGTTGTAGTGGGCCTCGGCAAAGCCGGGGGCGAGGGTGAGGGCTCTGTCATAGCAGGTTTCGGCTTCCTCGGTCCGGTCGAGGGCTTGCAGGATGGAGCCGAGATTGCTGTATGTTTCGAAGCCCGCCGGTGCGAGGGCGACGGCATCGCGACAGGCGCGGCGCGCCTCGTCAAAACGTCCCAAAGCCTGCAAGGCGATGGCGAGATTGTTGCGCACCGCGTCGGACGCCGGGGCCAATTCGGCGGCGATTGCAAGATGGTGGACCGCCTCGCCGTTTTGTCCAATGGCCGCCAGGCTGTTGCCCAATCCATAGTGCCCGTCGGCATTGCCGGGGTCGATGGCGATGGCGCGGCGAAACAGCGGGATCGCCGTCCCGTTCCGCTCCGACTTGGCGAGCGCGGTTCCCAGGCTGACATATGGCGTCGCCCGGGACGGATCGAGGGCGATGACCGTCCGCCAGCAGATCTCGGCTTCCCGATAGCGTTTCAGGGCGAACAGGACGCGACCCAAAACGAACCGTGCCGCGTCATAGTCTGGTTTCCAGGCAATTGCGTTGCGCAGCGGCTCCACCGCCTCGCCATGCCGGTCCAGGCTATGCAGCATCAAGCCGAGATTGTGGGAGGCCTCGGCGAAGCGGGGACTGCCGGCCAGCGCCCGGGCGAAGCAGTCGATAGCCTCGCTCGGCCGGCAACGGGCGGCGAGGGAAAGCCCGCGATTGAAAAGAGTGGTGCTTCTTGATTGCTGATGCGTCTGCAAGGAAATCACATTGCCGAAAACCAGAATGCGACGTTACCCGCCTAATGTTTCGCCACTGCGTGCGAGAGGGGGGTGATTTGTAACAGATTGTTGAGGTGGATTGCGTCGTTCGCGAGCCAAAGACGACGCAATTCTCCCGTGGCACCGGCGTCCCCGCCGGTGTTCCGGCTCGAAACACCGGCGGGGACGCTCATTTACACGAAAAATCCGACACCCTCGGGCCGGCGGACGCGTCTTTCGTGTGATCCAGCACGGGAAATCCTTCGTAAGAACGACATGGTTCAAATCAAGGAGCCCCATTATGCCGACCCCTCCCGCGACCACGGCGCAATTGCTGGAACTGTGCTCGATGCTGCGAGCCATCGCCGCTTCCCATCAGGACGCCCGTCCGCTTTTGCGTCAGATGGCTGAGGCCTACGAACTCAGGGCCATCGTTGACCAGATGCCCCAATACGGCGGCTGACATGGGTTCGCCTCTAGCTTTTTCCTTCGCCGCTATCGATGATGCTCATGTGCCCGACATGATGCGTCGGCGCTTGGAGGAAGGTAGGGGCGGCGTGCCCGACGAGACACTGGACATCGAACCCGAACTGGGTCGTCGGCGTATGAGCGATCTGTTGTCGGCGGTGGCGCAAGACGGCGATCGCCAAGCCTTCGCCGTGTTATTTCAGTACTACGCCCCGCGCCTCAAGACCTATATGCGCAAGCTGGGGACCGAAGCCGCGGTGGCCGAGGAACTGGCGCAGGATGCCATGTTGGCGGTGTGGCGCAAGGCCGCGTCCTTTGATCCCAGCCGGGCCAGCGCCGGCACCTGGATTTTCACCATCGCCCGCAATCTGCGCATCGATATGCTGCGCAAGGAGAGGCGTCCCGAGATCAACATCGACGATCCGGAACTGGTCCCCGATCCGGCCCCGCGCGCCGATGAGGTCATGGTCACCGAACAGAGCGAGCGCCGCGTCCACGCTGTCATGGCGGGATTGCCGGCGGAGCAGACCGAAGTGGTGAAACTGTCCTTCTATGAAGACACCCCCCATGCCGAGATCGCGGCGCGGCTGAAGATTCCCCTGGGGACCGTGAAGTCACGGCTGCGTCTTGCCATGAAGCGCTTCCGTTCCGAACTGGGAGACGACCTGCCATGAACGCCACCTTCCATCCCTCGGACGAATTTTTGATGGCCTATGGCGCCGGTTCCCTGGATGAGTCCTCGGCCTTGCTGCTGGCCACCCATCTGGCGCTCTGTCCGCGCTGCCGGGCCGAGGTCGGACGGATTGAGGCTCTGGGCGGCGCCATTATCGAGGATCTGGAGCCCTCCGATATGGGGGCTGACGCCCTGGTATCGGTGTTGGCCAAGCTGGACGAGCCGCCGCCTCGCCCTCAGCCCAGATGTCCGGCTGGGGGGCCGTCCGGCTTGCCGAGCCCATTGCGCGACTACCTTCCCGCCGACATCGACGCTCTGCCCTGGAAGCGGCTCGCCGCAGGCATCGAACAGGCAATTTTGCTTCAGGGGCGCGGCATCCGTGCCCGATTGCTCCGCATCGGGGCTGGCATCACGGTCCCCGAGCACGGCCATGGCGGCATGGAAATGACGATGGTGCTACGGGGCGGCTTTTCTGACCTGGGGCGGGGTTATGCCCGTGGAGACGTGGCCATGGCCGACCCGCAGGTGGTGCATAGTCCCGCGGCCGATGGCGGCGAAACCTGCTTGTGTCTGGCGGTGACCGACGCGCCGTTGAAGCTCACCGGACTGGTGGGGATGCTGGTCAATCCCTTTCTCGACCTGTGATGCGATCCAAGGTGCATGTGAGCATCGCCCCGGCGGACAATCACCGATGAGCCGGGTATGGCTCACCGGAGCGGGAACGGGCATCGGCGAGGCCCTGGCGCGGCGCCTTGCCGCCGATGGCCATACAGTCATTGCCAGCGGTCGGCGACTTGAGCCTTTGGCGGAACTGGCCCGCAGGCAACCCGGTATCACGCCTTTGGCGGTTGACGTCACCGACCGCGCCGCCATAACCGAGGTGGTGAGCGGAATGGGGGGCGTCGACACCGCCATTCTATGCGCCGGAATCCATACGCCCACCCCGGCCCGCAGCTTTGATGCCGCCGTCGTGCGCGAGCTGATGGAGACCAATCTGATGGGGGCGGTCCATTGCGTCGAAGCCCTGCTGCCCGCCATGATCGAGCGAGGCCGCGGCCATCTGGTGCTGGTGGCGTCGGTGGCGGGCTATCGCGGCCTGCCCACCGCCGGGGGCTATTCGGCCAGCAAGGCGGGTTTGATTGCCCTGGCCGAATCTCTGAAGCTGGATCTGGATGGCAGCGGAGTGCGGGTCAGCCTGATCAATCCCGGCTTCGTGGACACGCCGCTGACCCGCCGGAATCCTTTTCCCATGCCCGATCTGATCACCTCCGAGCAGGCGGCGGATGCCATATTGCGCGGATTGCAAACGGGGCGGTTCGAGACGGCCTTTCCCCCCCGCTTCGCCCTGGCCATGAAAATACTGCGCCTGTTGCCCGATCGCCTGTATTTCGCCCTCATGCACAAGGCGACGGGACTGTGAGTCCGCTGGATGCCTGGGGCGATTTCTGGGAAGGACTGACGCCCGGCGGCGTGGCGCGCTTGCGTGAGCTTTGCGCCCCCCATATTCGCTTCGTGGATCCCTTCAACGATTTGACCGGCGTCGAGCGGCTGGAGGCCCTGCTGGTTCATATGTTCCAGACATTGGAGGGCCCGCGCTTCGTGGTGGAGGATCGAGCCCTGGGGCGGTATGCGGGCTATCTGCGCTGGCACTTTTCCGCCACTCTGCTGCGGGGCGGCCCCATTGCCCTGGAGGGCATGAGTGAGGTCCGTTTCGATGCCACCGGCAAGGTGATCCTCCATCAAGACCATTGGGATGCCGGTACCCAGGTCTATGGCCGCATCCCCGTTTTGGGAGCGGCCATCAGGCTGATCAGGAAGCGGCTTTCAGCTCCGGCTTCATGAAGAAGAGGGTGACCTCGCCTATGTCGAAGCCCCATTTGGAGACCTTGGCCCGGTTGATCATGGTGCCGCCCGGCTGCAGGAACATCCAATCGTCGAAGGCGACCCGAAGGGTTCCTCCGCCCACCTTCAGATCCATCACATAGGCCCAGTTGAGGGCATTGCCGGCCGACGCGCCCGACGCGCTGCCGACCACGTCGGAAGCAAGGCCTTCATAGCTTCCGTCGCCGAGCTTTCGAATCGTCCAGACCCGTTCATCGGTCTCGCCGTCGTTGTAGAGAAAGTGCTCATCCAATACCAACTGCTCTCCGTTCCATGTTCCGGTGATCTCTACCGTGAACTGTCGCTTCACATTGCCGAAGCGGTCCTGAAACAGGCCCCAGGCCTGGGTGCGTCCGGCGAAATACTCTTCCAACACCAGCTTGGGTTGGGCATTGGCGAAATCGGCAGGTTTCATGGTCGAACACCCCGTAAGCACGAGAAAGGCGGACAGGACGAGAGCGGATCGTGTCAACATGGATCAGGCCTCCGACAGAATGGCGATACGGCGCTCGGGGTTCTGCTGGCGCGCCTGGTCCAGCCGAAAACGACCCATTGCGGTTACCGCCGCGAGCGTCGGTAAAACCGGCGCACCGGCGGAAAGCGTCCCCAGGGGCGGCAGCCGGCCCGGCCGGCGCATGATCTAGTCCCGAGTCAGCAGCAGATGGCACACGTCGACGGCCTTGGTACGGAAGCCCGCGCGGCAATAGGCGATGTAGAACTCCCACAACCGCTTAAATCGAGTGTCGAAGCCCAGGGGGGCGATCCGTGGCCATGCTTGCTGGAAGTCCCGCTCCCACAAGGCCAGGGTTCGCTCGTAATCCATGCCGAAGCGTCGCGGCGTGGACAGGCCCAGTCCGGCGGCATCGGCCTGAGCTTGTAAGGCGCCGGGCGAAGGCAGCATGCCACCGGGAAAAACATGGCGCTGGATGAAGTCGCAGCCCCGACGGTAGGAATCGAAGCGCTCGTCGGCGATGGTGATGGCTTGCAGTCCCGCCTTGCCGCCGGGGACCAGCCGGTCGCGGATGGTGGCGAAATAGGTGGGCCACCAGCGTTCGCCAACCGCTTCGATCATCTCGACGGAGACGATGCGGTCGAACTGTCCGGTGACGTCGCGGTAATCCTGCAAGCGGATATCGGTTCGCTCGGCCACCCCAGCCTTGGCCAGCCGCCTTGTTGCCCAGGCGTACTGCTCCTCCGACAAGGTCAATCCGACCACCGTGGCGCCGTACTCACCGGCCATCAACTGGGCGAAGCCGCCCCAGCCGCAGCCGATCTCCAGCACCCGCATGCCCGGTTTCAGGCCGATATCCTCGGCAATGGCCCGGTATTTCCGCTCCTGGGCCTGGGCCAGGCTATCGTCGGGGGAGGCGAACAGGGCGGCGGAATAGGTCATGCCCCGGTCCAGCCACTGGGAATAGAAGGCATTGCCCAGATCGTAATGGGCCGAAATGTTGCGGCGGCTGCCACGCCGGGAATTGTCGTGCAGGCGCTGCCAAAGCTTGAGGCCCAGGCGCAGCAGCGGATGACCTTCCAGGGGATCGCCCAACACCCGGTCGTTGACGTCGCCCAGTTCCAGCAGGGCGGCCAGATCGGGACTGTCCCAGTCGCCATCCATATAGGCCTCACCCAATCCGACCGGGCCGCCGGTGATCAGGCGACGCAGCGCCTGAAGGCGGTGAAGGCGAAATTCCGCCCTCGGGCCTGGGGCGCCGCCGGTGTAGACCCGGCTTTCCCCGCTGGGTAGGGTTACGGTCAGTTGGCCGGCCGCCAGTCGGTGCTCCAGCATGGACAACAAGAGATTGTCGGTCAGGCCATGGGGAATGGCGGCGATGGGCAGCAGACGGGATTGGGCATTCATGAAAAATCCCCCTTGTCGGTGAAGGATACCAGCGATGTCGGCGGTGCGGGCTTGCGGTGGAATGGCGCGCCCTTGATCCAGATGCGCAACGCTTCCCAATGGATGCCCCCCAGGATCTTCAGCGGCAGCAGGGGATAGGCGATGGCGGCCCGGATCAGGGCGGCATCGGACAGCGGCACCCGCTTCGCCACATGAGAGGCGACCAGGATCGGCTTGCCGGTGGCACGGTCGGTCTCGCGGATGGTCAGAGCGAAGCTCTCGCCCGGTGGGCGCAACGCGAAGGCATATTCAGCGTTCAGGCCAAGCAGGGGCGAGACGTGGAAGCATTTCTCCGCCGAATGGCGCAGCGTCTGACGCTGGTCGCCCTCGGTGCGGACCAGATAGGCATGGCGTTCGCCGAACGTGTTGTGGACCTCGTACAGAATGGCGGACAACGTTCCATCGGCGGCATGGCAGAACCACGTGGTCAGCGGCGTGAAGCCCATACCGAGAAAGCGGGGAAACAGGTGCACCCGCACCGCTCCGCCGGGAATGAAGATGGAGTGGCGGGCAAGTTCCGCCTCGATCCAGCGGCGCGGCGCCGCACCATCGCCCAAATCGGCGTCATGGACCGAGAACAGGTTACGGCGATTGTGGGACAGCAACCTCAAGCCAAGTTCCGGCAACTCGTCCAGATCGACCAGCAGCGAGACGACGTCATAGGTGAAGCGATGGCCCACCGGTTCGAGGCGGTGATGCATGACTTGGCCGCGATACAGGCCGGAGGCGGACATTCCCGTCACTGCGCCGCCCGACGCGGTGTATCGGATTGCCAGGGCGCGGGGCAGCCCATGGACTCGGCCGCCGCCAGTCCGGACGAGAACGCATCCTCGTGGAAGCCGTAGCCGAAATATGAGCCGCAGAACCACACCCGGTCCGCACCCTGAATCCGTCCCAATTGCCGCTGTGCCGCCATGGCGGCGCCGTCGAACATGGGGTGTTGGTAGACAAAGCTGGCATGAACCATTTCCGGCCGGGGCGGGGTGATGGGATTCAGGGTGACGATGACCGGCGATTTGGCATCCAGGGACTGAAGACGGTTCATCCAATAGCTGACGCAAAGGTGGCGCGCCCCGTCCAGGCCGGTGCGGCCCATGTAGTTCCACGAGGCCCAAAGCTTTGGTCGTTTTGGCATCAGGGCCGTGTCGCCGTGGAGAACGGCCAGGTTCTCCTGATAGCTGAAGGCGCCCAGCAGAAGGCGTTCGTCCTCGCTGGGGTTGGCCAGCAAGCCGAGGGCTTCGTCGGCATGGGAACCGATCACCACCGCGTCAAAGCTTTCGCAATGGCCGTCGGTGGTGATGACATCGACCCCGGCGCCATGGCGCTTGATCGTCAGGACGGGGGTGCTCAGTCGCGCCTTGTGACGCATGTCGTTGGTGAGGCGGCGAATATATTCCCGGCTGCCGCCTATCACCGTGCGCCATTGCGGCCGGTCGGCTAATTGCAGCAGGCCGTGATTGGAGCAGAAGCGCACGAAGCTGATGGCGGGGAAATCCAGCATGGCCGAGGCCGGGGCCGACCAGATGGCGGCGGCCATGGGAAGCAGGTGGTCTTGGACAAAGGCGTCGCCATATCCGTTGGCGCCCAGATACTCGCCCAGACTGGGGCCGGGCTCGCTCATCTCCATGATCATGGGGGCGTTTCGGTAGAAGCGCAGAATATCGGTGACCATGCCCAGGAAACGCGGCCGCACCAGATTGGCCGGCTGTCCGAACAGGCCACGCAGGTTCTCGCCCGAATATTCCATGGCGCCCTCGTCCAGGGACACCCCGAACGACATGTTGGTCGCCTTGGTTGGCACAGCCAGTTGTTCGAACATGCGGATCAGATTGGGGTAGGTTCGCTCGTTATAGACGATGAAGCCGGTATCAACCGCGGTCCGATGGCCGTCCGCCTCTGTCATCTCGACAGTGTTGGCGTGGCCGCCCAGATGAGCATTCTTTTCGAAAATGGTGACGTCGTGCCGGCGCGATAGCGACCATGCCGCGGCCAACGCCCCGGCACCAGAGCCGATCACGGCGATTTTTCGCCCCTGGTGGAGTGATGTGTCCCGGCTCATGGAGCCCCCCCTCGATATCGCTCATGCCTTTACTACGTGGCATGGCGAGGGTTGGATCACCACCACACAAGCCGTCGAGGCCTGAGAACAGATCTTCCGCCACCCATTTTCGGGGAAGTGCCACTCCGTGGACGAACGAGAAAGCGGCAACAGCGTGGCAACTGGCCAAAAAGCGATGGGCCTTCGCAATCGGTGCCGCCAAACAAAAACCCGCTAAGCCATTACAGCTTAACGGGTTTTTGTAAACCAACTGGTCGGAGTGAGAGGATTCGAACCTCCGGCCCCTGCCTCCCGAAGACAGTGCTCTACCAGGCTGAGCTACACTCCGGCATTGCGGCGCGAAGAAGTGCGCCAAACTTGAAAAACGCCGGTGTTGGCCGGCGAGGCGCCTCTTATAGCGCCATCGATCGAGGATCGCAAACGGGAAATTCAGCTTCTTAGAACGCGCGCTCGATACAGAAATCGATGATGTCGGTCAGGGCGGACTTGGCAGGGCTGTCCGGGAAGATTCCGAGGGCGTCGCGGGCGATGGCCCCATAGTGGCGGGCGCGTTTCACGGTGTCGGCCAGGCTCTGGTGTTTTTCCATGAGACGCTGGGCCTCGCGCAGGTCCGATCCGTCTTCCGCCTGTTCGAGATCCTCCAGTGTGCGCCGCCAGAACTGGCGCTCCGCGTCGTCGCCGCGACGGAAGGCCAGGATCACCGGGAGCGTGATCTTTCCCTCGCGGAAATCGTCGCCCAGGGCCTTGCCTAATTTTTCCTGCTTGGCCGAATAGTCGAGGACGTCGTCTATCAGCTGGAAGGCGATGCCGAGGTTGAGGCCATAGCTTTCCAGCGCCTCCTCCTCGACCTTCGGGCGGTCGGACACCACCGCGCCGATCTGACAGGCGGCGGCGAACAGGGCGGCGGTCTTGGCGCGGATCACCTCGAGATAGGCGTCCTCGCTGGTGCTGGTGTCGTTGGCGGTGACCAACTGCAGGACCTCGCCTTCGGAAAGGACCGAGGCGGCGTGGGAGAGAATGGCCAGGACCTGCAAGGAGCCGTCCTCGACCATCAGCTCGAAGGACCGGCTGAACAGGAAGTCGCCGACCAGGACGGACGGTTTGTTGCCCCAGACGGCATTGGCGCTGGCCAGGCCGCGGCGGAGCGAGCTGTCGTCGACGACATCGTCGTGCAGCAATGTCGCCGTATGGATGAATTCGACGCAGGCCGCCAGATGAATATGCCGTTGTTCCCGATGGCCGCACAGCTTGGCCGAGGCCAGGGTCAGCATGGGGCGCAGGCGCTTGCCGCCGGCCGCGATGATATGACCGGCCAATTGCGGGATCAGTTCCACCGGGCTGTGCATCCGCTCGACGATGGAGGTGTTGACCAAGGCCAGATCGTCGCTCACCAGAGCCATCAGCGCGTCCAGGGACGCTCCTTTCTTGCTCCGTTCGTTTTCAAGGTTGACGACGATCGCCACGGTCACTCTCCCAGCATAAAGCATCGCCACGCCTTCGTGGCCGCGCGGCGAGCATAGTGTTGCGCCGCCGTGACGGTCAAGGTTACAACCAAATCGCACCGGTGTGGTCCGTCGATTTTTGACTTCTTAAAATCGCCGCCATCCGAACACTGGCGGGCTGTTCCAGGAACGGACGGAAGAGATATGGACGAGGTCAGCGAAGACGCATTGCTGGATGGGCGCGTGAAATTCCGCCAGCCGGTGGACGGATACCGCGCCGCCATCGATCCGGTGTTTCTGGCGGCGGCGGTTCCGGCCAAGGATGGCCAGTCGGTGCTCGATGTCGGCAGCGGCGTCGGCGCGGCATCCCTTTGCCTGGCGGCCCGCGTTCCCGGAGCGCGCCTTTTCGGGCTGGAGGCGCAGCCCCCCCTGGTCGCCCTGGCCCGCGAGAACATCGCGATGAACGGGATGACCGGCCGTGTCGAGTCCCTGATCGGCAGCTTGCAGGCTCCTCCCCCGCGCTTGGCGCCGGGCAGTTTTCATCATGTCATGACCAATCCGCCGTATCAGGCCCTCGACGAGGGGCGGGCCTCGCCGCATCCGGGCAAGGCGATGGCCAACCAGGAGGGTGAGGTCGATCTCGCCGCCTGGATGCGCTTCGCCATTAATATGCTGCAGCCGAAAGGTACCCTGGTGGTCGTCTATCGCGCCGATCGACTGGATGATCTTCTGGCCGCCCTCAACCGGCGGGTCGGCGAGATCGTCATCCTTCCCCTGTGGCCGAAAGCCGGGCGCCCGGCCAAGCGCGTCCTGCTGCGGGCCCGGAAGGGGGTGTCCTCTCCCGTGACCTTGTTGCCGGGCATGATTTTGCACGAGGAGGACGGCCGCTACAGCGCTTCCGCCGACGCCGTCCTGCGCCATGGCGCGGCATTGGCCTGATATCAGCGTGCGCTGATCGGAAGCGATCCGCGTCCCTCAGGCGCCAACGATGGCGCGGGCACTCGAATGCGCCCGACGAAATACCAATGTCGTGAAGAGTTTTACGGTGCGTAAATAAAGATCAACCCTCTCCGCCCAGGGTGGGTGCGTCGGAGACGCGGGCGGAGAGGGTTGCCGGCCCCGGGTGAGGAGTGGGGCCGTGCTGCATCCGGTAACTTTTTCCCTGATACAGCTTCAGGCCTGATTTTATTAGATGGCCGAGCTGTGATCATTGTCACAGACATATTTGATTCATTGCGACATCAAATTCAAATAATTTTATTTGTCAGAAATTTTGCATTAATTTACATAAAATTGTTTATAGATGTCCGGGGCCGATCCAGCGATGAGGTCTTCGCCCGTCAGGCATGAAATGCGCAGCCTTGACCGACGGTGGGGCGCCGCTTAAGTTGCTGCAACTTTCCAGCTCCCACTAGATCGGCGGCGGTTTCCAATGGCTTCTCGGCCGAGTTTCCAATCCCTTATCCTCACCCTTCAGGCTTTCTGGGCCGAACAGGGGTGCGTCATCCTGCAGCCCTATGACATGGAGGTCGGTGCGGGTACCTTCCATCCGGCGACCACCTTGCGCGCGCTGGGGCCCGAGCCGTGGAAGGCCGCCTATGTTCAGCCGTCGCGCCGGCCGAAGGATGGACGCTATGGCGAGAACCCCAACCGTCTGCAGCACTATTACCAGTTCCAGGCCTTGTTGAAGCCGTCGCCGGAAAACAGCCAGGACCTTTACCTGGAAAGCCTGCGCCGCCTCGGCATCGATCCCCTGGCCCACGACATCCGTTTCGTCGAGGACGACTGGGAAAGCCCGACGCTGGGGGCCTGGGGCCTGGGATGGGAAGTCTGGTGCGACGGCATGGAGGTGACACAGTTCACCTATTTCCAGCAGGTCGGCGGCATCGAATGCGATCCGGTCGCGGTGGAGATGACCTACGGCCTGGAACGCCTGGCCATGTATATCCAGGGGGTCGAGAACGTCTACGACCTCGATTTCAACGGAGCCGGCGTGCGCTACGGCGACATCTTCCTTCAGGCCGAGAAGGAATATTCGGCCCATAATTTCGAATATGCCGATACCGAAATGCTGCTGCGCCATTTTCTCGACGCCGAAAAGGAATGTGTGGCGCTGCTGGCCGCCAAGCTCGCCTTGCCGGCCTATGACCAGTGCATCAAGGCGAGCCATCGCTTCAATCTGCTGGATGCCCGCGGGGTCATCTCGGTGACCGAGCGGCAATCCTATATCGGTCGTGTCCGGGCCCTGGCCAAGGCCTGCTGCGAGGCGTGGATCGCGTCGAGGCAGGGCGCCGCCCCCGCCGGGGAGGCTTGAGATCATGGCCGAATTCCTGCTTGAACTGTTTTCCGAGGAAATTCCCGCCCGCATGCAGGCCCGCGCCGCCGAGGATCTGGGGCGTCTGGTCGGCGAGGGCTTGCGCAAGAACGGTCTTACCTTCGGAGATCTGCGCACCCTGGTGACGCCGCGTCGCCTGACCCTGGCCATCGAGGGACTGCCGACCGCGACGCCGGACATTTCGGAAGAGCGGCGGGGCCCCCGGGTCGGCGCGCCCGCCCAGGCGCTCGACGGTTTCCTGAAAGGGGCCGGCGTGACCCAGGCGGAATGCGAGGAGCGCGACACTGGCAAGGGTGTCTTCTATTTCGCGGTGATCTCGCGCAAAGGGCGTCCGACCGCAGATGTCCTCAAGGACGTGGTCGAACAGACCCTCGCCGATTTCCCCTGGCCGAAATCCATGCGCTGGGGTTCCCTGGCGGTTCGCTGGGTGCGTCCTTTGCAAAGCATCCTGGCCCTGTTCGACGGGAAGGTCGTTCCCATCTCCTTCGGGCCGGTGACGGCCGGCGAGCGGACGCGCGGCCACCGTTTCCTGGCGCCGGCGGTCTTCCCGGTGACGTCCTTCGCCGACTACGCCGCCAAATTGGCGGCGGCCAAGGTGGTGCTCGACCCGGCCGAACGCCGCGAGTCGATCCTCGATCAGGCTGAAAAAGCAGCGGCCCGGGAAGGGCTGATCCTGCGCCAGGACGAGGGGCTGCTGGCCGAGGTGACCGGCCTGGTCGAATGGCCGGTGGTGCTGGTGGGCACGATCGACCAGGCTTTCATGGATGTGCCCGACGAGGTGCTGATCACCTCGATGCGCGCGCATCAGAAATATTTCTCGCTGCTGAAGGCCGATGGACGTCTGGCCAACCGCTTCCTGGTGGTCTCCAACATGGAGACCGCGGACGCTGGTGCGGCCATCGTCGCCGGCAACGAACGCGTCCTGCGGGCGCGTCTCTCCGACGCCAAATTCTTCTGGGACACGGATCGCAAACATCGTCTGGAATCCCGGCTGCCCAAACTGGCTGAACGGCTTTATTACGCCAAGCTGGGGACCATGTCCGACAAGGTCGAACGGGTCGCCGCGCTGTCGCGGCGCATCGCCCAGGCCATCGGGGCCGACGAAAATCTGGCGGAGCGCGCCGCCCGCCTGTCCAAGGCCGACCTGTCTTCGGAAATGGTCGGTGAATTCCCCGAACTGCAGGGCGTGATGGGACGCTATTACGCGCTGGCCGATGGCGAACCCGCCGCCGTCGCCGACGCCATCGCCGACCATTACGCGCCGCAAGGCCCGAACGATCGTTGTCCGACCAACCCGCTGTCGGTCGCCGTCGCCCTGGCCGACAAGCTGGATTCCCTGACCGGCTTTTTCGCCATCGACGAAAAACCGACGGGGTCCAAGGATCCCTTCGCGTTACGCCGGGCCGCGCTGGGGGTGATCCGCCTGATTTTGGAGAACGGTCTGCGCCTGTCTCTGAAGCCGTTGTTCATCGCCGCCCACGCCGCCTTCACGCAGCCGTTGAGCATCGGCGCCGAGCAGACTGCGCTCGATCTTCTCGACTTCTTCGCCGACCGCCTCAAAGTGCATCTGCGTGAAAAGGGGGTTCGCCACGACCTGATCACGGGCATTTTTGCCCTGGGTGGCGAAGACGATCTGGTGCGCCTGCTGGCGCGAGTGGACGCCTTGACGGATTTTCTTTCCAGCGAAGACGGCGCCAATCTGTTGACGGCCTACCGCAGGGCCGCCAACATTGTCCGTATCGAGGAAAAGAAGGACGAGAAATCCCACGCCGGGGATATCGATCCGGCATTGCTGGAAGCGCCCGAGGAAAAGGCGCTGCAACAGGGATTGGGCGAGGTGCGTCAGGCGATGGTGCCGGCCTTGGCCGCCGAGCGGTTCGCCGATGCCATGACCGCCCTGGCCCGGTTGCGCAGGCCGGTCGATGCTTTTTTCGAGGCGGTGACCGTCAACTGCGATGCGCCGGCGGTCCGTCTCAATCGTTTGCGCCTGCTGGCGCAGATCGGCGCCGCCATGGGCGCGATAGCGGATTTTTCGAAAATAGAGGGCTAGGCGATCGGTCTTTCCCCTCTGCGGCGTCTTGAGCCCGCCTGTAAGCGGTGAGCCAAGCGTCCTATCGGATCTAAGGGTCGGGAGCAAATGGGCCCTTAGTGGTTTGTGCCGGAGGCTTGGGAGTGAAGCTTCCGGATATGCGAACCAATTGCGCTGGAGGAAAGCAGCTATGAGCAAATGGGTGTACGCGTTCGGCGGCGGTGCCGCGGAAGGTCGCTCTGGAATGAAGAATCTGCTGGGTGGCAAGGGCGCCAACCTGGCTGAAATGGCCAATCTTGGTTTGCCCGTCCCGCCGGGTTTCACCATTACCACCGAAGTCTGCACTTATTACTATACCAACGGTAACGTCTATCCGGCCGACCTGAAGGCGCAGGTTTCGGCGGCTTTGACCCAGATCGAGAAGATCATGGGATCCACTTTCGGCAGCATCGACAATCCCCTGCTGGTCTCGGTCCGCTCCGGGGCGCGGGCCTCGATGCCGGGCATGATGGACACCGTGCTCAATCTCGGCCTGAACGATCAGACCGTCGAAGGCCTGGCGGCGCGGTCGAAGGATCCGCGTTTCGCCTATGACAGCTATCGCCGTTTCATCCAGATGTATTCGGATGTGGTGCTGGGGGTCGAGCATCATCATTTCGAGGACATCCTCGATTCGCACAAATCAGACCACGATCTGACCCTCGATACCGATCTGTCGGCCGAGGATTGGAAGACGGTTGTCGCCGCCTACAAGGAAAAGGTGAAGGAAGAACTGGGCCGGCCGTTTCCGCAGACGGTGGAAGACCAGTTGTGGGGTGCCATCGGCGCGGTTTTCGGATCCTGGATGAACCAGCGGGCGATCACCTATCGCCGGCTGCACGACATCCCCTCGGAATGGGGTACGGCCGTCAATGTTCAGGCCATGGTGTTCGGCAATATGGGTGACGATTGCGCCACCGGCGTCGCCTTCACCCGCAATCCCTCGACCGGGGCGAACGAGTTCTACGGCGAATATCTGGTCAACGCCCAGGGCGAGGACGTCGTCGCCGGCATCCGCACCCCGCAGTATCTGACAACGGCGGCGCGGCAGGCGGCCGGTGCCGATCTGCCCTCGATGGAAGAGGTGATGCCCCGGGTCTTCGCCGACCTGGAGGATGTCCGGCGCAAGCTGGAGGCGCATTTCACCGATATGCAGGATCTGGAGTTCACGGTTCAGCAAAGCAAGCTGTGGATGCTCCAGACCCGCACCGGCAAACGGACGGCCGCCGCGGCCTTGAAGATCGCCGTGGACATGGCCGAGGCCGGGTTGATCAGCAAGGAAGCGGCCGTGCGGCGCATCGAGCCGGGCGCTCTCGACCAGTTGTTGCATCCGACGCTCGACCCCAAGGCCGAACGCCGGCTTCTCGCCCACGGTTTGCCCGCTTCGCCGGGTGCCGCGTCGGGGCGCGTGGTGTTCTCGGCCGAGGATGCCGAGCTTTGGACGAAAAAGGGCGAAAAAGTCATCCTGGTGCGGATCGAGACCAGCCCTGAGGATATCGGCGGCATGCACGTCAGCCAGGGCATCCTGACGTCGCGGGGCGGCATGACCAGCCATGCCGCCGTGGTCGCCCGCGGCATGGGCCGTCCCTGTGTCGCCGGTGCCGGCGAGCTCAGGATCGATTACCGGGCCAAGACGCTCAAATCCATGGGCCAGGAAGTCAAGGAAGGCGATGTCATCACCCTGGACGGTTCCACCGGCCAGGTCATGCTGGGCGCCGTGCCGACGGTCCAGCCGGAGCTGACCGGCGATTTCGGCACGTTGATGGGCTGGGTCGATTCCATCCGCACGCTCAAGGTGCGGGCCAATGCCGAGACTCCGCTCGACGCCAGGACGGCGCGTCATTTCGGAGCCGAGGGAATCGGCCTGTGCCGGACCGAGCATATGTTCTTCGACCCGTCGCGCATCATTGCCGTTCGTGAAATGATCCTGGCTTCCGACGAGGAGGGGCGCCGCCATGCCCTGGCCAAGATCCAGCCCTATCAGAAGAACGATTTCGTCGAACTCTTCGAGATCATGCAGGGACTGCCGGTGACCATCCGCCTGCTCGACCCGCCGCTGCATGAGTTTCTGCCCGGCAACGACGCGGAAATGGAGGAGGTGGCGCGGGCCGCCGGGACCGATATCGCGGTTCTGAGGGCGCGCAACACCCAGTTGCACGAAGCCAATCCGATGTTGGGCCATCGCGGTTGCCGTCTCGGCATCACCTATCCCGAGATCTATGAAATGCAGGCACG
This sequence comes from Telmatospirillum siberiense, assembly GCF_002845745.1. GTDB lineage: Bacteria > Pseudomonadota > Alphaproteobacteria > Rhodospirillales > Magnetospirillaceae > Telmatospirillum > Telmatospirillum siberiense. The sequence continues at coordinate 37,980 of NZ_PIUM01000035.1, read as the reverse complement.
GGCGATTTTCGAAGCCGCCGTCGAGGTGGCCCGGAAATCGGGCAAGACGGTGTCTCCCGAGATCATGATTCCGCTGGTTGGCACGAAGAAGGAGCTCGATCTGCTGAAAGAGGTGATCGACCGTGCGGCCGCGGAGGTCTTCAAGGCCTCCGGGACTACCCTCGATTATCTGGTCGGCACCATGATCGAGCTGCCGCGGGCGGCGTTGACGGCGGGGGCGATCGCCGAATCCGCCGCCTTCTTCAGCTTCGGCACCAACGATCTGACGCAGACGACGCTCGGTATGTCGCGTGACGACTCGGGGCCCTTCCTCGAAGTCTACCGGCAGCGCGGGATTTACGAGCATGACCCCTTCGCCAGTCTCGACCAGGAAGGGGTGGGCGAGTTGATCCAGATCGCCGCCGAGCGGGGGCGCAAGACCCGCCCCAATCTCAAATTGGGGATCTGCGGCGAACATGGCGGCGATCCCGCCTCCATCGCGTTCTGCCAAAGGGTCGGGCTCGATTACGTCTCCTGCTCTCCCTACCGGGTGCCGATCGCCCGTCTGGCGGCGGCCCAGGCCGCCCTTGGCGTGCGTTCGGATACGACGGCCTGACAATGGGGATCAGGTTCGGCCGTTTTCTTGGCTTTCCGTCCTCCCTCGACCGGGGGAGGCGGCCGGTTTCCTTCTGCCGAAGGACGGCCGATGCCTGATCCCCTTTCGCTTTCCGCCCTCAAGGAGGGGGGAAAGGCCGCACTGGCGCGGGCGTTGGCCCGCATCGAAAAGGCGCCCGACGATTCCGACGTCATCGATCTGCTGTCGGACGCCTATGCCGCTCCACGAGGGCTGGTCGCCGGAGTGACCGGCCCGCCGGGAGTGGGCAAGTCGACTTTGGTGAATACCCTGATCCACGGCTGGCGGGAGCGCGGCCGTACCGTCGGCTGCATCGCCGTCGATCCTTCGTCGCGACGGTCCGGCGGGGCGTTGCTGGGTGATCGCACCCGTCTTTCCACCGATCCCGAGGACCAGGGCGTCTTCGTTCGCTCGATGGCGGCGCGCGACCGGCTGGGTGGTTTGGCCGGGCTGACCGTCTCGGCCATGGTGCTGATGCGCGCACTCTACGACGTGGTTCTGATCGAGACGGTGGGTGTCGGGCAGTCGGAAACCGACGTGGTCGGCGTGGCCGACACGGTGATCCTCTGCATTCAGCCGGGATCCGGGGATTCCTTGCAATATATGAAGGCCGGCATCGCCGAGATCCCCCACATCGTGGTCGTCACCAAGGCCGATATGGGGGCCGCCGCCGAGCGTGCCCGCGCCGATGTGGCGGGGGCTCTCAGTCTGGCGGAGGCGGCGGCGGACTGGGAGGTTCCCGTTTTGATGCTTTCCGCCGCGGGGCGTCTTGGCACCGAGGAACTGATCGACGCCGTCGAGGCGCATGGCGCCTACTTGCGCCAACGGGGTGATATTTCGAGAATTCGCAAGGAGCAGGCCGCCCAATGGTTGACCGAGGCGGTCCGTGAGCGCTACGGTCGCGATGGAATTCGGCGGGCGGGATATTTAGGTCTCGACGGGGCCGATTCTCCATTCCGCCGCCTAGCCGAAGTCAGCCGACGCCTATCGCAGCAATGATTTTTCCTCGTCTTTTCGCTTTCCTGCTTCTGGTCTTGTTTCTCCAGACGGCCGCCACGGCGGTGCGCGCCGCCGATGCCGTCTGGCTGTCGTTCGATATGCTGGGGGGAGATCGTCCCCTGGCGGAGGCCGCCCTGTCCGATATGTTCGGTGAGGATCCGGAGTTTTGGCCGGATTGGCTCGACCCTCGCGCCGTTCTGTTGCAGGCCGGCGGCAACCAATCTCTGCTGGTGGTGCGGGAACCCTATCGGCAGCCCTGCGGCCAATATCTGTTCATCATCTTCGGTCCGCTGACCGCGGACGGAACCCGCAATCGTCTGGGGACGGGATTTTGCGCGGGCGACATGGCGGTCGGTCCAGTCAGGGGGCGGAGTTTTCCGGACCTTCTGTTTTCCGAAGGCCGGCAGCAAAATCCCGCCGACGGGCAGTGGCAGCGCTTGGATCAAAGGGTTCGCTGGAACGGATCCGGATGGATCCAGATCACCGCGAAGTAACGGGGGGCTGTTTCCTTCCTCCCGGGCGATCGCCCGGGGGGAAGGAATGACTTGAACCCGAACGGCGGTCAGTTCGTTTTCGCGGGGACCGTCGCGTCGGTCTTGACCACCGAGGCCTTCACCTGATCCTGCTTATGGACCACCTTCACATGCTTTTTTTCCGTCGCCGACTTGGTGGTGGACGTGCTGACCTTTTCGGCCTTGGCCGGAGCCGTCGTCTGAACCTGGGAGGCCGGGGCCGCCGTCTGAGCCTGCGGGGCCTGGGTCGTCTGATCGGCCGCGAATGCCGCGCCCCCGGCCATCACCGAAGTAACCACCAAAGCGGACAGCACATGCTTGAACATCGAATTGCTCCATTTCCTGCGATTCTCCGGATCGTTCCGGAGACAAGAAAAGGTTTTAGCCCCGTCCGGTGTCCGCTTGATGGCGGGCAAGGCGTTCTTCAAGGTGTTTTCGCTCTATCTGCGGCGTCTTCGCCATAATTGCGTCTTTTTAAACCAAGAAAAGCGCTGAGAAATATTTAAAAGCGGTCGTTTGGCGCCACTTGTTCCCTGATGCGGTTCACGGTAAACAGGATGGATGATCGAGCATGACTGCATCTTCTGTCGTATCGTGGCGGGGCAATCACCCTCGATTCCGCTTTACGAGGACGAACTCACCAAGGCCTTCATGGACATCAATCCGGTGGCGTGCGGCCATGCCCTGGTGATTTCGAAACTGCACGCCGAGACCATTCTCGACATCCCGGCGCCCGTCCTGGCGGCGGTCGGCGCAACCGCGCAGCGCATAGCCCGCGCGGTCGATACCGCGCTGCATCCGGACGGCATCAGCATCGTGCAAAGCAATGGGCCGGGCGCCGCCCAATCGGTCTCGCATTTCCACATGCATGTGCTGCCGCGGTCGTTCTATGACGATCTGCCGATGAACTGGCGTCTGACGCCGGGTGAGCGGAAGGTCATCGAAGAGGCGGCCCGGACCATCCGGACCGCCCTGGAGATCTAGCCCGGATTTCTCACACTGGCACGTTCGGCACGGAGGAAAAAATGGCAACACAGCAGGCAGCGGGCGCGGATCGATGCGGCGCATCGATCAAGGCCGATAACGCACTGTGTTGCCATTTTTTCCCCGCCCTGAAGGGTCGCGTTTTGGCGGACGACTGTCGGCTTGGCCGACGAAACGATATGTTTGCGCGCCAAGCACGCGGCCGGCGTCGCGGCTTTTGCCAAGGCAGCAAGCCTTGGCGGCAAGCCGCGACTTGTCGGATCGCCTCCCCAAAACGCGATGCCGAGCGCGTCAGTGTGAGAAATCCGGGCTAGAACACCGCCCACGCCGGTTTGTGCGGGGTGAGGCGGCTTTCGCCGGCTTCCAGCGCGCGTCCGGTCGCAGCGATCTGTTCGAATGCGTCGATCCGGATCATGGCTAAGCCGACATTTCCGGCATGAGAGCGCATTTCTCCGGCATCCGTCCCATCCAACAGGATGGGCGAGCCCGGTTCGGGAACCGGGCCGGTGATGTCGACCGGCAGCAGGCGTTTGCGGACCAGGCCGCGATATTTCGTGCGCGCGGTCAGTTCCTGGCCCAGGTAGCACCCTTTCTGCCAATCGACGCCGTGCAATTCGTCAAAGCCGTTTTCAAGAAGAAGGGCCTTGTCGGGCACCAGATCCCGGCTTCCGTCGGGAAGTCCCAGTTCGATGCGATGCTTATCCCACAGGTCGATCTCGCCCTCGGTCAACCCGGCCTCGCGCAATGCCGCCTCACCCTCCGGGGGCAGCCAGGCGCGCAGTCCGGCTTCCGCCAGTCGGGGATCGACGAAGATCAGTCCACCGGCGAAGGGTCGAGCATCCCCGGCGGTCTCGGCCAGACCGAAAAGGCCGGCGGCCCCGGATCCGACGATGGCGTAGGGCCGCAAGCCATCATTGGCGGCGATGCCGACCTTGCTGCGCAGTTTGTACAGGGACAGGCGTTTGGCGAAATCCGCGCGTCGCTCCGTTTCCGTTTCCAGAAGCAGCGTCTCGTCCTGCTCGCCCAGAAAAAACTCGTGAAGGAATTTTCCCTGCGGGGTGAGGAAGGCGCTGTAAAGAGCGTGATCGGCGCCGGCTTTGGTGACGTCGTTGGAAACCAGGCCCTGGAGGAATGTTTTCCGTTCCTCGCCGCTCAGGCTGATCAGCGCGCGGTGGGGAAGGGGGATGAAATGTGACTTCGCCATGATTGCTTGCCCAATATCCATCGGAGTTCAGAAACTTGGCCCGCCGACGCCGGCTTGGCAAGGCCTTGATGAGATTGTATGGGGGGAGGGCGCATGGCTAAATAGCCTTATGCCGTACGCACGCCATGCAGGAAGTCCGCAGCGACGTCCTTCAGTTGCGCCGCGTCGCTGGCCAGGGAGCGGGCGGAGGCGAGCACCTTGTCGGCCGCCTCTCCGGTTCCCGAAGCCAGACGGGTGACGCCGGCGATATTGGTCGAGACATGTTGGGATCCCGCGGCCGCCTGCTGGACGTTGCGCGCGATTTCGCTGGTGGCGGCCGATTGCTGCTCGACGGCGGCGGCGACCGTCGTGGCGATCTCGTGGATTTCCCGGATGCGATGGACGATGCCGTCGATCGCCGCGACGGCTTCCCGGGTCGCGGTCTGCACGGCGCCGATCTGAGCGCCGATTTCGTCGGTGGCGCGGCTGGTCTGGCTGGCCAGATTTTTCACCTCGCCCGCGACCACGGAAAAACCCTTTCCCGCATCGCCGGCCCGGGCGGCCTCGATGGTCGCGTTCAGGGCCAGGAGGTTGGTCTGGCTGGCGATATCGTTGATCAGCTTGACCACCTCGCCGATACGGTTCGATGTCGCGGCCAGTTCGACGATCACGCCGCTGGTTCGCAATGCCTCTTCCGACGCGACCTGGGTGGCGCGGCTCGACTGCGTGACCTGCCGGCCGATTTCCCCGATGGAGGTCGATAATTCCTCGGCGGCGCTGGCCACCGTCTGCACATTGGTCGAAACCTCGTCGGTGGCGACGTTGGCCTGCCCCGCCCGTTGTTTCGTCTCGTTGGCGGTGGAGGACATGGAGTGGGCGTTCCGCTCCATGTCGGCGGCGGCGTCGCCGACCTTTTCAAGGACATGGCTGACATTCTGGTTGAAGTGTTCCAGAAGGCCGTCGAGAAGACGCCGCTTTTCGGTTTCGGCCTCGCTCTGGGCGCGGATACGGTCCTCGCTCAGGCGTTCCTTTTCCAAGGCGTTCCGACGGAAAATCTGCAGCGCCGCGGCCATGGCCCCGATTTCGTCACGCCGCTCGGTCGCCGGAATTTCGATGTCGGCCCGGCCAGCGGCCAAATCGTCCATGGCGCGGGTGATGTCGGTGATGGGACGCGAGACCTGTGCGGCAAGCATCCAGCCGAGAGCGGCGATGATCAGCAGCATGACCACCAGCAGTCCGAACACCAGCGAATGCCGGAGGTCGTCGAGCGGCGCGAAGACCCGGGCTTGGTCCAGTGATATGCCGACGTACCATTTCACCGGCAGCCCGGCGATGGGATGAAAGCGGACGATACGGTCCCCTCCTTCTTCGGCGATGGCGCCGGACGCGGCGGCGGGCGACATGCCGAGCGGCTTCATCACCATGTCCTTGTCGGGGTGGACGAGCACCGTTCCGGCATCGTCGACCAGAAAGGCGAATCCCTTGCCGCCGAAATCGAATTTCTTCAGGAAATCGTTGATGGCATCGAGTTCAAGGTCGGCCCCGAAGACTCCGGCCAACGCACCGTCGCGTCGGATCGGGGCGACCAGGGAAATCACCAATTTGTGAGTCGAGGCATCGACATAGGGCTTGGTCATTCCGATGCCCCTCGCCGCGACCGCCGCCTCGTACCAGGGGCGCTTGCGCGGATCGTAGTCCGCCGGCATGGGATGGTCCGGTCCGTCGATGAAGGCGCCGCTTTTCTGTTCGCCGAAATAAATATCGGCGAAGGTCTGGGCCATGGTGGGACGGACGAAGACGCTTTTCATGTCCCGGGCGTCCGCGATGTCGCTGATCGCGTCCGTCGTTTCGCGGGCGAGAAGAAGTCGGCCATCCAACCATTTTTGGATGCCGTCCGCCGCCGATCTGCCGGAGTCTCCGACCTGGGCGGAAATTTCAGTGCTCAGGCTGCGGCTGGCGATCGAATAAAACCAGACGCCGAGAGCGCCGAAGGAGAGGAGGATGAGAAGGGTGGAGGCCGCGAGAATTTTATAAAGAATTTTGCTGCCGGACGACGACCTGGCGGACATGGCGTTTTCAATCAAACTGGTGTCGGGAATCTCCCCACTGATAGTGGGTTTTAGTTCCTAGGCCTGTCGCGCCCCATCTGTCAACGGAATGTGTCATGGTAATTGATTACCCTTTTTTGAACCTGTTCCTCGGGTATCCGTCTTTAGGGGCGTGGCCGTCTTGCGAAGCGGTGGGCCGCCCTTTATAAGATGGATTCCATGCATATTACCCTGGTCGATGATTCCATTCCTTTCGACGGATTTACGCCTGCCACCCGCGCGCTCGGCGGCGCCGAGAAGGCTTTCGCCAGCTTGCCCGGGGCTCTGGTGCGTGTCGGACATGACGTCCATGTCTATAATCGGGCCCGTTTTCCGCTGATGATCGAAGGCGCTCATTGGGAAACCCTCGAAAAGGATTTCCCGACGCAGACCGACGCCCTGATCGTTTTCCGCAAGCCCTCGCTGCTGTCGTCCGTTCGTCTGGCGGGAAAACGGATCCTGTGGGTTACCGCGTCGGCGCGGCAGTTGGAGCCGGCCCGGAAGGCCATCGATAGTTTCCGGCCCGCTTTGGCCTTCCTCGGCAAAACGCAGATGGCGCCCTGGCGCAACGACGAGGGATTGACGGTGCGTGCCCTGGCGCCGGGCGTGCGCCAGGATTTCATCGCCGATGCGCCGACCCGGTTGGACGAACGGCCGACCGCCGTCGTGACCACCCATCCCTCCCATGGCCTGTCCTGGCTGCTCGATCTGTGGACGGCGAAGATCCGGCCGGCCGTTCCCAATGCCCGGCTGGTCGTGGTGTCGGCCATTCTCGACAAGGGGAAATCGGGGGGCGATATTCCTGGGGAGATGCGCCTTCTGCTCGATCGGGCCAGCGCCACCGAGGGCGTGGAAATCAAGGCGCCCGGCGGCGATACCACAATGGCGGAGCTTTACCGGTCGGCCCGCGTCCATCTGTATCCCGGCCATCCCGACGACATGGTTTGCTGGACATTGATGGAAAGCCAAGCCTGCGGCCTTCCCGCCGTGACACGTCCGCTGGGGGCCATTCACGAGCGGCTGCGGGACGGGGAAACCGGCCATATCGTTCCCGACGACGAGGCTTTCGCCAATGTCGCCGTTCGCCTATTGACCGATGACGCGATGTTCTGGGCGGAAAACCGTGACGCCCGCCTGCTGCAGCGCGGGCGTAACTGGGACATGGTGGCCAACGAGTTCGTCTCGTTGATCGCCGAAGCGGTTCGCTGAGGCGAAGTCTTCGGATTCTGGAGCAGTTCGCGCTTCGCTTGAACTGCTCCAGGCTTGCATGACGCTGAAAAAACTCCGTTTTTTCAAATGCTCAAACGCCGCTCGGGCTAACGAGCGCGATTCAGTCCAAACGCAACGCGCCCTAGTGAATTTCGTTCGAATAGGCGGCGTAGATCATTCCATCGGGACGCGGCTGGTCGAGATCGGCAATGCGCACCGAGTGCAGTTGAATGTCGATATGGTCCGCCCAAAAGGTCAGAAAGCGTCGAAGCTCGGGATAGTCCGGGGCGCTGTCGTAGTCCTTCCAGACGAAGCATTCGAGCAGGTGCGGCTGATCGGGCGGAGTGTAGAGAATCTCGGCCGAGGTCAGTTTGTATCCACCGTTCAACGGGCTGATGTCGTCCATGCTTCCCTCCTCGAATGGCCAAACACGTCCTGCCGTTCGAACCACGCAAGAGTCGTGCCGGGAGACTCAGGAGCAGATGTTGCGGAGCGACTGCCATTCGCGATCGGTCAGGGCCGGGCGGGTGAAGGGCTGAATTCCCTGGGGATCCTGACGTTTCGCCGGAATTGGGTGATGTGTCTGGAAATCCGAGGGCTGCTTCCGGGCTCGCTGATGCAGTTCCTGGAGGCGGAAATAACTGCCCAGAGCCTGGATCGAAATGTCCGCCTTTTGCAGCAGTTTCTGTGCGAGATCAATGGCCTCGATTTCTTCCGGCGGATCGTAATCCAGCCGCACAAGATGGCCGAGGGAGCCTTTCGCGAAGGTGGGGGCGATATCGCTGGCGGCCAGGAACAGCAGTCCGACGTCGGTCCGCCGGGTGATCTGCTCGGCGGTGTGCCGCAAGTCGAGATGGGCCAGTTGCAGGGCGATCACGGCGGCCAGCTGATCGGGGGTTTCGACGTCGCCGACCATGCCCGCGGTGACAAGGATGGTCGCCTTCGGAACGGCATAGACGTCGATCGCCGGGGTTTTGACGGCCTTGAGATGAACAGGCAGGCCACGCGCGGCGTCGCGGTCGAAACGTTGTCCCAGAACATCGAGCGCCGCTTGGCCGCCGGGTCCGGTGCAGGCGCCTCCGAAGGAGCGCAGCAGATGATCGGCCAGCCGCTGGTTGGCGGCGGCTTCCCAGGAAACCGGGAGCATGCGCGACAAAGGTCCGGCGGCTGCGGCGGCAAGCTGCAGCAGAAGTGCCAGGAGAAGAACCCCCCCCGCACCCGCCGCCACCTTGAAGAGCCAGGGGGGCAGCGGTTTCCTGGGAGGACGCAAGGCATGGTTGGCTTTTTGCAACAGGGTGATGAGATCCGGATCTTCGATCAGCAGATGCGCTTCGGAATCGTTGTGGCAGATGATCCTGAGTTTTCTGATCGGCCGGCCTGGCCGCAAGGGGCGGGCTGGCGTCATGTCGGCATATGCCCATTGAGCCAGCAGGATCTTGTCCCGCGGGTCGCGAATCTCCAGGCTGTTGCCGACGATTCGCAAGTCGGCTTCGACCCGCGCGTTCGTCTTCCGATTGGTGAAAATCCCGCTGGCGCCCAATCAAGAGTCTCCACACGTGGCGTCGGGGTAAGTGTAGCGGAGAAATGAAAATTTTTCTCTTTGTTTGACGAAGAGGAAGCCCACCAATGATCGCCGGGATTGCCGCCTCAAGACGGGCTGGGTAATGTTGATCAAACAGGAGAGTTTTTCATATGAGCGACGATCAATTTTCGGCACTGGTTCTGGAAGAGCGTGACGGCAAGGTAACTGCGGGCATTCAGCGTTTATCCGACGACAGGCTGCCGCCCGGCGACGTGACCGTCCGGGTCAAGGCGTCGACCCTGAATTACAAGGACGGGATGATCCTCAAGGGAATCGGGCGTCTGGTCCGCAGCTATCCCCATGTGCCCGGCGTCGACTTCGCGGGCGTGGTGGAAACGTCCGCCCATGCCGAGTTCAAACCCGGTGACGAGGTCGTGCTGACCGGTTGGCGTGTTGGCGAAGTCCATTGGGGCGGCTATGCCCAGAAGGCCCGGGTCAAGGGGGATTGGCTGGTCAAGCGGCCTTCCGCGCTCAGTCTGCGCCAGACGATGGCGATCGGGACCGCCGGTTTCACCGCGATGCTGGCGATCCTGTCGCTGGAGGAGCATGGGCTCAGCCCCGACAAGGGCGAAGTGCTGGTGACCGGTGCCGCCGGCGGTGTGGGCAGCGTGGCGGTGGCCGTCCTGGCCCATCTCGGATATCAGGTCGCGGCGTCGACCGGCCGCGCTTCCGAACATGACTATCTGCGCAGCCTGGGCGCCACGACCATCATCGAGCGCGCCGAACTGGCGACCCCGCCCAGCCGCCCCCTGGCGGCGGAACGTTGGGCGGGAGCCATCGATGCGGTCGGCGGTACGACGCTGGCATCGGTGCTGAGCGCGGTGAAGTACCGCGGTTCCGTCGCCGCCTGCGGCCTGGCCGGCGGCAACGAGCTTGTCACCACCGTGCTGCCGTTCCTGTTGCGGGGGGTCAATCTGCTGGGGATCGATTCGGTCATGTGCCCGAAAGCGACCAGAATCGCCGCCTGGGAACGTTTGAGCCGGGATTTGCCCCTGGGCAAGCTCGACGCCTTGACCAGCAGCGCCGGCCTTAAGGATCTGCCGGACCTGGCCGACAAGATTCTACACGGACAGGTGCGTGGCCGGTTGGTCATCGATGTGGATGAGGTGGCCTAATACCAAAGTGCGCTGATCGGAACAGATCACCGAACACAGCACCGCGCAATCCTGGTCAAAACCAAGATTGCGCGGTGCTGTGTTCGGCCGCCAATTGGACGAAATCGGGATAGTCGATGACCCGGAGGCCGTCAATCAGGCGGCGGGTGGCCAAACCTCGGGCGGCGAGATCGGGGGCGAGGGCATAGAGCGCGTGGCCACGGATCCCTTCGGCCAGTCGTTCGGCAAAATTTCCATCGGCCAAGGCGGCATAGACGCCGTCCTCGATCAACAACAGCGCCGCACCCTCGCTCAGGTGGGCGAGACAGCTTTCCAGGGCGCCACTGGCATAAGGCGTCGCGTTGACGATGTGCAGGGGGCCGTTCATGCGCTGATCACCACATCGATGCGCGCCATCAAGGCGGCGAGGGCGGCCCTGTCGACCAGCGTGACCGGAATGGTCAGGTCGGCTTCGCTCAAGCCGCGTTCGCTCAGCGAGTCCCGTTCGACCCATATGTGATCGATGTCGTACTCGCCCAGTTCGGAAAAGGCGGTGCCGAGATCCCTTTGGCCGAGAAGCTCGGGACGCTGGCCGCCGACCAGCTGGAACACGCCGTCGTCCAGAAAGGCCAGGTGGACATGCTGGTCGAAGGAGGCGGCGATCAACGCGGCGTCCAGCATTTCTGCCGCATGGGCGCTGCCCTGGGGGGCCTTGCGGTTGACGAAGAGGAAACTTTTCGGGGTCATCTTTCGCTCTTGCTCCTCACGCCCCGAAAGTGATCAGCCGGTCGGCGAGAATGCCCGCCTCGACGAGCTGTCCCAGGCCCGAAATGCGGAACCCCGGTGCCAGATTGGCTTCCCGGACGCCACGGCGCAGTCCCGCGGCGATGCACACCACCAGGTCGACCCCCCGTTCCGTAGCCAACCGGGACCAGTCGCGCACCAGATTGTGTTCGTCGTTGGCTGGCGCGGCCAGACGGTTGGCCGAATGAACGCCGTCGCTATAGAAGAAGACTCTGACCAGTTCGTGCTCGGAGTCGAGCACCGCCCGGGCAAAGGCCAAAGCGCTGCCGGCGGCCTGACGGTTGAACGGTCCCGCGGTGACGAGAATGGCGAATTTCACAGAGGCATTCCTTCGAGGCGGTTCCGCCAAAGTCTCCGACGGTTGAACCATGGAGAGCGCGTCGCTCCAAGGATTTTTGGTTGCTCCCTTGCCATTTTCATAATCCCACCGCCGTTTCGGCCTGCCGGATATGGTCGAGGATCATTTCAACCACCTCGTCATCCCGGCCGATGCCGTCCATCAGCCAGACGGTGCGGCCATGGATCTCCACCGGCCCGCCCCTGGGGGCGCTCATTCCGAAATGGGGCGGCAGATCCTCGCTGGCATGCATGCCCTCGGAAACCAGCCAGGGGGCGACCAGAACATGCCGGGCCGCGACGAGCTGAGGCCAATCGGCGACGAAGGGAGCCTGTTCCAGATATGCGGTGGCCACTTCGGCGAAGACCTCCTCGCCGCGCAGCGTGGCGGCGACCGCCTCCGGCGTGGCCGAGACGCCGCCGGGCCGACGCGAGCCGTGACCGATGATCAGAAGGCCCGCGGACTGCGGCGCGACGCGGTGGTCCCGGCACAGTTCCTCCGCCCGGCGGCAAAGGAGCTCCGGCAGGCGCGGATGACAGCCGACCGGGCGCGTGTAGACGAGCCGCCGATCGCCGAGACGACTGAGCGTGCCGGTTATGCCGAGCCGTTCCGGAATCAGCCGTTGGGTGAAGGCGCCCTCTCCAGCGAAGTTGGGGACGACGTAAACCGTCTTGGCGCGGACGAGGTCGAGGGACAGAAACGGGGCCTCCTTCCAGAAGCAGCCCCGCACCTCGGCGAACAGCCCGCGCCGGCGGATGGCCTCGACCAGGCGGTCGGTCGCCTGGCGGGAGGTGGCAAGCCGGCTCGATCCATGGCCGACCAGCAAGAGGGCCGCTTCGTTCCAGAGAGTCATTCGTTCCATTTGTCCTTAAAACGGGCGCCCCCATTTTCGCAAGATCGAGCAATACGCCAGCGAGGCGGCCGGCCGCAAGCTTCGATGGCCGCCCATCCGCCGGAAATGGGGGGATCTGCTGCCGGTGATGGTTTTGTCGCAACCTGAGCTTACACTGGACAGGCGGAAATAATTTCCTCAAGGTTGGGTCAAGCGTGCGCGATTAATGCCGTTAAGAGCGGCGGGATAGGCCGTGGGACGGGGATTTATTCGGCTTCTATGCCATTCGTCCGGGCTGCGTGGACGGATGGTCCAGCCGACATGGAAGAGAGATCCGTCCATTCGGCGGCTGATCGACGTAACGCCATAACCCAAGAGAGAGGAACGGAAACCCATGACCGACGTCGTCATCGTATCCGCCGCCCGCACTCCGGTCGGCAATTTCAATGGAAGCCTCGCCGCGTTGTCCTCCGTCGATCTCGGCCGCCAAGTCATCCAGGCCGCCGTCGCGCGGGCCGGTATCGATGCCGCCGAAGTTTCCGAAGTCATCCTGGGGCAGGTTCTGACCGCCGGCCTCGGCCAGAACAGTGCCCGGCAGGCGTCGCTCGGAGCCGGCATCCCGCAGGAGTCGCCGGCCTGGACGATCAATCAGCTCTGCGGCTCGGGGTTGCGGGCCGTGGCGCTGGGTGCCCAGGCCCTCGGTGCCGAAGGGAACGGCGGCATCATCGTGGCGGGCGGCCAGGAAAGCATGAGCAACGCCCCGCATGCGGTTTATCTGCGGACAGGCACCAAAATGGGCAATACCGAAATGGTCGATACCATGCTGAAGGATGGCCTGATCGACGCCTTCCAGGGGTATCACATGGGGATTACGGCCGAAAATATCGCCCAGAGATGGCAGATCACCCGCGAAGAGCAGGATGCGTTCGCCGTGGCCTCGCAAAACAAGGCCGAAGCGGCTCAAAAGGCCGGAAAATTCGATCAGGAGATCGTTCCCGTCACCGTCAAGACCCGTAAGGGGGAGGACGTGGTTTCGGTCGACGAGTTCCCCCGTCACGGCTGCACCATCGAGCAACTGGCCAAATTGCGTCCCGCCTTCGCCAAGGACGGCACGGTGACCGCCGGCAACGCCTCGGGGATCAACGATGGAGCGGCGGTTGTGGTCCTGATGACGGCCGCCGAGGCCGCCAAACGGGGATTGACGCCCTTGGCCCGCATCGTCTCCTGGGCGCAGGCCGGCGTCGATCCGGCGATCATGGGCACCGGTCCGATACCCGCGTCGAAGGCGGCGTTGAAAAAGGCCGGCTGGACGGTCGACGATCTGGATCTGGTCGAGGGCAACGAGGCCTTCGCCGCCCAGGCGATCGCCGTCAATCGCGATGTCGGTTGGGATCCGGCGAAGGTGAACGTCAATGGCGGAGCCATCGCGCTTGGCCATCCCATCGGCGCGTCGGGCGCCCGGATCCTGGTGGCGCTGCTGCATGAAATGGCCCGGCGAGACGCCAAAAAGGGGCTGGCCACCCTCTGCATCGGCGGCGGCATGGGGATCGCGCTGACGGTCGAGCGCTGAGGCCTGCATTCAAGAAAGCGAGGCCGCGAGGACTCGCTTTCTCGAAGCTCTTCCCCGAGGGGCGGTTAGCGGGCTCGCGCCCGGTATTCCAGGAGGAATCCCTCGATTTTGGTGGCCGGCAGGAAAACCGTGACTTCGTGCGGTACGCCGGGAATGTTTATGCCGAAAGTGCCATCGGCGGTCATGATGCCCGCCAGACAGCCATCCTTTGCGTCGAAGACGCCGCCGCCCGAGGCTCCCTTGGGGTGGCCCGCGGCCAGCATGGTCGACAGCGGTCCGGGATCACCGTCCTTCGGTGGATCGGCGCGTAGAATCGTCTTCTCCTCGGTCGTCTTGCCCATCCAGGCGATGGTGAAGTCCTGGGCCGGGCCAGGGTCGCGAGGGCAGGCTGTCACCGCTTCCAGGCCGCGCCGGCTGGCCGGCAGCGCCGCCGGGTCGACCTTGATCAAGGCCAGGTCGAGATGTTCGGCGGTGCCCGTGTAGGCGACCGTTCCAGGGACCCGCTGATTGTCGATGAAGACGGTGACCCGGGGGTCCTGGGGATTGACGGTGATGACGTGGGCCGCCGTCAGGACCAGGCCCTCGCCGATCAGCACGCCGGAACCTTGCGAGAATAGCTTGTTGTCCCCCGCCGGCTTTTCGACCTGAAGACCGACCAGATCGGGCTTCGGCGAGGCCTCGGCGGCGGCCGGCAGGAACAAGAGGGCGGCGAAGAGGGGGAGGGCCGCGGCGGGGAGGAGGGCCTTGCGCGGCGACACGGTCGTACGATGGATGAACATTCTGCCTTCGATTCAATCGTTTTGGCGCCTCCGGGCGAAAGCCCCGCTGCGCGCTTGCCCGTTGGATGGTAACGCGCATTGATGAAAAGTTGGTTGATGAAACGCCTGTCTCGGCGTTGAAACGGACCTGGGTAAAACCTTCGCGAGGTGACCTTTTGAAAGCTGATTGAAAGCAGGGGTGTGAAACAACTTTCCCGTTTAAAGTATATGGTTAATCATATATCTAACGTTGTTCGGCGTGCCTGGACAAGGTGCGAATTCAGACGGGGAATACACCATGTCGTCAAAGGAACAGAAACCGTATGGCTGGTCGGCCGTCGTTCCTCTCGCGCTGGCCATCGGCTTGGCCTTGCTGCCCGCTCCGCCCGGTCTTCCTCAGCATGCCTGGTATTTCTTCGCCTTCTTCGTCGGGGTGGTTTCAGCCCTGATCGTCGAGCCGGTTCCCACCACCGCGACCGGCATCATCGCCATCACGGTCACAGCCGTTTTGTCGCGTTGGATCCTGTTCAGTCCGGACGAACTGGCCAAGCCCGGCTTCAAGATCGCCGGAGAATCCGTGAAATGGGCTTTTTCCGGCTTCTCCAACCCCACCTGCTGGCTGGTCGGCGGCGCCTTCATGTTCGCGCTTGGCTATGAGAAGACCGGGTTGGGCCGGCGCATCGCCTTGATGCTGGTCAGGAAGCTGGGCAGGCGTTCGCTGACGCTGGGCTACGCCACCACCATCGCCGACTGTTTGCTGGCACCCTTTACGCCGTCCAACACGGCGCGGTGCGCCGGCACCATGTTCCCGGTGGTCGTCCATCTGCCGCCGATCTACGATTCCAAGCCGAATGATCCCTCGGCGCATCGCATCGGCGCCTACATCATGTGGACGACGCTGGCCGCCGATTGCGTGACCAGCAGCCTGTTCATGACCGGTTGCGCGCCCAATTTCCTCGCGCTCAGCTTCATCAAGAAGATCGCTCACATCGACATCACCTATGGGCAGTGGTTCTTCGCCGCGGCGCCGTTCGCCATTCCGCTGCTCTTGGCGGTGCCTTTGCTGGGCTACGTGTTTGTCCGTCCGACCGTGCAGAACAACGCGGAGGTGGTGAAATGGGCGGCTTCCCAACTCGACGAGATGGGGTCGCCATCGCGCAGGGAACTGACGCTCGCCGCCCTGGTCATCGGCGCGGTCGTCCTGTGGGTGTTCGCCGGCGACTATGTCGAGGCCGCGGTGGTCGCCTTCATCGTCATTTCGATGATGCTGCTTCTGCGTGTCGTCACCTGGGACGACATGGCGAAAAATCATTCTGCCTGGACCACCCTGGTGCTGCTGGCCACCCTGGTGGCCATGGCCGACGGTTTGAGTCGCACTGGCTTCATCAGTTGGTTCTCGGGCTTCGTCGCCGGCCACCTGAGCGGGTTGTCGCCCAACGCCGTGCTCATGGCGCTGGTGGCCATCTATTTTTTCGCCCACTATTTTTTCTCCAGCCTGACCGCGCATACCACCGCGATGATGCCCGTGCTGCTGGCGGTCGGTCTGGGCGTTCCCGGTCTGGCTCCGGAGAAGCTGGCCATGGGCTTGGCGATGACCACCGGCCTGATGGGGGTCGTTTCGCCTTACGCCACCGGGGCCAATTTGCCTTACTACAACAGCGGCTATCTGACCTCGGTGGAATTCTGGCGGAACGGAACCATCTACGGCCTCATCTATATCAGCGCCCTGATCTTCATCGGCCTGCCGCTTCTGTAGGCCCCGCCGACCCACCCGCTCCCGTGGAGCGATTCCAAGATCACAGAAATATTGCGGAGAAGTCACGCGATCAGGCCCGCCGAACCCCTTACAAAACGGGGCGTCCGATTACGAACGACTTAGGTCGTCTCGCCGCGGAACGCCTGTTTGTCAGACGAGGGACTTAAAGCAAATGAGGTTACTGATCGCTTCCACCGTATCGGCTGTCGTCATCCTGTCGGCCTCTTCGGCGATGGCCGCCGACGCCAATTGGAGCCGGGTCTATCTGAGATTGGACACCGGGGGGAGTTTCCCGACGGACGACTACGACAATTCGGCCATCATCAGCGGTGGCGTCGGCTACCGTTTCAACGACCGCCTGCGCGCCGATGTCACCCTGGGTTACCGGGGGTGGTACGGCGGCAACGTCGTTTGGGCCGGTCCCTCGGCCAACGGGGCCAAGGCGGACATATCGAGCTTCGACGGACTGGCCAATCTCTATTACGACTTCGGCAAGTTCGGGTTCTTCACCCCCTATGTCGGCGGCGGCATGGGCTTCGCGTCCAATACCGTGTCGAACTATCAGGTTTTTGCCAACGGTGCGCAGGTTTCCTCGTCCGACGATCACACGGAAACCGACTTCGCCTGGCAATTGAGCGCGGGAACGGCCGTCGACGTGGCGCCGAATTTGGCCATCGACGTGGGTTACCGCTATTTCGACGCGGGAAGTCTGTGGGCCGGTTGGCCGGGCAAGAGCGACCTGACCGCCCATGAACTTCAGGTCGGGTTGCGCTACTCGCTTTGAGCATCCGGTTCCAGAGTGCTTCATCGGTAAAAATGAAGCACTCTATCGGATCCTTACCGTGTGGGGGGCTTTCGGCTCTTCGCGAGGTGAGTGCGACTCTTCCGGCAGCAGTTTCGAGGAGCCCGCGACGAGGAGGAGCTTTTTCTCCATCAGTTCCCCTTGACCGTCAAACTGGTAGCGGCCGTTGGCGCCTTCCCAGGGTGGAATGAAGCGGATGGCGAAGGCCAGATCGAGGGGGTTGAGCGATCCCGTGGTGCGGACCGCTTCAGCCAGCAGGAGCAAGGCGTCATAGCCCTGTGCCGCCGAAGTGTCCGGATCCCTTCCATAACGGGCCCGGAATTTCTCGACGAACTTGAGATTTTCGGGTGTTGCCGCGGCGACGTCATAAAGGCCCAGGAATTGCGCATTCGCCAGCGCCGATCCCGCCTTTTGCCTGATCTCCGAAGTGAGGTCGCTGGCGACCAGGATGGGGGTGGTCAAGCCGACGCTTTGCGCCTTGCGCAGGAAGTCGGCGATTTCGGCGTCGTGGCCGGAGATGAGAATGACATCGGCGTCGACCGACTTCAACTGGTTGACCGGCAACCGGAAGTCGGTGTGTTCGGTGGGATAGGGCCATTGGTAGACCATTTGCCCCCCCAGCGCGTCCTGGGCGATGCGGAACTGATAGGCCAGATCCTTGCCATAGGCGTCCTCTTCCCAAACCATGGCGACTCTTCTGGCTTTACCGCCGGTCGCCGCCGCCTCGGCCAGAAACTGGGCGATCTTGTTGGTGGATTGGACGGTGCGGACAATATATTTGTAGTCATGCATCGTCATGGCCGGACTGTTGGCGTTGACGCACAGATGCAGCAGCCGGCTTTTTTCGAAAATGGGCGATGCTCTGATGGCGACGCCGTCGTCGTCGTAGCCGACCACGGCGCTCATTTCCGGCGTGTTGGCGAATTCCATGGCGATGTCTCTGGCTGTTTCCCAATCGTCCAGATCATCGCGCATGATCAGACGGATCGGTGGGCCGCCCGTCAGGGCGCCGGCATTGATCTCGTCTCGCGCCAGTTGCAGGCCATCGGCCATCCCGTCCCGTCTGACCGCGAAGGGCCAGCTCACTCCCACCAGGAGTTCCTTCGGATGGTGTTCGAGGACGGCGAAGCGCCGTTCGCCCATGCGATCCAAGGATTGCCATTGGGGCGACAGCAAATAGACGAACAGGCCAAGCGCCACCGCCCACAGGAGCAGTTTCCTCATGCCGTCAGTCCTTCCCCAGAATGATCGGCAGGCCGCCGCTTCCCGCTCCGATGACGACGACCTTGCTGTTGGTCGACTTGGCCAAATCCTGGGTCGCCTGGATGCCGTACCAATGGAGAAGCCCGGGGGTGAGGCTTTGGGCGAGCGTGTTGTTGTAGACCTTCAGGCCATCGGATTCGATGCGTTTGCGTTCGGCTTCCTTTTGGGCGATGGACAGCTTGTAGACATATTCCCCCTCAAGCTGCTGGTAAGCCATCTTGCTCTCGATGGCTTCCGAGATCCGGGTCGGTAAGGTGATGGTTTCGATCGGGACATCGTCGAGTTCGATGAAGCGGGCTTCCAGTCTTACTTTCGATAACTCGCTGACCCGCTCCTGGATGGCTTTCTGCGCGGTATAGATCTCCTCGGGTTTGTATTGCCCGAAAACCATTCTGACGACCGAACGGATCTCGGGGCGGATGACCACATTCACATACTCCGGTCCGACGCGCTGGTGCAGCAGGGGAAGCGTCTCGGCGGACAGAAAATAGCGGACGGAGTACTGGACGCGGACGTTCAGGCCATCGACGGTCAGGGCGTCGATGGTATCGCTGAACTGCTGTTTGCGGACATTGTACACATACATCTTATTGATCGGCAGGATCACGTGCATGCCTTCTCCATACACCGTGTCGATGACGGTGCCGCTTCCCAGGCGCCGCCAAAGCACGCCCAGTTCGCCGGGGCGGATCGAGATGATGATCGCGTCGTAGAAATACACGGCGGCGAAGCCCAGGATGAATAGCGTCAGGATCAGATAGGGTGCCTGGCGCCGCAGGAAGGTCTTGAAAGCCCGGCGCCGGTTGCCGAACCATGCACGAATTGTCTTCATTGACCAGGCTCCTGGGAGGTCGGTTTCTTACCGCGCGCGGTCGGACGTTTTCGCGGATTTCCGCCCTGTATCGCGGTGCGGGGAAGGTTGAGCAGCGTTCCGTAATCCATTTGCAGGACCCGGTCGGCGACGTGGAAATAGCGGTCGTCGTGCGAGACGACCACCACCGTCTTGCCGGCGCCCTTCATTTCCGGCAGCAGCGTTTCATAGAAATAGCGGCGGAACTGCGGGTCCTGGTCGGCCGCCACCTCGTCGAAAATATAGATGGCCTTGTCTTCAAGATAAGACACTACCAGGGCAAGGCGTTTGCGCTGTCCGGTCGAAAGTTGGATGTTGCTGAAACGCCCGTCGCCGAAAACCGTCTTGTGGGAGATTTCCATCAATCGCAACAGGGCGTTGACGCGCTCCGGCGCGGCATCCTTAAGTCCGTGCAGTTTGTCGAACAGGTGGAAGTCGGTGAAGATGGCGGAAAACAGATTGCGGTAGGATTGGATATTGGTCGGTCCGATCTCCACGTCATCGACGCGGATGCCGCCCTGCGCCGGCCGGTACAAGGCGGTGAACAACTTCATGAAGGTCGTCTTGCCGCTGCCGTTGCCGCCAACCAGGAACAGGATCTCTCCGCGCCGGACTTCGCCGTCGATGGGGCCGACCTGGAAGGTGGCGTTGCCGTCGGAATCCCGATAGGTGAAGCCCACTCCTTCGAGGCGGATGGTGCGAAAGGCGCCGAAGTCGGTCAGCGGCGACGTTTCCCATTCGGCGGATTTCTCCAAGCCCTCGTCCAGGGTGGCCTCCAGGCGCCCCAGATTGTCCACCGTCACATTCACCTGCGCCAGAACCGGAATCATGGTGACGACGTTCACCAAAGGCCCAAAGAAGAACAGGATGGCCGCAACGATCTTTGTTGCCGATGTGGAAAACGAATCGGACAAAATAGGCAGAACGAATGCGATGGCGCCAAGCAGAATGACGAAAAACATCTCGATGAAGATGACGTTGTTCGAAAAAAGGATCATCACGGAGGTGCGTGATTCGCGAACTTGAGCGGCGGTGGCATGAAAGTCTTCGAAGACGTCGTCGCTTTTCAGCTTGTTGATGCGAAGTTCCTTGAAGCCCCTCAGCAAGCCGTTGAGGGAATCGAACAGCTTGTCTTCCTGCTTCGAAGCATTGTTCAGGCCCTCCTCGTAGTGTTTGCGGTCCTTGAGATAGATGCCGGCACCGCCGGCAATCAGGGTGACGCACAGCAGCATGGCGATCGGAGAGACCGTGGCGATATAGATTATGGTGAAGACGATCATGACGACGGCCTGGGCGACGGCGAACAGCGGCCGTGCCGCCTGGGCGATGGCCCCGGTGTCCCGGGTGATCCGCGCATGAATGTCGGCCTCGCCGATGGATTCCAGCGTCAGCAGATCGGATCGGCGGATCTTGTCGGCCAGCCGTACCCGCACGCTGCAGATGGCGGCCTCGGCGATCCGGGTGGATTCATAAAGAACGTAGCGGAAGGAATAGACGAACAGGCCGATCGACAGGCAGAACCACAGAAAATGCTGCCAGGAGGGCCCGCCGTTCCGCAAAGCCTCGACCGAAGCGTTGATCACCGCCAGATTCAGCGCATTGGCCATGCCGGAGGTCGCCGTCAGCACGAACAGTTTTCGGTCCAGGGACTTCGTTTCACGCTGCAGGAAAGTAAAGACGCCGAACCGTATCGGGCTGCTCATGGGGAAGGCTCCTGGACGGTGGATGGAGAGAACAGCAAGGCGGCCTGACGCAGCATTTCCGCCTGCCCAGCCGCTGGAATGGGCGGCCAGACCAATCCCATCCGGGCCAGCAGGGCCCGGCTGCGCGCTGAGACGATTTCCAGCCGGCGGGCCCGGGGCTGCGGCGCCAGGCCGTGATACAGCCTGAAATTTTCCAAGGTGAGGTTCAGCGCGGCGTTCATGTCGGGCTGGTCCACCGCCGCGTCCAGTCGCGCCAGGAAGACGTCGAAAGCGCAGGCTCGGACATGATGCCCCGGCGCCGCGGCGACGAAGTCGGCCAGCGTGTCCCTGCGGGCATTCTCCAGATGATGGGTTTCGTTGGTCAGATCGGCCGCGCCGGCGAGCAGCAGCAGCCCGCGCGCCACCAGATCCACATGGCACAGCCACAGATGGGAATCGTCGGGGGCCGCGCCCAGGCGCAGGAAGGCGGCTATCTGGCGGAAGAACGCATTTTCCCCGATGTTGAGCTGAAGCGGTCCGCCCTCGGCGGCGAACACCACATTGCCGACCCGGTGGATGCAACTGTTGGCGAGATCGCTCCGGGCCGCGACCACCAGTCGTTCGGCCTCCTGCTTGCTGCGGATATAGTAATTCTCGTCCAGAGCCTCGGGGGCGGCGTCATATTCGGTGAACAGCCGAAAACTGTCCTCGGGAGGGGGGCCGCAGACCGAGAGGGTGGAAATATAATGGAAATCCGCGGGGTTCGCGGCGTTCCGGGCTGCCAGCGTCAGCAATCGGCCGGTGGACGCCACATTGTCGGCATGGAATTCGCGGTAATGGCCGAAATGCTTCACATTGGCGGCGCAGTGGAAAACCGCCCGCAGACCGTCGGCGAGGCCGTCGCGGGCCATCGGCGACAGGCCCAGATCGTCTCGACGGAGATCGCCCGCCAGCACCGTCAGGCGGGGATCGTCGCGCAAGGCTGCGCCTTTTTCCGGGCCGAAATAGTGGCATAGAATCGCACCCAAACGGGTCCGTGCCGTCGCCGCGTCGTCGCCGCGCACCAGGACGCTGACCCGGCGGTTTCCGTCGGCCAGCAATTCATGCAGGAGATAGCTGCCCAGATAGCCGGTCGCACCGGTCAGAAGAACCCGTCCATAGTCCCGTTTGTCCCCCGCCGCGCGTTGCCGATAGGCCTGGTTCCGCGCCTCATAGTCGCCCCATGCGGCGGCCAAAGCGGTATCGCGCTGGGCGTCATAGGCGGCGAGGCTTTGCCGGTAGTCGCGCCAATGGTGGATCGTGGATTGAATCAGCGCGCGCAGATGCTCGGGCCGTTGCCGGCAGACGGCGGCGAAATCCGCCAAACGGGGGTGCTCATAAAGATCGTTGATGGTGCAGTGGATGGTCCGCCGCAGTTGATCGACCACGGCGATCACGCGCAGGCTGTCGCCGCCGAGATCGAAGAAATTGTCCTCGCGGGCGATGAATTCGCGCTCGAGGCGTTCCGCCCATACTTGCGCTATGTGCTGTTCCATGCCGTCGCGGGGCCGGGTTCGGCGGATATCGTCGGTTTCGCCGTGGAAGGCTTTTTGCTCGGCCAACGTCCGCTCCAGCGCCGGGCGATCGACCTTGCCGGAGGATGACACCGGGATGGCCGCGACTTTGAACACCGCGCCGGGCAACATATAGGCGGGTAGAGTGCGCGACAGATGATCATGCCATGCGGCTTGGCCGGGTTCGCTCGTCCCGGCCTGCAGGCAGACGAAAGCCCACAGGCTTTGCGTGCCGTCACCCCGCGTCTCGACGAGGGCGACCGCCTGTAGGACCCCCGGATAGGCTTCGAGCCGGTGCTCGATTTCGCTCAGTTCGACCCGTTGCCCGCGCAGTTTGACCTGACCGTCGGAGCGGCCAAGGATCTCCAGATTGCCGAGCGTGGTCCAGCGTCCCAGATCGCCGGTATCGTAGAGCCGACCCTCGGGCGTTTCGACGAAGCTGGCGGCGGTCAAATCGGGACGGTTCAGATAGCCGACGGCCAATCCCATGCCGCCCAGCCAGACCTTGCCGATGGCTCCCGGGGGGACCGGCCGGCGGTCGGGATCGAGGATAAAGACGGCGGTGTTGGCCAGTGGCCGCCCCGTGTGGGCCGTTCTGCAAGGATCGGTTGGAAGAATACGCCCGATGGCGGCGGCGGCGGTGTTTTCGGTTGGACCATAACCGTTGAAGTAGTGCAGTTGCGCCGCATAATGGCGGGCGTCGGCCAAATGGGGCGGCTCGCCCACGGTCATCAGCACCCGCAGGCCCGGAAATGCCGTCTGCCCGAACAGGTGGAGATAGGAGGGGGGCAGCGTGGCGGCGGTGACGCCCAGCCCCGCCATCATGGCGCGCATGCCGGCGATGTCGTCCATCTCGGCGCGGCGGACCGGCACCAAGGCGGCACCGCCCGCCCAGGCCATGACCAGATCGGAAATCCAGGCGTCGAAAGAGGGAGAAGACGCCAGTAAAACCCGGTCGTCGGGTCCGATCTCCAGGATGGCGCTTCCGGCCAGCCCGAGATTGATCGTTCCCTGGTGGTGCAGCACCACCCCCTTGGGCACTCCGGTGGAGCCGGAGGTGTAGATGATATAGGCGGGGTCGGCAGGGGCCGGCATATCCAGGGCGGGGGCCGGATCGGAGTCATCGTCCGTCAGCTCCTCGGGCCGAAGCACGGTATAGCCGGCCTCGGCCAGCGCAGCGGGCAAGGACAATCCGTCGAGAACCAGAAGGATCCGGATGCCGGCATCGGCGGCCATGAAGGCCAGACGCTCGGCCGGCAGTTCCCGGACCAGCGGCAGATAGCAGCCGCCGGCTTTCCAGATGGCCAGGACCGCTTCCGGGAGGGCCGCCGATCGTTCGGTGAAGACGCCGACCACCGCCTGACGGGAGACCCCCAGCTTGCGCAGGATGCCGGCGAGGATATCGGTGCGGGCGTCGAGGGCCGCATAGCTGATCGTTCCCTGGAAGGTCAGCACCGCGGGGTGATCGGGTTGATTTTCGGCCAGTCGGCGGAACAGAGCGGGCAGGGTGGGAAGAGGGTGCGCCCGGACGGGACCCTGCTGCCAGGCGGCCAGCTGGGCTTCCTCAACAGGCCGCAAGGCCGGCAAGGGGGTATTGGAAAGGCGTTCCGGAGCGCCCAGGGTGCGGGCCCATTCGGCCAACGATTCGATCCAGACGCGGGCGGTCTCTTGTTCGTAAAGCGCGGCGTTGACATACCATTGCAGGACCAGACTGCCATCCGCCTGCCCCTCATGGACCAGCACCATGTCCTGGGCCGGCGCCCGATGGCGGAGTTCGTAATGGAACAGGCCGACCTCTGAGAGATCGAGGCCGGAAAAACGCAAAGCCTCCTCTTTCGCCGTATCGGCGGTGCCGGGGTTTTCCGTGACCGCCAAATCGAACAGCGGATAGCGGGCGGGATGTCCAAGCCCCGGATGATCTCGGCGGAAATCCTGATATATCCGGGCAAAGGGGTAGCGGGAATGCCGCAAGGCCTCGCCCAGAGCCCGTTGCAGGCCGCCGAGCGCCTTTTCGACGGATTCGTCGGCCGATACCCGGCAAGGCACCGGCAGCATATTGACGTAATAGCCGACCACGCCCGCCTCTTGCGCCGTCTCGCGGGTCGAGGCGGCGGTGCCCAGCAGAAATTCCTCCCGCCCGGTGCGCCGCCGCACTTCGCTCGCCATGAGGGTCAGCATCAAGGCATGCAGGCTGGCCCCATTGCGGCGGGCCAGGGCGCGGAGACCATCGGCGGTGGCCGGTTCGAGGCGGATCCGGTAGCAGTGGCTTCCCCTGGCATTCTTGGCGGTGCGCCCGGAAGGCCGGGGAAAATCCAGGGGCCATTCGTCGAAGGGCTGGGGGGCGTCGGCCGGACCGGTTCCCAGACCGGCCAGGACGTCACGCCAATAGGCGGCGTCGGCCTGGCAGGAATCCCCGGTCAGATAAGCGTCCTCGGCGGCCGCCGACAAATCGTAGGTGCCTTGTGTCTCGGGCAGGGGCTCACCCCGTAGCAGGGCGGAAAGTTCCGTCACCAGCAGACCAAGCGACAGACCGTCGCCCACCGAATGATGCAGCACCAGCCAGAAGAGAGCCTGTTCGGAGCGCGCCACCTGCACCAGTCCGGCGCGCCACAGCGGGGGCCTGCTCATGGTGATCGGCGTGGCCTGTTCCTCCGCTATGGCGGCGAGGGCGGCTGACATATCCGGCCGGGCTCCGCAGGCCAGTTCGAGCCCGGCGTCGGGATGGACGATCCGTCGCAGTACGCCGGACTGGTCCTCGCCGAATCCGGTCCGCAGGGCAGGGTGTCGCGCCACCAGCGTCGCCCAGGCGGCTCGCCAGCGGGCCGGCGGAGGAACCTGGCCATGTACTGCCAGGGTGAGCGGAATGGTGAAGCCGGCGGTATCGAGTCCGGCTTGCTCCGAGATCCAGAATTCCCGCTGGCCCTCGGTCGCCCGATCCGTCCCGCCCGGCGGGGCGGCCGAGGTTCGGCGCATCTGGCCGACCCGCTGGGCAAAGCCGCGCAAGGTCGGTTCGGCGAACAGTTCGCGGGCGGAAACGGGATAGCCGAGGATTTTTTCGAGGCGATGCGCCACGGCGATGGCCAGCAGGCTGTGACCGCCGAGGGCGAAGAAATTGTCGTCGCGATGGACGGACGCCAGTCCCAGCAGCTCGCCCCACAGCCCGGCGATCCTCGTTTCCATCTCGTCTCGCGGCGGGGACTCGGCGCCCTGCGGCGAACGTCCGGCCAGAACCCTCTTCAGGGCGCTTTTGTCCACCTTGCCGGAATGGGACAGGGGAATGTCGGAAATGGCGACGACCGTCGATGGGATCATATAGGCCGGCAGACGATCGGCCAGATAGCCGCGCCAGCTGTCTTCCGCCGGCGCTTGCCGTCCCGGCAGCGGACGGACAAAAGCCCAAAGGCTGGGGCCGCGCTCTCCGACGCCGTCCAGCAAGGCCACGGCCTGGGCGATATCGGGATGGCTGCCGAGGGCGTGTTCGATTTCCCCCAGTTCGACGCGAATGCCGTTCAGCTTTACCTGATCGTCGGTCCGGCCGATGATTTCCATTTCGCCGTTGGCGCGCCAGCGGCCCAGGTCGCCCGTCCGGTACCGTCGGCCGCCGGAGGTTTCGACGAAGGCGGCGGCGGTCAGGTCCGGGCGTCCCACATAGCCGCGGGCCAGGCCGGCCCCGCCAAGCCACAGCTCCCCGACCATCCCGGGGGGAAGCGGGGTCCCATCGGGGGCGCAGACATGGATGCTGGTGTTGGGCAGGGGGCGGCCGGCGGAAAGGACGTCGAGATCGTCGGGCCACAGCCTGCCCATGCTGCTGCTGATCGTGTTTTCGGTGGGGCCATAGGCGTTGAAATAGTCGAGGCGGCCGGCATAGGTCCGCACATCCGCCGGAAACGGCGCCTCTCCCCCGGTGACGAGGATGCGCAGCGACGGCAATGCGGCTCCGTCGAAAAGCCGGAGATAGGTGGGGGTGATGTCGGCCAGGGTGACGTCCAGCGTGGTCAGGAAGGTCTGGAACCGGCTGGGCGAACTGAGAATTTCATAGGGAACGGGGCAGAGGGCCGCACCGAAGGCCAACGGCAGCCCCATGTCCGACAGGGAGACGTCGAAAGACGGCGATGAAAACATCAAGCTGCGGTCGTTCGGAGTCAGGCCGAGGATCTCGCCGGCGCCGAGGACCATATTGACGTAGGCATCATGGCCGATCAGCGTGCCCTTGGGCTGGCCGGTGGAGCCCGAGGTGTAGATGATGTAGGCGATATCGCCCGCGTCACCCGGCGAGCGCGGGCGATGCGCATGGGTGCGGCGGAAGAGGGGGGCGATCTCTTCCGGGCGAAAAGCCGGGGGTAGATCCCGGGCCAGCGCCGGCGGGACCGCAAGCCCGTCCAGAGCCATAAAATGCGTGATCCCGGCATCGCGGGCCATGAAGACCAGGCGCTCCGGCGGCAGGTCGGCCGCCAATGGCAGATAGGTCGCGCCGGCTTTCCAGATGCCCAGAACCGTGGCCGGCAGATTGGCCGAACGCCCGGTCAGCACGCCGACCGTGACGCCGGGCCCGGCGCCGCGCAGCAGCAGGCTGTGGGCAATGACATTGGCTTCCCGCTCCAGTTCCGCGTAAGTCGTGCCGGCGGTTTCGGTGAGGACGGCCGGCCGGTCTCCCTGCTTGGCGCCCGGCGCATCGAGGACGCGTTCGAACAGCTCATGAAAGCGCAGCGGCGGTCGCTCCGCCTGTGGACCCTGTTCCCAGTTTTCCAGCAGCGCCGCTTCGCGCGGGAGGAGGGCGGGCAGGGGCTCGTCCGCCCGCAGAGGATCCTCTGCCAGCCATAGAGCCCAACCGCGCAGCGCCTCGAACCAATGCCTTGCCGTTTCCCGGCCATAAAGAGCGGCGTTGACATGCCATTGCAGCAGCAGGCCGCCATCGGCCAGGGCTTCGTGAATCAGCACCATGTCCTGGCCGGGCGACGCGTCGGAAAGTTCATAGGCGATGGCTGCCGCGCCTCCTTCCGCGATCGGGGAAACCCGGGCCAGATGGAGTGCCGCGCCGGTCGGGCGGATTTCCGGGTTCTCGGTGACCGCCAGATCGAAAAGAGGATAGCGCGCCGGGTGGCGATGCAGGGAACGGTCACGCCAAAAATCGTGATAGATGCGCGCGAAGGGATAGCGCGCATGCTGCAACCCGTTGGCCAGCGCCTGCTGGGTCTCGCGCAAGGCCTCGCCGAACCCGGCACGGCGCGGAACGTGGCAGGGAACCGGCAGCATATTGACATAGTAGCCGATCACCCGGGCTTCGGCGGCGGTCTCGCGGACGGAGGCGGTGGTGCCGATGACGAGGTCCTCGCGCCCGGTGCGCCGTCGCGTTTCCAGCGCCAACAGTGTCAGCATCACCGCATGCAGGCTGGCTTCGTGCCGGCGGGCGAGGGCCTTCAGCCCCCGGGCCGTCGCCGCGTCGAGGCGCGTTTCGAAACGATGGTTTCCCGGTTGCGCGGTCATCGAGCGGGCAAAATCCAGCGGCGCCTCGTCAAAGACCGGATCCGGCTGCCGGGCCAGAAGGTCCCGCCAATAGTCGGCGTCCTCGGTGCTGGCCGGTCCGGCCAGATAGGCTTGCTCGCGTTCGGCCGATTCCGCGAAATCGCCGGTGGGAGGAGGCAACTCCTCGTTTCGCAGCAAAGCCTCGATGTCCTTCAAGATGATTCCGAGGGATTGGCCGTCGCCCAGGGCGTGATGGAGCGCCAGCCAGAACAGTTGCTCGCCTGAGTCCGCCACCGCGACAAGACCCGCCCGCCACAGCGGGGGATTTTCCATGGCGAATGGTTCGGTCTGGCGCTGCCGGACGTAGGCTTGGGCCGAGACCCGGTCCGGCAGGGTGGCGATTTCCAGAGCTTGGCCCACGATCGGCACCGTAACGCGGTGAAGGCGACCTTCCGCATCCTCGCGGAAAAAGACGCGCAACATCTCATGGCGTGCCACCAGACCGGCCCATGCCGCGTTCCAGCGTTCCAGGGACGGCTTCTCCCCCTCGATGCGGCGGAGAAGCGGGATGGTGAAGGTCCGGGTATCCAGACCCGCCTTTTCGGCCACCCAGAATTCCCGTTGCCCTTCCGTGGCCAGATCGCTTTCGGCGGCCAGACCGCTTTCGACGGAACGTGGAGTCCGGCCGTCATGGTCGATCCGCGGCAGCTCCGCGATCCTTTGGGCGAAGCCGGCCAGGGTCGGCGCCGTGAACAGGGCGCGCGCAGGAACCGGACGTGCGAGATCGTGCGACAGGCGATGGGCCATGGTGACGGCCAGCAGACTGTTGCCGCCCAGAGCGAAGAAATTGTCCTCGCGGGAAACCTCGCATTCCAGAAGATCCGTCCACAAGGCGGCGATCCGTACTTCCATTGCGCCGCTTGGCGGGCTTTTCACGGTGCCGTGGCCTTGCTCCCTGGGGAGAAGCAGCAAGGCGTTCCGATCGATTTTGCCGGAGAAGGTCAGGGGCATGGCCGTGACGGGACTGAGCGAAGCCGGAACCATGTAGGGGGGCAGTCGTTCGCCGAGATGGCGGCGCCATGCGTCTTCCGGCGGCATCGCGGAGCCGGGGCGAAGCTGGACGAAGGCCCGCAGGATCTTGGTGCCGTTCGCCGCCGGTTCGGTCAGGACGACGGCCTCGGCGAAGGCGGGGTGGGATAACAGCGCCTGTTCGACCTCGCCCGGCTCCAGACGCTGCCCATGCAATTTGATCTGATGGTCGATCCGTCCCGAAAGTTCCAGCCGGCCATCCGGGGTCCAGCGGCCCAGATCGCCCGAGCGATAGAACCGTCCGTCCGGCGTCTCGACGAATCGCCGGGCGGTCAGCTCCGGGTTGTTCAGATAACCGCGAGCCAGGCCGACTCCGCCCAGCCACACCTCCCCCACCACCCCCGGCGGCACGGGGGTGGCGTTATCGCGGCGGATGGAGATGCGGAGATTGGCCTGGGGCCGCCCCGCCGACAGCGGCCGGCTGGGGTCGGGATGGGATGTCAGGCGTTCCACGCAGACGAAAAGGCTGGTCTCGGTGGGACCATAGGCGTTCCAGAGGGCGACAGGACCGGCATGGTGCCTGGCGTCGTCGTGGTTCGGCGGCTCGCCGCCGGTCAACAGGTTGCGCAATCCGTCGAACGGCGTCTGCTTGCCGACGCGCAGATAGGAGGGGGTGTGGAAGGCGACGCTGACGCCCATCCGCTTGTAATATTTCTTCAGCTCCCAGGGGTCGTCGCGCAAAGCGCGCGAGACGGGCACGATGGACATGCCGAGGAGAAGCCCGAGGCCCAGCTCCCAGAGGGAGGCATCGAAGCCCGGTGTGGCGACCAGGGAAACCCTGTCCTCGGGGGTGAGGCCGAGGGCCTCACGGGTCATCAGGATGGCGTTGACCAGCCCGTCATGCTGGAGCATGACGCCCTTGGGCATTCCCGTCGTTCCCGAAGTATAGATGATGCAAGCCAGATCCCCGGGGGCGCCGAAGCTTTCGGGACGAGGGGGATCGGGGAGGGGCGCACCGGCTTCGGGACGCAGAACCGCCGTGACCGCCTGCGCCAGGGAGGGCGCTACCGCATGGCCGTCGAGGACGATCAGTGTCCGGGCTCCCGAGTCCCTGACCATATAGGCCAGGCGTTCCGGCGGCTGTTCGAGAGCCAGGGGCAGATAGGCGGCCCCCGTCTTCCAGATGCCCAGCACGGTGGCGGGAAGATCGGCCGAGCAGTCGGTGAGGACGGCCACCGGTTCCTCGCGGGTGACGCCCTGGTTGAGAAGGGTCCGGGCGATGCGATTGGCCCGCTGTTCAAGCTCGGCATAATTCAGAGTGCCGGTTTCGCTGACGACGGCGGGCCGTTGCGGCTGTTGGCCGACCATCGCCTCGAAAAGTTCATGGAAGCGCTTCGCCGGCCGGGTCCGTTGCGGTCCTTGTTCCCAGAGCGCCAGGCGCAACGCCTCTTCTGGCAGAAGCGCAGGCGGGGGGGCCTCGGCGCGACCGATATCCTCGGCCAGCCAGCGCGTCCAGGCCGCGAACGCGCTCAACCACGCCTGTGCCGTCTCCCGATGATAGACGTCGGGGTTCCACAGCAGCGCCAGTTCCAGCCCCTCGTCGCCGTCCCCGATCGGTTCGTGGCTGAAGGCGAGGTCGATGCCCGCGGCGGGATAGGTCTGCTCTCCCGGCAAGCGTCGCGGCGTCAGGGAAAAGTCGGTGCCGGCATCACCGGATGTGCGAGACGGATTGGCGGTCAGGGAGATGTCGAACAGCGAACTGTGCGAAAGGGGGCGGGCGTCAGGGTGCCGGCGACGGAACTCCCGGGTGAGCAGACCGGAGGGATAGCTCACATGTTCCAAGGTCTCGCTCAGGCCGGCCTGGGCTGCGCATATCTGCGCCGCCAGCGGCGCCGTGCCGTCCCCATCCAGGATCAGAGGCGGCAGATTGACGAAATAGCCCACGGCCCGGTCGGCTCCGGGCGGGCGGACCGAGATGCCGCTGCCGAGAATGAGACAGGATCTGTCGCCGCGCCGCCGGGCCTCCACCGCCAGAAGCGCCAGCAGCACGGCATGCAGTCCGACATGTTTCGTTTGGGCCAAACGGATCAGCGCGGCGAGGGTGTCGGCGTCCAATCGTTCGACGAGGGGTGCGGCGCATCTTCCGCCGGGGCTGGTGGGGCGGCCATAATCGGTGGGAAACTCGTCGAAGGCGCCGGGGGGCAGGCCGTCCAGCTTGTTTTGCCAATAGGCGCGATCGCGCGGGGCGAGACTGGATGCCAGGTAGCGCTGTTCGGCCAGACTGGCTTGCGCGACGCCGTTTGGGGCCGGCGGCAACGGGCGCTCCAGCAGCAGGGCATGGATCTCCTCCTGGACGATACGCGCGGACAAGCCGTCGACCACCGAATGGTGCAAGGTGAACCAGAACAGTGTTTCGCCGCCTTCCTCCACCTGGACCAGGCCGGCCCGCGCCAGCGGCGGTTCGGTGAGAACGAAGGGGGCATCGGAGTGGGCGGCGATTCGCTCTTGGGCCTGATCCGGCGAGCGGCAATGGTCGAAATGGAGCCGGGCGGTCGGCGGCAGATGCTCAGGGGCTTCCGTACGCCAGAGCAGCTTGTCGTCGGCGCCTTCGAAAAAAGCCGTGCGCAAGGCGGCATGGCGGGCAAGAAGCCGGAACCAGGCCGATTGCCAGCGTGTCGGGTCGGGAACCGTTCCCGTTACGGCAAGGATCCGGGTGATCTGAAAGCCCGGCGTGGCGAGCCCCAGTTTCCAGGCGATCCAAAAATCCTCCTGTCCGAGGGTGGTGGTGTCCCGCCCCCCCGTCGGAACCTCGACCTCCCCTTCCTCCTCCGCCGCCGAGGCGATCTTGCCGGCCAGGGCGGCAACCGTGGCGGCGATCAGGATGGTCGGGGCCGAGACCGGATAGCCCCGCGCATGCAGGCTCTGGCTGATCGCGATGGACAGAAGGCTGGTGCCGCCCAGGGCAAAAAAGTTGTCGTCGCGCATGATGGGGCGGACATCGAGGCATTCTTCCCAAACTTCGGCGACCTGCCGCTCCACCGCCCCTTGTGGCGGTGTCCCCAGGACGGCGTCCCGCTGAGACTGCGCGGCCTGGACCGCCAACAGCGTCAGGGCCTGGCGATCCACCTTGCCTGAGGAATTGACGGGCATCTTGGCAAGAGTCGTCACCCGGGCCGGCAACATGTAGGCGGGCAGGGTCTTGCTCAGGAATCGATGCCAGTCTTCCAGGGGATGATGGTCCATCGGGTCGCTTTCCACAAAAGCGATCAACTGGCCTTCGTGCTGCAGCGCGGAGGCATGCCTCACTGCGTCGTGCGTCATCAGGGTATGTTCGATTTCTCCCAGTGACACCGTCTGTCCGGAAATCTTGATCGCGTCGCCGATGCGGCCCAGGACTTCCAGTTGACCGTCGGAGTTCCAACGTCCCAAGTCGCTGGTGCGATAGGCCCGGCCGAAGGGCGTTTTGATGAAGTGCTCGGCGGTCAGCTCCGGCTGATTGAGATAGCCGCGGGCCACGCCTATCCCCACCACATGAATTTCTCCCACGTCTCCTGGCGGGACTTCCCTGCCGTTACCGTCCAGCAGATGGACGGCCATGTTGGCGAAGGGGTGTCCGCTGGCAAGCGGACCGCTGCCGTTCGGGTTCACCCGCGTCATGCAAATGGTGCCGCAGACCTCGGCGGCGCCATAGACGTTCCAATAGTCCAAATGTCGCGCATAGGTTCGCGCGTCCTCGGCGTTGGGGCGTTCGCCGGCGGTCAAGAGACAGCGTAGACCGGTGGGAACGGCGCCTTGGAAGAGGCGCAAATAGGACGGTGTGAGCATGGCGACGGTCACGCCGAGGCGGGTCATGGCGGCAAGAAGCCCGGCGGGGTCGTCCAGCATCCGGCGCGAGACCGGGACGATGGCGGCACCGGCCAGCAGGGGTAGGCACAGCTGGCGGAATCCCATGATATAGCCGGGGGTCGAGGACAGCAGCAGGCGATCGGCCGGGACGATGTCTTGGGCGGCGATATGGCCATGGCTCATGTTGACGC
This sequence comes from Telmatospirillum siberiense, assembly GCF_002845745.1. GTDB lineage: Bacteria > Pseudomonadota > Alphaproteobacteria > Rhodospirillales > Magnetospirillaceae > Telmatospirillum > Telmatospirillum siberiense. The sequence goes on along the minus strand of NZ_PIUM01000035.1, from coordinate 4,981 downwards.
AAGCGTCGTGTTGGAGCAGGACGCCCTTGGGCTGGCCGGTGGAGCCCGAGGTGAAAAGAATGACGGCGAGATCGGTCGGTTTTCCTCGCCTGTCGGGCCGGTGGCCGTCGCGAGCCAAATCGTCCCGGGTCAATGTCTCCGGTCTGAAAATCGCCGGTTCCGTCTCTCCGGCGGTGTCTGCCAGGGCGCTCAGCAACGCGGCGGGCGGATCGAGGCCATCGAGGACGATCAGGCGGCGCATGGCCGATTGCCTGGCCATATTGGCCAAGCGCTGGGGCGGCAGATCGGCGCCCATCGGCACATAAACGCCGCCCGCCTTGAGGATGGCCAAAAACGCCTGTGGCAGAAACCCGGAACGCTCGGTTAGTACGCCCACCGCCTCTTGCCCCGCCATCCCTTGCGCGAGCAGGGCGTGGGCAAGGCTATTGGCGCTTCGATCCAGTTCGGCATAGCTGAGGATGCCGCGGTCGGAAACGAGGGCGGGGGCGGACGGCCGTCGGACGACGAGACTCTCGAAACATTCGTGAATGCGGCTCGCGGGCCAGATTCCGGGCGGCCCGACAGTCGTCGCCGAAGTCGCATTCTTGTCGGCACAGGATGATTTTGTCTCTGCCATAAAGCTTAATTAAAATCTAACCGGAAAACCCTCACGGACATCGCCGGGCATTCGTGCCGCCGCCAATGTCATTGGTTTGTTTCACCCCGATGACGGTGGCGCCGGCACGCGGCGTGCCTGCTCGATGGGAGATCATCAGACGAGGAGAGCCGAGCATTCGCGCATGACGTCCGCCTTGCGACGCAGGTAGTCGCAGAAGAGTTCGCGGGCAGACGATTCGTCGATTTTTCTCCCCGTTGCGTCGCAGAACGCCTTGATGGCGTTGATGGCATGTCCGAAGTGGGCACTTTCCGTGCCGCCCGTATGAACGGTGACCCACGCGACGACATGGCGTACGCGGTCCACCGGGACGCCCATGATGCGTCCAAGCCAGTCCTTGAACAGCGGATGGATGAACTCCACCTCGCTGTGGGTATAGATCTCGTGGACCAATGTGGTGAGCAGACCGCTGGTGAGATCCCGATCGCGAAGTCTCCGCTGGTCCGTCCAGTCCTTGAATTCTTGCGCGGACGCCAGGCAATTGGCCTTCAACAACCATTCGTCGTCACCGCAAACGGTCGTTGCCATATTGTAAAACATATCGGAATGAAGCGTTCCGCCGAGCGCTCCTAGATCTTCATCCGTAATACGGTGCAGACTCGAGCAGGTTTCATATAATTTTTCCGAATTATGGGAGTCCAGCTCCGTCTTTGCCAGTAGGGTAACTCTATTGGAGAGTCCGGAAACACTCGCCGCCGAGTTGTTTGTCTTGGACCAGCTGGCAAAAAACCGTCGCAGAGCGTCTCGATCATGCTTTGCCGAAGTCAACCTCTTGAACGAATCTTCAATGCAGGCAAGCGAAGGGCGTTCGGCTTCGAACGCGTCGAAGAGGCCTCTCCGGAGGGATCCTGTCGGCATCTCCTCCAACACGGGGGCCGCGATGTCTTGAAGGCCGCACTTCGTCCCTATGTTATTCACTTTTGTTTATCCCCAAAGGGTTGCCTGGACTTTTATGGGGGCGTCCCCCTCTGAAGGTCAACGTCGGGATCAATCGCCTGTAGAAATATCGTAATTTTTTTTAAGTAGACGCTTAAGAGAAATTTATAAATATATGGCTTTCTGCATAAGATATATTAATTTCATCGTAGCTATTTTCGAAATATTGACCATTTTGAGATGGTATATGTATTATGATATATTTTATAAATTGGTTTCGATCGCTTTATGAAGATATGAGATTTCTGTCAAAAGTGGTGTATATGACGGACTGTATTGATGTGTATTGCAGATTCTAAGATTTCTTTCGCCGTCGGTATGCCGGGCAAGCCGTTGGGGGCACATAGGGGTCATTGCTCAACCGGATATGATGCGAGTTCCGTTCACCAGCGAAGCGCATTGAGGGGAGCAAGAGAGGTGATAACGTGATAAAAATAGCCTATAGCATGAATTATCTATAACTTCAAACACCCAGGAGTTGCTGAAATGTCTAAAGACGCCAAAGAGACCGCTCCCCCGCCCGCGCACGAAACCGTCGCCGAGTCCGAGGCCGTCGTCGATCCGGCTGTCCGCAGCCTGCGTGTCGAGAAGATTGGCAAGAACCACATCCTTGCTTCCATGGGTGTCGGCCTGATCCCGATTCCCATTGCGGACATCGTCGGTGTGCTGGCGGTCAACCTTGATTTGATCAATAAGCTCTCCGTCGAATACGGCGTTCCCTTTCACCAGGACCGAGGCAAGGCAATCCTGACCTCGCTGCTGGGTGGGCTGTTTCCCGTCGCGGTCGGGGGCGTGGTCATCAGTCTGCTGAAATTTGTTCCCCTCGTCGGCCAGACCACCGGGGCGGTGGCGTTGCCGGTCCTGTCCGGCGCCGCCACCTATGCCGTGTACAAGGTCTTCGTGCAGCATTACGAGGCCGGCGGCACCTTCCTGGACTTCGATCCGAAGAAGATGAAGAAGAGCTTTTCCGAGCAATTTCACGCCGGAAAAGACGTGGCGGCTGATCTGCATAAGAACGGGGCGGAGAAGACCGTCTGAGCGTCTTCAGATCAGGGTGTCGGAAGGGCATTTTCGGGTGCGGTCGCAGGTGGCCTGAGACTGTCTGTCTGGCGCCGTTTTCGGCGTGACATGTCTTGGGCCATCGGGCGCCTCTCGGATTCGAGCGGCGTTTGAGCCCTGAAAAAGGCGCGTTCGCACGCCAAACGAGAGAGCTTCAGCGGTATCTGAAGTTCGCCAGATGGGGGAGATCTGTCGTGGAGCTGTTTCTTCTGGTCCTTGTGAGCAGCCTGATTATCGGTTGGTGCGGCCGGAACAGGAAGTTCACGTTCTGGGGGTATTTTTTCTGCTCCCTGGCGTTGACCCCCTTCATCGGCCTGCTGGTTCTGATGGCATCCGACAGCAGAAAAAAAGAGGGTGGGAAGACGGCTCTTTCGCAATCGAAGCCTTAACCCTCATTTCTCATACTCCTGCCGCCGGCAGCCGCGTCGGGCCCAGCAGGCTCGGGACGAACTGTTTTCCTTCCCGGAATTTTGACTTGAAATAGGCGCGCACGACGTCGTTGCCGCTTTCCAGGAAGGTTTCGCCCGTTTCATAGTGTTTTTGGAAGGTCTTGCCGACGGCATAGACCGCCGCGCCGCCGGTAATGGAGAAGGCGCCGTAATAAAGCGCATATCCGACCAGCGGCAGTCCTTTCAGGGCGGCCTCCATCTTGTTGGAAAAATAGATCACGCCAACGCCGCCGATCAGGGACAGCAGCAGTTTGTAGGCGACCAGTCGATGGGGGACGGAAAGGCCGTAGAGCCCGGCCAGGTCGCGGATCATCTTTGTCTCGATGCCGGAGATGACGACGATGTCCACGACGGCCGACGGGATCAGGCCGAAACCCATGGCCGCGATGACGTGGGTGCGGATGCAGGCGTCCGCCCGCAGGCGCTGCCGCATGAGGTCGCTGGTTTGCGTGTGGCCGGTCGGCGGCGGCGCGGTTTGCTCCTGGGGCATGGCGGTCCCTTCCCGCTGGTGTTATCGACGGTGGTCGCGGCGGTGGTCCGAGGCCAGAAAGCTGTGGATCACCGGCAGCGCGGACAGGATGAACAAGGTGTCGATGCTCATGCCGGCGCAGATCAGCGCGGCGATCGAAAAGCGGCTGGACGCGCCTTAGGCAAACATCAGCGGCATCAGGTCGGCGATCATCGCTGCCATGGCCACGCCGACGATACTGCACCTGAAAGCAGTTTAGCATGGCCCGGTCGCCCCACAACACCGCTTCCATCTTGTTTCGGCAAGGTTGCGGCAGGGGCGAGGACGCTCGTTCGGTGATATGGAGGCGATGCCGAACAGCCAAGAGGCCGGTGACATTATATCACCGTCTTCACACTAATACCCTGATATTCCAGGGGAATTTTGGTGCCGGTTGCAGGGTTCGAACCCGCGACCCCCTGATTACAAATCAGGTGCTCTACCAGCTGAGCTAAACCGGCCCACCATCTGGCGCGGGCCAAATTAGAGGCAGCGTTCCATCCTTGCAAGCCCTTCCTGGAGCTCAGCGGCGGACCAGTTCATAGAGGGCGACGGCGGCTGCGTTGCTGACGTTCAGGCTTTCCACCAGATCGGTCTGCGGCAGCTTGACCAGATGGTCGCAATGTTCGCGGGTCAGGCGGCGCAATCCCTCCCCCTCGCTGCCCAGGACCAGGACCAGCTTGCCGCTCAATTTGGCTTCGGCCAGGGTGAGAGGCGCGTCGCCGGCCAGGCCGGCGATCCAGAAGCCGGCCTGCTTCAGTTCTTCCAGGGCGCGGACCAGATTGGTCACCCGGACCAGGGGCAGGCGTTCGAGGGCGCCCGAGGCCGATTTGGCCAGGGTGCCCGTTTCGTCCGGGGCATGGCGATCGGGAATCAGCAGGCCGAGCGCGCCGAAAGCCGCCGCCGAGCGGAGGACGGCGCCGACATTATGTGGATCGGTGACCTGGTCGAGACAGATGATGACGGCGCTCTCGCGGCCCTCGGCGGCGGCGGCGAGCTCACCGATGTCGGGCGTTTCCAGCGGTTCGGCCGCCAGGGCGATGCCCTGATGCACGGCTCCCGCCGGTAACAGGCCGTCCAGATTGGCTTTTTCGACGGTCTCGGCCTGCGGCAGCGGGCGCGTCTGGGCGAGGGCCGCGATCTGCGGGCCATGGGTGCGCAAGGCCTCGGCGGTCAGCAGCAGGCGGCGGCAATGCCGGTCGGGATTGGCCAGGGCGGCCAGCACCGGATGACTGCCCCATAACCAGAAGGTCGAGCCTCCGCTCCGCGCGGCCCTCGGCAGGGACCGGCGGTCTTCGCGACCGGCTCGCGGCGAGGCCGCGGAGGTCTCCGTCGCCTGCGCGGGATGGGAGGCGGCCGAACGGGGGCGTGCGG
>NZ_PIUM01000034.1 GCF_002845745.1 Telmatospirillum siberiense | reverse complement strand
AGATGTGTATAAGAGACAGCCCTTCGGCATCGACGAGCGCCCCCCCATCCGCCCCTGCGGCGCCTTCCGATCCCTTTGCCGATGCCCCAGCCGATGGCGCGCCGACGACGTCCATGATCAATACGCAGCCCTCTCCGCAACAGATGTTGAGCGGTATCGTCGCAGCCAACAGCCATGCCGGGCGCCCCTTGCTGCAGACATCGGCAGGCCTGTTGTCGTTGGACACCAACGTCGATCTCCCCGCAGGAGCGACGGTAACGCTGGAAACGCTCGATGCTCCGGTGCTCCCCGATACAGTTCCCAATCCCGCAGAGCCGCCCGGGACGGGCTTCCAGGAGGCGATCGACATTCTCCGGCAGGCGGGCGCGCTCATCGCCTCGACGAATCCCGCCGCCATGGATCTTCCCGCACGGCTGACCGCCGCCCTGTTTGGTTTGAGTTCCGCGGCCGACACCGCGTCGATCAAACCGTGGCTTGGCGAGCGATTGATCCGCAAGCTGAACAAGGCGGGGCATCAGAGCCTGATCGATCGTTTGGAGAAAGAACTCCGAACCCTGAAGACACCGGTCCGGATGCCGCTCAACGGTGAATGGCAATCCTTGATGCTGCCTCTTCCCATCGATCAGCGGATCGACCCCATCCGTCTGGTTTTTCGCCGCCCCCCCGATGACGCGGAAGAAGCGGCGGCCAGGGAAGATGAGGGTACCCGTTTCCTCGTCGATGTGACCATGAGCAGATTGGGCGCGTTACAGATCGATGGGCTGCTGCGCCGCAAGACCAAGCGTTTCGATATGATTCTGCGCAGCCACGTGGCCCTGCCCGAGGAAATGAGGCATGGCATCGAGGCAATTTTCAACCGTTCTCTGGAAGGACTGAACATGGCGGGCAGCGCCATGTTCCAGCACACCAAGACATTCATCGAACCGATTCCGATGACGGAACCGGAGATTTCGGGCTGGGTGATCTAGTGCATTGAATCATTTGAATGAGTCTGTGCACCAGAGCGCGTTGCGTTTAGATTGAATCGCGCTCGTTAGCCCGAGCGGCGTTTGAGCATTTGAAAAAACGGAGTTTTTTCAGCGCCACGCAAGCCTAGAGCAGTTCAAGCGAAGCGCAAACTGCTCTAGAGGCGTTTGAGCTTGGACGAAACCGGACTGGATCCACTGGTGGGGGAGATTCAGACAAGAAATGCGTTCATTCCGTTCATACTCCGGCATGATTTTTGCGTCTCGAAAGATCGGACGCTGCCACGGCGACCCTGGCATGGGCTGAAAATTTGCTGTGATCATGCGCGACGAAACCTCTCATCCGCCCTCCGATCCCCAGGGCTATTACGCCATCCTGGGCGTCGGCCCCCTGGCCGATACGGCGGAAATCAAGGCAGCCTATCGTCTTCAGGCGAAGCGCCTGCATCCCGACATCAACCCATCCGAGCAGGCACCTCAAGACTTTATCGAGCTGACGACGATCTATCGCATTCTCAAGGACACGAAAAGGCGCGCGCGCTACGACGCCACGGCCTGTTCGCCGGCGCTCGCCGATCTGATCGACCCCAAGGATCCCTCCCCCAAGCCGCTGCATTGCTCACGGTGCGGCAAGGTCACCGCACAGCCCCGCTACATCCTCTTTCATAGGGTCAAAACATTCCTCTTCAGGTGCCGCAAAAGTACGGTGGTGGGAATTTTTTGCCGGGATTGCGCCGACCGGACGGCCATTCGCGCCAGCACCCTGTCCTGGCTGCTCGGCTGGTGGGGACCGCTCGGGCCATTTCATACGATGAAGGCGCTTCTGCGTAATCTGCGGGGCGGCGAGAAACCTCGGGCGGACAATCTTTGGTTGCTGTTGCACCAGGCACGCGCTTTCCTGGCCGACAACGACAAGGAGGTCGCTCTCGCCCTGGCCGAACAGGCCCAGAATTTCGCCCGGAACAGCGAGGAGCGCAACCGTATCGCCGAAATCGTCCGGGCGGCGGGAAAATCGACAAATCCGTTCGCGCGCCGGCTGCGAAACCGCTGGAATCCATGGAGCTATGCGGCCGTCATTCAAGCCTTGCCCCTGATCGGACTAGCCCTCGCCGTGACGGTTGCCGTTGCGGCTTTGCAATTCCACAGCCAGACCGAGAGTGTCACGGCAATGATCACCATTCATCCGGCGCAGGCCGGAGAGGTGCGCCATGTGGCCATCGATGTCCTGAAGGTCCGCCAAGGACCAACCAACTCCCATCCGGTGGTGGCGCTGCTTGATCGCTTCTCGACGGTCCAGGTGATGGACTCGGTCGCCGACGGAGAATGGGCCCGCATTCTGACTCCGGCCGGGGTTACCGGCTACGTGCCGGCACGCTTTCTTTTCGGCGGTCCCGGCGACGAATCGAAAAATCGCTGGTGCAACGATCAGAAAGGCAGCGCCTTGCACACCGGCGATATCCTGCTGCGCCGGTCGGGCGGAGAACATACGCTGTCCCTCAAGAACGATACCGATCATGACGTCATCGTCCGCCTCAAAACCCAGAATGGACGGACGTTGTTGGCCTTCTTCATGGCCGCGGGCTCTGATACCGTCGTGAACGGTATTCCTTCAGGCACCTTCCGCGCGGTGTTCGCTATTGGCCATGACTACAGCCGTGCCTGTGGCATCTTCCTCGAAGACATGCGGACCTTCATTGTCCCGACCGCCCAGGTGTTCCAAGCCGGGGGGGCGAACGGAAAACGTCCCGACGCGGAACTGATCCTGCCGCCGCTCGGCGATGGACCGGGGCAATCCCACGCACTGGCGCCGGAAAGTTTTCTCGACAATTGAACCCGAAAAAGCCGTCAGAAAGGTTCATATTACCGGGCGCTTCGTTGACGGAATTGCGTCTGGCCGATCTCGTCGAAGGCGATCTGCTCCTTGCGCACTTCCTCAATTCGCTCCTGCTCGACGCGCTTTTCCTTGACCTCTTCATAAACCTTGAGCTGACGATAGGCCTCGGCCAGATGATCACGCGCCTGCTCGATCTCGCCGCGCAGAGCGTCGAGCGTCCGCATCCATTGTTCGCGACGCAAGCGGTAATTCTGGACGTAAGCCCCGAAGCCATATCCGGCGAAAGTGGGATCGGCGGCGGCGACCTTCTGTTCGTGCAATAACTCCTGATCCAACCGGAGACCGAATTGAATCAACTCCTCCTCGCGCGCGAGCAAGATGCCCAGTTCGCGGCGACGTTCATCGACCGTCCAGCTATGCAGACGGAGCAAGGATACGAGATCTTTGGCCTTGCGCGACAAGAGGAAAACACCTCGCGAAATTCAATCCGTTATTTCAAGGCCTCGGCCAGCATGGCGTAGGACGTCGCCAGATCGGTCGCGTCCTTCTTGCCCTGGCCGAGAAAACCTTCCAGCGCGGGATAATAATGAATGGCCTCGTCGACCGCCGGATCTGTACCCCGCCGATAGGCACCCAACCTGATCAGTTCCGCCATGTCGTCATAGAGCGCAAGCAGCTTGCGCCCCCGGCTGACGAGTTGGTTTTCCTCGGGCGTATTGCAGCCCGGCATGGTTCGCGAAACACTACGCAGCACATTGATGGCAGGATAGCGACCACGTTCGGCGATGGAACGATCCAGCACCACATGCCCATCCAAGATGCCGCGAACGGCATCAGCGATCGGCTCGTTATGATCGTCGCCGTCGACGAGCACGGTGAACAGTCCGGTAATCGAGCCCTGATTGGGCCCGCCCGGGCCGGCCCGCTCCAGAAGACGGGGCAGTTCGGCGAATACGGTCGGGGTATAGCCTTTGCTGGCCGGCGGCTCGCCCACGGAAAGGCTGATCTCCCGCTGCGCCATGGCGAAGCGGGTGACGCTGTCCATCAGGCAAAGCACGTCGCGCTGCAAGTCCCGGAAATATTCGGCCACGGTCAGGGTCACATAAGCCGCTTGCCGGCGGAGCAAGGCCGATTCGTCCGAGGTGGCGACTACCACCACGGAACGGGCCAACCCTTCCACGCCGAGATCGTCTTCGATGAATTCCCGCGCCTCGCGGCCGCGTTCGCCGATCAGCCCGATGACCGAAACGTCCGCCGAGGTATGCTTGGCCATCATCGACATCAGAGACGACTTGCCAATACCTGAACCGGCGAAAATGCCCATGCGCTGGCCCCGACAGACTGTCAGAAAGGCATTGAGCGCGCGGACACCAAGGTCAAGCTTGCCGGACACCCGCTGCCGGGAATGAGCCGATGGAGGTTTGTTCCTCACCATATAAGGCGTATCACCAACCGGCAGCGGACCTTTACCATCGACGGGCTCACCCATGGCATTGATCACGCGCCCCAGCCAATCCGGATGGGGATACAACGCCGGACAAGCCTCGGCCACCTCGACCCGGCATCCGAGACCAACGCCGTCGAGCGATGAGAACGGCATCAACAGAGCACGATTATTGCGAAACCCCACAGTCTCGCAGGTGATGCAGCGGTCACGCCCCATGATCTGGCAACGGTCACCCACGGACAACCGGTGACGCAGACCACTGGCCTCCACCAAAAGCCCCTGGACACCCTCGACACGACCGAAAACACGCACCGAGGGAACATGCTCGAGATCGCTGATCAATGATTTTACGAGAAAGGCCACGACTCACCCCTGTTGGCACTTCTATACCCTAGCGTGAGACCATTAAAGCTTGGTAAACTGACCACGGCTTAAAACGCGCGTAAGCTCTGTCCTTGCGTGTAGCGCGCCTACCCCCTTATGGTTACCAGTCATTAATCGGACACCGGAAACCGCGGGAATGCGAATACTGATTGTCGAAGACGACCCGATAACCTCCAAAAGCCTGGAGCTCGCGCTCAGGGCCGAAGGAATGGTGGTGGATGCCACCAGCATGGGGGAGGATGGGCTTGAAATCGGCAAGCTCTACGACTACGACATTATTTTGCTCGACCTTCTGCTGCCCGACATGGATGGTTACGAAGTATTGCGCCGGTTGCGCGCATCGCGCATCGAAACTCCGGTTCTCATCCTCTCGGGCCTGTCCGAAGCCGACAAGAAAGTGAAGGGGCTGGGTTTCGGCGCCGACGATTATCTAACCAAACCCTTCGACCGGGCGGAATTGATCGCTCGGATCCAGGCCATCGTTCGGCGATCGAAGGGCCACGCGCAATCCGTGATCAGGACGGGCCGCCTGTCCGTCAACCTCGATAAGCGCAATGTCGAGGTCGACAGCGATCCGCTACATCTGACCGGCAAGGAATATGGCATTCTGGAACTTCTGTCCCTGCGCAAGGGACAGACCTTGACCAAGGAGCAGTTCCTCAACCACCTCTATGGCGGCATCGATGAGCCGGAACTGAAAATCATCGATGTCTTCATCTGCAAATTACGCAAGAAGCTGGCAACCGCCACCGGGGGAGCCAATTACATCGAAACCGTCTGGGGGCGAGGCTATGTCCTCCGCGACCCCGAGGAAGCGCCACCCGGCAAGCTCCTGCCGAATGGCCAACCCAGTCACATGATGTAAGGCGGCGGCGCCTTCCGCCCTATCCCCTTCCAGCCTTTTTTCTTTCGTGGTAATCGAGGCGACGACTCGACCGACCGTCAATTGGAGGATGCTATGGATATCGCTCAGTTCTTCGACAAAGAGGTGGAGGAACATGCGAAGCTGGTCCAGACGCTCGGCCCCGCGATCAAGGAACCCTTTCTGCGTCTTTGCGAAAGCTGTCGGACATCCATCCGGCAAGGCGGCAAGATCCTTTTCTTCGGCAACGGCGGCAGCGCGGCCGATGCGCAACATTTGGCGACGGAAATCGTCGTGCGCTACAAGGTCAACCGCCGAGCCCTGCCGGCCATCGCCCTGACCACCGACACATCCATCCTGACGGCGACCGCCAACGATTTCTCCTTCGAGGAAATCTTTTCGCGGCAGGTTGAAGCTTTGGCCCGGCCCGGCGACGTCGCCATCGGCATCAGCACCTCGGGGAAAAGCCCCAACGTGCTGAAGGCGCTTGAAGCAGCCCGGGCGGCGGGTGCCGTCGCCGCAGGGTTTGCCGGCCGCGACGGCGGCACCATGGTCGGCTGCGCCGATCCGCTGATCATCGTCCCCTCCTCCGTGACCGCCCGCATTCAGGAAATGCATATCCTGATCGGCCATATGTTGTGCGAGGCGATCGAGGCCGATTTCGCCTGATCCGTCCAACTGGACCTTGCCCGACAAACTATCTCCCTCTCCGGGCGTCGAATCACTACGCCCGAGTCAATATCGCACGATGATATAGGCGCGATTTGGCGAGGTCTTTTCCCGCGACCAACATCCCCGTGCAGGGGCAACTGATTCTAATATTTGACATTTTTTACCACGGGACTCTGCCCGGCGCCCAACCCGCGGGGCCGCCAACCCGGCAAGATTTGCACGGTGGATCCGGCAAGAGTCGCCACCGGAGTCGGGGGGACTCGGCAGTATCGCCCCTTGGGCGATTCAATTAACCATTTGAAAATAAACAATTTTCATAATTGGCACGCCCCTTGCTTTTAGGAGTGGCGGTACACCACATTTCAAACCTTGCGACAAAGCAAGTCAGTGTGGCAAAGGAGATCAGTATGCCCGTGATTTCTACGAACAACGCGGCCAACGCCGCACTGAATTATCTGAATAATAATTCAGCTCAAGAGACGAACAAACTGTCGCAGTTGGCCAGTGGCTCACGCATCGTCCAGGCGTCGGATGACGCCGCCGGACTTGCCATTGGCACCCAGTTGCAAGCGAACGTCACCGTGTTCCAGCAGGATCAGGTGAACGTTACGCAAGGTATCTCGATCTTGCAGAGCACCGACGGTGCGCTCGCTCAGATCAGCAACGTCCTTCAGCGCATGATGGCGCTGGCCACTTCCGCCGCATCAGGCCAGGTGACCAACTCCCAGCGTTCCGAGGACATCAATACGGAATATGTGCAGCTCAAGAGCGAAATCAGCAGTATCGTCGGCAGTACGACTTATGCCGGCCAGGCGCTGCTGACCGGTTCGTTCCTCAGCAACGTGAAATTCCTCGTCGGCACCCTGTCGTCGAACTTCATCTCCTTGTCGCTGGCGACCGTGTCTGCCGCCGGCCTGCTGGGCACCACCGGATCGACGGTCAGCACCGCCGCCCTGGCGCTCCAGGCGATGTCCAAGGTCACTTCGGCGATCAATACCATCACCAAGGATCGCGCCTTGGTGGGTGCTTACGAATCGCAGTTCAATTTCAGCTCTCAGGATATCTCGACAAACGTCCAGAATATCTCGGCAGCCGCCTCGGTCATCATGGATGCCGACGTCGCCTCGGTGAAATCGAGCCTTTCGTCCATCGACGTGAAGACGCAGGCCTCGGTCGCCGCGCTGACGCAAGCTGCGCAGTTGCCGCAGGAACTGCTGAAGCTGCTGCAGTCCTAATAGGCTTGAGCGGCAATATGGTCTCCCGCTCCAGGCGGGGCTACCGGGAGGGCACCGCCCGCATGCGACAGTGCGGGCGGCCCGGTTGCGCTATTTTGTTATTGCCCGCGACCATCTTCTAGGGTGGTCCGACCGCCACCGGTCCCATCGTCGACCCGACGATGGCCGAGGCACCCCCCAGCACGACCACGCGTAAAAGACGCTCGACGGGAAGAGATTCCGGAAATGAGCGTCACGGCACCGTCAATGCTGATGGACAGACTTCAGTTCGGTGCCTTGAGGGGAAAGGACGGGGTCGCCGCGCCATCTTTGTTTAGGCAATAAATGCCGCGTTGCCCGGCCATGGGTTTGAAGCGCTCGGAAATGCCCAGCACCGTCTCGGCTCCCCCCAGATACAGAAAGGCATCGGCGGGCATCAGCTTGGAGATATTTTCCAAAACACCGGCCTTGGTCGGCTGATCGAAATAAATCAGCACATTACGGCAGAAGACGATATCGAACTGCCCGAGTCCGCGCAGATCCTTCAAAAGGTTCCATTCGCGGAATTGCACCATGGCCCGTAAACCCGCATCGATCTGCCAGCTCTCGTCCTTCTTCTTGAAATATTTGACGAGCATCTGAATCGGCAGGCCGCGCTGCACTTCGAACTGGGAATAAAGGCCGGCCTTGGCCTTATCGAGCATCTCCACCGAAATATCGGTTCCGACGATCTCGACATGCCAGCCGTTCAGCTTGGCCGATTGCTCTTTCAAAAGCATCGCCAGCGAATAGGCCTCCTGCCCGCTGGAGCAGGCGGCGGACCATATCCGGATGGATTTTTTTGCCATTCGGGCAGCCATAACCTGTGGCAGCACGATGTCCTTGAATTGATCGAACGGCTTGGTATCGCGGAAGAAGAAGGATTCGTTGGTAGTCATCGCTTCGGTCACGTCACGGGCCAAAGCCTCGTCGTGGCCACGCATCTTCGCGACGATATCCTCGATCCCCTTTAAATTGCGCGCCCGCGCCAAAGGCGTCAGGCGACTCTCCAGGAGATAAGCCTTGTCGGGAGTGATCACCAATCCCGACCGCTCCTTCAGGAGCTTGGCCAGGAAATCAAAATCTTCCGGGCGCAACATATCAACGCCTCGAGGCCAAACGCATGATGTACTGGGGAATTTCCGGTAAAGGCAGGACCGCGCTGCATATTCCAGCCGTCGCTGCCGCCCCCGGCATTCCCCACACCACGCTGCTCGCCTCATCCTGGGCGACCACGGTACCTCCGGCGCCGACTACCACCTGCCCCCCCTTCATGCCATCAGAGCCCATTCCCGTTAGAATGACCGTCAGCACACGACGGCCCCAGGCAGCCGAAATACTGCGCAACATCGGATCGACCGATGGGCGACAAAAATTTTCCGGCGGGTTTTTATTGAGACGAATGACCTTATCGGTTCCCCTCACCTCGACCACCATATGAAAATCGCCGGGAGCGATATAAATCCGATTTCCCTGGATGACTTCGCCATCCTTACCTTCGGCTGCCGCCCATCCGCTGATCCGCGAGATATGTTCGGCCAGAATGGTGGTGAAGGTCGGAGGCATGTGCTGGGTGATCAGAATGGGCTGCTTCAGAGACCCGGCCTTGATTGCGCCCAGCACGGCAAACAGCGCCTGGGGCCCCCCCGTCGATGAGCCGATGGCGATCACATCCGGAGTTTCCGCCGATGCCTGCCGAAGCGATAAGGGTCCGGCGTGCGGATGAATCTGAACCGGCGTCCGGACCGGCGGCGCCGAAGAAAGCGGCGTTCCGGAGGCAGCCAAACCAACAGTGCTCACCCCCGGACGCGGTTTTCGCACCGAACGCCGACGCACGGCCCCCAAAGCCCGGACCTTGCCGATAAGTTCTTGCTTGAAGTCGGCTCCGCCGCTGATTTCGCGCGACGAGGTCGGCTTCGGTATGTAGTCGGCGGCGCCGGCCTCCAAAGCCCGCATCGATATGTCGGCGTTTTTCAGAGTGAGAGTCGAGGCGATAATGATCTGAAGGTCGGGGTCGACTTTCAGCAGTTTCGGCAAAGCCGTCAAACCGTCCATGACCGGCATTTCGATATCGAGAATAATCACTTCGATATCGTGTCGCTCAAGGGCCGCGACGGCCATCTGCCCATTGCCGACAGACGCCACTACGGAAAAGCCGGAATCCTCCTCGAGCATCCTGGTTATAAGGCCCCGCACGACCGCAGAATCATCCACAACCATGACGCGGATAGGATCCGCAGCGGAAGCGGTGGTACTGGGACGAGATGTTCCGGACTCGAAAACCATACACATACCACCGTTCAAAGCAGGCCGACTTGCGAAAACTTGGCTTGAAGAATTTCACTATCGAAAGGCTTCATAATGTATTCATTCGCACCTGCCGTAATCGCTTCCTGAATATGATCAATGTCGTTTTCGGTGGTGCAGAACACCACTATGGGACGATCACCGTCGGGAAGCTTTCGCAGCTCATGCAGAAATTCGAGCCCATTCATATTGGGCATGTTCCAGTCGAGAAGCACGGCATCAGGCATCTGCTTGATACAACGGTCAAGAGCCACAATCCCGTCTTCAGCTTCTTCCGTACGGAAACCAAGCTCGTTTAAAATTTTCTTGGCAACCATGCGAATGACTTTGGAGTCATCAACGATCAAGCAGGACTTCATGCCACCCTTCGCTTTCTTCGGGACGCGGACTTAAAGTCGGCCCTTCCGGGCCGACCCGTTCGACCTTATACGGCTTCCGATTTGGTGAAATCGAGCAACCGAGGAACATCGAGCACGACGAGGAGCTTGTTTTCCAACCGATATATTCCGGTGCTGAACTCACGCCACAGCGGATCCAACGTCGGAGGATTCCGCTCGAATTTGGCAGCCGGCAAACTCAAGACCTCGCCCACCGAATCGACACGCAGGGAATAGAGCTCTCCGCGCATGTCGACGACCACGCTCATTGCATCGCCCGCTTCCTCGTTGTGGGCGGGCAGACGCAACCGCAGCCTGACATCGATGGCCGTGACGATGCGCCCTCGCAGATTGAGGGAACCGGCCACCTCAGGGGGAGCGAGAGGAATGCGGGTAATTTTTTGCGGTCCCAGCACATCTTGCACCATCAACACCGGGATGCCGAACATCTGGCCCTCGATGAACATGGTGACGAATTCCTCATGATCCTCGGTCGAGAGAATTTCATGAGAACCTTGCCGGGTGGTTGCGGGAACGATCTGGTTCATGCGGCACCTTTAGCCGAAAGAGACTGCGCCAGGGTCTGCAACAGCGCATCACGGTCGAATTTGGCGACATAGTCGGTGAACCCGACCTCACGGCCACGTTCGAAGTCCTTCTCGGTCGCATGGGAAGACAGGGCGACCATCGGTATCTTGGCCCAACGGCCTTCGGATCGCACCGCCTGGGCGAAATCGAAGCCGTCCATGCCGGGCATTTCGATGTCGCTGATGATGGCATCGAAATTATCGCCGGATTCCCTCAGAGACAATGCCTTGTCCGCGCTGTCGACCGAAGTCACCTCGTAACCGGCCACCGAAAGCAGCGGGGTCAGCAGATTGCGGAAGAAGGGACTGTCGTCCACCAGAAGAATGCGTTTGGCCTCCGTGTCGCCCTGGAACTCCTGATCGGGAGACCCGAACCAATCGCCCCAGGCCTGGGTCAGATAGAAGCCGGCATCGATGATGTCGGTTGCCTTGCCGGAAACCACGGCTGTTCCGATCAGACCCGGCTGGTCGACGGACAGCTCCACCTTCAAGCGCTCCTCGACGATGTCGACGATCTCGTCGACCACGAGTCCCATGCTGCGCTCGCGGTCGGCGAACACCAGGACCGGCTGGCGCCCTTCTGTCCGGACGTCGAACGAACCGTCGATGGTGACCAGAGGCATGAGCTTGCCGCGATATTGGACCACCGGCTTGCCATGCGAATGTTCGATCTGACCGACCTCGATCTCTTCGAGACGGGCGACCAGGGCCAGCGGCACGCCCTTGAGATCGATACCTCCGGCGCGGAAAACCAACAGGGACTGACGATCCTCGGCATGCAGATCCCGCGAGGTCGAAGCCTCCGCCGTCGCCTGACTGCCGCCGACGATTTCACCGGTGCTGCCGGCGATGCCATTGGGATCAAGGATCATGATCACCGAACCGTCACCGAGAATGGTGTTCCCGGAGAACATGGAAATATGCCGCAGGATCGGAGCGACCGGCTTGACGACGATTTCCTCGGTGTCGAAGACGCGATCGACGATGATGCCGAAGGTATAGGCGCCGACCTGGGTCACCACGATGAAGGTCTCGCCCCGCTCGCCGGCGTCGCCGCCAAGACGCAGAAGCGTCCGCAGGCTGACCAGAGGCAACAGCCGGTCGCGCAGGCGCAACACCGGCGCGTTGTTGATCACCTCGATGCCATGTTCGGAATTGGCCGTCGTCCGGACCAGTTCGAGCACGCTGATCTGGGGGATGGCGAAACGCTCGCCAGCGCATTCGACGATCAACGCCGAAACAATGGCCAAGGTCAGCGGGATCTTGATGATGAAGCTGGTGCCCTTACCCTGCTGGGTCTTCAGCTCGATGGTACCGCCGATTTTTTCGATGTTGGTCCGAACCACGTCCATGCCGACGCCCCGGCCCGAAACCGACGTAACCTTTTCGGCGGTGGAGAAGCCGGCACGGAAGATATACTGGGCGACCTGCTGATCGTTCATCTGCTCAAGTTCGCCCTCGGTGGCCAGGCCATTGGCCGCGACCTTCTGACGGATACGGGCAATATTCAGACCCCGTCCGTCATCGGCGATCTCGATGATGATATGGCCGCCTTCGTGATAGGCGTTCAGAACGATCTTGCCGACTTCCGGCTTCCCGATGAGACGTCGCTCGTTGGTCGATTCCAGACCATGGTCGGCGGAGTTGCGGACCATATGGGTGAGCGGATCCTTGATCAACTCCAGAACCTGCCGATCCAACTCGGTCTCGGCGCCGATCATCTGGAGATCGATCTTCTTGTTCATTTCGACAGACAGATCACGCACGATACGCGGCAGCTTGGCCCAGGCATTGCCGATGGGCTGCATGCGCGTCTTCATCACGCCTTCCTGCAGATCGGTGGTGATATGGGACAGGCGCTGAAGGGGAGTGGCGAACTCGCTGTCATCGTTGCCGCGAACCATTTGGAGAAGCTGGTTGCGGGTCAACACCAACTCGGACACCAGCGTCATCAGATTTTCAAGCAGCTCGACATTGACGCGGATGGTTTGCGCCGCCACGGCAGATTCCTTCGGAACCTCGGTCGGCGTGGGAGCCGCGAGCGCCGTCGAAGGGGCAACCGGCGTGGGAGCCGCGACCGGCACCGGAGCCTCGACATGTTCCGGTTCATGCTCGGGAGCGGCTTGCGCAGCGGGGGGGACGGCAGGCTCAGGCGCGGCGGGCTCGGGTTCCACCACCGGCGCGGGCGCTGGCTCCGCCGCCGGAGCGGGCGAGGCCTCCTGAACCCGACCTTCCGCCGCGGCATTGAGCTGGGCGATCAGATCCTTGTCGTCGCCTTCCGGCTCCGCTTCGGTCGCCTCGATATGCCCAAGGATCATCTTGATGCGATCGAGACAGTTGAGAATCAGGGTGACGGCGCCGGGCGTGACCTGCAATTCGCCATCGCGAAACTTGCCAAGCACGTTTTCACCCGCGTGGGCCACCGTCTCAAGCCGCGGCAAACCAAGAAAACCGCAAGTCCCCTTGATGGTGTGGACCAGACGGAAGATGTTGGACAGGATTTTCGGTTCCGGATTTTGCTCGAGCTTGACCAACTCCACATCGAGAGTTGAAAGGCTCTCCGAGGTCTCCGTCAAGAACTCACTCAGAAGATCGTCCATTACACTACCCTTTGCCGTCCTGGTGTGGCCCCCGGATTCCTTGGCGCGATCGGGACCCCACGCCTTAAGAAACTAATTAATAGCATGCGCCGTTACCTTGAGAAAGCCTGGCTTCAGAAGCCCGCCCCTCCTTTTTCATTTTTTTGTTTTTGGATCGTTACGAATACCATACGATCATGACTGTCTTCATAATTGATCGACAAACTCATCCTGCTCGCAAGAAGCGCCGTATAAAACCCTTGCGCGCCGCGTGGTCTCAAGGTGGAGACATCCGTCGCATGCAGGGCCTTGACCGATTCCGCCGTCATCATCCCCACCCCCTGCGCCGTGATGCGGAGCCCGCATGATGCGGCGGGCAACCTTTCGACACTCACGCTTCCGCCCCGGGGAAGACAATCACGGGCCAGCAGGACCATATTCAGCAGCAGCTTGACCTCGTCGCCGTCCCAGTTCCGCTGTTCGCCGTCCCGCCACTCGAGGCGCACCATGTCGGCCTCCCCCATCCGGGAATTCAAGAAATCGCCAATTATTGCGCGCATCTGATCGGAGGACATCGCACAACCAGCCCCCCCCAACGCCACACGCAAAAACTTCAACCGATGGATCGCCGCCGCCGCGCTTCCCGCCAACAGGGCCAGGGCATCGTCAGCCAGCTCACCGCCGACGCCGTCGTCGGCCAGTAGTTCCACTCCGGTCCCTACGGCGCCGACCGCGCCCGCCAAATCGTGACAGAGACGAGCGCAAAGAAGTTCCGCCAAGACCGCAGGATCATCGCACTTCATTCCCGCCCCCCCGAAAACGCCGGCTTCCGGAACAACTCGGCGCGGGAAATTTTCTTTTCACACCGTTTCGTCATGGTCACCTTATCGCCGCTGCCGCCCCTCCACAGTCCTCACTTGGGGACAGATCACAATAAAAATGCCACCAATGCCTTTTTTTGTCGTCAGGATAAGCTCCCTCCCCCGCCGTCCGGAGGCATTGCCTCGATCTTGAGGTAATTCATAATGACGGCGGGATAGGTAACATCTCGTTAAGCAACCATTGCCGGGAATGATGCCGTCATGACGAAACTCCAACTCTTGGCCCTGGCCCTATTTTTAAGCACCAGTCCGGCCGACGCCGAGGACGTCCTGACCTGCGAGGAGCTGATGGGCGCGGCGACGGCTTATTATCGAGAGGCCCTCTTTCAATCCGACCCCTTGCATCAGGACGGCGCGGCGGCGAACTCCGCGCTGGCGGCGTTCCGCGTCGCCTGGCGCGCCGTGGCCGAACGCGCTGCCGATTGCGCGCCCTGCCGACCGATACAGGAAGATGAGGTGGAACAGCGCGTTCAAGACATCGCCGACGTCGCGGAAAAGGCGGAATTGCAAAACGACCGGGGCCGCCTGGACCAGGCGCATCTCACGCTGTCGCAAATCCGCCCGATGTTGACGGATTTGCGGCATGCCGGCGAACCGCATGATTACGCGGCCCCTCTCGATGCGTTCGATGACAAGTTGTCCGAGACCACCGACGACGACCTCGACGAAGAAGAGATTTCACCGGATCAGTTCGTCCAACTCTGCGAACAGGTCGGCGTCCTGGCCTATCTGGGAGAAAAACTGGAAAAACGGGCCCCGGCACGCTGGGCCGGCGAACCGGAATTCCTGGATGCCCTGGAAAACCTGTCGCGTCAGGTCCGAGGACTGAGGGCGGCGGTCTTGCGAGGCCGGCACGCCCCCATCCGGGCCGCCCTGTCGGACTTGCGCCAAAGCTTCGACCGCTTCTACCGCCTCTACGGCTGACGGATGGTCCCGCCCGGCGCATGAGGGACCGGAATTTAACCGGGACTATCGCGTTCAAGCGATTACCCCGTTGCGGCCCCTATCCATTTGACGCGGTCCTGCGAATGATTTTAAAGAACGGACTTGGACGCGGAGCCGAACCATCGCCATATAAGGCAAGGTTCGGAACCGTTTCAGAAAAAGGCGGAACACCTCTGATGATTGATCCTTTCGGCCGTAAGATCACCTATCTGCGGCTCTCCGTTACCGACCGGTGCGATCTCCGCTGCGTCTATTGCATGGCCGAGGATATGGAATTCCTTCCCAAGGCCGAGGTTTTAAGCCTTGAGGAACTGGAACGGGTGGCGGTCGCCTTCATGCGCCTCGGCGTTCGCAAACTGCGCCTGACCGGCGGAGAACCCCTGGTCAGACGGGGCATCATGGATCTGATCGCGAACCTGGGCGCTCAGGTTGCGGCCGGGCATCTCGATGAATTGACGCTGACCACCAATGGAACGCAGCTTGCAGCCCACGCCGCCGGACTGGCCGCCGCCGGTGTGCGGCGTATCAACGTCTCCCTCGATAGTCTCGATCCGGATATTTTCCGGCAGGTCACCCGCATCGGCGATCTGGGCAAGGTTCTCGCCGGCCTTGAAGCCGCCAAGGCCGCGGGACTGGCGGTCAAGATCAACACGGTGGCCTTGAAGGGCGTCAATGGGGATAAGATCGACGACCTCGTCGCATGGTGCGGAGAACAGGGATTCGACCTGACCCTGATCGAGACGATGCCTTTGGGAGAGATCGGGGGCGACCGCCTCGATCAGTATGTTCCCCTGAATGCCGTGCGGCGTCGTCTTGAGAAACGTTGGACCCTGGAGCCCATTACGTTCTCCAGCGGCGGCCCGGCGCGTTTTGTAAGGGTCGCCGAAACCGGCCGGAAGCTCGGGTTCATTACGCCTTTGACCGAACATTTCTGTGCCAGTTGCAACCGCGTCCGCGTCACCTGCACCGGCACGCTCTTTCCCTGCCTGGGACAGGAAGACGCGCTCGACCTGCGCGCGCCATTGCGGGCGGGCGAATCCGACAGCGGTCTCCAAGAGGCGATCTTGCGGGGGATTTCGCACAAGCCGGAAGGACATGATTTCGTCATCGACCACGATCACAGGCGCCCCGCCCTGGCCCGCTACATGAGCACGACGGGCGGCTGATTTCCGCCTAGGGCCTGGGACGGAATTACCGAACCAGGCCCTCTGGCCCGAGCGGCGCCTCTCGCCCGCCGACAGCGGAGCGGAGGCGTCATATCAAACCCAAGGGTGTGGTGCGATTATTTCGCGCCACACCCTTGGGCCCTTAAATCCCCACCTCACGATGGCGAAGATGCTCCGCTACGCTATACTCGCCCCCTCACCAGCGGAAACATATCGATGAAATTTGCCCGTGTTGCTTTCGTCGCTGCCGAGAATGACGCCGCGCAGCGTGCCTTGGAACATCTGCGCCAACGTTACGGAACGGCGACGCCCGATCAGGCCGACGTCATCGTCGCCCTGGGCGGCGATGGATTCATGCTGGAAACCCTGCATCGCCATATCGACCGTCATGTTCCGATCTACGGGATGAACCGGGGAACCGTTGGCTTCCTGCTCAACGTCTATAGCGACGACAGCCTGCTGGATCGTCTTGAACGGGCCGAAACCGTCCGGCTCTATCCTCTGGTCATGCGGGCCGTCACCGTTGACGGACAGACGCACGAAGCCCTGGCCATCAACGAGGTCTCGCTGCTGCGAGAAACCCGCCAGGCCGCGAAGATCCGGATTCGCATCGACGGCCGGGTTCGCCTCGAGGAACTGATCTGCGACGGCGTCATGGTCGCCACGCCGGCGGGCAGCACGGCCTACAATTTGTCGGCGCATGGACCGATCATCCCGATGGGTGCCGGAGTGCTCGCCCTGACGTCCATCTCGGCTTTTCGCCCCAGACGATGGCGCGGAGCGCTGCTGTCCCACAAAGCCAAGGTGTCGTTCGAGGTTTTGGAAAACGAAAAGCGCCCGATATCCGCCGTTGCCGATTATACCGAGGTCCGCGATGTCGCGCAGGTCGAGGTCTATGAGGACCGAAGTACCAGCCTGGATCTTCTGTTCGATCCCGAACACAATCTGGAAGAGCGGATTCTCGCCGAGCAGTTCATGCCCTGAAACACCGGACAATCACTATTCCCCTCCTTCCCAAACCGCCCCCATCCCATGACGGATTGCCAGATCCGCAGCCAGAGCGCGCGCGCCGACCAGATCTGAGGCCCCGATCAGCTCAACCAAAAGGCTGAGCTGATCAGCAGGCAAATGACCGGCCAAGGCAGCCAGGAGGGACCGGGCGGTCCCCGGATCGGAATTGTCCAGTGCCCGCTTCAACGCATGAAGCAACTCTCCGGTCATCCCCGCCGCCGCCGCCGCTGCTGCCCGGACGACATCCCCAGGAGCCCCCGCCCCGATCGGCGAGACGATTTTGCCGTCGGCGGAGGAAGCCAACGGAGGCGTCCAATTGATCCGCCTGAGCACGGCAATCATCCGATTGACGTCGATCGGTTTGGGGATGAAGTCGTTCATCCCCGCCTGAAGCGCCGCCTCGCGTTCGCTGGACAGCGCCCCCGCGGTCAAGGCGATGACGGGAAGCCCGGCGAGCCCCAGATCCGCCCGGATACGCCGGCACGCTTCATAGCCGTCCATCACCGGCATCTGGATATCCATCAGCACGACATCGACCTTATCCGGCCGTTCCGCGAGATAGGCGAGCGCCACCGCGCCATCCCCGGCGAGAGCCACGGTGGCCCCTTCGACCTCCAGGATACGGCGAGCGACTTCCCGGTTGATCTCGTTGTCGTCGACCACCAGAAGACGCAACCCCGCCAACCGCCGGCCACGCGGAGGCATCTGCTCATCCTGAGCCGCTGCGGCCAGTCCCCCGTCACGCCAGCGAAGCGCGCGTCCGACAGCGTCATAGAGAGATGATCCCGTCACCGGTTTGGTGACAAGGCCGTCCACGCCGCCCTGCTGCGCGGCCAGGGACTCGACCACCTCGGCCCTGGCGAAGGGGGCCACCATGATCAGAATCAACGACCGCCGCGACGGCATATCGATCTGCCTGATGGCGCGCGCCGTGGCCAGGCCGTCAAGGCCGGGCATGGCCCAGTCGATCAGAACGACGTCGCAGAACTTGGTCTCGCCATCGGACGCCCGGAGCCTGGCGACGGCCACCTCGCCGCAGCTTACCGCTTCCGCCGTCCAGTTCAAGGAGCGGGCGGTGGCCTGTAGAATATCCCGGACCATCTTGTTGTCATCGACGATCAGAAGATGCAGCCGGGCCATCATCGGAATCGCCAGGGGTTGATCCGCGGCGATCTCCAAGGGAACCGTGAACCAGAATTCGCTGCCCTGCCCCGGTTGGCTAACCACCCCTATTTTCCCCCCCATGGCGGCGACCAGATGATGGCAGATGGTCAACCCCAACCCGGAACCTCCAAATCTGCGGGTCGTCGAGGAATCGGCCTGAGCGAAGGGTGCGAAAATGGCAGCCTGCTGATCCGGAGGAATCCCCACCCCGGTATCGCTCACCGAAAAACGCAAGGTCACGAGAGAATCGGCCCGGCTCACCAGAGCCACCTGCACGGCCACTTCACCGGCCTGAGTGAATTTGATGGCGTTCGATGCCAGATTGACCAGGACCTGGCGAAGCCGCAAAGCATCGCCGATTACCGCTTGGGCTTCGGCGGGTGGCGGACCGATGATGAGTTCCATGTCGCTGACGGCGACACTGGTCGCCAGGATGGCCGCCAGATCGTCCAGGACGTCGGATAGGCGAAACGGCACATGTTCGATCTCCAACCGCCCGGCCTCGATCTTGGAAAGATCGAGAATGTCGTTGATGGTGCCGAGGAGGGATTTTCCGGAAATGGAGATCTTTCCGACCAGATCCCGTTCGTTGGCCCCCAATTCGGCATTTTCCAACAAATGAGCCAAACCGAGGATGGCGTTCATCGGAGTGCGGATTTCATGACTCATATTGGCCAGAAATCTGGCTTTGGCCTGGTTCGCCGCCTCGGCCTCCTCGACTCTGCGGGCGAGATCGTCGTTCAGCAAGGCGATGCGGCGGCGCGACCGGGCCAGGAAACCGCAGGCCAACCCGGCCAGTCCGGTCAATAGCGCGGTGATCGGGACAAGGACCCCCCAAATGTGACGACGAACCTCGTCGAGCCGCGCCTTCGGCAGATGGGCGACCGCCGTCCATCGCTCACCGCCGGGAGCCGCTTCACGCCGCTCCGCCTTCCGGGAGGGAGCGCGTGCAACCTGAAGCGACGGGAAAACCGTCTGCCAGGTCCACAATCCATCGGACAATTCCATCTGTCCCTCGGCGGCCGAGTGGATCCTTTGCCAAGCCTCGGGATTTTTCCGCGCCATCGTGGCGTCGTCGCGGCCGAACATGAAGCCCCATTCATCCTGGGAATCCTCGGCCTTCAGCCAGAAGCCGTCCTGATTGATCAATCCGAGAGAGCTTTCCGAACGGCTGCCGGCCTCGGAGAAGGCATCCAGAAGATCCCGCCCCAGATAATTGAGGACAACGACGCCATGTCGCCGTCCTGCCGAATCGATGAGCGGCGCGCCCAGCCTCAGCGTCGGCTTGAGAGGCGTCTCGATCTCGCCACGCTCGATATTGAGATCGAAGGACGACAGATAGATCTCCCCCTCTCCCAACCGACTGGCTTCGCTGAAATAGTAACGATCAGCCTTATTCTGGAGCTGGCTGTCCGGAACCGCCCAGGCCCGGCCGTCCGCGTAGTTGACCCGCACCCGCTCCATGCCGGTTTCATCCAGCCAGCGGATCTGGTCGTAAATTCCGGAGGTTTCCGCGAAGGCGATGAAATTGGCGGAAAGAAACGCCAGATTGGCGGGACTGGGCTCGTTGATCGCCTGATGAAGCCGCGGCAAGGCGGCCAGGAAGGCCACATCCGCCGAGACCGCCCGCAGGCTATGGCGCAGGGCATCCGCGCCCCCAGCCACCTCAACGGTTTGCAAGGATTGGCTCTGACTGATTTCACGCCGGGTTTCCGCCCGGCCGTAAAGCGCGCCCCCCATGACGATTAGAATCGCGGAAGGAAGAAACAACGCCAGAAATTGACGCACGCCAGGCGGGAAGATCATTTTCGTCCACCAGGAGGCCGGGCATGGCAGCATGCCGGAGCCTTCAGTCTACGGAAGGATCACCGCCCCCACCATCGGGACAAAGACAGTATTTTAAATATTTCATATGTAATAATGCATACGCCGGGCTCTTCTTTACCAGATAAAGCCCCCGATGACGGCCGTGGGCCGCAAACCTCCGTGCCTGACAATCGCCGCTTCGAGCGCGTCGGCGCCGGGCGTTTGCCCGTAGACGGTCCCGATCTCCTCGGCGTGAATGCCGCCGCTGCAAAACAGACTGCTCAATCCCGCCGCCTGGGCACCAGCCACATCGGTCCGGAAAGCGTCGCCCACCGCCAGCACCCGGGCTCGGTCGGCGATGCCCAGACGCTCCATGCAAACGTCGTAAATCGCAGGATCCGGTTTGCCGCGATACCGGACGTCGCCACCGATGTCTTCGTAATAGGCCGCCAACGCACCAGCGCAGACGAGTGGACGCCCCTCACTGATCACCACGAGATCCGGATTGGCGCAAACCATCGGCAATGCACGCGTCGCAGCCGCCTGCAACAGGGGCGCGGAGTCCTCAACCCGGTCATCGAACCGGAAAGGACCGGTCACCAACAGGAACTCGGCGTGATCCACCTCCTCGACCAGATCGAGGGCGAGCCCCTCGAAGAGATCTTTGTCCCGCTCGGTTCCCACATGGAGACAGCGGCGACCGAGAGCGGCGAACCACGGATCACGACGCGAGTGCAATTCAAGGAAGACCGCCTCTCCCGAAGTGATGATATCGCCGTAGAGGTCACGCTCGATGCCCAGCTCCGTCATCAGATCGATGAGGGATCGGGCGCGGCGCGGCGCATTGGACAGCATGACGGTCCGCTTGCCCCGCCGCTTCAGCTCCGCCAGGGTTTCCCGGGTTCCCGGGTAGCGGGTGAAACCGTCGTGGATGATCCCCCAGAGATCGAGAATGAACCCGTCATAGTGATCGGCGATCTGGCGTAAGCCCGTCAGGATCGGCACGCTCATCCGGCACTCGGATGATCGGCGCCGACGGCATCGGCCAATTTGCGAAAACCATCGCGATGCAACAGTTGAGACAACTCACGGTTGATCCTGGTCACTTGCACGGTACCGTGATAGATAAGTGCCGTATAGATCTGAAGCAGAGATGCCCCGGCGCGGATCTTGGCATAGGCCTCGGCGCCGGTGGTGATGCCACCAACCCCGATCAGCGGCAACCGCCCTCCGGTCAATCGGTACATCTCGCGCAGCATGCGGGTGGATGGCTCGAACAACGGTGGTCCCGACAAGCCGCCCGTCTCGGTCTTGTTTTTCGAAACCAGGCCGTCCGGACGGCCAATGGTGGTGTTGGTGACGATCAACCCGTCGAGCCCGGCCGCCAGCACCACCTCGGCGATGTCGCGCTGGTCGTCCTCCCCGAGATCGGGGGCGATCTTCAGGAGAAGTGGCGGCTGCGAGGGCAGTTCGTGCAGGGCGTGGCGTACCCGCCCGACCAGATCCTCAAGAGCGGACCGGCTCTGCAGGGCCCTCAAGCCCGGCGTATTGGGGGAGGAAACATTGATGACCAGATAGTCGGACAGCGGCCCCAGGATCCGCACACCCTTTTCATAGTCGGCGGCGGCGTCCTCGGTCGTCTTGTTCTTTCCCAGGTTGACCCCGACGATACCGGCGGAACGGCGGCGAGCCAGACGACCGGCAACGCGCTGAGCGCCTTGATTATTGAAACCCATGCGGTTGATCACCGCCTTTTCCCCGACCAGACGAAACAGGCGGGGCTTGGGATTTCCGGGCTGCGGTTGCGGGGTCACGGTACCGACTTCGATGAAGCCGAAGCCTTGCGTCAACAACGCGTCCGGAACCTCGGCGTTCTTGTCGTAACCGGCGGCCAATCCGATGGGATTGGGGAACTCACGCCCCCACAACGATATCTTCAACGCCGGATCGTCGACGGCGGGCTGACGCGGCGCCAATCCCGTCTTCAGAATCGCGATCGAAAGATTATGCGCCGCCTCGGCGGGCAGCAGGCGGATCAGCGGACCGGCAAAGCGGTAATAATCGAACAAAATCTCAATCTTCGAGCAAAGGGAAACGGTGTTCCCCTCGAGCGTCGAGGGGAAGGTCGTGAACCGCCATCACGGCGTCGAGGGGAAGGGCTCCGTAAAGGTGGGGAAACAACTGGCCCCCGCGCGCCTCTTCCCAACGCAGAGCCTCCCCCAGACGGGCGCCGTCGACCACCAGAAGAACCAGACCGTCCTGCCCGGCGCGATGGCGTCGCGCCGATTCCCGGACCTGCGCCCCGGTGGAAAAATGAATGAACCCATCCGCGAGATCCTGTGACGATCCCGGATAGGCCCCGGCGGCCACGGCCGCCTGCCACTCGGCGAGCCGGCACATGTGATAGATGGAAGTGCTCATGCGCCGGACCCTATCCGAAAGAACGGGCCTTGGACAAGCGCGGGATGCACCGCCCCCCTATTCGGCCGCGGCATCCTCACCCGATGACGCCTCGCCGTCCCCCCTCTCCTCCTCGTCCTCCTCCGGCAAGGAGAGAACGCCGGACGTATAGTCATAGTCGAAGATTTCGGCGTAACGCCCCCAGGCGATCACCTGTTCCAGCACCCGTTCGGCTTCATCATCGCTGAGGAAATCCTCCAGTTCCTGAATGAACCGGCCCTCCGGCGCGCGGTGATCGCGCCGCTCGTCCAGAACGTGGCGGATATGGCTGGCCAACGAGATATGAGACATCAATTGCTCGGCGAACAACTCCTTGCGCTCGGTCGTCTCGGCCTCGGCGAAAGTACGCCCCAACGGCAACAGAATGGCATCGCCCTCATCGACGCGGATGAATCCCAGAAGGGCTCCCGCCTCCAGCAGATGGAACAGGGCATCGTCGGGAAGTTGCAGTTCGTCGGCCAAGGCGGGCAAATCGGCCTTGCCGTCGAACTGCGGCTCGATCAGCGTCTCGATCATGCCCTCGATCTTATGCGGCGTGGCCGACGGCAGACGATAGCCGAGGCTCAGGGCCTCTGCTCCGGCGGGCCGTAGCGGCCGCTGGGTCATTATCGCGTAGACCTGATCGACGATCGCCTTGAAAGCGGGAAGATCCTTGTCTCGCGGATGGGCGAGGGGAACCGGCACCTCGGCCTTCACGCGGCCGGGATCGGAAGAGAAGATCAAGACTCGATCCGACATCGCCACCGCCTCTTCGATGTTGTGCGACACGAAAAGGATACCCTTCGTCGGAATCTTGCGTTCCTGCCAAAGCTCCAGCAAATCGGCGCTCAGGGTTTCTGCCGTCAGCACGTCGAGAGCGGAAAAAGGTTCATCCATCAACAGAACGTCCGGGCGCATCACCAGCGCCCGGGCGAACCCGACCCGCTGGCGCATGCCTCCGGAAAGCTCGCGCGGATAGGCCGATTCGAAACCGCCGAGACCGATCACGTCGATGGCCTCCAGCGCCCGTTCCTCGCGCTCCGCGGCGGGCACGGCCAAAGCTTCCAACCCCAATTCGACGTTCTGCTGAACCGTAAGCCAGGGAAACAGGGCGAAGGACTGGAACACCATCGAGACCCCATGCACGGGCCCGCTGATGCTTTTGCCTCGATAAAGCACCTTGCCGCCGTTGGCGTCGATCAGCCCGGCGATGATCCGCAGCAACGTGGACTTTCCCGACCCGGATTTGCCCAGCAGAGCGACGATCTCGCCCTGCTTCAACTGGAAGTTCACATCCTCCAGCACCACCCGATCGGAATGATCGGGGGCCCGGAAAAATTTGCGCACGCCTTCGAGATCGATCAGCAGTTCATTGTCATCGGTCACGGGCAAATCCTCTCAATCGATTCTCAGGCGCTCTTCGGCCAGACGATACATGCGACGCCATATCTGGCGGTTGAACAGCATCACGTAGCAGCACATCACCGCCACCCCGAGAGCGATGCGGGGAAAATCCCCCTTCTGCGTATTGTCCGCGATATAGGATCCGATACCCGTGGCCATCAGGGTTGTATCCCCCCAACTGACCATTTCCGACACGATGCTGGCGTTCCATGACCCCCCCGAAGCGGTGATGGCGCCGGTGACGAAGGACGGGAAGATACCGGGCAGGATCAGACGCTTCCAACGCAGCCACCCCTTCAATCCGAAATTATCGGCCACCGAACGGAAGTCGCTCGGCATCGACATGGCTCCGGAAATCACGTTGAACAAGATGTACCACTGGGTGCCCAGGATCATGAGGGGGCTGGTCCAGATTTCGACGCTGGCGTTGAAATGCAAGATCAGAATGACGGCCACCGGGAACATCAGATTGGCTGGGAACGCCGCCATGAACTGCGCGATCGGCTGCACCGCCTGGGCCAGCTTGGGACGAAAGCCGATCCAGACGCCGATCGGCACCCAGATCAGCGCGGCAATGGCGATCAGCACGATCACCCTGACCGCCGTCGCCAAGCCGAGAACGAAGACATGGAGCACCTCGTCCAGGCCGACCTCGGCCTGGACATATTCGCCGATCCGATAGACGGCGTAAGCGGCGATTCCCAACAAAAACAACGTCCACACGCGATCGAACCACGGCAGACGGAAATTCAATCTGTCCGTGGCCGCCAATCCATCGAAACGCTTGCGGAATACCGGAAGGGACCATTCCCACAGCAGCACCGGCACCGCGCTGAAGACCCGAAGCAGACGCGTCCTCTGCAGCGTGTCAAGCAACCAGGAGGTGGGAACTTCCTCGCCGGGCAGGGATTCGAACTTGAACTTGTCGGCCCAGGCGACCAGCGGACGAAAAAACAACTGATCGTAAATAATGATACCGATCAGCATGGTGAGAATCGCCCAACCGATCGCCGGCAGATTCCGCTCACTGATCGCCATGGCGATGTAGGAGCCGATGCCGGGCAGCGTGATGGTCTGGCCGTTGACCGTGATCGCCTCGGAGGCGACGACGAAAAACCATCCCCCCGAAACCGACATCATCATGTTCCAGATCAGTCCGGGAGCCGCGAAGGGCAATTCCAACTGCCAGAACCGCTGCCACACCGACAGATGGAACATGTCGGCGACCTCATGCAGGTCGTGGGGGACGGTCCGCAGCGACGCATAGAAGCTGAAGGTCATGTTCCAGGCCTGGGAGGTGAAGATGGCGAAAATAGACGCGCATTCCACCCCCAGCAGATTGCCGGGAAAAAGAGCGATGAACCCGGTCACCGTGATCGACAGAAAACCGAGAATCGGGATCGACTGCAGCACGTCGAGGACGGGAATCAGGATCTTTTCGGCATAGCGGCTTTTCGCCGCCAGGGTCGCATAGACCAGGGTGAAAACCAAAGACACCAGAAGCCCGGCCGCCATCCGCAGGAACGACCGCAACAGATAATAGGGCAGCGCCTCGGGATCGAGAGTGATCGACAAGGGATCGCCGATATTGTAAGGCGTGGCCATCTGGGCGCCACCGAAGGCGAGAACCCAGAGGATGGCCAACACCAACGGCAAGACGGCCAGATCCCAAACATTGGGCCGAAGGGCGGGACCAAAGCTGACGGCGGCCGGAATGATCGTTCTCGGCAATAGCTCCTCCCGTCACGTTGACTGCCAATGCGCCGGATGACGGCGCGAATCGGCTCCTCAATACGCTGTAACAGACGGTTTAGCAATCGGCGCCGAAATGGAGATTTTATGACAAGCGGCGTCCCCCCATGCCCCCAGGCCAATCAGGCCTTCGATAACAATCGAAGTAAGACCCTATTCCCTTCCGCCGCTTATCGCCGTACAGTAGATAGACCTCGAACCGCGCAGCTCGAGAGTCATTTTTTTCTCTGATTAAGAATCTTTCTTTTCCGCTTGGTTAGAACCTGTTTTATAAAAAATGCTCCATCAACCAAAAGGTTCATATCATGCGCGCAAGCATGTCCCCGGCGCCGTTCGATCCCTCTCTTTTTGAGATCGTGTTCCCATGTTGACGCATGCAGATATTTGGGCGGCCATCGATCGCCTGGCCCAGGAAAACCGGATGACGGCATCTGGACTGGCTCGACGGGCCGGATTGGATCCGACGACATTCAATCGCAGCAAGCGCATCACGAAAGAAGGCAAGGCCCGCTGGCCGAGTACCGAGAGCATCGCAAAGATTCTCGAAGCCACCGGGGCGAGCTTCGCTCATTTCGTCGGTCTGGTCCGCCCCGACCAAACCTTGCCCCCCCATCAGACGGTACCCCTGACCAATCTGCATGACATCGATATGGACCGGCGTTTCAACGCTTCGGGCTTTCCGATCGGCAGCGATTGGGACGAAATCGCCCTGCCTCAGATCGCCGACCCTCATGCCTTCGCCTTGGAGATCACCGACAATCAGATGGCGCCGATCTATCAGGACGGCGACATTCTGATCGTCTCGCCATCCATGGCGCCGCGCCGGGGAGACCGCGTCCTGGTCCGCACGACCAAGGGGGAAATTTTTGTTCGCCGTCTCATCCGACATACCGCCAAACGGATCGAACTACAGCCACTGGCAGCCAATGACGTGGAACTCAGCCTGCCGGTCGACGAAGTGGTATCCTTGGCACGTATCGTCTGGGCGAGCCAATAATCCCTTCCCAGCATCAAACCAATAGCCTGTCTCGTTAATAAAACTTAACGCAGACATGCCACAACCGCAGCCCTCGAAGGCTCGCATCGCGAGACTCTCGTGCTAAGCTGCCGCGTCCCTATCATCGGAGTCATTGAAGTGCAATCTCCCTTTCCTTGTTTCCATCGCCATATGCTCATCCCAGTGCTCTCCCTTGGTCTATGCATCGGTGCAGCTTCGGTGAAGGCTGAGGAAACCCTCGATCAGCAACTTGAGCAGCCAACCGATGCGGATCATCCATCAAGCGGCCCGTGGAATGTCACATTGGGTCTCGGCGCTGGTTACGCACCTCGTTTCGAAGGTGCCAAACGCTATCACTTCACCCCGATTCCCTATGGTTCGGTTTCCTACTCGGGACTAGGCTCCATTGGGCCGGAGGGGCTTGGCGCCAACATCGTAAAATCCGGGGGTTTCCGGGCTGGTCTGCTTGTCGGATACACCAGTGGGCGAGATGAAAATGACGACCCCCACCTCCAGGGGCTGGGCAACATCTCGGGGTCATTGCAGATGGGCGGGTATGCTGCCTACCAATGGCAAGGCTTCGAAGTCCGCACCAAAGTCCTGCAAGCCGTCACCCATAGCGGCAACGGTCTGGTGGGCTCGGTGGGCGTCACTTACGCCCTGCATCCGGCTACCGATTGGATGGTCAAGGTGGGCCCGCAATTGTCTTTCGCCGATTCCGACCACATGAAGCGGTATTTCGGTGTCACCGGGACCCAATCCCGTAACTCCGGCTTGTCCACCTACACCGCGAACGGAGGCCTCAACGATATCTCCGTCGGAGCCAACGCCACCTATCAGATCAGCCCCCATTGGCTGCTGTTCGGCATCGCCAAAGTCTCGGAACTCGTCGGCGACGCCGCCGACAGCCCGATCGTCCAGGACAAGGGACAGGTATTCACGGGCGCCGGCCTCGCTTATCATTTCTGATAAGTCTCCACGACCGGGCGCCCTGCGCCCGGTCGTCTTTATTCAAAGTCGGATGACACATCCGACTGGAAGGCGTGAGGCAGAATCCGCTCGCCGGATGCCTCTCCCCGCCAGATTTCCCCGAGAAGATCGACGATATGCCTGCCGAATTCGTGGTACGGCACCCTGACGGAGGTCAGCCATGGCGCCAGCCATGAACTGAGGGTGCTGCCGTCGATGCTGACCATGACGCAATCGTCCGGCACCCGGAGACCCCGCTCGAAAAAAAGACGGTGGGCTCCATAGGCGATCTGATCGCTGAGACACATCACGCCCTGCGGCAGCGACGCCCTGTCCAGAAGACTGCGGGCCGCCTCGTAACCGACGTCGAGATGGGACAATCCCGGAGCCTCGGCCTTCGAACACCGCCCGCCAAGTTCCAACAGACGCATGGAGAAGCCGGCCAGACGATCCTCTATGGTGGATGACGATTGGGCGGGAAAGAGCACGGCCGGCTCGCGACAGCCCCGCGACCACAGATAATCCGCGGCGTCGGCCCCCGCCCCGACATTATCAATACCGACGAAGGCCCCGGACGCATAAGGATTGCGGCGACAGGCGAAGACGGCCGGCTCGCCGCGCGCGACGAACTCGGCGAGGCCGGGACTTTTCACGTTGGTCACCAGGATATAGCCCTGCACCGCCTGCGAACGCATGGCTTTCAGATATTCGTCCTGCAACTCCGGCCGGTCATGGGTGTCGCAGAGGATCATCACATAGCCGGCGGCGCGCAATGCCGCTTCCGCCGAAGAGGCGACCGTGGCCATCACCGGATTATTGAGATTGGCCGTCAACATGGCCACCACCCTGCTTTCGCCGCGCTTCAGCGCCCGGCCAAGCTGGTTGGGGCGATAGCCCAGGGTTTCGATCGCCCCGCGCACGCGTTCGATCGTTTCCCGCGAGGCGCGATGGGTTTGTCCGTTGACGATGCGCGAGACGGTCGAAATCGACACCTCGGCCGCCGCAGCGACGGTAGCCAACGACACCGGGACGCTCCCGCTCTTTCGCCTGACACCTGTCATCAGCCCGTCAACTTTCATCCATGTCGTTACAGGGCGTCATGCGCCTTATCACCGATTATTGAATAAACCGCGATACCGGCAAGACGCCAGGACTGGATGGCGACTTTCCCGATATCGGCCCATTGACAGCTTTGGCAAACGTTTGCCAAGATACTTTCCGAAGCGTCAGGCCCCGATAGCCGACTATCGACCAGCGGCTGTCGACACAACGACAAGACGAGGAAACGATGAAAATTTCAGGACTCCGGTGGTGGATCATCGGGCTCATTTGCCTTGGCACCATCATCAACTATCTGGCCCGCAACTCCCTGGGCGTCATGGCGCCGACCCTGAAAACCGAGCTCAATTTCTCGACGCAGGAATATTCCTATGTGGTTGGGGCCTTTCAGCTGGCCTACACGGTTATGCAGCCGGTTTGCGGCTACATCCTCGATTTTCTGGGATTGAAGGCCGGATTCGCCTTGTTCGCCGTGTTCTGGTCAATCGCCAGTTGCTTCCATGGTTTCGCCACCGGATGGATGTCGCTGGCCTTTTTCCGAGGCCTCCTGGGAATCAGCGAAGCGGCGGCCATCCCCGCCGGCATCAAGGCCGTGGCGGAATGGTTTCCGAACAAGGAACGGTCGGTGGCGGTCGGCTATTTCAACGCCGGCACCTCCCTGGGAGCCATGCTGGCCCCGCCCCTGGTGATCTTCGTCCAGCTCCAATACAACTGGAAGGCCGCATTCCTCGTGACCGGCGCGCTGGGTTTCCTGTTCGCCGCCTTGTGGTGGCTGTTTTATCGTTCGCCGAAAGATCATCCGGCGCTGACCGACGGCGAGCGGGATTACATCGTCAACGGCCAGACCCCGCCGGTCTTGATGGCGGACGGCAGCCGGCCGAAGCCGAAGATCGGCGAAATCCTCTCCACCAAACGGTTCTGGGGCATCGCCCTGCCGCGCTTCCTGGCCGAGCCGGCCTGGCAGACCTTCAGCTTTTGGATTCCCCTTTATCTGACCACGGAAAGGGGCATGAACATCAAGGAAATCGCCATGTTCGCCTGGTTGCCGTTCCTGGCCGCCGACATGGGCGGGATTTTAGGCGGTTATCTGTCCCCCTTCTTCATGAAGCACTTCAAACTGAATCTGGTCCGCTCGCGCCTCGCCGGCATCGTTTTCGGGGCGATCTGCATGATCGGCCCGGGCTGTATCGGCCTGGTCTCCGACGCCTACACCGCCATCGCGCTGTTTTGCGTGGGCGGCTTCGCCCATCAGATCATCTCGGCATTGATCAACACCTTAAGCGCGGACGTCTTCCCCGGTCACGAAGTGGCGACGGCCAACGGCCTGACCGGCATGGCCTCGTGGATCGGCGGATTGAGCTTTTCACTGGTCGTCGGGGCGCTCGCCAACACCATCGGCTACAATCCGCTGTTCGTCTGCCTGACGGTGTTCGATCTGCTGGGGGCCTGCATTGCCATCACGCTGCTCGGCAATCTCGTCGTCGAAGATACCGCCGTGGCCGAGAAGGCCTGAAAACCGACGCCAGCCCACCGAAAAACAGGAACGACATTCAAGATGACCCTAGCCACCGCCCCCCTTTTTTCGCTGACGGAAAAGACAGGCAACCATCTCGTGCTGAGCTGCGCCGAAGGGCATACCGCGCATGTCTTTCCGCTGGAGAACGACATCATCCGGGTGATGGTCCTGCCGTTTTCCGAACTCCGCTTTCCGCGCACCTGGGCCATCGCGCCCGGCGGAGACGATGTTCCGACGGAAGGCCGGGACCGCTTCGACCTTTCCGGATTCACGCTGCCTTCCTACTCCGTCGACGAACATCCCGACCGGCTGATCCTGTCCACCGCCTGCCTGCGCCTCACGATCGTCTTGAAGGGATTCTTCTGCCGGTGGGAAAGTTTCCTCGACGGAGCATGGCGCCCGGCCGCCGCGGACAGGGAAACGCAAAGCTACAATTTCGGCTGGTGGGACCGTCGCGTGTACCACTATCTGAAACGTGAAACCGACGAAAAATATTTCGGCCTGGGCGAGCGGGCCGGCGCAGCCGACCGCTGCGGCCAGAGCTATCGCATGACCAATATCGATGCGATGGGATACAGCGCGCGAACCACGGATCCGCTTTATAAGCACATCCCCTTTTACATGGTCTGGAAAAGCGCCAGCCGGGTTCCCCTGGGCTTCTTCTACGACACGCTGGCCGACTGCACCTTCGACATGGGCCGCGAACTCGACAATTATCACGGGCTGTACCGCCATTTCATCGCCGAGCATGGCGATCTCGACTACTACGTGATCGGTGGAACCGAGCCCGCCGACATCACGCGCCGCTTCACCTGGCTGACCGGCCGGCCTGCCTTCATGCCGAAATGGAGCCTGGGAT
Source organism: Telmatospirillum siberiense (assembly GCF_002845745.1). Lineage (GTDB taxonomy): Bacteria > Pseudomonadota > Alphaproteobacteria > Rhodospirillales > Magnetospirillaceae > Telmatospirillum > Telmatospirillum siberiense. Next base: position 40,816 of record NZ_PIUM01000034.1, on the reverse strand, counting down.
ATTCCGGCTCGACCATGAGCTATACCGACGCGCCGAACGCCCAGGAGCGGATGGAAGAGTTTCTGGAGAATTGCCGGACGCACGATATCCTCTGCACATCCTTTCATCTGTCGTCGGGCTACACCTCGATCGCCGGAAAGCGCTACGTGTTCCACTGGAACCGCGACAAATTCCCGGATCCCCAAGGTTTTGCCCAGCGCTATCTGGATCACGGCGTCCGCCTGTGCGCCAACATCAAGCCATGCCTGCTCAAGGATCATCCCCGGTTCGCGGAAGCCGAGCGGGAGGGACTGTTCGTCCACGGCCGAGACGGCGCGCCGACCGCAGTACAGTTCTGGGACGAGACCGGCGCCTATCTCGACTTCACCAATCCCAAGACCATCGCCTGGTGGCGCTCCAGGGTGACGGACGCGCTGCTCGACTACGGCATCGCCTCCACCTGGAACGACAACAACGAATTCGAAATTTGGAGCGACGACGCGCTGATCGACGGTTTCGGCACAGCCCAACCGGCCCGCAACGCCAAACCCTTGCATACCCTGCTGATGCTCCAGACATCGAAGCGGGCCCAGGAGATCCACGCGCCGGACAAGCGGCCATTTCTGATCTCGCGCTCGGGCGCCGCCGGCATGCAGCGCTATGTGCAGACCTGGTCGGGTGACAATTACACGAGCTGGGAAACGTTGAAATACAACGTCCGCATGGGCTGCGGGCTGGCATTGTCCGGCGTCTCCAACCTCGGCCACGACATCGGCGGATTCGCCGGTCCCCGCCCCGATCCGGAACTGTTCCTGCGCTGGGTGCAGTTCGGCATTTTCCTCCCGCGTTTCTCCATTCATTCCTGGAACGACGATCAAACGGCCAACGAACCCTGGATGTATCCGGCGCTCACCCCTTTCATCCGCGACCTGATCAAATTCCGCGCCCGTCTGGTTCCCTATCTTTACGACCTGTTGTGGCGCTCACACAGCCGCTACGAACCGATGATCCGTCCGACCTTCCACGACTTTCCGGACGATCCCAGATGTTTCGAGGAAAACGACGACATGCTGCTGGGGGCGAACCTGCTGGTCGCACCGGTGGTGGAGCCGGGCGTCCTGTCGAGACGGGTCTACCTGCCCGCCGGCGCCGACTGGTACGATTACTGGACCGGCCAATATTTCGTCGGCGGCCGGGAGATCGAATTGGCGGCCCCCTGGGATCGCCCGCCCCTGCTGGTCCGGGCCGGCGCGATCCTGCCCCTCAACCTCGCCGAGCAGCACTTCAACCAACCGGCCGACGAGCGTGGCTTCGCCATATTTCCGCCCGCCGCGCCGGGACGCTTCGCGACGACGATTTTCGAAGACGACGGCGACGGCGGGGATTACCGGCAGGGACTTTATGGGACCTGGGACATCGCGCTCGAAACGTCCGTCCGGGATCTCGTCATCGATATCGCCGCCGCCGGGAAGGTCCCCCCGACGGCGTCGCGGATCGACGTCCTTTTGCCGCGCTCGGAAAGCAGATCCATCCATCTGAAGCAAGGCGTTCTCCTTGCCGAAGGATACCGGGATGGTTGGCGGGTTCTCACCGTCGGACTGACGGATGGCCTGCCGCATTGTCCCTGATGAAATCGATCAGGGCCCGCAGCGCCGGCCGTAAATGGCTGCGGGACGGATAATAGAGGAAAAAGCCCGGATAGGTCGGGCACCAATCGTCGAGGACGCGCACCAGGGCGCCGGACGCCAGATAAGGCGCCGCGCGGGCCTCGACGCCGTAAGCCAAGCCGACCCCGGCGAGCGCCGCGTCATAGATCCGCCCGTTGTCGTTGAGAAGCAGCGCGGCCGGCACGGCCACGCTCAAATCCCGCCCATCTTTGGAAAATTCCCAACGATGGGGCCCAAGTCTGTCAACATCACCCGCTCTCCCCCCTTTTCCACCAGGAGCAGCGTTATGGAACAGCGTCACCTCGGCCCTCTTTCAGTCTCCGCCATCGGGCTGGGCTGCATGGGAATGAGCCACGCCTATGGCGGACAGCCCGAGGCGGCCTCCATCGAGGTCATCCACCGCGCCATCGATCTCGGCGTCACCTTCTTCGACACCGCAGAAGTCTACGGCCCGTTCGAAAACGAAATTCTCCTCGGCCGCGCCTTGCGCGGACGACGCGACAAGGTGGTCATCGCCACCAAATTCGGCTTCCGCTTCACACCGAAGGAAAATGGCGTGAGCAGCGTCCTGGGCTTCGACAGCCGGCCCGAGCATGTGCGCGACGTGGCCGAGGCCTCGCTGAAGCGCCTCGGCATCGATCATATCGACCTTTTCTACCAGCATCGGGTGGACCCCGACGTGCCCGTCGAGGACACCGTCGGCGCACTGGCCGATCTGGTGAAGGAAGGCAAGATCAGGGCCATCGGCCTTTCCGAAGCGCCCGCCGAGATCATCCGCCGGGCCCACGCCATCCATCCGGTCGCGGCGGTGCAGTCGGAATATTCCCTGTGGACTCGCGATCCCGAGGCCGCCGTGCTGCCCACCTGCACGGAGTTGGGAATCGGCTTCGTCCCCTTCAGTCCGCTTGGTCGAGGACTGCTGTCAGGCGCCGTGCGCAACGGCGGAGATCTCTCGGAAAACGACTTCCGCAAGACCCTGCCCCGGTTCAGCGAGGAAAATCTGGCGGCCAACGTCGTCCTGGCCGACGCGCTGGCCCGACTGGCGGAGGCCAAGGGCTGCACCTCGGCCCAGTTGGTCCTGGCCTGGGTGCTGGCCCAGGGCAGGGCCATCGTGCCGATCCCCGGCGTGCGCAAGCTGGCCCATCTCGAGGACAATGTGAAGGCGGCGGCACTGCGTCTGAGCGCCGAGGACTTGGCCGCCGTCGAAGCCGCCGTGCCGGTCTCGGCCGTCCACGGCGGACGCTATCCGGAGGGGGACCCCATCAACCAGCGACGGTAAGTCGGCCGTTTCACTCGTCCTGCGCCTGGTTCCGTCCCAGGAAGTCCTTTGTGATCGCCACCGCCTCGGCCAAGCCGACCCGTTCGGGCACCACACCCGGCGGGAAGGCGCCGGCCAGACGCGACGGCATCATCGGATCGAGGAGGACGAACAGGCCGGCATCGCCGGAGCGGCGGATCAGACGGCCGAATGCCTGCTTCAGCCGAAGCCGGGTGATCATGTCGTCATAGGCCTTGCCGCCAAAAGCGGCGCGGCGCGCCTTATGCAGGATGTCGGGACGCGGCCAGGGCACCCTGTCGAAGACGATGAGCCGCAGCGAACGTCCCGGCACATCTACCCCGTCACGCACGGCATCGGTTCCCAGCAGGCAGGCATCTTCCTCCGCACGGAAGATGTCGACGATGGTGCTGGTATCCATCCCCTCCACATGCTGAGCCAGAAGGTCGATCCCGCAGGCGTCCAGCGGTTCCCGGATCCGTCTCCAGACCTCCTTCAGGCGGCTGACGGCGGTAAACAGGCCAAGGCCGCCGCCTCCGGCCGCCTTGAACAGCTCGCGGTAAGCGGCGGCGACCTGGGCGAGATCGTCCTTGCGCACGTCGGTGATCACCAGCACCCGGGTACAGGCCACATAGTCGAAGGGCGAGGCGACCGCCGCCCGCACCGCCGGCAACGGAAGATGATGCGCCCCGGTCCGCTGTTCCGCCGTATCCCAGTCGGCTTCCGTCTCCCCCGTACCGTCACGCAAGGTCGCCGAGGTGATCAGCACGCCATGCGCCGGCGCGGCGACGAATTTGGCGAAGGGAATCGTCGGATCGATCCAGTGACGCGAAAAACCGATGTCGATGTCGCGGCCGTCGATCCGCTCGACGGCGAACCAGTCGACGAATTCCTCTCGCGGTTCGGCCGACAGTCCACCCAGCATGTCGCGCCAGGCCGCCGCCGGGGTCAAAGCCCGCCGGTCGATGCTCCGCATGATCGCTTCGATACGCCCACGGGTGGCGGTTTCCAATTCGGCGGCTTCGTCATCGAGCAGATCCCCCAGCGCCTTGGACAACACCCGCAAGGGTTTGGCCAAACGGTCGAGAGCCTGCGACAGGGCTTCGGCCGCGCCGATCAGGCCGTCGACGGGCGGCCTGGGATCGCATTCAAGGCTGTAAGGCGAATCGGGGCCTGAGGTGCGCGCATAGACCTGCTGGCGAAGCAAGGTCAGAAAAGTTTCCGCGGCGCCCTGCGGCTGGCCTTCCGCCAGCCTCTGATGCCACCCTGTCGACGGCAATTGACGAGCGGCCTGCAATGCGTCGTCGAGGGCGGTCAGGGCCGCCTGCTGTCCCCCCAGCAGATCCTCGCACCGCCGTTTCAGGCCACGGGCACGGGTGCGCGCCCCGTCGGACTCGGCGCCCAGCAGCCAACGGCGCAACTCGGCCGCCTCCATGCCCGACAAATCGGCGGAAAAACCGCTGTCCGCCGCCTCGAAGACATGGTGGCCCTCGTCGAAGACATAGCGGGTCGGCAGAACCCCGTCGTCCAGGCCGCCAAACGCCGCCTGCATCATCACCAGGGCGTGGTTGGCCACCACGATGTCGGCCCGCCGGGCCCGCCGAACGGTCTTTTCAATGAAACATTTGCGGAAATGCGGACAAGCGGAATAGATGCATTCGCCGCGACGGTCGGCCAGACCGATGGTGCGCGGCTTGCCCAGAAGATCGACCAGCCAGCCCGGCAGATCCCCTCCCACCATGTCGCCATCGCGGCTGGCCAGAACCCATCGGGCCATCAGAGCCAAAGCGACCGCTTCGTCGCCGCCGCCGTCCTTGCGGGCGCGGAACCGCTGCACCGCCTCTTCGAGATTGAGAAGGCAGAGATAGTTTTCCCGGCCCTTGCGGATCACCACCTTCCGCGCCTTGAGCGCCGGGTCCGGATAAAGCCGGCCCAGTTCGCCATCCAACTGGCGTTGCAGATTGCGGGTATAAGTGCTGATCCACACCGGTCCCAGGTTCTTCTCGGCCCACAGACTGGCCGGCGCGATATAGCCCAGGGTCTTGCCGGTTCCGGTCCCGGCCTCCGCCAACACCAGATTGGGCGCCCCCGCCATCTGCCGGGGCGCAAAGGCCAGGGCGGCGGCGGACGCGTAATCGGCCTGGGTAGGCCGCTGCTCGGCCCCCTGTCCCAGAATTTCGGCCAGTCGTTGACGGGCTTCGCCCGGCTCGACCGGCACATTGCCCGGGGGCGGTTCGGGAGCATGATCGCTCCACTCGCCCAAACGGTCCCAGACCTGCAGCGCGCTCGCACCGCGGCCCTGGTCATGGGCACCGCCCAGGGCCGCCAGCACCGCGCTCGCCCAAGGCCAGCCGGCCCGGGCCAGAACCCAGGCCAGCCCTCGCGCGTCGGCCTGCTTTGCGGCATGCAGAAGAGGCGTCGCGCGAACCAGTTCGTCCAGCAGATGCCGGGCCGCCCGCGCCAGGCTTTCCACCTCGTCCTCGTGCGTGTGGGGCACCGGCAGGTCGAGAGCATCGGCCAAGCCGCGAACGGTGGGCACGCAGAAGGTGGCGGGCCGCACGAAAGCGAAGAGCTCCAGCAGATCGAAGGCGGGGAAGGGATCGCCCTTGATGGCCAGCCGCGCCGCCACCGCCGGTCGATGGACCAGCATGACGGGCGCCGCCCGCAAGCGGCGGATAGCCTCGGGGATTTTCAAGGTTTCCATCTCGCCGTCCGCGCTCAGCCACTGAGCCCCACCGGGGTGGGCCACCAGGGCGGAAACGGCAGGCAGAAGAAGACGAGGGGGTTCGGCAGCGCTCATGGCGGGCAATATAAAGATGGAAGAGAGGGTCACAGCAAGCGTCATCGTTGACGAGCCCGGCAGAGCAGCCTAGTTTTTCCAGCTTTCCCCAACTCTTATGTGATTGAAACCCATGTCCGACACCCTTCGCGACCTAGCCCGCTCCGCCACCGCCTGGCCCTGTCAGGAAGCCGTGGCCCTGCTCGATCAACGGTTGAAAGGGGAAAAACCGGCCAAAGGGTATGTTCTGTTCGAAAGCGGCTATGGCCCCTCGGGCCTGCCCCACATCGGCACGTTCGGGGAGGTGGCGCGCACGACCATGGTGCGACGGGCCTTCGAATTGCTGGCCCCGGACATTCCGACCCGCCTGTTCGCCTTTTCCGATGACCGCGACGGCCTGCGGAAAGTCCCCGACAACATTCCCAACAAGGACATGGTGCGCGAATACCTGGGCATGCCGCTGACCAAGATTCCAGATCCTTTCGGCACCCATCCGTCCTTCGGCCATCACAACAACGCCATGCTGCAGGGATTCCTCGATTCCTTCGGGTTCGAATACGAATTTCAAAGCGCCAGCGACTGGTATCTCTCGGGTCGTTTCGACGAGGGCTGCCGCAAGGTCCTTGAGCATTACGACGCCATCATGGACGTCATGCTGCCGACCTTGGGCGAGGAACGCCAGCAGACCTACAGCCCGTTTCTGCCGGTCTGCCAGAAAACCGGAAAGGTTCTGCAAGTTCCCGTGGTCGAGCGGAATGCCCAGGCCGGCACCATCGTCTACAAGGACGAGGATGGCTCTCTCGTCGAGACGCCGGTGACCGGGGGACGGGTGAAGCTGCAGTGGAAGGCCGACTGGGCCATGCGCTGGTATGTGCTGGGCGTCGATTATGAAATGTCGGGCAAGGACCTGATCCCCAGCTATCAGTTGGCCAGCCGCATCTGTCGGATCATGGGTGGCACGCCGCCGATGAATCTGAGCTACGAGCTGTTCCTGGACGAAAAGGGACAGAAAATTTCGAAGTCGAAGGGCAACGGCCTTTCGGTGGAGGACTGGCTGCGCTATGCGCCGCCGGAAAGCTTGGCCCTGTTCATGTATCAGAAGCCGAAGGCGGCCAAGCGGCTTTATTTCGATATCATTCCGCGGACCGTCGACGATTATCTGACTTTCGTGGAAAAATTTCCGTCCGAAGAGGACGCCAAGCGCCTCAACAATCCGGTGTGGCACATCCATCACGGCCATCCGCCCAAGCCGGAAACCGGCCTGTCATACAATATCCTGCTGAACCTGGCTTCGGTCTGCCATGCCGAGGACCGCACCGTGTTGTGGCATTTCATCAGCCGCTACGTGCCTGAGGCGACACCGGACAACGCCCCCTTCCTCGACAAGCTGGTCGATTACGCGGTGGCCTATTATCAGGACTTCGTCAAACCCAATAAGCGCTACCGGACACCATCGGCCGACGAGCGGGCGGCACTGGCCGAGTTGGCCGAGGCCCTGACCTCGCTGCCGGCGCAAGCCGAGGCGGAGGCCATCCAAACGGCGGTTTACGAAGTGGGCAAGCATCACCCCGTATTTGCCGATCTCCGCGCGTGGTTCCTCGCCCTTTATGAAATTCTTCTCGGCCAGGATCAGGGACCACGGATGGGTTCCTTCATCGCGCTCTACGGGGTCGAGGAGACCGTCGCCTTGATCAAGCGGGTTCTGGCCGGCGAGGATCTGGCGGCGCAAGCGACGGCGGCACGCGGATAAAAAAGCACCATCGCCGGTGCTCATCAGTCCTGGATGGGCATGGAACGCCCCAATAGGCAAAACCTGCCGGGCAACGGGAAGCAAATGACCAGCTTTCCGTGCCCCGGCAGGTACCCCCCGCCTCGAAAAAATTCATAAATTTCAATATATTAATATTTTCTTAAAGAGGATGGCCCCACATTTGCTAGATCCCGTGAGGGAATCCGTGTCATCCGGGTCTTCGAAGGGAGCACAAGGGGTAGTCGCACTATTACAAAAGGGTGATGGTGCCTATTTTTGTCTTTATTGCTTAGAACACGTTTGGTTGATATCCGAGAATTTTACTAAAGCAATAATCCCATATCGCCCCCGGTAAACAAGGCCCAGGGAACTCGCCGAGTGGCCACCCAACTCTCGGTCGGCTTGGAACATTGAGAAGGCTGGGAAAGCCTGCTCGTAAAGTGGTGGGAGGTGTGTTGCCGTGTCGTCCGTGTCATCTCTCAGCGTTGCCGATATCGCCGGACTGACGTCGACGGCCATCAAATCGCTGACGGCCGCCGACATCAAATCCCTGTCCACTGACCAAGTGGCCGCTTTTACCGTCACGGAAATCGAAGAGCTGAACACGACTCAGCTCCAGGCGTTGACGACCACCCAGGTGGCGGCTCTGACGACGACGCAGATCGATGCGTTGACCGTCAGCCAGATGGTGTTCACCGCCACACAGCTTTCGGTTCTTATCGACGCTCAGGTCGAGGCCTTGGGGGCCGAAGAGGTCGCCTCCCTCTCCACCTTGCAGATCAAGGGGCTGACCGCGGACGAGCTGCAGGCCCTGACCCCCGCGGAATTCGCCGCCCTGACACCGACGCAGATCGGAGCCTTGACCGCCACGCAAATGCAAGGCTTGAGCTCGACCGAGCTGCAGGCCCTGACCACCACCCAGATCGGCGGGCTGGCCTCGACGCAGGTCAGAGCGATGACCACCACCCAGCTTTCCTATCTGTCGGCGACCCAGTTCGCCGCCCTGACCTCGACCCAGATGAGCGGCTTGACGTCGTCACAGATGAGCGCGCTGGCGATGACCCAGATCGACGCCATGACGACGACCGAAATCGCGTCGTTGTCGGGCTCGCAAATCCAAGGATTGACCGCCACCGAGCTGGCTTCGCTCGATGCGACCGAGATCGCCTCCCTGACCTCGACGCAGATCGCGGCGATGACCGTGACGCAAATCTCGAACCTGACGACCACCCTGCTCACGCAACTCACCACCACCCAACTGGGCGGACTGACCGCCGCGCAGGTCAAAAATCTGACCGGAGATCAGATCGACGTCCTGACGACGACGGACATTTCGTCTTTGACGACGACGCAGATCAAGGGACTGACCGATACCCAGATCGCCGAATTGTCGCTCAGCCAGATCGCGGCACTCACCGCCACCCAGATGGGAGCTCTGAGCAACACCGGCATCAGCGGCCTTTCCTCGACGCAGATCGCCGCGCTGACCACCACCCAGGTTCTCGGCTTGACGGCCACCGAGTTGGCTGCGTTCAGCGACGGCCAGCTAAGCTGCCTTTCCGCGCTCAACCTGTCGACGATTTCGACGTCGCAGATCATCGGCCTGACCGCGACGCAGATCTCCGACCTGACCCTGACCGAGATCGGCATCCTGACGACCACGCAACTGGGCGCCCTGACCGCCACCCAGGTTTCGAAGCTTACCGATACCCAGGTCGCCGCTTTGACGCTAACACAGTTTGCGGCACTTTCCTCGACGCAGATCGGAGCTTTGTCGACCTCCGCCCTTGGTGGGTTGACGACGGCAGAGGTCACCGCGCTTACCACCACTCAGATCCAGGGACTCACCACTACTCAGGTGGCGGCATTGTCCGTGACCGATATTGCGGCGCTCGCCACCACCCAGATTGCCGCCCTGACCAACACGCAGGCCCACTATCTGACCAACAACCAACTGGCGACTCTGTCACTCGCCCAACTGGCCGCGATGACGTCGACCCAGATCAGCTGGTTCAGCGTGACCGCCATCGGCGGGCTGACCTCCACCGAGATCGCCGCCCTCACCACCACCCAAGTCAAGGGCTTAACCTCGACGCAGGTCGGCGCGCTCGGCAGCGACCAGCTCGCCGCCATGACGACAACCGAGCTGACCATGCTCTCAGCCACACAGATCAAGGGACTCACCACCACTCAGGTGGCGTCATTGTCCGAGGACGAACTGGCGGCTCTCACCACCACCCAGATCGCCGCCATGACCTCGACGCAGGTCCACTATCTGACCGACAACCAGATGACAAGTCTCTCGTCTGCCCAATTGGCAGCGATGACGTCGACCCAGGTCAGCTGGCTCAGCGTAACCGCCATCGGCGGACTGACGACCACCGAGATCACCCAGCTCACCACTACTCAGCTTGCCGGATTGACCTCAACTCAGATCAAGGTTCTATCGGTTGAGCAGATCTCGGCCTTGACCACGACCGAGCTTTCCTCCCTGACAGCCACACAGATCAAAGGGCTGGTCGACACCCAGGTCTCGGCTTTGTCACTGGACCAGATAGGCGCCCTCAACGCGACCCAGTTGGCCGCGATGACAACCACGGGCATCGACGGTTTGACGGCAACCCAAATCGCCCAACTGACCACCACGGAAATCAGCCGGTTGACCGCCACCCAATTGGGTTCGATGAGCGGGGATCAGCTATCCAGCATGTCTGCGACGTTGCTGGCGGCGCTCACCACCACCGAACTCAAAGGGCTCACCACCACTCAGGTGGCGGCGCTGTCCCAGGACGAACTGGCGGCGCTCACCACCACCCAGATTACCGCCCTGACCACGACGCAGGTCCACTATCTGTCCGACAGCCAGATGGCGTCTCTCTCGCTCGCCCAGATAGGTGCAATATCGGCGACCCAGGTTAGCTGGCTCAGCGTAACCGCCATCGGTGGGCTGACCACCACCGAGGTCGCCGCCCTCACCACCACCCAGGTCAAGGGCTTGACCTCGACCCTGATCAGCGCGCTCACCAGCGATCAGTTGGCCGCCATGACCTCGACGGAACTGGCGATTCTGACCTCTACTCAAGTCAAAGGCCTTACCGCTACCCAGGTAGCGTCACTCAACACCACCCAGATTGCCACCCTCACGGCGACACAGATGGGAGCCTTGACGACCACGGCGATCAAGGGGTTGACCGCCGATCAGATCGCACAACTGACGACGACGGTTCTCAGCCGGCTGACCGCGACGGAGATCGGCGCGATGAGCACGGACCAGCTCGCCGCCATGACGACGAGCGAGCTGGCCGCACTCTCCACTACCCAGGTTAAAGGACTCACCACCACTCAGGTGGCGGCGCTGTCCGAGACCGCATTGGCGGCACTGACCACCACCCAGATTGCCGCCCTGACCAACACGCAGACCCACTATCTGAGCGACAACCAGATAGCGGCTCTCTCGCTCGCCCAATTGGCCGCGATGACGTCGACCCAAGTGAGCTGGCTTAGCGTAACCGCCATCGGCGGACTGACGACGACCGAGATCGCCGCGCTCTCCACCACCCAGCTCAAGGGCATTACATCGACCCAGGTGACGGCGTTGTCAGTGGCTGACATTGCGGCGCTCTCCACCACCCAGATTGCCGCCCTGACCAACACGCAGGCCCACTATCTGAGCAGCAATCAGTTGGCGGCTCTCTCACTCGACCAACTGGCCTCGATGACATCGACCCAGATCAGCTGGCTTAACGTGACCGCCCTTGGCGGGCTGGCGATGACCGAGATCGCCACGCTCTCCACCACCCAGGTTCGAGGATTGACCTCGACACAGATCGGAGCGCTCAGTAGCGACCAGTTGGCCGCCATGACGACATCCGATTTGGCCGCGCTCTCCACCACCCAGCTCAAGGGCCTCACCACCACTCAGGTCGCGGCATTGTCCGATACTGAATTGGCGGCGCTCTCCACCACCCAAATTGCCGCCCTGACCTCCACACAGGCCCACTATCTGACCGACGACCAGATAGTAAATCTCTCGGCCGCCCAACTGGCCGCCATGACATCGACCCAGGTCAGCTGGCTCAGCGTAACCGCTATCGGCGGATTGACGACCACCGAGATCTCGGCGCTCTCCACCACCCAGATCCGAGGACTGACATCGACGCAGATCGGCGTACTCAGCACCGATCAGATCAGTTGCCTGACCACCACCGAGATGGCGCTGCTTTCCGCCACCCAGATCAAGGGATTCACGGCGACCCAGATCGCGGCACTGTCGACCACCCAACTCGCCGCGCTTACGGCGACCCAGATTTCGGCGCTGACCAGCGCGGAAATTGGCGGTCTCAGCGATAGCCAGATCGCGGCATTGACGACGACGCAATTGCGCGGCGTGACCGCTACCCAAATGGCGGCGTTCAGCATCACCCAGCTCAGCGATCTGAGTTCCACCGATCTGACCGCGCTGACCACCACCCAGCTGAGAGGACTGACCGCAACACAGGTAGCCTCGCTCTCCAGCAGCGAACTGGCCGCCCTGACCTCGACGCAGTTGCGTTCGATGACAGCCACCCAGATCGCCAGCCTGACCGACACCCAGATTGCTGCCCTGACGACCGATCAGTTTTCCGGTCTGACCTCGACACAAATGGCGTCGCTGACCACCACGGCGATCGGCGGCCTGACCGCCACCGAGCTGGCGGTCCTCACCACCGCGCAAATCAGAGGATTGACCGCGACACAAATCGGCAGCATGACGGCGACGCAACTCAGCGAGATCAGTACCAGCAATCTCGCCGCCCTCACCGCCACCCAGATCAAGGGAATGACCGCGGCCCAGATCGCCGCCATGACCACCACCCAGATCGCCGACATGACCGTAACGGAACTGGGAGCTCTCTCGGCAACGGCGATCAGCGGATTGGCAACCACTCAGATCGCCGCCTTGACGGCCACGCAAATCTACAGTCTGACGTCAACACAGATCGCCGCTCTCAGTACCGACCAATTGGGCAGTTTGACGACCACTGAGCTCGCAGCCCTCACCACCACCCAAATCAAGGGGCTGACGACCACGCAAGTGTCGTCCCTGACCACCGATCAGTTGACCGTCCTGACCACGACTGAGATCGCCGCGCTGACCACCACACAGGTTGCCAGCCTGGGAGACACCCAGGTAGCGGCGCTCAGCTCCACTCAATTGGGAGCCTTGTCGCCCACGCAAATCAGTGCATTGTCGACCACCGGCATCGGTTCGCTGACCGCAACCGAAATCGCGGCGCTCACCACCACGCAGATCAAGGGGTTAACGGTCACTGAACTGGCGAGTTTGACATCCGATCAGCTCAGCGGCCTGACGACGACCGAACTCGCGAAGTTCTCAACGACGCAGCTCGCCGGACTGACCGCCACTCAGATCGGTCAGCTTACCACCACACAGCTCAGTGTACTGACGGCCACCCAACTGGCGGCGCTCACCACCACGGAAATCGGCGGACTGACCGATACGCAGGTGGCCTCCCTCTCCACCACGCAATTGCGCGGTTTGACGGCAACGCAGATCGGCGCCTTGAGCACCGGGCAGCTCAGCGATCTGACGGCCGCGGATCTGGCGGCGCTCACCACCACGCAGGTCAAGGGACTGACGACCAAGCAGGTGGGATCTCTCACCGCCACGGAACTCTCCTCGCTCTCCTCCACCCAGTTGGGAGCGTTGACGGCCACACAAGTCGGCAGCCTGATCGACACTCAGATGGCCGCGCTCACCATCACCCAGCTCGCCGGCTTCAGCTCGACGCAGATCGGCGCCCTGTCCACCACGGCGGTCGGAGGACTGACCGCGACCGAATTGGCGGCGCTGACCACCACCCAGATCTCAGGCCTGACCGCGACGCAGGTCGGAGCATTGACCTCCGACCAGCTCGCCTCCCTGACCAGCACGGAAATGGCGGCGTTGACCACGACGCAGGTGAAGGGGCTGACCAACACGCAGGTGGCTAGCCTGACGGTTACGCAAATCGCCGCCTTCACCTCGACCCAGTTCAGCGCCCTCTCCGCAGCCGGCATCAGCGGTCTGACCGCCACGCAACTGGCCGCGCTCACCGCCACCCAGCTTTCCACCCTGACCGCCACGGAAATCGGCGCCTTGAGCGCCGATCAACTCGGCAATTTGACGGCGGACGAACTCGCCAACCTGACCGCGACGCAGATCAAGGGCCTGACGGCGACTCAGATCTCCACCTTGACCACGACCGAGCTGTCGGCATTGTCCTCGACGCAACTGGCCGCGCTGACGGCGACGCAGATCGGCAATCTGGTCGATTCGCAGATTGCATCACTTTCCACCACGCAGCTTTCCGGCTTGACGGCGACACAGGTCGCGGCGCTCTCCACCACGGCCATCGGCGGCTTGACCGCCACCGAACTGGCGGCCTTCACCACCACCCAGGTGAAGGCCCTGACCATCACGCAACTGGGCGCCATGACGACAAGCCAGTTCGTTTCCCTGACGAACACGGATCTCGCCGCCCTAACGACGACGCAAATGAAGGGATTGACGGATACGGAAGTCGCCGCGCTGGACACCACCCAGCTCGCCGTGCTGACCGCCACCCAATTGGGCGCCCTGTCAACGACGGCTATCGGCGGTCTGACCGATACGCAGATGGCCGCGTTGACCACCGTTCAGCTGCACGGACTGACCGCCACGGAAATCGGCAGCCTGACGTCCGAACAGCTTGCCAATCTGACGACGACGAACTTCGCCTCCCTTTACACCTCGCAAATCGCCGGGCTGACGACGTCCCAGATCGCCGCGCTGAACACCACCGAGATCGCGTCGCTCACCGTCACTCAATTGGGAGCTCTGACGTCCACTCAGATGGCGAGCCTGACGGACACGCAAGTGCAATTGCTGTCCACCACCCAGCTCGCCACCCTGACCTCGACGCAGATCGGAGCATTGTCCGCCACGGCCGTCGGCGGATTGACCGCCACCGAACTGGCCGCGCTTTCCACCACTCAGATGGAAGGCCTGACTGCGGCCGAACTGGCGGCAATGACCAGCACGCAGATCAGCGGACTGTCGAGCACGGCGCTTTCGGAACTGTCGACCAAGCAGATCGCCGCCCTGACCGATACGCAGATGGCGGCATTGACCACCACCCAGATCGCCTCCCTGTCGGCGACCCAGCTGGCGGCGCTGTCGACCACGGCGATCGGCGGACTGACCACCGACCAGTTGACCGCCCTGACCACCACCCAGCTTCACAATTTGACGTCGACCCAACTGAGCGCGCTGGACGGCGGCCAACTGGGCAGCCTGACCGCAACCGATCTGGCTTCGCTCACCACCACCCAGATCTCCGGGTTTAGCACCACCCAACTGGCGTCGCTGAACACCACCGAATTGTCGGCGTTGACCTCGACCCAGCTGGGTGCGCTGACCACCACCCAGATCGCCAGCCTGGTCGATACACAAATCGCCGGATTGAGTTCCACGCAACTTTCCGCCCTGACATCGACCCAGATCGGCGCCCTTTCGACCTCGGCGATCGGTGGATTGACCGCCACGGAACTGTCGTCGCTCACCACCACGCAGATTAAGGGGCTGACGTCTTCGCAGATCGGCGCGCTGACCGCCGCCCAAGTCGATTCCCTGACCACCACCGAGCTCGCCGCGCTGACCACCACCGCGATCAGCGGCTTGGCGGACACTCAGATCTCCACCCTGACCACGACGGAACTCGGCGTTCTGGCCTCGACGCAGATCGCCGCGCTGACCACCACCGCGATCACGGGGCTCAGCACCACCCAACTCCAATCCCTCAGCACGACCCAGCTTCGCGCCCTGACGGCGACCGAACTCAACAGCCTGGATTCGGACCAGTTGGGCAGCCTGACGACGACCGAACTGACCTCTTTGACAACCACCCAGGTTGCCTCGCTGTCGACCACGCAGATCGCCACCTTAAGCTCGACTCAAATCGCCGGACTGACGACCACCGAGATCGCGGCGCTGACGGCGACGGAAATCGGGGCTCTGACCGACACGCAGATCGCGGCGCTGTCGACCACGCAGCTCGCCGTTCTGGCGACGACGCAGGTCGCGGCGCTGTCAACCACTGGCGTCAACGGCCTGAGCACGACCCAACTGGCGGCGCTGAGCACGACCCAACTGGCGGCGCTGACCGCCACCGATCTTGGCTCGTTGACCACCACCCAGGTCGCCGCGCTCACCACGACGCAGATCAAGGTTCTCACCACCGCCGAACTTGCCGGTCTTGCCGAAACACAGATCGAAGCCCTGACCGCGACCCAGATGGCCGCCTTCTCGGCCGATCAGGTGGCGGCCTTGTCGACCACCGCCATCAACGGCCTCAGCACGACGCAATTGCGGGCGCTGACCACGACACAGCTCAACGCTCTCACCACGACGCAGATCTCGGCGCTGTCCAACACCCAGCTCGCCTCGCTGACGGCAACGCAGATCGGACTTCTGACCACAACGCAGATTCAAAGCCTGACGACCTCTGAATTGGCGGCTCTCACCTCCACCGAAATCGGAGGTTTGACGGTTACCCAAATCCAGTCGCTCACCACCACCGAACTGGCCGGCCTCGACGACACCCAGATCGCCGTGTTCTCCGCCACCCAGTTGGCGGCATTCTCTTCGACGCAGATCGGCGCCCTGTCCACCACGGCTATCGGCGGCTTGAGCGCCACCGAAGTCGCCGAGCTGTCCACCACCCAGATGAAAGGCCTGACGGCGACCCAGGTCGGCACCCTGACCACCGCCCAGATCGCCGCCCTGACCACCACCGAAATTTCCGCCATGACCTCGACCGGTATCGGCGGACTGGTCGACACCCAGGTGGCCGCGCTCACCACCACGCAGATCGCCGCGATGGCGACGACGCAGATCGCCGCGCTGTCCACCGCCGGCATCAGCGGCCTCAACCAGACGCAACTCGCCAATCTGACGACGACGCAGCTCCGCGCCTTGAGCGGGACGGAACTGGCAGCTTTGAGTTCGGACCAGCTTGGAAAGTTGAGCTCGACCCAACTGGCTTCGCTCACCACCACTCAGGTCAGACAACTCACCACCACCCAGATTGCCGCTTTGACCTCGACGGAACTGGCCGCGCTCACCACCACCGAGATCGCCGCGCTCACCACCACCGAGATCGCGGCATTGACGGATACGCAGGTCTCGGAACTGTCGGATGCGCAGCTTGGAGCCCTGACCGCCACGCAGATGGCGGCGCTGTCCACCACCGGCATCGATGGCTTGAGCGCCACGCAGATCGCCAAACTGACCACCACGCAGTTGGGGGCATTGACGGCGACCGAAGTCGGCGCCTTCACCACCACCCAACTCGCCAGTCTGACCACGACACAGATCGGCGTCCTGACCACCACCGAACTCAGCGGCCTGACCGCAACCCAGGTCGAAGCGCTGACACCCGCCCAGCTTGCGGTCTTGACGGTCGATCAGATGTCGGCCCTGTCGACCACCGGCATCAGCGGACTCAGCACGACACAGTTGCAGGCGCTGACCACGACGCAACTCAATGCGATCACCGCCACGCAGATGGCGGCTCTTACCGCCACACAACTGGCATCGCTGACCTCGACGCAGATCGGACTGCTGACGACCACCCAGATCCAGGGATTGACGGCAACGGAACTCAGCGCCCTGACCACCACCGAGCTGGGCGGATTGACGATAACCCAGATCCAGTCGCTGACGACCACCGAACTCAATGGACTGGTCGATACCCAGATCGCGGCATTCACCGCCACCCAGTTCGCCACCCTGACCTCGACGCAGGTCGGCGCCCTGTCGGTAACGGCCATCGGAGGCCTGACGACAGCCGAAATCACGGCGCTCACCTCGACCCAGATAAAGGGGCTGACGGCAACCCAGGTCGGCACTCTTTCCGTCAATCAGCTCGCCGCCCTGACCACCACCGAGATTTCGGCGCTCACCACCACCGGCATCAGCGGGCTGGTCGACACGCAACTCGCCGCGCTGTCCACGACGCAACTCGCCGCCCTGACGGCAACGCAGGTCGCCGCGCTGTCCACCACCGCCATCAGCGGCATCAGCGCCAATCAACTGGCCACGCTGACCTCCACCCAGCTCCGCGCCCTGACGCAGACGGAACTCAACGCGCTGAGTTCCGATCAGATCAGCAGCATGAGCACCACTCAGCTCGTCTCGCTGACCACCACCCAGGTCAAGACCTTGACCGCCACCCAGATCGCCGCCCTGACCTCCACCCAGTTGGCCGGCTTGACCACCACCGAAATATCGGCGCTCACCACCACGGAAATCGGCGCCCTGACCGATACGCAGGTGGCGGCGCTCACCACCACCCAGATCGACACTCTGTCGGCGACCCAGATGGCCGCCATCTCGACCACCGGCATCAGCGGCCTGACGACGACCCAGCTCCAGGCCTTGACGGATACCCAGCTGCACGCTCTGACCACCAGGCAGGTCGGCGCCCTCTCCGTCGCCCAGATCCACAGCCTGAACGCCACCGAAATAGGGTCGCTGACGACCACGGAAATCAGCGGCCTGACCGACACGCAGGTGGCGGCCTTGACCACCACACAGATCGCCGCCCTGGCGAACACGCAGATCGCCGCCCTGTCGACCACCGGCGTCAGCGGCCTGACCGCCACACAGATCGCCAGTCTGACATCGACGCAAATCGCGGCTCTGACGGCGACGGAACTGGGTGCCCTGAGTACCGATCAGCTTGCGGCGCTATCGGCCACGACCATCAGCGGCCTGACCACCACCCAAATCGCCGGACTGACGGCGACACAGATCCAATCGCTGTCGACCACCGAAATCAGTGGCCTGACCACCACCCAGTTGTCGGCTTTCACCGCCACCGAAATGGCCGCTCTACGCGATACGCAGGTGGCGGTGCTTTCCACCACCCAACTCGGCATTCTGAAGTCGACCCAGATGGCGGCGCTGTCCACCACGGGCATCGCGGCGCTGACCGATACCCAACTGGCGGCCCTCTCGACCATCCAGATGCACGCCCTGACCGCCACGCAGATGGGCGCCCTGACGGTCACGCAGATCAAAGACATGACCAGCACCGAGCTGGCCGGATTCAACACCACCCAGATCGGCGAACTGGTCGCCACGCAAGTCGGCGCTCTGACCTCTACGCAGATCGCCTCCCTGGCGGCGACGCAGATCGCGGCACTGTCCTCCACCGGCGTCAGCGGACTGACCGCCACTCAAATCGCCAGCCTGACCTCTACCGAGCTGGCGGCGCTCTCCACCACGGGTATCGGCGGACTGACCGCCACGGAAGTGGCGGCGCTCTCGACCACCCAGCTCGCCGGCCTCACCACCCAGCAAATGGCGGCCTTGTCGACGAGCGGCATCAGCGGCCTCAGCGCCACTCAGATCGCCAGCCTGACATCGACGCAGATCGGCGCCATCTCCAACACCGGGCTGGCCGGGCTGGCCGGCACCCAAGTCGCGGCACTGACCACCTCTCAGATCTCCGTTCTGCGCTCGACCCAAATCGCGGCACTGTCCACGGATGGCGTCAGCGGCTTGACCGCCACCCAGATGACCAATCTGACCACCGATCAGCTGAGCGGGCTGACGACCTCCGAGATCGCCGCATTGAGTTCCTCGGCGATCAGTGGGCTGACCACCACCGAAATGTCCAAGCTGACCACCACCCAGGTGAAGGCGTTGAGTTCGACCGAGCTTTCCGAACTGACCTCGACGCAGTTGGGAGCGTTGACCTGGACGCAGATCGGCTCGCTATCGACCACGGCGCTCGCCGGTTTGGCCGATACGCAGATCGCCACGCTCACCACCACTCAGCTCAAGGGACTGACGTCGACACAGATCGGCGCCCTGTCGACCACGGCGGTCGCCGGGCTGACCATCACCGAACTCGCCGCCCTCACCACCACCCAGATCGCCGGGTTGACCTACACCGAGATTCGCGCGCTGACGACCACGCAGATCGCCAATCTCAGCACCACCGATCTGGCAGCGCTCACCACCACGCAGCTCAGCGCCCTGACCAGCACCGAGGTCGGCGCTCTGACGACGACCCAGATCAACAGCATGACGTCGACACAGATCGGAGCCTTGTCGTCCGACGGAATTTCCGGCCTGACCACGGATCAGATCACGACCCTCAATCTGACGCAGATCGCCGGCTTGACGGCCACGCAGATCGGCGCCCTGACCTCCACCGAGATCAGCAGCCTTACGGCCACCGAAATCGCCGCCCTCACCGTTACCCAGTTCAGCGGTCTCTCGGCGACGGGAATTGCGGCTTTGACCAGCACCGAGATCGCCAGCCTCACCACCACCGAGATCGGCGCTCTGTCCGCGACAGGAATCAGCGGATTGACGTCGGTCCAGATCGCCAGCCTGACCGCCACCCAGTTCTCCGCGCTGACCTCTACCCAGATGGGCGCCTTGTCGGCGACGGCGATCGCGGGTCTCACCGAGACGGAAATCGAATCGATGACGCTGACCCAGATCAGCGGCCTGACGGCGACACAGTTGGGCGGCCTGACCGTGACCGAAATCGGCTATCTGACCAATACGGAAATTCAGGAACTGACCGTGACCCAGCTTGGCGAGCTGGTTCGCACCCAGCTCCGCGCTTTGAGCGCGAGCCAGATCGAGGCGTTGAGCACGACCCAGATCGCCGCGTTGACGCTGACCCAGATCAGCAACCTCACCACCGCGGAAATACAGGCCCTGACGACGACGCAATTCGCCGCCCTGACCTCGACCCAGATCGGCGGAATGACGGTGGATGCCCTGGGGAACGCCATCCAGGTCGGCGGATTGACGGTAACCCAGCTCGCCGCGCTGACCGAGGAAGAGGTATCGATACTGACGCCCGGTCAGATGAGCGGATTGACCACGACCCAGATCAGCGGATTGACCACGACGATCATCAGCGAGTTGACGGTAACCCAGCTTGACGCCTTGAATGTCACGCAGATCGACGCGTTTACAACCACCCAATTAAATAGTATGAGCGCTGTTCAGCTTGCCGCTGTGCAGGCCGCCGCATCATAATCTTGCACTTGAGAGAAAATCATGGGGAGTGAGATCCTGGCGTCCATGCTGAAACGCGCGGAAAAGCGCAATCTCAGCGTCGTCGAGTTAGCCCGGACGGTGGAAGTACTGAAAGCCACGGATGGCTTGGCCGGCGCCGTCTCGCTTTACGAAACCTGGCTTAAGCACAATCAGGATGATCCGCTTCTTTACGCGGTCCTCTTCAATTTCGGCGTGGCCCTCATGGACACGAACGATCTGGCGGGAGCGGCCGACAAGCTTGAACGCTCGGTCGCGCATAATCCTGAATTCATACCCTCCCATATCAATCTCGGCCGGGTTTACGAACGGCAAGGGGCAGCCGACAAGGCGGTCCGTCAGTGGTCCGCGGCCGTGGACAAACTGTCCGCGATCAATGGCGGCGCCATTGCCCACAAGACCATCGCGCTCAATCAGATGGCGCGGGTTCTCGAAGGCGGCAACCAGGACGATCCGGCGGAAATCATGCTTCGCCAAAGCATCGAGATCGACCGGGAGCAGCCGGAAGCCATTCAACATTACATCGCATTGCGCCAACGCCAGTGCAAATGGCCGATCGTCTCGCCCTGGGACCGGGTGGACCGGGAAACGCTGATGGCGGGCATCTCGCCGCTTTCCATCTCGGTCTATACCGATGATCCGATAATGCAGTTGGCCACCAACTGGAACTATAACCGGCGCGACGTGGGCATCCCCGCGGCCGGGGTCGTCGGATCCCATTGGGCGGCAAGGGAACGCCGTCCGTCGGAACCCCTGCGCATCGGCTATTTGTCTTCGGATTTGCGCGAACATGCCATCGGCTATCTGATGGCCGAGGTTTTCGGATTGCACGACCGGCAGGCGGTCGAAGTCTATGCCTATTATTGCGGACCGCAGGCTGAGCAGCCCATGCAGGAACGCATTAAATCCTCTGTCGACCACTGGATTCCGATCAGCCATCTGGATGATGCCACCGCCGCCCGCCGGATCGCCGACGACGGAATCCAGATCCTGGTCGACGTCAACGGGTACACCAGGGACGGCCGCACCAAGCTTCTGTCCCTGCGTCCGGCGCCGATCATCGTCAATTGGCTGGGCTTTCCCGGCAGCATGGCGAGCCCCTATCACCACTACATCATCGCCGACGATTGGATCGTTCCGCCGGAGAACGAAATCTACTATTCCGAAAAAGTGGTCCGCCTGCCCTGCTACCAGCCTAACGACCGCAAGCGCCTCGTCTCCCCCAATACGCCGTCGCGCCAGGAAGCCCATCTTCCCGAGGATGCGATGGTCTATTGCAGCTTCAATGGCACGCACAAGATCACGCGGTTCACCTTCGAACGCTGGCTGACGATCCTGGACAGGGTTCCGGGAAGCGTTCTCTGGCTGCTCGACAGCACCGAGACCGCCCGTGGAAATCTGCGCGCCTTCGCCAGCCAGCGCGGTATCGCCCCCGAGCGGTTGATCTTCGCCGAAAAGAAGGCGAACGCCGATCATCTGGCCCGTTATCCGCTGGCCGACCTGTTCCTCGACACCTCGCCCTATGGTGCCCATACGACGGCTTCGGACGCCTTGTGGATGGGCGTTCCTATGCTGACCCTGAGCGGACGTTCCTTCGCCTCGCGGGTCTGCGGCAGCCTGCTCAATGCCGCCGGAATGCCCGAATTGATCTGCGTCTCCCCCGAGGAATATGTCGACCGCGCCGTCGCGCTCGGCAGAAACAAGGCGACGCTGCAGGGCTATCGGGAACGGCTTCTCGCCGGACGGGATTCCTGCGTGTTGTTCGACACCCCCCTTCTCGTCGGCGAATTGGAAAAGCTGTACAAGGGCATGTGGTCCGACTTGCAGGCGGGTACGCTGCCACGCCCCGACCTGACCAATCTCGACGCCTATCACGAGTTGGGCTGTCGGCAAGACTACGAGCGCGAGGAGATCCAGACCGTCAAGGATTACCAGGCGTGGTGGCAGGAGAAGCTGGCCCAGCGCCATGCATTCCGGCCGATCGCCCCCGATCGGAGACTATGGACGGAAACGGCGATCCCCGCGCAGCCCGCATAAGATCGAACCTTATCCGGTTCCTCGATCAAAGAAACCGTTGACAGGCGACCAAGCTCCTCCTAGCAATCTCTTTCCTTTTTGGAGAGGCACGCGATGAGCACCAGCCAGAGCCACAGCGTCTCGGGCGCCGTGCTCCCCGGCCATCAACTGGTCCTGGGACCGGACGCGCCGCTGCATTTGGACTGCGGCGAGGATCTGGCGCCGGTGACCATCGCCTATCAGACCTACGGCCGCCTCAACGCCGATAAATCCAATGCCATCCTGATCTGCCACGCGCTCACCGGCGATCATTACGTCGCCGACATCCATCCGATCACCGGCAAGCCCGGCTGGTGGCAGGAACTGGTGGGGCCGGGACGCATTCTGGACACCGACCGCTATTTTCTGATCTGCAGCAATGTCCTGGGCGGCTGCATGGGCACGACCGGACCGGCCGACATCAATCCCGCGACGGGAAAGCCCTGGGGCGTCACCTTTCCCGGAATCACCATCGCCGACATGGTTCGCGCCCAGGTGCGTCTGGTCGATCATCTGGGCATCGACCAATTGTTCTCGGTTATCGGCGGCTCGATGGGCGGCATGCAGGTTCTGGAATGGGCGGTCCGCTACCCGCACCGGGTGTTCACGGCCATTCCCATCGCCTCGGCGGCCAGGCATTCCGCGCAAAACATAGCCTTCGGCGAGGTCGGCCGGCAGGCCGTCATCGCCGATCCCGACTGGTGCCAGGGCGATTACCTGCTTCATGGCAAACGGCCGCAAAACGGTCTCGCCGTGGCCCGCATGGCCGCCCATATCACCTATCTGTCGGAAGCCGCCCTGCATCGCAAGTTCGGGCGCAATTTGCAGGGCCGCAAGCTTACCTACGGCTTCAATGCCGATTTTCAGGTGGAAAGCTATCTGCGCCATCAAGGCAGCAGTTTCGTCGACCGTTTCGACGCCAACTCCTATCTCTATATCACCCGCGCCATGGACTATTTCGACCTGGCGGCCGACCATGGCGGCGTCCTGGCCAATGCCTTCCGCGGCACCAAGGTCCGCTTCTGCGTCATCTCCTTCACCAGCGACTGGCTGTTTCCGACGCGAGAGAGCCGCGCGGTGGTCCATGCGCTCAATGCTGTCGCGGCCAATGTGAGTTTCGTCGAAGTCGAATCGGACAAAGGCCATGACGCCTTCCTTCTCGACGAACCGGAATTTCATGCCACACTTTATGGTTTCCTCGAAGGGGCCGCGGAGCACCGCGGCCTGCCCCGGGCGGGATGGTAACGGCCATGGTTAACGGATCCGCCAATGGCATGAGCGCCGCCAGCATCCGCGTCGACCTGCAATTGGTCGCCGATATGGTTGAGCCCAATTCCCGGGTTCTCGACCTTGGCTGCGGAGAAGGAATCCTGCTCGACTATCTGCACCGCTTCAAGCAGGTCGACGGACGAGGCATGGAACTGTCGATGGCCGGCGTGCGCGCCGCCGTCGCCCATGGCCTGTCGGTCATCCAGGGCGACGCCGATACCGATCTCAAGGACTATCCCTCTGGCGCCTTCGACTACGTCATCCTGAGCCAGACGCTGCAGGCGACGCGCGAACCCAAAGGCGTGCTCGAACATATGCTCCGCATCGGCCGCCGGGCCATCGTCTCCTTCCCCAATTTCGGGCATTGGCGGGTCCGCCTTTCGCTGCTCCGCCACGGCCGGATGCC
Source organism: Telmatospirillum siberiense (assembly GCF_002845745.1). Taxonomy (GTDB): domain Bacteria; phylum Pseudomonadota; class Alphaproteobacteria; order Rhodospirillales; family Magnetospirillaceae; genus Telmatospirillum; species Telmatospirillum siberiense. The sequence goes on along the minus strand of NZ_PIUM01000034.1, from coordinate 16,527 downwards.
GATGACCGAAACCCTGACCTATCAGTGGTACGACACCCCCAACATCCATCTGTGCACCATCCGCGATTTCATGGCGCTTTGCGATGAATTGGGAATCGTCATCGAGCGGGCTATTTCCCTCGACTCAAAAGGCACCATCAGATTCGATGCCGGCGGCCGCCTGGCCAATCTGCTGGGCGAACAGGCGGTTTTCCTTTTGAAAAGACGCTAGATCGTATTGGCAATTGGCCAGATGCGCGTCTTCCTCCTGATGGCTCCTGTGTGGTCCCGCTTTTGATTAACCACCAAGGCACCAAGACACCAAGGTGCCTTACGTATCACCCGGCCGACAGCCGACCATAGGACGGGAAAATGCCCGTGGCACACTCCACCGCCTTGGTGTCTTGGTGCCTTGGTGGTTCAAAATTCCGGTTGTCTTTCAAGCCATTGGGGAGCCAGAGGCAACGGGGAGCATGGGCGGCATGAATGTCTAACACCCTTGACTCTCTGCGGCATCGCCTCAAACAGGCCCGATCTTGCGGAAGCCCTGCGGCATCGGCAGATAGCTGCGTTTCTTGCGCGCCTGTTCGCGAAGAGTGCTGCCGGCATAGATCTGTTTGGCGGCTTCGACCATCAGAACTCCGGCGAAGGTCGGGAACCATCGCTCTCCCACCTGTTCCCAGGCCGGCGCCGAGCGCAGGATGAAGCGGGAATGGAACGGCGGCATGAAAAGCGCCGAGGCGGTCTGCAAGGGCGTGTACATGTTTTCGCGCAAAAGCTTGGAAAGTTGCGACGGCGTGTAAGGGCGTCCCTGTCCGAAAGGGGTATTGTCCAGGCGAGCCCAGATGCCACGTCTGTTGGGCGTAATCACCAGCAGGCGTCCGCTGTCGGTCAACACCCTCCATATCTCGCGTAAGGTGCCCCGCACCTGCTCGGTGGATTCAAGGGCATGCACGAGGAGAACACGATCTATGGAGCGATCGGCCAGCGGCAGTTCGGCTTCGTCGGCCAGACAGACGAGACCCGGCCCCTCCGGCGGCCAGGGCAGCACGCCTTGCGACGAGGGCATCACCGCGACGACCCGTTCCGTCTCGTCGCGGAACGGGCGCAAGTAGGGCGTGGCAAAACCCAGCCCCAGGACCCGCATGTCATGGGAATCGGGCCAGATGGCGCGGATTTGTCTACGAATCATTCTCCTGGCGGTCTGCCCCAGGCTCGAATCGTAAAAATCGCGAAGGTCGATCACGTCGCTCCACATACCCCCATCAATGAAACGCCCGCTTCGCGACGGCAAGTGAAATCAACGTGGCTCCACCGGCCGCCAGGCGCTATGGTTTGGTCCGACGGCATCGGCGCCGACGGGCCATTTGCAGGGATGCGACCCATGTCCAGATTGCAGATCGAACAAATACCCGTACTCACCGACAATTACGTCTATCTGCTGCACGATCCGGCGAGTCTGGCCACGGCCGCGGTCGACCCGGCGGTGGCAGAACCGGTCGAGGAGCGCCTGGCCCAGAAAGGCTGGACGCTCACTCATATTCTCAATACCCATCATCACGGGGACCACACCGGCGGCAATCTGGCGCTCAAGCAACGCTACGGGGCCCGGATCGTCGGCGCGAGAAACGATTCCCAGCGGATTCCGGGAATCGACGCCCAGGTGGCCGACGGCGATTCCTTTCTGTTGGGGGAAGCCGCCGCGGTGGTGATGGCGGTGCCGGGCCACACGTCGGGACATATCGCTTTCTGGTTCCCCGAAAGCCATGCTCTGTTCTGCGGCGATACCCTGTTCGCCCTGGGATGCGGACGCCTGTTCGAGGGAACGGCAGAACAGATGTGGTCGTCCCTGCTGAAACTGCGCGGCCTGCCGGACGACACCATGGTCTACTGCGCGCACGAATATACCCAATCCAACGCCCGCTTCGCCCGCCTGCTCGAACGGGACAACAAGGCCCTGCTGACCCGGATCGACGATATCGACGCCAAGCGGAGCCGCGATCTGCCGACGGTTCCCTCGCCGCTGGCCATCGAACGCGCGACCAATCCCTTTTTGCGCGCCGATATCGAAAGCGTGAAAAAAGGCGTCGGCCTTCCCGGCGAGGATCCCATTCGGGTCTTCGCCGAAATACGCCGCCGCAAGGATGCCTTCTGATCGACAGCCATCAGTGAGATCCCATGAAACTCCGATATAGCCCCGCCTCTCCTTTTGCCCGCAAAGTGCTCGTCGTCGCCCAGGAAATCGGTCTTGGCGGTGCGATCGAACGGATTCCGACCGATGCCTGGGCCGCCGATACGGATCTTCCACACGACAATCCGCTGTGCAAGGTGCCGGCTCTCATAACCGACGAAGGCGGGCATCTCTATGACTCGCCGGTCATCTGCGAATATCTCGATAGCCTGCACGGTGGCGCCAAGCTGTTTCCTCCCGCCGGCGAGGCCCGATGGACGGCACTCAGACGACAGGCCCTGGCGGATGGGATCATGGATGCGGCCCTCGTCTGCCGCGTGGAGACGACCGCGCGACCGGCCGAATATCGCTGGACGGCCTGGCTCGATCGGCAGAGAAACGCGATCACCCGGGCCGTCGATGCTTTCGAGAATGAAACCGGCAGTTTCAGTGGATTCTTTTCCATCGGTGAAATCGCCCTGGTCTGCGCGCTGGGCTATCTCGATTTCCGTCTGCCGGACCTCGATTGGCGGCAGGGCCATCCCTCCTTGGCAACGTGGTACGCCGCCCAGGAAAGCCGGCCCTCCGTCGCGGAGACCAAACCCAATGGGTAACGCCATGGCGATTGACGGCCTCACCGCCGCCGAAGTCATCGCCCTGCTGGAACTCCGGATCCATCCCGAAGGTGGGCACTATCGCGAGATCTACCGGGATGAGCCTTCGGACGGCGGACGGGGCGCCTGCACAAGCATTTATTATCTGCTGGCGGCCGGAGAGGAATCGGCCTGGCACCGGATCGATGCGGTGGAAATCTGGCACTGGTATGCCGGCGGCCCCCTGGACCTGTCGATAGCGCTGCCCGACGAAGCTTCCGTCACCGTTCGGCTTGGCAATGCACTGGCCTTGGGACAACGACCGCAAGCCGTCGTTATCGCCGGCGCGTGGCAATCGGCGCGCCCCGCCGGGGCATGGAGTCTGCTCGGCTGCACGGTGTCTCCCGCCTTCCAGTTCCGCGGCTTCGAAATGGCGCCGCCCGGATGGCAACCACCCGGTTGACGGAATCGCCCCGCAACCGGCAAGATTCCCGGCGAATGGATCAGGCGGGTGGTGGATGGCTGAAATCGATCTGATCATCCTGGTCTGCGCGGGGCTGACCCTGGCCAGCGTCTTCACCAGCGTGGTGGCCTTCCGCGCCGGGGCGCCTCTTTTATTGCTGTTCCTTTGTATCGGCCTGCTGGCCGGCCGCGACGGGCTGGGCGGCATCGTGCTCACCGATCGGCCAAGCGCCTTTCTGATCGCCAGCGCCGCCCTGGCGGTCATTCTGTTCGACAGCGGGTTCCACACCAGCCTGAAAAGCTATCGCCAGGCGGCGGCCCCGGCCATTACCCTGGCCACGCTGGGCGTCGTCCTGACCGCCGGGCTGCTCGCTCTGCCGGCCCATTTCCTCTTGGGTTTCGACTGGCCCGTGTCGCTGCTGCTGTCCACGTCGTTGAGTTCGACCGACGCGGCGGCGCTGTTTTTCCTGCTGCGCGTAGGCGGCATCACCATCCGCGACCGCGTGCGCTCCACGCTTGAGGTGGAATCGGGAACCAACGACCCCGTCGCGGCCTGCCTGGCGTTGACCCTGGTCGGCGTGGTTGCCGGGCAACATGGACAAGGGCTCGCCGCCGTCGCCGTCGACCTGGCCCGGCAAATGGGCGGCGGCGTCCTGTTCGGCCTGATCGGCGGCATGGCGATGGTTCTCGTCGTCAATCGCGTCAAGCTGGAAGCAGGTCTTTATCCCGTCGTCGTCATGGGCCTGGCGATCGCCGTTTACGCCATGACCAACCTCCTCGGCGGCAGCGGCTTTCTGGCAGCCTATCTGGCCGGTCTGGTCGCCGGCAATGCGCGGCTGCAATCGGCCGGCAGCCTGCGCCGCTTCCAGGACGGAATCACCTGGCTCGCGCAAATCGGCATGTTCGTCACTTTGGGGCTGTTGGCCCGACCCAGCCAATTTCCCGCCATTGCCCTGCCAAGCGCGCTTCTGGCCGCCGCTTTGATTTTTCTCGCTCGGCCGATCGCCGTCTTTTGCTGCCTGGCTCCGTTCCGGTTCGGTACCCGGGAACGTTTTTTCATCGCCTGGGTCGGCTTGCGGGGCGCGGTTTCCCTGCTTCTCGCCCTGGTTCCCGTTCTGGGGGGCGTGCCGGGCAGCGACGTCATCTTCGAAATTTCGTTCCTCGTCGTGCTCGTCTCGCTTGCCGTCCAGGGCTGGACGGTCCGCCCCCTGGCCCGCTGGCTCGGACTGATCGTGCCGGAAAAGACCGGCCTGGTCGAACGCGTCGAGGTCGATCTGCCCGGCCTGGCCGACCGCGAAATGGTGACGTACCAATTGCACCCGGAAAGCGCGATCGCCCACGGACGGCCGTTGCCCCGCTGGGCCAGGCCCCTCCTGCTGCATCGGGAGGGAACCGTTCAATACTCGCCCAGAAGGCTGCAGGCCGGTGACCGGATCTATCTGCTGGCAACGCCTTCGCAACTGCCGCTGCTCGACAAGCTGTTCGGCAAGATGAAGGACGAAGGTGCGACCGAGGCCAGTCTCTACGGAGATTTCGCCATCGGACCCGATGCGACCCTGAAGGCGCTCCGCGAAAGCTACGGCCTGCCAATCGGCGAAGAGGAAGAGACGGGGACCATCGGCGAGATATTCCGCCGGGAATACCACTCCGATTTGGAGATCGGTGACCGTCTGCATCTCGGACCGATCGATCTGATCGTTCGCGACATGCAGGAGGGCCGGATCCTTTCGGTTGGCATCGCTCTCGAACCGGAAGAAAAACCTCTCGCGGGTTGGGAAAAGTTCAAGGCCAGGCTGATCGCGGCCATCGGACTTCCCGAAGGATAAAAGGAAACCCCGAATGAAAAGCCCCTGCATTCTGCTGCTGGCCCTGTTCCTGGGCGCGCCCCCCGCCGCGGCCAGCGAACTGATCGAGGAGCCGCTGACGCTTCACGCCACCTTCCAAGACCTCTTCGGGTCGGAAACGGTCACACTCGACGCGCTCGTGGTGCGTCCCAATGACGAGCGGCGCCACCCTCTGGCCATCATCAACCATGGAACGCCCCGCGATAGCGCCGAGCGGAAAAATGTCTTCCCGAGCGGCATGCGCGGACAGGCTCGCGAATTCGCCAGACGCGGCTGGACGGCCGTCACCTTCACCCGCCGCGCTTTCGGTGCCTCCGGCGGCAGTTACGCGGAGGGCAGCGGAGTGTCCTGTTCCTCGGCGGTCTATGAACCGGCGGGCCGCGCCGCCGCCGAAGACGCGCGCGAGGTCATCCGGCTGATGACGGAGAAGCCTTACGTGGACGGCACGAAAATCATCAGCGTCGGACGGTCGACCGGCGGTTTCACCACGGTCGCCCTCGCCGCCGATCCACCCCCCGGTCTGGTGGCGGCCATCAATTTTGCCGGCGGCCGCGGCTCCGTCCGTCCGGACGAAGTCTGCAATGATTCCGCCCTCGTCGGGGCCTTCGGCACCTTCGGCGAGACGGCCCGCATTCCCACGCTGTGGGTCTATTCCGAGAACGACCATTATTTCGGCCCCACCCTGGCCCGGCGGTTTTATCAGGCCTTCACGGAAGCCGGCGGCCGGGCGGAGTTCATCGCCGCGCCACCTTTCGAAGCCGACGGGCATACCCTGTTTTCAAGGGCCGGCGCGCCGATCTGGACGGCATATGTCGACACATTCCTGGAAAAACAACAGCTGAAACTGCTCGGGCAACCACTGCCCGACGAATGGACGGCCGACGCCCGCTATCCCGATGGACTGGGCGAACGGGGCCGAATCGCCTTCCTCGATTTTCTCGACGCCCATGGACACAAAGCCTTTGCCTTGTCGGCCGACGGGCATTTCGGCTGGCGGGCCGGCGTCAAAGATACACAAGCCGCCACCAATCAGGCGACGGAGCGTTGCCGGCGGAACACCGCCCAGCCATGCCGGGTCGTCATGATCGATGAGGAGGCACCGCCCGGGCAATAATCCCCGGACCTTCAGCGCTCCCTCACCGCGTGACCCATCCGGGATACGGTTCCCGTGCCAAGAATGGCACCGCCGACGATCAGCAGCACCGCCACCGCCACCTGCCAGGTCAAGGTGCCACGGCCGGCGGCGATCAGCAGGCCGTTGGACAGCAACGGCACGCCGTAGGCGAGATTTCCCAAGGCGCTGAGGTCTCCATGCTTGCAAGCATGATCCCACAGAAAGAAAGCGGCCCCCACCGGCCCCAGGCCGAGCGCCAGGATGGCCAGCCATTGCCCTCCCACCGGCATCACCGTTTCCTCGAAGGCGAGGTGACAGAACAGGGCAAGCAAGGCCGTGGCGCCGCAAAACCCGCCGACGGCATCGCTGGGCACCGCCTTGTAACGACGATTGGCGACGGAATAGGCGGCCCAGATGACGGCGCAGGCGAGGGCGGAGCCATATCCCACGGCATAACGCCCGGCGAAGGCGGCCCCCCCATCCTTGGCGATCAGCAAAGCCGCTCCGGCCAATCCGGCGACGGCTCCCGCGAGGTGATGCGCCCGCAACCGTTGACCGGGCAACAGGGCGGAAAACACGACGATCAAAAGCGGCCAGAGATAATTCAAAAGGTTGGCTTCGACCGGCGGGGCCAGACGCAGGGCGAGGAAATAGAAGAAGTGATAGCCGAACAGACCGGCGACCCCCAGCATCCAGGCGCCCAATGGCTGCCTCAGGCGGGTCAGGGGCGATTGCCGGCTCCAGCACCATTTGACCACGGCCACCAAGGTGGCGAGCGCGAAGGCCATGCCGACCAGTTGGAACGGCGGAACCGTCCCGGTCAACGTGCTGAGCAGCGCCAAGGTCGACCACAAAAGCAACGCCCCGATCCCCAACCGCGTCGCCTTGGCCTGCATTCCTCGCACCCTCGCCGATCATTGACGGGCCATCTTGCAAAAAAAGCCCCCATCCGGCAATCCGGAAGGGGGCTTTCGGGCGGGATAATCGGGTGATCGCCCGCGAGTTGCTCTTTCGAAAAAGCTCTCGCCGCGGTGACGCGATGAGAGCCCCGAAGCTTAAGCGGAGGAAGCCCGAGAGCGAAATCAGTACATATGCTGCCCGCCGTTGATCGACAGCGTCGCGCCGGTGATGAAGTCGGCCTCGTCGGCGACCAGGAAAACCACACCCCGGGCGATATCCTCGGCATGCCCCAACCGGCCGGCGGGAATCCGCGCAATGATCTTTTCCAACACCGCATGCGGCACCGAACGAACCATTTCGGTGTCCACATAGCCCGGCGCGATGGCGTTCACCGTGATGCCCTTGGCGGCCCCCTCCTGGGCCAGCGCCTTGGTAAATCCATGAATTCCGGACTTGGCGGCGGCATAGTTCACCTGTCCGTACTGACCGGCCTGACCGTTCACCGACCCGATATTGATGATTCGCCCGAACCCCCGGTCACGCATCGATTCGATGACGGACCGCGTCATGTTGAAGCATGAGGTCAAATTGGTGTGGATGACGTCCTCCCATTGCTGGTAGGCCATCCGGTGGATGGTCGAATCCCGCGTGATACCCGCGTTGTTGATCAGGATCTCGATGGGGCCGATCTCCGCGACGATCTTTTGCACGGCGGCGTCGCATTCGGGAAAACTGGATACGTCGAAACGATAGGCCGGAATGCCCGTCTCGTTGGTGAATTCCTCGGCGGCCTCGACATTCCCGCAATAGTTGGCGACGACGCGGTATCCGGCGTCTTTCAAGGCGACCGAAATCGCCCGACCGATGCCGCGAGTGCCTCCGGTGACCAAAGCTATGCGCCCCATGTTCCTCTCCCTTCGTTTTTTCGCCTTCGACCGGCGCCTTCGTTATTGGAAACAATCTAACATGATAAATTTTAGAGAGAAAAAACAACCAGAAAAAAACGCTATAGGCGAAACGGAACAGTCCCCTCTCTCCATTTCGAGATATTTGGGGGGACGGAATATCTTCAAGATGGTTGGGTTCACTTTGGCGGCTTGACGCGAAATTATCGCATCGGGGGATCATTCCATCGAAGAGAGCCATTTGACGGCAGGCGCGAAAACGGCCGCCAACGCCCGCGATCCCACCATCATTCCGATATGTCCCAAGGGCACGAGGAGATGGCGTCCGTTCGGCAGAGCCCCCGCCAGGGCCAGGGCCGATTCCGGCGGCACGATGCGATCATGCTCTGGAATCAGCGAAAAACACGGTTTGTCAAAAGTCTGCGGCAGGACCGGTTGGCCGAGAAGAGTCCATTCGCCTTTCGCCGGAAGATTGTCCCCATACCATTCGAACAGGCATTGCCTGGCCACGGCCGCGACGAGGGGCACCCCGTCATTGAGCCAATCTTCGAGAGCGACGAAATCCCGCGCCTTTCCTTCCCCGGCGGCAAAATGGCCGAAGGTGATGAATTTCCGGATGACGCCATAAGGCTCGATGGTGGCGAACAATGCCTGCAGGAAATCCGTCGGTAATCCGCCGAACAGGCGGATCGCATCCTCGAAAGCCGACCGGAGATGCTCCACCATCCGGGATTGCCGCGCCGACGGCGCGTGGAAGTCCCAGGGAGTCGCCAAGAGAAGCAATCCCCGCACGTCGGAGCGCCGTAACGAGGCAAGGCCAAGCGCCAGCAAGCCGCCCATGCAATAGCCGGCGATCACGGGAGGCCCGGCCCTCGCCGTCACCACATCGAGGATTCGCCCCAGGCGCCCGGCGATATAGTCCTCAAGGCCGAATGCGGCTTCCCCGGCTCCGGGCGCATCCCAATCGACCAGGAAGGGACGCATCCCCCGACCGGCCAGATGGCGCAAAAAACTGCGCCGAGCCGTAAGATCGAGAACATAGGCCCGGTTGATCAACGAAGGGATCACCAGGACCGGGACACCCCCCGCCCCGGACGCCCCGTAATCGAGCAAACGGGTCGTTCCCTCCTGCCAGATAACGGGCGGCTCGGCCAACGAGCGACGGTAGGGATGACGGCGGTAGGCTTCGACTCCGGCGAGGAAGGCCGCGATCCGGCCGATCCCCTCGGCCATCAGGGCGCGCTGGAAAACCTTATCGTCGAGTTTTCCGAGAAGGGGGCGCATTTCCTCCGCCGCCGGCCGCAAATGCGGTTTCCAGCCGAAGGACCCGTTCTTCCAGGATGGCAAGACGAGCTGTGAGCTCAGCATGGTCCATGCCAGCAGCGCCAGATGTTGAGGCAGGGGGCGAGGCCCCAGTCGGGGGCGCGGACGAAGCTGGGGGGGCGGTGGGCGCTTGGACATCGGCGGACTCTGCTCCCCCCTCTCCTGGCGCTCGCTCCGACGAAGCTGCGGCAAGAACGGCGGACAAGGCCTTGCCCATCAGGGCATAGCTCCGTCCGGCCGTCTCGGCGAATGCCGGATCGTTGATCATGGCCGCCGCCTGATCCTGCCAGAGGTCGAAATAACGGCGGGCGAGTTGCTCAATGTCCGGCGCGTCTGTCATGGACCGACTATACCTTGCCGGCCGAGGCCTTGACCAGCGGGAGAAGCTGGGACTTTGGGGCTCCGAACGGGGCCGCGACAAATTTATCGCCGCAATGCATTATAATCCCAAAAAAATCTGTTAAAGTGCGCTCCGGTCGCAGCAGGGAACATCATTCCAATGACGAGCACCGCCACGCCAATCACGATCAAGAAATATGCCAACCGCCGCCTATACAATACGGCGACAAGCAGTTACGTGACGCTGGATCACCTGTGTCAGATGGTAAAAGACAACGCCGATTTCGTCGTTTACGACGCGAAGACCGGCGAAGACATTACCCGCTCGGTCCTGACGCAGATCATTGTCGAGGAGGAAGGCAAAGGGGGACAAAATCTTCTGCCAATTCCGTTCCTGCGGCAATTGATCGGTTTTTATGGCGACTCGCTTGGTGGTTTGGTCCCGCGTTATCTCGAATACAGCATGCAAGCATTCCACCGGAACGAACAGCAGATGCGTCAATATATGGAAAGCGCGCTGGGAGGCCTGTTCCCGTTCAATCCCATCGAGGAAATGAACAAACAGAACGCCGCCTTGTTCGAAAGTGCCTTCAAGATATTCGCCCCATTCTACAACGCTTCCGGCAACCCCGCCGAAGCGACGGAAAATTCCCCTTCGAACGAGGCCAGCGTCAGCGAACTGCAGGGCCGTCTCAATGCCATGCAGCAGCAGTTGGAAGAACTGCTGGCTGAAACCAAGAAATAGGCCGGCCGTCAATCGTGCTGATTGCCTCAGAAACCGTCATGGCCGTGCTCGACACGGCCATCCACGTGGTGGGAGCGAACGACGGAGACTTGTTCGGGGGCGTGGATGCCCGGCTCAAGGCCGGGCATGACGTCTTTTGATTGAATCGCAAAACTAAAAAACCGGAAGAGCGGTAACTGACGACAGGCCTTAAGTTGGCGCGCGCCCCTTGGGTCCAGCCGTTATCGAACCGCTCCACGCGCCCCCCATATCCAAAAGGATTCGCATCCCCCGATATTCATCTGGGGATGCCAAAAGCACGTCGGCGATATATGTCTGACGTATTATACCTTTAGTATAGAGCATGCTTTGGTATTCACCCCGCGTGTGATAACCTATGGATGAACACCAGCTAAAGATACCCCGCCCCAGAGTCAAAATCCCCTGATGGCAGGATGCAAATCAAGCAATTACGCCGGGTTAGCTCTCGTGAAAGGAAGAGAGTGGCAACCGATCCGACATACTAACCCATCGGTTGCGTCAATAATAACCAATCCAATTAATCTGAATTTAGTTAAAATTTGTTGTAGAACAATTGGGCAACAGAAAATAATTGGTTGCTTGGAACGTCAATTCCGCATAATCACCTTCAGGCACTTCCTCATAAACAAATGGCCCTTAGTGCTAGGACCGCATAGCAATAAGCAATGGATCATGTCGAACAACGAAGAAATCAAAGTGGCAAAGACGCCAAATAAAGCGAATGATACCGATCGTTTTGTTGGTGCTCGCATCAGAGAACGGCGGATCATGCTCGGTCTTTCCCAGCAACAGATGGCTGACTTGATAGGCGTCACTTATCAACAAGCCCACAAGTATGAGCGGGGGATCAACCGGATTTCGGCTGGGCGTCTCCACGAAATTGCTCAAGTACTCGGCATTCCAGTCGGGTATTTTTTCGAAGGATTGGAAAGCCGTCGCGCATCCGATTTGACGGCCCGCCAACGTATGTGCCTGGAATTGGCGCGTAATTTCTCGAGCATTTCCAATGAGCGCCATCAGGAAGCCCTGAGCCAGTTGGCCCGGGTGCTGGCGGCTGAAGCAACGTTATCGGCCTGAAACAACCTCCGCGCGGAGCCCTTCCATCGCTCAACCAAGGCGATGAGGGGCTTGGCCCGGAGAAACGACGGAACCGGCTCCCGCGCAAACGCGGGTGTGCCGGTTGTGCGCCCGATGCAGGCCGAAGGCGCCTTCCATGGAAATACGCAAGACCCTTAGTTGTGACGCACGACGCCCTTGAGAAGGGCTTCGACGGTTAGCATCAGCAGGTCGAAAGCCTTGTCGCGTCCGCCGGGAAAATCATCGGCAGCCGCCACGCAGATGAATCCGTGCGCGGTCGCCATCAGACGATCGGCCAGATCGCCGGCGGTTTCGGGATTTCCCCGTTTATCCAAAAATTCCGCCGCCAATCGGATCATTCCCGAGGGGGCCAGACCGTCCCGCGCCCCGCGATGCGGCGCCAATCCATCAAGCCCGAAAATGACGGCGTAGAGTTCCCGGTTCACCTCGGAGAACGCCCAAAGCGCACGAATCGTCGCCCGTAATTTTTTACCGGCACCGGACTGCCCGGCGACGGCCTCGTCGAGATTTGCCGCCAACAGGGCACGACCGTCCTCGGCAAGCGCCTCCAGAACGGCGTCCTTGTCGCGGAAATATTGATAGATGGCGGGAGCGCTGCATCCGATGCGCGCCGCCATGGCCCGCACGGTGACCGCCGGCCACCCTTGTTCGGCGGCGATATTTCGCGCCGTCTCGACGATTTCGCGCCGGCGGGCCGGCCGATCGAGCGGGGGATGCAGCGGTTGCGTCATCGGTAAATGCTATCACGCCGGCGGTCGTCCGGCCAGCCGGGGTCTCATCGCGCAGGCGTCAGACCTCGCCCCATTCCAGCGCGACGGCGGCATCGCTCTCCTCGCCGGCGAGGAGAGCGCGCAAGGCCGTGAAATCGTCGATGGGCAGCAAGCGGCGCAAGGCCCAGATCGCCGAGCCCCGAACCAGGGGGGAGGCGTCCCCGACCATTCGCCGCGCCACCGGAGCAAAGGCGGGGTCGGTGCTGTTGCCCAGGGCGATCAGGACATTGCGCAGAAAGCGGTCTCGTCCGATTCGCTTGATCGGCGAGGCTGAGAAGAACGACCGGAAGGCCTCGTCGTCCAGCGAAGCCAGATCGGCGAGACGGGGCGCCAGCAATTCGGCGCGGGGAAGATAATCGGCGTGGGCGGTCGGCACGGCGAATTTGTTCCACGGACAGACCGCGAGACAGTCGTCGCATCCGTAGATGCGGTTTCCCATCAAAGCGCGCAGCTCTCGGGGAATATGCCCCTTGTGCTCGATGGTCAGATAGGACACGCAGCGGCGGGGATCGATACGGCCCTCGACGAGGGCGCCGGTCGGACAGGAGGTCTCGCAAGCCCGGCAACGGCCGCAATGATCGCCCTCGGGCGGGTCGGGGGGAATTTCCAGGGTGGTGAACACTTCGCCCAGGAACAGCCAGGAGCCGAACCGTTGCGACACCAGATTGGTATGGCGCCCTTGCCATCCCAGACCGGCGACGGCGGCCAGCGGTTTTTCCATCACCGGCGCCGTATCGGAGAAGACCTTGACCTCTCCGCCGTGACGCTCGACCAACCAGCGGGCCAGGGCCTTCAACCGCTTTTTCAAAACATCGTGATAGTCGCGGCCACGCGCATAGACGCTGATATGGCCCCGGTCGGGATGATCCAGGGCGGCCAGCGGATGGCGGCCAGGACCGTAATTCTCGCCCAGCACGATGACGCTTGCGGCTTCGGGCCACAAGGCCCGCGGCTGGGCGCGGCGCTCCGCCGTCTCGGCCATCCAGGCCATCTCGCCGTGGCAGCCGGCCGCCAGATAGCCGGCCAACCCCGGGGCCGCCCCCGGCACCGGCGCGGCCGGGGCGAATCGCGCCTCGGCGAATCCCAGTTCCAGGGCCTTGGCGCGAATGGCTTCCTTCATCGGCAGGCTCCCAGGTTCGGATAAGCCGCCCTGCTCGAACATGTTATCTAAAATGACATGTTCGAGCAGGCTCTTTGTGATCCCTTCGCCTCCGGCTTCGGCCAGCTCAGGCGCCCTACCCGCGCCCGCGATAGGCGGCGACGCCCTGATCGGGCAGCCACAGGCCGTCGGGCGCCTCGCCGGTCTGCCAGAAGACGTCGATGGGAATGCCGCCGCGCGGGAACCAGTAGCCGCCGATGCGCAACCACAGCGGCGACAGGGCGTCGACCAGACGCTTGCCGATTCCTACGGTGCAATCCTCATGGAAGGCGCCGTGATTGCGGAAACTGGCGAGAAACAGCTTCAGCGACTTGCTTTCCACCAGCAATTCGTCGGGCACGTAATCGATGACCAGATGGGCGAAATCCGGCTGGCCGGTGATCGGGCAGAGCGAGGTGAATTCCGGCGCGGCGAAGCGCACCAGATAAAGCGTTCCCGGATGCGGATTGCGGACGGTCTCCAGCACCGCCTGATCGGGACTGGCCGGGATGCTGGCCGGCCCGCCCAGTTGCGTCAGAGAGTCATAGATGGTTTCTGCCATGATCGATCCCCATCAAAGCGGTGCGATATCGCCCTCGGCCTGCAAGGCGGCGAAGTCGGCGGCATACCGCGACAGGCGGCCCTCGGCGATGGCGGCGCGCAATTCGCGCATCAGATCCTGATAATAATGCAGATTGTGCCACGTCATCAGCATCAACCCCAGAACCTCCTCGGCCCGGGCCAGATGGTGCAGATAGGCCCGGCTGTAGCTCCGGCAGGCCGGGCAGCCGCACGCCTCGTCGAGCGGCCTGGGATCCTCCTGGTGCCGCGCGTTGCGGATATTGACCGGCCCCCGCCGGGTGAAGGCCTGGCCCGTCCGCCCCGAGCGCGTCGGCATCACGCAGTCGAACATGTCGATGCCGCGCATCACCGAGCCGACGATGTCGGACGGCTTGCCCACCCCCATCAGATAGCGCGGCCGGTCCTCCGGCAAAAGAGGCGTGGTGACGTCGAGGATGCGGAACATTTCCTCCTGCCCCTCGCCCACCGCCAGCCCGCCCACGGCATAGCCGTGAAAACCGATATCGGTCAGCGCCGCCACCGATTCGGCGCGCAGTTCGGGATAGACGCTGCCCTGGACGATGCCGAACAGGCCATAGCCGGGCCGCTCGGAAAACGCCGCCCGCGATCGTTTCGCCCAACGCATGGACAGGCGCATGGAGGTGGCGGCCACCTCCTCGCTGGCCGGGAAGGCCGTGCATTCGTCGAAGGACATGGTGATGTCGGAATCGAGCATCCGCTGGATTTCCATCGACCGCTCGGGCGTCAGCGTGTGACGGCTGCCGTCCAGGTGAGACTGGAAGGTCACCCCCTCCTCGGTCATGGTCCTCAGCTTGGCCAGGCTCATCACCTGAAAACCGCCGGAATCGGTCAGGATCGGCCCCGGCCAATTCATGAAGCGATGCAGCCCCCCGAAACGCTCGACCCGTTCGGCGGTGGGACGCAGCATCAGGTGATAGGTATTGCCGAGAATGATCTCGGCCCCGGTGGAGGCCACCGATTCGGGCGTCATCGCCTTGACCGTGCCGACGGTGCCCACCGGCATGAAGGCCGGCGTGTGAATGACGCCGTGCGCCGTGCTCACCTCGCCCAGGCGCGCCCGGCCATCCGACCCCAGGTGGCGAAAACCGAAAGCACTCATCGACGGGTCTCCTGACGGGTCAGCAGCGAGGTATCGCCATAGGAATAGAAACGATAGCCGGTTTGAATGGCATGGGCGTAGGCGGAACGCATCCGGTCGAGACCGGCGAAGGCGGAGACCAGCATGAACAGGGTCGAACGCGGCAAATGGAAATTGGTCATCAGCAGATCCACCATGCGAAAACGGTAGCCGGGCGTGATGAAGATATCGGTCGACCCGTCGAAGGGACTGAGCCGCCCCTCCTCGCTCGAAGCGCTTTCCAGAAGGCGGAGCGCCGTCGTGCCGACGGCGACGACCCGGCCGCCGGCCTGGCGGACCCGGTTGATCCGCTCCGCCGCCTCCGCCGAGATATGCCCCCGCTCGCTATGCATCTTGTGATCGCGGGTGTCGTCCACCTTGACCGGCAGGAAGGTCCCGGCGCCGACATGCAAGGTCAGCGTCTCCCGCCCGATGCCGCGCCGGTCGAGCGCCGCCAGCAAGTCGGGCGTGAAATGCAGCCCGGCCGTCGGAGCGGCCACCGCCCCCGGCTCGCGGGCGTAGACCGTTTGATAATCGTCCCGATCCCGGTCGTCGGCGCCGTTCGGCCGCTTGATGTAGGGCGGCAAGGGCATTTCGCCATGGAGGGCGAGCGCCGTCATCAAATCCGCGCCCCCGCGGTCGAAGCGCAGCAGGACCTCGCCGGCCTCGCCCTTTTCGGCCACTTCGGCGCTGAAGTCCTCGGCGAAGCGCAAGCGATCGCCGGCAGCCAGCTTCTTCGCCGGACGGGCGAAGGCCAGCCAACTGTCGCCCTCGACCGGCTGATGCAGCGTCACCGAAATGCCGGCGGTCCCCCGCCGGCCCTTGAGACGGGCCGGGATCACCTTGGTGTCGTTGAACACCATCAGATCGCCGGGCTCGAGCAACGTCGGCAGGTCCCGCACGATAAGGTCGGCAAGGCGGTCCGGCTCGACCCGCAGCAGACGCGCGGCGTCGCGCGGACGCGCCGGACGGTCGGCGATCGCCTCGCGCGGCAATTCGAAATCGAAATCATCCACTTTCATGGTGGCGGGGTTTGACAGCTTTTAGCCCGCCCCGTCAACCGGGAAAGGATTTACCCCGAGCAACGAATCCCGGTTACCAAAATCGAAACCTGAGTTCGGAGTTCCGCAGCCTGGAGCGCTTCGATCCAAATCTGAGCTCATCTGCGTTCATCTGTGGTGATCTGTGTTTCCTTATGATCGATTCCGGCGGGTCATCCCCGGGGCCAATCGGGCTGCTCCCGAAGGCCCGGTCCCGGACCGGGGCCTTGTCAAAAGGAGCACAGATGAACACAGATGAGTTCAGATAGGCACAGATGAGGGCAGCCCCACGCCCTTGCATAGTTTTTAATCATAATAACTTAAGAATTAGTCAGAAAGTCCAGCCCCTGTCTCTTATACACATCT
>NZ_PIUM01000033.1 GCF_002845745.1 Telmatospirillum siberiense | reverse complement strand
TTCGAATCGGGCGGCGTGGTGGCGCCGATCACCAACATCACCCAGACGGTCTCCGAGTTCCTGAACGCCGGGGCGACGCCGGGAAAATACGCCGACGGACTGGCGGCGCTGACGCAGGCCGGGGCGACGGCTTTCACCGCGCAGACGGCGTTGATCGATCCCACCACCGGGGTTTCCTATTGGAACGAGATCATGGTGTGGAACGATGCCAATGCCAACGGCGTCAGCGATGCGGGCGAAGTGGTCAGCCTGGACAGCCTGGGCATCACCTCGATTTCCCTGGCGGGGTCGGGTAATCAGGGCGAGTCGATCAATGGCAGCAGCGTTACCAACCGCACCACCTACACCAAAAGCGACGGCAGCGTGAACCAGGCCGCCGCGGTGAACTTCCAGAACGACAGCATCGGCAATATCACCACCACTGTGACCGGCGGCGTGGTCATCACCTCGCTGTCCGAAGGCGGGCCGACCCAGGCCACCACCTTCGTCGCCCAGAACGCCACGGCGCACAGCTACCTCATCTCGGGCGGCAAATTGATCGACCAGACCACCGGAACGACGGTTGCCACCGCGATCACGGCGGCGCTGAGCTCATCGCGGAACGACGTCATCACGGTGGCCTCCAGCGACACCGGAACCTACTGGCTGGGCGGCGGCAGCGGGGCCGATACCTTGACCGGCGGCGGCGGCACCAATGTGTTCCTGGTCAATCCCAATACGGTGGTGCATGGCGGCACCGGGGCCAACAGCTTCAACATCGCCAAGGTGATCGGCACCCGGGGCGTCACCATCGACATGGCCAAGGACTATCTGCAGGAAGTGATCGGCGGTTCGGGCGGCGACGTCATCAATGCCTCGGGCACCACCTGGAACGTCTTCATCCAGGGGGGCTCCGGCAATAATATCATCATCGGGGGCGCGGCCGCCGACGCCATCGCGGGCGGCACCGGCGACGATCTGATCGAACTGGGCTCGGGCGGCGGGGTGGTGCATGCGGGGTCGGGCAACGACGTCATCTACGGCGGCTCGGGCAGCACGGCGGGCAAGCCCAACAGCGACGTCATCTTCGCCGGTCCCGGCAACGATATCGTCACCCTGGGCAGCGACAATGCCGAGGTCTATGTCGGTGCCGGCGCCTTGACGGTGATCGGCAAGGCCGGGGCCTTCTCGGTGGTCGGTTTCCACGGGTCCTATGCCGACTACACGCTCTCCCACAATGCCGACGGCACTCTCACGGTGACCAACATCGGCAACAGGGACGGCGACGGCACGGTGACCATGAAGAACGTCACCGATCTGGATTTCAAGGACATCGCCCAGGTGCCGGTGGCCAGCACGGCGGGCATGCCGGTTCCTGATTCCCTCAACACCGGCAATGCCGCCCAGGTGACGACGAACGCCGCCGGGCAATATGTGATCAGCGCCGCCACGCTGCTTTCCAACGACATCGATTACGCCGGTAACACCCTTTCGATCCGCCAGTTGCTCTCCAGCAGCGGCGCGGCCATCGCCCGCGGGGCGTCGGGCCAGGTGACGGGCGGCACGGCGGCCTTGTCGGCCGACGGTGCCACCATCACCTTCACGCCCGCCGCGGGGTTCAACGGGCTGATGAGCTTCCGCTACAATATCGAGGACAACAAGGGCAACAACGGCGCGCTGGTCGAACAGGTCGGCACCACCAACACCGCCGAGATGTCGGCCACGGTGTATCTGAACACGCCGGCGCAGCCGACCGACACGCTGTTCGACAGCGAATGGTTCTTGACGGCCGCCAGCGTCATCCCGGTGTGGAAGGATTACACCGGGGCCGGGGTGACGGTGGCGGTGTTCGATCCCTCCGGCAATGTCGATTTTAGCAACCCCGATCTGGCCGCCAACGCCGGAAGCTCGGTCAAGATCGACGGCACGCCGGGGGTCGAGCAGTTGGGGACCCATGCGACGCTGGTCGCCGGCGTCATCGGGGCGGCCCGGGACGGCAGCGGCGCCGTCGGCGTGGCCTATGGGGCGACCATCGACAGCGTGGCGATTCCCGATGCCTTCACCAATGCGCAGGCGGTTTTGTCGAGTCTCGCCGGCTGGGCGAATTATGACATCGTCAATAACAGCTGGGGGTGGACACAACCCTTTACGGACTATTTCGCCTATAATTACACCAGTGTCACCGAAGGGGCATTCCGCAACGCCGTGACGACAGGCCGCGACGGATTGGGAACGATCCTGGTGTTCGCCGGCGGCAACGATCGCGCTGGCGGCGAGACCACCAACGATCAGGAGATGACCAGTTCGCTCTACGGCATCACGGTGGGGGGCATCAACGCCACCGCCGACCTGGGCTCGCTGGTCCCGGCCGGACGGCCCTTCAGCAATCCAGGCAGCTCGATCCTGGTCTCCGCCCCGGCCAACAACATCACCTCCGACGGCGTCACCTTCGTCAACGACTTCGGGCAGACCTTCGGGGCCGACACCCAGACTGCGGCCGGCACCTCCTTCGCCACGCCGATCGTCTCGGGCATCGTTGCCTTGATGCTGGAAGCCAATCCCAACCTGGGATACCGCGACGTCCAGCAGATTCTGGCCTATTCGGCCGATAAGGTGAACGATCCGACGCCGACCTCGACCGATCCCTACAATGTCTGGAAGTCCAACACCGCCACCAACTGGAACGGGACGGGCCTGCATTACAGTTCGGATTACGGTTTCGGCGAGGTGGACGCGCGGGCCGCCGTGCGCCTGGCGGAAACTTGGCAAGGCCAGAAAACCTACGGCAATTTGCAGCAGTCGGCTTGGCAGAACTCCGCCGTCGTCTCACTGCCGACGTCCTATACCTTCACGTTCGACTCTTCCGGTCATATAATCAGCGCCACGCCGAACTATAATTATTTCGAGGCGATTTCACCGACCCCCGGCATCCAGATCGAGCATATCCAGATCGCGATCGACATGGATATCACCCTGCATCCGCTCAACGATACGCGGATCGTGCTGAGCCGTCTCCGCAGTGTCTCCACCAATCCAGCTTATCGCGAGACGGACTCTTTCACCCTCTTCGATGGTGAAAACACCACGCCCTCGACGAACGACGAATACACCTCGTCCGACGGGCACACGCATCTGCTCTTCACTTACGGAACCAATCAATATCTCGGCGAGAACACCGGCAATGATTATTGGGATCTGAATTTCATCCAGAAATCGACGGGGAATTATTATTCCAGTTATCCCCAGTTCAAAATGCAGTTCAGCGGCTCGGCAACCGGCGGCACGCAGCAATGGATCTTCACCGACGAGATCGCCGCCAATGCCGCGATCACCCCGGTGACGGCGAGCGACAGCTTCAACGCATCCGCCGCGACCGGCAACAACGTCATCGACCTGCGCAGCGGAACGTCGGATTCGGTCATCGACGGCCATGTGGTGACGGTCAACGGCAATCTGGGCGAGGGCTTCGGCGGCGACGGCAACGACATCCTGATCGCCAATGCGGCGGGGGATCTGCTTTATGGCGGGCGTGGCAACGACACGCTGATCGGCGGGGCCGGCAACGACACGCTGGACGGCGGCCAGGGCAACGACACGCTGATCGGTGGTGGCGGGGGTGATGCTTACGACTTTAACGCCAATTATGGCCAGGACGTCATCGTCAACGGCAATGGCAGCGGTGCCGCCAGCGGCCTGCTCATGCTGGGCGCCGGGCTGGATGCCGCCAGTAAGGTCGCGTTGACGCCGAACGACCTGTGGTTCTCTCGATCCGGCAACAGCCTGATCATCCAGGAGTTGGGCACCACAGCCCAGGTGACGGTACAGAACTGGTTCGCCGCGACCGCCTCCGAACTGCAGTCCCTGGTCCTGGCCGACGGTTCGCGGATCGGCACGGCGGCCATCACCGCACTCGCCACCGCGATGGCCGCCTATCAGGCCGCCAATCCCAGCTTCGACCCACGGACCGCGACCGCCCTGCCGACCGATCCGACACTCGGCTCGGCACTCGATACCAATTGGGCGCGGACCATCACCGGCACCGGCGGCAATGATCTGCTGGACGACGGCGGCATCGGCAATGTCACCCTGGTCGGCGGAGGTGGCAACGACACTTACGATTTCAACGCCGGCTATGGACAGGATGTCATCGTCAACGGCCTATCCGGCAATGCCGGGCCGAGCGGCACGCTGCAGCTTGGCGCCGGCCTGACGCCGGGCGATCTGTGGTTCGTCCGGTCGGGCGACGATCTCGTTGTCCAAGCGCTGGGCACCGCGGACCAGGCGACCGTCAAGGGCTGGTTCGCCGGTAACACGGCCGAGCTTTCGAGCATCGCGGCAGGTGACGGCTCGACCATCGGCACGGCGGCCATCAACCAGCTGCAGGCGGCGATGGCGGCCTGGCAGTCGGCCAATCCGGGATTTTCTCCGCAGACCGCCACCATGCCTGCGGCGCTCTCCGGCGCGTTGGCCAATGGCTGGAATATTTCCATCTTCGGGACGACCGGCAACGATACCCTCGATGCTGGTGGGGCCGGCAACGATACGCTGATCGGCAATGGCGGCAACGATGTCTATCAGTTCAACGCCGGCTATGGCCGGGACGTCATCGTCAATGGAACCGGCAGCGGCGGTCCCGGCGGTACCTTGCAATTGGGCGCCGGGTTGATCCCGGGGGATTTGTGGTTCAGTGCTTCGGGCAACGATCTGGTGATCCAGGTGCTCGGCACGTCGTCCCGGGTAACGGTGCAGAATTGGCTGGCCGCTACGCCGGCCGAGCTCTCGAGCATCGTCGCCGGCGACGGCTCGACCATCGATCCCGCCTCGGTCGGCCGCCTGCTGGCGGCGATGACCGCCTACCAGCAGAGCAATCCGGCATTCGACGCCGCTGCCGCTACGGTCATGCCGGCGGCGATGGTGGCCGTGCTGCCGGACTATTGGTTGGAGATCGGACCAAGCCTGACCGTCCATGCGACCTCCGGTAACGCGGGGGCCGCCATCCCGCTATCGATCATCACGGCGCCGACCGCCCGCGAGGGTCAGGCCGGCATTACGGTCACCATCTCTGGCCTGCCCAATGGTGCGGCGTTGTCGACGGGAACGCAGAACGCCGACGGCAGCTGGACGCTGACGGCTGCGCAACTTTCCGGCCTGACCATGACGGCACCGGCCGGCAGCTTCGCCGGCACTGCCACCTTGGTGGTCACCTCGACGGCGACCGAAAGCGACGGCACCGAGGAATCTCGCTCGGCCGATCTGACCGTGGTCATCGCCGGCGTGGCCTCGGCGCCGACGCTGTCGGTGTCGTCGGCCTCCGGCACCGCCGGGGCGGCGATCCCGTTGACCATTGCCTCGGCGCTGACGGCGACGGACGGAACGGAGTCCCTGGCTCTCAAGATCACCGGCGTGCCAAGTGCGGCCAGCCTGTCGGCGGGGACGCGGAATGCCGACGGCAGTTGGAGTTTGACCCCGGCGCAGTTGACGGACCTGACGCTGAATGCGCCGGCCGCCGGCAGCTTTGCCGGCACCGCCACCCTGACGGTGATCGCGACGGCGACCGAGCCCGACGGCTCAACGGCCTCGACCTCGGCAAGCCTGCCGGTGGTCATCGCGGGCGTCGCTACGGCACCCACCTTGAACGTGCAGACGGCATCGGGCAATGCCGGCACGGCGATCCCGTTGACCATCGCTTCGGGGCTGACCGCCACCGACGGGACCGAAAGCTTGTCGATCACCGTCACCGGCGTGCCCGGCGTGGCCAGCCTGTCGGCCGGTACCAAGAATGCCGACGGCAGTTGGACGCTGACGCCGGTTCAACTTTCCGGTCTGACGCTATCGGCGCCGGCCGGCAGCTTCGCCGGCACGGCGACGCTGACGGTGACCGCGACGGCGACCGAAACCGATGGCTCTACCGCTGCCACCTCGGCCAACTTGCCGGTGGCCATCGCCGGGGTGGCCACGGCGCCGAGCCTGTCGGTGCAGGCGGTGTCGGGTCATGCCGCCAGCCCCATCGGACTGTCCATCGCCTCGGCGCTGACAGCCACCGACGGTGCAGAGAGTCTGGCGATCACCGTCACCGGACTGCCCAGCGGGGCCAGCCTATCGGCCGGGATCAGGAACGCCGATGGCAGCTGGATGCTGACATCGGCACAGCTCGTCGGTTTGACCCTGACCTCGCCGGCCGGTTTGTTCGGCAGCTACAGCTTGGGTGTAACGGCGACGGCGCTGGAGTCCGACGGTTCGCAGGCCACCACAACCGCCCCCTTGGGGGTGACCATCACGGGCCTCGCCACGGCGCCGACCCTTGCTGTGCAAGCCGCGTCAGGCAGTGCCGGTTCCGCCGTCCCACTGGCCATCGCCTCCGCGATCGCGGCGAATGACGGCCACGAGAACCTGTCCATCACTATCGTCGGCGTCCCGGGGATGGCGAGCCTATCGGCCGGTATGAAGAATGCCGACGGCAGTTGGACCTTGACGTCGGCACAACTCGCCGGCCTGACCTTGACGACGCCGGCCGGCAGCTTCGCCGGCACCGCCGCTCTGACGGTGACGGCAACCGAGAGTGACAGCCTCGACGGGTCCGTCGCCTCCACTTCGGCCAATCTTCCGCTCACCATCTTGGGCGTTGCCACGGCGCCGACGCTGTCGGTGCAGAACGCTTCGGGCAATGCCGGGGGGGCGATTCCATTGGCGATCACATCCGCACTGACGGCGACGGACGGGGCGGAAAGCCTGTCGATCACCATCAGCGGTTTGCCCAGCGATGCGACGTTGTCAGCCGGAACGCAGAATGCCGATGGCAGTTGGACCTTGACGCCGGCGCAGTTGCAGGGGCTGGCGCTGAATGTGCCGAGTGGAACCGCCACAGGTACGTTCAATCTCACCACGACGGCGACGGCGACGGAGACGGATGGGTCGACAGCGACGACCATGGTGACGCTGCCGGTGCTCGTCAATCCGCCGGGCTTTATCCTGACGACGGCAGGAAGCGGCGTTGTGCTCCAAGGTGGATCGGGCAATGACACGCTGATCTCAAGCGGGGGAGGGTGGACGGGGGGTAACACGCTGATCGCAGGGAGCGGAACGGATACGCTTTTGTCCAGCGGTTCCAACGACACGCTGATCGCCGGCATTGGTGCGACCGAAGCGCTTTTGTCCAGTGGTTATCGCAACACGCTGATTGGAGGAAGCGGAACGGACGTGCTGTCGTCAAGTGGCCGTTACAATACGCTGATCGCCGGCATCGGTGCGACCGAAGTGCTTTCGTCCAGCGGTTCCAACGACACGCTGATTGGCGGAAGCGGGGCGGACATGCTGTCGTCAAACGGCCATCACAATACACTGATTGCCGGGAGCGGGAGAGGCACGCTGGTGTCGAGCGGGAGCTTCGACACACTTATCGGCAACGCCGGCGGTAATTTGCTGGAAGTGATGGGCGGGAGCGATGCGGCCGCCTGCTATGCGCTGAACAATGTCGTCGTCAATTTCACGACTGGAAGAGCTCAGGTGAATGGTGCCATCGTCGGTGACACTCTGGTGGGAATTACGGCGGCGGCAGCCTATGGCAGCAAGGACACGTTGATCGGAGGAACGGGACTCACGACGCTTATCAGCGATGTGGCCGGCAATACGCTGATTGCCGGAAGCGGGCAAACGATAGCGTCCTATGGTGATTCCGGCATCACCGTGGATTTGGCCACGGGCAAAGCCACGAAATATGGAGCAACCACCAGTGATACCCTGGTAGGGATCGTCATCGCGTCGAGTTCTGGTATTTCCAATACGTTGATCGCGGGGGGCGGGGTGGACACCCTCTTGTCCAGCGGCGGCAACAATACGCTGATCGCGGCCGCCGGTACGGCAGCCGTGCTGGCATCGAGCGGCCACAGCGATACCCTGATCGGCAATGGCGCCGGGACCACCCTTATCGAGATCACTGGCGGGTCCGTTGCCACAGCGGCCTATGTGCTTGACGATGTGACTGTCAATCTCGACATGGGAACCGCCTCAATGAACGGAAGCGGTGTGGCCGATACCTTGATCGGGATTACTGTCGCGGCCGCCTACGGACGAGACGATACGCTGATCGGCGAGGCCGACAACGACACGCTGATCGGCAACGGGTCTGGCAGCACTCTCGTGGGGACGGCAGGTCGGACAGAGGCCTATTACGGCAACACATCCGTAACCAAGCCACTTCTTGTCGATTTGGCGGCGGGGACCGCGACGGAGTTCGGCGGTACCAATGACAGACTGATTGGAATTACCAAAGTGGAACTTGGGGGCGTCGAGGGGACCTTGATCGGCGGCAGCGGCGCGGATGTATTATTGTCGTCCGGTTCTTCAAACCTTCTTATCGGCGGCAGCGGCTCGGATACGCTTTGGTCGCATGGAGATAGCGACACGCTGATCGCCGGGACCGGTACGGACACGCTGTGGTCCCAAGGGGTGGGTAATACCCTGGTCGGTGGGGTTGGCCCGAATATCTTGACGTCGATAGGATGGAACGACACCTTGATCGCCGGAAGCGGCACGGACACGCTGTGGTCCGCAGGATTGGACAATACCCTGGTCGGTGGGGCCGGGCCGAATATATTGATATCGGCGGGATCGACCGACACGTTGTTTGCCGGTAGTGGAACCGATACGCTGCTGTCGAGCGGTTGGATGAATACCCTGGTGGCTGGTGCCGGGGCCACCACGATGGTGGTCACGGGTGCCGATGCCTATTCGTCTTATTTCGAGTACTCAAGAGGGGATGGCGCCGCGACGATCCAGAACAGAACAGGCATTGGGAGTGGCGAACTCGACTTTGCTCCTGGCATTACTGACGACCAGCTCTGGTTCACGCAATCCGGCAACGACTTGCAAATCGACGTTATGGGAAGCAGCAGCGAGGTGACCGTCAGCAACTGGTTCGCCGGCACCGGCAACCAGCTTTCGGAAATCACCGCCGGCGGTCTGAAGATCGACGGCCAGATTGCTCAACTGGTGCAGGCGATGGCGGTCTATTCGGCCAATCATCCCGGCTTTGCGCCGGGCGCCCTGGCCAACACCCGGGCACCGAGCGATCCGGTGCTGCAGGGCGCCATCGCCGCCGCTTGGCATTGAGCGAGGGGCGACGATGACCGACGATTATGACGTGGGCGAGGTTCTCACCGGCTGCGCTCCCCGGTAGCGGCCAAGGGGGCTCTTCTTCACCCGAGAAGCCCGCCCATTCCCTCGTCGCCCGAGGCCTTTGCCCAAGCGGCGGCCTTGCACGGCGCCGGCAAATTCGCCGAGGCCGAGGCCGTGCTCAGGGAGGCGATCGCCAAGGATCCCGGCAATTCCGACCTGCGCAATGCCAGGGGCGTCATGTTCGCCGCCCTGGGCCGTCATCTCGATGCCTTGTGGTGCTACCGCGACGCCATCGCCTGCGACCCCTTGGGCGCCGGCATCTGGACCAATCTCGGCAACACCCTGACCAATCTCAAATATCTGAAAAGCGCGGTGGCGGCGCACCGCCGCGCCATCGCCCTGGCCAAGAGCGACGACGCGCTCTTGTGGCAGAACCTGGGCTCGGCCCTGGCCGAGGCCGGTTTGCATGGCGAGGCGGTGACCGCCTTCAGCCGGGCCCTGTCCATCGATCCGGCCCGTCACATGGCGCGCTGGGACCGGGGGCGCAGCTATCTCTATCTCGGCAATTACGCCCAGGCCTGGCCCGACTACGAGGCCCGCCGCGTCACCGGGCAACTGCCGCCGAAGACGCTGCCGGGCGAGTCCTGGGCCGGCCAGCCTTACGCCGGCAAACGCCTGGTGCTGGTGGTCGAACAGGGATTCGGCGACACCTTGTGGGCGGCCCGTTATCTGGCCCGCGTCAAGGCCCTGGGCGGCGAACTGGTGATGGAATGCCAGGCCGAGCTGATCCCCCTGATCGACGGCATGGGGGTGGCCGACCGGCTGATCCCGCGCGACCAGCCGCTGCCCGAGGCCGACTATCATTGCTATCTGTGCAGCCTGCCCGGATTGTTCACTCCCGATCTGTCCGTCCTGCCGCCGACCCCCTATCTGCAGGCGCCGGCCGGACGGCGGGCCAAGTTCGCCCCGTTGCTGGCCCGGGCCGGCGGACGGCTGAAGGTGGGCATCGTCTGGTCGGGCAGCGTCACCTTCAAGAAGAACAAGGAACGCGCCCAGCCGCTGCTGCGCTTCTTCCTGGGCTTCGCCCTGCCCGGCGTGCAGCTCTACAGCCTGCAGAAAGGCCCGCGTGAGCAGGAACTGCGGGCGCTGCCGCGCGGCGGGCCGATCATCGATCTGTCGCCGCTGATCGATGATTTCGCCGATACGGCCGCCGCCATCGACGGCCTCGACCTGATCGTCATGACCGACAGCGCCGTGGCCCATCTGGCCGGCGCCATGGGCAAGCCGGTGTGGCTGCTGTTGGGCCTGTGGGCCCACTGGCTGTGGCTGATGGAACGTACCGACAGCCCCTGGTATCCCTCCATGCGGCTGTTTCGGCCGCGTGGCGAGGCCGATTGGGATTACGTCTTCGACGCCGCCTCGACGGAACTGATGGCGATGACGCGGGTCTGACGGGGCGATGCGCATCTTGTTTGCCATGCCGCATTATTTCCGCGAGGAAAGCGACCAGGCGCACAACCGGTCGCGCCAGCCGCGGGCGCGGGCCGAGCGGCGGCGTTCCCTGGTCGCCGCCATCGCCGCGCTGCATCAGGCCTTCGGCAACCGGATCTACGGTCTCGATCATCAGGGGGCGGCCGCCTGGCAGGCGGCCCCCTCGGTGCGTCATGACATCGACATCGTCGTCTGTACTGCCGGCGAAGATCATCTGCTGGGTGAATTGCCCTGGCTAACACCGTTCTATCGGCAGCATGCGGCGGCGGTGGAGCCTGCCATGCTGGGGTTCGAATGCCATCGCCTGCTGGGCGAGGCGATCGGACACTATGATTACTACGGCTATATCGAAGACGATATCGCCGTCATCGATCCGCTGTTTTTCCGCAAGCGCCGGCTGTTCGATCGTCAGTTCGGGCCGGAGGCGCTGCTGCAGCCCAATCGCTGCGAAGTCCGCCCGGACGGGCCGGTGCAGAAGCTCTACGTCGATTACCATCTGCGTCCGGAGCTCACCGCTCCTCATCAGGACGTGACGGACCGCCCTCGCCTGCAGATGCCCTTCATCGACGAGACGATCCAGTTGGAACGGACCAGCTACCCTTCGGCCGGATGCTTTTTCCTGAGCGACGCGCAAGTTCGAATGTGGACGGAGGGGCCTCATTTTCGGGACGGCGACGTTTCCTACATGGGGCCGCTCGATTCGGCAGCCACCTTGTCGGTGATGAAGACCTTTCGCATCTATAAGCCGGTGCTCGACCAGGCCTGGTTCCTTGAGGTCCTGCATCTATCGCCGCGTTGGATCAATGGGGGCGAAGTCCGCTTGATGCCGCGTGACGAGCCATTTTCACCCATTCCGCGCCGGACGGTTTGCCGAGACCGCCGATAGTGAACTCGACATATCGTGGCACTTGCCGGAGGGTGCGCCTGTTCGGCCGGGCGGGAATTCCCTCGTCGCGAGACAAACCGCTATTTTGAACTTTCACGGTGACAGCATGGCCAATGAACTGAGCAATAGCACCCTGGCCAATATGCGGCCGGTCCCCCCGGGCCAAGCGCGCCCGTTTGCAGGCCAAGATGAGCCAGGAACAATTTTCGGCAACCTATGGTATTCCGGTGCGGACCCAGCAGGAATGGGAACAGCGTCGCGCCGAGCCTGACGCCGTTGCCGCCGCCTATCTGCGGGCCATCTCCAACGATCCGGTTGCCGTGGCGACGGCCTACGGTCGTACCGCGGCCTAACTGGGCTCTTTTTCGGTTAGTCTTGGCGGGATCCTGCCGCCGAGGCGGCGTTCGTTCCCCGGTTTTGCCGGGGAACGAAGCCTTCTCCTGAATAATGGTTCTGGGCGTTCCATCAGGAGAGTCCAAGGGTGACGCCCAACACTATGGGGAGGATCGATGAACCTGTCTGTCCGTTGGCGGACAAAAGGCGCATTCGCACTGACGTCGTTGGTGACCGTGTGGTTCCTTCTAATCCCTTTGTCGTCAGTTACCGGGATTATCGTGCTGATGGCCCCGGAAACCGTCATGGCCGTGCTCGACACACGGCTGTCCGGCACGGATTTTGCCATCGATATTCGGGAAAAATTACGGCCGGTTTATCCACAAAAGATCGTCATGCCCGGCCTTGAGCCGGGCATCCACGTGCCCGCTTTCAATGACGTCGGTCGATCCATGCAATCATGGATTGCCGGATCAAGTCCGGCAATGACGGTTTTTGGTTGCGGCTATCACTCAAATGCGAGCACAGCACAAACTGTGCCGGACAGCCGTGTGCTCGACACGGCCTACCACGTGGTGGGAGCGAACGACGGAGACTTGTTCGGCGGCGTGGATGCCCGGCTCAAGGCCGGGCATGGCGTCTTTTAAGTGAATCGCGAAACCAAGATATACCGGGCGAGCGGTAACTGACGACAGGCCTTAGCCATGCAAGGCGGCGGCGACGGCTTTGCCGACGTCCTCAGTCTTCGCCGTTCCTTTCAGATCCGGGGTGTGCGGTCCCTCCAGGAGGACCTTTTCCACCGCCGCCATGATGGCGTCGTGCGCCGCCTTGTGGGCGGGGCTGCCGTTGCCCAGGAAATCGAGCATCATGGCGCCCGACCAGATGGCGGCGATCGGATTGGCGATGAACTGTCCGGCGATGTCGGGGGCCGAGCCGTGCACCGGTTCGAACAGCGAGGGGAATTTCCGTTCGGGATTGAGATTGGCCGAGGGGGCGATGCCGATGGTTCCGGTACAGGCCGGGCCGAGATCGGACAGGATGTCGCCGAACAGGTTGGAGGCGACCACTACATCGAAGCGTTCCGGGCTCAGGACGAAGCGGGCGGTCAGGATGTCGATGTGATATTTGTCCCAGCGAACTTTCGGATAGTCCTTGGCCATCGCTTCGACCCGCTCGTCCCAATAGGGCATGCTGATGGCGATGCCGTTCGACTTGGTCGCCGAGGTCAGATGCGCCTTCGGCCGGCTGGCGGCCAGATCGAAGGCGAATTTCAGGACGCGATCGACCCCGGTGCGGGTGAAGACGGCCTCCTGGAGGACGAACTCGCGCTCGGTGCCTTCGAACATTCTGCCGCCGACCGTCGAATATTCGCCCTCGGTGTTCTCGCGCACGATCCACATGTCGATGTCGCCGGGTTTGCGGCCGGCCAGGGGCGAGGGCACGCCGGGCATCAGGCGGGCCGGGCGGAGATTGACATATTGGTCGAAGCCGCGGCGGAACTGGATCAGCGAGCCCCACAGGGACACATGGTCGGGGACCACGGCCGGCCAGCCGACGGCGCCGAAATAGATGGCTTCAAAACCGCGCAAGCGGTCGAACCAGTCCTCCGGCATCATGCGGCCGTGCCGGGTATAGTAGTCGGCGCTGGCCCAATCGAGCGGCACGAGGTCGAGGGCGATGCCGAATTTCCGGGCCGCCGCCTCGATAACCCGGACGCCCTCGGGCATGACCTCCCGGCCGATGCCGTCGCCTGGAATGACTGCGATCTTATGTGGGGCCATGTTTTTCCTCCCGTGACGCTTCTGTTCCGGCCGATGCCGAATTTCCCATGATGATGGTAATTGATTTCCAGGAAGATATAATCGGCAGTCTTGTCAAAGCGGCGATCACGAATCGTGAATAATAAAATCGCTCTCAAGGACTTGTCCTTGTTCGCCACGGTGGCCAGGGTCTCCAGTTTCGCCGCGGCGGCGCGCGGGGAAGGGATGTCGCCGGCCTTCGTCAGCAAACGGATCGCCGTGCTGGAAGACGCGCTCAAGGTTCGTCTGTTCCACCGCACCACCCGCAATGTCAGCCTGACCCAGGAAGGGGCGGAGATGTTGCGCCGCGCCCAGCAGATACTGGACGAGGTCGCGCAGATGTCCGACGCGGTGGCCAGCGCCCAGGCGACGCCGAGCGGCCTTTTGCGCATCAGTTCGAGCGCCGGCTTCGGGCGCAATCAGCTGGCGCCGGCTCTTTCGGAACTGGCCAGGCTGCATCCGCTTCTGCATTTCCAGTTGGAACTGCTCGACCGTCCGGTGGATCTGATCGGCGAGGGTTTCGATCTTGACATCCGGGTGGGCGGATCGCATGAGGCGAGCCTGATCGCCCAGCACCTTGTCCGCAACAGCCGGGTTCTGTGCGCCTCGCCGGCTTATCTGGCCCGGCATGGTACGCCGCGGGCGCTGGAGGATTTGGCGCATCATCGCTGTATCGTCACCCGTGAAAGGGATCTGCCCTTCGGTCTGTGGCGCCTGTCCGGCCCCAAGGGCATGGAAACCGTGAAAGTTCAGGCGCCGCTTTCCTCCAACAACGGGGAAATCGTTCATCAATGGGGCCTCGACGGACATGGCGTCTTCCTTCGCTCGACCTGGGATGTCGGCGAGGAGTTGCGCTCGGGCCGCCTGGTCCGCCTGCTGCCCGACTATCATCAGGCCGCCGACGTCGCGGCGATCTATCCGCAGCGGCTGGAGGGATCGGGCCGCCTGCGCGTCTGCGTGCAGTTCCTGAAGACATGGTTCGCCGCCCATGCCGCCGGTGTGGCGAGGCGTCCCGGATAGGACAGGGTGGTCCATAACGCAGGTGAACCACCAAGGCACCAAGGCGCCAAGGCGTTCCCCGCGAGAGCGGACGGCGGATTGGGTGGACGCGCCGCAGGCGTTCATTCGGTCATCCGGCGCGATGTCGCCGTCCGGACGGGACATGCCTGCGGCGCACTCCGCCGCCTTGGTGTCTTGGTGCCTTGGTGGTTGTCTATCGCCGTGCCGGCACGATGCCGCCGATGTGGCGAGGCGTCCCGGATAGGACAGGGTGGTCCATAACGCAGGTGAACCACCAAGACACCAAGGCGCCAAGGCGTTCCCCGCGAGAGCGGACGGCGGATTAGGCGGACGCGCCGCAGGCGTTCATTCGGTCATCCGGCGCGATGTCGCCGTCCGGACGGGACATGCCTGCGGCGCACTCCGCCGCCTTGGTGCCTTGGTGCCTTGGTGGTTGTCCATCGCCGTGCCGGCACGATGCCGCTGATGTGGCGAGGCGTCCCGGATAGGACAGGGTGGTCCATAACGGTGATGAACCACCAAGACACCAAGGCACCAAGGCGTTCCCCGCGAGAGCGGACGGCGGATTAGGCGGACGCGCCGCAGGCGTTCATTCGGTCATCCGTCGCGACGTCGCCGTCCGGACGGGACATGCCTGCGGCGCACTCCGCCGCCTTGGTGTCTTGGTGCCTTGGTGGTTGTCCATCGCCGGGCCGGCACGATGGCACCGGTGTGGCGCCCGTCGGCCGCAGCCCCTTAAGGTAACCCGGGATCAGTCGGGGGCCTGCAGGAAGGGCAGCAGCTCGGCCAGCAGGGCGTCCGGCGCCTCTTCCTGCAGTAGATGGCCGCAGGGCAGCGCCTTGCCCTGGACGGGACCCGAAGCCTTTTCCCGCCAGGTCGCCAGGACGTCGTAAAGGGCGCCCACCGTTCCCAGGGCTCCCCACAGGGCGAGCAGCGGCGCGGTGACGCGCTTTTCTCCGTCGGCGCGGTCGTGGTCGAGATCGATGCCGGCCGCCGCGCGGTAATCCTCGCAGATGGCGTGAATGGTCGCCGGATTGTCGTAGCAGCGCAGATATTCCCGCCGCAGGGCCGCGGTGGGGATGCCCGGCGTCCCGCTTTGCCCGTCCAGATGCCTGTCCAGGAAGAAAGCCGGATCGGCGCCGATCATGCGTTCCGGCAGGTCGAAGGGCTGGATCAGGAAGAACCACCAGAAATAACGGGTGGCGAATTCCTTGTCGGTCTTCGCATACATGGTGGCGGTGGGGGCGATGTCGAGCACGGCCAGCCGGCGGACGGCGGTGGGATGATCGAGCGCCATGCGATGGGCGACGCGTCCGCCGCGATCATGGCCGACCACGGCGAAACGCTCGAAGCCCAGGGCGCGCATCACGCGCACCTGATCGGCGGCCATCGCGCGCTTCGAATAATTGACGTGGTCTTCGCCGCCATAGGGCTTGTCGGAATCGCCGTAGCCGCGCAGATCGCAGGCCACCACCGTGAAGCCGGCGGCAAGCAGGGCGGGGGCGACGGCGTGCCAGGTGGCGTGGGTCTGGGGATGGCCGTGCAGCAACAGAACCGGCGGCCCGTTGCCGGCGATGGCCGCATGGATCGTCACCTCGCCGGCCAGGATGTCTCGTCCGATGAAGCCTTGCAGGAACTCAGGTGCCGTCATGGGGGGCGCTCCTCGTCTGTGCGAGGGGACAGAGTGCCATTGCCGACATCGGGAAAAAAGAGCGGTGACGCCGGCCGGGTAGGCCGACGTCACCTTTGATGGGCTGTTCTCAGAACCCCGGCAGGGCCAGCCAGGGCACGCAGGCGACGATGATGGCGGCGATCAGAAGGGCCGCCATATAGGGCCAGCAGGCATGCATGGCCTTCTCGGGATCGACCCGCCCGATGGCGCAGGCCTGATAGAAGCCGATGCCGAGCGGCGGGGTGAACAGGCCCAGGCTCATCGAGAGCACCACCATGATGGCATAGTGGATCTGGTTGATGCCGAAGGCCGCCGCCACCGGGAACAGCAGCGGACCGAACAGGACGATGGCCGGAATACCTTCCAGGACGCTGCCCAGGATGGCGAAGACGACGATGGAAAGGGCGAGGAATCCGGCCCGTCCCCCCGGCACTCCGGCCATGGCGGCCGCCAGTTGCGCCGAAAAGCCGGACTGGGTCAAAGCCCAGGCCATGGCCGTCGCCGTCCCCAAGATGATCAGGATGGCGCCCGAGAGCGACGCCGTCTCGACCAGCAGCGGACCGCAGCGTTTCCAGTGGAAACGACGGTAGATCACCAGGCTCATCAACACCGTATAGACGATGCCGATGGACGACACCTCCGTCGCCGTGGCCACGCCGCTGACCACGGCCCAGCGGATGACCATGGGCAGGATGAGGGCCGGCAGGGCGACGATCAGGGCCTTGCCGATTTCCCGTCCGGATGCCCGGCGGACCTCGCCGACGTCATCCTTGCGCGAACGCATGAAGATGACCGCGACCAGACCCAGGGCGCCGAGCGCCGCCGGCAGCAGGCCGCCGGAGAACAGGCCGGCGATGGAGACGCCGGTCACCGAACCGACGGTGATCAGCACGATGCTGGGCGGAATGGTCTCCGCCATCGCCGCCGAGGACGACAGCAGGCCGATCAGATCGCCCGGCTCCTTGCCGCGCCGCGTCATTTCCGGCAGCAGGACGGGGGCGATGGCCGCCATGTCGGCCGCCTTCGATCCCGAAATGCCCGAAACCAGATACATGGCTCCGACGAGAACATAGGACAGGCCGCCGCGGAGATGTCCGACCAGCGCGGAGAGAAGGGCGACCATGACGGCCGCCAATCCGGTCATCTCGATCAGCAACCCTAAGAAGATGAACAGCGGAATGGACAGCAGCACCAGGGTCGACATGCCCTCGTCCATGCGACTGACGACGACGGAAAGCGGCATGTCGGTCATCATGCCGAGATAGGTAAGCGTGGCGACGCCGAAGGCGATGGCGATCGGCGCTCCCGATATCACCAGGCAGGGGACGATCAGGCCGAAGAACACCAGCAGGTTCCAGTTGCCGATGGTGGAAAGGACCGGTTCGGCGAGCCACAGGCCCAAGGCGACCACTCCCATGATGGCCAGGCTCGCCAGCAGTTCGCGGCCGATGGTCCGTTCGATGACCTGAAGCAGGACGACCAGCAGCATGAGCACGGAGCCGACCAGGATCGCCAGGGCGCGGTAGCTGTCGGGCATATTGAGGGCGGGCGTGGTGATCATCGCCTGATCGGTGGTGTATTCCAGTGCCGGGGCGATGATTTCGATGACGAACAGGGCGACGACCGAAGTCGAGAATGCCTCCAGCCGATGGCGCCATCGCTCGTTGAGACTGGCGGCCAGGGCCCTGAGGCGCATATGCGCGCCCCGGCGCTGGGCGATGACGGCGCCCAGCATGCAGAGCCATAGGAACAGCACGCTGGCCAACTCGTCGCTCCAGACCAGGGGCCGGTTGAGGCCGTAGCGGAAGACGACGCCGGTGAACAGCACGGCGATCTCGGCCACCACCAGGATGGCCGCGGGAACTTCTGTGAGGACGGCCAGCCAACGATTCAAGCGCCCGGCGGCGCGTTGAAGCGCGGTCGGCGCGTCTGCCGATAGGCAGGACGCGCCGACGATCGCCGTCACGTCAGGCGAGCTGACCGACATATTTTTCAAGGAGTGTCCAGGCTTCCGCGCCGAACTTCTCCTTCCACTGCGCATAGAATCCGGCCTTGCGAAGGGTGTCGCGGAAGGCCTGCGGTTCCGGTTTGTTGAAGACCATGCCCAGTCCCTGCAGGTCCGTCTGCACCGACTGATTGAGCTTGGCGATGTCCTGGCGCTGCTGCACGCCGGACTCGTTGATGGCGCGGGCGACGATGGTGCGGATGTCGTCGGGCAGCCGCTTCCAGGTCTTGCCACTGGCGACGAACAGGAAGCCGTCCCAGATGTGGTTGGTCAGCGAGACATATTTCTGCACTTCGTAAAGCTTGGCCGTCTGGATGATCGGCAGCGGGTTTTCCTGCGCGTCGACCACATGGGTCTGCAACGCGGTGTAGACCTCGCTGAACTGCAGGCTGGTCGGCGAGGCCGCCAGGGATTGGAACAGGCTGATGCCCAGGGGGCTGACCGGGACGCGGATCTTGATGCCGGCCAGATCGGCGGGCGTGTTGACCGGCTTCGACGAGGTGGTGATCTGGCGGAAGCCGTTGTCCCAGATCTTCTCCAGGAGATGCAGTCCGACCTTTTCGATGGCGGCGGCGACGAAGGCCCCCAGTTCACCATCCATGGCCGCCCACACCTGTTCGTAATTGGCGAAGGCGAAGCCGACGGCGTTGATCGGCGCCACCGGAACCAGGGTGGCCAGGACCAGGGCGGACGGCGTGAAGAAGTCCAGGGCACCGCTGCGCACCTGGCTCAGCATGTCGGTGTCGCCGCCTAGCTGATTGTTGGGGAAAATGTTGAGCTCCACCTCGCCGTTGGTTTCCTTCTTGATACGCTCCGCCGCTTCGTGCGAGCGGACGTTCAAGGGGTGCGACAGGGGAAGGTTGTTGCCATATTTGAGGCTGATGCGACTCGCCGCATGGGCGCGGATCGCCGGGAATGCCAGTAACGGAGCCGCGGCTGCGGCCCCTGCGATGAATGTGCGGCGGCCTATCGGCGTCATGTTTCTTTCCTCCCTGGTTTTTTTGTTCAGGCTTGGCATCATAACATGAATATTGATACACTACACCGTAAATGATGTTCTGTATGTGATATGCGGAGCCGAACGGGAGCGTGGAGGAGAGGTGTTCCATGAGCAGGTTTTTTGGTGAGATCAGGCAGGTTGCCTATGTCGTTCCGGACATCGAGGCGGCGATGCGCTACTGGGCCGAGGTGCTGGGAATCGGCCCCTGGTTCTATGCCGAGCGGGTGCCGGTGGAGAAATTCCATTACAAGGGACAGCCGTCGTCCCCGGTGACCTCGGTGGCCCTGGCCAATTCCGGCCCCCTGCAGATCGAGCTGATCCAGCAGCGCAACGACGCCCCCACCATGTATCGCGATTTCCTGGCGGCCGGGCACAGCGGCGCCCAGCATGTCGCCTATTGGACGCAGTCGTTCGATGCCGATCTGGAACGCCTTCTGGCGCAAGGGTTCACGGTGGGAATGCAAGGCGAGGTCGGCAGCAATGGCCGCTATGTCTATTTCGAGACCGAGTACCATCCCGGGACCGTGATCGAATTGTCGGAAGTCGCCGGGCCCAAGGGCACCTTGTTCCGCATGATCCGCGAAGCCGCCCAGGACTGGGACGGCAAGGACCCGATCCGTCCCTTCCCCGATCTGAAGACGCTCAAAGGGTGAGGGGGGCTCAATGCGCTAGCTTAACCCTCGCCCCTTGCGGGAGAGGGTGGTCGCTTTAGCGGCCGGGTGAGGGGTGAGCGCGTCCGCGCGACATAAAGACTTGCTTGTTTCTGCACGCTTTTTCCGCGCTCCCGCGCGTAAGTCCCCTCACCCAACTCGCTTCGCTCGTCCCCTCTCCCGCAAGGGGCGAGGGGAGATTTTTCTTATGCTAGCGCCAATGGGCAGGGACTTTTTAACTTCCCCCGCCCGTTTCCGTCATTTCAAGCCGTTTTCACCGGCCGCATGGTGCGGGCCATGGCGATGGCGGCGATCATGTTGTCGGGGTCGGCGACCCCCTTCCAGGCGATGTCGAAGGCCGTGCCATGGTCGACCGAGGTGCGCAGGATGGGCAGGCCGGCGGTGACGTTGACCGTTTCATGCCGGCCGATCAGCTTGGCCGGAATATGGCCCTGATCATGGAACTGGGCGACCACCAGATCGTATTTTCCGTCCACGGTCTGCTGAAAGACCACGTCGCCGGGGACCGGGCCGGCCACATCGAGGCCCTCGGCCTTGGCCTGGGCGATGGCCGGGACCACGTAGTCGTCATCCTCGCTGCCGTAAAGTCCGCCTTCGCCGCAATGGGGATTGAGGCCGGCGACGGCGATCCGCGGGTGCTCGATGCCGGTGCTTTGCATATGGGCGTGGCCGGCGCGGATGGTCTTCAAGATCGCCTCGACGCGGCAGGCCTCGGCCGCCTTGGCCAGCGACACATGCGTCGAGACATGGATCACCGTCATCTGCGGACAGGCCAGCACGGCGTAGGATTGCTTCACCCCGGTGAAGTGGGCGAGAAGGCCGGCATGTCCGTTGAAGGGATGCCCCGCGGCGCGCAGCGCGGCCTT
This sequence comes from Telmatospirillum siberiense, assembly GCF_002845745.1. Classification (GTDB taxonomy): domain Bacteria; phylum Pseudomonadota; class Alphaproteobacteria; order Rhodospirillales; family Magnetospirillaceae; genus Telmatospirillum; species Telmatospirillum siberiense. Next base: position 55,360 of record NZ_PIUM01000033.1, on the reverse strand, counting down.
GTTCATCGAGGCGGTGACGAGAACGTCGATCGCGCCGCCCAAAGCCAGTTCGACGCCCTTCTTGACGCAGCGGTAGGCCGCCTCTCCGGCGTCCGGCGACAGGACGCCGGGCAGGATGGCGTCGCGGTTGGGCGCGTCGATGGCCAGAAGGCGGACGGCGCCCTCGGGCACCGGTTCCGTGCCCTCCGGCACGAAGGCGAGGCCGGCTTTCACCAGCCTGTTCGCCCGCTCCATGAACACCGGATCGCCAATGACCAGGGTCGCCGACTTTTCCTGCGGCGTCATGCGTGCGATCGCCTTGCAAATGACCTCGGGGCCGATTCCCGCGGGATCGCCCATGGTGATGCCGATGCTGTTCATTCCTCTCATCCCGAAAATTCCTTCTCGCCGCCGCTGCCCGCCATCGGAAATCCGTTGACACCGTGCAGACTATCTCACAATTATCACATAAAACATGTTACATTTCTTTCAATAAGATGGTGCGAAATATCTTTCGCGATGTGTCGCCTGTCCGATCCGCCGTGGCGCGGGGCTCCGGACATCAACGGGAATGGACGGTCATGGACGAAAAGACGGACATCTCCAGCCGCTTGGCATTGACCTTCTACGGCGACGATTTCACCGGATCGACCGATGCCATGGAAGCCCTGACCATGGCGGGCATTCCCACCATATTGTTCCTGGCTCCGCCGTCGCTATCCGATCTTGCCCGCTATCCGGGCGTGGCCGCGGTGGGGGTGGCCGGCACCAGCCGCAGCCGCCCGCCGGAATGGATGGATGAGGAACTGCCGGGGGTTTTCCGGCGCCTGAAGGCCCTGGGGGCTCCCTTCTGCCATTATAAGACCTGCTCGACCTTCGATTCCGCGCCCAATGTCGGCAGCATCGGCCGGGCGGCCGAGATCGGCCAGGATGTCTTCGAAGGCCCTGTCCTGGTGGTGGTCGGCGTCGCCCGTCACAAACGTTATGTGATGTTTTCCACCCTGTTCGCCTCGGCGGCCTTTTCCGGCGGCGACGAGGTCTTCCGCATCGATCGTCATCCGACCATGAGCCGTCATCCGGTGACGCCGATGGGGGAAGCCGATCTGCGGCGGCATCTGGGCGCCCAGACGGCCCGCCGGATCGCCGGTTTCGATTTCCGGCGGATGCTGGCCCCCGACGCCGACGCCGCCATGGCGGCCGAATTCGCCTCCGGTGTCGATATTCTGATTCTCGATACCTTCGATTCCGCGACGACCTTGGCCGCCGGCCGCCTGATGGTCCGCCATGCCGAGACGGCGCCGCGATTCCTGGTCGGCTCGTCGGGTGTCGAATACGCCCTGGCGGAGCATTTCGCGGCGACCGGCCGGCCCATGGTCCCCCCGCCCGCCGCTAGGGGGGCCGCGGATAAGCTTCTGGTTCTGTGCGGGAGTTGCTCGCCGATTACCGCCGAACAGATCGGTTGGGCCGAAAGCCGGGGATTCGCCCTGATCGCGCTCGACACGCCGCGACTGATCGCCAGCGGTGGCGGCGACGGTGTCCGCGACGATTTGATCGCCGAGATCGAACGCGCCCTGGCGGGAAGCGCCGGCGTGGTCTTGCATTCGGCTCGCGGGCCCGCCGACGCCCGCATCGCGCCGACCCGCGCCGCGCTGGACCGCCGGGGATTGTCGGGGCAGGACAGCTCGCGGGTTCTCGGCGGCTTTCTGGGCGGGGTGGTTCGCGATGTGCTGGCCAGGGGCGGGCTCGGCCGGATCCTGCTGGCCGGTGGCGACAGTTCGTCCTACGCGGCGGAGGCCATGGGGATCGAGGCCTTGCAAGTCGCCGGACCGCTGTTGCCGGGGGCGCCATTGTGTCGTATTCACGCTCCCGATCCGGCGATCGACGGCGTCGAGGTGGTGCTGAAGGGCGGACAGGCCGGCGGGACGGACGCCTTCGGCCGCGTGATGGCCGGACGATGACGATGGACGGTTCCCTCAACGACAGGCATGACGGTGCGAAGATGACCCCTTCCGAGCGGAGACGCGAAATCGTCAATCTGGTGATGGCCGAAAGGACGGTCCAGCTCGACCAGTTGGCGGACCACTTCGGCGTGAGCCGGATGACCATCCACCGCGACCTCGATCTTCTGGAGGAGCGCGGGTTGCTGCGCAAGGGACGGGGCGGGGCGACGGCCGAAGGCTCGCTGCTTTTCGAAAGCAATTTCCATTATCGCATGCAAACGGAAGTCGCCGAAAAACGCGCCCTGGCCAAGGCGGCCGGCGCCCTGGTGGAACCGGGGAACGTCGTCATGATCGATGACAGCACCACCACCCTGATGCTGGCCGAGGAATTCGAATCCATCGATTTCATCACCATCATCACCAATTCCCTGGCCGTGTGCGAACGTCTGCGGGGGCGCCCCAATATCCACCTGATCCTGACCGGCGGGACCTATAACGACACCTTCCAGGGTTTCTACGGATTGGTTTGCGAACAATCGCTGGCGAAGCTGCGGGCCGACTGGGCGTTCCTTTCGGCATCCTCGGTGATCGGCACGTCGCTTTATCACCAGGACCAGGAGGTGGTGCGCATGAAGCGTGCCTTGATGAGTTCGGCGGAGCGTTCGGTGTTGTTGCTGACCCATTCGAAATTCAAGGCGCGCGCCCTCAACCATTTCGCCGACCTGTCGGAATTCGATCGGGTTTTCATCGGCGCGCAACTGGATGCGCCGGCGGCGCAAAGGCTGCAGCAGGCCAACATCGCGTTCGAGTTGGTTTAAGGCCAAGTCTCGATGAGGATGACTCATCGAGACTTGGCTGGCCCATTGAGGGCCCGCGCCATCGTTGGCGCGAAGCCAAGGGATACGGATGTATCCCGCCCGGCGATTGAGGGCTCGGTGATCGGTTTCGATCACCGAGAGTTGGTATAAGGGCCTGATGAACAGACCCTAAAGGGAGGTACCTCTCATGTTGGCTACGGTAGGAAAACAGCGGCGCCTGTCGCGTCTGATCAATCCTCAGACCGGGCGCGGATTCTGCATCGCCTTCGACCATGCGCTGCAACTGGGGCCGGCACCGGGGCTGACCCATCCGGCGGAGACCTTGCGGATGATGGCCGAGGCCGGCGTCGACGCCGTCATCCTGCCGCTGGGATCGGCCATGCATTTCGGCCGGGAACTGGCCGCGAAGCGCGGGCCGGCGCTGATCCTGCGCCTCGATCAGACCACCATGTGGCGGGAAGGCTCGCCGCTGGCCTACCGTGACGGGCATACCCGCCTGATCGCCTCGGTGGAGGACGCCGTGGCGCTCGGCGCCGAGGCGGTGATCACCTATCTGTTCGTCGCCCCCAACGATCCGGCCCTGGAGACGCGGTCCTTCGAGGACTGCGCCAAGGTCAACGAGGCCGCCCGCAGATACGGCATTCTCCATATCATCGAGACCATGGGGGCGCGCAACGCCCTGGCCAAGGACGTCTTCGATCCCGACTTCGTCGCCTTCCATGCCCGTATCGGCATCGAGATGGGGGCCGACATCGTCAAGACCGACTGGCCGGGCAGCGCCGAAGGGCTGCGGCCCGTCACCGAATCCTCGCCGGTGCCGGTGCTGATCGCCGGCGGCAGCAGCCGCGGTTCCGACATCGGAGTGCTGGAACTGGTGGCCGAGGTGATGGCCGGCGGCGCCGCCGGCATTCTGTTCGGCCGGACCATTTTTCAGGCGAAAAATCCCCCTGCCGTGATGCGGGGCTGCCGGCTGATCATCCATGACGGCCTTTCCGCCGCCCAGGCGGCGCGATCGGTCGGTCTTTGAGGCGTGGCCTCCAAAGGCGGCACCCTATTCGTTCTTTGAGCTTTGACAAGCGGGGTCTCCGGGATTACTGGAGGCCCTGCCGGCATTTTGGCGTTCCGGGGTGCCTCCGCACCCCTTGGCTTCGCGCCAACGCCCCATGCGCTTCGCGCACGTTCCCGATAATTGCCGGTAAGGCCGGCGGGGGCCGGCCCAAGTCTCGATGAGCAGCACTTATCGAGACTTGGTACTAAAAGTAGAGGAGGACTGATGAACCGGTTCGTATTCGCCGATCCCATGAAGTGCATAGGATGCCACACCTGCGAGATAGCCTGCGTCGTGGCCCATGCCGGCGGCGCTTCCGGGGAAACGCCCTGGGCGCAGGATTTCATGCCGCGCCTGAGGGTGGTGAAGTCGGACCGCGTCAGTGCCCCGATCCTTTGCCACCACTGCGAAGACGCCCCCTGTGCCAGGGTGTGCCCCAACGGCGCCATCGTCTATCGCAACAGCTCGGTCCAGGTGATCCAGGACCGGTGCATCGGTTGTAAAACCTGCATGTTGGCCTGCCCATTCGGGGCGATGTCGGTCGTCACGGTGGCGGCGCAAGAGTCGTCCTCCGGCCGGCGGATCAAAACGGAAGCCCGGAAATGCGATCTTTGTGACGGTCGCGAAGAGGGCCCCGCCTGTGTTTCCGTCTGCCCGACCAAGGCCCTCGATGTCATCGATCAGGCGATGATGGATGCCAGCCTGCGCAAGCGCCGGATTTCGTCGGTGACGACGGTGTTGGTTTAAAGCCCGAGCGGAAGCCTTAGGCTCTGGGCCGAAACAATCGCTCCAGAGCCTAAGGGTTTATATGATGCCTGCGCCTCCGGCTTCGGCCGGCTCATGCGCCGCTCGGGCTTCAGGGCTTGGAGCGATCATTTCGCCCCAAGCCCTTAGGCTCTGTGGACATTCATCATGGGGGGCTTAAGGCTACTCTCGTTTCCTCTGGTTCCCCAATGGCTTGAAAGGAACCCCCGGATATTTTGAACCACCAAGACACCAAGTCACCAAGGCGTCTTTCGGATCAGTCGGTGGCGGCCAATCTGCGCCGCAGGCATTCGGCCGACAGCCGATGACAGGACGGGAAAATGCCTGTGGCACACTCCGCCACCTTGGTGACTTGGTGTCTTGGTGGTTCATCAAAAGCCGGAGCGCACAGGAACGATCAAGAGGACGAACCACATCCGGCCAATCGCCAATTGTCCTCAGGCCCTAGGCCAGTTCCGACAACTGGGTGGCCAGCAACCGGGCCTCGTTGATCAGGGCGGCGGTGAGCGGGGGTTGCGGATCCCGGATCGACACCACCATGCCGATCAGGGTGCTCATTTCCGGCGCGACGATGGGAATCGTCCGCAGATGGCCTGGAAAGTCCAGGGGTTCCGCCACGATGCGGGGCATTACCGTCGACCACAGTCCCGTCTTCAGATGGGTGGCGAGTGCGATCAGCGAATTGGATTCCAGGATCGGGTCGACGTGGACGCCGACTTCCTTGAAGATGTGATCGATGATCCGCCGGTTTTGCGTGTCGGGGCTGAGCAGGCAAAGCGGCAGGGTGGCGACTTCTTCCCAGGTTACGCTCTGGCGCTCGCTGAACGGCCCGTTGGGTCCGGTGACCAGATGGTAGCGCTCGCGGTAGAGGGGGATCTCGACGACTCGTCCCACCGGCTCGTTGTCGAGATAGGTAATTCCCGCCTCGGCTTCGAGGTTGTCGAGGCGTGACAACACCTCGGTCGAGGTATGCGAGGAAATCGTCAGTTTGACCCCGGCATGCTGCCTCCAGAAGGCGGCGGTGATCTTCGAGACGATCGGCAGGGCGGTCGGCACGACGGCCAGCCGCAAATGTCCGGTCAGGCCCTGCTTCATCGTCTCGATGTCGGCATGCATGGCCCGCGTATCACCGACGATGCGTCGCGCCCATTCCAGCACGCGCTGGCCTTCGGCGGTGAAGCCGACGAAGCGCGATCCGCGGTCGACCAGGGGAACCCCGAAATGCGCCTCAAGCTGCTTGATCGCCAGCGAAAGATTGGGTTGCGACACGCCACAGATTTGGGCGGCCCGCCCGAAGTGCTTTTCTCGGGCCAGGGCGATCAGGAATTCGAGCTTGTCTTGCATGCTAAAGGTCCATTCGGGTCGGGCTTGCTCAGGCGCACGTCACAAATCCGAGCGTCGCCCGTTCTGGTCGCCGCATCCGAAGCGTATCCGAATGTGCCCCCGGGGAAAGTGTAACATTGCCGTCCAACGCGGCAAAATGCTGCATGGGGAAACATCAGGGGAACGTCGGACCGTCGGCGCCATCGTCGAAATCCGGTCGGAGATCGTCGCTGGCGACGGGCCGGCCCTCCATCGCCGCGAAGACGGCAAGCCGGGAGCGGGCTTCCCGCTCGTCCATCAGCGAAAGAACGAATCCGGAATGGACCACCGCCCAACGGCCGAGCAGATCGGCCCCGGCGGCCGTTTCGTCGGCGACGAGGGCCGCCGAAACCTCGTCCTGTCCGCCGGCCCCCTCGACCAGGACGAGGGATTTCCCGGCATCGAGGATGGCGACGATCTTGACGGGAAGGGCGATGCACATGCGAGGCGTCCTTGAGAAATGGATCGGGTGATCAACTGGGGGAGCTTGGCCTTGACCCCCCTGAGGCGCGGCGTCCGGTCAAACGACTTCCATTTCGACGAAACGCATCCCGTCGCCGCCCACCGTCTTCAGCCGTCCGCCCTTGCAGGCGGGACAGTCGTCCTGCCGGGAGGTGATTTCGACCTCGGCGCCACAATCGAGGCAAACCGCCCGTCCGGGAGGCTGGTCGATATCAAGGACGGCATGTTCCAGAAACGTCTCCCGGCTGATGATGCCGAAGGCGTAGCGTAGCGTGTCGGGATCCAGGCAACTGAGGCGGCCGATTTCCAGGCGGATTCTCTGGACGCGGGCGAAATGCCGGGTATCGCGTTCACTGGCGATACGCTCGAGCAGGGCCTCGCAGATGGTTAGTTCGTGCATGGATGCGGACTCTCCCTCGACGCGTGAGGCGATTTTAAAGTTCCGGCATCCTCGTCGCCAGCGATTTCAGGAACTTCAAAAACGGAGCATTCGTTCGTCGGCCGGCGACCGGTGAACCGGAACCACCAGGGGCGGTGATTCCGGTCCGTCCGTCCTATCCCGCTCAGGCGTAAGCGGGAACCCTGCTGCCTTCCTTGCTCAGGGACCCCTTGAGCTTGGCATATTCCTGCTGGACGTAGTTTTCCGCCCAGGTCTGGTCGGCGATCGCCTCCAGACGCACGGCGCTGAATTTGTACTCCGGCGTTTTCGAGATCGGGTCGACGTGGTGTACCGTCAGTTCGTTGCAGGCGCCGATCCACCATTGATAGGTCATGTAGACCGCGCCGACATTGGTGCGCTCGGTGATGCTGGCCCGTGCGATGACTTTGCCGCGGCGGGAGGCGACCCAGACCAGTTGCTGATCCCGGATGCCCAGTTCCTTGGCGTTTTGCGGATTGATCGTCACATAGCCGGGTTCGTCGGCCAGGGTCTGCAGGGCCACGCAATTGCCGGTCATCGATCGGCAGGAATAATGGCCGACCTCGCGGACGGTGCAGAGGCCCAGAGGATATTCGGCATCGACCTTCTCGAGCGGCGGACGCCACTCCGAGGCGAACAGCAGCGCCTTGCCGCCTTCGCGCTGGAAGACGTTGCCTTCGTAAAGATAGGGAGTGCCGGGGGCGTCGAGCGTGGTGCAGGGCCATTGAATATAGCCCAGGCCATCCAGCTTCTCATAGGTCGCGCCGTAATAGAGCGGGCAAAGCTCGCGCAACTCGTCCCAGATCTCCTTGGTGTCCTTGTATTTCATCGGATAGCCCATCTCCGTCGCCAGCAGACCGAGGATTTCCCAGTCATGCTTGACGTCGCCCTTGGCATCGACGGCCTTGGTGAACCGTTGGAAGCCGCGGTCGGCGCTGGAGAAGACGCCATCATGTTCGCCCCAGGAGGTGGCGGGCAGGACGACGTCGGCGAACATCGCCGTTTTCGTCATGAAAATGTCCTGCACGATCATGAAGTCCAGCTTTTCGAAGGCCTTGCGGACCAGATTCAGATCGGGTTCGGTCTGCGCCGGATCCTCGCCGAAACAATAGAACGCCTTGAGCTTGCCCTCTTCGGCCATGTGCGGCACGTCGGTGATGCTGAGGCCGATCTTGTCCGGCAGGCTCTCGACGCCCCAGGCCTTGGCGAACTTGGCGCGGGCCTCCGGACTGGTGACGCTTTGATAGCCGGGGAAGACGTTGGGCAGGGCACCCATGTCGCAGGCGCCCTGAACGTTGTTCTGGCCGCGCACGGGGCCGACACCGACGTTCGGCCGGCCCAGATTGCCGGTCAGTACCGCCAGGCTGGACAATCCCTTCACCACATCGACGGCCTGACCCCATTGGGTCACGCCCATGCCCCAAAGAATGGTTGCCGACGGCGCCGCGGCATACATGCGCATGGCTTCGCGGATTTCCTTGGCGGACAGGCCGGTGATGGATTCGACGTATTCCGGCGTGTATTTGGCGACGGTGGCCTTGTATTCCTCGAACCCTTCCGAGAAATTCGCCACGTAATCATTGTTGTAGAGGCCTTCCGTGATCAGAACGTTGGCGAAGGCGTTGACCAGGGCCATGTTCGAGCCGTTCTTCATCTGCAGCCACATGTCGGCGATGCGGGCCGTCTCGATGCGGCGCGGATCACAGACGATGATCTGCGCGCCTTTCTCCTTGGCCTTGATGATCCGGCGGGCGACGATCGGATGGCTGTCGGCGGCGTTGTAGCCGAATACCAGGATGCATTTGCTGTCCTCGATCTCGCAGATCGAGTTGCTCATGGCGCCGTTGCCCAGCGTCACCATCAGGCCGGAGACCGACGGGCCGTGGCAGACGCGGGCGCAGCAGTCGACATTGTTGGTGCCGACGACGGCGCGGGCGAATTTCTGCATCACAAAGTTGGACTCGTTGCCGGTGCCGCGTGACGAACCGGTAAGCATGATGGAATCCGGACCATACTTGGCCTTCACCGCGGCGAGTCGGGAGGCGGTGAATTTGATGGCCTCGTCCCAGGAGACCACTTCGAACTCGGCGTCCCGGCTGCGGCGGATCATCGGATGCTTGAGGCGGGGCGTCAGGATCTTGGTGTCATTGATGAAATCCCAGCCGTAATAGCCCTTGAGACAGAGCTCGCCCTCGTTGGTCACCCCGTTCAAGGGTTCGGCGCCGACCACCTTATTGTTTTCGACAAGTAAATTCAGCTTACAGCCAGACCCGCAATAGGGGCACACGGTCATATGCTTTTCCATGGTTTACCTCGCAATCTCAAAAACGAAGGGGTGGTCAAACGGCCAAGGCGTTGCCCACCAAGCTATCGACCGCGCGTTCCTGGCGCAGGCGGAGCGTTTGATCCATTTCGGCCCGGCCCACGGCCTGCAGGGCCTTGGTCGGACAGACGGAAACGCAGGCCGGTCCGCCGTCGCGGCCGATGCACAGATCGCATTTGTGCGCTTGCGCCTTCACTCCGGCCGCGAGCGTGACGCCGGCGAATTGGCGGGTCGCTGGGACCGTGATGACGTTCATCGCGCCAAAGGGGCAGGCGATCATACAGGTTTTGCAGCCGAGGCAGCGTTCCTGATCGACCTGCACACTGTTGTCGCGATAGGAGATGGCGGCGCTCGGACAGGCGTTCACGCAAGGGGCGTCCTCACAGTGATGGCAGGTTACCGTCGTGCTGACGGTCCTGGTTTTGACCACGGTGAGGCGCGGCATGAAGGTGAGGCCGGAAAGCCTCTCGACGCTCGCGTCGCCGGCATGAGCCAGCACGCAGGCGACCTCGCACGTCCGACAGCCGATGCACTTACTCGGTGTTGCAGCGACAAAGCGGTTCATTCCTAGCCTTCCTTCTCCAGATTGGCGCCAGTCATCCACCCGATATCACAAATAATCGTGACGATAAGTGAATCTTATCGCTCAATATTATTTACATATCGGTTTAATAAGGAATTCTGATGTCGTCATATCGTCAGTAAATCGGAAACAAATCTAACATTTAGCAAGTGAGATCATAAAAAAATCACCTTTACTCATTTGTGTCAATTCGTATATCGTTTTGTCTCGTTAACAATGAACCGATGCGTACGCTGAACAACGAAAAACTGCATCTTTATGTATTCTAAAATGACGAAATTCCGCAGTTTTTCAGGAAAAAGTAAGGGCAATAAATCTAGTAATACTTATTTTTTATTGTCCAATAAGTGTTGTTTATCGGATTTTTTTGAGCTGACTATGCGGCAATATGCATGCTCGGAGGTACGGAAATGAACCGCTTCGTCATCGCGGAGCCCCAACACTGTATCGGGTGCAACACCTGCATGGCCGCGTGTACCGCGGTGCATAAGGCCGAGGGCCTGCAGTCCCATCCCCGTCTGACGGTGACGCGGACGATGGAGAGTACCGCCCCCATTCTTTGCCGCCATTGCGAAGACGCGCCCTGCGCGCGCGTCTGTCCGGTCAACGCCATCGTCCACGGCGACCAGGCGATCGTCCTCGACGAGAAGACCTGCATCGGCTGCAAGATGTGCGCGCTGGCCTGTCCCTTCGGTGCGATCACGCCGAGCGGGACGACCACGGCCGGCGTGGCCGGCATCAAGACCGGCACCCCGAATCACTCGGCGGCGTTGAGCCCGCTTCTGGTCTGGGAGATCGGCGTGCGCAGCGTCGCCGTCAAATGCGATCTCTGCGCCTTCAGCCCCGCAGGCCCGGCCTGCGTCAGCGTCTGTCCGACCAAAGCCTTGTTCGCCGTCGATCAGGGAGTTCTCCAGCGGGCCAACCAGGTCAAGCGCCAGGGCGAGGTCGTCTGGCAGCGGCCCGGTATACCCCTGACTATCACCGAGGAGCAGGAATGACCATGATCCCTCTCGTTTCCCTGCACGATCCTCTGCATCTGCTGTTGCTGTCCCTGGCGATTTCCGTCTGCGGCGGCGTGGCCAGCCTTCTGCTCCGCGCCTGTGACGGCGCGGCGATCCGCGTGGCCGGCCTGGCAGGTATCGCGGCCGCCGTCGCCGGGCTTGGCGCCAGCTTGCCGGCGCTGTCGGGCCCGGCGCTGGTCTTCGAGGCCGCCGGTCCCTATCCTTTCGCCCATTTCGTGCTGAGGCTCGATCCCCTGGCCGCTCTCCTGATCGCCGTGATATCGCTCCTCTCTCTGGTGGCGTGGATCTATTCGCTGGCTTATGTCAGGGAATATGCGGGCAAGGGTGTCGGCGCGATGGGATTCTTCATGAATCTCTTCATCGCCTCGATGGTTCTGGTGGTCGCGGCCGACAATGCCTTCTGGTTCATCATCTTCTTCGAGATGATGTCGCTCACCTCCTACTTCCTGGTGATTTTCGACCAGGATGAGGAGGCGGTTTCCGCCGGTTTTCTCTATTTCCTGGTCGCGCACGCCGGTTCGGTGCTGATCATGGCCGCCTTCTTCATCATGGCCAATTATGCGGGTAGCTATGATTTCGCGGCCTTCCGCACGGCCTCGGTGCCGGCGCCGCTGAATTCGGTGGTGTTCTTGCTGGGCTTCCTCGGCTTCGGCGCCAAGGCCGGCATGATTCCGTTGCACATCTGGCTGCCACGAGCCCATCCGGCGGCACCATCCCACGCCTCGGCGCTGATGTCGGGCGTGATGATCAAGATCGGCGTCTTCGGTATCGTCAAGGTCGGCATCGATCTTCTGGGAGCCAGCGGCGGCGTCCTTTGGTGGGGGCTGCTGGTTCTGGTCTTCGGCGCGGTGTCCTCGGTCCTCGGCGTGGTCTATGCGCTGGTCGAGCACGACATCAAGAAGCTGCTGGCCTACCACAGCGTGGAGAACATCGGGATCATCCTGCTGGGCGTCGGGGTCGGCATGATCGGCATCGGCATCGGTCAGCCGATTCTTGCCGTGCTGGGTCTGATGGCCGGTCTCTACCATCTGGTCAACCATGCGATCTTCAAGGGCTTGCTGTTTCTCGGCGCCGGTTCGGTCATCTATCGCCTCCATACCAAGGATATGGAGAAGATGGGCGGCCTGGCCCGCACCATGCCCTGGACGGCCTTCTCCTTCCTGATCGGCGCCCTGGCCATTTCGGCGATCCCGCCGCTCAACGGCTTCGTCTCCGAATGGTACACCTACCAGTCGCTGTTCGCCGCCGCCTTCTCCGGTTCCTGGCTGGTCAAACTGGCCACGCCGATCGCCGCCATGCTGCTGGCCCTGACCGGCGCGCTGGCCGTCATGTGCTTCGTCAAGGCTTATGGCGTGATTTTCTCCGGCCCGTCCCGCCATGCGCATCCCGATGACGTGCGCGAGGTTCCGGCGACGATGGTGATCGGCATGGTCATCCTCGCCATCGCCTGCGTCGTGCTGGGGCTGGCCGCCCCGGTCGTCGCTCCGGTCATCAGCGGCATCGCCGCCGCCACGCTCGGGGCGGCGACGATCACGGTCGCCGACGGCGTTCTGCTGATCCCGGCCGACGCCCATCAGGCCGTACTTTCGACTCCACTGATCGCCGTCATGCTGATCGGCGCGGCCGTGCTGCCGCTGCTTCTCAAGTCCGCACTGTCCGGGAGCCTGCGGCTGCCGGCCCGGCAGGCGGCGGCACCCTGGGCGGCCGGCTACCTGCCGGATGCCCACATGTCGGCGACGGCGGGCGGCTTCGCCCAGCCGATTCGCATGTTCTTCGGACCGCTTTACGAGGTGCGCAAGAGCATTGCCGCCGTTTGGAGCAAGGTGACCTTCGGTTTCGAGCGCTTCATCTCCTTCGCCCGGCGGAGCGAGCCCTGCTGGGATCGCGCCCTGGTCGATCCGGTGGGCGAGGGGGTCGTTGCCTCGGGCCGGCGCCTGCAGGCGATTCAAGGTGGTGATTTCCGTGTCTACTGCCTCTACATCGTCGCCGCGCTGGTCATCCTTCTTGTCCTGACCGTTCGATAGGAGACCCGCCGTGCCTGATCTCAGCCACCTCCTTCTTGCCGTTCTGCAGGCCCTTCTGCTGCTGGCTGCGGCGCCCCTGGTCTCCGGCATGTCGCGTGTCGTGCGCGCCAAGATGCATACCCGCCACGGACCGGGACTGCTGCAGGATTACCGCGATCTGTTCAAGCTGATGCAGCGCCAGGACGTCCGTCCGCCGTCCGCCGGTCCGGTGTTCCGCACCATGCCGATCATCATGATGGCGTGCATGCTGGTCATCGCCACGGGGACGCCGATTCTGACGCGATTTTCGCCGATTTCCGCCTGCGGGGACCTGATCACCACCATCTATCTGTTCGCCCTGGCGCGGTTTTTCTTCGCGCTGTCGGGGATCGATAGCGGCAGTTCCTTCGCCGGTATCGGCGCCAGCCGCGAACTGACCATGGGCGTCCTCGTCGAGCCCGTCATGATGCTGGCCCTGTTCATGGCGGCGCTGCTGGCGGGTTCGACGGATCTCGGCGCCATCGGCGCCGCCGTCGCCAGCGGCCGGGTTCATTCCCTGACGGCGGTCATCGTCGCCGGCCTGGCCTTCGCCTTCGCCGTGTATATCGAACTCGGCAAGTTGCCCTACGACATGGCGGAGGCCGAGCAGGAACTTCAGGAGGGGCCCCTGACGGAATATTCCGGGCCCTCCCTGGCGCTGCTCAAATGGTCGCTGTCGCTGAAGCAGGTCGTGGTCATCGCGTGGTTCGTCGGCGTCTTCCTTCCCTTCGGCAGCTCCCTCGACCTGTCGGTGGGCGGGGTGCTGCTGGGGCTCGTGGCCTTCGCGGTCAAGCTGGTTCTGATTTTCCTCGCCGTCGGCATCGTCGAGAACAGCGTTTCCCGGACCCGCTTCCGCCTGACGCCGCAGCATAGCTGGCTGGGCGTCGGCATCGCCTCGCTTTCCTTCGTCTTCTATTTGGTCGGCTTGTGAGCCGCGAAGGGCAACATGATGATCTCCCTCATCTCAAACACCATGATTACCCTCGCCTTGGCGATCGTCCTTCTGCCCTTCCTCGGGGCGGCGGCGATCGGCTTGGCGCCCCACCGGGCGGGGAAATGGCTGTGCCAGATCTTCGCGGCGGCCACGCTGGCCCTCATGCTCGATCTGGTCGCCCGTTTCGTCGCGGCCGATCATGCGGGCGCCTCGGCCAGCCTCATTGCTCTCGGCCACGCCGAAATCTTCGGGCTGGCCGTCGATAGCGTCAGCGTGCTCATCGCGCTCGCGGTCGTCGCCATAGGCCTCCTCGTCGTGGTCTATTCGGCGGCCTATCTCAACGCCGGCAACCGCGAGCATCCCGATACCGGCCGGAAACGCTATTACGCCTTCCTGTTGTTGTTCATCGGCGCGATGAGCGGCCTGGTTTTCAGCTCGACCATCACCGGCCAGCTCGCCTTCTTCGAAATCACCGGCGCCTGTTCCTGGGCCCTGATCGGCTACTACGAATCGCCCAAGGCGCTGCGATCGGCCGCCAAGGCCCTGATCATCACCCATATCGCCTCGCTGGGTCTTTATGTCGCCGCCGCCCTGTTGTTCGTCGATACCGGTACCTTCGCCCTTTCGGCCATCGCCCAGCTGACCCCTGCCCACAAGGCGGCGGTGCTGCTGACGATCCTGGTCGCCGCCTGGGGCAAGTCGGCGCAATTGCCCATGCATATGTGGCTGCCCGATGCCATGGAGGCGCCGACCCCGGTCAGCGCCTATCTGCATGCGGCGTCGATGGTCAAGGTCGGCGTCTATATCTTCGCCCGCGGCCTGATGGCGGCCGACGGCGTCCCGCATATCGTCGGCTGGGTCGGCGCCACCATGGCCATCATCACGCTGATCTACGGCTTCATCATGTATCTGCCGCAGGTCGATATGAAACGCCTGCTGGCCTATTCGACGATCACTCAGCTTTCTTACATCTTCCTGGGTCTGTCCCTGTCGGTCTTCGGTTCCGACCTGGCCTTCAAGGGAGCGATCGCCCACATCTTCAATCACGCTTTCGCCAAGACCCTGTTCTTCCTGGTCGCCGGTACGCTCAGTTACACCGCCGGGACCCGTATGCTGCCGTCGTTGCGCGGCGTCCTCACCAAGATGCCGATCCTGGGCGTGTCCTTCGTGGTTGCCGCGCTGGCCATTACCGGGGTCCCGCCCTTCAGCGGTTTCTTTAGTAAGTTCGCCATTTTCGGCGGTGGTTTCGCGGTGTCGCAGCAGAACCTTCTGCTGTTGCCGATGGTGGTGATCGCCCTGGCCGAATCCGTCGGCTGCTTCGCCTGGTTCCTCAAATGGATGGGTTATACGGTCCCCGGCAAGCCGTCGGATGCGGTGGCGGCGGCGTCTCCGTTGCCCGCGGGCATGACATTCGTGCTGAGCGTCCTGGTGGTCATGGCCGTCTGTTCCAGCTTCATCGCCGCGTCGTGGCTGGGTTGAGGAGAAAAGGTTATGGTTGGCTTTCAACTGATTAACGGTCTCGCCGGCCTGCTGATCATCACCTCGCTGTTGGTCATCCTGTCGGACCGGCCGGGCAATTCGGCGCGGTTCTACGCGCTGCAGTCCCTGGTCCTGGTGGCGTTGTTCCTGGCGTTGGCCGAGGCAACGGACTCGCACGAACTTTATCTTTGGTCGGCATCGGCCTTCGTGACCAAGGTGGTTCTGGTGCCCCTCATCATGTACCGGGCTTTCAGCAAATTGTCCGATCCCAAGCTTGGCTCCGGCGCGGTTCTCTCTCCGGCGCTTTCCGTGGTGCTGGCCGCCCTGGTGGTCATTCTCTGTTACTCCGTGGTCTCCGGCGTCTCCTTACCGGCGGCGGCGGCCATCAAGCCGGCGCTGGCGGTGTCGCTCGCCCACTTCTTCCTCGGCCTGGCCTGCATCGTTACCCAGCGCAATATCCTGAAACAGGTTTTCGGATACTGCCTGATGGAGAACGGTTCTCATCTGACCCTGGCCCTGCTGGCGGCCAAGGCGCCCGAACTGGTCGAGGTCGGCATCGCCACCGACGCCATCTTCGCCGTGGTGATCATGGCGGTGCTGGGAACGAAGATTTTTCTCACCCTCCATACGCTCGACGCCCGTCAGCTCACGACTTTGAAGGGATGACCAAAATGGTATCCTCGAACCTGCCCCTCCTGATCCTCTGTGGGCCGCTGGCCGTCGCGGTGGTTATCTTCCTGCTGCCCGCCCGCGGGCTTTCCACGAAATGCTTCGAGGCGATTCATCTGGCGTCGACGATCTTCGTGCTCGCCCTTTCGATCACCGTCGCGGGTCATGTGATCGCGGGCGACAGCCTGACCGCCTTCGGCGACTGGTTCTACATCGACTCCCTCGGCTGCATTTTCGTCAGCCTGATCGGCATCGTCGGTTTTCTGACCGGCCTTTATTCGATCGGCTATATCCGCCACGACCTCGAAAGCGGTTTGCTCGATCGCGGCAAGGTGAAACTGTATTACGGCTTCTTCAGCCTGTTTCTGTTCACCATGCTGCTGGCGGCGACCTCCAACAACATCGTCGTCATGTGGGTGGCGATCGAGGCGACGACACTGGGCTCGGCCTTCCTGGTCGGCCTCTACGGCCAGAAGTCCTCTCTCGAAGCCGCCTGGAAATATGTCATCATCTGCACCGTGGGTGTCGCCTTCGGCCTTTATGGCACGGTGCTGGCCTATGCCAACGGCAGCGAGGTTTTGGGCAATTCCGAAGGCGCCATCCTGTGGACGACCCTGGCCGCCCATGCCGCCAGCCTCGATCCGACCCTGGCCAAGCTTTCCTTCGTCTTCGTCCTCATCGGCTTCGGGACCAAGGCCGGTATCTTCCCGATGCATGCCTGGCTGCCCGACGCGCATTCGGAAGCGCCCAGCCCGATTTCCGGCCTGCTGTCCGGCGTCCTCTTGAAATGCGCGATTCTGGTCATCATCCGCTATTACATCATCACCCTGAAGGCGGTCGGCCCGGAATTCCCGCAGACCCTGCTGCTGACGCTGGGCATCCTGTCCATCGCCGTCTCGGCGTTCCTCATCTATGTGCAGCACGATTTCAAGCGCAAGCTGGCCTACCACAGCGTCGAACATATCGGTCTGATCGTGTTGGGTCTCGGCATCGGTGGTCCGCTCGGCATCGGGGGGGCGTTGCTGCACACCGTCAATCACAGCCTGACCAAGGCGCTGCTATTCTGCGGGTCGGGCAATGTCTTGATGAAATACGGCACGCGTGATCTCCAGTCGGTCAAGGGGATCTTGCGGGTGGCGCCGGTGACCGGCCTGCTCATCATGGGCGGGGCTCTCGCCTTGGCCGGATTCCCGCCCTTCAACGTGTTCGTCAGCGAATTCCTGATTTTCGCCGCCGGCGTGAAGCAGGGATATTATGTGCTGATGATCGTCTGCGCCCTGCTGTTCACCATTACCGTTGCCGCCCTTATCCAGATCATCGCCGAATCGGTTCTCGGAAAAAGCCCCGAGTCCATGCCGAAAAGGGACGTCGGCTGGTTGTCGCTGGCCCCGATGGTGATTCTGCTCGCGCTTGTTCTGGCCATGGGTGTCGCCGTCCCGCAACCGGTGTCGCGGTTGCTGCAAAGTGCCACCAACGTCGTCCTCGACGATCATTCCGCGGTGGCCATTACCGCGCCCTGGCAGACGCCGGCCGCGGCCACGCCGCAATCCGGCGTCCAGGGCGGCCCCGTCGCGCTGGTGACCGATACCCCCTCGCACTCGGAGACAAATCCATGACCGCAACCACCGAAACCCGGATCGGTCAGCCCTATCTCGCCGCGTTGCGCAAGAAATTGCCGCACGCGGTATTGGAGGAGCGCTGGCAGACGGACGATCAGGTGACCGTCACCGTCAAGCTGGGGTCACTGCCCGAGGCCGTCGCCACTCTCTATTACGAGCATGACGGCTGGCTCTCGACGATGGTCGGCAATGACGAGCGTTCGCTGAACGGCTGCTTCGCCCTTTATTACGTGCTGTCGATGGAAGGGGCGCAGAAGTGCCATGTCATCGTGCATGCCCTGGTCTCGGCGGATGACTTGGAATTCCCGTCGGTGACCCCGAAAGTGCCGGCGGCCGTCTGGTACGAGCGCGAGGTGCGCGACATGTTCGGCTTGCGGCCCGTGGGCCTGCCGGACGAACGCCGCCTGGTGCTGCCCGACGATTGGCCGGACGGGCTCTATCCATTGCGCAAGGACTCGATGGATTATCGCTTCCGTCCGGAACCGACGGCCGACAACGAGACCTACAAATTCGTCAACGACAGCAAGGTCGAGACGACGGTGGTGCCGCTGGGGCCGTTGCACATCACTTCGGACGAACCCGGCCATTTCCGCCTTTTCGTCGATGGAGAGACGATCGTCGACGCCGACTACCGCATGTTCTACGTGCATCGCGGCATGGAGAAGCTGGCGGAAACCCGCATGGGCTACAACGAGGTGACCTTTCTGGCCGATCGGGTCTGCGGTATCTGCGGCTACGCCCATTCCGTCGCCTATGCCTCGTCCGTCGAGAATGCGCTCGGTATCCGCGTGCCCGATCGCGCCCAGGCCATTCGCGCCATTCTCCTGGAAACAGAACGGATGCACAGCCATCTGCTCAATCTGGGGCTGGTCTGTCATTTCACCGGTTTCGACACCGGCTTCATGCAGTTCTTCCGGGTCCGGGAAAAGGCCATGACCCTGGCCGAGATGCTGACCGGTTCGCGCAAGACCTACGCCATCAACCTGATCGGCGGTGTCCGGCGCGATATCCTTGGCGAACAGCGGCTGACGACCCTGAAGCTGATCGGCGAATTGCGTGCCGAGGTGAAACGGTTGATCGATATCCTGGTCTCGACGCCCAATTTCGAGGGACGCGTGAAGGGGGTGGGGCTTCTCGACCCCCAGGTGGCGCGCGACTATAGCCCGGTCGGGCCGGTGGTGCGCGGCAGCGGGCATCGCCGCGATACCCGTGCCGATCACGCCTTCGCCGGCTACAAGCTGATCGACATGCCGGTTCATACGCAGGCCGGTTGCGATATTCTTTCGCGCACGCTGGTCCGGATCGCGGAATTCTTCGACAGCATCGCCATCATCGAGAAATTGCTGGAAGACACGCCCACGGGACCGATCCTGACCGAGGATTTCGCCTACAAGCCTTACAAGTTCGCCCTGGGCTACACCGAGGCGCCGCGCGGCGAGGATATGCACTGGAGCATGACCGGCGACAACCAGAAGCTCTATCGCTGGCGGTGCCGGGCTTCGACCTACAACAACTGGCCGGTCCTGCGCTACATGCTGCGGGGCAATACGGTGTCCGATGCGCCCCTGATCGTCGGCAGCATCGATCCCTGCTATTCCTGCACCGATCGCGTCACCATCGTCGACGTCAACAAGGCGCGTTCCAAGACCATCGCCTATAAGGAAATGGAACGTTACTGCCGCGAAAGAACGGACTCACCGTTGAAGTAAGGAATTGGGGGCGACTTATGCTTAAATTACTAAGGGAAGTCTTCCGCACAGGTGAGGCTACGCACAAATATCCTTTCGCGCCCCTGGAGGTCGCCAAGGATTTTCGCGGCAAGCCCGAGCATAACGCGGTGTCCTGCATCGCTTGCGCCGCCTGCACCATCGCCTGTCCGCCCAACGCGATTTCCATGGAAACGGACGTCGCGGCGGGAACCCGCACCTGGTCGATCTCCTACGGCCGCTGCATTTTCTGCGGCCGCTGCGAGGAGGCTTGTCCGACGGGGGCGATCGCCCTGTCGCCGGACTTCGAACTGGCCGTCGCCCGCAAGGAGGATCTGACGAAGAGGGCGGTCTTCTCGCTCGCCGCTTGTCCGTCCTGCGGCGAGCCGTTGGCGGCCGCGAAGGAGGTCGCCTATGTTCTGGACATCCTGACGCGGTCCGCCGCTTCGCCGGAGGAGGCGGAACGCGCGCGTTTTCTCGTCTCGACCTGTCCGGCCTGCAAACGCAAACATGATGTCGAGCAACTGGCACGGATCGGTGTCGAACGGCAGATGGAGAACCGGTGATGAGCGCCTTCATTTCCCCGAACGACCTCACGGTGCAACCGGGCGGGCTTTCCATGGCGGCCGATGTTGCCCGCATGAAGGGAAGCCTGCTGAACAACATCCGGCGCTCGGCCTATGTCTACCGGGTCGATTGCGGCGGCTGCAACGGCTGCGAGATCGAGATCTTCGCGGCGATCACGCCGCTTTTCGACGCCGAGCGCTTCGGCATCAAGGTGGTGGCATCGCCCAGGCATGCCGATATCTTGTTATTCACCGGCGCGGTGACGCGGTCCATGCGGATGCCGGCTTTGCGTGCCTATGAGGCGGCGCCCGATCCCAAGATCGTCGTGTCTTACGGCGCCTGCGGCTGCTCGGGAGGGATCTTCCACGATCTCTACTGCGTCTGGGGCGGCACCGACAAGATCGTCCCGGTCGATGTTTATATTCCCGGCTGTCCGCCGACTCCGCCGGCAACCATCTACGGGTTCGCCGTGGCCTTGGGCCTTCTCGAACAGAAGCTGAAGGCCGAAACCCATGTCGAGGCCGAGGGCGAGGCCGCGCCGCTCGCCCATCCGTCCATTCCCTACGATCTGCGTGTCCAACTCGAACGCCAGGCCCGCCAGATGGCCGGCTATCGTCAGGGACGGACCATCGTCGAGGAATTCCTGTCGGTTCTGGAGGCCCGTGACGCCACTCCGGTGGAACGGCGGATCGCCAAGCTGGCCGGCGGCGAGGGCGATCCCCGCCGCGCGGAGATTTTCGCCGAGTTGGCGGGAACCTTTTCGAGGATGCTGACGGGCGGGACACCATGACGGCCGGCATCGTCTTCTACCAGTTGAACGCGAAATTTCTGGAGCGTGCCGAGGACGTTCCGGAAGCGTCGCAGCAGGTCGTCTATTATTCCCTGGCGATCGGTCACCATGTCGGGGTGTTCGACTGTTTCAAGCCGGTGCTGCGATGTTCCAATGCGCTTTACGACGGCATCCTGGCCTCGTTGCCCAGTGACGGCGAGGCCCGGCGCAAGATGGCCGGCCTGCTGCGATTCGGCGAAATCACCGTCGATCGCAGCCATACCGCGATGCTGAGGCCGGCCGTCGCCCAGGCCCGTATCGGGGCCGAGCCCGAAGCGGCAGCCTGGCTCGACGGCTTCGATGCCTCGCTTGCCGCCATCGAACAGGAGCCGGTCATCTATCTGATGGGACGACGCCTGTCATGACGAACGTCATTTTCACCGTCGGCAACGACATGCGGGCCGATGACGGTGCCGGGCCGTTCCTGGCCGCGCTTCTCGAAGCCGACCCGGCCGCCGGCTGGGAGGTGATCGACGGCGGCGCTTCGCCGGAAAACCACACCCATCGGATCAGGGCGTTGTCGCCCAAACGGGTGGTCATCGTCGACGCCGCCGACATGGGACTGGCCCCCGGGGAGGTCCGCCGGATCGACGAGGATTGCGTCGCCCGGCATTTCCTGATTACCACTCATGCCATTCCGCTGAATTTCCTGATCGACAGCTTGCGGGAAACGGTTCCCGAGATCGTCTTTCTGGGAATCCAGCCTCGCGAGATCGTTTTCATGGCGCCGATGACGGACGATGTCCGCCGGGGCGTCGCGGCGTTGCATCGGACTCTGGTGGATGGTGTCGGCATCGACAGCTTTCCGGGTATCGCCGAATAGGGGGCAAGGCCGTCGTTCCGTCGGCGGCCAAGGGGATTCAAGCCAAAAAAACAACGTGGAACGAACAAGGTTTAAGGAGAATTGCTATGGCCATTGGTGAAGCTTCTTCGAAAACGGAGATAACGGGCGTGGATGCCTACACGCCGGCCGAAATGGAAGAAAAGGCCGAAAAGACCGGCATCAAGAAGGCGACCATGCCGGTGCTGCCCAGTTTTCTGCTCGCCGTCATCGCCGGTGGCGCCATCGGGTTGGGGGGCATGTATTTCTGCATCGTGTTGGCCGATTCCAGCCTGTCCTTCGCCGTGCAGCGGGTCCTGGGCGGCTCGGTCTTCGCCCTCGGTCTGGCCCTTGTTCTGGTCGGCGGCGCCGAATTGTTCACCGGCAGCACGCTCACCGTCATGTCCATGGCGAGCGGCCATATCTCCGTCGGCCAGGTCCTGCGCAACTGGGTGGTCGTCTGGTTCGGCAATCTGGTGGGCGCGCTCGGCCTGGTCTTCCTGGTTTTCATGTCTCATCACATGGAAATGAACAATGGTGCCGTCGGCGGCGCCGTCCTCAAGCTGGCCATCGGCAAGATCCAGCCCGATGCGGTCACCATTTTCTTCAAGGGCATCCTTTGCAATCTGATGGTCTGCCTTGCCGTCTGGCTCGCCTATGCCGGCCGCAGCGTCGCCGACAAGATCATCTCGATGATCCTGCCCATCGGCCTGTTCGTCGCCGCCGGTTTCGAGCACTGCGTGGCCAACATGTATTTCCTGCCGATGGCGTGGCTTCTGACGGCGACCGGACATGTTCCGGCCGGCCTCGACGTCTCGGCCATCACCGTTCCGGGCATCCTGCACAACCTGGTATTTGCCACCTTGGGCAATATTTTCGGCGGCAGCGTGATGGTGGGAGGCATGTATTGGCTGATCTATCGCAAGGGGTTGGGTGCCGGAGCGTCGCGGGCGGCGTCTTCCGGCGAGGTCGGCAAGCGATATTCGGCGACGTCGCGGTGATGGAGGAGCGGGTGTCGGTGTTCCCCTTTCGGGAGGGACGCCGCCGCCCGCCAGTCGCGAATTTTTTACGATTTCCCCCATGCATAGGGGCCAGGGTATGAACAAGCAGGGCGCCGCGGCGGCCGACTGGACGGGACTGACCGACGGCTTCGGCCGCAGGATCGACTACCTTCGTGTTTCGGTAACCGACCGCTGTAACTTCCGTTGCGTCTATTGCATGGCCGAGGATGTGACGTTCCTGCCCAAGCGCGACGTCCTGACCCTCGACGAGATGGATCGGCTCTGTTCGGCTTTCGTCGGTCTGGGCGTTCGCCGCCTGCGGCTGACCGGCGGCGAACCGCTGGCTCGCCGGAATGTCGTCGGCCTGATCCAGGGCTTGTCCCGGCATCTCCGGTCGGGGGCGGTGGACGAGATCACCCTGACCACCAACGGCGCCTTGCTGGCCGAACATGCCCGGGCCTTGAAGGGGGCCGGGGTTGAGCGGGTCAATGTCTCGCTGGATACCTTGAATGCGGAAACCTTCCGGGCGATCACCCGGCGCGGCGACCTTGGCCGCGTGCTGGGCGGCATCGAGACGGCCCTGGAGGAAGGGCTCAGGGTCAAGCTCAACTGCGTCGTCATGCGGGGAGTCAACGAACGGGATCTGGAACCGTTGATGCTGTTCGCCCATGGCCGGGGCATGGATCTGACCCTGATCGAGACCATGCCGATCGGGGTCGTCGGTCAGGACCGCAGCGACTTCTATCTGCCGTTGTCGGTCGTCGCCGAGCGTCTGGCCGATCGCTTCACCCTGGATGAAACCAGCGAGCGCCAGGCCGGCCCGGCCCGCTATATGCGGGTCCGCGAGACGGGCGGCCGGCTTGGCTTCGTCACGCCGATGTCGCATGGCTTCTGCGGAGACTGCAACCGTGTCCGGGTGACCTGCACCGGACAGTTGGCCTTGTGTCTGGGCCGTGACGTCTTCATCGATTTGAAGACCCCCTTGCGCGCGTCCGAAGGGGATGATCTTCTGCGTCGTGCGATCGGGGACGCCGTCGCCGCCAAGCCGGTGGGGCACGATTTCGCTCCGGCGCAGCTTGGACGCCCGGTGGTCGTCCATCCGATGAGTATGACGGGAGGCTGAGAATGCAGCAGGCGAACGGGACCGCGGAAGGCCATGCCGGATCCCGCCAGATCGAGGCGGTGCGGTTCGCCGCCGCCGACGGCGGTCCGCGCCGGGAGTTCATCGCCGAAGAGGTCCCCGTCGCTCTCGTCTATAATCGTTTTCCCTTCGCCGTGATGCTGGCCACGCCGGCCGATCTCGAGGATTTCGCCGTCGGCTTTTCTCTGACCGAGGCGGTTGTCGGCGACGCAGCCGAGATTTCCGACGTCAGGACCCGCGAGGAGGAAAGCGGTGTCGAGGTGCATATCGAGATCACCAAGGACCGTTATATGCGGCTGCGCGAGCGTCACCGGCGCAACCTGGTCGCCGGCAGCAGTTGCGGCCTGTGCGGCAGCGACAGTTTCGCCGAGGCCTTGCGCCCCCTCGATCCCCTGCTCTCGATGAGACGTTTCGCCCCCCAGGCGATCAGCCGGGCGATGGCCGAACTGCCGGCCCACCAGATCTTGAACCGGGGGTTGGGGTCGTTGCATGCCGCCGCCTTCGCCACGCCCGACGGGGCTATCGTCGCGGCGCGTGAGGACGTCGGCCGCCACAACGCCCTCGATAAGCTGGTGGGGTTCCTGGCCCGCAACGGTATTGATCGGGAAGCGGGATTCGTCGCCGTCTCCAGCCGCTGCTCCTTCGAAATGGTGCATAAGACGGCGGCGGCCGGGGTGCCCCTGATCGCCTCGATCTCGGCGCCGACCTCGCTGGCCGTCTCCTTCGCCGAGGAAACCGGGATCGGTCTGGCCGCCTTCGCCCGTGACGGGCGATTCAGCCTTTACGCCACGGCGTCGCGAATCGCGGAGTGAATACGCGCCGGAAGGCACGTCGTCGGGGTGGACGAAAAGTTCCGAGGAGTTTGTCATGAGTGACGTCAAAGCGGTTGGCAACGATGTTTTCAAGGCGCCGGACGCCCTGATCTCGGTCGATCGCGCCCTGGCCTTTCTGGCCGGGCAGGTATCGCCGGTGGTCGGCGTCGAGACCGTGCCCCTGGCCGAGGCCTGCGGCCGGATTCTCGCCGAGAATGTCATTTCTCCGATCGATTCTCCGCCCTTTGCCAGCGCCGCCATGGATGGGTTCGCCTTCCGTCACGCCGATCTGCCCACCGCCGGCGCGGAAGCGACGTTCCGGGTGAGCGCCCGCATCGCCGCCGGCAGCCGGGAGCGCCTGACCTTCGGCGCGGGCGAGGCGGCGCGCATCTTCACCGGCGCTCCGGTGCCGGCGGAATTCGACACCGTGGTCATGCAGGAAAACTGCCGTGTCGAGGCCACCGCCGCGGGCGAGGTGGTCCACATCCCGGCGACAGGCACACCGGTCGGCAAGCATGTTCGCCAGATCGGCGAGGATATCCGCTCGGGCGCCGTCGTTCTGCGGTCCGGGCATCGGCTGCGGCCCCAGGATGTCGCCATGGCGGCCACCGTGGGCAGAACCGGACTTGCCGTCCATCATCGGCTCAAAGTGGGTGTTTTTTCGACCGGCGACGAGGTGATCGAGCCCGGTCAGCCGCTGCCGCCCGGCGGCATTTATTCCTCCAATCGTTTTTCGCTGATCGCCCTGGCCCGTGGTCTGGGCTGCGAGGTCGGCGACCTGGGGAACCTGCCCGATCGCTTCGACGCCACCCGCCAGGCCCTGGCCGAGGCCTCGGGCCGCTACGATCTGCTGATCACGGCGGGCGGCGTGTCGGCCGGCGGCGAGGATCATGTGCGGCCCGTCGTCGAATCCTTAGGCGTCATTCATCTGTGGCGGCTGGCCATCAAGCCGGGCAAGCCGACGGCGTTGGGGCATGTCGGCAAGGCGGCCTTCATCGGGCTGTCGGGTTATCCGGTGGCGGCCCAGGTCACCTTCATGATTCTGGCCCGTCCGGTGATCTTGCGCCTGTCCGGGGCGCTGGCCGAACCGATGTCGCCCTGGCGCTTTCCCGTTCCGGCGGCGGTGGATTTCGTCAAGACTCACGGCCGCCGCGAATTCCTGCGTGTCCGACTGGAGGCCGGCCCCGACGGCCGCCCGCGGGCGAGACCGCACGCTTCCCAGGAATCGAGCGCCGTCGCCTCGCTGGTGGACGGTCAGGGATTGGTCGAGATGAAAGAGGATGTGCGGTTCGTCAAGGCCGGAGACCTGGTGGATTTCATCCCCTATCCGACGGTGCAGTGGTAGGCGTTCTGACCGATGGCGGGGGGCGCCTAAGGGCTTGGGGCGAAGTTATCGCTCTTCCGGTATTTTGGTTTGGCGATTCAATCAAAAGACGTCATGCCCGGCCTTGAGCCACGGCTGTCCAGCATGGATTTTCCCCTCGATATTCAGGGAAAATTACGCCCGGTTTATCTACCAAAGGCCGTCATGCCCGTGCTTGAGCCGGGCATCCACGTGCCCGAACAAATCCCCCGCCTTTGCGCCCGTTCACTGCAACTGCTCTTTGCGGGCGGCCTCGCAGGCTTGCCGGTGGG
Source organism: Telmatospirillum siberiense (assembly GCF_002845745.1). Classification (GTDB taxonomy): domain Bacteria; phylum Pseudomonadota; class Alphaproteobacteria; order Rhodospirillales; family Magnetospirillaceae; genus Telmatospirillum; species Telmatospirillum siberiense. Next base: position 29,386 of record NZ_PIUM01000033.1, on the reverse strand, counting down.
CGTGGCGCCAGCCTGAAATATCGGCGGGCCAGAGGGTTGGGCGCGCCGTGATGTCGACGCTGCCGGGCAGCGGAAAGGTGATGCCGGTTCGCGCCTGGATCTCGGCGATGCTGGCCACCCAGCGACCCAGGTCGCCTTTGGCGATATAGCGCTGCGGCATCAGGAAGCCGATGGCCTGACCTTCGGCCGGATCGTAAATCACCTTGAAAAAGGCGATGGGAACGGCGACGCCGCTGGCGCCGATGGAAGGGGGGGAGGGGGTCAGGACCGGTCCCGAAAAAATGATCACCGAGCCGCGTGTCCAGGCCCAGGCCCGCACGGTCTGTTCCAGCCTTTCCCAGCCCTCGCGGTTGAGACCCGGCAGTTGCGGCACCGCATTGACCATGCTGAAACTGTCGTAGGTCTGCTGCAGGTCCCAGGTGAAATCCTCGGCCGGGGCCTGATGGCCGCGATCGAAGCCCGACCGCCGGTAGTCGTCCGGTTCGGCCCGCCGCCCCGCCGGGAGGGCCCCCTCGGCGTGAAATTCGCCGGACAGTTTTACGCAGCCCAGGGTGTGCAAGGTGGTCAGCCGATAGGCGACCCAGCGGGGGATCAGCAGATCGTCGTCATGCAAGGCGGCATAGCCGGCATGGCAGACCGGCGTCACATGCGCCCCGGCGGCCAGCAACGGATGTCCGGTTTCGGAAAGGACGGGGCAGTCGGCGGCAAATGCCGGCTGGCCGAGCAATAATGCCAAGGCAAGGATGAACAGTCGGACCATTGTCGCCTCTTTATCGGGAACTCAGCCTAACACATCGACTAGTCTTCATCCATGCCTGGGAGGGCTCCGAACTCGGGTTTCGATTTTGTCAACATCGGCGTCATGGCCGTGCTCGTCTGCGCCCATCTGAGTTCATCTGTGTTTATCTGTGCTCCTTTTGACAAGTCCCCGGTCCCGGACCGGGCCTTCGGGAGCAGCTCGATTGGCCCCGGGATAACCCGCCGGAATCGATCATAAGGAAACACGGATCAGCTCCGATGAACGAAGATTTGGAAAAGCATCTTGTGCCGGTGTGGCGAATTGGCGATAACGGTCGCGATCCGCGAGCCAAGGCAGGGACGGCGTAATTCGCGGGCTTTTCACGATCGTGGTGGGGTGATCGCGCAATTTCGTGAAGGCGCGTTCCGTCATGTCGTCCGTCCAACGGCCCCCGGCCCTGTTTCTGCACAGCGCCTTTCGTTCCGGCAGCACCTGGTTCTGGAACCGTTTCCGCAAGGCGGCCGGCACCTGCGCCTATTACGAACCCTTCAACGAGGTGCTGGCCTCGCTCGATCCGCAGATGGTGGCCGACCATCGGCCGGACACCTGGCCGGCCGGGCATCCCGCGCTCGACGCCCCCTATTACGCAGAATATGCGCCGCTTCTGCGGCCGGACGGCGGGGTTCGCGGTTATCAGCGGCGTTTCGCCTATCAAAGCTATTTCGATGACGGAAGGGACGAGGACCAACTCCGCTATTTCGCCCTGCTGACCGACCATGCGGGGCGTTCCGGTCTGGTGCCGGTGTTGGGTTTCTGCCGGTCATTGGCCAGATTGCCCTGGCTGCGCCGCCATTGTCCCGGCCTGCATCTGGTGACGTGGCGCAATCCCTGGGACCAGTGGGCGTCCTACCATCATCTGGCCTTGTCTCACCAGTCCTCCTATTTCGAGTTCCGTGCCTTTCTCATCGCCAGTTTCGGCAGATGCCATGAACGGTATCGCGATTTTTTCGCCGATTTATATCTGCCGCCCTTGCTGGCCTATACCTCGGGCGACAACGAGGCGTTTCTCGATTTCTTCTTCCGGGCCAGCCATGTCGATCATCGCTTCCGCATCTTCCTGCGGGTTTTCATGTTCGACATGCTGAATGCGTTGCCCCATGCCGATGTCGTCGTCGATCTCGATCGGATGAGTGCCGAGGCGCCATATCGTCAAGCCATGACGGAAAGCCTGCGGATACGAACCGGCCTTCCCGACCTCCGCTTCGACGATTGCGCCCTACCGCGCCACGGCTGGCTGGATGACGGGGCCTATCTGTCCGGTTTGGATGACGCCCTGGACTTTCTCGGCGATTGGGAAAAGCGCGCGTCGGCGGCGGGCATCGGCCCCGCCGCGATAGACGATCTCAAGGGCCGGTTGACGCAGTGCCGGAACGATATGGCGGCGGCGGCCCGGGCCGGCGGAACGTCGGGAGAGTTGGTGCCCGGCCAGAGCGATCTCGATCGCTATACCCTCTGTCAGGTTTTGTTCGCCATCGGCCTCATGGTGCGGCCCGGCGGATCGCCGGAGGATGGGCTTGCCCACCTCCGGTCGGTTTTCGGCGCGGATTTTTGTTCGCTGCGCGACGATCTGCTGCGGGCTTTGGATCTTGTCGAGGGGTTGAGCGAGCCGTCCCGCCAGGAGACGCAGCGACTGGCCGCTCGACAGCTCGGACGGATGCTGACCGGCGAAGAGGTGGGCCCGCAGGGCATTTGAGCGCGCCGTCAGCGTTTCCGCGATTTCCCCCGGGGGGCCGATCGCGGCGCCCCGGGTTTGGGGGCCGGACCGTCCTCTCCGGCCTGGTCGGAGAGGACGGACAGGGGCCATGTCCGCCGGCATTTGGTGCACCAACCGACGGTTCGTCCGTTTTCCGATACCAGTTCGAAGACATGCAGCACCGACGCCGCCGGGCAAATCGCGCGGAAAGTCTGTCCCATCGGCTAACCTGCCGTCCTCGCGCTCCCATTGGCCGCCTTGCGGGGGCGGTCCTTGGCGGGGGCTTTGCTTTTCCATTGCGGCTTGGCGGCCGGACGGTTGGGGCCGGCGCGGTCTTTCCGGCGTGCCGGCCCGGCCGTCCGCGGTTCGCTGCTCTGTTCGGGCTCGCCGGCCAGCGCCTCGATGCGGGTGTCCGGGCGTTCGACCTGGCGGACGGCGGCGGTGAAGCGTTCGGCCACCCCCTCCTCGATTTCGAAGGCCGTCTCCTGGTCGAAAATGCGGATCGTCCCGATTTCCCTCTTGGTGATTCCGCCCTGCCGGCAGATGAGGGGGATCAGCCAACGCGGATCGGCGTTCTGCTTCCGTCCGATATTGAGGCGGAACCAGGAATGGTTGGCTGCCGGCCGGACGGGCCGCCGATCCTCGGCGCGAATCTCCGCGAGGTCTTCGGCCGCCGGCAAGCCCGAGCGGTAAAGCCGGACGAGGGCGGCGGCGATGGTTTCCGCCGGATGTTCGGCCATCAGCCGCTGGGCCATGGCCAGATCTTCCGCGTCGGGTGTCTCGGTAAGGCAGGGGCTGCTCAGCAGGCGGTCCCTGTCGAGGGCGCGGATGTCCGATGCCGAGGGGGCGTCGCTCCAGGCGGCGGTGACGCCGGCCGTCTGTAAAAGACGCTCGGCCTTGCGCCGCCGCGACGACGGCACCAGAAGCGCGCTCACGCCCTTGCGGCCGGCGCGTCCCGTGCGGCCGCTGCGATGCTGCAGGGTCTCGCCGTTCTGCGGCAATTCGGCGTGGATCACCAGGCCCAGGTTGGGCAGATCGATGCCGCGCGCCGCCACGTCGGTGGCCACGCAGACCCGCGCCCGGCCGTCGCGCAGGGCCTGCAGCGCCTGGTTCCGTTCATTCTGGCCCAACTCGCCGGACAGCGCGACGGCCGGAAAACCGCGTTCGCCCAGGTCGCTTTGCAAACGGCGGACGGATTCGCGCGTGTTGCAGAAGACCATGGCCGTGGGTGAATCGAAAAATCGCAGAAGATTGACCACCGAGGGTGCCGTCTGGTCCGCCGCCACGCGGATGGCCCGGTATTCGATGTCGGCATGGCCCCGCTGTCCGGCGGCCACATTGATGCGTTTGGCGTTTCGCTGATAGCGGCCGGCCAGGGCGGCGATGGCTGCCGGCAGGGTCGCCGAGAACAAAAGGGTGTGCCGTTCGGCCGGCGTCGCTTCCAGGATGAACTCCAGATCCTCGCGGAAACCCAGGTCCAGCATTTCGTCGGCTTCGTCGAGAACCACGGCTTTCAGGCTGGCGACATGCAGACGGCCGCGTTCAAGATGGTCGCGGATGCGGCCGGGGGTCCCCACCACGATATGCGCGCCACGGGCCAGGACCCGCTGTTCGCTCCGGGGATCCATGCCGCCCACGGCCGAGGCCACGCGCCCGCCGACCGGACGGTAAAGCCAGTCCAGTTCGCTTTGCACCTGCAGGGCCAACTCGCGGGTCGGCGCCACGATCAGGGCGAGCGGTTCACCCGCCGGCGGCAGTGTGCGTGCCCCCGCCAGCAGCGGCTCGGCGATGGCGAGGCCGTAGGCCACCGTCTTGCCCGATCCGGTCTGCGCCGAAACCAGAAGGTCGCGGCATTCGGCGGCGGCTTCGAGAACGGCGGCCTGCACGGCCGTCGGTTCGATATAGTCGCGCTCGGTCAGCGCCGGGGTAAGCGGGTGATCCGCAGGAAAAACAACCATGTCTGCAACGATACTTTCTCGAAAAGGTAAGCCCGACCTGCGATGCCGGTCGGGCGAGGAAAAAAGGTCACGGGATTGCCATCGTGGGCTTGACGTTCCGCGGTCGGCACCTGCCGCCTTGCGCGTTGCCAAGCCGATCATCGGACCAGCGAACTGGAAATTCCGGCTGGATCGGAAGGCCGGGGCCGCCCGATGGCGCTGATGAGATATCACGAATCCCCCCTGAAGCGTGCGAAAATAATGCACGCCCCGGTAAAACGGCGATTGGGATAGGAATTCTTTAAGTGGCGCGGGACCTCCCGTCATCGGCGCTCGGACAAGAAAACATTCTCTCGAGCCTTATGGGCGAGAGGAATCACACATCTAAAATTTCGTAGTTTTATCAGTGCATAGCCCGCTATCGATAAAACAGTGGCACCGGCGTCCCTGCCGGTGATCCGCCGACAGGCGGACCCTTTCCGGCTTCCGCCGGAACACCGGCAGGGACGCCGGTGCCACTCGTAGGATTGCTTTCGCCACCGAAAAAAATGTGTGAATGCCGGGCGCCGATATCAGAACTCGGCCCGGATCTTGATGAGTCCGGTATGGCTGCGATAGTTCCGGCGCAAATCTCCGTCATATTCCAGACGAAGGGACCGGCCGTCGGACTCCTGCAGGCTCACGCCCGCCGTCACGCGGGCGCCGTCGGCGGCGGGACGGGCCGTGGTGTTGCTATAGCCGCTGCCTCCGATCACCGAGGCGGCGGTGACGATGGGGCTGTTGGTATAGGAATGAACCCAACTCGCCTGCAGATCGCCGGCCAGACTGTTCCATCGGCCGTCGAGGTTGGCTGCCAGTTTCGCTCCCAACTCGCTTTCCACCGCATTGAACCCCTGGCGATTGACCGACCAACTGGCCGCGCCGGCACCGGTTTCGCGGTAGGCGTTGTTTTCCACGCGGACGACTTGCATGCTGCCCACCGGCGTCGCCGTCATGCCCGCGATCGGGACATCATAGCCGCCGCCGATTTTCGCCTGATATTGCCATCCGTGGAATTTGGCCAGGGCGGTTTCGCCGAGATAGTCGATGCCGCGTTTCTGGTCGTAATCGTTATAGGCGACGCCGAGAAGCCCCTGGGCATAGGCGGGGCCGCCATCCGGCCGCCATGTGCCGTAACCGGTCAGTTGATAGCTGTCGAGCGTGGTGCGGTTGCCGGCGCTGTCGGCCTTGCCGCGGGAATAGCTGCGCAGCCAGCTCGCGGCCAAGCCGGTCACCATCTCGTCGGACGGATGAACGTCGGCGCCGAACAGCAGGCCGACCGATGAGGCGGTATAGCCGTCCGCGCCGGTGCTGGTGTCTCGCGTCGCATGTCCTCCCAGGACCTGTCCCCAGAAGGCGCCCCTCATCATGTCCGATCCGGCGGCGGCGCCCTTTTCGGCGCCGTCCAGCGCCGCGAGCTGATGTTGCTCCACAGCGGTGGTGGTCGGCGCCACCGTGCTGCCGCTGGCATTGACCTGCGGGGTGAGCTGCGATGTCCCCAACTGCTTGATGGCATGGGTTTGCTGTGCCGCCGGCAACTGGGCCAGTTGGCTCAGGATGGTCTGGAAGCCGTTTTGCGAACTCCATTGATCGAGCAGCTGGGTGATCGGCCCGTTCGGCGTATTCGTCTGCGTCCAGGAAGACAGGGACACCACCAGATTGTTGCCGATGATGCTCGTCTGATAGGGCAGGGTGGGGCCGCTGACCGTGACGCCCCCGGCCGACAGGCTTCCGGCCGAGACGATGGTGAAGCTTTCGTTCGCCGTGAAGGTGGCGTTGTCGATCGCCGTCAGGGCGACGTGGCCGGATGTCAGATTGGCGGCACCCGAGACCACCAGTTCGCCGTAACTGGATGCCGAGGATACCCCGATGACCAAGGTTCCGGCGCTTGCCTGGAGATAGTTGCCGGCGAGGGTCAGCGCGCGGTTGATTTGCAGGCTGGCATTGTTCTTCACCGTGCCTTGGCCGGACCCCACCGTCATGGCGTCGTTGAGCCACAGCGAGCCCGAGGTGAAGGTCACGCCGGAAGCGACGATGGTGCCGACGCTGTTCGCCGCGTACCCGGTCAAGGTACCGACACTGCCGCCCGATCCGCCGGCGATCGACAGATCCTGGGCGGTCGACGATATATTTCCGGCGATCACGCCGCTGTTGACGATCTGCCCGAGGCTGCCGCCGTTGGACAGGGCGTAGCCTTCACCCGCGATGGTTCCGCTGTTGAACAGCGAGACGATGGTGGCGACGGTGCCGGACGCGCTGGAGATGGCAATGCCGACGGCACCGCTGCCGGCGGCGCTGATCGTGCCGCTGTTGACCAGGGACGAGATCACCGCCCTCCGGTCGTAGACGCCGTAGGCTCCGGCGCCGTCGGCGCTGATGACGCCGCTGTTGATCAATGAGGCGAGCGTGCCCTTGTTGAAAAGTCCGTAAGCCCCGGCGCCGTTGGCGTTGATGGTCCCGCTGTTGTTCAAGGTGTCGAGCAGATGATAATTGCCGATGCCCGAGCTTCCTTCGCCGGTGACGACGATCCTGCCGGTGTTGGTGATGGTCCCGATGGTTCCCGCCGTTCCGTTGTAAACGCCGGTGGCGGACGCTCCGCTGATGGAAATCAGTCCAGTGTTGGTGACGGTGGCGATGGTCTGGTAGTTGGCTATTCCCATGGGATTGGGCGCGATCGAGGTGTTGCTGGCCCCGTCGGTGTTGGGGGTCGTGCCGGTGACGATCAGCGAGCCGTTGTTGATGAGGCTGCCGATGGAGCCGTTGTTCGCGATGTCCTGACCGCGGTCGCTGGTGGCGAGAATCGTCCCGCCGGCATTATTGATGACGGTGGTGATGGTGTATTCGTTATCGATGCCCCGCCGTACCGTTGCGATCAGTCCGCTGTTGGAGACCGTGCCGGTGAGTGCCCCGATGTCGATGCCGCCGCTGCCGGTCCCGGTCGACTGGATCGTCGCGCCCGCCGCGTTGATGATGGCGCCGATTGTCGAGACGCCCGATCCGTTCATCAGGAACAGGCCCTCGGAGGTGCCGGTGATGACACCGCCATTGGTCAGGGTTCCCACCGATACCGTCGAGGTGACGCCATCCGTCGTTCCCGAGATGGTTCCGCCGCTACCGATGCTAAGGTTGCCGCTGGTCCAATTGAAGGTGCCGGAACAATTTCCTAAAATATAATAAGTGGAGTTGCTGAGCGTTGCGCATGTCGTAGCCAAAGCCGCTTGGGGGGATAGATACATTCCCAATACGCCAGTGGCGAGAATGGCAATTTTCGACGTGTCGCCAGGAATTTTATGTAAGAAACATCGATTGTTCATTTCCAGAATCCCCACATTTTGGAAATTTTATCAATTTTATCAGTTTTGATTTCCGCGAAAGCCGTTTTTCCCAGAGTCTTTTGTGCTGCTTGCCACTATGGGAAAATGATAGGTTCTTAAGCCTAATATAAAATCAGGGATTGTCTAAGCGGGATCGCGTTTTATCGGTTTTTATCTGAAGTGCTGGGTTTGGGCAGCGCGCCATCCGGCCTGTTTCGGCCAGGAGCAAGGTGGGGGAGATCCGGTAGGCGGGGAGGGGTGGGATGGATTGCCGATGCGATAATCCCCGATATTTGTAGTGTATTTACAATAACCATAGAAAGATGCGGGTTATCGTAAAAAAGGGCGTGTCGTCTTCGGAAAGGGCGGGCGAGGTGCCCGTTCAGGTCCCCCATCGCGTGGCCGGCACGGCGAAAAGTGCCGGCGCGCGAGGAGAAGACATGGTTTCCTTACGCCGCGACGAGGACGGCCACTTCGACACCATAACCAACGATAACGGCCCCGACGACGGCGAGGACATACAGGAATTCGCGAGCTTTCGACATTTTCATCATCCTTACATGTAGTTTTTTTACAACACGAGATGGACTATACGCCGTTCCCCGAATTCCGGATATGCAATTTCATCGACCCCCACCCATCACTCTTGCAAAGCCATAGTTTTGCTGTCGGTTTTCGGGGCGGGCTTCGTATCCGTTGCCCGGGGCCCTTCCCCCGTTCCCGCCGTTGATGAGGGAAAGGGCGAGGGGTAAAACGAATGACCCTGCTTTTTTAAGGAATTCCGTCGTGCCCCGGAGGGGGCTTGCGGTAAGGTCATCCGGAAGGAGTCTGAACGGCATGCCTAGTCTGGTTTCGATCGTGGCCTCGTTGTTCGGTGCGCTTGTCATCTGGTCGGGGACTTTGGGGACGTGTCGGGCCGAGGTTCTGATCACGGAACAGGAGGCGCGGCTACCCAACGATCTCCAGGGCGAGGCCGAGGTGCGATCGATCACGCGGGCGCCGACGATCGCTTTTGTCGCTCCCGGAAACACGGCGGCGACACAGGTGCCCTTTCCCCTGGTCATCCGTCTCTCTCCGCACGGCGGGGCGAGGATAGATCCCGCTTCGGTGCGGGTGACCTATCTGAAATTGCCGAACATCGATCTGACGGATCGCTTGCGTCCTTATCTCAGCCCAACGGGAATCGCCATGCCCGAGGCCATCGTGCCGGCGGGGACTCATGTCTTGAAGGTCGATGTCACGGACAGCGACGGTCGCCGGGCATCGGCGCGGATTTACGTCACGGCGGAAAGTTCTCCGAAGTGATGGGCTCGCATATGGAGCGGGGTTGTTCATTTATGTGAAGGGAAAACCATGTCTGTCTTGGAGACGCGCAAAGCCGAAGCCGGCGTCAACGATCTATTCATCGACCGCTGGTCGCCGCGCGCTTATGCGGCGGATGAAATACCCGATTCCGATCTGTTCACTGTTCTCGAAGCGGCCCGGTGGGCCCCGTCCGCCCGCAACGCCCAGCCATGGCGTTTCGTCTACGCCAGGCGCGGGGCCGCGGGTTTCCAGGGGATGGTCGCAAGCATGGCGGCTTACAATCAGCAGTGGGCACCCAAGGCGTCCGCCCTCATCGCGCTGTTGTCGGCGAAGGTCTATCCCTTCGGCGACAAGACCGAGCCCAATGGCTATCACTCGTTCGATGCCGGGGCGGCCTGGGTAAACCTCAGCCTTCAGGCCAATCTGCTCGGCTGGCGCACGCGGGCCATCGGCGCCTTCGACAAGGCCCGGGCGGCCGAGGCTTTGAAGGTCCCCGAGACCTATGCGGTCGAGGTGATCATCGCCATCGGCAAGCCTGGCGATCCGGAGATGCTTCCCGCCGATCTGCGCAGCAAGGAATCGCCGACCACGCGCCTGCCCCTGCGGGAGCTGATTAGCGACGGGGTGTTCAAGTTCTGAGGCCCGTCGTCAGTTACCGGGAATATCGTGGTGGGAGCGAACGACGGAGACTTGTTCGGGGGCGTGGATGCCCGGCTCAAGCCTGGGCATGCCGTCTTTTGATTGAATCGCGAAACCAAAATACCGGAAGTGCGGTAGCTGACGGCAAGCCTTAAAGCCAAGGGCTTGAAAAACAAGCCTAGGACAATGGGAAACCGGTTGCCCCCAGGGGCAGAGCCAGTGCCCGTTGCAGTCGTTCGGCCAACTCCGCCAGCGCGTCGTCGGTAAAGGCGGGGGCGGCGAGTGTGATGCCGGCGGGTCGGCCGCCGGGGCGGAACCCTGCGGGCACCGCCACCGCCGCCAGATCCAGCATGTTGACAAAATTGGTATAGCGGCCCAAAGCCGCGTTGCGGCCCAGAGGGTCCTCCTCCATTTCGGTGATGGTCCAAAGCGTGGGAGTGGTCGGCAGCACCAGGAGGTCGGTCCCGTCCAGGGATTGCTCGGCTTGGCGGCGCAGCCATTGCAATCGATGCAGGCACTGAAACGCCTGTACTCCTGAGACCTCCGCCGCCCCGGCCAGCACGGCGCGGGTCTCCGGGTGAAGCCGGTTGGAGTGCTCGGTGACGAATGGTCCGCAGGAGGCCGCCCGTTCGGCTAGGAAAGCTCCCTTGAACAGCAGTTCGTTGAGTTCCAGGAACGGCGCATAGTCGATTTCGACAACCTTTCCACCCAGTCGCTCCAATGTCGCCAACGCGCGATGGAACAGGCCGCGATTGGCGTCATCCCCCAGGAATTCGAGATGGCGGGTTCGCGGAACGGCCATCCGGAAGCGCGTCGGCAAAGGAAGGTGGGGCCGAGGTCTGCGCGACCAGGGATCCTCCTCGTCGAACCCTTCGGCCACCCGGCGAACCAGAGTGGCGTCCGCCACCGTCAATGCGAACACCGACAGGCAGTCAAGACTGCGCACGGTGCCCACCGAGCCGCGCAGGCTGATCAGGCCGCGCGTCGGTTTGACTCCCACCACATTGTTGAATGACGCCGGAACGCGCCCCGAACCGCCCGTATCGCTGCCGATGGCGAAGGACACCAGTCCGGCAGCCACGGAAACCGCCGCGCCCGCGCTGGATCCACCGGGGATGCAGGCGGGATCGAAGGGGTTGCGGGCGATGCCATAGGGGCTGCGCGTCCCGACGATGCCGGTGGCGAACTGGTCCAGATTGGTCTTGCCGATCAAGATCGCTCCGGCTCGCCGCAGGCGTTCGACGACCGGACTTGAGACACTGGGCCGATAGGCAAAATCGGGGCATGCCGCCGTGGTCGGCAATCCCTCCACGTCAATGCAGTCCTTGACGCTGAAGGGAAGGCCGAACAGGGGGCGGGCGTCGCGTCCGGCGGGTGGAATGGCCTCAAGCGCCCTGGCCCGGTCCAGCGCCTCGCCGCGATCGACGAGGGTAATCCAGACACCGTCGTCGCCGCTGACGGCAATGCGGTCGAAAACCTCGGCCACGACTCCGGACGGGGTGAGGTCGTCGCTCCGATAGGCTTCGGACAGCCGCGCAATATCGAGGCTGAACGTCACGACGAGGTCTCCCGGGTCCGCTCGGCGCCATACCAGGGCAACAGCAGCGCCACGATCCGGTTGAACAGCAGATCCGAGGCAAAGCCCAGAACGCCCAGGACCACCAGTCCCACGAACATCTGGTCGACGCGGAACACCATCTGTGACATTTGGATCAGATAGCCGACGCCGAATACGGCTCCGGTCAGTTCGGCCGCCACCAGGATCATCAAAGCGACAGCCAGGCTGATGCGCAGGCCGGCGATGATGAAGGGCAACGCGCTGGGGATGATCACGAACGCGGTCATTCGCCAGCCCCGCGCCCCCAGGCTGGCACCGGCACGGATCAGGAGTTCGTTGGCGTCGCGCACCCCGATGAAGGTGTTGACCCAGGTCGGGAAGAAGACCCCCCAGGCGATCAGGAAGATCTTCGAGCCCTCGCCGATTCCGAACCAGAATACCGCCAGCGGTACGAAGGCCAGGGCCGGAATGGCACGGGCCATCTGGACCAGCGGATAGATCGTGTCGCTGAAGCGCGGCAGCCGCGCCATGGTCAGACCGAGAAGGACTCCCAGCGCTCCACCGGTGGCGAAACCCGCCGCCGAACGCCAAAGACTGGCCACCAGATGGAACAGGAGTTGTCCGCTGGTGGAAAGCGCCCAGGCGGCCTGGATCACCGTGGTGGGGGCGGGGAGCATGACGGTGTTGACCAGGCCGGAACGGCTGAGCGCTTCCCACCCGATGAAGAACAGGGTCGTGCCGGCGATACCCAGCGATACCGACAGGCGCCGTCCTCTCCGTGCCGTCAAGCTCACTTTTGCACGGCTTTGAGCTGCAAGCGTGCCGCCTCCAGTGGCCCCGACACCACCACAGTGTTGAAGTCGGGAAGCTTGGCATCGGGACGGACCAGATTGTTGGCGCTGGCCCAGCGCGCCTGGTTCTCCAGTTCGGCCACCAGGGATTGTCGGTCGAGATCGATGTCGAGGTGCAGGTTGGGCCACAGGGCACGGGCGATTGCCGGATCCAGCTTGACCTTTTCGGCGACGATCCGGATGGCTTCTTCCGGGTTTTCCTTGGCCACGCGGTCGGCGGTGATCAGCGCTTTCAAAGCATTGACCACCAATTCCGGCTTTTCGTCCAGGGTGGATTGCAGCGCGATGATACTGGAATAGGTGTTGTAGAGCCCCGGGGTGCGGATGACGTGAAAGCCGCCGCCGGGCAGGGCGGCCGCTTGGCTCTGGTGCGGTTCCGTCCAGATGAAGGCGTCTATGGCGCCGTTGGACAGGCTGCTGACGAAATCGCCGGGATTGAGGCTGATGGCGGTGACATCCGAGAACTTCAGGCCGGCCTTGTCCAAAAGCTTGAAGAGATAATAGTGGGAATTGGTGCCCTGGGCGTAACCGATCTTGCGGCCCTTGAGATCCTGGATGCTCCGGATGTCCTTGGCCGCCACCACGTCGAAGCATTCATAGCGGTTCATGGTGGCGACGATCCGTACCGGCAGGTTATTGACGCTGGCGAACATGACCGGTGTTTCGGCGGCGGTGCCCAGGATCACATGACCCCCGGTCAGGGCGTCCAGGACCAGACGCCCCGAAGCGAATAGGGTACTTTTGGCCGTCAATCCCTGGTCGTCCCACAATTTCTTTTCGTCGGCGACGAAGAAGGGCACCCATGCAATGGACAGCCCTTCGCCGATGGCGATGTCCTCTGCATGCAGAGGCGCGATTGACAGCGGAGACAGCGCCAGGGCCGCGATCAGGGCGCTGATGGCGCGGCGCAGTTGATGCCTGAAAATCATTATGAGCGGTCTCCTTTGGCGGTCTTGGGCAATGTGAAGGGGTGGACCCGTTCGAAAGCGCGCGCCGCCCTTAGGACCAGAGAATCTCCGTGCAGGCGAGGACCGACGATCTGCAATCCGACCGGCAGCCCGGCAGCCGTCGTTCCCGCCGGAATCGAGATGGCTGGCTGCTTGGTGAGGTTGAACGGATAGGTGAAAAACCCCCGCCCGGGTGTTTCGTCGACACCGGGCGCGGAGTTGGCGGTGGTGGGGGTGATCAGTAGATCCCAATCATGGTGAAAGCCCTCCAGGAGCCGGCCGAGGGCCGCGCGTTCGTCCTGAAGTCCGAGATAGGCGCCGAGGTCGATCTTGCGTCCGGCGTCGGCCATGGCCCTCAGGTTCGGGCCGATACGGTCGCGGTCTTCCGGAGTGAAGCTGTCGACCAGCCTCGCCGCGCCGGCGGCGGACAGGCCGTAATAAACGTCGAAGGGATCGGTGAAGCCGGGAGAGGCTTGCTCCACCGTCGCGCCCAGGGAGCGGAATACGTCGGTCGCTTCGGCGATGATGGTCGCCACCTCGGCATTCACTCGGGCATATCCCAGATCGGGGCTGAAGGCGATGCGCAGTCCCGTGACGCCACCCTCCAGGCCCAGGCGCCAGTCTCGGCCGTCATGGGGTTGGGAGAGCCAGTCCCTGTGATCGGGGCGGGCGATGCCGTTCAGGATCAGGGCAACGTCCGCGACCGAACGGGCGAGGGGACCGACATGAAAAAGGGAGCCGCGGAACGACGCGGGATAGCCCGGCACCAGTCCAAAACTGGGTTTGAATCCGACGAGGCCGGTGAAGGATGCCGGCTGGCGGATGGACCCGCCGCCATCGGTGCCGATCTGGATCGGTCCGAATCCCAGGGCCGCCGCGGCCGCCGATCCGCCGCTGCTGCCGCCGGGCGTCCTCGCCGTGTTCCAGGGGTTGCGGGTCACGCCGTGACGCTGTGTGTCGGTCGCGCCCTTGGCGCCGAATTCCGCCGTCGTGGTCTTGCCGAGCAGTATCGCGCCCTGTTCGCGCAGGCGCGCGACGGCGGGGGCGTCCTCGGCCCAGGGCTGTTCCGCATGGACCGCGAGGCTGCCGCGCAATGTGGGCCAGCCTCGGGTGAGCAGCAGGTCCTTGATCGCCGCGGGGACGCCATCGACCGGGCCGAGGGGGGTGCCCTGCGCCCAGCGTCGTTCGGATTGCCGGGCTGTTTCCAGGACCTCGTCCGCCGGGGCCAGGAAGGCGAAAGCGTTGACCTTGGGATTTTCCGCCAGGATGTGGTCGAGTATGGCCCTGGTCACCTCGACCGGTGACAATTGCCGGGTGCCGTAAGCGGCGACGAGTTCGGTCGCGCTCAAATGGGGGAGGTCGGTGCCGCTCGACATAATCCATTTCCTTCTAGAATACTAGAATAGTGGATTATTGAAGAAAGACTCTTTCCTCTCCCAGCAATTAATTGCCATCAGGGCTCAATATCCGACGGCACCCGAAGGAGGCGCGGGCGGAGCGGATGCAAGAGGGACTGTGCGCCGGGTCAACCCCAGATGCGTGATCCGAAGGGCTGCATGGTGCTGCCCTCGTAGGCGATGCCGGGATCGCGGTCGCGGGACAGCAGTAGCGGGCCGTCGAGATCGACGAAGCGGGCCTGCGGCGTCAGCAGGAAGGCCGGGGCCATGGCGAGAGAGGTTCCCAGCATGCAGCCCACCATGATGTCGAGGCCCGCCTCGCGGACGGCGTTGGCCACCGCCAGGGCCTCGGTCAGGCCGCCGGTCTTGTCCAGCTTGATATTGACCGCCTGATAGCGGTTGCGCATGGCCGCCAGACCGTCGCGGCCGTGGAAGCTTTCGTCGGCGCAAAAGGCGATGGGGCTTTTCACCGTCTCCAGGAAGGCATCCTGTCCGGCCGGCAGCGGCTGTTCGATCAGCGCCACGCCGGCTTTTTCGCAGGCGGCGAGGTTGACGGCGAAAACCTCCGGCGTCCAGGCCTCGTTGGCGTCGGCGATCAGGGTGGCCGCGGGGGCGGCGGCGCGGACGGCGGCGATGCGGCGGTCGTCGCCGGCACCGCCCAGCTTGATTTTCAAGAGGGGGCGTCCGGCGGCCTTTTCCGCCGCCGCCGCCATGGAATCGGGGGAACCCAGGCTCAGGGTGAAGGCGGTGGTCACCGGCTTCGGGGCGGCGATGCCGGCCAGGTTCCAGACCCGGTGGCCCGATGCCTTGGCCTCGAAATCCCAAAAAGCGGCGTCCAATGCGTTGCGGGCCGCCCCGGCCGGCATGCGCGCCGCGAGATCGCGCCGGGTCAGGCCGCCGGCGATCAGCGGCGCCATCGCCTCGATGGCCGCCGCGACGCCTTCCACCGTTTCACCATAGCGGGCGTAGGGGACGCATTCGCCGTGCCCCCGCACCGTTCCATCATCCAGCGTGGCGACCACCACCACCGCCTCGGTGCGACTGCCGCGTGAAATGGTAAAGCCGCCGGCGATCGGCCAATGTTCGGTGACGACGCTCAAAATGGGCGTGGGCATGGAAAGCCTCTCTCAAAGCTTGTCGTCGCGGGGCGAAAGTGAAGCAATCCGGAGGCTATAGCGGTTTGCGATCATATTGGATCATCGTTTTTTCCGTCACCCCCGGACTTGATCCGGGGGTCCATGGATTGCCGGGTCAAGCCCGGCAATGACGAAAAGGTAAGTGACCCAACGTGGTCGCAAATCGCTCTAGTGGGCCCGTGAAAGCCGGATCGCTTCGCCTGCGCCCGCAACGAGACGGGGTGTTACGAAAATTTCGCCTGCAAGGCGTCGACCAGGCCGCCGACGCCGAAACGGATCGGATCGGTGGCCGGCAGGCCATGGTCGCGGGCCAGCCCGTCGAGATAGGCGCGCGCCGTCGCCTCGTCATAAGCCTTGGTGTTGACGGCGATGCCGAGCGGTCGGATGCCCGGGCTGGTCACCTGGCCGCAGCGGACGGTCAGGTCGATCACCTCGGCGATCGAGGGCAGGGGGCGTTCGACGCCCCGCATCTTGGTCCGTGTCGGTTCGTGGCAGACGACGAAGGCGTCGGGCTGGGCGCCGTGCAGCAATCCCATGGTGACTCCGGCGAAGGAGGGATGGAACAGCGATCCCTGGCCCTCGATCAGGTCCCAATGATCGGGTTCGGCGGCGGGCGACAGCCATTCGGCGGCTCCGGCGATGAAATCGGCAACCACCGCGTCGAGGGCGACGCCGCGTCCCGAAATGAACACGCCGGTCTGGCCGGTGGCGCGGAAGTCGGCCTTCATGCCACGGGCGCGCATTTCCTTTTCCAGGGCGAGCGCGGTGTATTTCTTGCCCACCGAGCAATCGGTGCCGACGGTCAGAACGCGCCGGCCTGAACGCTTCACCCCTTTGCCGGTGGCGAAATGCTGATCCGAATGGCGCACGTCGAACAATTGCCGGCCGTAACGCTGGGCGGCCTCGGCGATGGCGGGGACGCTGCCCAGGCGGGTGTGCAATCCGCTGGCGACGTCCATGCCGGCTTCAAGGGCCTGGACGACGACGCCGATCCAATGATCGGGCAGCACGCCGCCGGCATTGACTACGCCCAGCACCAGGGTGCGGACGCCCTTGGCTTTGGCCTCGGCGATGGTCAGGTCGGGGATGGAGAGATCGGCTTTGCAGCCGGTCAGGCGCAATTGTCCAACGCACCATTCGGGGCGCCAATCGGCGATTCCGGCGGCCGTCTTGGCGGCCAATTGATCCGGCACGTCGCCGAGAAACATGAGATAGGGCTGGGGAATGTTCATGGCAGGTCCTCTGGAACCGATGCGATTGATGGCGTGGTCCACATCATGAAACGGCCCGGCGCCGCCGGCCAATGCAACTTTTGCATTGGGATTTCTTGCGTCTTCGGTGGGGTGGCGGCTCGGTGGCGAGATGTGAAAAACAAAGGATGCACGCCGATGGGTCTCGATGAGCGCGGAGGGACGCCGTCGCGCCGCCGGCGATTTTCACTCTTGGGCAACGCCTGCCAGGGAAGGGATCGGAATGCCTGTGGTGTCATTTTCATCCGCGTTCATCGGGGCCCGCCGGCGTTCATCCGTGATCCAAAAAAACGCAATTGCCGGCTATTTTTTCAGCAAAAGCACATATTATAGGCAATAATGAAGAAAGATCAAAAATGATGCAAAACTTGCATTGGCAGGCACGCTTTCCTCTGCTTACCATTGGCCTATGCGAAATTCGAATGACCCATATCCTGTCCATAACCTTCGCCGCTCCTCCCGTGGAGGGGCGTGCTGATGGACATCCGCTGGCTGCAGGATTTCCTGGCCGTCGCCGAGACGGGGAACTTCACGCGCGCCGCCGAGCGCCGCAACCTGTCCCAGGCCGCCTTCAGCCGCCGTATCCAGTCCCTCGAATCCTGGTTGGGGGTGGCGCTGATCGACCGCAGCGTATTCCCCACCCGCCTGACGGCCGAGGGCGAGCAGTTCCGTCAGCATGCCGGAGACATCCTGCAACAGGTGATCGAAGCCCGCCACGAGGTCGCCGGCAAGGCGACGCCGGGGCGCGAACATGTCCGCATCGCCCTGCCTTTCGTTCTGGCCACCACGCGGCTTCCGCATTGGTGGAAATCCTGGTCGGACCAGCAGCCGTTAAGTTCGACGGTGGCGCTGGGCAATATTCATGATCTGGTGACCGCTCTCACCGCCGGCAATGCCGACCTGATGTTCTGCTACCTGAGCGACCAGCAACCGATCGAGCTGGATCCCGACCGCTACGACCGGGTGGTGGTCGAAACGGAGATGCTTCGCCCTTACGCCAGTCCGGAACTGCTGGCCCGGGGCTTCGGCTTGCCGGGGACGCCCGAGCGTCCGGTGCCGTTGCTGATGTATTCGGTGGGGGTCTATTTCGCCCGGCTGGTCGATCTGATCTTCGAGACCGCCGACGCCCGCGTGACGGGGACCCGCATCCTGGAAAACGACATGTCCGACGTGCTCCGCGACATGGCCCTGGCCGGCCATGGCGTCGCCTGGCTACCCGACAGCACGGCGCTGGCCGGCACCGGCCGGCTGACGGCGATCGAGGGAGACATGTGGACGCTGCCGCTCAAGGTGGTGGCTTTCAAGGACCGCGCCAACCATCGCCGCTCGGTGTCCCGGCTCTGGGCGCTGCTGGGCGGCGGCGACGGACGCAGATCCGATACCGACTTCGACTCCGAACCTGATTTTCTCATGACCTCAACGATATTAGGAGAACCGTGATGCGCGTGAAACCACTGCTCCTCTGGGTGGTCGCCGGCGCCTTGGCCGCCTCTCCGGCCGCCGCCGAGGATCTGACCGGAACCTTGAAAAAGATCAAGGAGACCGGATCGATCACCCTGGGGTACCGCGAATCGTCCGTGCCCTTCTCCTATCTCGACGACAACCAGAAGCCCGTCGGCTACGCCATGGACATCTGTTACAAGATCGTCGATGCGGTGAAGGCCGATCTCAAGCTGGACAAGCTCGAGGTCAAGCTCAACCCCGTCTCCTCCTCGACCCGTATCCCCCTGATGGCCAACGGCACCATCGACCTGGAGTGCGGCTCGACCACCAACAATGTCGATCGTCAGAAACAGGTGGCCTTCACCAACAGCCACTTCCTGACCGCCAGCCGCTTCGTTTCGAAGAAGGCCAACAAGATTACCGGCATCGAGGGCCTTAAGGGCAAGACCGTTGCTTCGACCTCGGGGACCACCAACATCAAGCAGGTCGTCGAAGCCAATGCCGAGCGTGGCCTGGGGCTGACCGTGCTGCCCTCCAAGGATCATGCCGAAGGCTTCCTGCTGGTGGAAACCGACCGCGCCGCCGCCTTCGTCATGGACGATATCCTGCTGGCCGGCCTGATCGCCGGTTCGAAGGAGCCCGCCGCCTACGAGATCTCGAAGGACAGTTTCTCGCTGCCCGAGCCTTACGGCATCATGCTGCGCAAGGACGATCCCGCCTTCAAAGCCCTGGTCGACAAGGCGACCGCCGATCTCTACAAGAGCCCGGAAGGCGTCAAGATCTATGAAAAGTGGTTCACCCAGCCGATCCCGCCCAAGGGTCTGGTGCTGAACGTGCCGATGGACGCGGCCATGAAAAAGGCCTTCGCCCAACCATCCGATTCGCCGGATCCGGCCTCCTACGTGGCGAACTAAAAGGGGTGTTGTCATGGCCGGGACCGTCCCGGCCATGACGGTGGGACAAGATCTATCTGAACGGCGTTCATGAAACCGCGGCCGCTTCGGGGAAAAAGACGACTATGAACTATCATTGGAACTGGCAGATCTTCTGGGAGCTTTCGCCCGAGGGCACGGGCACCTATCTGGACATGCTGCTCTCCGGGCTGTGGTGGACCATTCTCACCTCGCTGGCCGCCTGGGCGGTGGGACTGGTGGTGGGCTCCGTGGTGGGCATCGCGCGCACCTTGCCGATCCGGCCGTTGCAATGGCTGGCCGGGGCCTATGTCGAGCTTTTCCGCAATATCCCGCTGCTGGTTCAGTTGTTCCTCTGGTATTTCGTCCTGCCCGAACTGTTGCCGCACGGATTGGGCCTGTGGATGAAGCAAATGCCCAACGCCGCCTTCTATTCGGCGGTGGCCGGGGTCGGGTTCTTCACCTCGTCGCGCGTCGCCGAACAGGTGCGGGCGGGCATCGGCGCCCTGCCGCGGGGCCAGTCCATGGCCGGCAAGGCCCTGGGTCTTACCGTCGCCCAGACCTATCGCTATGTGCTGCTGCCGATGGCCTACCGCATCATCTTGCCGCCGCTCACCTCGGAATTCCTCAATACCATCAAGAACACCTCGGTGGCGCTCACCATCGGCCTTCTCGAACTGACGGCGCGGGCGCGCGCCATGCAGGAATTCTCGTTCCAAGTCTTCGAGTCCTTCACCGCCGCCACCATCATGTACATGGTGATCAATATGGTGGTGGTGATCGCCATGCGGACGCTGGAGCGCCGCGTGTCTCTGACCGGTCGCTGAGGGGGAGACGCCGCCGATGTTCGCCAATTTCGACTTCGACGTGATCCGCCGTTCGTTGAGCTATCTGCTCATCGACGGAATGGGATTCACCTTGTTGCTGACCGGCCTCGCCACGCTGCTGGCCGGCATCCTCGGGACCATCCTGGCGGTGATCCGTCTCTCGCCGGTGCCCGTGCTGCCCCGCCTGATCATCGGCTATGTCGAGTTCGTGCGTTCGTTGCCCCTGGTGCTGCTGATTTTCTGGTTCTATTTTCTGGTGCCCTATATCGGTCAGTGGCTGACCGGCGCCGAACGCCCCATCGCCGTGGGCGCCTTTTCCTCGGCGCTGATCACCTTCACCCTGGTCGAGGCGGTCTATTTCAGCGAAATCATGCGGGCCGGTATTCAGTCCATCTCGCGTGGGCAACTGGCTGCCGCCCGCGCCGTGGGTCTCGGCTATATGCAGTCGATGCGCTATGTCGTGCTGCCGCAGGCCTTCCGCAATATGGTGCCGCTGCTGCTCACCCAGACCATCGTGCTTTTCCAGGATACCTCGCTGGTCTATGTGGTCTCCATCACCGACTTTCTGGGGGCCGCCGGTAAGGTCGCCCAGCGTGACGGCCGTCTGGTCGAGATGTATCTTTTCGCCGCCGTCGTCTATTTCATCATGTGCTTCGCCGCCTCGATGCTGGTTCGCCATCTCCAGCGGCGCAACGAATTCGCCCGCTAGTGGCGAATATCTGACGGATGGCGTCCCCGCCAGTCATCAGATATTCGCCACAATTCAATTAGTTGGTCCACTAGGATCGGAAGAGATCGCCCATGTCCGTACCGCCCATGATCGACATCACCCTGGTCAACAAGTTCTATGGAAATTTCCAGGTCCTGACCGATTGCACCACCAAGGTCCGCAAGGGCGAGGTGGTGGTGGTCTGCGGGCCGTCGGGTTCGGGAAAATCCACGCTGATCAAATGCGTCAACGCGCTGGAGCCGTTCCAGAGCGGGCGGATCATCGTCGACGGGGTCGATCTGTCGGATCCCAAGGTCGACCTCAACCGGTTGCGGGCGCGGGTCGGCATGGTCTTCCAGCATTTCGAGCTGTTTCCTCACCTGAGGATCACCGAGAACCTCTGCCTGGCGCAGGAGAAGGTCTTGGGCCGCAGCCACGAGGAGGCCATGGCCAAGACCCTGTCGCTGCTTGAAAGGGTCGGCCTCAAGGATCACGCGGAAAAGCGGCCGGGCCAGTTGTCGGGCGGACAGCAGCAGCGTGTCGCCATCGCCCGGGCCTTGGCCATGGATCCTGTGGCCATGCTGTTCGACGAGCCGACCTCGGCGCTCGATCCGGAAATGATCAAGGAAGTTCTGGACGTGATGATCGAACTGGCGCAGGACGGCATGACCATGATGGTGGTCACCCACGAGATGGGTTTTGCCCGCAAGGTGGCCGACCGCGTGATCTTCATGGACAAGGGCGAGATCGTCGAGGATGTTCCCAAGGACGATTTCTTCGGCAAGCCGCACAGCGACCGCGCCCAGGCCTTCCTATCGAAAATTCTCACTCACTGACGAACAACACCGGGACGATATCATCATGACCTCTATCGCCTATCTGAATGGAGAGTACCTGCCTCTGGACGAGGCTCGCGTGTCGGTCCTCGACCGCGGATTTCTCTTCGCCGACGGCATCTACGAGGTGTCCGCCGTTCTCGACGGTCATCTCGTCGACAATCAATCCCATCTGGCGCGTTTCGAACGTTCCCTGGGCGAGATTTTCCTGCCGCTGCCGGCGCCGATGAGCCGCGTCGAGGAGATCGAGAAGGAATTGATCACGCGCAACGGCGTCAAGGAAGGCGTCGTCTATATGCAGGTGACCCGTGGCGTGGCGCCGCGCGACTTTCACTTTCCCGAGAACGTCAAGCCGACGCTCCTGATGTTCACCCAGGCCAAGACCATCATCGACTCGCCCACCGCCAAGTCCGGCATCAAGGCCAAGACGCTGGAGGACATCCGGTGGGCCCGCCGCGACATCAAGAGCATCGCCCTTCTGGCCCAGGTCCTGGCCAAGCAGGCCGCTCACGAGGCCGGTTGCCAGGAAGCGTGGATGGTTGAGGACGGTTTCGTCACCGAAGGCGGTTCGTCTTCGGTCTTCATCATCACCAAGAACAATGTCCTGGTGACCCGGCCCAATTCCCATGCCCTGCTGCCGGGGTGTACCAGGAAGGCGATCCTGGCGCTGGCCGCCGAGAAGAATATCCGTGTCGAGGAGAGGCCCTTCACCGTGGCCGAGGCTTTGGACGCGGCGGAAGCGTTCTTCACCAGCGCCTCGGCTTTCGTCACGCCGGTGGTGACGATCGATGATCAGGCCATCGGCGACGGAACGCCCGGCCCGACGACGAAGCGCCTGCGCGAGATCTATATCGACTTCGCCCGCGCCTCGCGGTGACGGAGGCGGCCAATCGGGCCGCTCATGTTTCTTACTCCCGGCGAGCCCCTGACGTGGCTCGCCGGTATTACTCCTCCCGTTTCACCGTGAAGCGTTCGAATTCATCGAGGGGCAGTGGCCGGCTGAACAGATAACCCTGATAGTCCCGACAGCCGTTCTCGTCGAGGAACCGGCGTTGCACTTCCGTTTCCACCCCTTCGGCGATCACGGTGAGGCCCAGGCTTTGCGCCAGGAAGACGATGGTCTTGGCGATGGCGGCCGCGTTGGGGTCGGTATGGACGTCGGTGACGAAGGAGCGGTCGATCTTCAACTGGCTCAGGGGCAGGCTTTTCAAATAGGCCAGCGATGAATAGCCGGTGCCGAAATCGTCCAGCGAAAAGCTGAGGCCGTGGTGCTTCATCGCCTGCATTTTCGTGATGGTGTCCTCGATGTCGTCCAGCAGCATGCTTTCGGTCAGTTCCAGCTTCAGCCGGAGGGGATCGGCTCCGCTCTGGCGGACGGTCTCCAGGACGCGGTTGACGAAGTCGGTCTGCCGGAATTGGCCGGCGCTGACATTGACGGCCAGGCTGAGATGGGCCGTTTCGGGCCGTTTCGCCCAGGCGGCCAACTGCTCGCAGGCAGTTTCCAGAACCCAGCGGCCCAGCCCCACGATCATGCCGGTTTCCTCGGCCACCGAAATGAAGTTATCGGGAAACACCAGTCCCCGGGTGGGATGCTGCCAGCGCAACAGCGCCTCGGCGCCGGTCAGCCGGCCGCCGGCGTCCACCTGCGGCTGGTAATGCAGGACGAACTGCTTCTCACGGATGGCCCGGCGCAATTCGGATTCCAGCGCGGTCCGCGCGCTGACCGACGCCTGCATTTCCGGATCGAAGAAACGGATGCCGTTACGTCCGCCGGTCTTCGCCCGATACATGGCGAGGTCGGCTTGTTTCAGGATGTCATGCATGTTCTGCCGGTGGTCGCCGAACAGGGCGACGCCGATGCTGGCGCTGCATTCGTATTCATAGGGGCTGAGCCTGTAAGGCGCATCGAGAGCGGCCAGGATCTTTTCCCCGACGATGCGGGTTTGCGCCGCCGCCTCGGCCCGGTTCTCACTCAGCTCCTCCAGCATGACGACGAATTCGTCGCCTCCCAGGCGGGCCACCGTGTCGGACTCTCTGACGCAGGCGGTCAGCCGTTGGGCCGTCTGCTGCAGCAGCAGGTCGCCCTTGTCGTGACCCAGGGTGTCGTTGATGATCTTGAAATTGTCGAGATCGATGAAGAGCAGCGCCCCCTCCCGCTTGCTGCGCAAGCTGGTGATCAGGGACTGGCTCAACCGTTCCTCGAGGAGCCGCCGGTTGGGCAGGCGGGTCAGGGGATCGTAGAAGGCCAGATGTTCGATCTTGTCGGTATCGGCCTTGTGCTGGGTGATATCGGCGAAAGAGCCGACATAATGGGAAATCTGGCCGGATACGCCTCTGACCGCCGAAATGCTGAGCCATTGGGGGTAGATTTCGCCATTCTTGCGGCGATTCCACAGTTCGCCTTTCCAGGATCCCGTCTCTTCGACGCTGTTCCACAGGGCCTGGTAGAACATCTGGTCATGACGGCCCGACTTGAGCATGCTGGGATTGCGGCCGATCACCTCCTCGGCCGAATAGCCGGTGATTTCGGTAAAGCCCCGGTTGACCCGGAGAATCGCCCCGTCGGGGCCGGTGATGATCATGCCGTGCTGGGCTTCGAAGGCGAGGGCGGCGATGCGGAGTTCCTCCTCTGCCTGGCGGCGTTCGGAAATGTCCCGCGCCGTCAGAATGATTTCGCTGACAGTGCCGTCGGGGCCAAGGACTCCTTGGACCTTCGATTCGACCCAACAAAATTGATCGTCCTTGCGCCGTCGGCGGAAGGTCAGCGTGTGAACCCTGGGCGTCCGTCGGATTTGGGCGATGATGGCCGGCAACTTGTCGGCATCGTCGGGATGGGCGAATTCGACGGCGTGCCGCCCGAGAAGATCGGCCTCGGTCTGTCCGAAAAGCGGCATGCTGGCCGCCGAGACGTAAAGGTAACGCCCTTCGAGATCGAGCAGGGCGATCATGTCCGAGCAATGTTCGGCGAGCCGGCGGCAGCGTGCCTCGGTCTCATCCGGTTTGCTTTCGTTGGGCGCTCCTGCGCCCGGGTTGTCGATGGCCACTGTGATACCCACCACGCAAATCCCCGTTACGGAAAGAGGCTTGCCCGAACGGCCGCCCTTGTTCGTCTGATAACTTATGGTCGAGAGATGATGGGGGGTATCCCCATTTGAGGACGGGGGCGCAACAGGCCCCCTCAGCCCCGGCGGGCGGTCCGATCCGCCGGGGCTTCGGCAATCAGCCGGCGGCGGTTTCCAGTTCGGCCAGGAAACGATCCTTGGCCGCTCTCGGCAGCCAGGTCGATTCGAAGGCGTTGCGCATCAGTTGGGTCACCTCGTCCCGGGTGAGATCCGCCTCGCGCTGCGTACAGAGCAGGTTTTCGGTCATATAGCCCCCGAAATAGGCCGGGTCGTCGGAATTGACCGTCGCCCGGATGCCGAGGTCGAGGAACCGCTTGATCTGCCTGGCCTTGCTGTCGCCGGTGACATAGGCGTTGGAGACCGGACAGATGGTCAGGCCCAGCTTGCGTTCCGCCACCATGGCGATCAGGGTCGGATCGTCCAGCGTATTGACCCCGTGGTCGAGGCGCGACACGCCGATGTCTTCGATGCACTGGCGGATGTGCGCCGTCGTGTCGTCCTGATCCACGTCGCAATGCATGGTCAGCAGATAGCCTTCCTCTCTGGCGCGCTGGAACACCTCGCGGAACTTGAGCGGCGGGTTGTTCTTCTCGTCGGAGTCGAGGCCGACGCCGATGATCCATTCCTTGTAGGGCAGGGACTCGAGCAGGGTCGCCATGGCGAACTCGGCGCTCCAGTCGCGCAGAAAACACATGATCAATTGGCTGCGGATGCCCAGCCGGTTCTCCGCGTCCATCTGCGCCCGGCGGATGCCCCGGATCACCGTGTCGAAGGAGACCCCGCGCGCCGTATGGGCCTGCGGATCGAAGAACATTTCGCTATAGCGGACGTTCTGCGAATGGGCCTTGGCCAGATAGGCCCAGGTCAGGTCGTAGAAATCGGGCTCCTTTCGCAAGACGCGCATGCCGTCGTAATAGATGGCGAGGAAGGACGGCAGATCATGAAAATCGTAGGTGGCGCGCAATTCTCCGGCCGTGGCGAAGGGCAGGGCGATGCCGTTGCGCGCGGCCAGGGCGAATTTCAGTTCCGGTTCCAGCGTGCCTTCCAGATGGACGTGCAGTTCGCATTTCGGCATGCCGGCGATGAAAGCGTCCATCGACGCTGCGGGATGGGTGTGCATGGTGGTTTTTTTCTCCTTCGGCAGGCTTCGCGACGTGCCCGCCATTTTAAAGAAGGCCCGGCCCGGTGGGTATCGAAATGAGAAAATTTTGACGTATCGACACCCGCTTGTCGCAAATTACAGAATTATTCCAGTTTCCATCCGGGAAGAGGAGGCGCATCTTTTCCCGCCGTGACGTGCAATAAAAATCCCGGCCCTTGCGTCTTTCGGCGGGACCGGCCCGTCCAATTGGCCCTCGGCCATGGCGGGAGGAAATTTTAGGAGAGCGATGTCCGCATGACGAAAAGTACGAAGATTTCGCTGATGGCGT
This sequence comes from Telmatospirillum siberiense, assembly GCF_002845745.1. Classification (GTDB taxonomy): domain Bacteria; phylum Pseudomonadota; class Alphaproteobacteria; order Rhodospirillales; family Magnetospirillaceae; genus Telmatospirillum; species Telmatospirillum siberiense. The sequence goes on along the minus strand of NZ_PIUM01000033.1, from coordinate 3,243 downwards.
CCCGCCTGTTCGGCCTGCTCGCCCTCGGCCTGGGAACCGCCTATTGGCTGGGGTTCGATGTGCCGGTGGTCCTTCACATGAGTTGCGGGCTTTTGGTGGTTCTCGCCCTGTGGGTGCTGGCCGTGCAGACGGGCAGGCGCTCGCTTCCCCTGGCCCTGGGAAGCGGTCTTTGGGGGCTGTTCATTCCGGCTCTCGGCATCGCGCAACTGGTCCTGCCGGTTTATCTGCAGATGGAGGAGGCACAGACCGTGTTGCGCGGGCTGCATGTCGCCGCCGGCCTTGCCACCATCGGGCTTGCCGAACATCTGGCCCGGCGTCTCAAGAAATAGAAAAAGGAGTTCATGGTGTTCTTCGCGTCCTTTTCGAAGCCGGCGGTTCTCGCCGGCGTCCTGCTCGCCTTGACCGCCGCCGCCTCGGGTGCCGCCGCCGCCGATCTGACGGTCGCCGTGACCGGTGTGCGCGAGGCCAAGGAAACGGTCCGCGTCGCGCTTTACGCCGATGCCGAATCCTTTCGCCACGAACCGAAAGCCCTGCAGGTGCTTTCGGTGCCGGCCCGGGAGGGGACGGTGACGGCGGTGTTCCACGACGTTCCCGCCGGCCGCTATGCGGTGCTGGCCTATCATGACGAGGATGGGAACCAGAAACTGAACCTGTTCCTCGGCATGTTTCCCGCCGAGGGCTGGGGGCTGTCCAACGATCCCAGCGTATTCGGCCCGCCGCGTTTCGATGCCTCGGCCTTCGACCTGCCCGAGGCCGGAACGTCCATTTCCGTGCCGCTGCATTACTGAGCGCTTGGACGGAAGGGGTAAAATCGCATAAAGAAGCCTTCCGATTTCCGGAGGGCCGTCTTTATGTCGCGGGCGGCCCGGCCGACGAGCCTTCGCGATGTCTTTAGGAGACGGCCCTTGCTGACGGTGGCCACCCATAGCGGTACCTTTCATGCCGACGACGTTTTCGCCTATGCCATCCTGAAGGCGGCGACGGGCGGAGACCTGACCCTGGTCCGGACCCGCGACGGCGCGGTGCTGGCGCCCGCCGACGTGGTCTTCGACGTCGGCGGCGTTTTCGATGCTGGGGCGCGGCGTTATGATCATCACATGCGCGACAAGCCGCTCAGGACCGACGGCGCGCCTTACAGCTCGGCCGGACTGGTCTGGCGGGATTTCGGCGCCGAGGCCGTGCGCGGCTTGCTTCCGGCCGCCGGGGACGAGGCTGTCCAGTCGGTGTGGCAGGCCCTCGACGCCGGTCTGATCCGCGACGTCGATTTGATGGACAATGGCGCGACGACGCCCATGTCGGGGCATTTTTCGGCTCTGCTCGAAGCGTGGAACCCGACCTTCGCCGAGGAGGGGCGCGACGAGACCGAGGCTTTTCTCGCCGCCGCCGATCTGGCCGGCGCAGTTCTCCTGCGGACCTGCGCGCGGGCCCACGCCGACGTTCTGGCCAGGCGGGAAGTGGCGGAAGCGGCGCGCGCCTCCGAGGATCCCGCCATTCTGGTGCTCGATCGCCGTGTGCCGTGGGAGGAGGCGGTCTTCGCTCTCGGGCTGGCTCAGGTGCTTTACGTGGTGAGGCCGGCCGGGAACGACTGGACCTGCAGCGCGGTTCCGCCGGAAAAGGGCTCCTTCGCCCAGCGTCGGCCGCTTCCCGACGCCTGGGCGGGCTTGCGCGACGAAGCGCTGGCCGCCGTCTCGGGAGTGGCCGACGCCACCTTCTGCCATCCGGCCCGCTTCGTCTGCGGGGCTCGCAGCCGGGAGGGCGCCCTGGCCCTGGCCCGTGGCGCGGTGGCGGGTCGCTGACGGCATGGGTTCTCTCTATGTCGGGGTGGATTTCGGCACCACCAACAGCGCCATCGCACTCGCCGGTACGGATGGCGAGGCCGTCGTCGCGCCCTTCGCCACCGTCGACGGTCCCTCCTCGACGCAGCGTTCGGTGTTGGCGTTCGACGGGGCGCGCCGCGACCCGGCGGGACGGGTGGAGCCGCTGATCGGCCATCGGGCGATCGAGGCCTATCTCAACGGCGACGAGCGCTGCCGTCTCCTGCAATCGTTCAAATCCTATCTGACCAGCCGGGCCTTCACCGGCACCTCCCTTCTCGGGGCAAGCTATTCCCTCGAGGATCTGATCGCGCTGGTCGTCGCCGACCTGCGTGTCCATGCCTCCCAGGTGGCCGGTGTCCCGGTGAGGCGCGTCGTCGCCGGGCGGCCGGTGCGCTTCGTCGCCGAGGACGGGGCGTCCGAGGACGATTTCGCCACCACGCGGCTGCGCGACGCCTTCGGCCGGGCCGGTATCGAGGAGGTGGTTTTCGAATTCGAGCCGATTGCCGCGGCTTGTCATTACGAACGAGGACTGGAGCGCGACGAGACGGTGCTGGTCGCCGATTTCGGCGGCGGGACCAGCGATTTCTGCCTGATCCGCCTGGGGCCGGGGCGCTCCCGTCTGGCCCGCCCCGAGGACGCCATCCTCGGCACCGAGGGTGTCGGGGTGGCCGGTGACGCCTTCGACCGGCGCATCGTGCAGCATGCCCTGGGCGAGCATTTCGGCAAGGGCGCCTCTTTCGAAAGCGCCGGCAAGACGCTGGTGGTGCCGGCCTGGATCTACGGTAAGCTGGAGCGCTGGCATCATATCGGTTTTCTCAATACGCCCTCGACCCTCAGGCTTCTGCGCGAACTTGAAGGCAAGGTCGACCGGCCCGATCAACTCGGCCAGTTGCGGGGATTGGTCGAGCACAATCTGGGCTTTCATCTCTATCGCGCCGTCGAAAAGCTGAAACGCGACCTGTCGGGGGCGGGAGCCGCCGATCTGCTGTTCGATCACGACCCGGTGCGGATCGAGCGGCGTGTCACGCGGGGTGAGTTCGAAAGCTGGATCGCGCCCGAGCTTGCCGCCGTTGAAACCTGTGTCGACGCTCTTCTGTCCGGTTCGGGCATCCGGACCGAGGCGGTGGACCGTGTCTTCCTGACCGGCGGCTCGTCGCTGGTCCCCGCCGTTCGCGACATTTTCGCCCGCCGGTTCGGCCGGGGGAAATTGAGCGCCGGCGGCGAATTCGTCTCGGTGGCCAGCGGCCTGGCGCACCGCGCGCGGGAAATCTTTTCGTCCTGAGCGGGCGTCGCGGCGCCGCGAATAAAACAGTGGCACCGGCCTTATATGAGGGGCGGCGTGTCAACGGGAAAGTTTTTTCTGGAAGAGCTTTCTGGTTCAGGCAAGCATGGGGGTTTGGCCGACCATCGGGTCGGCCATGATGGG
>NZ_PIUM01000032.1 GCF_002845745.1 Telmatospirillum siberiense | reverse complement strand
TCGGCAGCGTCAGATGTGTATAAGAGACCTCCGCCGCCCCGTCCGGCAGGGCATAGAGCCGGTCCAGCGCCGCCTCGACGTCGCTGGCCTTGGCCACCACCGGGCGCACGGGCCGGTCGAACAACAAGGCGAGGGCTTCGGCCGGATAGGGGTCGAAGGGATCGACGAAGGCGGCATCGAGCCCCGTCTCGGTCAGTTTGAGCGGCAATGCCCGCGCGTCGCGCAGAAAACGGGCGGTGGGGCCGCGTTCGGCGGTCACCGGCCGGGCGGGGAAATCGGCCGGGGCCGCCATCGGCAATCCCAGGGCTTCGGCCATCGCCGCCGCCAGAGCCTGTTCCGAAATCAGGCCGAGCCGGGTCAACACCACGTCCAGCCGCTCGCCGGTCTCGGACTGGACCAGACAGGCGCGGGTCATGGTTTCGGACGTGGCCAGGCCACGATCGAGGACGAGTTGCGCCAGGACCCGGGTGTCGCTCTGTCGCAGATCCATCATGATGCTCGTTATTGAAATATTTCGACCCCATCCAGAAGTTGCGCAGGCGAACCGGACATGAAGAGGCGCTTCCCGACGAGGGAGGACATCGGGAAGCGCTTGGCCGCGAATATCAGTTCCGCGGCCTGGTCCCGAAAAGCATCACGACCGGGTGTAGCAGTATTTCAAAATCGTCGGGCCGCCCTGCGATGCGTTCAAAAGGAAATTGACGAAATTATTCAGTACCGTCGTCTCGTCGGCCGTCCGCCCGGACCGGGCCAGTTTGACGCCATACTGTAGAATGTCGTCATAATCATGAGCGGTCGTGGAATCGGCTGGACCCGACACATAGGATCCATAATGGCTGACGCCGGAGAAGGTCTGGACGCCATTGACTACCGTGCAGATCTGCGATCTCGCCACGAATCCCATCTGCTTCGCACCGGTATTGACCGCACTGTAGGTCGTTCCGATGGTGGAATATTGCGTAATCCTGGAATCTGCTGTGTAATCAATACCATACACGTTCGCGAGAACTTCCGTTGCCGCAAGGCCGTAGGGTGCGGCGCTCGGTTTGGCGATGGCGAGCGTGGTGAAACCCGACGGCAGCCCCGAAGAGACGTTGACCCCCGTGGTGTTCGTCCAAAGCTCCAGATAACCATGCGCATACAGGAAGTCGGTGGAGTCGTAGGTGAGAGCGGCGTGCGTGGCGACCAGATCGTCCGGATGGCTCTTGTCCGCCGCCAGTAGCAGATCGTAAGTGCTGGAGCTACCGTTATAGTTGATGATGTTGGTCTCGAGGTCCCCGGTGGCGCCGGACACCACGGTGACGGTGGTGCCGCTATATTGGGACGTAAAAGCCGTGATGATTTCCGATAACGGTGTCGTGAAATTCGCGGCGACGGCAACGGTAATGTTGGTCGTCGCGTTCGCCGCGCTCAGCGGAAGCTGAGACAACAGCAGAGCGACTGCCGCCACGGTCAATTTCTTGTTTATCAACATAATACCCCATCCTTTTGATGTCGATGATGACGTATGGGAAACGAAAGCGGCATCAAGGAGATCAGCCGATTTCGTTATATATTATATAGATATAACGATCGAATATCTTCAATAAATTTTTGGATAAATCATGATTTATGCCGTATTACATATACATAATAAAATATAATATGAATAATTTCTAAAATTAAAGTGATGAATATAAAATTAACATGAGTTACGCACCGCCTCGGTGGCCATAAAAGACCACCGAACCATAAATATCCGGGTGGGTTTCCACGAAACCCTTGGATTATAACTAGACAAGTTTTGACGAGTAAACCTCATCAAGACTCAATATTACTTCACATCAGTACATTTGATACCTTTGTAAATAAAATAAAAAATCAACTTCAAACGCAACGGTGACTAAAATAGTTATTTTTAGAACAAGACTGAATGTTGACCATGATTTCACCACCCCTCATTGAACGAGTCTGGAGATGGCCAATTCGTTGAGAACCGGCGGATGCTGCCGCAGCAGGTCGGTGAAATAAGCCTGTCGGACCTCGATGGCCTTCTGATTGCGCATTTGCTCGACGAGCGACTTTCTGACCTCGGCCAGCGGCAGCGGCTGGGTGCCGGCGGCTTTGATCTCCAACAGCTTGACGATGTGCCAGCCGTCGTCGAGGCGAATCGGCGCCGTGACCATTCCCGGCGACAAGGTCGATAGCGCCTGGGCGATGGCGGGAAGCAGTTGAGGATCGGCCAGCCAACCGATCTCGCCCCCCTTGGCGGCTTCGGGTTTGTTGTCGGAATAATCGCGCGCCAGGGCGGAGAAATCCGCACCCCTGGCTTTCAGCTTTTCCTGCACCTCATCCAGTTTGGAAGAGGCTTTGCTTCCACGCGGCGCGCTTACGAAGATCTGCGCCAACCTGATTTGGCGCGGCGCCACGAAAGCGGCCTTGTTGGCCTCGTAGGCGCTTTGCAATTCGGCCTCCGAAGGAAAGTCCGCGGGCACCTTCGTCACCGAGCGCAGGTAAAGTTCGGTCAAAGCATGCTCGCGCGCCTTCTCCAGGCTGACCTTGACCTCGGGCCGCTCGTCGAATTTCCGTGCCTTGGCCTCCTTCAACGCCATCCGCTCGGCCAGATAGACGTGGATCACCTGGGACAAAAGGGCCGGGTCGCCGGACAGCGCCGCCCGCTGCTGCTGCGGCAGCTGATCGAGATAAGCGCGCAATTCTCCCGTGGATATCTCGGTATCACCGATACGACCGATCGGTTCGCCATCGGATGCCGCCAGGGAAACCACAGGCAACAAAAGCAATACCCCCAGAACCCACATCATCTTCATAACGACCCCTCCCTCTTTTAATTCTTCACTTCGAAGGCGACGGCGACGGCAACGGTGATTTCCTTGGGTGGCCGCTCGAACGGCGCGCTGGAACGGGCGGTCGCCAAGGCGTTCCGGTCCAACTCGGGAAACCCGCTGGACTTTATGATCCGCAAGGACTCCTCGCGGATGTCCCCGTCTTCCATGACGGCAAAACCGATGACCGCGATACCCCGAAGGCCGGACAACTTCGCTGTATCGGGATAGATGAGATTGTTCTGAAGCTTCCTTTTCAGGTCTCGCAGATAGCCTTTGAAAGCGTCCTCGCTGTTATCGGCCGGCCGGACCGTTTGCTGCATCTGCTGCGCCTGCGAGACATCGCCGGCGTTCGGAACCGGGGGCAAGGGCAGCGGTTCCGCAACCGGTTTTTCCGCAACCGGTCGTGCCGGACGCTCCCTTTTGACGACTTTTTTCTCCTCCGGTTTAGGAACCTCACGGCGCTCCACCGGAGGGGGAGACATCGGCTGAGGCTGTTGCTGTTCCATGGCCTTTTTCTGCTCAACCTGCCGATTGCTGATCATGCCTTGCAGTTCGACGACCAGCGTGTGGGATTTCTTCGGCTGCAGCAGAGGCAAGGTCACCACGAAAGGCAGGACGAAGCCCGCGTGGATCAGTATCGACGCAACCAACCCCTGCCACAGCGTGAACCGTCGCCTCATCGCCTCGTTCCCTAATTCGTCTCGGTCTGAATGGCGACTTTGGTGAAAGCGAGCTGGCGCAACAGATCGGCCACATCGACGAAGCGCTGAAAGGCGATGTTGCGATCGGCGCGGACCACGAACGTCGAGTCCGGCTTTAGCGGCGTCAGCTCGGCCTTGAGACCATCCAGCGTTACGATCCTGCCGTCGAAGGAGATGGCGCCGTCCAGGCCCAGTTCGATGCTGTGATCCTCTTTCGTGTCGGGCATGTTTTGCGATGCCTGCGGCAGATCGACCGCCAGCCGGCCCGAGGCGATGAAGCTGGACGTGGTCAGCACGATGGTCAGCAGCACCAGCATGATGTCGACGAAGGGAATGACATTCATGCTTTCGAAAGGTTTCTCATCCATGGGTGATTTCCCATGACAGCATCATCACCTTGACCTTGCGCAGCAGGGCGTTGTAGAGGACCACGGCAACCAGCGCCACCACCAGACCCGCCGCCGTCGATTTCAACGCCAACGCCAGTCCGGTCATGATTTTGGTCGGATCCATCGCTCCGTTGCTGCCGATCTTGTAAAAGGTCAGCATGATGCTGAGCACGGTCCCCAGCAGCCCCAGATAGGGCGCGTTGCTGGCCACCGAGGCGACGATGGACAATTTTCCCGTCAGCGCCAGCTCCAGGGATTTGATATCCGGAAAGTCCAGAATCTTCAGTCCGCGATAGAACATCCCCCGTTCGATCGACACCGCGACAACAAGGATGCTGAGGAAGATCAGCAGTCCGATGACGCCGTAATCAACCGCTTCCGATAGCCATTCCACTTGTGTCCATCCTTTCTTGTCAGAATGTCGCGCCGATCCTCGCCAGGACCTTGGCCCGGGGATTTTTCGTGCCGGTCTCCTCGTTGGGTCCGACCGACGTCACACCCTCAATCGAAGCGATCAGAGAACGGCCCGTCGAATATTCGAAAGTGGTGTAATAACCGAGACCGACATCGCTGAGGCGGACGCCGTTTTTCTGGGTGGTGTAGGTGCCGTTCTGCAGATAGACCCTGCCGACATCACTGAACAACCCGACGGCATGCCGGATATCGACGACCGATGGCAGGGCGTATTTCATCCCGGCGTTGAACAGATAACCGGAATCGCCCAGGACGCCTTCGTAATAGGACCGCACCCCGTCGACACCGGACAGGCTCATCTGTTCGCTGCCGTCCAGATTCTTGCCCATCAGGGCTTTCTGGCCTTTCAGGGCCGCCGACAGAGAAAGCTCTTCGCTGAGGGCCATCTGACCGCCAAGTCCCAGATTGATCTTCGAAAAGCCGCCCGCCGTGTCGGCCCCGGCCTGGTTCAACTGCTTCTGGTCCTGATTCGGAAATTCCAACACGCCGAAGCTGACCGACCCGCTGGCGTCAGTCGTGGAATCGAAGCCGAACAGCATGCCGCTGGTCCGGTTCTCGGCGCTCAACGTTCCGACGTTCGATTTCTTCACATCGAGCTTCGCGCCCAGCACCTTATCCTCAAGACGCTTGGTCGCCAGATTGAGCGCGACAGACAGACTTTCGGCGCGGGATCGCAAGACCGGATAGGACAGTGTTCCTTCGAACGTGTCGACCGTGCCGGTGGCATTCAGGTCCCGATAGATGTCGCCCAACTTGTAGGTCGTTCGCGACAACGCCGTTTCCAGGCGCAACCCGCTGTAAGTCAACGGAAACGCATAGCCGACCCGGCCGTTCTGCAGCCCGGCCGCCTCGGCGGTCCGGCCGGAGAGCGACAGCTTATCGCCCAGCCCCAGCACCTCGTTGACGTCCAGTTCACCGCTTAACCGGTCGGTTCCCGTGTAGCGCGATCCGTAATTGTCCCCCAGCAGATAGCCGGTCACCCGTGGCGTCGATGCCGCCTGGACGGTGAAGTCGGTGGTTCCCGGCTGCGTGCCGGGACCGATGGTGATTTTCGGCATGTCGGTGCCGGGCAGGTCCGAGGTCAGCAGCATGGCCCGCTCGACATCGTCCTTCGACACCGGTTCCCCGGCCGGCATGGCGCTCTCGAACGTGCCCTGGACCAGGAAATCAGCGACGTCCGAGACGTTGTCGAGCGAGATCTTGCCGTATTTGCCGATCACCACCTTCAAGAGAAGCCCCCCCGAGGTGGCGTCCTGCCTCGGCACATAGGCCTTGGCGACCAGGAAACCCTTGGCCCGGTAAAAAGCCGTGACCTTGCCGGCCGCGTCGTAGATTTCGGCCAGGGACAGGGCCTTGTTTCGATAGGGCTCCAGCAGGATGCGGACCTCCGCCTCCTCCCCGGCGCCCACCCCATCGAGCCGGAAATCGCTGATCTGGATGGTCTCGCCTTCGGGAAGGGCGAAGGAGGGTTCCTCCTGCTCCGGGATCACCGGAATCGCCTCCGGCTTTTCCACCGGCGGCTTCGGTGGGGCCGCTTCGTGCAGGGCATCGCCGGCATTGTAATTGGGGACCTGCGGCGGTGCCGCGAGGACGCCGGGAACCGCCAGGAGGAAGCCCGGCAGCACCAACACGGCGCCGGGCAAGGCATTGATTTTCATCTTTTCTCACCTTCGGAGGACGTCATCGGAACAAAGCTCTCCCTTGCGCTCACAAGGCTTCACCCACCTCCCGCGCGTCACGCTTACTTGTTCTTTTGATCGTCGTCGGATTTTTCGCCGCCGCCACCGCCGCTGTTGCCACCCGTCGGCCCGCCGTCATCGAGGTTGTAGCGGACGCCGTTGACCTCGATGCTTTTGATATCCGCGGAATAGCTGGCCGTGTCGTTGAACGAAATATTGTCACTGACCGCGCGGTCCGGATGGAACGGCCCGACCATCGTCATGACAGCGACCGACATCCCCGGTTGCGCCTGGACGGCGCTGACGATACCGGAACCGGTGCTTACAGCGTCCTCTCCGCGCGCCTGAAGCGCCACAGCCGTATCTTCGTTCCCACCACTGCTGCTATCGTCGTTACCGCCATTGCCGTTGTTACCGTTACCGCCATTGCCGTTATTGCCGTTTCCACTGCTGGGATCGACATAAGTGTTGCCAGTGACTTGGCCGTTACCGACATTCGAACCTATCGCCTCGCTGAATCCCTGGCCTGAACCGTGGACATCGCTGACGTTACCGCCCCAGTTGAGTCCGACGCCGGCACCGATGTCATAGACGCCGCCAGAGGTTGTCAGATCGACCCCTGTATTTCCATGGGCGACGGTGCCGTTCCAGTTATAGCCAACCGCTCCGCCGACGTCGTAAATCAAATAGACACCAGACTGAGTTACGGCCATCGACCCCTGGACATTAAAGTTCTCTAGCGTTCCACCCTGATTATTACCAATGACTCCGCCATAATATTGACCATCAGTGCCATTGGTCGCCGACCATGATATTTTCATATAAGTAAAACCACCAACACCATTGATAGTGCCAGTGTTATATCCAACCACCCCACCTACATCTTGGCTATTGTCAGTATTCACCACGGTATTGTACCAGACACCGCTAATGGTGCCGCTGTTCGAGCCGACAACCCCGCCGATATCGTTGCTTCCCTGGCCGGCGGAACCCATCGCCGCCGAAACGGTCGCATTGACGGAGCTGTCCGTGATGGTTCCGCTTGAGCTTCCCGCCAGACCGCCGATGTAGGCGAGTCCGGATACCGTGACGTTTTCGAGGCTGGCGTCTGTGATGGCGCCTCCGCTGTTGGACCCGACCAACCCGCCGATATACTGCCCCAGGGACGAGACCGTTCCATTTTTCACGTAAACATTATTGATCGTGCCGTGATTGCTTGAGCCGACCAACGCGCCGTCATAACTGCTCGCGCTGGCGCTCGTGATCGTGACATCCACCAGTCCCAGGTCGCGAATCGTGGCGAGAGAAGCCCCCCCCCCATTAAGCGTACCGATCAAAGCGGCATTACCGTTGCCGGCGGTATCGTTGACGGTCAGGTCGCTGATGGTATGTCCCAGCCCTGCCAAAGTGCCGGACAGCGTGCCGATCGGCGCGCTGGTGTAGGTGATACCCGTGGCAGACAGATCTTGCGCCAGGGCATAATAACCGATGAGAGGGGATGGCCCCGACGAGCTCAGATCGTATAAGCCGGTAACAACATCATAGTATTTTCCCGTGACGGAATTATACGCGGCTGTAGTGAGATCATAGCTGCCATTGGCAGGGTCATAATATTTTCCCGTGATGGAATTATAGCCGTCAAGCGAGTCCAGTTGGCTCATGCTGTGGATCAGCGTGTAGACATTGCCATTCATGGCCAGACTGGCGTTCGAGCCGCTGAGGGTAATACTGGCGTATTCGGTGCCCGCCGGCGCCGTGTTCGCGATCGGTTTCCCATTCGCATCAAGGAGGGGCATCCCGCTCGCGTCCAAGACGACACCGCTGTAAGTGGCCGGAGTCAGAATGTTGTAATTGCCACCATAGTTCATGACCAATCCGGCGCTGGCGCCGGTGGCGGTGATCGATTTGTTGATAGTGATGTTGTTGGTGGCGCTCAGCGTCAGTGTCGTATCGGCGTCCCAGGTGATGGCGTCATTGACGGTGAGATCACCGCTCAGGGCGTTGAGCTTGAAGTTGCGCGTCGCCAGATTGCTTTCGACGTAATCGCTGCTAAAGGTACCACCGTTGCCGATGGAGATAGTCGGCAGGCTCAGGGACCAGGTGCCGTCGCTGCCGGTCGTCGGGGTCCAATCAGCGGCGTAGGAAACGCTACTGCCGGCCATTTCGACGAGGCCGCCGGTGCCGCCGGTCAGAGACACGTTCACCACGCCGCTGACCTCGGTCGTGCCCGCCGGGTTGGCGATGGCATAGGTGTTCAACCCTAAGCCGGAAGAATCCAGAGCAAGCGTCAGATTGTCCGCCGAGACAAACAGAGCTTTACCGCCGCCTACCGTCAGACTACCCGATTCGCTAACTCCCCCGCCGCTTACCAGAACAGCAAAGCCCCCATCGCTGATGATGATGTCGCCCTGGTTGACCACAGAGCCCGAGCCGCTGGCGAGGGTAAACAGGTAATTTCCGCTGTTGAAGTTGCTATCGCTAATGTCGAGCGTGCTGGCGACCAAGCCGGCGACATTGACGCTGGATCCTGATCCGAACACGATGCCGTTGGAATTGACAATGAAGACCCTGCCGTTGGCGGTCAATGTGCCGAGAATGGAGGTCGTCAAGCCACTGGTCACCCGGTTGAGGACAACTGAAGAGGCGTTGGGTTCCACGAACTTCACGGTCGTGCCGGAGAGCACGTTGAACTCCAGCCAGTTGATGATCGCCTTGTCCGAGGTGGTCACGGTGGTGGTGGTTCCGGATGAGGTGATGGAAGCCGTACCTTTGACGATATTACTGAGAACCAGATTGACCGGTCCGACCGCGACCGATCCGGTGGCGCCGGTCATGGAATAATTGGAGGCGCTGCTGCCACCAAGGGTCAACCCACTCACGTCGGAAATCGCCGCGTAGCCCACGAAACCGGTCGCCGTCGAGGCGACGGAGACGGCGCCGCTGAGAGTGAGCGTATCCCCGCTGACGATGTTGGCGACTGAGAGATTCGTGGCGCTGTCAGTCGTTTTTCCGTCATCCGCCTTGATGCCAGTCAGTTGTACAACCAAGGGATTGATCGTCGCCGTGGTCGTCGCCGTCGTGGAGGCCACGGTATAGTTGCTGGCCGCCGAACCGCTCAGGGTGATTCCACTCACCGTCACCGTCCACGTGCCGGCGTTGGCGCTGGCAAAGGCGGCGGTGCCGCTGGCCGCGACACTGCCGCTGTCGCTGGACACCAGCCCGGACAAGGCGACACTCGCCGCATCGGTGGTGGTGCCGTCATAGGTTTTATTCGCCGCCGTGACGATGGCTGTGAGGGTTGCCTTGTCGATGGCCCCCGTGGCCGATGAATTGATCGTGTAGTTGCTGGCCTTGCCGGTACCGTCGCTTATAGTTATCCCGCTGAGTGTGACGGCCTTGCCAGTACCGGCGTTGGCGTCGCCGAAGCTTGCACTCGAAACGACGTCCAGGGTCTGGCCATTGACGAGTCCGCTCCAACCCGAGACCGTGGCCGCGGTGGTTCCGTCATAGGTCTTCTCGGTGATCACGGCGGTCAGCGCCTTCGGCTTGACGGTGACAAGTCCCTTGATGTTGGTGTAGGTCGATCCCGACAGCAGGCTTTCGGCGTCCCAGATGCCGGCATCGACATAACCGCTGTCGGTGCTGGCGAGCAAATTGCTGGCCGTATCGCCGCCCTGCAGTCCTGTCACCGTCAAGCCGAGCGTGGCGGCAGAAATAGCGGTGCCGTAGGTCACCCCCGAGGACGTGACATAGATGAGAATGTTTTTGAGGATGGGAAGGCCAGAGGCGGAGAGCGCCCAGTCGGAGGAAGAGAACCCGTCGTAAAGGGAAGACGTGGTTGGGCTGGTCAGTTGGGTCACGCCGGTTGCGCTGTCGCTGACCGTCACCCCTCCCGACGCGTAGGTCGCGTACCAGTCGGCATTGGTGATCGTGCCCGTGTTGGTTTCCACAAAGCCGTACCGGGCGGTATTGGCCGTATTGGCGTTCGAATATTCGGTCGCGTAGGAGTTGCTGATCGTGCCCGTACCCGTGTTCACGCCGACGAAACCGGCGTTCCAGGTTTGATTTGCTGAAGCGGATGTGGAGAGCGCCGTCGTATAGGAGTTGGTGATGGTGCCGTCGTTTTCCCAGACGAACCCGGCGAGAAAGGGAGCCTTGTAGTACTTAGCGGCGTAGCTGTCGTAAGCGTAGCACTGGTCGATGGTGCCTGTGCTCCCGTTGAGACCCACGAAGGCGCCGACGGAGCCCGTCGTGCTAGACAAGGTCGTCGGCAGGCCCGTATAGGACCTTTCTATTGTCCCGAAATTTTCTCCGACCAGACCGCCTGCGTACTTGATGGAGCTGTTGCTCGACGAACTGTAGATATAATAGGAACTGGAAACAGAGCGGGAAGAGCTGTCGAGGATTGAGCCGCCGGCCTCGTTGATGCCGACCAGGCCGCCGATAATCTGATTGGTGACGGTCGCGGAGAGAGCGGCGGAGACGGCATCCTCGTAAATATACCCCATGTAATAACTTTGAGCGATCAGCCCATAGTTCTCGCCGACCAGACCACCGACGACCGTAATCGAGCCATTTTTGAAGTAATAAATGGTGCTGCCGGCGGAAACGAAATCGTTGATGACGTCACCATGGTTGACATTGGCGAGGATGCCTACCGCTGACGTCGCCACACTGGTTTCGGCCACCTGGGCGTAAGTCAAACCAAGGTTGCTGACCACCGAACCTTCGCTGATCGTGGCGAACAGGCCCGTTCCCTGATAGTAATTATTTCTTGTTTGGATAACATGGCCTAAGCCGTTGAAAACGCCGGTGAACCCATTGAAGGAACTGCCGGCACCGATGTCCGATGCAGGAGAAAAGGTAGCGCCCAGCACGTAGTACCGCGGTATGGACGTGTCCGCGTTCACGGTATCGATGGCTGTCTGCAGGTCGGCTGCGGTGTTGATGACCGTATATAGCTGAGAGTTTATAATAACCGCGCCAGAGCCACTGAAATAAATCTGGCCCGCGAATGTACCGGCTGACGAGCTTTGCAGGGTATAGAGCCCATAGGGTGTGCCATCGGCATTGGTGCCGGTGCCGTAATTGGCGGCGAGACTGGCCGTGCCCGTTGCCGTCATCGCGGCGTTGACATAGATGTTATGGGTGGCATTCAGAGTAAGAGTGTTGGCCGACCAGCTCACCGCCTCGTTGACATTGATGTTGCCGTCCGAACCACTGCCACTGGTTGATGAAATGGTCATGCTGTTGTTGACCAGCGCATTGGTCAGCGCCGTCCCCGTCATGTCGCCGCCGGTGCCGATGGTGAAGCCGTCGGGGTCGATCAGCCATGTACCGGTCTTGCCGGTGGCAGCCTTCGTGGTGACCACGGCGCTGTCGGCGATCTTCACCTTGTCGCCGCTGGTCTCGATGGCCCCGCCGTCGCCGCCGTTGGGCGCCGACGCATCCAGGGTGCCGGCCACCGTGGTGGTGCCGCCGTGGGCGTAAAGCGAGATATCGCCCTTCAGATCGCCGATGGTGCGGGCCTGGATCAGGCCGTCGTTGTTGACCTGGGCCGACAGCAGATCGTCGGCCGCCTTGGCGGTCAGGATCACTTTGCCGCCGTCGGCATAGATCGCCTGCCTGTTTTCCACCAGGGCGTCCAACGTGCCCTGGTCGACGCTGACGCTGAGCAGGGAATCGCCGTTGAAATTCAAGGTGATCTGGTCGCCGCCGGCCAGAGCCACCGTGCCCTTGGTGGCGACGATCACGCCCTGGTTCGACACCGTCTTGCCCATCAGCACGACATAACCGCCGTCCGTCGCCGTGATGGTTCCCAGATTGATCACCCCGGTGGAGGAAGAGCCCCGGAAGACATAGTTGCCGGCGTTGAAATCGTCGTTGGTGATGTCGAGCGTACTGGCGACGAAACCGGCGGTGTTGACGCTGGCCCCCTTGCCGATCAACACGCCGGCCGAATTGACCAGGAAGACCTTGCCGTTGGCGTTCAAGGCCCCGTTGATGACGCTTTGCTCGTTGCCGATCACCCGGTTCAGAGTCACCGCCGAAACGCTGGGCTGGTTGAAATTCACCGTCTCGGCCGAACCGACGCTGAAACTTTGCCAGTTGATGATGGCCTTGCCGGTCGACTGATCGATGTTGGTGGTCGTTCCCGAACTGCTGATCGCGGCCGTTCCGCTGGCCACCGTGCCGCCCTGCGGAGCGGCCAGGACGGGCGATGAACAGGCCAGCAACGCCGCCACGGCGACGGTCGACAAGGTGTAACGGCGAAACGATGGACGATCCGAACGGGGAAAAATCGCCGGCCTTCCACCCCATCCCCGTAAATTCAATGCATGGCTGCCGGTGCAGCCGGCCGATCCATCGACGTTCATCAAGCCCCCCCCCTTTCGCCCCCCGCGTCATCGCGGCGCAAAACCTCTCCCCGCGCCCGTCCGGAAACGGCCGATATAAATCTCAAATATATGACGTTATACCCTTGTAGGATGAGATATGCGGCGGAGTCAATAACTAGTCATTGTATATATCGAAAGTAAAATACACTAAAGTACGCTGCATATTTTCAACTTTTGCGTTTATTTGTAGGGAAAAATGAACAAAATTCTTCATAATAGACAAAACACAGACAAAAAAATGTCAGATTCCCGACAAAATTGATCCATCGCGGCCGTTTGATGACGGAGATTCACATTTGCGGACTGCATAAGGACGGGAACGCCGGTGAAGAAAACTCAAAAGTCGTCATGCCCGGACTTGAGTCACGGCTGTCCGGCCGACCAGAGGCGCAAAGATTCCCGATGACGACAATGGTGACCGACGGGACCTTGAACTGATATCTTCCGCACCGTCCCCCTCCCCTCCGAGGTCCCCATCCGATGCCGCTTACCCTGCTCGTCCTTCTTCTCGCCCTGTCCACCGCCATCGGCATCTGGCTGTCGTTCCGGCAGGGCCGCCACGTCCATGGGCGGCGCGGCGCCGTTCCCGCCGACTTCGCCGGAGCGGTCAGCCTGGAGGATCATGCGAAGGCGGCCGACTACACCCTCGCCAAACAGAAACTGGCGATCTTCGGGGCGCTGTGGGGACTGGCGGTCACGCTGGCCTGGCTTTTCTTCGGCATCACCGCCCTGCACGATCTCGTCGGCCAATTTTCCGCCACGCCGCTTTGGGCCGGCACCTCCCTGATTTTGGCGATGATCGTGATTTCGGGCGTCATCGACATTCCCCTCGATGTCGTCAAGACATTCGGCATCGAGACGAAGTTCGGCTTCAACCGGATCTCGCCCCGTCTTTTCGCGATGGATTGGGCAAAAGGCGTGCTGCTCAACCTGCTGCTGGGGACGCCCCTGATTTATGGGCTTTTGTGGCTGATCGGCGGAATGTCGGGGCTTTGGTGGCTGTGGGCCTGGGCCGGCTTCCTGATCTTCACCGGCACCCTGATGGCGGTCTATCCGATTTGGATCGCGCCCTTGTTCAATAAGTTCAAGCCGCTCCCCGACGGCGAGGTGAAAACCCGCGTCGAGACCCTGTTGGCCAAGGCGGGATACCGCTCCGGCGGGTTGTTCGTCATGGACGGCTCGAAGCGCTCCAGCCATGCCAACGCCTATTTCACCGGGTTCGGCCGCACGAAGCGGATCGTTTTCTTCGACACCCTGCTGGCCAAGCTCACCCCCGATGAAACCGAGGCCGTTCTCGCCCATGAATTGGGGCATTTCCACCACCGCGACACGATCCGCTCGATCGCCAGACTGGCCGCCGTGTCGCTGATCGTCTTCTTCTGGCTGGGAGTGGCGGTCAAACAGCCATGGTTCACCGCATGGATGGGACTTCCCGCCTCCGACGCCGTCGCCATCATCGTCGCGATGATCTGCATCGGACCGGTCGGCCTGGTCTTCGCCCCCCTCACCAACTGGGTTTCCTGGAAGGCGGAATGGCGCGCGGACGCCTATGCCGTCGCCTTGACCGGCGGTGGCGGCCATCTGTCATCGGCCCTGGTGAAACTCTCGCGGGACAGCGCCTCGACATTGACGCCGGATCCGCTGTTCGCCCGCTTCCACTATTCCCATCCGCCCCTGCCGCTCCGCCTGGCACGGCTGCACGGGCAACCGCAACCGGCGGGCAGGCCCCTTGGCGCGTCCGGCTTTTGATGAACCACCAAGACACCAAGACACCAAGACACCAAGACACCAAGACACCAAGACACCAAGGCGGCGGTGTCTCCACAGGCATTTTCCCGTCCCGTCACCGGCTGTCGGCCATATGCCTGCGGCGCAGATTGCCCGCCGTCGGATAATCCGAAAAGCACCTTGGTATCTTGGTGCCTTGGTGGTTCCAAATATCCGGGGTCGCCTTTCAAGCCATTGGAGGACCAGAGGCACCGGGAGAAACCTTACCGCCGGACAGATTCCCGCTGGCGCCGGGCCTCGTAGGCCTTCAGGTGCAGATGGGCCAGCTTGAGCAAAGGCACGCCGAGCCCGGCCGCCTGGGCGCGGCGCAACAGATCGCCGATCACATGATCGGCCTCGACCGGCCCGCCTTTTTCAACGTCGCGCATCATCGAGGCGGAAAGCGACGACCCGGCGGCGGTCAACTGGGTCCGCGCCTTGTCGAGAATGTCGGGCCGCGATCCATATCCCTCAGCCTCGGCGATCGACTGGGCCTCGGCCAGCAATCCGCCCAGCGTATCGACGCCGCCGGCCATGACGATATCGCCCACGCTGGCGCGCAGCAAACAGGTCGACGCCGCCAGCGTCGACAGGAACACCCATTTCTCCCACATCTCCTGGACGATCTGCCGGCTTGAGCGCCATTGCGCCCTGGCCCGGGAAAAGACGTCGGCCACGGCCTTGATCCGGGCGCTTTCGCTGCCGTCGCGCTCGCCGAAGGCCAGAAGATGAATATCGTTCAAATGACGAACCACGCCGGCCTCGTCGAGAGTGGCGGCAATGGCGCAAAGACCTCCCAGGACATGCCCGGCGCCGAAACGCTCATCGAGACTGTCCAGATGCCTCATGCCGTTCAGCAACGGCAGGATCATCGTTTCCGGCCCCACCGCGGGCGCGACGCTTTCCATGGCGGCGGCCAGATCGTAAGCCTTGCAGCCGAGCAGGACGAGATCCCAGGGCGCGGTGAGCGCCTCGGCCAAAACGGTGCGGGCCGGCAAGGCGATGTCGCCATGCGGACTTGTGACGACGAGACCGTCGGCGGCCAGTTGCGCCGCGCGCCGGGGCCTGACCAGAAAGGTCACGTCGATACCGGCCTCAAGAAGGCGACCGCCGAAATACCCCCCGATGGCGCCCGCGCCGACGACCAGGACTCTCAATTCACCCCTCCCCCAGGATTTCAAGGACCGGTTGGGCGTCCACCGGCGACGGCTCCTCGTCCGCCCAGCCGCAGGATCGCAAAAGATCGGTCAGATGCGGCGCCACCGGCGCCGTGACGATGACCGGAGATTTCTTCGGATAAAGCGGCACGCTGATGCGGCGCGCATGCAGATGCAGATGGGGCGAGAGAAGATCCGCCGTTCCCTTTCCATAGACGCCGTCGCCGACGATCGGACAGCCGATCGAGGCCAGATGCACCCGGATCTGATGGGTCCGACCGGTCAGAGGACGGCATTCGAGCCAGGACAAACGCCCGGTCCGCCCCAGCAGGCGCCATTCGGTGGCGGACGGCTGTCCGTGCGGATCGACCTTCATATGCCAGCCGTAGGTCGGTTTGATCTTGGCCAGGGGCTTGTCGATGACGCCCGATTCCCCTGGGGGTTCCCCCACGGTCACCGCCCAATAGGTCTTTTCCACCCGCCCATGCGCGAACAGGGCGCCCAGGCGCTTCAAAGCCTGGCGATGCCGGCCGAACACCAGGCACCCCGAGGTATCACGGTCCAGCCGATGGGCCAGTTCCGGCGCCTGCGGCAGGCCGAACCGCAAATGGTCGAGATAAAGCCCCAGATGCTCGCTCTTCTTGCCGCCCGCGTGCACCGCCAGGCCGGCCGGCTTGTCGAGCACGAGCATAAGGGCATCCCGGTAAAGCACCCGGGCCATCATGGCCTCGGGTGTGAAGAGCGCAGCGTCCACGATAATTCACCTCAATCCGGCCGGCATTCTACCTTGCGCCGCGCTTGGCTCCAACCCGGCTTGTCGTACGAAAAACACTCTTAGGGTTTGTCGCGAAATAATCGCTCCAAACCCTAAGATTCCATATGACGCCTGCGCTCCGCTTCGGCGGGCGAGAAGCGCCGCTCGGGCTTAGCGCCTGTTGATCCGATAATTTATCAACAGGCACTTTTCGCAATCGAACCGCCCGGCCTCGTCACGATAAAGGGTTCTATTTGGATGGAAAAACCCCATTCCAGTGGCATCACGCGGTGCGGAGTTTATTACCTGCTTTACTTTAGTGGTCAATTTACTTTACCATTCCCCGCATTGGCTAGCCGAAGGCCATCTAAGGGGGGAAGCGATCTGGGCGCGATCGTCATCCGGGAGTGGGATGACACGATCAGCGGAGGGGAGACCACGATCTGCAAAAGGTGGCTCCCTCGACGCCTGCATTCAATCCGATTGGCTCTCGGCCGACACGAGGAGCAACTATGCAAACTTGGACGCAGGTATACGATCCGCTGGGCAACCTATGGCTATCGTCGTTGGTGGCCGCTTTGCCGATCATTTTCTTTTTCCTGGCCCTGACCGTCTTCAAGATGAAAGGGCATGTCGCCGGCACCGTCACCGTGGTGATCGCCTTGCTGGTCGCCGTGCTCTTCTATCATATGCCGGTCACCACCGCACTGGCCGCCGTGGGTGACGGGTTCTGTTTCGGCCTGTGGCCGATCGCCTGGATCATCATTGCCGCGGTGTTCCTCTATAAGCTCACCGTCAAGACCGGTCAGTTCGAGATCATCCGCTCGTCCATCGTCTCGGTCACCGAGGACCAGCGGCTGCAGATGCTGCTGATCGGCTTCTCGTTCGGCGCCTTCCTCGAAGGGGCCGCCGGTTTCGGCGCTCCGGTCGCCATCACCTCGGCCCTGCTGGTCGGCATGGGCTTCGAGCCGATCTATGCCGCCGGCCTCTGCCTGATCGCCAACACCGCCCCGGTCGCCTTCGGCGCCATGGGCATTCCGATCCTCGTCGGGGCCCAGGTCGCGGGCGTTGACGCCTTCAGGATGGGCGCCGAAGCCGGCCGGGTGCTGGCCGTGCTGACGCTGCTGGTTCCCTTCTGGGTCATCTTCATCATGGACGGATGGAAAGGCGTCAAGGAAACTTGGCCGGCGGTCCTGGTGGCTGCTGTCACCTTCGACGTCGGACAGTTGCTCGCCTCCAACTATATCGGCTTCGAGCTGCCGGCCATCCTGGGCTCGATCTTCAGCCTGATCGGCACCGCCATCTTCCTGAAGTTCTGGAAACCGAAGAATATCTTCCGCTTCAAGCACAGCAAGGCCGCCGGCGAGAACAAAACCTATACCGGCGGACAGATCTTCATGGCCTGGTCGCCCTATATCATCCTGACCTTGTCGGTGGTGCTCTGGAACCTGCCCTTCTTCAAGGTCCTGTTCGCCAAGGGCGGCGCCCTTTACGAGACCACGATCACCTTCGCCGTGCCCTATCTGGACAAGATGGTCCTGAAGGCTCCGCCGATCGCCAAGGTCCTCACCGCCTACCCCGCCAGCTTCAGCCTCAATCTGGTTTCGGCCACCGGCACCGCGATCCTGGTCGCCGCCGTCGTCTCGATGATGGTTGTCCGGGCGAAGGTCTCGATGGGCGTTTCCACCTTCTTCGAGGTGCTGAACGACCTCAAGAAGCCGATCTGGACCATCGGCTCCGTGGTGGCCTTCGCCTATGTCTGCAACTATTCGGGCCTGTCATCGACCCTGGCCCTGATGTTCGCCGAATCGGGAAGCGCCTTTACCTTCTTCTCTCCCGTGCTGGGCTGGGTCGGCGTCTTCCTGACCGGCTCGGACACTTCGGCCAACGCCCTGTTCTGCGCCCTGCAAGGGGCCACGGCCCAGCAGATCGGCGTCAGCGACATTCTTCTGGTGGCGGCCAATACGACCGGCGGCACCATCGGCAAGATGATCTCGCCGCAGTCGATCGCCGTGGCCTGCGCCGCGGTGGGCATGGTCGGCCGCGAATCCGAACTGTTCAAATTCACCCTGAAAAGCAGCCTCTTCTTCGTGATCATCGTCGGTATCCTGACCACCATTCAGGGCTACCTGCTGCCGGGCACCATTCCCTGATGCAGCGGGGAGCTGCCTGGATATCCGAGGCAGCTCTCCATCGCATCCAACTTACAGCGCCGCAGCCCTTCCGCTGCGGCGTTTCTTTTTTCCCTGAACCATCGGCAGGAAGCGAAAGGATAGGTAATCCCGCCTGGACGTTTGCAAGAACTCCTGATATCGGTATATTGAAGTTCGAAATTATTTGAGATAGCTGACATGATGATGAATATCTCCGTCAGGACTGTCTTTCTTAGTGTTATAACTCTCCTCTCTTTCTCCTTATTCGTTGTTACCGGCGACAGGATGGTTCGCGCCTGGCGGAGTTACGCCGACGCCCAGGCAACGCGTGACCTCAGCGAAGTCGACCGCAGCCTGTTCAAGACCTTCGTCCAATTGCGGGTGATCCGGGGGGATATCGGCGGCGCGGTCATCGGCAGGGACGACCCGGCCGCGGCGATCACCGATTATAAGCGCAAGATGGGTGAGCTGATCAGCGCGGCCGCGCAAAGCCTGCGGCAGGTCGCAATCACCCGCGAAACATCCCTGCCGACCGACCTTGAGCGGCACTGGCAAAGCAGCGATGGCCATTTCAAGCAGATCTTCGACGAAATCGCCCGCCCGAAAGCCGAACGGGATGTGAAAAGCTTCGATTCATGGACCGCCGACAACATCGCCATCGCCCAGGTGTTCGGCGATGCCTCCCTGGCGCTGGCGAACAGTATCCGGATGACGGATCCGGTCATCGGCGAACTGATGCTCATCCATCAGTTGGGTTGGCGGTTGCGCGACCGCTACGGTCTCCAATGCGTAATCCGCTCCAACATCTCGACCGGCCGGCCGCTCACCGACGCGGTGAAAAATACGGTTCTCACCATGCGGACCACCATGGACGCCGATTGGGCATCCCTCCAGGGCGTGCTGTCACGCCCCGGCGCCAGCCCCGCGCTGGCCGAAGCGATGAAATCCGCCCGCGACGTCACCAACAAGGCCCATGCCGAGGAAGACCGGCTGATCGCCCGGCTGGACGGCAGCGGCACGCCGCTGATGCCGGTGGAAGAGTTCAACCGGCTGTGCAATCAGCCCTTCGAGCCGCTGGCCAATATCGCCTACCGGGCCCTGGACGAGGTGGTCGCCTATGCCGACCAGCAAAGCACGTCGGCACGCAATCGCCTGCTGTTCGACGCTTTCGTCTTTCTCTTTGCCATAGCCATGGGGGGAACGGGATGGTTTGCCGTCCATTCCCGTCTTTCCAAGCCGTTCAGGATCCTCATGGGCGCCATCCAGCATCTGACGAACCGCGACTACAGTGTCGCGGTGCCGACGCTCGGTCATGCCGACGAACTGAAGAGCATGGCGGACGCGCTTGAAGAGCTGCGCGTAAGCGCCGCCACCGCGCAACGCCTGGCCGCCGAGGAGGACGCCCGGCGACAAGCCGAACTGCGCCGCGGCACGGCGGTCGAAGCGCTGTGTCGCGATTTCGATACCACCGCCGACCAGGCCATGACCTCTCTCGGATCGACAACGTCGTCGCTGCGCGATACGGCCGGCCAGATGCAGTCAACGGCCAACAATGCCTCGTCACAGGCCGAGCAGGTCGCCGCGGCCGCCCGACGAGCCGCCACCAACGTCCAGACGGTCGCCGCCGCCACCGAGGAACTCAACGCCTCCATCAGCGAGATCAGCGCCCGGGTTCATGCCAGCGCCTCGACCGCGCAACAGGCCAGTGCCCAGGCCGAACAGACCAATACCACCGTCGAAGAACTCAATCGTGCCGCCCAGCGCATCGGCGAGGTGGTGCAATTGATCACCGATATCGCCAGCCAGACCAATCTTCTGGCCTTGAACGCCACCATCGAGGCGGCCAGGGCCGGCGACGCCGGCAAGGGATTCGCCGTCGTCGCCAATGAGGTCAAGCACCTGGCCACCCAGACGGCCAAGGCCACCGAGGAAATCGGCCAGCAGATCAGCGGCATTCAAGCCACCACCCAGGGGGCCGTGGTCGCCATCCGCGCCATTACCGGCGCGATCGGAGAAATCAACGAAGGCGCCGCCGCCATCGCGGCGGCGGTGGAGGAGCAAGGAGCCGCCACCCAGGAGATCGCCCGCAATGTCCAGCTCGCCGCGCAAGGCACGCAGGAGGTCACCGAAACCATCCAGGGGGTTGCCGGCAACAGCCGTCAAACCGGCGCGGAAGCCAGCAATGTCCTGGTCTCGGTCGATCTGATGGTCTCCGAGGTCGACGGCTTGCGCGAGCGCGTCCAGGGCTTCCTGGGGGGCTTACGCAAGCTCTGACGACGCCCCATATGCGTTAGACTCTGCAAGAGCGAAAAAACTCCGCTTTTTCAACGCTCAATCGCCGCGCGGGCTGGAGTGCATTGACGGAATCGTTGAATCTTCTGTTTGTGTCAATGCACTGACTTAAAGTATTCCCTCTCCTCTTGAGAGCGACGGCATTCACACATCTTTATTTTTCGGTGAAAAAATCTGTCGTTCGCGAGCCGAAGACGAAGCAATGCTGGCGAACGACACTCTTTTCTCCACAGAAGAAGGAATGTCTGAACGCCCTAACCTCCCCTATTGCGCCACGCTTTCCTCCCGCACCCCGGAGAGAAAGCTGTCGACGACCTTGCGCAACGTATCCGACTGCCGGCTGAGATCCTCGGCCGTCTCCAGCACCTCCCGGGCGACGCCATTGCTTTCCTTGGCGTCGCTGCCCACCTCGGCGATATGGCGCGCCACTTCCGCCGTGCCCTGGTGCGCCTCCTGGATGTTGCGGGCGATCTCCTCGGTTGCCGCGCCTTGCTGCTCCACCGCCGCGGCGATGGCGCCGGAAATCTCGTTCATCTGGGCGATCGTCGCGGCGATATTGCGGATCGCCGCGACGGCGTTTTCCGTGCGCTGCTGCACCTCGGCGATCTGACCGCTGATTTCTCCGGTGGCCCGCGCGGTCTGGTTGGCCAGGTTCTTGACCTCGCCGGCGACCACGGCAAAGCCTTTCCCGGCCTCGCCGGCCCGGGCCGCCTCGATGGTGGCGTTAAGCGCCAGCAGGTTGGTCTGGCTGGCGATATCGTTGATCAGGCTGATCACGTCGCCGATCTTGCCGGCGGCTTCGGCCAATCCCCGCACCAGCCCGTCGCTGGTCTGCGCCTCGTCGGCGGCGCTGAGGGCGATCTGGCTGCTGTGTTGGATCTGTTCGGCGATTTCCCGGCTCGACGTGGAAAGCTGCTCGGTCGCCACGGCAACCGTTTGCACGTTGGATGCCGCCTGATCGCTGGCCGCGACCACCGAACTGGCCTGTTCGAGGGTCCGGTCCGAAACACTTGTCATGCCGGCCGCCGACTGACGGAGCCGTTTCGATTCCGTGGCGACGGACATCATCACATCGACGATTTTCCGATCGAAATCTTCGGTCAGGCGATTGATGATCGCGGTGCGCCTTTCCTTGCGCAGGCGTTCCTGTTCCGCCGCCTGCTCCAGGGTTCGCCGCTGGATTTCGTTGCACCGCAAAATGTCGGCGGTCCGCGCGATATTGCCGACCTCGTCCTTGCGTTCCTGACCGTGAAAGGCGTCATCGAGCTCGCCTTTCGTCACCCGGGACAATCCATCGGTCAATTGCCGCAAGGGCTGGGCGATGGACAAGGCGATCATCCAGGCAAGGGCGCAAGAGCCCACGAAAACCAGCAGGGTGATCGCCAGATTGAGGAACATCTTCCGGTTAAGTCCGTCGACCCGCGCCTGGAGCAGGTGGTCGAGTTCGCCCAACGCCGCCTTGCCCAAATGATCGGCGGCCTTTTGCATCTGGACATGGGCTTCCCGCAACTCGCCCTCGGATGGCTTGGCGGCATCCCGGGAGGCGGCGAGATCGATCCGCCTGGTCAATTGCGACGCCTTCGCGACGAATTGGGCATAGGGACCGTCAAGCGCCGCTTTCACGCTGCCGTCGGGATTGCCCCGTTGCCCGGAGACGTAATCGCCGTCCAGTCCCGCCAGGGCGCCGACCAGCGCCCCCTTCTGCGTGAGAAAGGCGACGATCGTTTCCGGAGAGGGATCGGCCGAGGAAATCATCGGAACGGTCGCCGCCAGAGCCCGGCTGGCGGCGATCATCGCCGCCGGCATTTTCACCGTGACGAAGTCCTGCATGTAATAACTGTCGAGATCGGGATCGAGCGTGAGGTTGGATCCGTCCTCGACCCTGGCCATATGATCGGCCACCGCCTCGACGGCCGCGTCGAAGGCGGCCGTCGGGCTCCCCTTGGGCAGGTCGACCGCCGTCCCGGTCAATTCGCCGGCCTTCACGGCCGAATCGCCCAGGCTCATCTCGCCGCCGATGGCGCTGTCCAACTTGAGGACATCGTTCCTTGCCGTTTTGAGCTCCGCTCCCGAAGCCTCCCCCCAGGAGGCGGCGAGCAGCACCGAAAGTTCGCTTCTCAGCGCGGAAAAATATTGGCTTCCCAACTGTTCTTTCGCGGCGAAGACGACGTCCTTCTGCGTCTGGCCGACGAAAAGATAAAGCAGCAAAACAATCGGAATGAGGAACGATGAACAAACCAGGGCAAGTTTGTACTGGATCTTCAAGTTGTTGAACATGACCGTCCGGCCCCCAAAACCATTGAACCGGCAGCCTGGGCGACGGTCCGCCCCGGCGCATCCGGTTTTGATTGAACCCTTAAAGCGGGATTCGCGCGAAATACAGAATAGCTATATGGCTTTTATGGATAATCTGGGTACTCTCTAAGGGACGAACACTTTTCCTCGCGGAACTTTTTCCCAAGAGAAAACAGTTTGGGCGAGGCCGACGACACCATCCCTGGTAAAGGTTTTGTGGCGTGTCTTCACGATCTCCAAATGGACGAACAGTGCCGACAGATCTGCTTCTGATCGACGATTCCCTCACCGATCTGCGCCTATTGATGGACATGATGACGGCGCGGCAGTTACGGGTCAGCGTGGCCTTGGATGGCGAAAAGGGATATCAGCAGGCCGTTTTACAGCAGCCCTCGCTCATTCTGTTGGATGTCCGCATGCCGGGAATGGACGGATTCGCCACTTGCAGGCGCCTCAAGGCCAATCCGGCCACCCAGGTGATCCCCGTCATTTTTCTGACCGCGGCGAACGACCTGGACGAACGGCTTGAGGGATTTGCCCTGGGGGCGGTGGATTACATCGGCAAACCGTTCAACGAGGATGAGGTGCTGGCCCGCGTCGGGGTGCACCTGCGCCTTGCGCCCAAGGACAGCCTGCTCCCGCTCCCTGACCCCGGCGCTTTTCCACCGGAAGAAACCTCCACGGATGCGGTCCTGGTACAGGGGGCGCAGAAACTCCTCAACGAGACGATTACCAATCCGCCGTCGCTGGACGACCTGGCCCGCCTGTTGGGAACCAACCGACGCCGTATCAACAAGGCCTTTCAGGCGTGCTGCGGCCTTCCCGTTTTCGGCTGGCTGCGCGAGGAGCGGTTGCGGCGGGCTCACCACCTGATCTGCCACACCGATACTCCGGTTTCGCTGATCGGCGACCATCTCGGATATTCCACGCCGGCGAACTTCACCAAGGCGTTCCACGAACGGTTTGGTTTTCCGCCCCGCGACCTGCGGCGGAAAACGCGGCGGCCGATCCCGGATGCCCCGGCAACGGCGGAGGCGCCTTGACCAGCCACGCCATGACGACATTTTGCCCCGGGCCGGCAGGACGTCATGGACGACGGTTGGCCTTCCCGATCATCGGTTTCCTCATGGTCATGATCTTTGCCGGCCGCCTCGACGCGGCCGAGCCCGTCGAGTTGACCCCGTCGCCGCGGATCGATTTGTCGGACAAGGTGGACTGGTGCGAAAGCGATCCCGATCTGGACGTCGCCGATATCCCGTCCGATGCCTGCCGGCTGGTGCCCGCGACATCGCAGAGCTTGGAAAGGGGATATTCCGATCGGGCGTTCTGGCTGCGCCTATCCCTCACCAACCCGGGTCCGGAAGACGAGGAACGTTTGCTGGTGCTTGGCCATTCACGCCTGCAACGGGTCAGCTTTTTCGAATCCGTCTCCGCTGGCGGGTGGCGACGCAGAGAGGCAGGAACAGCGACCGCCCCCGCCACCCGGCCCGCTCTTTCGACCGATCCGGCATTGCCGATAAAACTGGCGGCCGGTGAAACCAGGACCGTTCTGGTCCGCGTCGCCTCGCAATCCTCGATCAATCTGAGCCCAACCCTATGGGATCCCAAAACCTATGCCGGTGAGCACCGCAGGGTGGAATTCCTGCAGGCGGTCGCCATCGGAGGCCTGCTGATGGCCGCCATCTTCCCGCTGATGATCTATCTGCAGTGGAAAGACCGCGCCTATCTCTATTTCAGCGCCTCTCAGTTCACCAAGGCCATTTTTGACAGCTGTTTCACCGGTTTGCTGCCGACTTACATACTTCCGGCCGACCAAGCCTTCGATATCCGCGTCCAGACCGGCTGGCTGGGGGCCGCCCTATCCTTTTTCATCCTGTTCGTCCGCCAGTTCGTCGGCAGCCGGCAAAGATATCCGAACTGGGACCGCCTGCTGCTGATGATGCTGGCCGCCGTCGTCGTCGCGACGGCCTGGAGCGGTACGGGAATCAACCATGGGATGGCGATTCGCCTTCTGGCGATCCTGGCCCTGGCCATCATGGTCAACGCCGCCGTACTGTTTTGGCTGGGGTGGCGCGACCGGCTGCCGGCATCGGGGTATCTGCTGTTCGCCTATTCCTCCGCCGTGCTCATCCTGGCCCATCGGATTTTCGACGCCTTCATGGGTGGAAGCGGCAGCCGCGAACTATCCCTCGGCTATTCGTGGGAATATCTGCTGACCTTGCCCACAGGCCTGATCGGCCTCGCCGTTCATAAGGACATCATGGTCTATTCCCTGGAATCCGCCCGGGCGGAAAGCGCCTCCCAGGTGGAGTTCCTGGCGCGGATGAGCCATGAGTTGCGAACGCCCCTGGATGCCATCCTCGGCAACGCGCAACTGCTATCGCGCTCATCCAACCAGTCGCTGTTGACCGAGGGGCTGGCGATTATCCGTGAAAGCGGCTGGCATCTGCTGCGCATGATCGACGACATTCTCGATCACACCCGCTGCATCGCCGGTAAACTCTCGCTGACCCCGAGAACCGTCAATCCGCATACATTTTTGCACGGCGTCGTGCAGAACGCGAAAATACTGGCCGCGCGCAACGGCAATCAGGTTTCCCTGCGGATGATCGGCGCCAATCGGCACGGGGTCTTGCTCGACGAGAACCGGGTCCGCCAAGTGCTCGACAATCTTCTGGTCAATGCGGCGCGCCATACGAAAAACGGATGGATCCGGCTGGATTGCCGTATCGGCGGAGAAAGGGCCGGAAACAAGCTGCGCCTTGATTTCGCCGTCACCGATTCCGGGGAAGGCATCCCGTTGAGCGATCAGGAACGCATCTTCCGGCCTTTCGAGCGCGGTGGCGGAACAGCCGGCAACGGAGGCAAGGGCGCGGGAATGGGATTGGCGATTTCCCGCCAATTGGTCGAAATGATGGGGGGAACGCTTACGGTGGAGAGCCGGCCGGGCGAAGGCGCCTGCTTCAGCTTTTACATCTTCGCCGAACCGGCGGATCTGGATGCCGTGGAACCGTCTCCGACGGCGGGATCGGCTCTTTCCAATTATCGGGGAACGAGACGAACCGTCTTGCTGATCGACGATGAGGACGCCAATCGCCACGTCCTCGCCCGTCTGCTTCACGACCACGGCTTCGCCGTCGTCGAGGCGCGTAGCGGGCAGGCCGCGGTCGACCTTTGCCGTTCCTTCACAAAGGCCGACATCGTCCTCACCGACCAGTTCATGGCCAACGGGGACGGCTGGATGGTGTTGCGCACCCTGTCGGAACTTCTGCCGGAAGCGCCTGTGTTATTGATGTCGGCGGCCCCGGCCGCCCGGCCGGAAGACTTTCCGCAAGGCCTGGATTTCACCCGGCATCTCCTGAAGCCGATCGATCACGAGGTTTTGCTGCGCCACATCGGCGACCTGCTCGACCTTGAATGGGAGGAACCCCCCGAGGAGACAGGCGAATCGCCCGCGACGGAGATCCCGGACGAATATCCCCCGAACGAGACCGACATGGAAATTTTGCGGGCAATGATCGAAGCGGGACAGGTGAGCGACATCATGACATGGGCCGCACGCCTGAAAATCAGGGAGCCGCGCTGCGCGATTTTCGCCGACCGGGTCCATACCGCCGCCCGCCAACTCGATTTCCCCGCGTTGAACAAGCTGGCCGGACCGCTCAATGTCCGCGGTCGGGAAATGCGGGTTAAACATTAGGCTTCGTTGACGGAGGGTGGCATCGGCCGTCAAGATCGCCGGATAGTCATACCGGCGAACAAGTCAGATCAACGGCTCGCCGGAATTACCCGTCGACAAGGGAAAAGGAACGTCACCGTGAGCAACTGGATCCCATCCGGCCGTCTTTCGATCGCCAAGGTTCTCCACGACTTCATTTCCAACGAGGTTCTTCCCGGAACCGGCGTCGCGCCCGACGCCCTGTGGGCGGGGCTCGAGTCCATCCTGACCGATCTGACGCCGCGCAACCGCGCCCTGCTTGCCCGTCGCGACGACTTACAAAGCGCCATCGACGCCTGGCATCGCGAACGCCGGGGCAAGGTCTTCGATCCGGCGGCCTATCAGGCCTTCCTGACGGAGATCGGCTATCTGCTGCCGGAGGGGCCGGATTTCTCCATCGGCACTACCCAGATCGACCCCGAGATCGCCCTGATCGCCGGACCGCAACTGGTGGTGCCGGTGATGAACGCCCGCTATGCGCTGAATGCCGCCAACGCCCGCTGGGGCAGTCTTTATGACGCGCTTTACGGGACCGACGCCATTTCCGCCGACGGCGGCGCGGAACCCGGACGAGGCTACAATCCGAAACGCGGCGCCAAGGTGATCGCCGCCGCCCGGGATTTCCTGGATATGGCGGCGCCATTGGCCTCGGGCTCGCACCACCAGGCCAAGGTCTATCGGATCGCCGGGGGCCGCCTTGAGGTCGGCCTCGCCGACGGCGGCGTTTCCGGGTTGGCCGAACCCGGAAAATTCCTGGGCTATCAAGGACAGGCCGAACAACCATCCCTGGTGCTGCTGAGCAATCATGGCCTCAGAATCGAAATCCATTTCGATGCCGCCCATCCGATCGGCAAGGACGATCCGGCCGGCATCAGCGATGTCGTCCTCGAATCCGCGGTCACCACCATTCAGGACATGGAGGATTCCATCGCCGCCGTCGATGCCGAGGACAAAGTCCTGGCCTATCGGAACTGGCTGGGCCTGATGACGGGAAGCCTGACCGCCGCCTTTCCGAAGGGCGGCAAGACCGTGCACCGGGCGCTGAACGACGACCGGATCTATACCAGCGCCCGGGGCGGAGCCCTGACGCTTCCCGGACGCAGCCTGATGCTGATCCGCAACGTCGGCCACCTGATGACCATCGACGCCGTGCGGCTGGCCGACGGCAGTCCGGCGCCCGAGGGCATCCTGGATGCGCTGTTCACCTCGCTGATCGCGCTGCACGATATCAAGGGGCCCAGGAAGAACAGCCGGGCCGGATCCATCTATATCGTCAAGCCGAAGATGCACGGGCCAGAGGAGGTGGCGTTCGCCTGCGACCTGTTCGCCCGCGTCGAGACGGTGCTGGGCCTGCCCCTCAACACCATCAAGATGGGCATCATGGACGAGGAACGGCGGACCACGGTCAATCTCAAGGAATGCATCCGCGCGGCGCGCAACCGGGTGGTCTTCATCAACACCGGCTTCCTCGACCGCACCGGCGACGAGATGCATACCTCGATGGAGGCCGGGCCGATGATCCGCAAGGGCGACATGAAAAGCTCGGCCTGGATCAAGGCCTATGAGGATTGGAACGTCGACAACGGCCTGGCCGCCGGCCTGCGGGGACGCGCCCAGATCGGCAAGGGCATGTGGGCGATGCCCGACAAGATGGCCGACATGCTGGCCGCCAAGATCGTCCATCCCACCGCCGGCGCCAACACCGCCTGGGTCCCCTCGCCCACCGCCGCGACGCTGCACGCCACCCACTATCACAAGATCGATGTGGCCGCCCGCCAGGAAGCCCTGAAGTCCCGGCCACGCGCCAGCCTCGACGACATCCTGACCATTCCGGTGGCCGATCGCCCCAACTGGTCGGCCGAGGAAATCGCCCAGGAGCTCGACAACAACGCGCAAGGCATCCTGGGCTACGTCGTGCGCTGGATCGATCAGGGCATCGGCTGTTCGAAGGTGCCCGACATCCATGACGTCGGCCTGATGGAGGACCGCGCCACCTTGCGCATCTCCAGCCAGCATATCGCCAACTGGCTGCATCACGGCGTCTGTACGGCCGATCAGGTCATGGAAACCCTGAAACGCATGGCCGCCGTGGTCGACAAGCAGAACGAAGGCGATCCGGCCTATCGCCCGATGGCCGCCGACTTCGACGCATCCGTCGCCTTCCAGGCCGCCCGCGATCTGATCTTTCTGGGCCGAGAGCAGCCCAGCGGCTACACCGAACCGCTCCTGCATAAAAGACGCATCGAAGCCAAGGCGAAGTTCGGCGGGTAGGGGCGAAAGCCCCTCTCCCCTCGTGGGAGAGGGCTTAGCCTCCGGGCAGGGACGCCGGGGCAACGATCATTCAGCGCGGCGGGAATGCCCCTGCGGCCGCGTCATGAGACAAACCGGATGCCCACGCCCCCTGGGAGCGCGGTTGCAGATCGCGCCACCGCGATACCGCCTGCCCCCGTATCGCGGCACGCAGCGCGCACCAATCCTCATGGGCGCGCCGGCAAGCCGGGCCGCAGAAACTCGTCCGGTCGTGATTCTGGTCGAGCATCCCTCCGCACCAGGCGCATCTCGGTGCATTCATGGCATCCCTCCCATTGCAATCGGATATGGAGAGAAACACTACAACGCGCGGATACCGGCTGGCGCGGCGCCAAAAGATTGGCCCGCCGGTTTTTCAGTCATGCTCCCGGATACCCATTGGTTTAGCCCCCCGCATCAAAGCGGACATGCCCGCTCCGCAGGCCGTCCCCAGGAATGCTCCGGCGATGATGTCGCTTAACCAATGGTAGTCGGCACCCAGAAGGCCTGCCGCCACCAGCAGGACGAATCCCGCCCAAATCCAGCGCAACCGGGGAAAAGCCATCCACAGCACGCTCATCGGCGCCGCCGCCGCCGTCGTATGGCCGGACGGAAACGAGGCCCATCCCCGGCCGCCGTGGAACGGCAGAAAGGAGAAGACGCCTTGCCCGATCCACGAGGGATTGCCATCGACCCAGGTTTCCGGCCAGGTGCGTCCGAAACAATATTTGAGCTGCTCCTTGAAGGCCAGGGCCACCAGCGTCGCCAGACAACAGGCCAGGATCTGGCGCCCCCGCGCGTCGGGCCGCCAGCCGCACAGCATGGCCACGGCCAGGCCGGCCAGCGTGCCGGCGGCGAGATAGGGAACCGGTTCGACGAGCCAGGTCAGCCATACGAAAAAGCGCACGCCATGGAAATGCCCATGCGTCCAGGTGGCGATGCCGCGATCCAGAAAGGCGATCGAAAAACCGACAAGAACCGCACAGGCGAAACCCCAGATCAAGACTTTGGCGGCGGCGGAGCGATGCTCGAAGGACAAGAACGGCGTTCCTTATGCGGGCGGACGATGATCGACGCCCGGGCACTGTCGGACAGGGCGATGCGTTCTGTCCAGTGACGATCCGGCGACCAGCCCCTATTGACAACTAAAAATTGAAATATAAGAAAGACAATCCCCACTTATAACTTCAGGTTTTTTCGCTCCCGGAACCGTGGCACCATCGCGGGAGCACCCTTGAGGTATCGCTTTCTTCGTTAAAAAATCCTTCAGCAAAAGCCTGCGGCCGCGGCCGGGAGGAACGGATGGCGTCTCTTACCGTCAACGGAAAAGCCTATACGATCGACGTCGAACCCGACACGCCGCTGTTGTGGGTACTGCGCGACAATCTCGGCCTGACCGGCACGAAATATGGATGCGGCATCGGCCAATGCGGTTCCTGCACCGTCCATATCGATGGGGTGGCAACCCGTTCCTGCTCGGTTCCCGTGGGATCGATCGAAGGCCAGAAGATCGTCACCATCGAAGGCCTGGCCAAGGGCGACGTCCTGCACAAGGTGCAGAAGGCGTGGATCGAACATGACGTGCCCCAGTGCGGCTATTGCCAGAGCGGAATGATCATGGCGGTTGCGGCCCTGTTGAAGGACAAGCCGCAACCGACCGACGCCGAGATCAACAGCGAGATCACCAACATCTGCCGTTGCGGCACCTTTCAGCAGGTGCGCCAGGCGATACACGCCGCTGCCAAGGCTTGAACAGGAGAACATCGTCATGCCGGGACTCAGCCGCCGCGCCTTTCTGGTGACATCGGCCGCCGTGAGCGGCGGCTTGTCCGTGGGCTTCCCCCTTGCCTTCGCCGCCGGCAGGGAGCGGGCCGCCGAAACAGCCGCCGGCGTGGAAATCGACGCCTGGGTGGTGGTTCGTCCCGACGAGACCGTGGTGGTCCGCATCGCGCGCTCGGAAATGGGACAGGGAACCCTGACCGGCCTCGCCCAACTGGTGGCCGAGGAACTGGAATGCGACTGGTCGAAGGTGACCACCGAATATCCGACCCCCGGCCAGAACGTCGCCCGGGACCGGGTCTGGGGTAATTTTTCGACCGGCGGCAGCCGCGGCATCCGTGAATCCCATCTCTATGTCCGGCAAGGCGGAGCCGCCGCCCGGGAAATGCTGGTGCGGGCCGCGGCCGAAGGCTGGAAGGCCCCCGTGACGGAATGTCGCGTCTCGAAGGGGGTGATCACCCACCAGCCGACCGGACGCAAGACCACCTACGGCAAGGTGGCGGCGGCTGCGGCCAAGCTCCAACCGCCCAAGGAGGTGGCGCTCAAGGACCCCAAGGATTGGACGATCGCCGGCCAGGGGTTGAAGCGTCTGGACACCGCCCCCAAAGTCACCGGCAAGCAGATCTACGGCATCGACCTGGCCTTGCCCGGCATGCTGGTCGCAGCCATCCGCGACTGCCCGGTCATCGGCGGAAAGATCAAAAGCTTCGACGCCACCAAGATCGCCGGCATGCCGGGCGTTAAACGCGTGGTGCCGGTGGACGATTCGGGCGTCGCGGTGATCGCCGATACCTTCTGGCACGCCAAGACCGCCATCGACGCGCTGCCCGTCGTCTGGGACGAAGGCCCTGGGGCCACGGTCTCCAGCGCCTCCATCGCCACCCTGCTGGCCGAGGGACTGACCGCGCAAGAGGCCTATGTCGGCAACAAGGCCGGCGATGCCGCCGCGGCCATCGCCGGCGCGGCCAAGACCGTCGAGGCGGTTTACAGCTATCCCTATCAGAGCCACGCGACCATGGAGCCGATGAACGCCACGGCGCTCTACACGCCCGACAAATGCGAGGTGTGGGCCCCCACGCAGAACGGCGAGGCGGCACTGGCGACGGCGGCCGAAGCGGCGGAACTGCCGGTTTCCAAATGCGACGTCTACAAGATGCTGCTGGGGGGAGGGTTCGGACGGCGCGGGCGCTCCGACTACGTCCGCCAGGTGGTGCTGATCGCCAAGCAGATGCCGGGGACGCCGATCAAGCTGATCTGGACCCGCGAACAGGACATGACGCACGACGCCTATCATCCCATCAGTCAATGCAAGCTGACCGGCGGCCTCGACGCCGAGGGCAGGCTGGTGGCGTTGAAAATGCGTCTGTCGGGCCAGTCGATTCTCGCCTCGCTGGCCCCGCAGAGCCTGCAGAACGGCATGGATCCGGTGGTCTTCCAGGGACTGAACGCCGGTGGCGCCGAAAGCGCCTTCGGCTACGAGATCCCCAACCTGCTGATCGACCATGCCATGCGCAACACCCACATCACGGCAGGTTTCTGGCGGGGCGTGAACACCAATCACAACGCCATCTATGTGGAATGCTTCATCGACGAACTGGCTCACGCCAGCGGTCAGGATCCCCTGGAGTTCCGCCGCAAGATGCTGAAGCCCCGGCATCTCGAGGTGCTGAACGCGGTGGCCGAGCGGGCCGGCTATGGCAAGGCCCCGCCCGGCCGCCATCACGGCCTGGCCCAGATCATGGGATTCGGCTCTTATGTCGCCGCCTGTTCCGAGGTGTCGGTCGGCCCGGACGGCAAAGTGACGATCCATAAGATCGTCGCCGCCACCAATCCCGGCTACGCGGTGAACCCGGCGCAGATCGAACGCCAGGTCGCCGGTTCCTTCGTCTATGGCCTCTCGGCCATGCTCTACGGCCAATGCACGGTGAAGGACGGTGCCATCGAACAGACCAATTTCGACACCTACACCGTGCTGCACATGGACGAGATGCCGGAGGTCGAAGCCCTGATCCTGCCCACGGGCGGCTTCTGGGGCGGCGTCGGCGAACCGACCATCGCGGTGGCGGCGCCGTCGGTGCTGAACGCCGTCTTCCAGGCAACCGGCAAGCGCATCCGCGCGATCCCCCTGGCCCAGCATGATCTGAAATCGGCCTGATGGCGAGACGACACGGACATCCTTGGGGCACGGAAAAGCCTTGAACAACACGGATGAACACCGATGAACACAGATAAGAATGTGCCGGGGAGCGAGACCGATGGCCGGCGGCGCATCCTCGCCCATCCCTGTTCATCCCTGTTCATCGGTGTTGCCCTTTGCCTGACGTCCTTCGGCGCGGCGCAATCCGCGGCCGTGACCGAACCGCCGCCCGGGGCCAGCGCCTGTTCGGGCTGCCACGCGACCGATCCCTCGGTGGCCACGCCGGCGCCCCGTCTCGTCGGCCGCAAACCCGACGAGATCGTCGCGGCACTGGCCGCCTTCCGCAGCGGCCAGCGTCCAGCCACGGTGATGGACCGCATCGCCAAGGGATTCACCGACGCGGAAATCCGCGCCATCGCCGAATGGTACGGAGAGAAACAACCATGACGGCCGATCAGCCCACAAACCGGCGGACGTTCCTCAAGCGCTCCGCCGCCATCGGCGCCGTCGCCCTGCTGCCCCGGCCCGCCTTGGCGCAAGGTGCCGCGCAGCATGTGGTGGTCATCGGCGGCGGGTTCGCCGGCGCGACCTGTGCCAGGGCCCTGAAACGGCTTTCCCCGAAAGTGCGGGTCAGCCTGGTCGAACAACGCCAGATCTTCGTCTCCTGCCCTTTCAGCAATGCGGTGATCGCCGGATTGCGCACGCTGTCCCAGCAACAGTTCGGCTATGAAAAGATCGCCCAAAGCGGCGTCGAGGTGCATCTCGCCGCCGCCACGGCGGTCAATCCCGAGACCCATGTGGTGACCTTGAGCGACGGATCGCGGCTGACCTACGACCGTCTGGTGGTCGCACCCGGCATCGATCTGCGCTGGGACGCCCTGCCCGGCTATGATCAGGCGGCGGCCGAGCATATGCCTCACGCCTGGGAAGCCGGCGCGCAGACCGAGCTTCTGGCCCGGCAGCTTTCCGCCATGCCCGACGGCGGAACGGTAGTGATCGCGGCTCCGGCCAATCCCTTCCGCTGCCCACCCGGCCCTTACGAGCGGGCCAGCCTGATCGCCTATTACCTGAAGCGGAAGAAGCCGAAATCCAAACTGCTCATTCTCGACGCCAAGGACGCCTTCTCGAAACAAAGGCTGTTCGAAAACGCCTGGAAGGAGCTTTATCCCGGCATGATCGAATGGGTGGGGCTTTCCGCCGGCGGCAAGGTGACCTCGGTCGATCCGGCGGCGATGACGCTCACCACCGACTTCGACACCCACAAAGCCGCCGTCGCCAATGTCATTCCGCCGCAGCGGGCCGGACGGATCGCGCAGATCGCCGGCGTCGCCGACCATACCGGCTGGTGCCCGATCGACCCGGAGACTTTCGAATCGATCCTGCAACCCCATATTCATGTGATCGGGGATGCCGCCATCGCCGGGGCCATGCCCAAGTCGGCCTTCGCCGCCAATGCCCAGGCCAAGGCCTGCGCGCAAACCGTGGAAAAGCTTCTGGTCGGGGAAGAGCCGCGGGAACCCAAGCTGATCAACACCTGTTACAGCCTGGTCGCCCCCGACTACGGCATCAGCATCGCCGGAGTCTACCATCCGGCCGGCGGTCAATTGGTGGAAGTCGCCGGTGCGGGGGGAATCAGTCCCCTGGATGCGACAAGACCGTTTCGCGAGCAGGAAGCCCATTATGCCGAAGGCTGGTTCAAGACGATCACGGCGGAGGTTTTCGGTTGAGGCTTTCGTTCTTCTGCCCATGGCGTTGGCGGGCACGGTCGCCCTCGCGGAGCCGCCGCTCCAGCCCTATGCGGTGGTGGGCGACAGCATCCCCCGCCCGCTGACCGGACAGCCGGGGGATCCGGATGCCGGACGCCGCATCGTCGCCGATCGCCAGGAGGGGCTTTGCCTGCTTTGCCACAGCGGCCCCTTTCCCGAGCAGCCGCTGCAAGGCGATCTGGCACCCGCCCTGGACGGCGCGGGCGAGCGCTGGTCGAGCGGGCAACTGCGCTTGAGGATCGTGGACGCCCGGCGTGTTTCACCGGGCACCATCATGCCCTCCTACTACCGGACGCAAGGGTTGGTCCAGGTCGCCCCGGCCTTCGTCGGCCGCCCCATTCTCACTGCCGAGCAGATTGAAGATGTCGTCGCCTATCTCGCCACCTTGCGCCGTTGAACGGCGCCGCTTCCTTCGCCAGACGGCGGAGTGTGCGGCCGGCGCCGCCGTCACGCTGCTGCTCGCCATCCGTCCGGCCCGAGCCACGCCGGAGGAGATGCGGGCGGCCATCCGCCAGACCATCGGCCCGGCAGCGCCGCACGACGGCCGCGTCCTGCTGGATCTTCCGCCATTGGTGGAAAACGGCAATGCCGTGCCGCTGACGGTGACCGTCGACAGCCCGATGACCGGGCAGGACCATGTCGTGGCGATCCATCTGTTCAACGAAAAGAATCCGCAGCCCTATGTCGCCAGCTTTCATCTCGGTCCCCGGGCCGGCAGGGCGCAGGTTTCGACCCGCATCAAGCTGGCCGACAGCCAGCAGGTGATCGCCATAGCGCAGATGAGCGACGGTTCCTTCTGGCAGGGCGGCGCCAAGGTGATCGTCACCATCGCCGCCTGCGTCGAGGACGTCAACTGATGGCCAAGCCCCTGATCAAGGTGCCCCCGACGGCGAAAAAGGGAGAGATCATCGAAATCAAGACGCTGATCGCGCATCCGATGGAAACCGGCTACCGGGCCGGGCTGAACGGCGCCACCCTGCCCCGGGACATCATCCGGCGATTCGTCTGCTCCCTTGACGGCGAGGAAATCTTCTCGGCCGATTTTTCTCCGGCGATAGCGGCCAATCCGTTCCTGTCCTTTTTCACCAGGATCGAGAAAAGCGGCAGCATCACCTTCCAATGGACGGGGGACAACGGCTTTTCGGTCAGCGAAACCGTCGAGATCAGCGTGTCATGAGCCGTCATCGCCTCATCGAACCGCCTCCCCCCGGCGTTTCCGCAGGATCGGGCTTGAGGTCATGAACCACCAAGGCGCCAAGGCACCAAGGCATCTCGGGATAAGTCTGGCGACAGGTAAAATCCTGCGCGCCGCAGGCATTCTTCACCTTGTCCGTCATCTCACCGATACCGGAAAGTTTGCATGCCTGCGGCGCAATCCGCCCCCTTGGTGCCTTGGTGTCTTGGTGGCTCGAAAAATGCCTATGCCACGCCCATCCGCGTCAACAACGTACGAAAAGTCCCGAACATCAACGCGGCACCCACTTGCGCTGACGATCATTCTCTCGACCGCCCTCCTCGCCCTCTCTCCGGCGCAGGCCGCCAATCTCACGGACAACCGGCGTTCGGGGTACGCCTTCATGGGGCCGCCGCTGCGCGCCATGCAGGACGACGACATGACCAATCCGGCCAGCCTGTGGCAGCGGGACGGTGAGACGTTATGGGCGGAACCGATCGGCGAGGCAGGCCGGTCCTGCGCCGACTGTCACGGCGATGCCGCCAGTTCCATGCGGGGCGTGGCGGCGCGCTATCCGGCCTTCGACAGGACGATGAACCGGCCGATCGATCTGGAGCAGCGCATCAATCACTGCCGCACGGCCTATCAGAAGGCCGGTCCCCTCGCCTTCGAAAGCCACGATCTGCTGGCGCTCTCCACCCATGTGGCGCGGCAATCGCGCGGCCTGCCGATCGCCATCGAGAACAGCAAGGCGCTGCACCCTTTTCTCGCCATGGGACGCAGCCTTTTTCACGAACGGCAGGGACAGCTCAACCTGTCCTGCGCCCAGTGTCACGACGATAACGCCGGCCGCAGCCTGGGCGGGGCAACCATTCCGCAAGCTCATCCGACCGGTTACCCGCTCTATCGCCTGGAATGGCAGGGCGTGGGATCGCTGCAACGCCGCCTGCGCAACTGCATGAGCGGCATGCGGGCCGCGCCCTATGCCTTCGGTGCCGAGGCCTTCGTCGATCTGGAGCTTTATCTGATGTGGCGGGCCAACGGCATGCCCATGGAAAGCCCCGCGGTCAGGCCCTGAAGCCCGGGCGGCTATTTCGCTCCGGCGCCTTGAGCCTCGACGACCTTGGCCAGGGTTTCATCCTTCTCGCGCCACAGGGACTGGATCCAGCGGCCCAGAGCCACATGCCACTCGCGCTTGCCGATAAAGGCCGGATCGCTCAGGGTTTCCGGAATCTCCATCGTCCGGACGAAGACCTGCACGCCCTCGACATTTCCGCTTAAGAGATCCCACAAACTGGGCACCCCGTTCGGATAGGCGATGGTCACATCGATCATCAGATCGACACGGTCGCCAAGCGTCGCCACGGACATGCCGAACGCGCCCAGCTTCGGCTTCAGCAGATGTTGATAGGGCGAACGTTGCGCCGTGTGCTTGTCCCGGCTGAAACGGGTTCCCTCGATGAAGGAGACCAGGGAAATCGGCAGATCCTTGAAGCGTTCGCAGGCCCTGCGGGAGGCGCGGAGGTCGTTCTCCATGCCCTTGGCATCGCTCTGACGGCGCAGAAACGGGAAATCGAGCGCCCACCAGGCCAAGCCGATCACCGGCACATAAAGCAGTTCGCGTTTCAGGAAGAATTTCAGTAGTGGAATCCGGCGAAAGAAGACCCGCTGCAAGACGAAAATATCGACCCAGCTCTGGTGATTGCAGATCACCAGATAGGATCCCTTCCGCTGCAGGGCCGGCAAAGCATCGGTCAGCACCGGACGATTGCCGACCAGAACGATCCAGGCATTGTTGAAACATACCCAGAGATCGGCCAGGGCGTTCAACAGACGGTTGCACACCCGGCGCACCATCGGCGTCGAAATGGTCAGTTTGAGCAGAGCCATGGGCGTCATCGCCAAAAAGACGACGAGCACATTGAGGCCCAGCAGGAAAGCGGCGAAGCCCCCCGTCACCGCCCGCAGGACGCGATGAATGACCGATGCCGGCTGCGAGGACGACGACCAGGGAGAAGGCATTTTCGCGAGATCTTTTTCGAGAGACATGGGATCAGCCGGCGGCAATCGTCTTGTCTTTGCGCCGTGTGATTTGCATTTGTCCGTCCGCCCCTTTGACATAAGTGGTCTTGCCGACCGCAAGCTGATCGAGAATGGTCACCAAGGCTCGCGGAATGGTGGAAAAAGCCCCGGAACCACGGGATTGCTCATTATAGACCGCAATGGCGGCCCGCACCATCTCGCGGGTCATCGGCTTTCCGTCATTTCCGATCATGACTTCTCTTCACCAATACCTGTTTCAAGGACCACCACCGTCCAGCCCCGGGCGGATCCGTCCGGAAATCCCGACAGTCGCCTCGACAATCCGATTGGCGAGACTTTTAACCTCGTTGGCGGTCACAGCAAAGGCCTTTCCGGCATCCCCGGTGCCGGCTTGGGGGCGGAGATGAGATAAGGCCTTACTCATCGGCCACGCGCGAGGGGACAATCACCTTTGTCGTCCCCATATCCCCGGGATGACAAAAGGGAGTACCGGGGATGTTGGATCTGGTGATCGATCAGCGGCGGCGCGACCTGGGCGGCTTCGAAGTGGGACGCGTCCTGCCCATCGCCCAGCGCCGGGCCGTCGGGCCCTTCGTTTTCTTCGACCATATGGGACCGGTGCGCTGGCCGGCGGGCCTCTCCTCCGATGTCGACGTCCGGCCGCATCCGCATATCGGGCTGGCCACCGTCACCTATCTGTTCGAAGGCGAGATCATGCATCGCGACAGCGTCGGCTCCGAACAGCCGATTCGCCCCGGCGAAGTCAATTGGATGATCGCCGGACGCGGAGTCACCCATTCCGAACGTTTCGAAAAAGCCCGGCGCGAAGGTGACGGCATGCATGGAATCCAAGCCTGGGTGGCCCTTCCCGAGGCGTCGGAAGAAATTTCCCCCTCCTTTTCCCATCACGGTTCGGGTGATTTGCCGGCCTTTCAGGAGGCCGGCCTCTCGGGACGGCTGATCGCCGGCGAGGCGTTCGGCGCCAGGGCAGGCGTCGAGACCCTGTCTCCGATGTTTTATCTGCACTGCGATCTGGAGACGGACGCCCGGGCGCGCCTTCCGGACGATTATCCGGAACGGGCCGCCTATGTCGTCACCGGCGCCGTCGAAGTCTCCGGACGCCGTTACGACGCGGGACGCATGCTGGTCTTCACCCCCGGCGCGGCGGCGGTCCTCAAGGCCACGCAACCCGCCACCATCATGCTGCTGGGCGGCGACTCGCCGGGACCGCGCTTCATCGACTGGAATTTCGTCTCCTCCTCGAAGGAGCGGATCGAACAAGCCAAGGCCGACTGGCGGGCCGGCCGAATGAAAC
This sequence comes from Telmatospirillum siberiense, assembly GCF_002845745.1. Lineage (GTDB taxonomy): Bacteria > Pseudomonadota > Alphaproteobacteria > Rhodospirillales > Magnetospirillaceae > Telmatospirillum > Telmatospirillum siberiense. The sequence continues at coordinate 40,261 of NZ_PIUM01000032.1, read as the reverse complement.
TGCCCGATCTCGATCAGGGTGAACCGATCCCGTTCCCCGGCGATCCGGCGTTTCGGAAAAAAACCACCAATTGATCATCCTTCGCCCGGAAAATGAAAGGCGCCCATCCGGCGCCCCTTTGTCGCATCGTCATGCGACAAAGGGGCATAGACTTTTCGACACCACCTTGGCGAAAAATTGGCACATCACAAAACACCATCAGGAATGTAACCCTGCTTCTGCGGCGGCCACAGACCGGCCCGATGGGAAACCGTCCGCCCCCCGATGACGCAATCGGCTCCCTATCGCAGACAGGAGAATACGCTTTGCCAAACCGGCCGATTTCCACCACCTGCCATTGGCCGTTCCGGAGGCGCCGAGGCGAGGCCCGCCGTCCGCATCGCCTGGCCGGGCGATCGCCCGGACTCGCCTTTCCCCCTTCGACCATGACGAGGACGTAATGGGCCGCCTGTCGATCGACCGGGTATCCAAGGTATTCGATATCGATGGCCGACAGGTCCAGGCGCTCAAGGAGATCAGCCTCGAACTGGAAGACGGGCAATTCGGCGCGCTCATCGGCCCGTCGGGATGCGGAAAATCCACCCTGCTCCGCATGGTCGCCGACATCCTGCCCCCCACCAGCGGAAGCATTTCGATCGATGGCGCGCACCCCAGCCAAGCGCGCAAGGACCATCGGATCGGCTTCGTCTTCCAGGACGCCACCCTGCTGCCCTGGCGCACGGTTCTGGAAAACATCCGCCTTCCTCTCGAAATCGTCGCCGAGCGCGATCCCGACCGCGAAAAGCTGCCGCGGGAATTGATCGAACTGGTCGGACTGAGCGGTTTCGAAAAAGCCAAACCCTCGCAATTGTCGGGGGGCATGCAGCAAAGGGCCGCCATCGCCCGTTCCCTCGTCCTGTCGCCCCGCGTCCTTCTGCTCGACGAACCGTTCGGGGCCCTGGACGACATCACCCGCAGCCGGATGAATCTCGAATTGCTGAGGATCAGGGCGGAGACGAAGATCACGGCACTGATGGTCACCCATTCGATCCAGGAAGCGGTTTTCATGGCCGACAGGATCTTCGTTCTGGCCGCCCGGCCGGGGCGAATCGCCGACGTCGTCGAGGTCGGCCTCGACCGTCCGCGCAGCTTCGCGCAGATGAGCGATCCCGCCTTCACGGGCGCGGTCGATCGCGTCCGCCAATGTCTTTTCGACCAACAAGCGATGGCGGCAATCGATGTCTAGCCGCATTTCCAACGTGGCGTTGCCGGGATCGGTCTTCCTGCTGCTGACGCTCGCCTTCGAATTGGCCGGCTTGGCCGGGCTTCTCCCCCCCACCATTCCGCGCCCGGTCAAAGTAGTGGAAAACATGGTCGGCGACGGCGCCGTCCTGTGGCTTCATTGCCGATCCACCGTTCTGACCGCCGCCTGTGGTTACGCCATGGCGATCGGCGCCGCTTTTTCGGCGGGATTCCTCGTCCATCAACACAAAGCCCTGGAAACGGCGGCGCTGACCATCGGAACGGTCCTCAACAGCATCCCCATCATCGCGGTCGCCCCGATCCTGATCATCTGGATGGGGGTTTCCTGGCCGATGCGCATCACGCTGACAGCGTTCCTGTGCTTCTTTCCGATCTTCGTCGGAATGATTCAGGGCCTCGGCGCGACCGAAAGGAATGCCGGGGAACTGTTTCTGGTGCTGGCGGCGACGCCCGCGCAGCGATTCTGGAAACTGGCGCTTCCCAGCGCGCTTCCCTACATTTTTCTCGGCCTGAAGATCGCTGCGCCATTGGCCGTTCTCGGCGCATTGGTGGCCGAATGGACCGGCACCGAAACCGGCCTCGGCGTTCTGATGATCAACGCCATGTTCAATTTCCAAATGGAACGGCTTTGGGCATCGGTCCTGATCGTCTGCATCCTTTCGGCGGGCAGCTACGGGGCACTTTCCCTCATCGAACGCGTAGTTCTCACCGCCGACCGCACGGCTGACGGGATTGCGCCGTGAACCGCGCCGCGGCCCCCGCGATCGCCATCGTCGGCCGCCGGATGGGCGCCTACGGGCTCGTCATGGCGTGCCTGCTGGCGATCTGGCAGGCGGCCGTCACGGTTTTTCAAATTCCGGGCTATCTGATGCCCGCTCCGGCGGCGGTCCTCGCATCGTTGGCCGATAACGCCTCCCTGATCGGATCGGACGCCGTCTTCACGGTCTTCTGCACCCTGGCCGGAATGACCGTCAGCATCGTCGCCGCCATGACGCTGGCCGTCGCATTCGTTCTCTCCGGCCTTTTGAGCCGGGCCCTCATGCCCCTCATCATCGTCGTCCGGACCATCCCGGTGATCGCTGTGGCGCCCCTGATGATTTCCGTGTTCGGACGCGAACAGTGGAACAGTATCGCCATCGTCGCCCTGCTGAGCTTTTTCCAGATCATGCTGGCCGCCAAAAAAGGCCTGTTGTCGCCATCCGCCAACGCCATCGAAATGATGCATGTCTACGGCGCCGGCATGTGCCAGGTCCTTCTGAAACTACGCATTCCCGCAGCCATTCCCTATATTTTCACCGGACTGCGCATCGCGTCCGGTTCGGCCATTCTGTGCGCCATGTTCGCCGAATGGCTTTCCGGAGCGGCCGGCCTGGGGTCCCTGACACTGGACGCCTATTCCCAGCAGGACTTTTCCCTGATGTGGGCGACGGTTCTGGTGGGCACCACGGCGGCCTATCTTTTCTTCACCCTGACCGTCGCCGCAGAAGGCCTGGTCCTCGACAGGACACGCTGAGACATGAGCGCGCTCGCCGGAAAAATTGCCTGCGTTACCGGAGCGACCAGCGGCCTGGGACGGCAGATCGCCCTGGCCCTGGCCGAAAACGGCGCCGATGTCGCCATCGTCGGCCGCGACGCGGAACGGGCGCGGGAAACCGCGGGGGCGATCGGGAAATTGGGCAGGGACGGTTTGGTTTGCCTCGCCGACGTCACGGACGAAGGTCAAATGGCCCACGCCGCCGAATTGGCCCGCCAACATTTCGGACGCATCGACATCCTGGTCTGCGCGGCCGGCGGCAGCCCCCCGCGCAAAGCCGTCTGGGACTGCGGCACGGCGGATTATCGCGCCTGCTTCGACGGCAATGTCCTGGGCGTCCTTTTGTCGATGAAAGCCGTTCTTCCCATCATGAAGGCGCAGGGGTCGGGCCGAATCATCAACATCGGCGGCACCTACGGCCATAAGGGAGTGGCGGGGTTTTCCCTGTACGCGGCCGCCAAATGGGCGTTGCGCGGCCTCACCAAGTCCACCGCGCTGGAAGTCGCCGCCGGCAATGTCACCGTCAACCTGATCTCTCCCGGCGGCATCGAAGGCGAAAAACTCACCCGTCAATTCGAAGACTCGGCGGCGCGCCAGGGGCTTTCCTACGATGACGTGTTCCACCGCTTCGTCTCCCAATCGGCCCTCGGCCGGCTGAGCACCGGCACGGATATCGCCAATGCCGTGCTGTTCCTGGCTTCCGATGGGGGACGCATGGTGACGGGCCAGGACATCGTCATCGATGGCGGCACCATCCTCTAACGACCTGTCGGAATGGCTTTGATGGTAAGATCATGATGAACACCCCCAGGAAATTCGCCGAAGAAACCGTTCTTTTGCATGCCGGACGCCATCCCGAAGACAATTACGGGATCGTCAATCCTCCCGTCTATCACACCTCCACCGTTCTTTTCCGCTCCGTGGAGGAGTTATTGGAAACGCGGGTCGACCGTGCCAGCGGAGCGTTCGAAAAATTCACCTATGGCCGGGAGGGAACGCCGACGACGCGGGCTCTGGAAGACGCCGTCACCGCCCTCGAAGGCGGTTACCGCGCCGTCGTGACGTCCTGCGGATTGGGCGCCATCGCGGCATCGCTGACCGCATTCCTGAACGCCGGAGACCATCTGCTGATCGTCGACAGCGTCTATGGGCCGGCCCGCCACTTCTGCGAGGATTTCCTGTCCCGCTTCGGAGTCGAGGTCACTTTCTTCGACCCCCTGATCGGCGGGGAGATCGCCGGGCTGTTCCGTGGGAACACCAAGGTCGTCTATATGGAATCGCCCTGTTCCCTGACGTTCGAAATGGTCGATGTGCCGGCCGTGGTCGCCGCCTGCCGGCCGCGCGGCATCGTCACCATCATCGATAACACCTGGGCCTCGCCATTGTGTTTCAAGCCCCTGGCGCTGGGAGTCGACGTGTCCTTGCATGCGGCGACGAAATATATCTCCGGCCATTCCGATCTGATGCTGGGCATCGCCGTCTGCCGCGAGGACGCCTTCATTCCGGTGAAAAAGACGGCCTCCGCCTCCGGCTATTGCGGCGGTCCCGACGACGTCTACATGGCATTGCGGGGCTTGCGCACTCTCGCCCTGCGCATGAAACGCCATCAGGAATCGGCGACGCGCATCGCCCGATGGCTGCAACAGCGGCCCGAGGTCGCCCGCGTGATGTATCCGGCCCTGCCCGACGATCCGGGCCACGCCATCTGGAAACGCGACTTCAAGGGGGCTTCAGGTCTTTTCGGCGTCGTCCTGAAGGAGTGTTCCGCCGCACAACTGGCAGCCATGCTCGACCACATGGATTTGTTCAAGCTCGGCTATTCCTGGGGCGGTTTCGAAAGCCTGGCGGTGCCGACCTATCCGGCGACCTTGCGCTCGGCCAGTCCCTGGACGGAACCGGGCCCGGCTTTGCGGCTGCATGCCGGTCTTGAGGATCCGGAAGATCTGATCCGCGATCTTGAGGCGGGCTTCGCGCGCCTGGGCGATGCGGCGTAAATTGAAAAAAGGAAAAGCGGCCCCCATGACCTCACACCCCTTCCTGGACGGCAAAACCAAACGCATGCTGGTGGACGGCGCCTGGGTCGAAGCGATCTCCGGCAAGACCTTCGAGAGCCGGAACCCGGCCACCGGCACGCTGCTGGCCATGGTCGCCGAAGGCGATCGGCAGGACGTCGAGCGCGCCGTCGCGGCCGCCCGCCGGGCCTTCGAAGGCCCGTGGAGCCGGGTGAAACCGTTCGAACGCCAACGCATCCTGTTGCGTCTGGCCGATCTGGTCGAACGACACTTCGATGAACTGGCCGCACTCGACACTCTCGACATGGGCGCCCCCATTCGCCACACCCTGGGCAGCAAGGGATTGATGATCGGCCTTCTGCATTACTACGCCAGCATGGCCACCGGGCTGCATGGCGAGACCATCGGCAATTCGGTGGCCGGCGACGTCTTTTCCTGCACGGTGAAGGAACCGCTCGGCGTGGTCGGCGCGATCATTCCCTGGAACGGCCCTCTGATGGCGGCGATCTGGAAACTGGGGCCCGTTCTGGCCACCGGATGCACGCTGGTGCTCAAACCGGCGGAAGAAGCTCCCCTCACCCCGCTCCGCTTCGCCGAATTGGCCTTGGAGGCGGGTGTCCCCCCTGGCGTCTTCAATATCATCACCGGCTTCGGCGAAACGGCCGGCGCCGCCTTGGCCGCCCATCCCGACGTCGACAAACTGTCTTTCACCGGTTCGCATGTCACCGGACAGAAGATCGTCCAGGCCTCGGCCGGCAATCTGAAGCGCGTCTCTCTCGAATTGGGGGGAAAATCCCCCAACATCGTCTTCGCGGACGCCGATCTCGATGCCGCCGCCCCGGCCGCGGCCATGGCCGTCTTCGCCAATGCCGGGCAGATCTGCACGGCCGGCACCCGCCTTTACGTGGAACGTCCGGTCTATGAGGAATTCGTCGCCCGCGTCGCCGCCTGCGGATCCGCATTGCGCATGGGCGAGGGCATCGACCCGGAAACCGAATTGGGTCCCCTGGTCTCCCGCCAGCAGCTCGACCGGGTCACCGGATATCTGGACATCGGCAAGGCGGAGGGCGCCCGTGTCCTCTCCGGTGGCCGGCGCAGGACCGATGGCGCTTTCGCCGCCGGATATTTCGTGTCTCCGACCGTTTTCGCCGATGTCGCCGACGGCATGCGCATCGCCCGGGAGGAAATCTTCGGACCGGTCGTCTCGGCCATTCCTTTCGACGATGTCGCCGACGTGCTCCGCCGCGCCAACGACTCGCCTTTCGGACTGGGAGCCGGCGTCTGGACACGCGACATCGGCCGCGCCCACCTCCTGGCCAAAGGCCTGAGATCCGGATCAGTCTGGGTCAATTGCTACAACGTCATGGACCCGGCAGTACCGTTCGGAGGCTACAAAATGAGCGGCTACGGGCGGGAATCCGGCCGCGAGCATCTGGACGAATATCTGAACGTCAAGAGCCTGTGGATCAAAAGCGGCTGAAAGAACGGGCGGTCTCGGCGAAGTTTCCGGCGATGGCCGCCTGATCCATTCCCCGCCCGATCAGGATCAATTGACGATGATCGGGCGCGGCGGCGGGGGTCAGTTCCAGCTGCCCGGGCACATATTGAGCCAGCATGGGGATCCCTTCGATGGTCAGGAACCCCTTGGCGCGCCAGACCGACGGCGGCAGACGCCGGAAGAACCCCTCCACCGCCCGCCGCTTCAGATCGGAGCCGGCGGCAAGAACGGCGGAGGAGACGCCATCCAGCCCGGCGGGCACGCCATGCCCGGGCTTTTCCCCGGCTGCCGCCCGGCCGGCCGCCGCCTCCAGCAGAAAAGCGGCATCGACATCCCCCCGCACCGCGCAGAAAACCGGGCGTCCCGACATTTTCCCGGCGATCTTCCGCCGGATCTCCTCGGCCGCGTCCGCCGGCACGAGATCGATCTTGTTGAGCAGAGCGACGTCGGCATGGCGGATCTGCCCATCAAGGAATTCGCCCAGCATGTCGGAAAGATGATCGTAACGCGCCGCATCGAAGACGGCGATCGACGGGCCGACGGCGAAGGACAGCGCCCCGGCGCCGTCGGCCAGCGGAGCGATCAGTTCCTCGGCCTGGGCGACACCGCTGGCCTCGACGAACACGCGGACGATCAGCCGCCCCTGACGCAACTCCCGCAATCCGTCCAGCAACGCCCCCTTCAGCGAACAGCAAAAGCAACCCGAGGCATATTCCAGCACATCGACATGGGTGCCGCGCAGGATGGCGCCGTCGACTCCCGCCTCGCCGAATTCATTGACGATGACGGCCGTCGGACCATTCGGATCGGGATTGCGCAGAAGATTGAGCAGAAGCGTCGTCTTGCCCGCCCCCAGAAAGCCGAAAATGAGATGAACCCTCATGGCCGCGATGCCTTTCGTCACGTCGGCAGACAGCAGGATCGACGGACTTCCTCGACCCATCGTTCGTCATGCCACCAATGGCGGCTTTTCGAGGCCAAACGCAAGGGGCCCTGAGCGGCCGGTCCGGCGGTGGCGTGCTGCGGCGTCTCCGTCGCCGCCCCGGCATCCTTGCCGCGGAACGGCGCGATCAGACCCTCGACATCGTGCAGAAAGCCGTTGACCATCACCTGTTCCACCCGCGCCGCGTCATCGATGACCCGCAAGGGATCGCCGTCGACGACGATGATATCGGCGAGCTTTCCAGCCTCGATGGCCCCGATACCCTGCCCCAGGACATCGCCCGACACGCTGGTCGCGCTCCGCAGGGCATCGACCGGCCTCATCCCGTAGCGGACCATGGCGCGTAGATTGAGATGCATGGACAGGGCCGGGGCGACGATCGGATAGTCGGTCCCGGTGACGATCTTGACGCCCTCGCGCATCAAACTCATCACGCCCTCCACCTGATGGGCGACCATCGGCACCGGCTTGCTGGGACCGGCCGCGGCGGCCTTGCGCAGCGGTGCCTGTTCCCAGGCGGGAAACAACACCGACAGGCGGGGATCGTCGAGCAGTCCCGGCCAGTCGCCCAGCATCCCCTCCAGCCCGAACAGGGTCGGCGTGCGGAATCCTTTGCAGCCCGAGGCGATCGCCAGGACGTCCTGATAGATCCGCCCGAGACTGCTCCCCGTCCGCGAGAACCCGAACCGGCTGGTGCCGCCCATATGCTCGTGACCGTCGGCGCCGAAGGCGACGGCGGGAAACAGATAATGGGAGGTGACGGGGATACCGATGGAATGGCCGAAGGCGACGACTCGCCTCTGGAGCCGAAGGGGCAAGCGGACATAGCATTTCAAGAGATCGTATTCGAGGGCTTCCGCTTTCGAAAGCTCCCGTTCCAATTGTCCGTCGTCGGAAATCGGCCGCATGCCGTCCCAGAAGACACGCGACCCGTCGAGGGCGTCGCCGGTGGCGAAATGCCTGGGGCCGACGCGGCGGCCGGCATCGACGGATTCCCTGTTTTCGATGGCCAGATAGGGATTGTCGCTCAGGCCGCGGGTCGCCGTCACGCCGAAGGCCAAAAAAATGCGAGGCTCCCGGTCGCCGAACTGATTGCCCATTTCGCGATGGGTGTGCATGTCGATCAGCCCCGGCATCACGGTGCGCCGACCGGCGTCGATCCAGGCCGCATCCCCCCGGTCCGGCCGATGCGGTTCGACGGCGGCGATGCGGTTGCCCTCGATCAGGATATCGACATCGCTGCGCATTTCCTCGGCGCGTCCATCCCACATGCGCCCGGCATGAACGACCTGCAGGCCGGACGGCTTGGCCAGCGCCCAGGTGAAAGACAGGGGTAGGGTTTCGATCGAACCGTCGGCCATCGTCAACAGACGCAAGCTGCCGTTCGACAGATAGAGGATCTTGCCGCCGTCCCCGCTCCAACTGATGGAGTCCGTCGTCTCGTCGTTGAGCGGTCGCGGCGCGCCGGTGGGACGCCCCCGGGGGTCGACAGGCATCGACCACAATGTGCCCTTCATGGTGAAGGCCATGGCGGTGCCGTCCGGCGACCAGATCGGCCCGTTCACATTGCGGACGTCGAGCGACAATCCCGGACCGGGTAAATGATATGCGGTCTCGCCGTTGGACAGTTCGCAGGTCAGGATGGCGTTCACCCCTTCGCGATAGCGCGATGAATAGGGCTGCACCGCGGCAAGGGCGATCACGTCGCCGGCCTTCGACCAGGAGGCCCGCCCGGACCACACCGTCTGGTGCAGAAGCCGCGTCATGGCGCCGCTGGCGACATCCAGCACATAGAGATAGCCGTCCTGGCTGGCGCAGGCGATCCGGGTGGAATCGGGGGACCAACTGCTTTGCTTCATGGCGCTGGGCGAACGGCTCAACTGGCGCTCTTCGCCGGAGGCGAGGTCCCGCAGCCAGATATCCAGCTTGCCGCCACGGTCGCAGGAGTAAGCAAGCCATTTGCCGTCGGGCGACCACGCCGGATAGGTCTTGGCGTAGGAATCGTCGGTCAACTGCCGCGGTCGCGCCGTCCCGACGTCGAGGCACCACAACTGCCCCAGCGCGGTGAAAGCGATTTTTCCGCCGTCCGGCGACAACACCGGGAATGAGATCCCCTTGACCGGACGGGGCGCTTCCGAATCGAAATCGCGGCGACGGCGGGGATAGTCGCCGGCGTGGGCCACGGTCACCCGCGCGGTGAAAGGCACCGGGGCCGCATCGCCGCCGGCCAAATGGCGCCGCTTGATCCGGCCATCCGCGGTATAAAAAATCTCGTCGGCGGACAGCCAGGACACCGGAAAGGGAAATACGTCCTCGTCCTCTCCGGTGATCGGCACGCCGGACCGGTAAAGCCGGCTCGACCGCATGTCCCGCGGCGTTCCCGACGCCACCCGATAGACCAGCCCGCGCCCATCCGGGGTCCAGGCCGGCGCATTGACAGCCCCTTGCGCAACCACCGTCTGGGCGCCCTGCTCGTCGAGCACGATCAACTGTCCGCCGCTGACGAAGGCCACGCGCCGTCCGTCCGGCGAAAAAACCGGCTCGCTGTCCTCATGCGGCGTATCGACGACCACCGTTACGTCGCCGCTCCTCAGATCGAGGACATAAATCCCGTAATTCCCGCCGCAATCCGAGGCAAACAGAATGCGCCGGCCATCCGGGGCGTAGCGGGGCTCGCGACAGTCGAACAGTCCGCTCGTCCGCTGCAGGAGACCGCTGCCGTCGGAATTGATCGTCCAGATGTGGAAATTGCCGTCTCGGTAGGATTGGAAGGCGATCATCCCGCCATCCGGCGACCAGTCGGGACGGGCGATATCGTCCAGATAGCCGGTCAATTGCCGCGCTTCTCCCCCCTCTGCCGGCATGAGCCAAAGAATCCCCTGCAAATCCATGGCGATGGTTTTGCCATCCGGAGACAGGGCGATGGAGACATTGGTGCCTTCCCGCAACGTCACCGGGATGTCGCCGAAGCTCACCGGATTCGGTGCCGGCCCGGCTGAGGCGCCCGGGGCGGGCATGGAAGCGGCGGCCGCGCCGCCGGCCTTGCCGAGCAGGCTCCAGGCGACGGCCGCGCCGCCGGCCGCAACGAAATCCCGACGAGTCAGCCCCGGCCCTTCATCCGCGATGTCATCACGATCCATTCGACATGTCCCCCGCCGTTCCCGTCCGAAGGGGGCCCCCCTCATCGGCTTTCCAGCCATAGTCCCGTTCCGCCGTCTGCGGAGAAAGAAGACCCTGCCTGATATCCTCGTCGACGGCCGCCCGCTCGCGCTCGCCGGGAGCCCCCAGTCCGGCGCCGCCCGGCAATTCCAGAACCAGCCGGTCACCGGCCGGAATTTCCTGCAATCCCTTGGCCCGCAAGGGAGTTCCGGAGGCCAGGCGCACCACGCCCGGCGCCCCGCCGCCGCCGCCGTCCCGCCCCCGGGCGGCGAAACGGACGCGCTCGAACATCGCCAAAACCTCGAAAGGCTGCTGCAACCGGGACCCGACCTCGACGATCTGCCCCAGGCCGCCCCGCGTCCGCCCCGCCCCACCGCTGTCCGGCCGCAGTTCCTTGCGCCAGATGACGATGGGCGCGCCGGCTTCCGTCACCTCGACCGGCATGGCGCGGACACCGCTCGGAAAAGCCGTGGCCGACAAGCCGTCCTGCGACTGCCGGGCTCCCGATCCCCCACTGTTGAAGAAAACCGTCTCGAACGCCCGGCCGTTGCGGTCTTCCATTCCCGGCACGGCCTTGGCGCGAAGCTGCACGCTCCACAGACAGGATGATCCTTCGGCCGGAACCCGACCCGGCAACGCCTGGCTCAAGCAGCCGAAGACGACGTCGGGCAACATCTGGCCGATGACATGGCGGGCCGCCACGGGCCAGGGCCGCTCGACATTGAGAATGGATCCCACCGGCGCCCTCACCTTGAACGGAGCCAAGGCACCGGCATTGTTGGGAATCTCGGGCGAGACGATGCATTTCAGGCCGAAAAAGGTGTAGGCCTTGCAGTAATTCAGCACCACATTGATGCCGTGCCGGACGGCGGCGTCGGTTCCCTGGTAATCGACCAGGATATCCCCCTCGCCGATGGTCAGTGCCGCCCGCAGGGTGATCGGCCGGTCGTAACCGTCGACGACCATTTCATTATGCCATGTGCCCCGGGGCAATTTGGCGATTTCCGCCTCGGTCGCCGCCTGTGAACGGGTAATCACGTAGTCCGCGATATCGCTCAGCGTCTCCAGGTGGAATTCGTCCAGCATCGCCCGCAGGCGCCGCGCCCCCGAATCGTTGCTGGCGATGTAGGAAAGCACATCGCCCTCGACCTGCAGCGGCGTACGGACGTTCTGACGCACGAGTTCCATCAGGACGTCATTGATCTTTCCCCGCGAAGCCAGCTTGAGGATCGGGATCTGCAATCCCTCCTCGTAGATGGAACGTCCGTCCGGCCCCTGCCCCAGCCCTCCGATATCGAGCTGATGGCAGCAGCAGCCGAGCAGCGCCGCCACGCGCCCCCGATGAAACACCGGACTGACGACGGTGATGTCGTGCAGATGGCCGGCGGTCAGCCAGGGATCATTGGTGATGTAATGATCCCCATCCTCCATGCCGTCGGCGGGAAATTTCGCCAGAAAATGCCGGACGCCCTCGGCCATGGAGTTCAGATGTCCGGGGGTGCCGGTGACGGCCTCGGCGACCAGACGCCCCCGGACATCGAACACCGCCGCCGACAGATCGCCGGCGTCGCGCACCGTCGTCGAAAAAGCCGTCCGCATGAGCGTCTGCGCCTGTTCCTCGACGATCGAGACCAGCCTTGCCCACATCACCTGCATACGGACGTCGGAAAGCGCCGAGGTCATGGTTCTTCTCCCTTCCCACCGGCCCGAAGGCTCAGCACCAGACAACCGTGACCGTCGACGTCGAGATCGAAAGCCGGCGAAACGACGGTGGTGGTCTCGTCCTCGACGACGAGCGCCGGCCCGGCCAAATGATCGCCCGGGTGCAAGTCGTCCCGCCGCACCACGGCGAACGCCATGGTGCGCCCGCTCGCCGGATCGAGGACGGAATGGCGGAGCGTTACCTCGAAAGCCCTCGGCTCGACGGGAGCGGCGCTGGAACGGGCCGTGGTCCGCCGTGCCGAAACCGAAACGCGCCAGGTAAGAATTTCAATATCCAACCCGGCGATGACGGAACCGTATTGAGCGCGATAGGTCGCTTCGAAGCGGTCCCGAAGCACGACTTCGTCCGCCCTGTCCAAAGGCCGCGCCGGAACGGCGATCGGAATTTCGTAACCTTGGCCCCGATAACGCGCGTAGGCGATCCGTGTTTCCGACCGCGGCACGCCGGGCGCCCCACGGCTCACCAGGTCGTGCGCCTCCTCCGACATGGCGGCGAGCAATCCGTTCAAGGCGTCGATTTCGATCTGTCCGACGCATTGATGAAAGCTCCGGGCCACCTCATAGGCGATGGGGGCCAGCAGGAAGCCGACCGCGGAGCCCACACCGGCGCTCCGTGGAATGATGACCTGCGAAATACCCAGCTTTTCGGCGACGCGCGCCGCATGCAAGGGCGCCGCGCCACCAAAGGCCACCATCGTGCGCTGATCGACGGCCGTCCCCTGTTCCACCGCATGCACCCGCGCCGCGCTGGCCATCGTCTCGTCGACGATCTCGCTGATCCCCAAAGCCGGGATGCGGCTGTCGGCCCCGGCATTCCCCAAGCCGCCGACGACGGTTTCGGCCCGCGAGCGATCCAGCGTCATCAAGCCCCCGGCAAAGGCCGTCGGATCGATCCGGCCCAAAAGCAGATCGGCATCGGTCACCGTCGGATTGCCGCCGCCACGGCCGTAACAGGCCGGCCCCGGCTCGGATCCCGCGCTGCGCGGACCGACGACGATCCGCCCGAGAGCGTCGCGCCGGGCGATCGATCCCCCGCCAGCGCCGATTTCCACCATCTCGACCACCGGAATGCGCAACGGCAGACCGCTTCCCTTGCGAAAGCGGTGCATGCGCGCGACCTCGAAACTATGGGAGGTTTGCGGCTTGCCGTGATCGATGAAACAGATTTTCGCCGTGGTCCCTCCCATGTCGAAGGCGAGCATCTTGTCGATCTGCCGTTCGGCGGCGATGGCGGCGGCGAAGATCGCCCCGCCGGCCGGGCCCGATTCGACCAGCCGTACGGGAAAGCGTACCGCGGTATCGACGGTGGTCAAACCACCCGAGGACAGCATCAGGTAAAGCGGGCAGCGAAAGCCCAGGTCATGCAGCGCATCATCGAGCCTGGCCAGATAGCGGGCGACGATCGGCTGCACATAGGCATTGGCGGCGGTCGTCGAGAATCTCTCATATTCCCGCATTTCCGGCGAAACCTCGCAGGACAGGGAAATGCTGAGATCCGGCATTTTCTCGCGCAGAATGTCGGCCGCCATCCGCTCGTGCCCAGGATTGACATAGCTGTGCAGGAAGGCGATGGCGACGCTTTCCACACCTTCGGCGGCAAAAAAATCGGCGGCGGAACGAACCGCCGACGGATCGAGCGGCAACAGGACGCCGCCGTCGGCGGCGATGCGTTCGGGAACCGTCCGCCGCAGGCCCCGCGATACCAGCGGTGACGGCTTGTCCATGGTGATGTCGTATTGATCGAAGCGGCTTTCGCTCCCCAGATCGAGCACGTCGCGAAAGCCTTCGGTGGTCAGCAGACCGGTCCGCACGCCCCGGCGTTCGATCAGGGCGTTGGTGGCGAGAGTCGTCCCATGGACGATCAAGCCGACATCCTCGGGCCGCAGGTTCGCCTGGGCCAGCAGGATCGCGATGCCGTCGAGCAAGGCTCGCTCGGGCGCGTCATGGGTGGTCAAAACCTTCGTGGTGTGGCGTCGATCAGGCGTTTCCAGCACCACGTCGGTGAAAGTCCCTCCGATATCGGCTCCAATACGGGCTAATGCGCCACCCTTCGTCACGTCTGCGGTCTCCTCGGTTATCGGCGGCAGGAAGTGGTCTGAAAGATCAGGCCGGCGCATCCGTGCCGGACGGCTCATATTTGAAGGTCGCGTAGAAACGCGACAAATGGGTCGCCACATGCACCGGCGGGTAATGCGCGCCGCCGTCCTCGCGCACGAATTCCGGCAGGGGCGCGATAGTCGCGTCGTGGTCGGGATTGAGGAAGAACGGAACCGAGAAACGCTCGGTTCGCGATTTGTTGCGCACGCGATGATAATTGGACAAATAACGGCCGTTCGACCACCACATCATCATGTCGCCGACATTGATGGTGTAGGCCCCGGGGATCGGCGGAGCGGCGATCCAGGTGCCGTCCCGACGCTTCACCTCAAGACCGCTGACCTCGCCTTGCGCCAGGATGGTCAGCGGCCCCTCGTCGGTATGGGAGACGGTGTTGGTCACTTCGGGATCGGCATCGCCGGGAAGGCTGGGGTAATACATCATGCTCAATTGGCACAAGGGCTTGTCGAAATAGGCGTCGAAGCGGTCTTCCGGCAGGCCGATGCCGAGGGCGAAGGCGTGCAGCAACTGCCGGGACAGCTCCAGCATGGCCCGGTAATAGCGGTTGCAGACCGTCCCGAAATCGGGCAGATCGGCCGGCCAGCGATTGGGCTTGTAGAAAACGCTGCCCGAGGCGACATCGGGATCGTCGGCCGGCAGATCCGCCTGAATGCGATATTGCTCGAAGACGCGGCTGTCGCGGCTCAGCGTCTCGCCGGGTTGCGAAGCGATCCATCCCCGATACCAGTCCGGCGTCGCCGCGGCCTGCCGTCGCCGCTCCAGAGGCAAATGAAAGAAAGCCGCGGACTGCTCGAAAATGGCGCTGCGCAGACTTTCCGGCACCCCGTGGCCGACCAGATAGAAGAACCCTATGCGCTCGCAAGCCTCGGCCAACGCCGCCGCCACGGCTTGCCGATCGGCCGCGTTGCCTTGAAGAAACGGAGAGAAATCGATCACGGGAATTTCCGATATCTCGACGGCCTTGGCCACCAAGACGTCGTCCAGTCCTTTTTCGCTACGACTCATCTCCGGACCTCCTCATTGAAGCTGGCTGACGGGTTTTCGGCACGACGATCCCTGAAATACGCGGAAGACGCCCCCACGCCGGAAAACCGGACGACGGCATCGTCCGGATCAAGGAATAGCGTGTAATCCCATTTCCGTGAGATGCCTTTTCCGTTCAGCGGCGATGCCGAAAAGTCTACGGAACGCCAATCAGAAACAAAAAATTGCAAAAAATACAAAAAATATAAATAATATGTGCTAATTAATTTTTTCATCCTGCTTAATTATAGATATTTTCTCATTTTAAAATTTGTTTTTATGAAAATTATTAAAATAATTCTAGACTGTATCATTTGTTATTTGATAGGAAGGAGAGGAACAGTCAGTGATGACGCCATCACCATCGAGATAGCCAGCAAGGAGATCAGATGACCTCGCGCAACCGCCCCGCCCTTTCGCCATCCGCCGGTCTTTCCATCGACAGGCGATCCGCTCTCGGACACCTCGGGCGGCTGGGTATCGGCGCCGTCTCCCTCGGCGGCTTCCTCCGCTTCGCCGCGGGTCCCGCCGCCGCCGAAACGCCGACACCGGTCAGCCATCAGCTCGGCTGGCTGAAAGGCGTTCAGTTCGGCGGCGATTTCATGGCCCAGGAACAAGGCTATTTCGCCGAGGAAAAACTCGATGTTCACTACAACGCCGGAGGGCCCGGCACCGATTACCGCACCCTGGTCGCCAGCGGACGCACCCTGGTCAGCGAAAGCAACGCGCTCGGCATCATCGAAGGGGCCCGGCAAGGCCAGCCGATCGTCGCCTTCGCCGCGGTCATGCAACGCGATCCCGGCTGTTTTCTCAGTCCGGCCTCCGCCCCCATCACCTCGCTGCAGGATATGGTCGGCAAAACAATCGGGCTGCCGAACAACATTCGGGCTCAAGTCCAGGTGCTGCTGAAGCGCGCCGACATCGATGCCCGCAAGATCAAGTTCGTGCCCGTCGGCACAGATCCCGGCATGCTGATGGCCAAGCAGGTCGACGCCTATTGGGGATGGGCGACCACCGCCGCGACAGCCCTGCGCCTGGCCGGACTCGACCCTTACATCCTCTATACGTCCGATCTCGGCATCGCGGATTATGGACAAGTCCTGATCGCCCGGCGCGACAGCATCGAGCAAAACGGCGACACCTTCGTCCGTTATACCCGCGCCCTGATCAAGGGATGGCGCTGGATGGTCGACCATCCGGCGGAAACCGCCAAAATCGTCGTCGAGAAATATGCCCAGCCGGGGACGGATCTGGCGCGCCAGACAACCGAGGCGGAGGAGATGAAATCCTACGTCCTGCATGGCGACGCGCTCACTCAGGGACTTCTGTGGATCAAACCGGAGGTCTTCGAAAATGCCCTGAAACTCGCGCAAGACGCGGGAACCGTCGCCTCGACGCAATCGATCGATATCTCCCGGATCGTCACCCAATCGATTATCAAGGCCGCCCTCGGGAAAAGCTGAAAGGGGAACGGACCGGCCATGCCCCGCCGGTCCGGAACGCAGGCCCGACTCGGCGGGATGCCGGCAGTCGGGCCCCGGCTTCACACGATGACTCCGCCGTCGATCACCAACTCCTGCCCGGTGATATTGCGACCTCCCTCGCCGACCAGGAACATGATCATCGCCACCACGTCGGCCGGTTCGTTCGGCCGTCCGAGAGCGATTCCCATCTGCGCGACATAACGCTCGATGACAACCTGTTCGGAAACCCCTTCTTCGGCAGCCTGCGCCTTCCAGCGCAACCGCATCCGATCGACGGCGATCGCCCCCGGCGCCACGTAATTGACCGTCACCCCGTGGGGTCCGGCTTCGAGCGCGGCGCTGCGCGTCAAGCCGCGCAGCCCCCACTTCGACAGGGAATAGGTCGAACGCCCGGCCCGGCCCCGCAGGCCGTGATTGCCGCCGATATTCACCACGCGCCCGCCGCCTTGCCGATACATCACCGGCAACAGATGCGTCATCGTCAGGAACGGCCCCCGCAGATTGGTCGACACCACGGCATCGAAATCCTCGACGGCGATGTCCCCGATCGCCGCGCCGAGCGGGCCCGGAATACCCGCTGCATTGAGCAGCACCTCGACCCGACCGCCGGACCACTCGAGGAACGCCGCCACCGATCGCGCAACGTTCGCCGGGTCGGTGACGTCCGTTCGCAAGCAGATCGTCCTCGCCTCGCCGGCCGCGCCGCGGATATCGGCGGCCACGTCCTCCAACGCCGCCGGCCGCCGGCCGAGCAGCGCGACATCGTAGCCGGCCTTGGCCAAAGCCAGCGACGCCTCGCGGCCGGTGCCACTGCTCGCCCCGGTGACGAAGGCCGCGGGTCGTCTCTCCAGTTTCGAGGACTCCATCGATCATACCGCCTGTTCGAAATAGCGCTTTTCGAGCGTCGACTGGGTCTTATAGATCGACCCGGTGGTCCGTGCCGGGAAGGGCAGCTTGACGACCGTCGGTTCGAAACGGACGAATGATGTCTGGGGGCCGGAGACGATCCGGCGATTATAGTCGTCCCAGTCGACATGATAGAAAAGCGGCCAGGCGTCGGTCGCGGCATATTCGAGAAAAAGAATACGCCGCGACGCGCCCGAACGATTGGCCCCCGAACCGTGAATGGCCAGAGGATGGTGGAATGCCACCGTGCCGGCCGGCCCGGCCAGGGGAGCCGCCTTGGAAAAATCCAGCCCGGGCGTATCCGGCGCGACCGCCCCGACGAAATATTGCTCCTCGTCATGATGATCGAGCAGCGGACCGCCATGGCTGCCGGCAAGGACCCGCATGGCGCCGTTCTCGACGGAACAGTCGTCGATCATCACCGAGGCGACGCAGGTCGACATGTTGGTATGGGGCGCGAAGGCCCAATCCTGGTGCCATTCCAGGGCCGAACCGGTCTTGGCCGCCTTCATATTGATCTTGCTGTGATTGAGCCGGATGTCCCGGGTGCCGATCAGCTTGGCGATCACCGCCAGGATGGCCGGGTGCCTGGCCAGCTCGAAATAGAAGGGGTCGACGCGATGCGGCTTCTTGATCCGCTGAATCTGCGGAGCCTCGGGCCGGTGACCATCTTCGAAATCGAAAACGCCGGTCTCCTCGACCAGACCGCGAGCCTGGTCGGCCACCCGATCCGTCACCTCCCGCAGTTGGGCGAGAACCGGGCCGCTCAACAGCCCCGGCATGACGGCATAACCATCCCGTTGATAATGATCGACAACCTCGTCCATGGACATCATTTCAATCCTTTCACGATAATGGCTGGTCAGGCGTCGCGGCCGCCGAACGTGGGTTCCCCGGCACTTTTCGACAGCACCGGAACGTCCGTCAGGACCATGTGAGCCTTGTAATGGGTAATGCATAAGGGCAGCCCCGCGGCGACCGCCGCGATCTGCGCCGTGGCGGCGCAGGCCCAGAAAACCGGCAGTTCGTCTTCGCGCAAGGCGGTCAGGCCATGGCCGCCATAGGAGCGCGTCAAATCATCGATACCGAGGAGATGCGGCAGGCCGATATGGACCGGCGCGCCGTGATATTCCGGATAATGCTGGCAAATGAGCGCGGCCCGGATGGCGTCCTGCGGCGTCATCGGACGCATGGAAACGACCATGTCGCCTCCGAAGGGCCCGACGGGGACGGTCGCGCGATTGGTCACATACATGGCCGAGACATTGCCCTCGTCCAGATGCCGCAGACGCACGCCATGGCTTTGCAAGACGCTTTCGAAAGAAAAGGAACATCCCAGCACGAAGGCGACCAGGTCATCTCGCCACAGATCGCGGATATCGCGGGGCGTTCCCGTCAGGACGCCATTTTCGAAGACCATATAGCCCCCGACATCGGTCCGCAGATCGAGATCGGAGGCAAGCTCCGGAAGATGCGGAACACCCGCGGCCGACCGCCCCATCACCGGCAGGGCCCGGCTGTTGAGCTCACAGAATTGGGCGAAATCGTCGGCGAAGGGAGCGGGCACGATCACCAGGTTGCCCTGGGCGAAGCCGGGAGCCGCGTGATTGGTGAAAGAACGGAAGTCCCCACGCCGGATCGCCCGGCGAACCGCGGCGGGTTCGGCAAGATCCGGATCCCGGCCGCCGGCCGGGGATATCCCCGGCGAGATGAAATCGCTTTTCATCGAAGTCTCCGTTCCACCGCGGTCACGGCGCCGTAAAGACGACGGTGACGGTAAAGACGTGCTCCGGCGCGTCGGACCAGACCTCATGGGGCATCGCCGGATAAGTCCCCCCCTTGACGATGGAGAGGGCCTGTTTGTCGAGAATGGGCGAGCCCGAGCCCTGCTCTATCGACGCATCCTGGACCTGCCCCGCGCGATTCAAGACGAAGCGGACCTCGGTCGACCCTTCCGGCCGCTCACGGCGAGCCTGCCCGGACGTGGGATATTGGGTGATCGAGCGGATATAGGCTCGCAGGCGCCCCACATAGCCGGCCTCTTCGCTTGCCACGTTGGCGGCGGGCGCGGCCGGTTTCGGCGGAGCCGCGACCGGCTGAGGAACCGGCGGCGGAGTTTCCGCCGGCGCCTCGGCGACCTTTTCCGGCTGAGGCGTCGGGGGCTTGGGCGCCACCTTTCGCGGCACCGGGATCACCGGCCGAGCCGGTTGCGTTTCCCTCACCTGGGGTGGGGGCGGAGGCGGAGGCGGCGTCACCGCCTTGGGCGGCGGCGCCGGGGGGGCAGGAGGCTCCGGCGCCGCCGCCTCCAGGGTGACCGTGATCGACGCCGGTGGAGGATCGGGCGGCGGGGGTTGCATTTTCACCGGCGATAACTGAAGCGCGAACACCACGGCGATGGTGGACAGCAGGGCCAGGCCGCCGAAGACACGCTCCATCGGATCGACATGCGCCATCTCACTTGGCCTTGGCAATGATGGAGGCCGAGGAGACTCCCGCCTCCTTCAAGGTATCGAGAACATCGACGAGAGTCTGGATATGTCCTCCGCCGTCACCGGCGATGATGACGGTGGTTTTCTTGTCCGCCGTCAGCCGGCGCAATTCGGGAGCCAACTGATCGACGGGATATGGCTGGCCGTCCAGGAAGGTCCGGCCGTCCTTGTCGATGGTCAGCGTCACCTTCTTCAGGTCCGTCACCTTCTCGGTCTGCGCCGATTCGGGCAACTGAACCTTCAGACCCAGGGCCGGCAGGACGTTCATGCTAATCAGCACGAAAAATGCGAGAAGAAACATCATCACGTCGATCATCGGGATGATTTCTATCCGCGCCCGCCTCTCGCGCCGATCAGGCCAGCTTCTCATGTCCTTCTCCTCTTCCTGCTCATCCGTCAGCGACGGGTCGCGCCGACGCTTTGGATCGCGGCGACGCTCTGGGCTGCTCCGACATTTTCCATGGCGCATCGCCCGCCCGGCATGGAGTGAGGACACTCCATGGTGGTTTCCAAAAGAAAGCTCTTGAAGTCTTCGGTGATCAGTTCGCCGAAACGATGGAGAACATTGTGCCCAAGCAACCCGTAGAGCGCGGTGCCAATGCCGATGGCGGTGGCGAACAGGGCGGAGCCGATGCCGCGACTGACCGCCCCCGGATCGGAGATTCCCCCTGACGACAAGGCATTGAAGGTGTCCATGATGCCCAGGATCGTGCCCAGCAAACCAAGAAGCGGCGCGGCGGTGACGATGGTGTCCAACACCCATAGGCGGGCGTTCACACGGCCGTCGACGCGCAGGAACATGGCGGCGGACAGATCCTCGATCCGCGTCCGGGCGATATCGCCTTGCTTCTGCGCCTCGACATATTCACTCATCGAGCGGCTCAGCACGTCGCCGCCGACCGGAATCATCGGCCAGGGACGCAACGGATCGATCGCGATGGCCCGTTCGATCGCCCGCGCTATCCCGCGTTTTCGAATAGCGAGATAGCTATAGTAAAGCAACCTCTCCACTATGACGACGGTGAGTATAATCACACCGGCATAAAGAAGATCTATGGAAAGGCCGTGAAGAAAATCATGAGAGAGTTCCATGGTTCAAAACGCCGTTGTTATTGTTACAAAAGCCGTCAAACCGTTGGCCACATAGTAGGTTGGCGCAGTACCGGCCACGCCCTTGGTAGACAGAGCGTTGACCGTCGGACTGGCCACACCCGACAGATAGTGACGATCGAAAAGATTCAGAAGATTCAAGCGAATCTCGGGCTTTTTCGCATAGCTCAAATCCGGCAGGCGAAAGCCGATGGTCGCGTCCACCGTAGTGTAAGCGGGGATCGACTGATCATTCATGAAGGTCGAATACTGGGAGGCGACATGCTTGACGCCCAGATTGCCGAAATAGGTTCCGTCGTCGTAATCGACGCCGATACCGCTCTGCCAGCGCGGGCTGCGCACGGCGTCCTTGCCCTTGGTCGGAAGATAGACGCCCGCCACCGCGATATCGCTCTCGATGGTCGTATTCAGATATTCGCCCGAGATATAAGGCCGGAAATTGTGATAGGGCCGCAGACCCGCCTCGAAATCCAGGCCAC
The DNA here is from genome assembly GCF_002845745.1 of Telmatospirillum siberiense. Classification (GTDB taxonomy): domain Bacteria; phylum Pseudomonadota; class Alphaproteobacteria; order Rhodospirillales; family Magnetospirillaceae; genus Telmatospirillum; species Telmatospirillum siberiense. The sequence goes on along the minus strand of NZ_PIUM01000032.1, from coordinate 18,542 downwards.
GGGCATTCTGACTGCCGCCGTTGATGGGCGAGGAAAGACAGCCGGGATCGCACACGGTCGAGGAAATCTGACGATTGCGGAAATCGTAATTGAACGCCGAGACCGACAGGCTCAGCAGCTTCGCATGGTAGCGATAGCCGATTTCCTGCATGAACGACGTTTCGTTGGGCTGATTGGGATTGGCCGCCGTGGTCACCGCCCCCGTCGAGGAGGAATAGCGCGGATAAAGCGAACCGGCGGGCAAGGTCCGGAAACTGGTGGCCAGGGTGCCGAACACCTGGTTCTGGTCGTCAAAAGAATAACGCGCGGCAGCGGTCGGCAAGGTCGCCTGCCGGTCGGCATGCGTGTCCTCGACACTCGAGGGAACACCATTGTGGGCGAAACGCGACACATAGACCTGCTTGACGCCGAGATCGATCGACAGACGATCATCCATCAGGGAAATGGTATCGCCGGCGAAGACGGCATTGACGTAATCGGTAGTGTCCTGGTTCCACCCCATGACGACCTGGCCGTTGGCCAGCCGGATGTAATTCGACACGCCTTTCGGATCGGTGGCGGTACCGTTGGAATTCACCGTGCTGTAGGGGCGATACAGCTTGTCGTCGGAATATTGGAACCAATAGCCGCCGACCAGGGTGTGATTTTCATAGTTGTAGGTGAGCTTGCTAACGGCCCCCGTCCGAAGATTGTCTTCGAAGATCGGGTTATAGACCATGACGCCGGTGTCGGTCGTCGTCCCGTTGTGATTGAGATCGACGGCGTTGACCGTATCGCCGAACCCCACCGAGCGTTCATTCAGCGTCGTCGCCGAGCCCGAAGCGCCATAACCGTAGTAGAGGTACGGCGTCACCTTCAGCGCGAGAGCCGTGTTTATCTTTATGTCGGTCGGCGCCGACAGAAGCAAATTACGCCATGGATTGGCGAGCAACTTGTAATATGACGTATCGCCCTTGGAATAAGTGGCGTCATAGTTCGTTGCCGCACCATTGAGTCCGCCCACTTTCCATTGGGTCAGGGTCGGATTCTTATAGGTGTCACGCACGATTTCCGAATAAGTGAACGCGAGTTTCGTCTTGCTTCCGTCGTTGAAATCCTTCACCACGGCCAAATCGACGTGATCTTTCTGGTCCTCGCCCGGACCACGGAAGTGGTCGGCAGTGAAGTGCGAAAAAGAGGCGAAGGCGCGCAGTCCGGTATCGCCGATCTGCCCCGTCTCCAAACGGGCGAATTCGCGAATGGCGTTGTTCGTTCCATAGGACAAGTCGATCAGGCCACCCGGAGTCTTCGCCGGGTCATGCAGATAAAGATCGACGACACCGCCCGTCGCATTGATTTGCGGCGAGGCAAGATCGGCGGACCCCTGATTGAGGGTCACCACATCCATATTTTCGGTATCGATCCACTGGCCGGGATAGACCGACCAGTTGGCCATGTCACTCAGCGGCATGCCTTCGAAATTGAACCCCATTTGGGTCGCGTCGAGACCGCGCACGGCCATGATGCCGGGATTGAAGCCATAAGCGTCGGCGGCGGCGGTATTCGCGCCGGGGACTAATTTCAACACCTGGAAAACGTCGGCGGCGGGCGCCTGTTTCTGGATGAAATCCTTGGTGACCGAACTCTTCGCCTTCGGCACATCCTCATCGACCATGAGACCGCCGCCGACTTCGGTTCGCGTGACGCCCAGCGCCGTCTGGCCATTGTCGGTACCGCCGGCCCCGCCGGTCGCCTCGACATTGCCCACGTCCGTGGGCTGCTTCGTGGTCGAAACGGCTTCCTGCGCATGAAGAGGCGATGTCAAGGCGGTTCCCGCCATCAACAGCGCACCAAATGCCGAAATCAGTTTTCCTCTTTTATGAGTCCCCGCACAGAATTCCACCGGCATCGACACGCCCCCTCTCGAAAAACAAGAAGAAGAAAGACGACACCCCCCTAATGCAACTTTTTTATTATAAAAAATTTCACGGAAAATGGGGGAATTCTTAATATTACCCCCATTATAACTATGATTATTCTTTGACTTTATACCGTCCATGGCCCATACACCCCTTAATCATCTTCCCATTTCACAATCATTACATATGATCACGCTGTAACAGGGGTGCTTTTTTCGTGACCGGATGTTGCAGGAGAGTCTACGGCAAGGAAGCCCTCCCCTCGCCGCCGACCGGACCGGTTTCGGCGGCTCAGAACATCGAAAAATATTCCTGCTGTTCCCAATCGCTGACTTGAGCGTGAAACCGCGCCAATTCGGCGCGTTTCAAGTGGGTCCAGTAACTGATGAAAGGCTGGCCGAAACCCGTCCGCAGACAGATGTCGTCATCCAGCGCCGCCAGAGCCTCCTCCAGGGAGCCCGGCAATCGGGCCGCGTGCGTCTCGTAAGGCGTATCGGCCGACGGCCCCAACTCGAGTTCGCGATCGACACCGTCGAATCCCGTGACGATCTGGCTCGCCATATAGAGATAGGGGTTGGCCGCCGGCTCGCCGATACGGTTCTCCAGTCGCGTCGCGGAACTGCCGGAATCACCGACCACCCGGACCATGGCGCCCCGGTTGTCCCGCCCCCAAATAGCCCGATCGGGCGCCAGGGAGTAGGGTCGGTACCGTTTGTAGCCGTTGATCGTCGGCGTGCTGAACGCGGCGGCGGCGCGGGCATGGTCGAGCAGACCGCTGAGATAGGATCGTCCGAGCGGCGAGAGGATTTCAGAAGGGTCGGACGATTGGAAGGCGTTCGCCGTCGTGCCGCGGTGACGCAACGACTGATGGAGATGCCAACCGCTGGAAACGACGTTGGGAATGCGCGGCCGGCACATGAAGGTCGCATGATAGCCGAGCCGGCGGGCAATCTGCTTCACCGCGCTACGGGCCAACACCACCAGATCGGCAGCATCGACGCCGACCGCCGGACGGAAGGTGATTTCGCATTGGCTGGGCCCGAATTCCACTTCCAGGGAGCAAAGCGGCAAGCCCAATCCCTGCAACCCTTTGCGCAAGGATTCATAAAGAGGGTCCAACTCGTCGTACCGAAGTTCGGAAAGATACTGATAGCCTTGCGTGGTAAGCGTCACCTCGGGAGCGGTTCCCGGCTGGCCGGCGTCGTCGGGACGCAACCGATCGTCCGACAGGCGAAAAAGATGAAATTCCAGTTCCGCGCCCGCGACGAATTCGTAGCCGCGCTCGGCCAGGCGATCGAGGGTCGCGCGGAATAGACTTCGCGTCGAAAAAGGAATCTGCCGTCCGTTGGTGAACCAAAGGTCGCACAGAAGCCATCCGCTGTGCGGCGCCCACGGCAGGACTCTGAAGGTTTGCGGGTCCGGCACCATCAGCATGTCGGCCGCCCCCTGCATCTCCTCGAAGCCGATACCGGCGCCGGCTGAAAAGGTGGCGAAGACCGTTCTGTTCGAGGTGTCCTTCAGCAACAGGGAAGACGGGGCACCGCATCCCTCGCTGCAGACGCGGGGCAATTCGGCGGCGACCACCGTCTTGCCGCGCAACAGGCCATGCTGGTCGACGAAGACCAGGCGGACGACGTCGATGCCGTCGCGCTCCATCCGCAACCCGATATCGTCGATCGCGGCCCGGCGCTCGGGCGTATTCAGCCCGTGACGCTCCACGAAGCTGTCCGCCGCCGGGGAAACGTCATCGGGCATGGACGGATCCTCCCCATGCCGCCTGGGCGCGACGCTCCCGGTCGACGGATTGCCAGTAGTCCCGCCAGTGCAGTGTTTCTCCAATGCCGTCGACCGTGGCAGGTCCGCGCATCTCCAACGATGCCTCGGGACTTAAAGCCATCAGGGGGCGTTGTCCCTCGGCGGCCCGCTGTATCTCGGCCAACAGGAGACGCCGATAGGCGACGATCGCCTTGTCCGAGCGCCCAAGCAATTCGCGCGTGCGGTCTTGGATCACCCCTTGCGATTCGACCGCCCATTGATCGTGGACGTTGATGTCGAAGCCCATCCCCGTATAGGTCTGATCGCGCTGCTCATCCGCGTCATAGCCGTAATCGTTGCTTTTGCCCCGACGCGACCGGTAGTCAGGCAGGGTATAAAGCTCCAGGCGTTGCCGCCTCATCGCTTCCCGGTCGACAGCCTCGCCGAAGCTGGTGAAGATCGCGTACCAGTAACAAGAGTGGTCATCCACCGGGACGTGCCATTGCGTGATGGTCATTTCGGCGCTCATCGGAATGACGAAGGCCTGGGGAAAAACCAGATTGGTCACGCGCACATGCGAGCGCCGGTCGTCTATTTCACGCAACGCGGCGATCCGCAGACCATAATCCGTCGCCTCGACCTCGATCGTCGGGCGCTCGAATTCCCGCAGGATTTTCGTCATCGGGATGTTGGTTCCGGCCGAAGTCCCGCGGAATTGCCGGCCATAGGAAAGGGTCGGATCCTCATCTTGAAAAAAGCGATGCAGGTAGGAGGCGTGAGCGGGATCGATTCCCACCTCCAAGGCCTGCAGCCAGTTGCACTCGAAAAGTCCCTTGAAGGCGAAGGTATGGCTGTCGGGCGCGATGAAACAGTCGAAGGCGGGGAAAGCGGGCGGCTCCCCCTCGCCCAGATAGGCAAAGATGATTCCGCCGAGTTCAATCACGGGGTATGATTTCTGAATGGCCTTGCCGCACAGACGGTCTCCGGGCGGTTCGGCCGGGCGCTCAAGACACCGCCCCTCTCCATCGAACAGCCAGCCGTGGAAAAGGCATCGCAGCCCGCCGTCCTCCAGACGCCCGAAAGCCAAATCGGCGCCCCGATGCCGGCAATGGCGGTCAAGCAGGGCGAGCTTGCCCGCCGCGTCGCGAAAGAGCACCAGATCCTGCCCCAGGAGACGCAGTCCCTTGATCGGCCGATCGGCGAGTTCTTCCGCCAAGGCGGCGGGCTGCCAATACATCCGCATCATCTTTCCGGCCGGCGTATCCGCGCCCGTCCGTGTCACCAGCGTGTTCTGCTGGGTCGTCATCATGGCGATTTTCCCTTCGTTTCAGACCATTACCGCGTCGACGGAGAAGGCGTCATTCCGACACCCCCGTGACATCCGCATCGATAAAACGCCCGCACCCCCTCCTGCAGCCTGCTCAGGCCGCCCTCGGCGAAGGCCGTGGATTCCAAGGCGGAGGCACGAAGGGCATGCTCGAGTTGCGCTCGATCGACGCTTACGCAACGCCCGTCGCGCACCACGGTCCGCCCACCGACGATCAGTCGCCGAATGTGGCGCTTGCTCATCCGGGTCAGCAGAAAAGCCAGAGGGTCGCCGTCCCGGACGAGGCTGTCCCCGGCCATGTCGGCCATGTCCAGCACGATGAGGTCGGCCGGAGCGCCTTCGGCCAGATATCCGCCCCCGTCCTGACCGACGACCGACCTGCGTCCGACGACGGCGGCGGCGTCGAACAGATGGGCGGGATCGAGTATCTCGGCATCGCAAACACCCTGCTGCAAATGCCAGAACAGGCGCATCTCCCGCAGCATGTCCTCGTCGTCGTCAAAGCTCATCCCGTCCAGCCCCAGACCAAAATCCAAGCCGACGCCGCAGAAATCCTCGACCGGGGCCCTCCCCGAGCGCAGACGCAAATTGGATGACGTGTTGACCGACAGGCAGACGCCGCGCCTGGCCAGCACCGCGCTTTCGTCGCGGGTGAGCCACACGCCATGGGCAAGCGTAAGACGCGGCGAAAGCAAACCCAGAGCGTCGAGATGGGCTATCAAACCGGCGGGATAGGCATGATCAGCCCATTCCCGTTGGTAGCGGGTCTCCAGCAAATGCATATGAACGCGGCGCCCGGTCCTCGCCGACGCCCGGGCGATGGCGCTCAATGTGGCGTCGTCGACCCATTGAGGCCCGACGGGACCGTACTGCACCTGAAAAAACTCATGTTCGAAAGCGGCGATGGCCTCGGTCAAAGCCAACCCCTCCGCCAGCGAACGCCCCTTCCCGAGGCGCGCCGTCACCATCTCGCGGTCGGCAGGTTCCAGCTTGTCCAGCAGCGCCTGCCAATCCCCATAAACGACCTGATTGCGCCCGATGAAGGGAACGGCAAAGGCGACGCGCAGCCCGACATCGCGGGCCGCGCGCGACACCCCTTCGGCCTCGGCCAGAAGCTCCGCCGAGACTTGCGTGTTATGGCAATGATTGGCCGCGCAGACACCGCCTTCCACCATGCGCGCGAAGGCCACGGCAGCCCGCAGATAGGGATCGACTTTCGGTTCCCGCGCAAGAAGCACCAGCCAGCTTTCGAGCATTTCGTCGGCGGCTCCGAACGACAGCGTCCGCACCCCCCGTCCATGATCGTGCGCGTTGACGGGAGCCGGCAGCGCGATCAGTCCGGCGGCCTCCGCGGGAACCTCGCCCACCGGCTCGATGGAGGCGATCCTCCCATTCCGCCAGCGGATCGCCACCGGCCCCGACGCCGGGGCATGCCCCGGTTGAGCGAGCATCCGCTCGACGAACAGGACCGGCGGGTCGGAACCGTTCATCCGCGTCAGCCCGACTTCGCCGGTACCGAGCGCGTGACGGCCGCGATGGTATGTTCGACATTGCGAGGCGAGGCCGGCGGCATATTCTGAATTCTTCGGACCGAGCGGCCATGCCCTCTGCTTTCGGTAACCAAAGTCCGGTCTTTCATCACGAAACGCCCCCTCACCAGGGTATGAACGGGCAAGCCGGTGACCGGCGTCGCCTCGAACGGCGTGGTCGAGCCTATGGACTGCAACCGCTCCGAGCGCACAACATCCTGGCGGGCCAAATCGACGACCACGATATCGGCGTCCGATCCGGGAAGCAGGGCGCCCTTCAGCGGATAGAGGCCGAAGGCCTGCGCCGGCGCGGTCGAGGTCAGCCTGACATAGTCCTGGATGGAGAGACGGCCGTTGGCCACCTGCGTCAGCATCAGCGGCATCTGCGTCTCGACGCCGGAAAAGCCGCAGTCGGCGCACCAAATATCGTCGGCATGCTTCTCGGCCGCGCTATGGGGGGCGTGATCGGTGGCGATCATGTCGATGGTCCGATCGGCCAGCGCCCTCCACAAGGCCTCCTGGTGATGCAGTTCGCGAACCGGCGGATTGACCCGGATGACCGAACCGTGATCGCTGTAGGCCTTCTCGTCGAACAGCAGATAGTGCGGCGCCGTCTCGGCCGTGATGTCGACGCCGCGCAATTTGGCGTCCCGCAACGGCCGCAACTCATCGGCGGACGAAACATGCAGAATATGAATCCTGGCCCCGGTCCACTCCGCCAGCACAGCCGCCCGCGAGACCGCCTCCACCGCCACGACGGGTGGCCTGGCGGCCAGATGCGCCAGGGGATCATGGCGACCGGCCTCTTTGAGTTTTTTCTCCCGCCGCGCCATGATGGACGCGGTCTCGGCATGCAGGGAGATCCGATAGCCGTGCTGGGCGATGATCTCGAATCCTTCCAGCATGGCCCCGGTGGGCGGCGAAGGAAGATTGCCGAAAGTATTGCCCATGAAGCATTTGAAGGCGGCGACGCCTCCATCGATCAAGGCCTCCAACTGGTCGATGTTGTCTTCCGCCAGCAGGCCGTAGATGCCGAAATCGACGTAGGCTTTCTTCGCCGCCTGAAGCTTCAGCTGCAGAGCCGGCAGCGTTCCGGTCGGCGGCTTTGTGTTGGGCATTTCGAAGACGGTCGTGACCCCGCCCATCGCCGCGCTGGCCGTCCCCGTCTCCCAGGTTTCCTTGTGGGTGAACCCGGGCTCGCGGAAATGAACATGCACATCGATCGCCCCGGGAAGCACATAGAGTCCACGCGCATCGAGGCTTTCCAGACTGGCCGGCATGCCGGCCTCGTCGCCGATACTCCAGATTTTGCCATCCTTGATGGCGATCGACGCCGAGAATTGGGCTCTGTCGGTGACGACGGTCGCTCCGTTGATCACCAGATCGGCGAGCCCCGCCATTCCTTCGCTGCTCATTTGACGCCTCCGATAATCAAAGCATCGCCCAGCCGCCATCGACGGGAAGGTCGACGCCGGTCATTTGCCGCGACACGTCGGAGGCTAGAAACAGACATGCGTTGGCGACATCCCGGCCGGAACTGATGCGCCGCATCGCATACTCCGATGCGTGACGCTCAATCGCCTCGTCCTCGGAAATTCCCAGCTTACGCATCATTTCCGGAATGACCTTGCCGCGGAACCGCTCGCCGTCGACCATCCCCGGAGCGACCGAATTGATATTGATGTTGTAGGGCCCCGCTTCCAGCGCCGCCGATTTGGTAATGCCGCGCAAGCCCCACTTCGAAGCGGAATAGGCCATGCGGCCGGCCCTGCCCCGCATGCCGAACGTGCCCCCGACATTGACGATCTTGCCGTACTGCTGGGCGACCATGCGGGGTAGAACGGCCCGCATGGTGTTGAAACATCCCGCCATATTGACGTCGACGATGTCCTTGAACTCCTCGCTGGACGTCGTCCAGGTGGTCTTTCCCATCGGCCCGCTACCACCGGCGACATTGACCAGAATGTCCAGGCGGCCGAAATGCGCCACGGCCTTGTCAACCAGAGCCTCGCAATCTCCGGACTTCGTGACGTCGCAGCGAACCGTGATGACCTCCACCCCGGAGCCATGAAGCGTCTCGGCCACGCCATCAATGGCGGTCATATCCCTGCCGGCCAGAACCAGGCGACACCCCTCCTCGCCGAAAGCACTCACAATTGCAGGCCCCATCCCTTTGGCGGGACCAGAAACAATCGAAACCCTTCCCCTTAAGCACAAATCCATACCATACCCCATTTTTAAAAATAATTACTGATCATAAAGAATAAATTATGAGATTAGCTCATACAACACCACAAAAAAACACGATTCATCAAATCGTTATCTACGTATATTATTATATTGACATAAATTTATGAAAAATATACTTTCGCCATACATTGTACATCGCCCATGGCGGTGTATTTCTCCGTTGAACGATACCCAATTCGCCAACGTTGAAGGGATGCTAAATTCTCCCTTTGGTGTTGCCGAAAAGTCTTCAGGAGCGATCATGGCACTACGGAACATGCGAATTTGGCGTTACATAGACGAAGTCGCTCGTATCGGTTCCGTGCGGCAAGCCGCGGAACGGCTGCACGTCACACCGTCGGCCGTACTGCGCAGAATTCAGGATGTGGAAACAGATCTCGGCGCGACGCTTTTCGAGCGCACGGCGGCGGGGGTCCAACTAACCGCCGTCGGAGAAATTTTCGTCAGATGGATCCGTAGCCAGGATGCAGATCTGCGTCGGGTCTATTCGCAAATAGAAGAATTGTCGGGATTACGCCGTGGCGAAGTGCGGGTTGCCTGCAGCCAAGCCGTGGCCGACAGCTTTCTCCTTGACGAAATCGTCGATTTTCGGACCCGCCATCCGCTGGTCAGTTTTTCGGTTACCGTCCTCGACCATGGTGGGGCGATCAAAGCCCTGAGCAAATACGAAACCGATATCGTTCTGGTCTTCGGCCCCCCGCGCAGCGCGGAGTTGCAACCGATCATGAGCCTCGGCCAGCGACTGGTCGCCGTCATGTCGAGCGACCATCCCCTCGCCGCCCAACCGTCGCTGCGGCTCCGCGATTGCGCCCTTTACAACGTGGCACTGCCCGATCGCAATTTCGGCGGACGGAAAATCATCGACGATCTTTTGTCCAGCAGCAGCACCCGGCTCAACGTGGCCTTCGAAACCAATTCGTTCGATATGCTGTGCAATTTCGTCCGTCAGACCGACGCGATCACCTTTCAAATTGAAATCGGCGTCTTGCGTTGGGCCAAGGATCCGCGCATCGCCATTCGGCCGATTGATGATGCCGACCTTGCCCACGGACCTCTCGTCCTCGGTCAATTGAAAGGCCGAGCCCTGCCTATCGCCGAAGCGAAATTCGCCGAACAATTGGCGCGGCGCCTCGATGAATTGCGCACGCTGCCAATGGCATCTGCGGTGCGCCAGCCCGACTGACGGGACGGCCCGCCGTCAGGGATGCGAAACGGGAGAGAAAAAATAAGGATCCGTCAGGGCGGAAACCGAAATAATCCGGGATTCCTGCCCCCGACCACTGCTTTCCATGCGCGCGTGCGGCAATCCATCGACAGTGGTCCACAGACGGATGATCACCCATTCCTGTCCGAGACTATCACCCCTCTTGATGAAACGGTCGCCGATCTGAACCGACGGACCTTCGCGCTTGAAGATCGCCATTTTTAACTCACCCTGAAAGTCACTTCGCCCACCGCGCCGCCTTTCAAGCGACATCGGCTTTACATCCGACACCTTAATCCCCGCCCTCGCTTCACCAGCCACGGAATAGCCGATCAAACAGGAGTTTACCGTCGAATCCGAAAGTTTCCTTTGAAAAATCAAATCCCTTACGCAGCGCGTTGATTATCGCCAAACCGCGTTCACAAAACAATAAGATTTTTTTAACATTAGATAATCTACGCAAAATTTAAAATGATTGATGAAACTAAAATTATTCAACTAAAAATTATCGTTTTTATTTCTTTGAACAATAAACAATAGACAAATATTCATTATAGTAAAATATGTATTCAACCTCCGATATTATGCAAACAAGAACCTCGTCAATACGCCACCTCCCCTGAAGCAAATCCTGTCGCTGTCCTCATTTGAGGATATCGAACGCCGGGCGGTGCGGCCACCATGTCGATAACGTGGAACCGGTGGCCCAGGGCCGCTGGATCGGTCACTGAATCCGGATCGAGAAGAGGATCTGACATGGCGAGATATACAGTTTCGGTAACGGCGACGATCGAATCCTCGTCCCTGCTCGAAGGACGTTGTGACGCGGAGCGCATCGTCGAACTGTTGACCAACGAATTCTTCTCCGTGGCTTATAATGTCGAGCTGCGCGAACCCGATCTCGGCAATACGCTTTACGAGGAAAATTCGCCCGGCCACGGCCGGCAACCCGTCATCTTCCACTAATCCCCGAGAAGCATTCGGATGATTCACGGTCCTGGTGTCGTGACCAATCCTGCGGGATCACAACACCGACGGGCATATGCGGCTTCGGCGGACTCAGGCGTCGGTGGAGCGCAAAGCACGCTCTACCCAGGCCGCGGCGGCCAGCAGTCGGCAATCGCCGCCCCGTCGTCCGATCAGTTGCACGGACAAAGGCAGCCCCTTCGGACCAGTTCCGCAAGGCACCGCCACCGCCGGATTGCCAAGCAATGTCCATCCCCGATTGAACAGGGGATCGCCGGTGGAAGCCAATCCCTCCGGCGCCTCTCCGCATGCGGCGGGGACCATCAGCAGATCGAGACCGGCCATGGCGGCGGTCAGCCCCTGCGCGGCCTGAACGGCCAGTTCCTTCGCTTGCATGTAGTCCTCGGCCGGCATGACGGCCCCGGCCTCGGCCAAGGCCCGCATTTTTGGCGAGACGCCTGACGGATCGCTGCGCATCTCGGGGTGAACGGATCGCGCCGCCTCATAGGCCATGACCGTCCATTGCGCCCGTCCCAATGCGTCGAACGGCGCCGGCAATACGACTTCGCTCACCGAGGCCCCCGCCCGACCCAACCGGTCGGCGGCGTCAAGCAGGCATCCCTGCATGGCGGCATCGGCCGCCGGCCACTCCGGCGTACGGCAACAGCCGATACGAGGGACATCCCAATCCCGATCATCGACCCGAAGCGTCGGCCGCCCGGCCAGAACCGAGACGAAAAAGGCCGCGTCGGCGACATCGGCGGCCAATACCCCCAGGGTATCCAACGAAACGGCGAAGGGTCGGATGCCGGTGACGTCGAGCAACCCGAAGGTCGGCTTGTAACCGACGCAACCGCAGAAGGCGGCGGGGCGAATGATCGAACCGGCGGTCTGCGTGCCGAAGGCCAAGGGGACCATGCCGTCGGCCACCGCCGCCGCCGACCCCGAGGAGGAACCGCCCGGCGTATGACGCGGATTGTGGGGGTTGCCCGTCGGCCCGGGTTCGAAATAGGCGAATTCCGTGGTCACCGTCTTGCCGAGAACGATCGCCCCGGCGCTGCGCGCCAATGCCACGCAGGAGGCATCCCGCGCCGGGCGGTGCCTCGCATAGAGCGCCGATCCATAGGCGGTCGGCATATCCCCCGTGTCGATCAGATCCTTTACCGCGATGGGCAGCCCCTTAAGCGGCCCGCCCCCCGATTGACGATCCAGGGCGCGGGCCTCGGCCAGCGCCGCCTCGCCCCCCAGGTAAGTCCAGGCATGAATCTCCGGTTCGCGGGCCGCGATGCGTTCCAGGCAGGCCCTGGTCAGGGCTTCGGCGGTAAGGCTGCCGTCGACGATGGCCCTGGCCGCCGCCAGGGCACCCGGAATCGCCCGGCTCATCGCGAACACCAATCGGCGATGATACGGTCGTAGGCCGTCACCGCCTGATCGATCCTCGATACCAGACAATACTCATCCGTCTGATGGGCCATTTCCGGCTGGCCCGGTCCCAGGATGATCGTCGGCACATGCCCGAGAGCCGGCGCCAGCACCGAGGCATCGGTGAAATAGGAAGCGCCGCGGACGTCCGGGCGTTCGCCCAGCACGCCGTCCATGATCTCGAAAATCCGGCCGATCCAGGGATGAGCGGGATCCGTCCAGACCGCCTCGACATCCATCAAGGGGGCCGCCGCCACATCCGGTCCCAGAAAGGAGGACACCGCCCCGCGCACCTGCTCGTGGGACTGACCCGGCACCGTGCGGATATCCACCTCGATGACGGCACGATCGGGAACGGAATTGATGTTGAGGCCGCCATGCAGGGTCCCGACATTCATGGTGGGTGCCCCCAGGACCTCGTGTCGCTTGTGATTGAAATCGAACTCACCCAGACGAACCACGGCATGGGCGGCCTTGAGCACGGCGTTGACACCGTATTCGGGCATCGAGCCGTGCGCCGTCACGCCCTCGGTGAGAAGACGCAGCCACAGCGCCCCCTTATGTCCGACAAAGGGCAGATTGGCCGTCGGCTCCGCCACCACCAGGGCACCGGCCGGCGGCAGCGCACCGTCGCGCGCCAAGGCGAAAGCCCCCTCGCAACCGGTTTCCTCGGCGGCCGTCACCACGATCAGGGCGCCGGGCCCATCCCTCAACATCGCGGCATTTCGCACGCAAGCCTCGGTGAAGGCGGCAACACCGGCTTTCATGTCACTGGAGCCCCGGCCATAAAGCCGATCGCCCGCGATCTCCCCGCCGAAAGGATCGACCGTCCAGGCCTGCTTGCCGAGCGGCACCGTATCGACATGACCGGTGAAGGCTAGCGGTCGCGGTCCCTGCCCGATGCGGGCGACCAGACTGGCCCGCCCGTCGCCGAAAGGACGTGCCGTCACCTCGAAGCCGGCATCGGCCAGGAGGCGGGCAAGAATGGCGGTACAGCGGGATTCGTTGCCGGGCGGATTGATGCTGTCCAGACGAACCAGTTCCCGGGTCAGCCGAGCGGCGGAAGAAAGTGTCATAAGGCCCCTCCAGGGCGCCGTTTACCGAAAGTTTCCATCTTCGAAATGAAGATCGCGTTCAGCCGAAATAGGCTTGGCGAACCTCGTCGTTTCCGGTGAGTTCCGCAGGCGTGCCAGCCGCCACCACGCGGCCTTGCGCCATCACATACCCATAATGGGCGATGGCCAGGGTCTGGTGAACGTTCTGCTCGACGAGCAGAACGGTGGTTCCCCCCTCGTTGATCCGCCGGATGATGTTGAAGTTCTCTTTGACGAACAGCGGCGACAATCCCAACGACGGCTCGTCGATCAAAAGGATCTTGGGTTGCCCCATCAGCCCGCGGCCGATGGAGACCATCGCCTGTTCGCCGCCCGACATGGTACCGGCCAGTTGCGTCCGGCGCTCGCGCAGGCGGGGGAACAGATCGTAGACTTCCTCCAGCCGCCGGCGCAGCAGGGCTTCGCCGGGCACCAGATAGCACCCCAGCCGCAGGTTTTCCTCGACCGTCAGCTTGGGAAACAACCGGCGTCCTTCCGGAATGCAGGCGATGCCGGCGGCGACGATCTTGTGAGTGGGCAGACCGGACAACTCCCTCCCGTCCAGGCGGATGCTGCCGCCGCGCGGCGGCGTCAGCCCCAGAATGGCCCGAACCAGGGTGGTCTTGCCGGCGCCGTTGGCCCCCAGCAGGCAGGTGATGCGCCCCGCTTCCGCGGAAAGCGAGACGCCCGTCAGGACATCGGCCTTGTCATAGCCGGCGACCAGAGCCTCGATGGACAGGAAGCCGCTCATTCCACCCCCAGATAAGCCTGCTGGACCAATGGGTCTGCGGCCACGGCACGGTAGCTGCCCTCGCAGATCTTCTGGCCGAAGTTCAAAACGGCGCACCGGTCGGTGATGCGTTCGATGACGCCCATTTCGTGTTCGATGATGATGATCGCCAATTCGCCGCCCAGACGCCGCCTCACCTCCAGGATATCGTCCATCAGATGCCGGGTTTCGTCATGGGTCATGCCGGCGGAAGGCTCGTCGAGCAGCAAGAGACGCGGACGGCTTATCAGCGCCCGGCAGATCTCGATCCGGCGGCGCAGGATCATCGGCATCCCGGCGACGGGCTCCTCGATGCGCCGGGCCAGCGGAGGGTCGAAAGTGGCCAGCAGATCCACCGCCTCGGCGCGGAAGGCCCGATATTGATCGGCGAACCGGCGGCGGCGCAGCAGATTGAAGATGAACCCCCGCGTCAGGCGCAGCTGATTGCCGATCAGGATGTTGTCGAGCACCGACAGTTCGAGGCATAGCCGGGAGCGCTGGAAGGTCCGGGCTATGCCCGCCCGGTAGATGGCCGGCGGCGCGAAGCCGGTGATGTCGTGGCCGCCAAAATGAATGCTCCCGGCGTTGGGTGGAAAGACGCCGGTAATGACGTTGAAGAACGTCGTCTTGCCCGACCCGTTCGGTCCGATCAAACCCAGGATCTCGCCGGCGCCGACGTCGAGGTCGAGGCCGTCGAGGGCCGTCAGCCCGCCGAAGCGCCGGGTCACGCCGGCCACCTTGAGCAAGGACCCGCTCATCGGCCGGCCCCGCCGGGCAGATAGCGCCGCAAGGGGCGCGGCAACAGGCCTTGCGGCCGGAACAACAAGATCAGCATGACCAGCACGGCATAGAGGAGAAACCGATATTCCTGGATGGCCTGCAATTTCTCGGGCAGCAGGATCATCAGCGCGGCGGCCACCATCACCCCCCAGACATTGCCGATGCCGCCCAGGAGGACGATGGAGACCAGGATCAGCGAATCGCCGAAGGTGAAGTTGTTGGGCGCCACATAACCGACCATCAGGGCATAAAGGGCGCCCGCCATCCCGGCCAGCACATTGCCCCAGGTGAAGGCGACGATTTTCCAGCGTCGGACGTCGAGGCCGAAGCAGGCGGCGGCCGTTTCATCGATGCGCACGGCATCCATCGACAAGCCGATCCACGAGCGTTCGAGCCGGCGGCAGAAAACGAAGGCGACGGCCGCCAGCGCCAGGGCGGCCAGGAAATAGATCAGATAGTGCGACAGCTCCAGGGACCCGATCTCGATATCCTGGTTGGGCTTCCAGCCGAAGACCACGATGTTGCGGATCTTCATCCCCTGGGCGCCGCCCAGGGTATCGTTCACCTCGAGGAAGGTCTTGAACAGGATGGCGAAGGCGATGGTAACCACCGCCGAATAGTGTCCCTTGGTCCGCAGCATCGGCCAGATCAGCACCGAGCCCAGGATACCCGCCGCCAGCCCGCCGGCCGGAAGCGACAGGAGATGGGGCAGATGGGTGTAGCGAACGAGGACCGCCGCCGTGTAGGCGCCCAGGCCGAAAAAGGCGGCGCCGGCGAAATTGACCATGCCGGCGAAGCCGAACTGCACGGTCAGCCCCAGGCAGCTCGTCACCATCAGCAGCACGGTCGAGAGCATCAGCAGCGGGAAATGATCCTCGGCGAACCATGCGGCCAGGACGAGCAGCGCGAGGATGGTGGCGCCGGCCATCACCGGCTCGTGCGTGTCGAAACTGGTTGCGGCCCGTGACAGCAATCCGGCGCGGGAGGCGATGAATACCACCGCCGCCCCACCGGCCAGCAGGGCGCCGACCGACCATTGGGATTCGAACGTCAGCAACAGGGCGAGAAACAGCACACCGAGGACGATGGCGGCCAAGCCGGGCAGCAGCGCGCGCGGGAATGAGCCGTTCATCATACCCTCTCGCTGTTTTTTTCAGGAATCAGGCCGGTCGGCCTGATGGCCATGATCAGGATCACCGCACCGAAGGCGAAAACGTCCTTGTAGGCGCTGGCGAAAGGCATGGCCACCGCCCCGATGGTCTGCAATCCGGCGAAGAGGAAACCACCGAGGATCGCCCCATAGATATTGCCGAGGCCGCCGACGATGGCGGCGGCGAACCCGGAGACGCCCAACAGCAATCCCATGCCGAAATTGATCTCGTTGTAATAAAGTCCGTTCATCACGCCGGCGAAGGCTCCGACCCCCGAGCCCAGGGCAAAGGTGACCAGAACGATCAGACTGAAATTGATGCCCATCGAGCGCGCCGTCTCCTCGTCCTGGGCGACGGCACGGATGGCCAGGCCCAGCTTGGTGCGATTGATCAGCAGATGGACGGCGGCGATCACGGCGATCCCCGCAGCAAGCAGGATGGCCGAATCGGCCCGCAAGGTGAACTGGCCGAACTCCAACGATCCCGCCGGCAGCAATCGCGGAAAGGGTTTGGGATTGGCCCCGTCGGGAAAGAACAGCCGCACCGATTCGCGCAGGGCGGTTCCCAGCATCAGGGTGATCAGCAGGGTATTGAGCGCCGGAGCTCCACGCAACGGCACGATCAGATAGCGGGCGATCAGCGCCCCAAGGATGGCCATGGCGGCGACGGACACCAGCACCACCCCCAGCATCTGAATCACCGGGTTGTGGACGCCCGCGGCCTGCAGGCCGCCGTAGGTGGCGAAACCAGCGAAGGCGCCGACCATCGCCACATCGCCATGGGAGAATTTGATGACGTCGAGCACCCCGAAGAACAAGGTGAAACCGACGGCGACCAAGGCATACATCAGCCCCAGCATCACGCCATTGGCGAGATATTGGCTGAGAAGGCCTACATCCATGATTCCGAAAGCTCCCTGAAAATAATCGCCGGACGGCCGGGGCGGATGGGTGACCCGGCGCCGGGGAAGGTCATTGCCCCCCGGCGCCGGACAATGATCAATGCCTCAGGGATCAATGCCTCAGGGCGCGCTTGCCGCTCGCATAGTCGCTGTCTTCCCACAGGACCCATTTGCCGTCCTGAGCCACATATTTGCTGACCGCCGCGATAACGTTCTGCCCGTGATCGTCGAAGGTCACCGGCCCCAGGATGGTGTCGTGATCGACCACCTTGCCCAGCGCGTCGCGCACCTTCTTGCGATCCGGCCCGACCGCCTCGACCGTATCGAGGATCAGGTTCATCGCGGCGAAGGCGAAGGGGCCATAGGCTTCGGCGGGTTCGCTATAGCCGCCCGTCTGATATTTCTCGGCGAAGAACTTGCCGCCGGGCAGCTTCTCCATCGGCACGCCTTCGCGGAAAGCCACGGTACCTTCGGCCACGGCCGGGCTGACACCCTCGATATAGGCGTCGGACAGGACGCCCGAGGTACCCTCGAACTGCACCGCGCCCATGCCCAGCTTGTCCATCTGGGTCCGGATGCGCACGCCCAGCGGGGTCAGGCCGCCGAAATAGATGACGTCGGGCTTCAGGGCCTTGATCTGGGTCAGTTCGGCGGTGAAGTCCTGCTGGTCGGCGGTAACGCCGAACGCACCCAGGATGGTGCCGCCGCCCTCGGTGACGAACTTGGAGAAATATTCCTTGTGGCCTTTGCCATAGTCGGTGGTGTCGTGAATGATCGCCCACTTTTTATAGCCCTGGGCCAGCATGAACTTGGCGGCGGTCTCGTTCTGATTGAGCATCGTGCCGTTGACGCGATGGATTTCCTTGTAGTCGTTGCCGTAGGTGATGTCGGGCAGCACGGCGCCCCAGACCACCACCGGCAGGCCGAACTGGTGATAGACGTCGACAGTTCCCATCGCCACGGCGGAACAGAAATGCGGCACGGCGGCGACGACCGATTTGTCGGTGGCAGCCTTGGTCGCCACCTGCACGCCGACATTGGGCTTGCATTCGTCATCCAGCGCCGTCAGCTCGTAGGTGTATTTCGCCTTTGGATCGGCATTGCGCAGCTTCACCGCCAGATCGGCCGCGTTGCGGCCCCCCACTCCGATGGCGGCGTTACCGCCGGTCAGCGGCCCGATGAAGACCACGCCGACCTTTTCCTTGGCCTCGGCGGCCGAAAGGGCGAACCCGAACCCCAGCGCCGAGACGGCCAGGGCAGCGACAAAACGACGGCTAAACAGCATTTTCCCTCCAAACCGATGGCCAGGCGCGCAAGCCTTCCCATCGACCGATCCGGTGGCCAGGGCTCGAAGTCTGCCGGATGGGAACCAATTCCGTCAAGTAACTTGAATAAATTTTAGGCGTCTAAAGATGTTGCTCATGGATTGGGCAGACCGCCCATGATTCAGCCTGTTTGAAAGCCACGATCCCCGCTCCTGTCTCTTATACACATCT
>NZ_PIUM01000031.1 GCF_002845745.1 Telmatospirillum siberiense | reverse complement strand
TGGACATCTCGCCGCCTGCGCATCCCTTCCATCGTCTTCACTTGTCAAACAGCAGCGGAAGCCTTCGCTTCCTATCCCCTCGCTTCAAGCCCGAAGCTCTCTGCGGGAGGCGGGCTTATACGCTAACCCGGTACAGCGTGTCAAATCTTTTTTTCTCAACGAGTTCCGAAGATTTCTTCATCTCCGTCTCCCGCCCCGCTTCGTCGCTCACGCGGTTCGTTGCGGGAGGCCGGTTTCTACGCCCCCGGCCCGTGCCTGTCAACCGTCTTTGACACAAAAAATTACCAGAAGCCGGAAATCATCGCGCCGGGCAGCCGGCATGGCCTACCCCGCGCTGGCCAGCAGACCCCATAAATGGGCGAGCGAGGCCGCACCGTCGGTTCCCTGGACCGAACGGAAGGCTTGCGCCGCCTTGTCCTTGCGGCCGGCCGCCAGATAGGCGCGGCCGAGATGCAGCCGGGCCTCCTCGGGACTTTTCACCCCGCCCCTGGCGAGTCCCTGCTCTATCAGGGAGATGGCCTTGTCGGGCTGGCCGTACCCCAGATAGGTCACGCCGGCGCTGACCAGTGCTCCACCATCCGGCCGGGCTGCCGCCTCCTTCTCCGCACCGGCGAGGCCCCGCAGATCCTCGGAGGCGTTGCGTGTCGCCAGGTCACGCAATCGTTTGTGACGGTCCGCGTCCGCGCCGGTGCCCAGGATGCCGGCTCCGAATCCCTTGTCGATCACGGCCTTCGCCTCGCCTGGATAGCCCGCCTGCAACGCCAGTTCGATGAAATCCACATAGGCGTCCGCGCCCGAGAGGGCTCCCACGGCCAGGGCCAGACGCCCGCGGTCGAGGGCAAAATGCCCGCCCAGCTTCCCCCCGGCTCCGGCTCGCCGGAGGAGCTCGGTCCAGTATTCCGGTGTGGGATGGTGGATCACCAGCTTTTCCAGCGCCGCCACGGTGGTTGCCTCGTCGTTGCCCTTGACGCCGGTACTCAGCAGCAATTGCAGTTGGGCTTCGGTGACGGGACGGTGCGCCCCCTCCTCCTCCTTGATCTGCTCGCGCAACGTCTTTCCGGCGGCGGTATAATCCCCGGCCAGATAATAGGACTGGGCCAGCAAGGCGCGGGTCTGCGGATCGCTCCCTCCCTCGCTCACATAACGGTTCACCCAACTGGCGGCCTTGGGATAATCCTTGGCCTGGTAATAGAAACCGGCAATCGCCTGGATCAGCTTCAGCGGTTCGGCCGGCGGCCGGCCGGCGGCCAGCACCGCTTCGTAGGACTTGGCGGCCGTGCGATAGTCGCCCGAACCGGCCGCCGCCGCCCCGCGCAGTTGCTCGATCACTCCGTTTTCGAACTCGGTCAGATCGCCGACAGCCTCGGCCTCGCGCAATTTGGCCAGAGCCTCGCGGTATTTTTGCTGTTTGATCAACTCCTGGGCCGCCTGCAGCGGCTTGCCCACCTCGGCGCGGACGGTATTGTCGGCGGCCAGGGCCATGTCCATCCGGATCACGAGGGGAACGAAAGACGACACGGCGGCCAGAAGAGCCGCCAAACGAAAAATACGGAAAATCCTCATCACCTTTACCTTGCAGATCTCCGGCGCGACGGCCGTGCGCCGACGCATTGCCGCCTATTCGATGAATTGCTCGTTGCCCACCACGCCGATCTTGGTCACCCCCAGCCGCTGCGCCGAGGCCAGCACGGCCGCCACGAATTTGTAGGTGGCAAGCTTGTTGGGACGCAGATGCAACTCCGGCTGGTCGGGAGCCGCGACGACAGCCCGCAAGTGATCATCGAGGGCTTCCCGGTTGGGGATGACCTGTCCGTTCCACAAGATGGTCCCGTCGAAATCCACGTCGACGGTCACCACTTGCGGCGGCGTCGACGCCGCCGGCGGAGTCCCCACCGGCATGTCCAGCTTCACCGCATGGGTCTGAATGGGAATGGTGATGATCAGCATGATCAGCAGCACCAGCATCACATCGATGAGCGGGGTGGTGTTGATCTCCATCATCACCTCGGGTTCGCCGGTCTCGCCGGCCGACGGTAGGTTCAATGCCATGACATTTCCCTTCGTTCAGCCACCGTGGGCGGGCGGCTCGGTGATGAAGCCGACCTTGGCGATGCCGGCGCGTTGGCAGGCCATCACCACCCTGCCGACGAATTCGTAGCGGGCAGCCTGGTCTCCGCGGATATGCACCTCGGGCTGCGGCTCGCGGGGAGCCACCTCCTTCAGCCGCTCGAACAGGGTGTTCACGTCGGCCAGGGGCTGGTCGTTCCAGAAGATGCCACCGTCCCTGTCCACCGAGATATTGACGTTCTCGGGCTTGGTCTGGGTCGGCTGATTGACCTCTTTCGGCAACGCCACCGGCACCGAATGCGTCACAACGGGAATGGTGATGAGGAAGATGATCAGCAACACCAGCATCACGTCCACCAGCGGCGTGGTGTTGATGGCCGAAAGCATCTGGTCCTCGCCCTCCTCCGAGGGTCCGATGGTCATTGCCATGGCGTCAAGCCACCCGCGCCACGCCGGCGGCGGGGAACGATCGACGCTGACGCTTGCCGGCCAGCAACGCCGAATGCAGGTCGGAACCGAAATAGCGCACCAACTCCAGAGCCGCCTTGTTGCGCCGAACCAGCCAGTTGTAGCCGAGCACCGCCGGCACCGCGACGGCAAGCCCGATGGCGGTCATGATCAGGGACTCGCCCACCGGGCCGGCCACCTTGTCGATGGAGGCCTGGCCGGCGATGCCGATGGCGGTCAGCGCGTGATAGATCCCCCAGACGGTGCCGAACAGCCCGATGAAGGGGGCCGTCGAACCGACGGTGGCCAGGACGGCCAGACCGCCCTGCAGCCGGCTGGTGATCTGCTCGATCCCCCGCTGAACGGACTGGGCCAACCAGGTGTTGAGATCGATGGTCTGCACCACCTCGTCACGATGATGTTCAAGCGCCGCGAGCCCGGCGCCGGCCAGATAGCGGAAGGGGCTGCCATCCTTCAGTTTGGCAACGCCCTCGGCCGGCGTGCCGGCCTTCCAGAATTCCTCGTTGGCCTCCTTGCCGCGACGAAAAAGACGCGACTGTTCGATCAGCTTCGTCACCAGGACGTACCAACTGCTCACCGACATCAGCACCAGCACCAGCAGAGTGCCCCGCGCGATGAAATCGCCCTGCGACCATAGAGCATCCAGCCCGTAGGGATTTTCCACCACCTGGATGGCCGGCGCGGCCTCCTCGGCCGCCACGGCGACCGTGGCGAAGACGGCGACACTTCCCGCGGCGACCAGCGCGCACGCGGCCAAACGACGAATCAACGACATGATATTGCCTCCAAAATTCCCAACGCGCCAAGCGGCGCGCGCTTTAATCAAGCTTCCAGACATAGCGGATCTTAGCCCACGACTGCTCGGGCACGCCGTCCACGCTCCCCGCCTTGAAGCGGCACTTGGACAGTGCGGCGATGGCCGCCTCGTCGAGGCGTGAATGACCGCTGGAGCTGTCCACCTTGCTTTGCAGCACGCTCCCATCCACATCGATGAGGAATTGCAAGATGACGGCGCCCGTCTCCTCGAGCCGCCTGGAAACGGCCGGATATTCCGGCTGACGGCAGGACCGGGCGGCGTCGATGACCGGCGGAACCCGGACGGCGGCGCGCACCACCGGAGCCTCCCGCACCACGGGCGGCGGAGAGGGCTCCGCCGGCTTCACCGTGGTCACCGCGGCAATCGCCTTGGGCGGCGGCGTCCTGACGACCACTTCCGGCGGCGGAATGTAGGGCGGCGGCGGCGCCTCCAGCTTCGGCGGCGGCGGCAGCGTCCTCTCGGGCGGGGGCGGCGGCTTGATCTCCTCGATGATCCTCGTCTCCAGAGGCTTGCGCAGCACCTCCACCGCCTGGCGGCCAAGCCCGGTGGCCAAAGCGTAAATGAGCACCCCATGGAGCAGCAGCACGACGGCAAGCCCCGCGAAACGCCGAGACGGAAGCGGTTGCTGGGCGAACTCCATTAGAATTACCTCATAATTTGTGTAATACAGATCTAATCTATAAATTAGATGGGTTAATAGCAAAAACCAAGCCTCTTTCGTCAACGAATGTCAGATCGCCGGGTGTGCCGCCAAAACCGCCTCGTCAATGTCGCTGCCCCAGCCCGGACGATCGCTCAGAATCAGCCGGCCCTTTTCGACGATGATGGGATGGGTCAGAAAGTCGGCGACCCAGGGGGCTTCATCCCATCGGTACTCCATGATGCGGAAGTTCGGGATCGAGGCACAGAAGTGGGCGCTTTGCAGGCTCGCCAGGCCGGGCAGAGGGTTATGCGGCGCGACATTCAGCTCATGGGCGTCGGCGAGAGCCGCGATCCTCGCCGCCTGCCACACGCCGTTGTAGTTCGCGTCGATAATGGCGACGTCCACCGCGTAGTTCTGAAAAAACGGAAGGAATTCCCGCTGGCCGTAAAGTGTTTCCAGAGATGCGATGGGTGTGGATGTCGTGCTTCGGATAAAGGCCAGAGACTGCGGATCCTTGCTCTCGATTTCCAGCCAGGTGAGGTCCAGGGGCTCCAGCGCCTTGGCGATGCGCCGGAAACCTTCCGTGCGCTGATTGAAGGCGAGGTCGATCATCAGGCCCGCGTCCGGCCCCAGCCCCGCCCGGAACGCCTCCAACTGCTCGACGATGCCGTTGATGAAAGCCCGTTCGGGGTTCCGGTCGGTGAACAGTTTCCCGGGCTCCAGACGCCAGCCACCGTTGAACATACTCAGCCGGCCCCGTTCGAGGATGACGGGATTGGTCTTGACCGCCTTGAACCCCAGTTCCACCGCCTCTCTGGCCAGGCAGGAAAGGTCGTCCAAGGTGCGGATGGGGGGAAGCCCCAACTCCTTTTCGTAAAAATCCGCGCGCGCGACCCGGAAACTGCCACAGTGCGTCCAATAAAGGTCGATGTCGCGCCGGAACGGCCCTCCGAACAACGCATAGACCGGCACGCCGAGCGCTTTGCCCTGGATGTCCAACAAGGCGTTTTCAATGGCGGCGATAGCCAGATGATTGAGCCCGCCCATGGCGTGGAAGGTGCTGGAATGCAAAGTCATGCTGATCCGCCCGACTTCGCGTGGATCAAGTCCGGTGAGCCGTTCGGCGAACCCGCGGATGACGCCGGTGACGCCGGCGCGGGCATCGCCGTGATCGGGATACTGACTCCAGCCGACGATGCCTTCATCGGTGGTGATTTTCAGGAAAGAGTGCCTGCTGTAACCGCCGTTGGCGTGCAAATCTTCGATCTTGACGATTTTCATGGAGCCGAATCCTGAAGCTGCCTACCGAAAGGGGCGGAGTTTTCCGCACATGGGAATTGAGAAACACTCGGTCCGTCGGCGATGCACCAGGCAGCCTCGGCCGGCGACATGACGGTGATCGAATCGCCAACCCTGACCGGTTGCGTCGCCGGAAGTTCCGCCTGAATACGGCCGCAGCCGTTCTCGATGACAAGTGAACGGGAGGCACCACGAAACCAGGCGGAGGCCACCTGTCCGGTGAACACCATGTCGCCGTCGCCGATGGCGACGGTCCTGGCGATCAACGAGAAAGTCTCCGGACGGAACATGACCCTGACCGGACTGCCAGTGGAGAACGCCCTGGCGGACAGGCACCGGCCCCGATGAAGGTCCGATCGCACCTGCAACTGGTAAAGGCCGTCGGCAAGGTACCGGCAGTCCTCGACCGTGGCGGGAAACAGATTGGGGGAACCGAAGAAGGTCGACACTGCCAGATTGTCGGGACGGAAATAAACCTCCTCGGGCGTGCCGATCTGGAGAACCCTTCCCTTGTCCATCACCACCACGCGGTCCGACAGGGACAGGGCCTCTCCCTGGTCATGGGTCACGTAAAGTGCGGTAATGCCGGTACGGCGCTGGAGAGACCGCAGATCCTCGCCCATTTTCAGACGCAGTCTCGCATCGAGATTGCTCAACGGCTCGTCGAGCAGCAGGACGTCGGGCTTCGCCACGATCGCCCGGGCGATCGCCACCCGCTGCTGCTGACCGCCCGATACGGCCGTAGCAGGACGCTGGGCGAGCGCGTCGAGTTCCACCAGGCGAAGGGCGGCCTCGACCTCCGAACGCAGATCATCTCCCCTCCGCCCCCTTACCTTCAGCGGATAGGCGACATTGTCGAAGACGGTCATGTGGGGCCAGATCGCATAGGACTGGAAGACCATGCTGAGGGCCCGCCGCTCCGGCGGCAGGAACAGGCCGCGGGCCGGATCACTGACCACCTTGTCTCCCAGCAGGATCGAGCCTTCGTCGGCATCCTCGAGTCCGGCTATCATGCGCAAGGTCGTGGTCTTGCCGCAGCCGGAGGGCCCCAGCAAGGTCACGAGCTCGCCCTGATGGACCTCGATGTCGACGCCGTCCACGACCCGCTGACCGCCAAAGCTTTTGGAGATATTCCGGAGAGAGACGTTAGACATGAACTTGGTTCGCCAGCGGCGCCCCCGCCCGATAACGTCCAATGTTGTCGGCCACCACCGCGCAGATCCGACCGATGACCCTGGCGCTGCCGGCGCCGGCGACATGCGGAGAGATCACCAGGTTCGGAGCCTGCCAGAGCGGGGATTCCGGAGGCAGCGGCTCGGGCTCGGTGACATCGAGCAGGGCGGCGGACAGCCGGCCTTCGTGCAAGGCATCCGCCAGGGCACCGGGATCGACGGTGCCGCCGCGCGATACGTTGACCAGCACGGCACCGGGCTTGAGGAGCGCCAGTTCGGAAGCGCCGACGATGTGACGGGTCTCCGGCGTCAGGGCGATGGTGACGGCGAGCACGTCGCTTTGCGGCAGAATTTCCGGCAGCGCGGACAAGGGATGCATCTCGTCGGCGAAGGGATCCGCGTGCGGTCGGCGTGTCACGCCGATCACCCTGGCATCGAAGGCCTTTGCCCTGGAGGCGAGATTGCGCCCCACATGGCCGTAACCGAGCACTGTCACCGTCTGCCCTTCCAGGGCCGCGATCGGCGGAAGGAAGGTCTTGTTCCATTCCTTCCTCGATGAACGCGCCCAGACTTCGGAAAGGCGTCGCTGCTGCGCCAGAACCAGGGCGAGCGCGTGTTCGGCGACCACCGGAGCCACTGCCCCCCCCTGGTTGGTGACGACGATACCCTCCGGCACGCCCAGGGAAGCCAGCGTCTCGTAACCGGCGGTTACCACCTGGATCCAGCGGACCGAATTTCCCGCGTCCGACAGGGCGGCCATCAGCGCCCTGCCTTCGTCCAGTCCGGGATTTTGGATGACGATGGCGTCGGCACCGGGTAGCCGGTCGATCAGTTCGGCGAACGCGCCGCAACTCTCGTAATCGACGAGGGGGCCGGCATCGGCCAGATTCTGCGCCACCTTGCAGGCAAGGGGTCCGGCAAACAGGATTCGCATCGAAAGACCTATCCCTTCAGAGTTTTCCGTAAATTTCCTGAGCGAGCTTCAGGTTTCCCGCCGATTTTTCGTCGGGCGCCATGAGCAGGCGGGGCGCTTCGAGCAACTGCCGCACCTCGGGCGGCATGTCGGGCGAGTCCACCTTTGTGACGGGAGCATTGCCGTCGGCCTCGATAAGCCGCTGGGCGGTCGGGCTGAGCAGGAAATTGAGGAACAGCCTGGCGGCATTGGGATGGGGGGGATTGCGCAGGACGGCCGCATCGAAGCGCGCATTCAGCGCCCCCTCCCTGGGAACGATGTATTTGATCGGCAGGCGCCCGCCTTTCTTCAACTCGTCCACATAGAACCGCGGATTGTCGATGATGATCGAGATCTCGCCCAGCAACAGACGCCGCCGGAGCCCTCCCAGATCCATGGTGACGATCGGCTCCAGCCCGCGCAGCCGTTCCTCGTAGTCGCGACCGTAATTCTCGATCATGGCGCCGAAACGAGCCGAGCCGGAACTGGGCACCCTGGGATCGTCGAGACCGATCCTTTTGCGCCATTTCGAATCGAGCAGGTCGAGCCAGCTCGTCGGTTCGGCCCCGGGAGCGACCCGACGGGTATTGATCAGCAATCCCCATTGGGCGAAGCGGACGGGAACGGCGTTCTCGTCGACCGGGATCTCGGGGCGGACCAGGGACAGGTTGGGTAGCGGCCCGTGGGGCTCGAGATTGCCGTCACGCTGATGGGTGGCGATGCTGCCGGCCCCATTGATGGTGACGTCCCCATGGAAGCGACCGGAGATCTGCTCGGTGCGGATGCGCTCGGGGAATTCATTTCCGCGTCCACCGACATGGTCAACCCGGATACCGTATTGACGCTCGAATTCGTCGAACAGGAATTGACCGCCGCCGCCGCTGGACGTCGAATAGACGGCGACCGCCCCTTCGCTCTTGGCCCTGGCCTCCAGTTTTTCCCAAACGTCGTCCCGGGCCTGGACGGACAGGGAGGCGAACAGGGCCGACAGGATCGCAGCGGCGGCGAACAAAGCCCGCGCGGATGAAGCGGAATAGATGATCATACCGGCCTTACCCCTCTGTTGAGAAAACGGTGATGCGCCCAGCGCATGAGGACGACCAATAGCAGGAGAAACAGGCCGATGACGCTGACCTGCTCTATCCGACCGTCATTCCAAAGGCGGTACAAGGTGATCGAAAAAGTCTCGGATCCCGCCGAGTAGAGCAGGATCGCGGCGCTCATCTCCCTCAGGATTCCAAAGAACACCAACAGCCAGCCGACGGAAAGGGACGGCCAGACCAGGGCCAGGGTGATATGCCACTGCGTCTGTAGCCACGAAGCGCCGGCCACCCGGGAGCACTCCTCGAGATCGCCGGAAATCTGCGCATAGGCGGACGACATGACACGGACCGAGACCGGCATGCACAGAGCCACGTCGGCGATCAGCATGGCACCGATCGTGCCGTAGAGGGGGATGCCCGGAGGAAGCAGGGCGAAAACCCACAGAAATCCCACCGCCATGACCATGCCCGGCATCATCCAGGGAAGCCACGCCAGGAATTCCAGCAGACGGCGGCCCCGAACCCTCGTCCGCATGGTGGCATAGGCGACGACGCTTCCCAGGGCCATCGTCGAGACGGCCCCACCCACCGCCAGAACCAAGGTGTTGATAAAGGAGCGCCGGATCGAGGGGTTGGTCAGTACCTCGCGATAGTGCTCAAGGGTCAGCATGTCCCAGCGGTAGATGCCGAAATATTCGAAGAAGGATCCGGAGATGAGCTGCAGAACCGGCAGAATGACGGCACAAACCACGAAAAAGGCGCACGGAAGAAAGGCCAGCCAGCGCCAGCGCCCGAGGACCACCGTCCGCGGCGTGTAACCCTTGCCGGTAACGGTCTGGAAACGCCGCCCCTTCAGGATACGCCATTGGACGAGGACCAGGAGGAACATCAAGACGATCATCGTGAAGCTCAATGCCGTGGGATACTGATAGCTGGGGTTTTCCTCCTGGGTCACTGAAAGATAGATTTGCGTCGCCAGCATGCGGATACCGGCCTGGGAGCCGTAAAGCAGGGCCGGCTCGAAGGCCTCCATGCCCCTGATGAGGCTAAGCAGGAAGCAGCTCGAAAGAGCAGGCAGCATCATTCCCAGCGTGATCCGGAAAAACGTCTGGTAGGGCCTGGCGCCGGCGAGCCGGCTGGCGTCCTCCAATGACGGATCCATGGCACGGAAGACGTCAACCAGCAGCATGAACAGAAAGGCCGTCGACATTTGGACCATCAGCCAGATGACGCCGGCATAGGAATAAATGTCGAGCAGTGGATCGGCGTCGCCGGTCAGCGTCTGCCACGCGACGTTTAGGATTCCAACCGAAGGATTGGCCAGCATGCCCCAGACGGTGGAAGTCAGAATGGGCGGAATGAAGATGGGAAACGTGATCAGAACTTCGAGGGCCCTGCGGCCGGGGACGTCCGTCCGCGCCACCAGCCAAGCCAGCACCGTCGCGAAGGCCAGCGAGATGGTGGTATTGGTGGCGGCGATCCGGAACGTCTCGAACAGCAGCTGTGCGTTGTCCAGACTGAGAACCGCCCGGTAGCCGTCGAGATTGAAGCCGCCGGGCAGTCCCGGGCGGGTGGTATGCAGGCTGCCGTAGAACAGCATGCCGAGCGGCCCCAGGGTAAGCGCGGCCAGCACCACCATCAGCCAGGCCACCCCGGGTTCAGGCCCCTGCCTGAGAAGCCTGCCGAGAGACGGAGGGATCGAAATGCTTCTCACGACAGGGGCATCCTTTCGGGTGACTGACGCCGAAAAAACCTAGAAGACATAGTCGAGCCGCAGATAGACTTGGCGGCCGTTGTAGCCGTCCGGCGATTGGATCGCATATTTGGAATAGGTGGCCGTTCCGAACGTCACCGAGTTCGGATAGGTGTCGAAAAGATTCCTCGCTCCCAGCGTGATCTTGAGGCCGCGGCTCAGCTCGTAGGACCCGTTGAGATTGAAGACCCACTGCGGATCCAGCCAATAATCCTGGGCCGCGACATTGTTGAGATTGACCGCCAGGACGCGGCCGTAGCGGACCAGTTGGGCGTTCATCCCCCATTCCTCGTAATGCCAGTCGGCACCCAGCAAAAGCTTGTCGCGGGGGGAACCGTGCTTGAGAAGCTTGGTCACCGAATCGGTATTGAGGGTAAGCCCGAGGGCCGAGAGCTGAGCCGGTGCGGCATTGACTTTCGTCACCTCGTTCCAATTGACGTTGTATCCGGCGTTCAGCGTCAGACTGCCCAGTTTGTCGAGATCGACCTTGGTCTTGCCCGCAACGTCGATACCCCTGGTATCGAGATCACCAACATTGGTGAAGACGCGGACCACCGAAATTCCCGAATAGCCGTATTGGTTCAGAATGTTCTTGACCGCAGTACCGCTGATGTTGTCGGTCGGCGCCAGCCGGTCCTTGATGGAGATCTGATAGGCGTCCACCGTGATGAGGGACTTTTCCGTGGGTTGGGTGACCAACCCGACCGAGGCGTTCTTCGACGTTTCGGGCCTTAGATCGCCGAAGCCCAAGGCCTTGGCTATGCCACTGTTCGTCGGCACCGTCCTGGTATAAAGCACCGTGCCGTTGGTCTGCGGCTGCGAGGTCGATCCCGCCATGCCGATCTGCCCCAGCGCCGGTGCGCGAAAGCCCGAATCGAAGCTTGAGCGGATGGCCACCGGTTTCACCACCTGATAGCGAGCCGAGACGCCGCCGCTATTGGCAACCCCCACATCGTCATAATTTTCCGACCGGCCCGAAAGATTGAGCTTCAAATCGTCGGTGAGATGGTTTTCAAGCCCAGCATAACCGCCGTAAACGTTCCGGGAGTAGCTTCCCGCCTCGTCCGGACGGACTCCGGGACCGATGGGCGCGGGCAAGCCGTTGGACGAGCCGCCGACGATCGTCGCCCCGCCATTAATCCATGAGGCGGTTTCACCGGCTTCGAGGTCGTAGGCCTCGTGCCGGAAAACGATGCCGGAAGACAGCGTCGACGGCTTGGCGAAAAACGACGTGGGTATTTCCCGCGTATAGTCGACGCCGGTTTCCGTCTGTTCGTTGGTGCGGGTCGCGATCCGAAGATTAGTCGGGCTGAGCGCACCGAGGGTGGCGTTCAACGTATTATGCCGGTATTCGATTTCGTGGCTGCGACCGTAGCGCACGTTGACGTCGACGGTGCCGTTGCCGCCAAGGTCGAACTTCACACCGTTCAACGTGTGAATGTCTTCGTTGTTGCTTTCCTGCACGATGCCCGCACCGTCGGGAAAGATGGAGCGGACATTGTTGTTGTCCTGAGGGCGCAGAACGCCGTAATTGGCCCAGATGTCCGCCAGGGCGTAGTTGGCTTGGAAATAGACCGAGGCGACGTCATTGACGTCGAAACCACCATTGGCGAGCAGGGCGGCATTCTTGAGGCGGGGACTTCCATCCTTGCCGATGGTCCGATTGGCCGTCGCCTCCCGGGAATCACCGCTAAAATAGAACTGGCGCATATCAGCCTGACCGCGGTCGGTGTAATCGGCGTAGTTGGTATCGGCGCTGAGCGTCAGGAAACCATTGCCCGACAGGGCCACCCCTTTCCAGGTGTTCAGATTGGCCGATTGCTCGCCCTTGTCGGTGTAAACCCCATAAGTGGCCGAAGCCCCGCCCCCCTTGCTTTCCTTCTTGAGGATGACGTTCACCACACCGGCGACCGCATCCGCGCCATATTGCGACGAGGCGCCGTCGGTCAAAACTTCGATGCGTTCGATGGCGCTGGTCGGGATGACATTCAGGTCCACCGCCATAGACCCGTGAAAAATACCCGTGGAGTTCTTGACCACGGCATTTTCGGTGCGCCTTTTGCCGTCGACCAGGACAAGCGTGTCATCAGGCGCCAAGCCACGCAGGGAGGCCCCGGTCGGCACGATGCGGGCGTTCGATTCGCTTTGAGGGAAGTTGAACGACGGCACCAGATATTGAAGCGCCTGGGCGACCGAGCCGGCACCCGTGCTGCGCAGTTCGTCGCCATCGATGACCTGAATGGGAGAGGTGCTGTTGATGACGGTCGTATCGCGGGAATGGGTCGCGGTGATTGTCACCGTATCGATGCCGCCGCCGTCTGCCTGATCGGCGCATGCCACCCCATAAATAGAAGTATAAGATGAAACAAAAAATGTTGATCTAAGAAAAATTCTCCAAAATCCCATGATACACCCCACATAAAATCACAGATTAGAACGTATAGATTATTATTAATAATATAAGTTTATATAATTTCACATAAAATTAAATTGTATATGAAATATATTCATTTAAAAATTCACAAACTCAGCAACACGCCAAACATAAATTTTATAATGTTCCATATTGTGGAATATCGGTTTATAATGCAGAATAGTGGCAGCCCGGTTCCGGGGAGTCAATAGTCTACTCACCCAATAAACTGTATTTATTTTAACGGTGAATAAGTGTATTTACGGCACGCCGCCCATCCCTCCCGCGGATCGAACGGCGAGCCGGGGAAACAACCCGCTTTTAAGCGTTTTCGGAAAGGAGAGGATTTCGTGGACAAGAGTTTCGCAAAAGGACTGGCGGTCCTGGAATTGCTGGCACGAGCACCAAAACCCTGCGGAGTGAGCGAGATCGCCCGCAAGCTCGACATGGGGAAGAGCAATGTCCACAGACTGCTGCAGACCCTGACCACCTGTGGATTCGTCGAGCAGGATGAGGACCGCGGTTATTATCGGCCAGCCTTGAAGATGTGGGTCCTGGGAACCCTTGCCATCGCCCGCCTCAACATTCGCGGGGCGGCGTTCGACGTGCTGGCCGAACTGGCCACCCATACCGGCGAGGCCGCCCAATTATCGGTCTTGGTGGGAGGCGATATGATCAATATCGAAAAGCGCGACAGCCCCCAGGCCACCCGCTATTTCACCCCGCTCAACGGATTTGCCGCCGCCTACTGCTGCACCCGCGGCATGGTCATGCTCGCATATTCCTCGACGGATGTGGTCGAGGCCGCGATGGAAAGCATGCTCCGCGACCAATCCAGAACCGCTCTCAGCCCCGCCAGACTGGAACGCGAACTGGAAAAGATCCGAGCCCAGGGCTACGGGGTCGGCGAATGGAAGGAAAACGTTTCTTGCGTGGCCACCCCCGTCTGGGGGCCGGACGATGATGTGGCGGCGATCCTCAGTGTTTCGGCCCCATCCTTCCGCACGCCGGTATCCGCCATAGAAAAGTTCGCGCCGCTGCTCATCGCCTCTGCCCGCACCATTTCCAATCGCATCGGACTTCCGGAAGGATCGGATTTGGCTTGAGGGATGCGGGAAGCCGATTGGAATGGGGCGGAAGCGAACCCGGCAATAAATTATCTATCGATAATGATATCCATTTTATTGAAATGGGAGCTGTTCAAAAGAGCATCGATCAAAGCCTGCTGGCTTTGCCGGATGTGCCGGTCGGCCGCGTTGGCGGCCTCAGCTTCATTTCCGGCCTCGAAAATACGGAACAGCTGTTCGTGGGCGTCTTCGCTCGCATCTTTCAGCGTGACGACGTGACGCCCCACCTTGCCGACCAGGAAATAGACACGCGTGGTCTGACCGAGAAGATGCCAAGCCATTCTTTCCAGGACGGGATTCTGGCTCGCCTTGTAGATCAGCCCGTGGAGCTTCTCATGCAGCTCGATCGCCAGACGGAAATTCTCGGCATGCGAGGCCTCCACCTGCGCTTTGTTGAGAACCCGCAGGTCGTCGAAAGGAAACCGCCCCATGGCGGCCCGCACGGCGACACCTTCCAGCGCCGCCCGCATGTCGAAAATCTGCCGGATGCCCTCCAGGGTAAGATTGGCGATCCGGTAACCGGAGCGGGGAATCGGTTTCAGCAGCCCGTCATGCGTCAGCAGGGTCAGGGCCCGGCGCACCGGGCTTCGGCTCAGGCCATAGGCATCGCATAACTGCGCTTCGCTGACCGTGGCGCCGGGAAAGATGTTACAGCGGATGATCTCGCCATAGATGATCCGATAGGCGCGCTCACTGAGTTCCAGAACCTGTCCATCATCGGAGAGCCCAGCCTCCCCCATGGCGCCCCCACGGATCTTTCTCCGCCCGCCGCCGAACGGCTCGCTGATTATTTTTTGTTGATCGATCGGCACTCGAAGCTCCCCAAACATCCCAATTTTTCTTTTTATAACAGCATTTTCGGCAAAGTGCACCATCACAGGGCCGCCGCTGAAATCCCATTTTCAACAACTGACATCTCAGATTATTCGTATTGACATGTCATGAGGCGTCGGCCTTAATTAGTACACTTAGTACATAGACATTGTGACATATAGCACGCAGAAACTCCGTAAAATGTGGGTGCGGATCAGAGGGGTAGGCCATGTTACTGAAACCAAGGAATTCCTTTTCCCTGCGCGTGGTTCTGGGGTTGGGTGTCGCCACGAGCGTCCTGCAGACGGCTTTGGCGGACGACAACGCGGGGGAAATTCCGGATGTCGTCGTCACCGCCCAGCGCCGCGCGGAAAAAGCGTCGGACACGCCGATCTCCTTGAGCGTCATCGACAATGCGACGCTGGAAAAGGCCGACATCAAGGGGCTGACGGATCTTTACACCTATACGCCGAGCACCACGATCAACACCTCGTCGGGCAACGCCGGCATCTATATCCGCGGCGTCGGCAATAGCGGCGCAACCCCCTCGACCAGCAGCGCGGTCGCGGTGAACGTCGACGACGTCTATCTCGCCCGCCCGTCTTCGCCGCTCCTTGACTTCTTCGACGTGGAACGCGTCGAGGTGCTGCGCGGCCCGCAGGGAACTCTTTACGGACGGAATGCCACGGCCGGCGCCATAAACATCTATTCGGCCCGCCCCACCTTCACGCCGGAAGGATATGCCGACTTCACCTACGGCTCGTTCAATCGCACGGATTTCAAGGCCGCCTTCAGCGGTCCGGTCACCGATACCCTGGCCTTGAGGCTGGCCGTGCGCGGTGCCAGCGACGACGGCTACAACAAAAACACCGACTCGCGGGGAACCAAGGCGTCGGACCAGGACAATGTCAGCGCCATACGCGCCCTGGCCGACTACAAGCCGGTGGGCGGCCCGCTCAGCGTCCAGTTCACCTCCGACTACGTCAGCCAGCGTCAGGGGAACCAGACGCTCCGGCCGCTCGACGGCTCCGGCGTCGCACAGGTGGCCGGCGCCGTCACCTCAAGCGACTTCCACGCGACGTCGAACAACGCGGCCACCCGGAACAACACGGAGTCCGGTGGTTTTTCGGTGAAGACGAAATATGAATTCGATGACGTGAGCCTCAACTCCATCACCGGGTACCACAATATCGATCAGGATTTTCTGCTCAACACCGACGGCACGTCCGTCAACGTCTCGGAAACGCTCATCCGCACCTATCAGTCCCAGGAATCCCAAGAATTCCGTCTGAATTCGGAAGGAAAGCACGATCTCGATTGGGTCGTCGGATCCTATTTCTTCCATGAGAACGTGAAATACACCACGGCGATGAACCGCTACGCCGGAACCGGCGCACCGGCCACCCAACTGTTCCCCAACGAAGGCGCCGACACCACCGCCTACGCGGGCTTCGCCGATGGCACATATCACGTCACGGACCGCTTCTCGCTGGGAGCGGGTATTCGCTATTCATGGGAAGACAAGGACATCGACCGCAATTTCATCCTGATCAATGGCGTGGCCGCCGGATACAGCGCGCTCGGCAAGGGAACCACCGCCCTGGCGGTCTTCCAGCACGACAGCGCCAGCTATCATTCGGCAACGCCGCGTTTCATCGCCCAATACAAGGTGGCGGACAATTCCATGGTCTACGCCTCCGTCACCAACGGCTTCAAATCGGGCGGCGCCGGCGTCAACGACATCATCTCGGCCCAGCGGAAATTCGCCTCGCCATACGCCAACGAAAAGATCTGGGCGTACGAAATCGGTCAGAAGTCATCGTTCCTCGACCGCAAACTGCAGGTCAATGCGTCCCTCTTCTGGTACGACTACACGAATCTGCAGGTGGCGACCTACAAAAACGGCCTCAGCACCATTCAAAATGCGGCATCGGCCTCGCCCTACGGAGCGGAACTGGAGATCCAGGCTCGCCCGACCGACCCACTGACACTGCGGTTCTCCGGCTCCTACCTCCATGCCACCTACGACTCCTACATCTCCAGCCTGGGCAGTCAAGTCTACGACGCATCCGGCAACACGCTGATCGGCGCGCCCACCTGGACCCTGTCCACCTCGGGCGATTACGAACTACGCCTGCCGAAATTGCTCCCCGAGGATCAGAGAATCGATCTCTACCTCGGCTCCAACTATCGTTCGGAGGTCCACTTCAGCCAACTCAACCTCCCGGTCACGGTGCAAAAGCCGATCAATCTGGTGGATGCCAGGATCACCTGGCACCTGAAGGACGGAGCCTATTCCGTTTCCATCTTCGGCAAGAATCTGCTGAACCAGAACTACTGCCAGAACATCGTCACCTTCACCAGCATCACATCG
The DNA here is from genome assembly GCF_002845745.1 of Telmatospirillum siberiense. Lineage (GTDB taxonomy): Bacteria > Pseudomonadota > Alphaproteobacteria > Rhodospirillales > Magnetospirillaceae > Telmatospirillum > Telmatospirillum siberiense. The sequence continues at coordinate 63,884 of NZ_PIUM01000031.1, read as the reverse complement.
CCCTCCCTGTCCGGCGCCTATCCGCAGGGTTCGGCGCTGTGCTATCCGGCGGAGGGACGCAGCCTGGGCATCCAGACCGTCGCGCGCTTCTAGGGAGAATGGATGGAAACATCTCCCCTCCGGAACCGACCGGCTTCGCCACGCCGCCCCGCCGGAAAGCCGGCGTGGCGAAGCCTCCCGCCCTTTGATCAAGACGAACGGAGCAGCCGTGAAACCCCAATTATTCCTGCTCGAACCCGATTTCCTGAAGGAAGGAAACGGTCCCTATTACTGCCCGGAAAGCGCCCTGCTCGAGGGAGTCCTCGGCTATTACCCGCGTCTGGCGACGGAAGTCGACATCCGGAGAATCCCCTTCGCCCGGCCGCGCCGGCCGGTAAGCGATCTCATCGGCGAAGAGAACCAGGGCTGTCCGGTCCTGGTGTTCGCCGCGGAAGATGCTCCGCGGGAGGGGCTTTCCGTCTACGGCGCCTATGCCTTCGTGTCCGGCCCCCAGGCCATCGCCACCGTCCTGGCCGCAACCTACGGCATCGGCCGCCCCGTGTCCTGAAGCGGGAAATAAGGCGCAAGCCCGACGCGCCGCCGGAACCGAAAAACCGCTCGAATGTAAGGAGAGGGTATGGCTCACATCCAAGTCAGCCGCCGGGGCAAAATCGGCATCGTGACGATCAACCGTCCCGACGCCCGCAATGCCCTGACCTTGGAAATGTATCACGGCCTCAACGGGGCGTTCGCCTCCCTGGAGGAGGCCCCCGACGTCAATGCGATCGTCCTGACCGGAACCCCGCCGTCATTTTGCGCCGGCGCCGACCTCGGCCTTTTGGAGACGCTCTGCCGCGAAGGCGAGGAGCGGGTCCGCGTTCCACCGCTGACCTTCCTGCGACCGACAGCCATGCGCAAACCGACGGTCGCGGCCATCAACGGCTATTGCGTAGGGGAGGGATTCGCCCTGGCCCTCGCCTGCGACATCCGTATCGGTGGTCCCTCCAGCAAATTTTTCCTGCCCGAGGCCAATCTCGGGGTTCCCGCCGTCACCATTCCGAGCCTGATAGCGAGGTCCATTCCACCCAACTTCGCCATCGAGCTTCTCCTGACCGGAGACCATCTGGATGTCGACTGGGGTATGCGCAGCGGTTTCCTGAATCATGTCGTGCCGGACGAAGATATCCTGGCCAGAGCGATCTCGATGGCCGCCGCCATAGCGGAAAAGCCACCGGAAGCGGTCCAACTGATGCGCTACCTCGTGCATGCCTCCTTCGAACGGGAAATCGAGGCGTTGCTGGAGGATGGACTGTCCAGACGACGTGACCTGCGTCCCAGGCTGACATCGCCGCCGCTCGCCCAATCGAGCGGAGCGAAAGATGAACGATGTCCTTAAAGCTCCACCGATCCATTCGTCCGACCGTCTTTGAACCTTAGAATTCTTCGTGTCCTCATGGGCCCAGGAGTATGAAAATGGCACCGCCGTTATGGAACCCACAGATGGAGGGTCTCGACCGGAAGTCTCTTCGTGATCTGCAACTGGTAAAGTTGCGCGCGCTGCTGGTCCGCGTTTACGAAGCGTCGCCCTACTATCATGAGAAATTCAGGAAAGCCGGGGTCGATCCCTATAAATTCTCGTCATGGGAGGATTACGCGCACTACCCCTTCTTCGACAAGGAGGAGGAGCGCCTGAGTCAGGAACAGTCGCTCGAACAGTTGGGCCATCCCTTCGGCCTGCACATCTCCTGCGACCCACGACTGGTCAACCGGGTATCGGCATCCTCGGGCACCACCGGCCGGCCCACCTACAGCGGCTACACCGAAAAGGATCGAGCCATCTCGCTCGAACACCATCACCGCTTCGCCACCCGAATCGGCCTCAGAAAGGGCGACCGCGTCCTGTTCTCCATGGTTCTCGCCATGTGGGCCGCTGGCGTTCCCGGCGTGGACGCCCTGTTGAATTTCGGCGCCTGCGTCATCCCCATCGGTGGCAAGAGCGGCACCGAAGGATGGGCGCAGACTGCGGTCGACACCCGTCCGGAAGTCCTGATGTGCACTCCGTCCTTCGCGCTGCATCTGATCAAAAGCGTCCCTGAACGCACCGGCATCGACACCAGGAGCCTGGGGATTCGCAAGATCTGCGTCACAGGCGAGCCCGGCGGCAGCATCAAGGAAATCTATACGCGGATTTCCGAAGGCTTCGGTGGTGCCGAAGTCTACGACGGAACCGGCGCCACGGGCGTCCACAACCCGACCTGCGTCTCCTGCGAGGAACATTCGGGACTGCACTTCTTCGCCGAAGACAATGCCATTTTCGAAATCGTCGATCCGAAGACCATGCTCCCCCTTCCGCTCGAGGACGGCGTCGAGGGCGAGATCGTCTATACCGGCCTGCACAAGGAATGCGCTCCGTTGGTCCGTTGGCGCGACAAGGACATCGTCCAGGTCTTCACTGCGCCCTGCGCCTGCGGCCGCCCCGGCCCCAGGCTCGTCTTCAAGGGCAGGGTCGACGACATGCTGCTGGTCCGCGGCGTCAACGTCTTCCCCAATGCCATCCGCGACGTGATCAGCAGGGCGTCCGACGCCGTGACCGGCCATGTGCGGGTGGTGAAAGCCAAGGGCACGCCCGTCGTCAATCCGCCGGTCCGGGTCAAGGTGGAATTGAAGGAGCCCCTGCCCCCGGAAGCGCGCCGGGTTCTGGTCAGCCGACTCGAATCCCAGCTTCACGACGCTCTGCATTTCTCGCCGTCCGTCGAGCTGTTCGATACCGGCACATTGCCGCAGGAATTGGGCAGTACCGGGAAAAGCAAGATTGTCGAGGAAACCGACTGACGGAGGGCTCGGACCGAAACGGAAAATGCGGACGGACAAAATGGAAAAGTATCTGCGACTTTCCGCCGACGTCGGCGGCACCTTCACCGATGTCGTGCTGGAAGACGGGAACCAACGGTGGGTCGGCAAGGTGCTGACCACGCCGGAGGCCCCCGAACAGGGCGTCATGGCCGGCATCGACCAGGTGCTGGCCGCCTCCGGGCGAAACATCGGAATGATCGGGGTTTTCATCCACGGAACCACGCTGGCCACCAACGCGGTCATCGAGAGGCGCGGCGCCAGGACGGCCCTGATCGCCACGGACGGATTCCGCGACATCCTCGAAATCGGGACCGAGAACCGCTACGACCAATATGAACTGGCCCTGGAGCGGCCCCGGCCGCTGATCCCGAGATCCCTTCGCCACACGGTCCGGGAGAGGATGGACGCGCAAGGCCGGGCCATTCTCCCTCTCATCGGCGAGGACGTCCGCAACCTCGCCCGGATCCTGAAACGCCAGGCGGTGGAAAGCGTCGCCGTCGCATTCCTGCATTCCTACGCCAATCCGGCGCACGAGGAGCAGACCGCCCGGATCCTGGCCGAGGAAATACCCGGCCTGTCCATCTCCCTGTCCAGCCGGATCTGCCCGGAGATCCGGGAATACGAGCGCACGTCGACGACGGCGGCCAATGCCTATGTGCAACCGCTCATCAGCGGATATCTGGGCCGCCTCGGCCAGTTCCTGGGCGAGGCGGGGTTCACGGGGAACCTGTTTCTGATCACCTCCGGCGGCGCCCTGCTGACGGTCGAGGCGGCGCGAAGCCTTCCCGTCCGCCTGATCGAATCCGGACCGGCCGGCGGCGCCGTTTTCGCCGCCCGGCTGGCGGCCGAACTGAACGAGCCGCGGATTCTGGCCTTCGACATGGGGGGGACGACGGCGAAGATCACCCTGATCGAGAATTTCCGAGCCGACAGGACACGCTTGTTCGAAGTGGACCGCGCCGCGCGGTTTCTGAAGGGAAGCGGGCTGCCCTTACGCATTCCCGTTGTGGAGATGGTGGAGATCGGCGCTGGTGGCGGCTCCATCGCCGGGGTCGACGCCCTGAGACGGGTCACCGTCGGCCCGGTCAGCGCCTCATCGGTCCCCGGACCGGCTTGCTACGGCCGGGGCGGCCGCCACGCGACGGTCACCGACGCGGATCTCGCGCTGGGACTGCTGGATCCAGGGCATTTCGCCGGCGGAACGATCGGGCTTGATCTCAGCGCTGCCATTGCCGCCATCGAGACCGATGTTGCCGCCCCCCTCGGGCTGGATCCGCAGATAGCCGCCTATGCCATACATGAAATCGTCTGCGACAACATGGCCACCGCCGCCCACGCCCATGTCGTGGAACGGGGCAGAAGGCTCGACCGCCATGCCATCGTGGCCTTTGGCGGGGCAGCCCCGCTGCATGTCGCCCGCCTGGCGGAAAAACTGGGGGTGGCCAGGGTTATCGTACCGCCACTCGCCGGGGTGGGATCCGCCGTCGGCATGTTGCGGGCGCCGGTGTCCTTCGAACTGGTGAAAAGTCTTCCCGCGCGCCTTTCGCGTTTCAATCCGGATCGCATCTCCGAGCTTCTCGAACAGATGTCGCGGGAAGTCCGAGGGCATATCGGAGACGTCGTCGCACCACCGTCGCTACGGGAAAAAAGGCTCGCTTTCATGCGCTATGTCGGCCAGGGGCATGAAATCACCGTTGAAATTCCCGTTCGCCGCCTGCAGGCGACCGACGCGGAGCTGTTCCGCACGCTCTACGAGGAGGATTACCGCGCGCTGTTCGGACAGGTCGTCCCCGACGCCGATATCGAGGTGGTGGGATGGTCGGTCCATCTGGGGACCGATCCCGACCTCCCCGCTCCGGCCGCCGCCGCCGCCGCGCCGGTCGCGCGCGAAGCCCCGATCGACCGGACGATTCGCATGTTCGACGGGGCCCGGGGCCGATGGATTGAACTTCCCGCCTATCGTCGCGAACAATTGCGTCCCGGCGACAGGCTCTCCAGTCCCTCCCTGGTCCTTGAGAATGAAACGACGACCTTCGTGAGCACCCGGTTCAGGGCTCATATCGACATCATCGGTTCCATCGTCATGGAACGCGACAGCGGAGAGGCCGGGGATGACTGAGCAACATGACCAGACCGGATTGATCGACCGCCAAATCATGTGGAATCGCCTGATCTCGGTGGTCGAGGAACAAGCAATGACGCTACAGCGCACCGCTTTCAGTTCCATCGTCCGGGAATCGGGGGACCTCTCCGCCGGCGTCTTCGACCTTGCGGGACGGATGCTGGCGCAGGCCGTGACCGGAACGCCCGGCCACGTAAATTCGATGGCTCTGGCGGTCGGCCATATGCTGGCGCGCCATCCCGCCCAAACGCTGGCCCCCGGGGACGTTCTGATCACCAACGATCCTTGGCTGGGCACGGGACACACCTACGACTTCACCGTGGTCACCCCATTCTTCTACCGGGGCAGACTGAGCGCCTTTTTTGCCTGCACCAGCCATATCATGGACATCGGGGGTGTCTACCAGTTCACCGATTCCGCCGACGTCTTCATGGAAGGGCTCTACATCCCGATCCTGAAGCTGGTCGAGGCGGGTCGGGTCAATCGCACCCTGATGGCGATGATTCGCGCCAACACGCGCAATCCGGTGGATACGGAGGGGGATACCTATTCGCTGATCGCCTGCAACGAGGTGGGATGCCGCCGGCTGGAACGGATGATGGACGAGTTTGGCCTCGAAGACCTTGAAAGCCTTTCGTCACATATCCTTGAGACCTCGCGCAACGCGGTATTGACTGAAATCCGCCGGCTGCCGAAAGGGACCTGGAACCACGTCCTGACCCTGGACGGCTACGAGGCCCCCATCCACCTGCAGGCCAGCCTCACCGTGTCCGATCGGGGAATCCATGTCGATTTCACCGGATCGTCCGCCACGGTGCGGCGCAACATCAACGTACCGCTCTGCTACACCCTGGCTTATACCTGCTTCGGCCTGGCCTGCATCGTTTCGAGAAACATCCCCAACAACGCCGGCTCCCTGGCGCCGTTCACCATCTCGGCGCCGGAAGGATCCATCGTCAACGCGCAAAAGCCGGCCCCCGTCGCCTGCCGCCACATCGTCGGATTGATGCTGCCGGATCTGGTCTTCGGCTGCCTGCGCCAGACCATCCCCGAGCGCGTCCCCGCCGAAAGCGCCGGCGTCCTTTGGGGGCTCAATGTACGCGGCTACCGTTCCCCCCGGCAGATTCCCGGAGACGAATTCACCGCCGGCGTGGTGACGACCGGCGGCATGGGGGCGTTGCCGTCCCGCGACGGCCTTTCGGCAACCGGATTTCCGAGCGGCGTCCGGGGCGGCTCCATCGAAATTTTCGAAACCCAATCGCCCGTCATCGTCTGGCGCAAGGAATTCCGCAGAGACAGCGGCGGTGCCGGACGCACGCGCGGAGGGCTCGGCCAGACCATCGAGTTGGAGAACGGCATCGACCAGCCGTTTCTCTTCAACGCCTCGGTCGAACGCGTGCGTTTCCCGGCGAAAGGATTCGCCGGCGGCCGGGACGGCGCGGCCGGCCGCCTGACGCTGCGTTCCGGCGAGAAACTGGCGGGCAAGGGTCTGCATGTCATACCAGCGGGCGACCGTCTCCTGATCCGCTCGCCCGGAGGCGGAGGACTGGGCGAACCAAAGGAAAGGAACCGCGACGCCGTCCGCGAGGATCTGCGCGAGGGGCTCATCTCGCCCGATGCGGCGAAAGACATCTACGGATTGATGGATTGACCGCCATGGCCTTCGGCACGAACATCTCCCGGCGTCGTTTCGTCGTCGGCCTGTCGGCCGCGGCCCTGCCCATCGGCCTATCCGCGGGCCGGGCCGGGGAACAAGGCTCCATCCCGGACGGGGAACCGAGGCGGGGCGGCACCATGACCTTTCTTCTGCCCTACGAGCCCCCCTTCCTGCTGTCGCTGTTCAACCCGGCCAGCCTCGTCCTCAGCGCGAAAATGACGGAAGGACTGCTGGAGTTCGACCGGAGCATGACACCGCGGGGACAATTGGCCACTGACTGGACGGTCTCGCCCGACGGCCTGACCTATCGCTTCGCCCTGCGCCGCGGAGTGAGATGGCATGATGGACGCGACTTCACCTCGGCGGACGTGGCCTTCTCGCTGCGGACACTGAAAAAGGTCCATCCCCGCGGCCGCCTCACCTTCGCCAATCTGGCGGAGATCGCCACACCCAACGACCATAGCGTCGTCCTGCGCCTGACCCGGCCGACGCCATTCCTGCTGCCGGCCCTCTCGGCCGAGGAGTCGCCGATCGTTCCATACCACGTCTATCGCGATGGCGATCCCCTGGCCAATCCCAACGCCCTCTCTCCGATCGGGACCGGTCCTTTCAAATTCGGCGAATGGTCGCGCGGAAACTACGTCATCCTGGAACGTAACCCGGACTATTGGGACCCGCCCCGCCCCTATCTGGACCGCATCGTCGCCCGCGTCATATCGGATCCGCAGCAGCGCTCGGTGGCCTTCGAGACGGGCACGGCCGACGTCGGTTATCGGACGCCGGTTCCCTTGCGCGACGTGGAGCGCCTGCGGCAACTGCCGACGCTCGAGTTCGAGACCGCCGGATATACATATTCGCCGCCCAACATCACCTGCATCGAATTCAATCTGGACAATCCCCATCTCGGCCGCATCGAGATTCGTCAAGCCATCGCCCACATGATCGACCGCGACAAGATCGCCGAGGTCGTCTATTTCGGTCAGGCGGTTGCCTGCCCCTCGCCCATCGTGCCCGAACTGGCCGCCTTCCATGATTCCTCCCCCAGCCCCTATCCCTTCGATCCGGATGCCGCCGCCAAACTGCTGGACGATGCCGGATATCCCAGGAATCGCGACGGAATGCGGTTCAGCCTGACGCTCGACTATCCGGCCGATGAGACGTTCCATCATCTGGCGGCTTTCCTCCGGGTGATGCTGGGCCGCGCGGGGATCTGGGTCAAAACCCGGGGCCAGGATATCGGAAGCCAGGCCAGACGGGTCTACACGGATCGGGCCTTCGACATGCAACTGGCCTCGCTCTCCAACCTTTTCGACCCCGCGATCGGCGTCCAGCGGCTGTTCTGGTCGAAAAACTATGTGAAGGGCGTCCCGTTCTCCAACGCGACCCATTACGGCAACCCCCTGGTCGACAAATTGCTGGAGGATCAGGCCGTGGAGACGGATCCGGCCCGCCGGGTCGCGCAGTGGCGAGAGATTCAACGCATCATCTTGCATGAGGTGCCGGACCTCAACCTGGTCATGCCGCGCTGGTACACCATCGCCAACCGGCGCCTCAAGGGACATTCCGATACCGCCGACGGCCTGGAAGGCAATCTGGCCCACGCCTATCTGGTGGAAAAATGATCAAAGACCACGTCATGAAAAGAGCCGGCCCGTGGCTCCGCGTCGTCGCCGGCAGCGCAAGTTTCGCGCTGCCCACCATCCTCGGCATCGTCATTCTGAATTTCCTGTTCCTGCAGTTGCTGCCGGGTGACGCGGTGGACGTCCTGGCGATGCGCTCGGGCTCGGCGACGGTGGAAAGCATCTCCGCCCTGCGCGTGCAAACCGGCCTCGACCAGCCGCTGTCCGGCCAGTTGGCGGCATACCTGTCTCGTCTGGCGCATTTCGACCTGGGCGTTTCGACCCAGTATCATCTGCCGGTGGCGGACATCATCGCCGCCCGCCTGCCCGATACCCTTCTCCTGGTGGGCGGAGCCCTTGGCCTTGCGGTCGTCCTTGGCCTGCTCCTGGGGTCCGTCATGGCCTCGCTGGCCGGCAGGTGGATCGATCGCATGTTGTCCGGCCTGCTGATGCTGATCTATTCGACGCCCGGATTCTGGATCGGCCTGATGATGATTCTCCTGTTTTCGGTCAAGCTGGGGCTGTTCCCCAGCGCCGGCAGCGCGACCATCGGAACACGCCTGTCCGGACTGGCCGCCCTTTACGACAAGGCGGCCCACCTGATCATGCCGATGACGGCGCTCTCCCTATTCTACACGGCCGTCTACGCCCGGCTGGTGCGCGCCACCATGATCGACGTCCTGCGGCAGGACTTCATATTGGCGGCGCGGGCGAAAGGGCTGCATCCGGTGACCCTGATCCGCCGCCACGCGATCAGAAACGCCTTGATCCCCGTGGTGACAGTCGCCGGCATCCATCTGGGCAATCTCCTGGGTGGAGCGGTTGTGGTGGAGACGGTCTTCGGCTGGCCAGGTATGGGGCGCCTGGCCTTCGACGCACTGCTGTCGAGGGACTTTCCCGTCCTTCTCGGCGTGCTGCTGCTGTCCTCCATCCTGGTGGTCGCCGTCAACGCCCTGGCGGACGTGCTTCTGGGCTGGCTCGACCCACGCATTCTTACCGAATAGGCGGACATGGAAAGACCGATGATCGCGTCAAGGAAACTCGGCTCCCCCGTCAAGGACGGGATCGCCTTCTTCAAGGAATCCGGATATCTCTCCCTGACCGTCGGCGGCGCCGTTTTCGCAGCCATCGTCGTCACGGCCGCCGCCGCGCGGCTGCTGTTCCCGGGAGATCCCACCGACATGGTGACCACGCCCCTCCTGTGGCCGGGGCAAAGCGGTCTCTTTCCGCTGGGCACCACCTCGCTGGGCCAGGATGTGGCGGCGGGATTGGTCTGGGGCGCCCGAGCATCGCTACAGGTCGGCATCCTGGCCGCTGCGGTGGGTTTGCTGCTCGGCCTGGTGGCGGGAACCCTCGCCGGATATTGCGGTGGCTGGATCGACGCCGTGCTGGTCCGGGTCATCGCCTTGTTCCAGACCATGCCGCCGTTCCTGCTGGTCGTCGTCATCGTGGCGATCGACGAACCGACGCTCAGGACCATTTCACTCGCCATCGGACTGGCCGGATGGCCAACGGTGGCCAGGCTGGTCCGCGCCCAGGTGCGTAGTCTGCGGCAGGCCGAGTTCGTCCTGGCCGCCCGCTGCCAGGGATACGGCACGACGCGCATCGTCCTGGGCGAAATCCTGCCGAATGCCCTGCCCCCGGTCATCGCCACGGTTTCCGTTCTTGTCGCGAATGCCATCCTGATGGAGGCAGGACTGTCGTTTCTCGACATGGGCGACCCTAATATCGTGAGTTGGGGCAGCATGATCGGCGCCGCCCGCGACACGCTGCGAATCGACTGGTATCTCGCGGTTCTTCCCGGGCTCGCCATCGCCCTGACCGTTCTGTCCCTCAACCTCGTCAGCGATGGATTGACCGAAGTCCTCAGCCCCAGGCGGAGGGCCGCGCCATGACGGCGGCCTCAGGTGAACTGCTCGTCATCCGGGACCTGGTCGTCGAGCGGCCGGGTGTCCGGCTCCTGGATAGCGTGGCGCTTTCGATCGGCAAGGGGGAAACGCTGAGCCTAGTCGGGGAATCGGGGTGCGGAAAATCCTTGAGCGCCCTCGCCATCCTGGGCCTGCTGCCGGAAGGAGTCCGGCACGCAAGGGGTGAAATCCTGTTCGAGGACGAGGATCTGGCGCGGGCCTCGCCCCGGCGGCTGCGGCAGATCCGAGGAAAGAGCATCGGCCTCGTCATGCAGGACCCCATGTCGTCACTCGACCCGGTTCTGCAGATCGGGGCGCAGATGGAAGAGGCGATTCGCACCCATCTGCCGCTGTCGGCACGCCAGGCCCGGGGGCGGGCCCTGGAACTGCTCGATCTGGCGGGCGTCCCGGAACCACTGCGCCGCTACGGGCAGTATCCGCACCAGTTGTCCGGTGGATTACGGCAAAGGGTAAGCATCGCCACGGCCATCTCCTGCACCCCCCGGCTCCTCATCGCCGACGAACCGACGACGGCGCTCGACGTGACCACGCAAGTCCAGGTCCTCGATCTTCTGGATCGGCTGCGCCGAGAGTTGTCGATGGCGCTTCTTCTCATCACCCATGACCTCTCCATCGTCGCCAGACGCGCCGACAAGGTCTGCGTGATGTATGCGGGCAGGGTCGTCGAAAGAGCCGGTGTCGACGACTTTTTCGCTCATCCGCGGCATCCCTATTCAAAGGGATTGCTCCACTCCTCGCTCGGCGCGGGGACCCCCCTGCATCACCGATTCGACAGGTTGCCGGAAATTACGGGTTCCATCGCCTCGGCAGCGGGACAAAGCGGCTGTCCTTTCGCGCCACGCTGCGATCAAGCGGAAGCCGCATGCGGCAAGACGTTGTCATGGCCCGGGACGACGGATTCCCGGGACCATTTCTCGGCATGTCTCCACCCCAATCCGGAGGAAAGCGCATGAATACCCTCCTTGAGATCGAAGACCTCCACGTCGCCTACGGACTGGGATCGAAGCGGCGAAGCGTCCTGGACGGTGTGTCCCTGACCGTGGACGAAGGGGAGACGGTCGGCGTCATCGGCGAATCCGGCTGCGGAAAGTCGACCTTGGCCAAAACGATTGTCGGCCTTGCGAAAATCGGCGGAGGAAGCGTCTGCTACCGGGGAACGGACGTAAGGACGCTGAGCGGCCCGTCACTGAAGGAGTACGGCCGGCGCGTCCAGATGGTTTTTCAGAACAGCCTGGCCTCGCTCAATCCGCGGAAAACCGTTTTCCAGACACTGGAGACGCCCCTCATCGTCCACGGTGAACGCGACCGCCGCTCGCGGCGAAGACGGATCGAGGACATCGCCGACCGCGTCGGCTTGCCGAACGCCATGCTCCAGCGCCGCCCCCACGAGCTTTCCGGAGGACAGCGGCAACGGGTGGGGATCGGGCGGGCACTGATCCTCAACCCGCAACTGGTCATTTGCGACGAGCCCGTTTCCGCCCTCGACGTCTCCATCCAGGCGCAGATCCTCAATCTGCTGTCGGATCTGCGGCGGGAACAGGGACTGTCCTACCTCTTCATCTCCCATGATCTGGGAGTGGTCAGGTTCATCGCGGACCGCATCTTCGTGATATTCGCCGGACGGATCATAGAAACCGCCGATTACCAGGACCTATGGCGCGATCCGCGCCACCCCTATACCCGCCTGCTGCTGGCCGCGTCTCTCGGCGAATCGACGCCGGACCGCCCCGGCTCGCCGCCGCCGCCGTCGACGGGGTGCCGATTCCGCCACCGATGCCCCTTTGCCTTCGGACTGTGCGCGGAAGAGACACCGGTCTTGCGCGACATCGGCGGCGGGCACCGAACGGCCTGCCATCTGGGGTAACGCCTCAATGTCCCCGCGACGAAACGCCGGCATGAAAACGTACGATCCCGTCATCCCCGGCCTCCCTGCGAAGGCGCCCCATGGCCGCCAGGCGGTTGAGGTGGGCCAGGGCCTCGCCCAGCGCGAACATCGTCTGCAAGGCGTCGAGATGCTGCGGGAAAAGGAAAGGCAGAATACCGCCCGCCGTGACGGGTCCCTCGGCCGCCTTCTCCAGAATGACGTCCAGGCGGTCGCGATGGTGGTCGCGGATTTCGTCGATCCTGGCGAGCGCCCCGCGGAACGGTCGGCGATGGGACGGCAGAACCAGCGTGTCGGGACGCAATTCGGCGCGGAACCGATCGAGGCTCCGCAGGAACAGCCCCAGCGCGTCCGCCTCCGGCTCGTCCGGCCAGACGCTGACGTTCGGCGTGATCTCCGGCAGAAGCTGGTCTCCGGCGATCAGGATGCCCCGCTCCTCGCAATAGAGCGACAGATGTTCCGGAGAATGCCCTCCGCCGGCGATCGCCCTCCATCCGTCTCCCCCGATACGCAGGCGGTCCCCGTCGGACAACCCTTCATAGGCCCCGGCCAGGGAAACCCCTCGGGAATAGGGGACATATCCCTGCTCCATGCCCCTGACGACATCCTCGGACAGGCCGTTGGCGAGATAGAACCGCCTGCTTCGCTCCTTGTCTTCGACGCCGGGCCCACCGAGCAGACGATTGGCCGTCAGCCACTCGGCCCGGCTCGCCATCACCGGCAGATTCCATCGCCCGGACAGCCAGCCGGCGTTGCCTATGTGATCGGGATGGAAATGGGTCGCGATCAGACGCGTCACCGGCTTTCCCTTCAGCGTCGAGGCCCAGACCTGTTCCCATTGGGCTTTCACCTCATCGTTGGAATAGCCGAAATCGACAATGACCCATCCCGCGTCGTCCTCCAGCAAATAAAGGTTCACCGCCCTCAGGCGGAACGGCAATGGGGTGCTCAGCCAGTGGATGCCCTGAGCGATCTCTATGGTTTGACCGGGTTTCGGATAGTCCGTCAGGACATACTCAACACCAGATTTGGCATCCAACATACGCAACCTCTCAAAAAACATATACTTGCAGTAAATATTCAAACAGAAATACTTATAGCAAAAAATTAAACAATAAAACAAGAATTTTATAATAAAAATATAAATAAAAATAGAATAATTATTTATTTTACAATAATTATAATGATTAATTTTGTTAATGTTCGTTTTTAATAGCGTCTACCCCATGCAATTCCATCCCGATAGCTCCGATACAATCATGATTTTTCTTATCCGAGCGCCCCTCGTGGGATTGGTGCCGTCCGGACGTCACTGGACGTCCGGCGCGAACGCGCCGGTAGGGATTCGTCGGCAATCGATGGCAGGGCCCGCTCTCGCGGGAGGGGGAAGGGGGGAGTCGCACGACGCCTGAGAGTTTTCTTTCGCCTGTCAGCGGGATGCCCCCTCATCCCAACCCTTCTCCCACGAGGGGAGAAGGGCTTTTGCCCGCCCTTTTGCCCCAATTACCCGTTCAGGCTAACGAGCCTGATTCAACCTGAAGAAAACGCGCCCCAATACAAATTCCCGGTAATCGGGTGTGATCACCGGGAATTTGTATTGGACGCTTATGGACGGGAACGTCGGCGCCCCTCCCCGGACTGCCGTATCCGCACCTGTACGAAACATTGGACAACACGGGGAGGAAAGCTGACGGGAGACCTTACGCGACCTCAGTATCCCACGGTAAAACGACGACGCTCGTGCTTGGGCGTTTCCAGTTCGTCGACCAGAGCGACGGCGAAATCTTCGTAGGTAATCCAGCTTCGTCCGGAGGCATCGGAAAGAAGCCGGTCTTCGCCCAACCGAAACCGCGAGGTCCGCTCGCCGGGACAAATTTCGAGGGACGGAGACAGGTACGACCATCGAAGGTCGGCCTCCCCGCGGAGCGCTTCCAGGAAATCGGCTGCGGCCGAGGCCTCGGCCCGGTATTCGCCGGGAAAGTTCGGAGCGTCCAGCAACCTGACACCAGGCGAGATTTCCAGCGAGCCGGCACCGCCGACCACCAAATAGCGATCGACACCCGCCTTTTTGATGGGCGGGACGAATCGGCTTATGCCGGCTGTCGAGAAACGCAGCGAGCTGATGACCGCGTCATGGCCGACGAGCGTCCGCTCCAGGTCCGGGGCGGTAACATCCGCCGTAACGATCGCAACGGAGCCCGAAGCAGAGATTCCGTTTCCGTGGCGAGCGATTGCCGTGACGAGATGGCCGCGGCGGGTCAACTCGGCCAGGATGCGCTTGCCGACATTGCCAGAGGCGCCAATCAAAGCGATTTTAGCCATTGTGAAGCCCTCGCCTCAAAACATGCTGTTCTTGTTGGCGGCCGTTTCCGGGACAGGCTGGATCACATCCCAGTGTTCGACCACCTTGTCGTTTTCAAGCCGGAAAATATCGACGATGGCAGTGCCCCGGTCGCCGGGTTCCCGAGTGGAGTGCACATGCAAAATCACGTAGTCGCCGTCGACGAAGACCCGTTTTATCTCGGTTTTTGAATTCGGGTATTTTTCCCGCAGAATCTGGACCAGTCCCTTCAGGCCGTCCGGCCCGTCGGGCGCCAGCGGGTTATGTTGGGTATAATGATCGCCGAAATATTTTTTGGCGGCCTCGAAATCCTTTTCGATAATCGCCTTCTTATAGAAATCGATGACGATATTTTTGTTTTTTGATTCCTGCGCCGTAAGGTCTTCGGCTTGCGAAGAGGTTGCCGGCATGGACAATAGGATGAGAGGTAAAAATCCTATCAGCGTTCTAACGAGATTCATTTCCGTGACGTCCTCGAATGCTCAGATTGAAATATCGGCGGTTATGCGGGCCCCGAATGTCTTTGGATCGGTCGAGTTTTTCAGAATTGAAAGCTCCTTCATTTCCTCGGCATAGAAAATGATGTCTTCCGTGAGGGCCGCTCTCACCGGATGCGTATGGTAGGTCATGGTCTTCAGAATTCCCGCCAGATCCTCCGCCGTCGCGTTGGGGGAATAGGGCGCGAACGCGGCGCCCGCCGCGTCCGGGTCCCGGGCTGTCAATTCCGCCGCTTCGACGAGCGACTGGGCCAAGGCGGCGGCGACCGGCCGGCGTTCCTTCAGCAGCTTCGTGCCAACGCCCAGAACGCAGCAGACCCGTCCCTGGTAATGGCCGCTGTGGCTGTTGAGGATTTCCACCAGATCCGAGTCGGCCTTCTGCAGCAGCCACAGATTGGGATCGACATCGGCGATCGCCTGGATTTCTCCTTTCTTGACGGCCACCCCCATCAGATTGGGCGGAAAAACACGCCACTGGACATCCTTGTCGGGATCGACGCCGTTTCGGGCGAGCAAGGTCGAGAACATGGTCTGGCCCACGCCGCCGATCTCGGCAACTCCGACGGTCTTGCCGCGCAGATCCTCCGGCTGTTGAATGCCGGCGGCTCTCGACGCAAGCATGCGGACGCAACCGCCATGAATACCCGCGATCAGCTTCACGTCGAAGCCCTGCTCCAGGGGTTTCAGCCAGCGGCGAACCATGCCTTGGGCCGCGTCGGCCTTGCCGCTTGAGATTGATTCCAGAAGCTGGTCGGTCGATCCGGCGTAACTGATCAACTCCACATCCAGGTTGTATTTGCGAAAAATGCCCGAGTTCAACGCCAATGGGATAGGCGCGTGGCATATGGCATTGCCGTTCCAGGCAAACTTGATGGGGGTCAGTTTGTCCGGAAACGGTCCGAAATGCGGAACGTCCTGGTCGGCGGGGCGCACCTCGGCGGAAGCCCTGCAAATATCGGACGGGCCGATGACCGGCAATGCGGGATGGGGAGGGCTGAAGGCCCCGGCAAGATCAGAAAAGCCCAATCCTCCTATGGCGGCGGCCCCGGCCGATCCGCCCAGCATGCCGAGCAGGCGGCGCCGGGAAAGTGATTGCCGATCCGGGCCGCGCGTAAATTTGGGAAACGTCATGACTTCATTCCTTGCATGAGGATGAACGGGACTAGAAATGGATCCTGGCGGTGGCGCCGACAGTCAGCGGATCCCCGACATAACCGAACCATGCGCCCGCGACGGTCAGCCCCATTGCCGAGTAATAATGCGTGTTGAACAGGTTGCGCGCCCAAAGGGAGAGGTCGACCTTGCCATCGTTCAGTTTTGTTCCGACGGTCAGGTTGGTGATCCCGTAACCACTGATGTGACCGTATTGGGACAAATCGATCGAGCCGGCATATCCGGAACGATAGGTGTAGCTGGCGTTGATATAGCCATCGACATCGTCTCGGAGATGTTCCGTGTAATAGCCGGAAACGTTTCCGTTCCAGCGAGAGACTCCCATCGGCGATTTACCCGTGTAGTCGCAGACCTTGGTGGAGGCGTTGGATACTTCGGTCGGGCAGGGAGCGCTGTGGAAGGACCGGAATTCGGCATCGTTGTAGGCGCCGGTCAAAGCGATCTTCAGTTTCTTGGTGACCTGGGCATTGGCCTCGAGTTCGGCGCCTTGCGAACGAAGCCAGGGTGCGTTGGCCAGGCGCCAGCCGGCGACGCCCGTTGTCGGATCGATGCTGGTGACGTTGGTCTGGTAATCGTGGATCAGGGCATAGAAAAGGTTGCCGTTGAACTGCACCTGACGATCCAGCAACTGGCTCTTGAAGCCGACTTCGACGTCGTTGGCCTTTTCGGGCTTGACCACCAGCTGATCGGCATTCAGCGCGACTCCGGAGGCTGGCGAATTGCTCAGCGTTCCGGACTTCTCCCCCCTGGCGTAGGACGAATAGAGATTGAAATTGTCGTAGAGCTTGTAATTGGCGGCCAAATTGGTGCCCAAACTCCACGCCGAGAGATCCTTGCTGACGCTTTGCACGTCGAGCAGAGTGGCCGAGGTCCCACCCAGATTGCGTGTCAGGTCGATCGATTTGGCTTCGAATGTTTCCCTGACGCCGGCCGTAAGGGTCAGTCGATCCGTGGCGTGCCAGTCATGCTGGGTAAATCCGGCGTAGCTGTCTGTGGAGAGATTGCTGTCGATCCTGGTTTCCCTGCCGGCGTAATATCTCGCGGCCACGGATTGGGAAACGCCGAGCCAAATGCTGATCAGCGTCGGATCGTTGCCGTAAACGCTGTCGATGTAGGCGCGTTGGGTCTGTCGGAAATAATAGAGGCCGTAAGTGGATTCGACGACTTCCCCCTTGGGAGAGGCCAGGCGGATTTCCTGGGTGACCTGTTCGTCGCGGTCCCCCATGCCGCAGCATGTGATGACGTTCAGGTTCATGAAATCGGAATCGTTGTGCGGTGAGAAGTCCCAGTAGCGGTAGGCGCTGATGGAGGTGAGCTGGTAGCCCTTCCCCAACTGCCAGTCCGCCTGCAGCGAAATCGCCCGCTGATTGGTATCCTGTCCGGCGTGCGTGGCCGTGGTGCTGAAACTGTAGGGATCGGAGGAGATGGGAAGGGCGTTGTATCCCGCCGCCCGCATGGCGGCCAGCTTGGAGTAGAGAGTGGCGTTCGGCGGCAACGAATAGAGCGTGGGAGCATAGCCCAGCGGATAGTTGTCCCGATGATATTCGGCTATCAGCCGTAACGTCAGATCGTCGTTGGGCTCTCCCAGCAACTGAGTGCGCACCCCCTCCCGCAGACGCCTGTTGGGATGCTTTCCGGTCGCCGGATCGTCCAGATAGCCCTCATGCTCGGTGCGGTAAACGGAGAGACGCCCGGCCAGGACGTCCTCGGAAATGGGACCAGATGCCGCTCCCCGAAATTCGGCATCGCCGTAGCTGCCGCCGGTTATCTCGGCACTTGCTTCCGGTGTAAAGGTCGGCTTGCGGGTGGTGAAATTGAAGGCGCCGGTCGTCGTGTTCTTGCCGAACAGCGTCCCCTGGGGTCCACGCAGGACTTCCACCTGGTCAATGTCGTTCAGGTCGGAGATGGCCATGCCGGTCTTGCCCAGGTAGACGCCATCCACGTAAAGACCGGTCGCGGATTCCAATCCTTCGTTGGCGATGGTGCTGGCACCGATGCCGCGGATCGCATAGCTGCTCATGCGCGGTGAATTGACGATAATGTTCGTGCTGGGCAGCTTCTGCTGAAGCTCCTGGACACTGTGGATTCCCTCCGCCTCCAGGCTTGCCCCGCTAAGCACCGTCATCGGAATGGGCACATCCTGGGCCTTTTCGGTCCGATGGCGGGCCGTGACCACCACCTCTTCGACCGCGTCCTTATTCTCTGCGTCGCCGGCCGTTTCACTGGATGGCGCGGTGGTGGCGGCGGTCTGCGCCACCGCCGGAGTGGACAATAGCGCGGCTGCCAGGACAAAACCGCTAAGCACCGGGCGTGCCCCAAGGCGCGGTCGCTGCGGCGGAAGGACCTTAAAAATCATCGTGCCCCCTTGCTGGATGAACTTCGTGGGGGGCCATCGTTCGGCAATAGAGGGCATTGATCAATATTCTAGTAGATAATAGTATATTTAATAATTATACACAATATTTTGGTGTGAATATGGACCTCCTCACCAGCATGCGGGTGTTTTGCCAAGTGGTCGATGCGGGAACTTTCGCCGCGGCGGCAGAGCGGGAGAACATTTCGGCCGCGATGGCCAGCCGCCATTTGATGCAGTTGGAAAGCCATCTGCGGGTGCGCCTGCTCAACCGGACGACCCGTCAGATCAGCCTGACCGAAGCCGGCCGTCTCTATTATGAACGCTGCACGGGCATCATGAGAGAGGTTCGGAATGCCTCCAACGAATTGGCCATGCTATCGGAAACGCCACGGGGCACTTTGCGTTTCACGGCGCCGGCGTGGTTTGCCGGCCCTTGCTTTTCCGGCACGATCGTGAACTTCCGGCGGATCTTTCCCGATGTGCAGGTCGATATCAATTTTACCGACAGGACCATCAATATCGTGGAAGAGGGGTTCGATCTGGCTCTTCAGGTGACACTCGATCCGCCCGCATCGCTGATCGCACGCCGTATCGGGACAATCGATCATATTCTGGTCGCCTCCCCCAGCTACCTTCGGCAATCGGGGGAACCCACGACACCGGACGAACTGGCCGACCACAAATTCATATACTGGCCTTTTTTGTCGGCAGCGCTGAGAGATCAAATTCTGTTCTCGCGGGAGGACGTGCCCTCTGCCGCGCGCGTCAACGCCGCCATTCGGGTGAACACCCCGATCGTCGCCATGGCCTCGGCCATCGCGGGCGAAGGGATAACGATCGTTCCGGCATTCACGGTGATCGAGGAACTGAAATCCGGCAGCCTCCGCCCAATTTTGAACGATTACCAGCTACAGCAGCCGAGCCTGTTCGCCCTTTACGCCAGCCGCCAGAATTTGCAGCCGAAAGTGCGGGTTTTCATCGATTACTATATCGATCGCCTTCTGTCCGCCACCGCGACGCATTCGGACGAGGTTCAGCATTAAATGACGTCGCCATCAGCACCATGGCCCGGTAATTGACGACAGGCCCTAAAGCCCGAGCGGCGCATGAGCTTGGCCGAAGCCGGAGGCGCAGGCATCATATAAACCCTTAGGCTCTGGAGCGATTGTTTCGTCCCAGAGCCTAAGTAGTTTCCGGCCCTGCCCCGCCGCATCGCCGTGAAATATGCTGTGGGTTGGTGGCTGCGGCAATTGCCCTCCACCGTCCATACCATGAATTCGTTGGGAGCGACGAAATCCGGTCGCTGAAATGACACATTCCGCTTCTGTTTCTTCCCCCGGATCCGACTGCACCAGCTTCCAACGCCGCCCTCCCTCAGAAGACGTCACCGTCGGATTCAGACCGGTTGGAGCCTGCGGCCATGTCGTGAACGTCCACATGATCGGCGGGCATCCGTGGCAAGAGGAGATCAAATGGCCCTCGGGATCACGATGAATCGGACGTTGCGAAGAACGGCAATTGTCTTCGTTGCCTGTTTCGCGCTGTCGGCTCCGGTCCAAGCGGAAAATGCGCCAGACGCTTCGTCCGCGCCGGCCAAGCCGATGGGCTCCATGCCGAGCTGGTCGCCGCTGGTCAAGCGCGTTTTGCCTGCCGTGGTTAATATTTCGGCCGAGATTTCACCCGAAACGGCCACTACCGATGGTGAGCGGCAAGGCGAAGACGGCGTAGAGCAAGGGAACCCGGCGGATTTTTACGACTTCCTGCGGCGTTATTTCGAGCAGCGCGGGGCGCCGTCCGGAACGCCTTTGTCGCCAGGAGTTAAAACGACGATGGGGGGAAAGATGATTTCGGTCGGCTCGGCCTTCGTCATCGATCCGACGGGCTATATCGTGACGAACAGCCACGTGGTGGCGCGGGCGGCAAAGATCACAGTCATCTTCCCGGATAACTCCCAACACTTGGCCACAATCGTCGGCAGTGATCCCAAAACCGATATTGCCCTTCTGAAGATCTCGGTTAACCGCAATCTGCCTTTCTTGCAATGGGGCGACAGCGACAAGGTCGAAGTAGGCGACTGGGTTATGACGGTCGGCAATCCGTTTGGCCTTGGCGGCACCGTAACCGCCGGAGTTGTCTCCGCCCTGGGGCGCAACCTCCAGCAAGGCCCATTCGACGACTTTCTGCAGATCGACGCTCCGATTAACCGTGGCAGTTCGGGTGGGCCGACCTTCGATACCAACGGCCGCGTGGTGGGTATCAATGCCGCGATCTATTCACCGACCGGCGGCAGCATCGGTATCGGCTTTGCCATTCCGTCCAGCATTGCCAAGGTTATTGTGCAAAAATTGCGGGATTCCGGTCGTGCCGACCATGGATACCTGGGAATCGGCCTTCAATCGATCTCTCCCGAAATCGCACGGACGTTACGTATAGATCCCGAGCGGCCGATGGGGCTCCTGGTCAATACGGTGTCACCGGACAGTCCGGCCGCCAAGGCAGGCATCCAGACGGGCGACGTGATCAAAAAGGCCAATGGCCACACCGTCATGGTGCCATATGACATCTCCAAATTCGTCATCACGGCCAAGATCGGAGACAAGCTTCTCGTAACGCTCGATCGGGACGGAAAGACACGGAATTTGGAGGTGATCGTTGCCCAGACGCCTACTCCAAAGCAACTTGACACCGTCGTGGGAAGGCAGAACGGTGATCCGGCCGAGGGGCCGACAGTCATGGGGATTTGGTTCGCGGATCTGACGGCGGACCTTCGCCGGGAGCTCCATCTGGCGACATCGGTCGAGGGTGTCGTCATCGGCGGCATGGACGTCCATAGCGCCGCCGCCGCCATCGGTTTGCTCCCGGGAGATGTGGTGATTTCCATCGACAAGCAACCGACGGCGCAGCCGGCCGCCGCCATGCAGAAGCTCCGCGCGGCTACCGGAGAAGGCGATGTGCTGATTCTGGTCAATCGGCACGGAGCCAACCAATTCATGGTCCTGCCAGTCCAAAGCAAAGACGGCAGAGATTAACGGGCGAGGAAGCGGAACGATGTTCACCATGAACCAATGAATACGACGACTTCCGATTCCTTGACGGGATTGACCGGCGACGAGGCCGGACGCCGCCTCGCGACCGATGGAACAAATGCCGTTCCGGATGTGGCCCAGCATCCAATCAATCGGGCCTTGCAGAAGTTGTGGGCGCCGGTTCCATGGATGCTCGAGGTGGCGGTCTTTCTTCAATTGGTGCTCGGCGAATATGTCGAGGCGTCGGCCATCGCATTCCTCCTGATATTCAATGCGGGCTTGGGATTCTTTCAGGAGGGTCGCGCCCAGGCGACGCTCAAAGCCTTGAAATCCCGTCTGGCCATAACCGCATCGGTGCGACGCGACGGCATTTGGAAAACGATCCCGGCAGTCGAACTGGTCCGGGGCGATGTGGTCAAGCTGTCGCTCGGCGCCGTCGTCCCCGCCGATGTCCGGTTGCTTACCGGGGCCGTCCTCATCGATCAATCGACATTGACAGGCGAGTCCGCACCGGTCGAAGCCGGCCCCGGCTTCGAGACTTATGCAGGCGCCCTTATTCGCCGGGGCGAAGCGGCGGCCGAGATCCTCGTGACGGGCAGCCGGACAAAATTCGGTCGCAGCGCCGAGCTCATCCGCGCCGCCCATGTCGAGAGCACCGAGCAGAAGGCGGTGTTTCGCGTGGTAAGTTACCTCGCTCTGTTCAATGGCGGCGTAACAGTCCTGTTGATCGCCTACGCCGTGTATTTGTCGATGCCGTTTGCGCAGATCGCGCCGTTGGTGCTGGTTGCTGTCCTGGCCTCGATTCCGGTGGCGCTTCCGTCGATGTTCACCCTCGCGGCGACGGTCGGAGCACGGGCCGTGGCGCGGCGCGGCGTTCTACCGACCCGCCTTTCGGCACTCGACGAGGCTGCTGGAATGGATGTTCTCTGCGCCGACAAGACAGGGACGCTGACGCGTAACGAACTCGCGGTCACCGCCTGTAACGCTCTGCCGGGTTTCGACGCATCGCAAATCATGGCGATGGCGGCGATGGCAAGTTCCGATGGCGGGTCAGATCCTTTGGATGGCGCCATCCGAGCAGCCTCCCAGCCGGCCGGCATGGCGCATTGGAAGCTCGTCGCCTTCACGCCTTTCGATCCCGCGCGAAAGATGTCGGAGGCCGCGGCCATCGATGCCGAGGGCAGGCCCATGAGGATCGTCAAAGGCGCCCTGGCGGCCGTCGCGACGATCACCGAACCATCCATACCCGCGACGGCGATGGTCGAAGACCTTCAGGCCAAGGGATTCCGCGTTCTGGTCGTCGCGGTGGGACCGGCCGAACCGTTGCGCATTGCCGGCGTGATCGCTCTGAGCGATCCGCCACGCGAGGACTCGGCGGCACTCATCACCCAGTTGCACGACCTCGGCGTGCGTACGGTGATGGTAACGGGCGACTCGTCGGTGACGGCCCGAGTTGTGGCGGACGCGGTCGGAATCACCGGACCGATCTGCGCGACCGTGCCCTTACCCCACGATATCGGTGCCAAAGACTTCGGCGTCTTCGCCGGCGTGTTGCCTGCGGACAAATATGCGCTCGTCCAGGCGTTTCAGCGCGGTGGCCATGTGGTCGGCATGTGCGGGGACGGCGCCAATGACGCACCGGCGCTACGCCAGGCACAAATGGGTATCGCCGTCCTTACGGCAACCGATGTGGCAAAATCGGCAGCCGGCATCGTACTCACCGAACAGGGCCTCGGTGGCGTCGTCGCCGCCGTGCAGGAGGGACGCACGACCTTCCAGCGAATCCTGACCTACACGTTCCGCTCCATCATCCACAAGGTCGTTCAGGTGCTCTTGCTACTGGCCGGACTTGTCATCTCCGGAACCGCCGTGCTGACGCCGTTACTGATGGTCCTGATGATGGTGGCCGGCGACTTCTTCGCACTATCGTCGGCAACGGACAATGTCCGGCCGTCGCCGACCCCCAATGTCTGGCGAATCGGCAACCTCACCATCGCCGGCATCATCCTGGGATTTTGCGATCTCATTTTCTGTACCGCCAGTCTCGCGGTCGGTCGCTTCGTCCTCGGCCTCGATAGCGACAGGTTGCGCACGCTGACGGTCATCACCCTGGTGTACAGCGGTCAGGCAATTTTCTATGTCTCGCGCGAGCGCCGGCATTTGTGGAGTTCCCGGCCCGGTTCCTGGCTGATCGCGTCGTCCATCCTCGACATCACCCTGTTCGGCACGCTCGCCACTCAAGGCGTCCTGATGGCGCCTTTGCCGGCAGTCATCGTGACATGTGTATTCGGTGCGGCAATCGTCCTGGCCTTCTGCTTGGATGCGGTGAAAATCTTGCTGTTCAGGCGGCTCGCCATCTCCTGAGCGGATCTTCAAGAATGGCGACGGCGCCATCGGTAACGAAAAAAAATCAACTACGGAGATCCTCTGCGACCGTGCATACTATGAAAATCATCACCCTATTATTTTGCATGATTATTCGATGCCGGAGACACGACAGCAGAGGGTGCGACAGTGTTCCATTTTCCCGACATTACAATCCGTGCCACTCTTGTCTCGGTCATTGGCGCCTTGGGATTGCTTGTCACCGGGTTGAGCGCCAATGCACTCCTCAATGCTTATGACGAGGCCGCGAACGCACGGCGAATCGCCACCTCGACCGTCATCAGCAAACAGTTGTTCCGCTCGCTGACCGGGCTGCGCAACGAGCGAGGCCCGAAAATCTTCGCCCTGCTGGGAGATGAGCCGATCGGCCGCGACGCGGATGCGATCGCCGCCGCAGCCCGGGCCGAATACGAGGCCGGCTATGCCGAGGCGCTCAAGGGCCTCGGCTCGCTCGAACGAGCCCCGGGACTGGAACGGCTGAAAGCCGCCCACCAGGCCGTCGGCACCTTGCAGTCCCAAGTCGACGCCGCCGTCCATCAAGCGAAATCCGCACGCGACCCCACTCTCGTCCAGACCTGGTCGCAAGTGACCCAATCCATGCTTGACGCCAATCTGGCTATCAGCGATCCGCTTGAAGCGGCGATCAAACTGACCGATCCGCTGATCGATCACTATCTGGAGGTCAAGCACGCCGCCTGGACGGCCCGCCTCAATCTCGGGCTTGCCGCACTCAAAGGACAGGAGCTTGTTTCGGCGGGGCAGGCGATGACAGATGCCGAAGCGGTCGTCTGGCACCAGAACATGGGTCGCGCCGACGGCGCCTGGCGTCAGGTCACGGAAGCGGCCGCCCGCGATGACGCGCCGCGTGCTCTGGTCGAGGCCGTCGAAAAGGCCGGCACGAGCTTCACGGAACACTACGCCGACGACATGAAAGCCCTCATCGACGCGCTCGCCGCAAGGCGGCCGGCACGCGTCGATGCCGAAGGGTTGCGGAAGATCTACAACGAAAACAACGCCGCTGTCGCAGCGGTGAGCATTGTGGCGCTCGACCAGATGGTGTCTCGCGCCGGGGAGCATGCCACGCGCGCCAACCGTATTTTGGTGGCGGATGGCGCCGTCCTCCTGGCCGCGCTGGCACTTTCCGTGGGTGGTTTTCTGGTGGTGACCCGGCGGGTGAGCCGGCCGATCCAGACGCTGACCGGCTTGATCACCCGGCTGGCAAGACAGGATTTCACCGTCGAAATCCCTCCCAAGACCTATGGGGATGAAGTCGGCCAGATGCAGGAGGCGTTGCTGGTCCTGCGAGAGAACGGCAAGATCCATCGGGAGTCGGTCAGGGTTCGGGCGGCCGAGGCCAAATCCCGCCGGCTGGCCAATCTCTATGCGGCATTGAGTCAGTGCAACCAGGCGATCGTACACAGCGCGAACGAGGCGGATCTCTTTCCGAAGATTTGTCGCTGCGTGGTGGAATATGGGTTCGCAAAGATGGCCTGGATCGGCCTTTTGGATAAGGATCGCAAGCGGGTTGATCCGATCGTCTCTTATGGCGACACCACAGGGTATATGGACGGTCTGACGGTTCCATTGGATCTCGCCGAGCCGCTTTCCCGAGCCCCATCCGCGACGTCGATTCGCGACAACCAGGCAATATGGTATCAGGATCTCGTCCGCGATTTTATGGTTGGGCCGGCAACACAGTCCTGGCATGAGCGGGCCAAAAACGCCGGCTTTCACGGCCTGGCATCCCTGCCTTTGCATAGGAACGGTATCCCGGCAGGATGCCTTGTCATCTACTCCGATACGACGGACGCCTTCGACGAAGGGGCGCGCGAGCTGCTGATCGAAATGGCAGTGGATATCAGCTTCGCGCTCGACAATTTCGCCCGCGAGACCGAGCGCCGGCAGTCGGTCACGGCGCTGCAGGCGAGCGAAACGCGCTATCGTCTGGTATTCCAGACCAGCCTGGACGCCATTGCCATCAATCGGATGAGCGACGGAACCTATGTCGATGTCAATGACGGTTTCGTCAATATCATGGGTTTTGACCACGATGACGTCATCGGGCGCAAGCCGCCGGACATCAGTATCTGGGTGAATCCGGAAGATCGGCGGAATTTGATTGAAACGCTAAGGCAAGCCTTGTTCTGCCAAAACGTGGAAGCCCAGTTCAGAAAGAAGAACGGCGAATTGCTTTGGGGATTGATCTCGGCATCGCTGATCGAACTCGACGACGAGCTCTGCATTCTTTCGGTCACAAGGGATATCTCGGATATCAAAAAGGCCGAGGAGGAGATCAAGACTCTCGCGTTCTACGATCCGTTGACTCATCTGCCCAACCGGCGGCTTCTGACCGACCGATTGGGCCATGCCCTGGCCGTCGCCGCCCGCAATAAGCGGACATGCGCCTTGCTGTTCGTCGATCTCGACAACTTCAAGACGCTGAACGATAGCAGCGGTCACGCCATAGGCGATCTGATGTTGCAGGAGGTCGCCACGCGTCTCATGGGCAATGTCCGCGAATCCGACACTGTCGCGCGACTGGGAGGAGACGAATTCATCGTACTGATCGAAGACTTAAGCGAGAACCTGGAGGAATCCGCTACCCAGGCGGAAGATATCGGAAAAAAAATCCTCGACGCCATCGCCCAACCCTATCTTCTCTCCGGCCGGGAATACAGAAGTACGACCAGCATCGGCGTCATTCTGTTCGGAAAACGTTACGAAAACTCGGATGACTTGCTGACGCAGGCCGATATTGCGATGTACCAGGCCAAAGTGGCGGGCCGGAACACGCTGCGTTTTTTTTCTCCAGATCTGCAGGCGGCAATCAATACCCGCGTGGCGATGGAAGACGATCTTCACCGAGCGGTCGGGAAAGCGCAGTTCTCACTCCACTATCAGCCACAGGTCGAGCATGGCCATCTTGTCGGAGCCGAGGCTTTGATCCGCTGGAACCATCCCGAGCGCGGCGTGGTGGCCCCTGGCCAGTTCATTCCCCTGGCTGAGGAAACCGGACTGATCCTGCCTTTGGGACAGTGGGTATTGGAAACCGCCTGTCGCCAGATAGCGACTTGGGATACGCGGAAAGACACCGCTCATATCGTTCTCGCCGTCAATGTCAGCGCCCTCCAGTTCCGGCAACCGAATTTTATCGAACAAACGCTTTCAACGCTGGAAAAAACCGGAGCCAATCCGCAAAAGCTCAAACTGGAACTGACCGAAAGCTTATTGGTGGACAATATCGAGGACGTTATCGCCAAGATGACAGCGCTGCGATCTCGTGGCGTAAGGTTCTCGCTCGACGATTTCGGTACCGGCTATTCATCGCTTTCCTATCTGAAACGCCTCCCCTTGGATCAATTGAAGATCGACAGATCGTTCGTCAAAGATGTGCTCACGGATGCCAATGACGCGGCCATTGCCAAGACTATCGTCGCTTTGGGACAGACCATGGGCCTGTCGGTCATCGCCGAGGGCGTGGAAACAGAAGCGCAGCGAGGCTTTCTCTCTGGCTTGGGCTGTCATGCCTACCAAGGATTTCTTTTCGGACGACCGCTGCCGCTGGAGGAATTCCAGATGTCGCTGCAAAGCCTCGCCAATTGAGGCGAAGCCAAGCAACGGTTTCGGAGAAACCCGCCCGGCGATTGAGGGCTCGGTGATCGGTTCCGATCACCGAGATCCGGTATTACAGGCAACAAGTTCGGCGGAGTTCACGTATATTCATCCGGACGGTGGGCACCAATTGCGGCGGTCTACTGAGGGGCGTTACAGGCGTTTCGTCGCGCCACGTCACGGAGCGCGGGCAAAAGATCGTGCGGATCGGCGTCGGCTGGCGCGAGCCCGTCCCCCGAGGCCAACCCCACATCCGGTTCCATGATCGATCCGCTGATACGCAACGGGATATCCAGCGCGAAATCACTGGTCGTCGCCGATTGGCTAGCGATCACCAAATCGATCCGGTCTCCGGGAAGATCGAACCGCCCCTGGCCGGCAATCGTTCCATCGTTCGTGCGGATCCGCAGTGGCGAGATGGTTCCGATGCCCCCGTGCATATCGATCACGCCGAGCAGACAAGAGATCGGAACCATGCCTTTGGGTGCCCGGAACAGCCGGCGGATGTCGATCGATGCCTTCTCAAGCAGATCACGAGACAGACCGCCCCCCGTCATCCACATTACGGCGGAAACATGCGCTGTCCGCGCCGCGGACGCCAGGGTCTCTCCCGTCGCCTCGGCCTCGATCTGCCAATCCAAGCGCCCCAGCATCGGCACGGCAATACCGGCGCGGTGAAGCTGCCGCAGATCCAAACCGACCATAGATGCCCGAACCTTGAGACCTCCCCCCCGGTCGGCCGATTCCGCCTGACCGGATGCCTGAAAACGGCCATCGAAAACCGTCATCGCCAGTTCATCGAACTTGATTTGTCCTGGAGTGATGGAACCCGAAAATGTCATGTTCTTCGCCCCGTACCGCCGGAAGGAGAGCGTACGGGCGCTCACCCGGCCACCGAGCAGCGTATCCGGTCGACGTTCGACCACGAGCGAAGAGCCTGCGTCACCCTCGGCGATGGCGACGACCAGCAGGGGATCCAGGTTCAGGCGGTCGAAAGCCAGATCGAACGTCACATCATCAGCCTGGGCACGACCGCCTTCCGCCAGCCGTATGGTAGATGGCATCAGCACACTGTCGTTCAGTTTTCCGGTGGTCTCAGCCAAAACCCAAAGATCGCCGGTTCGGGTCAGCGCTCCGGAAAGCTCTAGCGACGTCTTGCCCCCGCTCTTCGCTCCACCCATCGCCAGAATCGCTCCCAAGGTGGGCGCGTGCAGGAACAACGAGCCTTTGGCTCCATCGACATCGAGCGGCCGCGTCAACGTCCCGGTGAATCTTAACGTGGTGTCGCCGGAGGTAAAACGGACGTCGGCGCCATAAGGAACTGACGCGTCGCGCAGCACGGCGATGGATTGCAGGTCGGCATCCAGTCGGAGCGGCGTTTCGTGATAGGCCCCGACGGCGCTCAACCGCATAGGCGCATCCGGACCCGTCGTGAGCAATGTCGCATCGTCGAGCCGGGTCCGCAACGTGGCGCCGCTGGAGGTGAGAAAAGTGATCTCGCTGGCACGAACCCGAACGTCGGGCAACGAGGGAACCCAGCTGCGATCCCCTGGTTCGGCGGAGCGGGGGGGCGCTTTGCCGCGGCGCCAATTTCGCGTGCCGTCCTTCGCGTATTCGAGCAGAAGAGAGAAGCCGTCAATCTCCAGACGCCGCACATTGGCAGGTCCCCACAGGAGAGACAAAGTCTCGACCTCGGCCGTCAGTTGCCGCAATTCCGCCATCACCGGCCGAGAACCGCCGGGAATGTTCGCCACTCGCACGCCTTCCACGCCAACGATCAACCACTTTCCCGGGATGACATGCAGCCCGGCGACCGTCACCGTCCGCCCGAACACCGCGCTGGCGCTCCATGCCAGAAGCGGACCAAGCTCGAAGCGGTCGAGCAGCATGAAGGACAGCGTTACGAACGCCATGATGCCCCCGGCGAGACCGATGAGACCATAAGTCAACCTGCGCAAAAACACCGTCCTCCCACCCATTGGGATGCGTTTCCCGGTCCGTGAAGCCCATGCCGCCCCACGGCTGTCCGGCACGGATTTCGCCCTTGATATTCAGGAAAAATTACGCCCGGTTTATCTACCAAAGGTCGTCAGCCGTGTGCTTGACACGGGCATCCACGTGCCCGCTTCAAATGACGTCGGCCGATCTATGCAATCATGGATTGCCAGATCAAGTCCGGCAATGACGGTTTTTGGTTGCGGCTATCACTCAAATGCGAGCAACGCACAAACTCTGCCGGACAGCCGTGATGCCGCCCCGTCCCATCAAAGCGATGGCATAGTCCCCCTAAAACTCCGGCGCACCGACTTGCTCGGCCCGCGACACGCCGCGCAGACCAATGCCTTCCGCCCCTTCAGTCCCGGATCCATCGGAATTTTCCCTCACACCGAGAAATATTTAGCCTGCGGATGCAGCAGCACGATGGCCGATGTGCTTTGCTCGGGCTCCAACTGCCATTCCTCGCTCAAGGTGATGCCGATGCGATCGGCGCCCAGCAGGGCCAGAAGCTGTTTCTGGTCCTCGAGATTCGGGCAGGCGGGATAGCCGAAGGAATAGCGCGAGCCGCGATAGTTCTGGCGCAGCATCTTATCGACGTCGCGGTCGTCCTCGGCCCCATAGCCCAGTTCGGCCCGAATCCTGCGGTGGACGTATTCGGCCAAGGCTTCCGCCATCTCCACCGACAGGCCGTGCAGATGCAGATAGTCCTTGTAGCGGTTCTCGGCGAACCACCGGCGGGCCGTCTCGCTGGCCTCGCCCCCCATGGTCACCACCTGAAGTCCGATCACGTCACGCTCGCCAGCGCCGGTTTCGCGGACGAAATCGGCGATGCACAAGCCTCCCTCGCCCGACTGGCGGGGAAAGGAGAAGCGGGTGAGCTCGGTCTTGCCGTCCTGATCGAAGAGCACGACGGAATCGCCCTCGGAAGCGCATTTCCAATAACCGTAGGCGGCCTTGGGACGAAGGATCCCCTCCTTCTCGCACTGCTTCAGAAGCCCTACCGCCATCGGCTTCAACTCCTTGGCGGCCCAGGCCCGCCAATCATCGAGCGATCGCCCGGCCTTTTTGTAACCCCACTGGAACTGGTAGAGCATGGTGTCGTTGAGATAGGTCACCAGTGTCTGCAAAGGCACGGAATCGATGATCCGGCTGCCCCAGAAAGGGGGAGTCGGCACCTCGGCCTGACGCGCCAGTTCAGCGCGGCGCAGATGGATCTCCTCGTAATCGACGGGCCGCGTCGGCGTCGCCGCCAGCCCCAACGTGCGGCGTTCGTTGGTCGGACGATGCAGCCGCCGCGCCTTGACCTCGGACAGATGCTCGTCGAAACGACGGTCCGCCACCTTGGCCATCAGGTCGAGGCCGTCGAAGGCGTCGCGAGCATAGGCGACCCGGCCCGCGCCATAGGCGGCGACGCAATCCTCCTCGACATATTTGCGGGTGAGCGCGGCGCCGCCCAGGATGACCGGCAACTCCAGCCCCTCGCGGGTGATCTCCTCCAGGTTCTCGCGCATCACCACGGTGCTCTTGACCAGCAGGCCCGACATGCCGATGGCGTCGGCCTTTTGCTCGCGTGCGGCGGCGATGATGGCGCCGACCGGCTGCTTGATACCCAAGTTGACCACGCGGTAGCCGTTGTTGGTCAGAATGATGTCGACCAGATTCTTGCCGATGTCGTGGACGTCGCCCTTCACCGTGGCCAGAACGATGGTCGCCTTCTGCTGCCCGTCGGCCTTTTCCATGAGGGGTTCCAGATAGGCCACCGCCGCCTTCATGGTCTCGGCCGATTGCAGGACGAAGGGCAACTGCATCTGGCCGGAGCCGAACAGTTCGCCGACCACCTTCATGCCGTCGAGCAGCAACTGATTGATGATATCGAGGGGCTTCCAGCGGGTCAGGGCCTCCTCCAGGTCGGCCTCCAGACCGGTCCGCTCGCCATCGACGATGCGCTGCTTCAGCCGATCCTCAACCGCTTCGGCGCGGACCTTCTTCACCGCCACCTGCCCGTCGCGGCCCTCGAACAGGGCGATGAAGGCCTGCAGGGGATCATAGCCCTCGCTCCGGCGGTCGAAGATCAGATCCTCGGCAATGCGCACCTCGTCGGCATTCAGCTTGTGCAGCGGCAGGATCTTGCTGACGTGAACGATGGCCCCGGTCATGCCCCGCTTGCAGGCATGGTCCAGGAACACCGAATTGAGAACGTGCCGCGCCGCCGGCTTCAGGCCGAAGGAGACGTTGGATAGTCCCAGGATGATCTGGCATTCCGGCAGCTCACGGGCGATCCGCTCGATGGCGTCCAGCGTGTGCAGGGCCAGCTTGCGGTCATCCTCGTTGCCGGTGCAGATGGTGAAGGTGAGCGGGTCGAACATCAGGTCGGAGGCGGCCAGGCCATGGCGGTTCACCGCGAAGTCATGCAGCCGATGGGCCAGGGCCACCTTGGCCTCGACATCCTTGGCCATACCCTCCTCGTCGATGGTCAGGGCGATCACCGCCGCGCCGAATTTCCTGGCCAGTTCCAGACGCTGGGCCGCGGCCTCCTCGCCGTTCTCGAAATTGATCGAATTGATGATCGCCTTGCCGCCGTAAAGCTTCAGCGCCGCCTCAATGACCGGCAATTCGGTGGAATCGATGACCAGGGGCGCGTTGACGGATCCCCGCATGCGGCTGATCACCTGGGTCATGTCGCGGATCTCGTCGCGTCCGACGAAGGCGGTGCAGACGTCCAGAGTGTGGCTGCCCTCCTTGACCTGCTCGCGGCCCATGGCGATGGCGCCGTCCCAGTCCTCGCGCTCCTGGCATTCGCGGAATTTTTTCGAACCGTTGGCGTTGCAGCGTTCGCCGATGGAGAGGAAGGCGTTTTCCTGGCGCAAGGGAACCTGGCCGTAGAGGGATGCCACGGAGGGCACCCAATGCACCGTCCGCCGCACGGGACGCGGCCGATGCGCCTCGCCACCCCGCCGGCGCAGCATGGCGTCGACGGCGGCGATATGGGCCGGCGTCGTGCCGCAGCAGCCGCCCATCAGATTGACCCGATCATCGTCCAGGAAGCGTTCCTGCCAGCGGGCCAGGTCGGCCGGCGCCAAGGGATAGGATGTCTGGCCGTCGACCAGTTCGGGCAGGCCGGCGTTGGGCTGGATCGAAATCAATCCCGGCCAGTTCGCCGACAGCCAGCGGACATGCTCGCTCATCTCCTGCGGACCGGTGGCGCAATTCAGGCCGAGCAACGGAACGTCGAGGGATTGCACCACCGTCGCCGCGGCTGCGATATCGGCACCGACCAGCAGGGTGCCGGTGGTCTCCACCGTCACCTGCACGAAGATCGGGACCTCGCGTCCGGACCGCCGGTTGGCCTGCTTGGCGGCATTGACCGCCGCCTTGATCTGCAGCGGATCCTGGCAGGTTTCGATCAGATAGGCGTCGACGCCACCGGCGTTGAGACCATCGGCCTGGACCAGCAGGGACTGTTCCAGGGTGTCGTAGTCGACATGACCCAAAGTCGGCAACTTGGTGCCCGGTCCGATCGAGCCCAGGACGAAACGGGTTCTGCCGTCGCCGGAAAATTCCTCCGCCGCCTCGCGGGCGATCTCGCCGGCCCGCTTGCAGATCTCGTGCGCCTTCTCGGGAATTCCGAACTCGCCCAGGGTCAGCGGGCTGGCTCCGAAGGTGTTGGTCTCGACCATGTCGGCGCCGACGGCGTAATAGCGCCGGTGAATCTCGCGGACCAGATCGGGGCGGGACAGCACCAGGATGTCGGTGCAGTTCTCGTGACCCTGGAAATCCGCCTCGACGCTCAAGGACATTCCCTGCACTTGCGAGCCCATGCCGCCGTCGCAAAGCAGGATCCGGTCGTGCAGATGGTCGAGAATATTGGACATGCTGAACCTTTTCTTTTGTTCGTCCCGCCGGCATCGGCCGGCCGGTCAAAAATCAGTCGCGCCGGATTAAACGCTCTTTGCCGCCCGGACCCCCAGGATGTGGCAGATCGCATATGTAAGGTCGGCGCGGTTCAAAGTGTAGAAGTGCAGTTCGTCGATGCCCCCGGCGACCAGCGCCCGGCACTGTTCGGCCGCCACCGTCGCGGCCACCAGGCGCCGGGTGTCGGGATCGTCATCCAGTCCGTCGAACAGTTCGGACATCCAAGCCGGCATGCTGGCCCCGCAGGCGGCGGAGAATTTCTGCGCCTGGGCGAAATTGGTCACCGGCAAAATACCGGGAACGATCGGCACGGCGATGCCGGCCGCCGTCGCCCGGTCGCGAAACCGGAAGAACAGATCGACGTCGAAGAAGACCTGGCTGATGGCGCGGCTGGCCCCGGCATCGACCTTGCGTTTCAGATTGTCGAGGTCGGCCTCGGGGCTCGTCGCCTGCGGATGGGTCTCGGGGTAGGCGGCGACGCTGATCTCGAAATCGGCCAGCCGCTTCAGGCCTTTGACCAGATCGAGGGCGTAGGCGTAACCATCGGGATGAGGCCGATATTCCCCCTGCCCCTCGGGCGGATCGCCCCGCAGGGCGACGATGTGACGAATGCCGGCGTCCCAATAGCGGCCGGCCACCTCGTCGACCTCGGCCCGCGTCGCCCCCACGCAGGTCAGATGAGCGGCCGGCTTGAGGCCGGTCTCACGGGCGATGCGGGTAACCGTGTCATGGGTGCGCTCCCGCGTCGAGCCGCCGGCGCCGTAGGTCACCGAAACGAAGCTGGGGGAAAGCGGCGCCAACCGGGTCACGCATTCCCACAGGGCGTCCTGCATTTTTTCCGTCTTGGGCGGAAAGAATTCGAAGGACACGGCCAGATGGGGCGCCGGCTGGGCGACCGGAATCTGGGTATCGGAGGGATCCGAGGCGGAAGAAACGGCCATGCTCACGCGTCACCTTTTCGAACGGGAATGGGAATTGGGAGAGTCGGAGACGTAAGGGGCTCGACGGAAGATCGTTCCGCCAGCCAAAGTGTGACGGTCAGGGGCTTGCCCGGCAAGCTCCGGGTCGAGGGCGCGGTCAATCCCGCAGCCAGGCACCAGCCGGCCACCTCGTCCTCGGTGAACCCGAGACGGCGGTGATTGTGCTCGTTGCGCAGGCTTTCCAGGGAATGGGGCGCGAAATCGACGATCGCCACCCGCCCTCCGGGACGCAGGACGCGGGCCGCCTCGGCGATCGCCCGGCCGGGATCCTCGGAAAAATGCAGCACCTGATGAATGGTCACCAGATCGAAGGCACCCTGATCATAGGGAAGATGATACATATCGCCCTGACGGACGAGGCAATTCGACAATCCCGCCGCCTCGATCCGGCTGCGGGCCACCGAAAGCATCTCGCGCGATGCATCGAGCCCTTCCGCCGACCGCGCCCGCGGCCCCAGCATTTCGACAATGCGGCCGGTTCCGGTGCCGACGTCCAGCAGATCGCCGACGGGCCCGTCGCCCAGCAGCGCCAACAGGGCGCATTCCACCTCCCGCTCGTCGATGTGCAACGACCGCAACTCGGCCCAGCGCGCCGCGTTGGTTCGGAAATAGGCCTCCGCCGCCTGCCCCCTGACCTCTCGAATGCCGGCCAATCTGGCGTTGTCGCGCGCCAGCACGGTGTCGGAGGCGGATAGCTGGGCGAGGATATGGCGCACCAGGGCACCCCCCGCCCCGCGCGACGCCAGCCGATAAAAGACCCAGGCCCCCTCGCGGAAACGCTCCAGAAGGCCGGCATCGCAAAGAAGCTTCAGATGGCGCGACACGCCGGGCTGGCTCTGGCCGAGAATTTCGACCAATTCGCTGACCGCCAGAGCGCCTTGCGCACACAAGGACAGAAGGCGCAGACGCGACGGCTCGGCGGCGGCCCGCATCGCCGCCAACACATCCTCCATCCCGCTCCCATCATTTTCGCTCATATGATGATATAAACATATATTTATGTCTTTATGCAATCGCTCCTTTAACGGACCACTTTCGTGGCGGCGCCCGGAGATTCCCGACCGAGGCATCTGGTCTTTTGGACGAGCCTGTGCTACGCAGGACAGGTTGGCCGTTTTGACCGGCCGGCTTGGATAATTCATCAGAGACACTTGGCGGAAGAAAACATGGCGTCGAGCATTCTAGAGAAGATCGCGTTGCGGGCGGGAGTGACGGCAATCGCCGCCCTGCTGATCGGATGCGCGACCCCGCCGCCCGCCGACGACCCTGAAGCGCAGGCGGAATTCGACCAGATCAACGATCCGCTGGAACCAGCCAATCGTGTGATCTTTTCGGTCAATGAAGGCATCGATGACTATTTCCTGCGCCCCGTCGCCGTGGGCTATCGCGCCGTCGTTCCGTCCTTCGGCCGCGACCGGATCAGCGACTTCCTCGATAATCTGAAGTCGCCGGTCTATCTGGTGAACGATCTGCTGCAAGGCAACTTCACGATGGCCGGCAGCACCGTCGGCCGCTTCGCGCTGAACTCAAGCTTCGGCGTTCTCGGAATCATGGACGTGGCCGAACCGATGGGCCTGCCCGGGCACTCGGCCGATTTCGGTGAAACACTGGGTGTCTGGGGAATCGGCGAAGGCCCCTATCTGGTCCTTCCCCTCTTCGGTCCCTCCAATCCGCGCGACACCGTCGGCATGGTGGCGGATTCCTACACTGATCCTCTCGACTATTATCTGCAGACCGGTGGGCGCCACTGGGCCTACTGGACCCGTCTCGGCCTGACCGCCATTTCGCAGCGCGAGGCTTATCTCGACAGTCTCGACGACGTCAAACGGACGTCGCTCGATTACTATTCGACCCTTCGCAGCCTTTACCGGCAGCGGCGGGAAGCCCTCATCGGCAATGCCAGGAATCCCCAACAGAGCGGTGCCCCGGGAGCCATGAGCGCCCTGCCCGCCGCAGTGTTAACCGACGATACGCAGCAGTGATCGACAGATGATTTCCCGTTCCATGTTTCTCAGAAGCGTCTTCGCCTTTCTGGTGGCCCTCACCCTGGGTACGGCCGACGGTCATGCCCAGACCGACGAAAACGCCAGGAAGTTCATCGGCGCGCTGGCCCAACGAGCCATCTCCACGGTAGCCGACCATCAGCTCACGCAAATCGACCGCGACGAACAGTTCCGCAAGCTGTTCGTCTCCTCCTTCGATATTCCGGAAATCGGACGCTTCGTGCTGGCCCGTTATTGGCGCGTGGCGACCCCCGACCAGCAGCAGGAATTCCTCTCGCTGTTCGAAGACATCACCGTTCTGACCTGGGCCAAACGTTTCCAGGATTACAACGGCGAGAGCCTGGAGACGCTGAGCGCCACCAAGGACGGCGACCGCAACTGGAGCGTTGATTCGCACATTCTGCGCAACCAGGGTCCGCCGATCCCCGTCCAATGGCGCCTCAAGGAGGGCGACAACGGATCTTTCCGCATCGTCGATATCATCGTCGAAGGCGTCAGCATGGCCATCACCTACCGTTCGGATTACGCATCCGCGATGCAGACCAACGGCGGCAAGATCGATGGGCTGCTGTCCATCATGCGAACCAAGCTCGACCAGTTGAAGGCCGCCGGCTGAGCGGAGAGGAAGCGGTGAAGTGGGACAAGCACCCGGCCTGTCCCACTGAACTCCGGCTTTGACCGGAACACCGGCGGGAACGCCGGCGCCCCCATCAAGATAAAATGCCCTTCCCTTATTTTTCGTCGCATCTCCCCCGGGGCTTGCCCCGGGGGAGATGAGCGGAAACGTCTCAACGCCGCAGAGGCTTGTATTTGATGCGATGCGGCTGGTCGGCATCGACGCCCAGACGGCGTTTCTTGTCGGCCTCGTAATCGGCGTAATTTCCTTCGAAGAAGACCACCTGGCTCTCGCCCTCGAAAGCGATGATGTGGGTGGCGATACGGTCGAGGAACCAGCGATCATGGGAGATGACCACGGCGCAGCCGGGGAATTCGACCAGCGATTCCTCGAGAGCCCGCAGGGTATCGACGTCAAGATCGTTGGTCGGCTCATCGAGAAGGATGACGTTGGCGCCCTGCTTCAACATCTTGGCCAGATGCACGCGGTTGCGTTCGCCGCCCGACAGTTGACCGACTTTCTTCTGCTGATCGGATCCCCTGAAATTGAACTGGGCGACATAGGCGCGGCTGGCCATCTTGCGTTTACCCAATTCGATTTCTTCGTTCCCGTCGGAGATTTCCTCCCACACCGTCTTGTTGGGCGCCAAACTGTCACGCGACTGGTCGACATAACCGAGCTTCACCGTCTCGCCGACCCTGAAGCTTCCCGAATCGGGCGCCTCCTGCCCGGTGACCATGCGAAACAAGGTGGTCTTGCCGGCACCGTTGGGGCCGATGATGCCGACGATACCCCCCGGCGGCAGACGGAAACTGAAATCGTCGATCAGCAACTGATCGCCGAAACCTTTGGTGAGATGCTCGGCTTCGAAGACCAAGCCGCCGAGGCGCGGCCCGGGCGGAATCACGATCTGCGCGGAACCGGCCTGTTTTTCGGCGGCTTCGGCAACCAGATTTTCAAAGGCGGTGATACGCGCCTTGTTCTTCGCCTGGCGCGCCTTGGGGCTGGCGCGGACCCATTCCAGCTCTTCCTTGATTTCACGCTGCCGGGCGCTTTCCTCTTTTTCCTCCTGGGCCAGACGCTGGCCCTTCTGCTCCAGCCATCCGGTGTAATTGCCCTCGTAGGGAATGCCCTGGCCGCGCTCCAGCTCAAGGATCCAGCCGGTCACATTGTCGAGGAAATAGCGGTCATGGGTGACGATCACCACGGTGCCGGTATAGTCCTCAAGGAATTTCTCGAGCCAGGCGACCGATTCGGCGTCCAGATGGTTGGTCGGTTCGTCGAGAAGCAGCATATCGGGATGGCTGAGCAGCAGACGGCACAGCGCCACGCGACGCTTCTCGCCGCCCGACAGCTTGCTGACGTCGGCATCCGCCG
The DNA here is from genome assembly GCF_002845745.1 of Telmatospirillum siberiense. Taxonomy (GTDB): domain Bacteria; phylum Pseudomonadota; class Alphaproteobacteria; order Rhodospirillales; family Magnetospirillaceae; genus Telmatospirillum; species Telmatospirillum siberiense. The sequence goes on along the minus strand of NZ_PIUM01000031.1, from coordinate 25,568 downwards.
CCGGACAGCGCAGCGCATCCATGGCGATTTCGACATTGCGCTGCAGGTCCCAGGCGTTGAGATGGTCGATCTTTTCCTGCAGTTCGCCCTGTTCGGCGATCAGGGAGTTCATCTCGTCGTCGGAAAGCTCCTCGGCGAAACGGGCGGCGATGGCGTCGTAGCGGTCGAGCAGCGCCTTGGTCTCGCCCACGCCTTCCATCACATTGCCCAGCACGTCCTTGGCGGGATCGAGCTGCGGTTCCTGCGGCAGATAGCCGACCTTGACCCCCTCGGCCGCCCAGGCTTCACCGCCATATTCCTTGTCGATCCCGGCCATGATCTTCAAAAGGGTCGACTTGCCGGCGCCATTTCCGCCCAGCACGCCGATCTTCGCCCCCGGCAGGAAGGACAGATACAACCCTTTCAAGATCTCCCGGCCGCCGGGATAGGTCTTGGTCAGGTTCTTCATAACGTAGATATATTGATAGGCGGCCATGAGGTCTCCTTATAAGGACGGGCGCGAACATATCGCAAAGGCTTGAGGGAGGTGTAGCCCATGGGGCGGTCCGGGAGCAACCCGCATCCTCGACATTTCGCCCCGATTGCGACACCCTGGCCCGTTATCCCTCCGTCATCCGGAAATATGGCAATGCCCAGACGCCTGATCCTGCTCGTCCTGTTTTGCCTGCTCTCCTTAAGCGGCGCCCACGCCCAGCAGGGGGCCAGGCGGCAGGAAGGCCCGGCCTTTCTTCTGTCCCTGTCATGGTCGCCCGACTACTGCGCCCACCATGGCCACGAACGGACGGCCCGCAGCCAATGCCGCGGCCGGACGGCCTACGGCTTCATCGTCCATGGCCTGTGGCCGGAGGAGGAACCGGCCCAGGCGGCATGCCGGCCCGCCGGATCCCTGCCGCCCCCTCTGGTCGAGCGGATGATGCCGATCATGCCGAGCGCCGGATTGATCGAGCACGAATGGGCGACCCACGGCCGTTGCAGCGGTTTCTCGGCGGATGATTATTTCGACCGGGTCTCCCAGGCCTTCCTCAAGGTCCAAATACCCGACCGCTTACAGCATCCGGACGGGCTCATCGTCACCGACGTGGTTCATCTGAAACGCTGGTTCCAGGAAGCCAATCCCGGACTGCAAAGCGCCATGATGAGCGTCCATTGCGAAGCGCGAGGAACGAATTTGAGGGAAATCCGCTTCTGCATGGGAAAGGCCCTCGATTTCCGTCCCTGCGCCCCCGCCCCGAACGACCAATGCCCGAACGGCGCCGTCCGCATCGCCCCCGTTCCCTGATCCTGGCTTAAGGGCCAGAATCACGGTCCTTTACGGCAGGATCCGGGACCAGTTCGAAAAATCACAGATTTTAAGCAGATGCGCACAGATGAACACGGATACCCCCTGTTCGCGCAGGCGAAACAACGTCCTTCGTCCGCTGGATACGGGCAGCCGTTCATCCTCTGTGTCCATCTGTGCTCATCGGTCGTCCCATCTGTGCTTCCCTTTGTCGTCCGCAATGCCAAGAAATCGAGGTCATGCCAGACCGATGACCGAGCGGCAGACAATATTTCCTCCAGCTTTGCAACTAGACCAAAGTGGACCGGTGGTACCGCTTGATGGCGGACGGCGACGGCCCAACCTCTAAAGGCAATCAACGATAAGACCGCCGGGATGGGAACCATGACGCTGCACCAATTGCGGATTTTCTGCGCCGTCGTCCAGGCCGCGACCATGACCCGGGCCGGCAAGCAGTTGGGATTGGCCCAACCGACCCTGTCCCAGCAATTGTCGAAACTCGAGGAAAGCGTCGGCACCAGGCTGTTCGATCGGACAGGAGGGCAGATGACCCTGACCGAGGCGGGCCAGTTCCTGGCCCGCCAGGCACAGATGATTCTCAACGATTTCGATTCGGTCGAGGCCGGCTTGCGGGAATTTTCCTCAGGTCACCGGGGCATCATCCGCCTGGCCGGATTGAATTCGATCATCCGCGTCCTGATGCCCGAGGCCATCGCGCGCCTCGCCGAGACATTCGCCGAAATGGAATTCGATATCCACGAGGTGGCCCCCGCCGAGGCGTTGGAACTGCTCTACGGCCGATCCGTCAATATCGGACTGATCGCCGCCAACTCGGTCGCCCAAAGCAGCCTGTCCTTCATCCAGATTCCGGTGATGTCGGATCCTTACGTTTTCGCCGTCCCCAGTCATCTCAAACTCTCGGCGATCGGCGATCCCGGGCGGGACCTGCCGCCGCCCGATCGCAAGATCCTGAATAGCTCCATCCAGTTCAATTTCGGCACCCAGCACACCCAAACGGTGGCGCAGTGGTATCAACAGGTGCTGCCCCACCACCGGCAGATCGCCCAGTGCCGCAGCTATGAAGTGGCGCTCAGCATGGTCCGCGCCGGCCTCGGCGTCTGCCTGATTCCGGCCCTGGCCGCCCACGACCGCAACGGCGGACCGTCCGGTATCGATCTCTACGCCACCGACCAGCCCGACCGGCAGATGGTGGCGCTGGTGCCGGCGCAATATTGCCGGGTCGATCCCTACAAGACGTTCCTGCACATCCTGCAGGAAACTGCGGGCACCGTCCGCCTGCCCAAAATCCTTCCCATGCCCCCCTTCATCCGGCAGGCCGCGGCAAGACGGGACGAACGCATCGCCGGATAGTACTTTCGCATATCATTATTATTCAAATATTGAATGGAACACATAGATTTTAAAAACATATGTTTATCCATAGTGTTTTCCTGACCGGCGTCGCTCCCGGCGCCGGTCACTGAAGATCCGGAGGAAACCATGACCTGGAAAACACCGAAGATCGCCGTCGTCTGCGTCGGCATGGAAATCAACATGTACTACTCCGCCGCCCGCAAATAGCCGCAATACCAAGTCTCGATGAGGATGCCTCATCGAGACTTGGTCTGGCCCATTGAGGGCCCGCGCCATCGTTGGCGCGAAGCCAAGGGTTTCGGAGAAACCCGCCCGGCGATTGAGGGCTCGGTGATCGGGTCCGATCACCGAGAGCCGGTATTAAGGCCTTCCGCCGCAACGTTCGGGAGACTGAGGCATGCTTCACATTCTGATCCTGGGCGTCGCGGCGGGAGGTGGCGTTCCGCAATGGAACTGCAACTGCGAGATCTGCCGGCGGGCTCGCGCCAAGGATCCGATGATCTCCTCTTCCACCCAGGCTTCACTGGCGGTCAGCGGCGACGACGAGAATTGGTTCGTCATCAATGCCTCTCCCGACCTGCGCCAGCAGATCATCGACAATCCGCGGCTCCATCCGCGTCGAGGCCTGCGCGACAGTCCCCTGGCCGGCGTAATCCTTACCAACGGTGATATCGACGCCATCGCCGGCCTCTTGACCCTGCGGGAAGGCTCGCCCTTTTCCATCTACGCCCATGACCGGGTTTTGGCCGTCCTGCGCGAGAACAGCATTTTCAATGTTCTGGCGGAAGACCGCGTGGCGCGGCACGCCATCGAACCCGATGCCCCCTTCATTCCACGCCATCCCGATGGCCGGCCGTCGGCGCTGGAAATCACGGCATTCACCGTGCCCGGCAAAGTGCCGCTCTATCTGGAAACCGAGGAAAACCATCGCCCCGGCGGGTTGGAAAATGGCGATACCCTGGGCCTGCACATTCGCCATCGCACCAGCGGGGCGCATTTTTTCGTCCTGACCGCCTGCGCCCGAATGACCCCGGCACTGGCCCGGCGGATCACCGGCGCCCCCCTGGTCTTCTTCGACGGCACCCTGTGGCGGGATGACGAGATGATCCATCTGGGCCTGGGCGAGAAGACCGGCCTGCGCATGGGCCATCTCAGCATGTCCGGCGAGGAGGGCTCGATCGCGGCGCTTCGTTCCCTCGACGTGCGCCGCAAGATCTATCTGCACATCAACAACTCCAATCCGGCGTGGGTCGCCGACGCGCCGGAAAGGCGCCAGCTGCGGCAATCCGGGTGGGAAATCCTCGATGACGGAACGGAGATCACGCTATGACGATGATGCATGCGCTGGCGGATGCGGTGGACCCCGACCAGTTGAACAGCGCCGACGAGATGGAGGAGCGGCTTCGCGAGATCGGCGCCACCCGCTACCACAGCCTGCACCCCTTCCACACCCTGCTGCACTCGGGAAAACTCTCGAAGGGCCAAGTCCAGGCCTGGGCGCTGAACCGCTACTATTACCAGTCCTCCATCCCGATCAAGGACGCCATCGTCATCTCGCGTTTCCGTGACCGCGACATCCGCCGCGAATGGCGCCACCGGCTGGACGACCATGACGGGAGCGACGGACGGGACGGAGAGGACGGCCAGGAGGGAGGCATCGAGCGTTGGCTCAAACTGACCGACGGCCTGGGCCTCTCCCGCGATCTGGTCACCTCGACCGCGCGGATTCTGCCCATCACCCGCTTCGCCGTCGATGCCTATGTCGCCTTCGTCCGCGAACGTTCTCCCCTCGAAGCCGTGGCCTCCTCACTGACCGAATTGTTCGCGCCCGGCATCCACCGGCAGCGCATCGACGGCATGCTGGCGCATTACGACTTCATCCATCCGGAGATCATGACCTATTTCCGGACAAGACTGCATCAGGCGCCGCGCGACGCCGACTTCGCCCTTCGTTTCGTCCGCGCCCGGGCACGCACCCCGGAGGACCGCGCCGCCGTCTGCGAGGCCCTGGTTTTCAAGACCAACGTCCTCTGGGCGCAGTTGGACGGGCTCCACCATGCTTACGTCACCGGACAGGTGCCGCCGGGCGCCTTCGTGCCGGAGGAGACCTGATGCCCGCGACGGTCGTCCGGCGCCCGACCGGCATCGCCCTGACGAGCCGGCCGGTGCTGCCCCGCCACGCGCGCCTGCGCTTCGACGCGGTTCGGCAGCGCTGGGTGATCCTGGTTCCCGAACGGGTGCTGTTGCCCGATGAAACGGCCATCGAGATTTTGCGACTGGCCGACGGCGAGATCACGGTCGAGACGATCATCGATCGGCTGACCTTCAAATATCAAGGCGACCGCGCCGTCATCGCCACCGACGTCATCGCCTTGTTGCAGGATCTCGCCGACCAGGGCTTCCTGCTCGACCTCGGTGGAGAGGGTGAATGAGCGAGCTTATCGACACCTCCTCCCGCGAGGAAACGACGCCTCATCCCGAAATGCCGATGGCGGTGCTTGCCGAAATGACGCATCGCTGCCCATTGCGATGCCCCTACTGCTCCAACCCTCTCGCCCTGAGCCGGGCCAGCGACGAATTATCGACCGAAGACTGGCGGCGGGTGATCGACGAGCTTCCGGAAATCGGCGTCCTGCAATTGCATTTCTCCGGTGGCGAACCGCTCATCCGCAAGGATCTGGTCGAGCTGGTGCGCCACGCCGGCCAGGCGGGTCTCTATACCAACCTCATCACCTCGGCCGTTCTGCTGGATGCCACCAAGGTCGCGGCCCTCGCCGAGGCGGGGCTCAACCATGTCCAGATCAGCTTTCAGGGCAGCCGGGAGGAGGAGGAGGCCGACCGCATCGCCGGCATGCCGGGAGCACACTTACGGAAACTGGAGGCTGCCCGGCAGATCCGCGAGGCGGACTTGCCGCTCACCGTGAACGCCGTCATGCATCGCCAAAATCTCGACCAACTGCCGGAGATGATCGATCTCGCCGTGGACCTGGGCGCCGGGCGCCTTGAGGTGGCGCATGTCCAATATTACGGCTGGGCGCTGAAAAACCGCGCCGCGCTGATCCCCACCCTCGACCAGCTTGAACGGGCCACCGAAATCGTCGAGGAGGCGATTCGGCGCCTCAAGGGTATCCTCGTCATCGACTACGTCATCCCGGACTACTACGCCCGGCGCCCGAAGCAATGCATGGGGGGCTGGGGGCAACGCTTCTTCAATATCTCCCCGGACGGCAAGGTGCTGCCCTGCCATGCGGCGGCAAGCATCACCGGGCTCTCGTTCGACTCCGTCCGGGACCACCCGCTCGCCTGGATCTGGCGGCATTCTCCGGCGCTCAACCGCTACCGGGGCGTCGATTGGATGCGCGCTCCCTGCCGGAACTGCGAATACCGCGAGATCGACCGGGGCGGCTGCCGCTGCCAGGCCTTCGCCCTGACCGGCGAGGCGGAAAACACCGATCCGGCCTGCGCCCTGTCGCCCCGCCACGAGGAAATCTTCGCCCTGGCCGCCACGGAATCCGCCGAAGACCGCCGCCGCCTGCTCTATCGCGCCCATGGCGGCGGAGTTTGGGAGAGCGAAGGGTAATCATCTCGTTGCCGTGATTATTTGCTCCTATCTGAGTTCATCTGTGTTTATCGGCGCTCCTGTGGACAAGGCCCCGGTCCGAACCGGACCTTCGGAAGCGGCCCGATTGGCTCCGCGAGAGCCCGCAGGAATCGATCAAAGGGAACACAGATCAGCACCGATGAACGCAGATGAGCACAGATGGGATCGAAGTGCCACAGGCGGTCGGTGTTCCGAACTCAGGTTTCGATCTTGTCGACATTGGCGTCATGGCCGTGCTTGAGTGGTGGTCACAATCCAAAATCGTCATTGCCGGGCTTGACCCACGGCTGTCCGGCACAGTTTGGGCGTCGCCCGCATTTGAGGGGTGACTGCAACCAAAAACCGTCATTGCCGGACTTGATCCGGCAATCCATGATTGCATGGATCGGCCGACATCATTTGAAGCGGGCACGTGGATGCCCGGATCAAGTCCGGGCATGACGATTTATAATTGAACAAAAGTGTATGAATTTTCCCATATATTGAGGGCAAAATCCGTGTTGGACCGCCGTGTGACGAACGCGGGTATGACGTCTCTTTGGAGCGAGGTGGCCAGTGAAATTGGCGGCGGCAACCGTCTGTTCACCTGGATTCGTTGTCCCGCAGCCCCAATACCGGTGGTTGTATTTTTCGCTTTTCAACCGCAGACTGGGGAAAAGCACAATCGCCCGCAATGGGACCGGGAGGGTGCGTGGCCAACGATTCCGAAGGGCCGGACATCAGCCGGCGATATTGGGACAAAACGTCGCAGTTGATGCGTCTCGTGTTGCTGCTCTGGGCCTGCCTGGGGTTCGGCGTTCCGCTTTTCGCACCGATTCTGAACGATCTGGTGCTTTTCGGCTTTCCCCTGGGCTATCTGCTGAGCGCGCAGGGCGTGCTGATCGGCTTCGTCGTCCTGATCTTCTGGTATGCCGGACGGCAGAACCGCATCGACGAAGATTTCCACATGGCTGAGGATTGAGGCCCCTCATGCTGAAGGGCGACTTCACGCAGAACATGGGGCGCGTCTTCGTCATCTATACGGGCGGCTGCCTGTTGTGCGCGGCGGTCCTGGCGCTGTTGAGCCTCGCCGGAGTGTCCGACCGGACCATCGGCATCGCCTTCGTGCTTCTGACGGTGGCCTTCTACGCGTCGATGGGCACGCTCGGACGAAGCGCCCGGAACGCCGACCATTACGGGGCCGGCCAATCCGTTCCGGCCCTCTACACCGGCATGGCGACGGCGGCCGACTGGATGAGCGCCGCCTCCTTCATCGGGCTGGCCGGCGCCATCTATGCGGCCGGTTACGACGGCTTGGCCTTCCTTTTGGGCTGGAGCGGCGGCTATGTCCTGGTCGCCGTCCTGCTGGCGCCTTACTTGCGAAAGTTCGGTCAGTTCACCGTCCCCGATTTCCTGAGCGCCCGCTACGGCGGCACCCCCGCCCGGATGGTCGGCACCCTGGTTCTGATGTCGGCCTCCTTCCTTTACGTGGTGGCCCAGCTTTACGGTACCGGCATCATCGCCGCCCGTTTCCTGGGACTGGACTTCCGGGCGGCGGTGTTCGTCGGTCTGGCCGGCATTCTTCTTTGCTCGATGCAAGGCGGCATGCGAACGCTGATCTGGACCCAGGTCGCCCAGTATCTGGTGGTTATCGCCGCCTATCTGCTGCCCGTCGTCATCCTGTCGGTAAGGGCCACCGGCGTGCCCTTCCCGCAAATCATGTATGGCCAGGCCTTGCAGCGCGTCGCCGGACTGACCACGCAACTCGGCGCTCCGTCCGAAATCTTGAGCCCTACCGGCATCGTCGACGGGATCAACTTCTTCGGCGTGACGATCTGCCTGATGCTGGGCACCGCGTCGCTGCCCCATGTACTGGCCCGTTTCTTCAGGACACCCTCGGTCCGCGAGGCGCGGATCAGCGTCGCCTGGAGCCTGCTGTTCATCTTCCTGCTCTATAGCGCGGCCCCGGCCTATGCGGCCTTCGCCAAGCTGGAGATCCTCCAGCGGCTCGCCGACGGCAGACTGGCCGGCGATGCCGCCTGGCTGGCCGAATGGAGCCGCGTCGGACTGATCTCCGCCGGCGCCGCCGCGGGCTCCCCGGAGCTGACGCAGATCCACATCGATCCCGACGCCCTGGTCCTCGCCATTCCGGAAATCGCCGGACTGCCTTTCGTCGTCGGCGCGGTGGTGGCCGCCGGGGGATTGGCCGCCGCCATGTCTTCAGCCGATGGACTGCTGCTGTCGATCGGCAAGGCGTTGTCGCACGACATCTATCATCGCCTGCTGGCCCCGGATTCCAGTCCGCGCCGCCGTCTGAGCGTTTGCCGCCTGGGCATGATCGTGGCGGCGATCCTCGCCGCCTGGATGGCCAGCACGCGCCCGGCAGGCATCGTCACCGTTGTCGGCTGGGCTTTTTCCCTGGCCGCCTCGGGACTGTTTCCGGCCCTGGTCCTGGGCATCTGGTGGAAACGCGCCACGGCCCGGGGCGCCGTCGCCGGCATGGCGGCGGGCTGGAGCGTCTGCCTGGCTTATATCCTGGCGGTGCAGGCCGGATGGATCTCGCCCGTTCTGGGTGTCAGAACCATCGCGGCGGGCCTTTTCGGCATTCCGGCGGCCTTCCTCGTCACCCTCTCGGTCAGCCTCGCCACGCCGCCGCCCAGCCGCGAGATGCAGGCCTTCATCGATTCGATCCGCAAGCCGCGCGGCCCTGTCCACCCGATCGGCGAGGCGGCAGGTCAAATCGACGGCTCATAAAGAATCGAAGGCGAAACGGATGACGATCCTCCGGGGCCAGGGACCCTTTCCGGAGGGCAGTTGCAGGGGCTGACACAGACGCAGAGCCAGCAGAAAGCCGTCGATCGCGTCCCGGCGATAGGACGTGCCGGGCGGACCCAGGTTACGATAGCCCTCGACCACCGCACCCGGATCCCAGGGATCGTTCTTGTTGACCGGCGACATCAGGGTGCCGTCTGCCTGGATATAGAAAGTTCCCTGCAACACCAGGCCGTGGGCTTCCGGGGAATGGAAGTCGACATGCCAATATTTCAGGATCTGTGCAAGGACGACGTCTTGTTCGCTTTGCGTCAGTTCGGGGCCTTCCGGACCGATCGAGCCGTGTTTGCCCTCCTTGGCCTGTTCTTTCGGCACCAGGGTGATCCCCGGCCCGGTGGACATGACCGGGGCATGCTCGGTTCCCCCCGCCCCATTGCGGGAGGCGGGATGTGGAATGGAGGAACGTTCCGCCAGGCGTCCGGGAACCAACTGCGGAGGCGTCAGGGGCGCCGCCCGCTGCGGTGCGGGCTGAGGGGGGGGCTCGGGCGCCGGCTTCGGCGGCGGTTCAGCGGCCTGTGGCTTCGGCGGTTCCGGCTTGGCTTCCTCGGGCTTCGGGGCTGGCGGTGGTTTGGGCGGCTGGGGCTTCGGCGGTTCGGGGACCAGTTCCACCTCCATCTGCGGCAACTCGGCCGCAAGCCGGAGCTTGGCCCACAGCAACTCCTCGTTCAGCAGGACATAGACCAGCAGAATATGCAGCACGATCGACAGGATGACGGCCGGTCGTGAAAAGGAGGCGCGGATGGTGTCTGAATCGAAAAGGGTCACGAGGGCGCAAGATAATGCAATGGGCCGCCGCCGTCGATCCACGGTTTCGGGCACCTGTAAGAGGGACGGGGTGATGGTCCCACCCCACTCACCCCGCTCGGAGATCAGAAGGCCTGACGGATCCGCAAGAGCCCGGTGTGGCTGCGGTAATCCTCGCGGTAGTCGCCGTCATATTCGACGCGGATCGACAGATCGTCCGTCTTCTCCAGGCTCGCCCCCAACACGATGCGGGCGCCGTCCGCCGCCGGACGATCGCTCCGCGTGACGAAGGAAACCCCGCCCATCGTCGCCGAGACCGCCACCGGGCTGTTGGTATAGGAATGAACCCAGCCGGCCTGGATGTCGGTGGCCAGCATCACCCAGGGCAGAGTAAAACGGGTCGCCAGGCGGCCGCCGAACTCGCTTTCCACCGAGTCGAATCCCTTCGACTTCACCGTCAGATCGGCCACGCCGGCACCGCTTTCGCTGTAGCCCGAGAGTTCGCTCCGCACATATTGCAGGCTGGCCAAGGGCGTCGCCGTGGCCAGGCCGACCAAGGGAACGTTCCGCAAGGCGACGTCGTAGCCCGCCCCCAGCTTCGCCTGATAGTGCTGGCCGTCGTAGGAGGCTTTCGCCGTCTGGCCCAGGAAATCGATGGCACGCTTCTGGTCGAACTGGTTCTGGCCGACAGCCGCCAGCCCGGTCAGGAACGCCGCCCCCCCTTGCGGCCGCCACGCGCCGTAGGCCGCCAGTTGATAGCTGTCCGCCGTCGTCCGGTTGCCCGATCCATCACCCTTGCCCTTGGCATTGCTGCGCAGCCAACTCGCCGCCAGACCGCCCGTCCCGTTTTCGCCCAGCGTCAGATCGCCGCCCAGCAGCACTCCGTAGGACGTCGACGCATAGCCGCCGTCCCGCGTCGCCGTGCCGCCCAGCACCTGACCCCACAAGGCCTTCTGCCCGCCATCCGAACCCGCCGCCCGGCCGGCCTCGGCCCCGCTGTCCGACAGCAAGAGCTGATGCTGTTCGATCACCGCGGTGGTGGGCGACGTCAGAACGGCGGTCGCGCCGACCTGCGGCACGATCTGCGCCACCCCCAACTGCTTCAAGGCATGACCCTGGGAGGCGACGGGCAACGCCGCCAGGCTGGTCAGCAGTGGTTGAAAGGCGGTCATCGTGGACAGCCTATCGAGAACAGGGCCGACCGGAGTCGCGCCGCCCCCCGCCGCCGCCGCCTTGTCCGTCCAGGCCGACGACGAGGTAACGGTGGTCGCCCCCACGGTGACCACCAGTTCGTTGCCGACGATGCTGTAACTATTGCCCTCGCCGGAAACGCCGACCGCCAGATTGCTGGCCGACAGCGTTCCCGCCGAAACGATACTGAAGGTATCGCCCTTGCTGATCGTCCCCGCGCTGATGGCGACGATGGTCACCGCCCCCGACAGGCTGGCCGAGCCGGAAACCGTCAACTGTCCGTAACTGCTGGTCGAGGCCACCCCCACCACCAGCCTGCCGGACGAGGTCTGCACATAGTTGCCGGAAATGCTCACCGGCCGGTTGACCTGCACGCTGCCGCTGTTGGTGACCAGCCCGCTGCCGCCGTTGGCGATGATATCGTCGTCGAGCAGCAGATTTCCGGGGACGAAGGTCACCCCGGAGGCGTTGATGGTGCCGCGGTTACCCGAGGTTCCGCTCAGAGTGCCGACGGAACCGCCCGTTCCCCCCGCAATGGTCAGGGCGCCGGACGAATGGATGTCTCCGGCGATCAGCCCGCTATCGGCGATAAGACCGATGTTGCCCAGATTTTCGATGGCGAAGGTGGTGCCGGAAATGGTGCCGCTGTTGGTGAGAGTCCCGATACTGCCGGAAGACGCCACATAGACGCCATAGCTGCTTCCCGTGATCGACCCGGTATTGGAAAGGCTGGCCAGCGAGCCGCCGACATAGTCGTTCAGATAACGAACCACCAGGCTGTTGCCGGTGTTGGTGCTTTGCACCGCGAGGCCGGTCATGCTCGAAGAAAGGGTGATCCCCGAGTACGACGACCCCACTCCGCCGCTGATCAAGGTCTGGCCGGCGCCGTTGGCCAGATAATTGCCGGTGCTGGACAGCGCCGCCACCACCGTGCTGGCGGTGATGGTGATCAGGCCGCCGACCAGGATTTCGCTGGAGGGGTCCAAAACCACCGTCCCGCCGCCGATGTCGAGCGCGCCGCTGACCACCAGTTCGCCGGCATTGAGCACCGTCAGCGTACCGGCGGATTGACCGTAATTGCCGCTGATGCTGACGATGGTGTTGAGCTGGACCGAGGCGCCGCTGTTGACCACGGTCCCGGAGCCGACCGTGATATTGTCGTTCAACAGCAGGGCGCCCGAGGTGAAGGCGAGGCCGGTCGCCGTTATGGTGCCGAGACCGCCGGCGGCACCGGTCAGGGTGCCGACGGTACTGCCCGTCCCACCGACGATGATCAGATCGCCGCTGGAAGAGATGTTGCCCGCGATCAATCCGCTATTGGCGATGGTGCCGAGGCTGCCCACAGCGTCGACGGCATAAAGGTTGCCCGACAAGGTGCCGCTGTTGGTCAGCGTGCCGAGGACACCGGTCGCGGCCACATAGAGGCCGTAATTGCTCCCGCTGATCGATCCCGTGTTGTTCAGTGACGCCAGCGTGCCGCCGACATAGTCGTTGGCGTAGCTCAGAAGCAGATTGGTCCCCGTCGCGACGCCGCCGAGATCAAGGCCGGTGACGCCGGAACTGACGAAAGCGCCGCCATAGCGGGACCCGATCCCGCCGGACACCAGCGTGCGGCCGGTGGAGCCCGCCAAATAATTGCCGGTCGCCGACAACGGGACGGCGACGGTTCCGCCGGTGATGCTGACCGCCTGGCTGACCACCAGTTCGCCGGTACTGCCCAATGACAACGTGCCGGCGCTTTGGCTGTAATTGCCGATGATGCTCACCGGGTTGGACAGGGTGATATCGGCACCGGTATTGCTGACGGTCAGGCTGCTGGCGGCAATGCCCACGGCGGTAATGGTGTCGTTCAGCAACAAGGCGCCGGAGGCGAACACCAGATTGCCGCTGGCCCCGATGGTGCCCTGGCTGCCGCCGCTGAAGCCGGTGAAGGTGCCGACGGTGCCGGCGCTGCCGCCGATGATGGTGGAGATGCTGCCGCCGCCATTCTTGTTGATGTTGCCGAGGATCAGACCGCTGTTGACGATGGTGGCGATGGTGCCGGCAATGGCGTTGCTGCCGCCGGACATGGTGCCGCTGTTGTTGACCAGGGTGATGACGCCATTGTTCTGAATGGCGTTGCCGGCCCCGCTGATGATGCCGCTGTTGGTCAGCGTGGCGATGGTGCCGCTGTTCAGAATGGCCCAACTGCTATTGACGATGGTGCCGCTATTGGCCAGTTGGCCGATGCTGCCCTGATTCCACAGGGCGGTGAAACTACTGTTGGTGATCCGGCCGGAATTCACCAGCGTGCCGATGGTGCCGCGGTTGTTGATGCCGAACTGCCCGCCGCCCAGGGTGCCACTGTTGGTCAGCGTGCCGATGCGGCCAGTGGTGGCGACATAAAGACCGGTGCTGGCGCCGGTGATGGTGGCGGCGTTGCTCAGCGTCGTCAGCGTGCCCCCGATATAGTCGTTGGTCAGCGACAGCAGCAGCCTGTTGCCGACGATGCTGCTGCTGTCGTACAAGCCCGCGATGCTGTTGATCGATACGGTGGCGCCGCTCAAATTCAGGCTGGAGCCGCTGACCAGGGTATAGGTCCCCTGCAGATAGTTGCCGGTGTTCGAGAAGGTGGACAACACCGTGCCGCCGGAGAGGTTGGCGGCGCCGCTGGCCACCAGACCGCCCAGGGTGGGGGAGATGAGCAGGGTACCCCCCGTCTGGCTGTAAGCCCCGGTGATGCTGACGATGGAATCGAGCGCGAGCGAGGCGCCGCTGTTGACCACCGTGTGGCCGGTGGCATTGATATTGTCGTTGAGCCGCAGGTTCCCGCTGGCGAACACCAGGTTGGACAGCGTATTGACGATGCTGCCCTGGTTGGTCAGCGTGGAGCCGGTCAGCGTGCCGATGGTGGCGCCGTTCCCGCCGCTGATGGTCAGGTCGAGGGCGGTGGCGTTCTCGATCTTTCCGGCGATGACGCCGCTGTTGACCAGGGAGCCGATGGTCCCCGAATTGAAGATCGCCTCGGAGGAGCCGCCGATGGTGCCGCTGTTGGTCAACGTGCCCAGGGATCCCGTCGCCGCGACATAGACGCCGTAGGTGGCTCCGCCGATGCTGCCCGTATTGCCGAGGCTGGCCAGGGTGCCGCCGATATAGTCGTTGTTGGCGGTGGTGACGATGTTGTTGCCGCTGACGCTGGTGACCGCCGACAGGCCGGTGATGGAGTTGTCGATGAGGGTGACGCCGGAGTAGCTGGATCCGGCGGCGCCGGACACCAAAGTATAGTTTCCGGCGATGTAATTGCTGGTGGCGACCTCGTTGGAGACGACGGTGCCGCCGGTAAGAAGAACGGGCCTGTTGACCACGAGCTGCCCCGCGCCGGGGTTGAGCGACAGGGTGCCGGCGGTTTGGGCCAAGGTGCCGGTGATGCTCAGCGTGTTGCCCACCGTCAGCGAAGCGCCGATGTTGCTGACCGTGTTGGTGCCGACGTTGATCGAATCGTTCAGATATTCGTTGCCCGAGGTGAACAGCAGGCCGGCCTGCGCGCTGGTGATGGTGCCGATGCTGCCCAGCGTACCGGTCAGCGTGCCGACGGTGCCGGGGGCGCCACCGGCAATGGCGAGGGCGATCGTGCCGGAATTGAGGATGTTGCCGATGATCTGTCCGGAATTGGCGATCGAATTGATGCCGCCGACACCGGTAATGGTGATCGCGTGGATGGTGCCCGAGATGGTCCCTATGTTGGTGTTGACGAGGGTACCGATGGTGCCCTGGCTGTAGACGGCGCGATCGCCGTAGATCAGCCCGCTGTTGATCAGCGTGCCTATTTGCGATTCGTTGTCGTAGGTGAAGCTGCTGTAGGTCAAAGTGCCGGAATTGGAGAGGACGCCGATCGTCGCCTGGTTGACGCTCCGCCCGGAAATCAGGCCGCTGTTGGTCATCGTCCCGATGGATCCGGCATTCCAAATAGCGTAGGTGCCGGCGCTGATGGTGCCGTGGTTGACGACGGCCGCCACGCTGCCGGCCTGGATAAAGATGGCTCGGCCGTTTGCCGCCGGGTCGGCGATCAGACCATTGTTCAACAGCGTGCCCAACTGCGAACCGGCGGTCCCGGTAATCGTCACGCCATAAGCGTCGGTGGTGTTGATGGTGCCGGAGGAGGTGACGGTAAGATTGCTCCCGGGAGAAGCCGTCGCGCTCCACAGGGTGCCAGTGGTGATGGAACTGCTGATGGTTATATCGGCCGCCCCGGCCTGATCGACGACAATCAGAGCCGTACCGATTACGGCCAGAGACGTCCCCGACAAAAGTACTTGCCGCAACCGCAGCTTTTTACGCCCAATCCCCGCCTGCACCACGCCCCCACCCCACGATGACAACACACCCACACGAAATCTGAACAACCATTAACTAAGCAAATGAAAAAATAAGAAATCTTGGGTTTCAAGATAAGTGAACAATCTCCATTTTCGGGAGTTCGTTCAACCAAAATCGCTCAAATCGTCGAAACGCCCCATTCTGCGATATCTTGCCTGAAGGCGTACCCCGCCTTTCTCTTCCTTGACGAGGGCCATCCGCATCGCTTTTTCTGCTGGTTCCCTTCGACTGCCCTGGGAACATCTTGATGGTTACCCGGCCCCCGCCCACAAGCCCGAGCCGAACCTCTTTCCGCGAATACATTGGTATGACACAGGGGAAAACAAGGCAATCAATGGATAAATAATATCAACCCGCGTTGAACTTGCCTCGGCGCGGGTTGATGTTCCGTCGCTTGGGGAGGCGCCAGTTTTCGACCGAAGAGGCCAAGACTTCAGCGCAGAGCGTCATCTGAATATTTATTCCCCGGCAGGGTTATTCCCAGCGAAGACCGTGCGGCCAACCGCTCCAGGTCGGAGGCCACGGTTGCGAGCACGGACGGCCAGTCCCCCCAGGCCGGCTGCCGATAAAGGCGGGCCGAAGGGTACCAGGGGGAGTCGCATCGGCTTTCCAGCCATCGCCAGCAGCCGTCGAACCGCGACAGGATCCAGACCGGCCTGCCCAGCGCGCCGGCCAGATGGGCAACCGAGGTATCGACGGAGATCACCAGATCGAGCGCGGCGATCAGGGCGGCGGTATCGGCGAAATCGGAGATCTCGTCCATCGGGTCGAACAACGCCGAGCCGAAGGGCGCCGCCTTGACCTGGGCCGCCGCCGCCCCTTTCTGCAAACTGACCCAGCGGATGCCGGGGATGCGGACGACCTCGTCAAAAGCGGACAGCGGCAAACTCCGTCTCCGGTCCATCAGATGGGCCCCCCGCTGGTGCTCCCTGGGATCGCCCGCCCAGGCGATGCCCACCTTCAAGCCGGGTTGGGCATCCAGTCTTTCCCGCCAGCGCTCCGTCGCCCGCGAATCCGCCCCGAGATAGGAATTAGGGGCGGGAATGTCGTCCAACACCGTGCCCATGCGGTAGGGCGGACTCATCAGCGGAAGATGGCAGTCATAGGGCGGCAGGGGATCGTCCGTGGAGATCACGCCGGCAAGGCCGGGAAGACCGGACATCAGCCGGACCAGGGAGGGATAGACCCTGAGCAAAACGCCCCCCCCGGCCCGCGCGGCAATCAGGGGGGCATACCGGGCGAACTGCAGAACATCGCCCAAACCCTGCTCGGCATAAAGCAGCAAGGTCCGTCCGGCAAGCGGCCCGCCGTCCCATTCCGGTCCGGGCAGCGGCATTTTGCGGAAAGCGCTGCGCTCGGTGCGTTTGCGCCATTCGAATTCCACCCAGCCTTCCCGCAGGCGTCCCTGCTTCAAAAGAACGGCGGAGGCGTTGTAATGGATTTCGGCGTCATCGGGCGCCAGACGGAGCGCCCGGCCGAAAGCCCGCGCCGCCGCGTCGAGCGCGCCGGTCCCGTACAGGGCGTTGCCCAGATTGTTGTAGGACCTGGCGTCATCGGGCGAGAGAGCGATGGCGCGGGCACAGACGAGAGCGGCTGCCGGACAGCGCCCGGCATCGATCAAGGCGCCGCTCAGATTGGTGCAGGCCTCGGGGAAGGCGGGATGCAAAGCCAGGGCACGGCCGAACGCGGCCATCGCCTCCTCGGGCCGGTCCAGCTCCATCAGGGCGTTGCCCAGATTGTTCTCCCCTTCCGGATTGACGGGATCCAGGGTCAGGGTTCTGGCGCAGGCGACGAGCCCCTCGGCGACGGCGCCGGCCCCGATCAGCACGGCGCCCAGGTTGTTGTAGGGTTGGGGATTGTCGGGACCCAGAACGACGGCCCGGCGCAGAATGCGGGTCGCCTCCTCCGCCCTGCCCTGCACCGCCAGCGCGCGACCGAGATTGTTCAAGGCCTCGGTGCTGGAGAAATCGGCGAGGATGGCCCGGACGAAGGAGGCGATCGCGGCGTCCGGACGACCGAGCTCCATGCAGGCGCCGCCGCGGCCGGACCAGGCCGCGGCGTTATCAGGTTCCAGCAGAAGCGCCCGATCGCAGGCGGCGATCGCCAGATCGCTCCGGCCGAGCCCCTGCCAGGCGAACCCCAGATTGACCAGCGGCGCCACCGCCTCCGGACAAAGCTGGACGACTTGCTGATAGAAGGGGATCGCCCCGGCCGGGTCGCCCGCCTGATGCCGCTCGATGGCGGTCGCAAAGAGACGGTCGGCGTCGTTCGCCTGCATCTGTTTTCCCGTCTCTCCGGACCGGCGCCGCCCGCCTCAGCCGACGGCCGTCAGTTCGCCGTAATCGACCTCGTAGCGATCCTTCGGCGCCTGAAACCCCTTGAACGCCTGCACCACCGCTTCGACGGGCACGCCTTCGGGCACGTTCTGCACCTCATAGATGATGGCATAGCCCGTCGTCGGCCCGGAATCGGCCAGCCGATGGGCGGGCGCGACCAAACCTTCGCCGGCAACCTTGATCATGAATGACGCCATGTCGTCGTCTCCTTGGAGGGCCCCCTCCGGTTTGCGAAGGTAGCAAAGCGGAGGGGGCTTGTCATGCCGGAGAGGGAGAGAACTCCAGTTCCCGCCACAGATGGCAGGCGACATGGTGCCGGCCTTCGAGGCCGGACAGGTCCGGCACCTCGGTCCGGCAGCGATCCACGGCATGGGGGCAGCGGGTATGGAAGACGCAACCCTTCGGCGGATCGAGGGGGGACGGCAGATCCCCGATCAGGTGAAACCGCCGGCGGTTCCTCTCGACATCCGGATCGGGTACGGGAACGGCGGAAAGCAGCGCCCTGGTGTAAGGATGACGGGGCGCCCCGTAGAGGCTGTCGCGTCCGGCGATCTCCATCACCTTGCCCAGATAGAGCACCATGACGCGGTCGCTGATTTGCCGGACCACCGCCAGATTGTGGGAGATGAACAGCAGGGCGACCCCCATCTCGCGGGAAAGATCGCCCAGAAGGGCGACAATTTGCGCCTGGATCGACACGTCGAGGGCCGAAACCGCTTCGTCGCAGACGATCATCCGGGGATTGGAAATCAGGGCGCGGGCGATGCCGACGCGTTGGCACTGGCCACCGGAGAATTGATGGGGATACCGCCCGACGGCGTCGGCCGACAGTCCGACGCGTTCCAGAACCGCGGCCACGCGACGGCGTTTCTCATCTTCGGGCAGGGCGGGCTCGAAAATGTCGAGCGGCTCGCCGACCTGGGCGCCGATGGTCATCCGAGGGTCCAGAGACGCCAACGGATCCTGAAAAATGACCGTCATTTCACGGCGCAAGAGACGCTGTCTCTCCAGGCTTTCCGCCGCCGGTTCGCTGCCATTCCACCAGATGCGCCCGGCGGTCGGACGGATCAGATTGAGCACGGCGCGCCCCAGCGTCGACTTGCCGCACCCCGATTCGCCCACCACGCCCAGCGTCTCACCCGCCGATAAGGTGAAACTGACATCCCTTACGGCATGGACCGCGCGTTTCCGCCCCCACAGACCGCCCGATACCGGGAAATCGACCGACAGTCCCTCCACCCGGAGAAGGTCATCGGGCGTCGTCACGATACGCCTCCCCGCCCGTCCGCATGATGGCAGGCGACGGCGCAGCCGCCGTCGCGAGACAGCAGTTCAGGCGACATTTCCCGACACGGACCGTCGGCCAGGGGACAACGGGGAGAAAAGGCGCAGCCCGGCGGCAGGGCGAGCAGATCGGGAGGCTGCCCCTCGATCGGTTTCCGGCCGGCCGAGGCCAAATCGTCGAGGCGCGGCAGGGCGGCCAGCAGCCCTTGCGTATAGGGATGCCGCGGTGCGTGGAAGACGGCGCGGGTCGGGCCCTGCTCGACCACCCGGCCGGCATACATCACGGCGACGCGGTCGCACAGCCGCGCCACCACGCCCAGATCGTGGGTGACCAGGACGATGGCGGTGCCGCTATCGCTCTGCTCGGCCAGGAGGTCGAGAATTTCGGCCTGAATGGTGACGTCGAGCGCCGTCGTCGGCTCGTCGGCCAGCAGCAGGGCTGGCTTTCCGATCATCGCCATGGCGATGACCACCCGCTGGCGCATGCCCCCCGACAGTTCATGCGGGTAGCGGCGCAATTGGCGCTCGGGCTCGGGCATATGGACCCGCCGGAGCGCCTCCAGAGCCTCGGCCCGCGCGTCCGCCCGGGATAGCCCCTTGTGATATTCCAGAACCTCGCAAAGCTGGCGCTCGACGGTCAGATAGGGGTTGAGCGCCGTCATCGGATCCTGGAAGACCAGGGCCAGCCGGATGCCGCGCAGCCGGTTCATTTCGCCCGGCGGCAACCCGATCAGCTCCTGCCCCTCGAAGCCGATCGATCCCCCGACCCGCGCGTTGGAGGGCAGCAGCCCCATGATGGAAAACAGGGTTTGGCTCTTTCCGCAGCCGGATTCGCCGACGATCCCCAAGGTCTCGCCGGCCGCCAGCGAAAAGGAAACGCCGTCGACCGCCGTCACCGTGCCCCGGGGGGTCAGGAAACGGGTGGTCAGGTTGGAGACGTTCAGCACTATCCGATCCTGGCGCGGTTCAGCCTCCATCGATCATTCCTTCGGATCCATTGCGTCACGCAGGCCGTCGCCGAGAAAATTGAACGCCAGCAGGGTCAATGCCAGGAAGGCGCCGGGAAACAGCAGCATCCAGGGGGTCTCCATCATATTCTGCGCGCCGTCTCCGATCAGGACGCCCCAGCTGGTGTTCGGCTCCTGCACGCCCAGGCCCAGGAAGGACAGGAAGGATTCGGTCAGGATGGCGTCGGGGATGACCAGCAGCATGCTGATGATGACCGGCCCCCACAGGTTGGGGATGATGTGGCGCAGGATGATCCGCCGGTCGGTGGCGCCGAAAGCGCGCGCCGCCTCGATGAATTCCCGTTGCTTCAAGCTCAGCGTCTGGCCGCGGACGATCCGCGCCATGTCGAGCCAGATCACCGCTCCGATGGTGATGAAGATGGTCGACAGGCTGCGCCCGACATAGACGGTGAGCAGAATGACGAAAAAAACGAAAGGCAGCGAATAAAGGATATCGACGATGCGCATCATCACCGCGTCGATCCGTCCACCCAGATAACCGGCGATGGCGCCGTAAGTGACCCCGATCACCAGACTGATCAGCGAAGCCGCCGTTCCCACCAGCAGCGAGACGCGGGCGCCAGCCAGGGTGCGGGCGAACAGGTCGCGCCCGTTGGCGTCGGTCCCGAAATAGAAACCGGCGGCGAAATCGGGCGGCGCGCCGATCCGGTCCCAGAACACCTCATCGATCTCGTGGGCCGCCAAAAAGGGTCCGAACAGCGCCAGCAGCAGGATCAGGCCGAGGACGGTCAGACCGGCCATCGCCATCGGGTTGCGGAGCAGGCGCCGCCAGCCGCTGTCGGCCGTCATCGCCGGGAAACCCTGGGATCGAGGACCCCGTAGAGGATATCGACGATCAGATTGAACAACACGATGATGCAGCCGTAGAAGACCACCACGCCGGCGACCAGGGTGTAGTCGCGGTTGAGCGCGGCATCGACGAAATAGCGACCAATGCCGGGGATCGAGAAAACCTGCTCGACGACGATGGAACCGGTGATGATCCCCGCCGTCGCTGGCCCCAGATAGGAGACCACCGGCAGGATGGCCGCCCGCATGGCGTGGCGGAACAGCACCAGGCGGCGGGGCAACCCCTTGGCGTAGGCGGTCCGGATGAAGGGCTGCTCCAGCGCCTCGATCATGCTGCTGCGCGACAGCCGCGCGATCGAGGAGATGCGCGGCAGGGCGAGAGCCACCACCGGCAGGATCTTATAGGACAGTTGATGGCCGTCCCCCCAGCCGCCGGCCGGCAGCCAATGCAGGGTGACGCCGAAGACCAGGGTAAGGATGGGCGCCATGACGAAGCTGGGCACGATGATGCCGACCATGGCGAAAACGATGACGGCGTGATCGGACGGCCGGTTGCGATGCAAGGCGCCGAAGGTGCCCAGGCCCAATCCGACGACCAGGGCCATGGCCATGGCCGACAGACCCAGTTGCAGGGAAACCGGGAAACCCTGGCGGATCAGCTGGGTGACGCTGAAATCCTTGCTGGTGAAAGACGGCCCGAAATCGCCACGCGCCAGATCGCCCAGATAACGCAGATACTGGCTGAACAGCGGCTCGTCGAGATGATAGGCCCGCATCAGGTTGGCCTGCACCTCTGGCGAGACGACCCGGCCGGTGTCGAAGGGTCCCCCCGGCGTCAGCCGCATCATCAGAAAAGTCAGCGTGATGATGACGAACAACGTCGGAATGGCCCCGAAGAAGCGTTTGAGCAGGATCGACAGCATCAGCGGTTATCGCCCATCAGTGCGGCAGGATCGTCACGGCCTTGGAATAGGTGTATCCGCACGGATTGGGACGGTAGTTCTTCACATAGGGCTTGGCCAGGAAAAGCTCGACGTGATTGAAGGTGGGGGCGATGGCGGCGTCCTCCAGCAGAAGCGTCTCGGCCTGCTGAAGCAGTTCGGCGCGGCGCGCCGTGTCGAGCGTCTTGCCCGCCTCGGCGATCAGGGCGTCGAATTTCGGATTGGCATAGCCGGGATCGTTCTCGCCGGAACCGGTGGTGAAAAGATCGAGGAAGGTGGTGGCGTCGGGATAATCGCCGACCCAGGCGTCGGCAAACACCTGGGTAACCTGCTTTTCGTGGCGATGCGCCACCAGCATCTTGAATTCCTCGGTGACCAGCGACGTCTTGACGCCGAGCGCGGTCTGCCACATCGAAGCGATGGCGATGGCGACCTTGCGCGCGTCCTCGCTGGTCGTCAGTCGCAATTCGACGGAGAGAGGATGATCCGGCCCGTAGCCGGCCTCGGCGTAAAGGATCTTGGCCTTGGCGACGCGCTCGGCCTGCGACAACGACGCCCAGGACACCCTCTGCGCCTTGTAGGCGGGATCGCCGACCGGCGGCACGATGCCATAGGCGGGAATGGAGCCAACCTTCAAGAGCTTCTCGGCCAGCATCTCGCGGTCGATGGTCATCGACAGGGCCTGGCGGAGTTTCGGATTGCCGGCAAACGGCGGCTTGGTCAGATTGAAGCCCAGATAACTGCTCTCGAACTGCACATTGCTGCGAAACTCCTCTCCCGCCGTCTTGCGCAGCGATTCGGCCTGGGCGTTGGGCACCGCATAGGTGATGTCCAGTTCGCCGGCGCGATAACGGTTGAGTTCCTCGTTCGGCGAGGTGATCGGATAGAAGATCACCTTGTCGATATGGACGTTGGCCGCATCCCAATATTTCGGGTTCTTCGCCAGCACGACGCGCGCCTGCGGGGTCCACTCCTCCAGGATGAAGGCGCCGTTCGAAACCAGATTGCCGGGCTGGGTGAAGGCGGCGCCGAATTTCTCCACATTGGCCTTTTTCACCGGCATGAATTTGGCGTGGGCCAGTTCGGCCAGCAGATAAGGCGTCGGCCGCTTCAGATGGATGCGCAAGGTGCGCGGATCAACCGCCTCGACCCCCAGCCTGGATGGGTCCTTGATCTTGCCCTGGACGATTTCCTCGGCGTTCTGGAAGGCGAAAAAGATATAGGCGTAGGAGGAGGCGGTGGCCGGGTCGACCACGCGGCGGAAGCTGTAGACGAAATCCTCCGCCGTCAGGGGCGATCCGTCCGACCAGCTGAGGCCGGCGCGCAGCGTGAAGCTGTAGGTCAGGCCATCCGCCGATACGGTCCAGCTTTCGGCGGCCCCCGGCAAGGGTCTGTCCTCGGGGTCGAGGACGACCAAGCCTTCGAACAGATCATCCTGGATGCGACCGGCGTTTACCGTGTCGGAACGGGCCGGATCGAGGGATTCGGGCTCGGCGGCATTGCCCCGCCGAAGCACGACCTCTCCGCCGGCGTAGGAGGAACTCCCCACCGAAAGGAAGGCCAATATGACGCCCATGGCAAGAACGGCGCGTTTCATGGGCATCGGCAGGAACCTCCCGGCAAGACATCGAACTTCCATGATTTTCAGATGGATATGCCGATGGATGCAAGAGGTTCCGTCACGGCGGAGCGCTGAATTGCCCGGCGGTGACGATCCCGATGTTGCGGACACCCCGCCGTTGCGCCGCCGCCAGAACGGCGATGACATGCTTGAAGGCGGCCCGCCCGTCCGGGCGGATGCGCAACTCGGGCTGCGAGAGGAGATCCGCCACGACAGTCTTCATGCGCTCCTCCAGGTCCCGGCCGTCGCCCACCGCCCGGCCGTCCCAGGTGATAGTCCCGTCGGCCCCGATCTCGATGGAGATCGGCGGTGGTGGCGGCGGCGAGATGGAGGACGGGGCCGCACTCATGTCGAGCTTTACGGCGTGAGTCTGAATGGGAATGGTGATGATCAGCATGACCAGCAAAACCAGCATGACGTCGATCAACGGCGTGGTGTTGATTTCGATCATCGGCTCGGCTTCGCCCGAGTCATCGCCCCGTCGGTAAGTCATTGCCATGAGCCGCCCCCTCCCCGCCTCATTTTCCGCCGCCGGGAGGTTCGGTGATGAACCCGACATTGGCGAGGCCGGCCTGCCGGCAGGCCGCCAGGACACGCCCGATCATTTCGAAGCGCGCCTCCCGGTCGCCCCGGATCAGGATGTCCGGCTGGGGTTCCCTCAGCGCCTCGCCCCGGAGCCTTGCGATCAGCGCATCGAGGGTCTCGACCCTCGCCTCGCCCCAGAAGACGTCACCCTGGCGATCGACCGAAAGCGTGATGTTCTCGGGCCTGGTTTGGGTGGGAGCCGTCCGTTCCTCGGGCAGAGCCACCGGCACATTGCGGATGGCGACGGGAATGGCGATCAGAAAGATGATCAACAGCACCAGCATGACGTCGACCAGCGGCGTGGTGTTGATCGTCACGGTCAGATCATCCTCGTCCCCCGCGGCACCGCCCGGCATCGCCATGACGCTCACCCGACCCTGACCGAGGGCATGGCGCGCCGGGCCGGGAGAGAGGCGGCATTGCCCTCCGCCATGAGAACCGCCTGGAGATCCGCGCTGAAGTTGCGCACCGCCTCGATGCAAGACCTGTTGCGCCGGACCAGCCAGTTGTAGCCGAGAACCGCTGGCACGGCGACCACCAGACCGATGGCCGTCATGATCAGCGCCTCGCCGACCGGTCCGGCCACCTTGTCGATCGACGCCTGACCGGCGATGCCGATGGCGGTCAAGGCGTGATAGATGCCCCAGACCGTGCCGAACAACCCGATGAAGGGGGCCGTCGAGCCAACGGTGGCGAGAACGGCCAAGCCGCTCTGCAGCCCCCCCGTGATCTGCTCGACCGCGCGCTGAACGGCCATCCCGATCCTGGTGGCGGAATCGACTTTTTCGAACAGGGATCCGTCCCGCCGCTCCACCGCATCAAGGCCGCTGGACGCCAAAAAGAGAAACGGACTATCGGGAGACAGGCTCTTTACCCCCTCCGACAATGACCGGGCCGTCCAGAACGTCCGGTTCGCCGCCCTGGCGCGGGCCTGGAGGCGCCGTTGCTCGGCCAGCTTCAGAATCAGGACGTACCAGGTCGACATCGACATCACGGCAAGAATGATCAACGTCCCACGGGCGACCATGTCGCCTTGCGCCCATAGGGCGTCGAAGCCGTAAGGATTCGTCGCCATCGCGGTCGCCGCCGGGCCGGCGACGAACGAAACCGGGTCGGCGGCCGTGGCGATGGGAACAGCCGATACCACCGCCATTATCAGGGCGAGCGTCGATACCAGGCGAAGGGCCGGAAAAAAGGGAAACCGTGACATCGATATCGCTCCTGGGACAGGTCTATTCGGAAGATTTTGAAGCCGGGCCTTTCAATTGAGCGACCAGGTATAACGAAGCCTTGCCCAGGATTTTTCCGGCCGGCCGTCCAGGGTACCGGGCTTGAAGGCGCAAAGCGTCAGGGCTTGCCGGGCCGCCTCATCCAGACGGGAATGACCGCTGCTCCCGGCGATCCGGCTGTCGGTCACCGTGCCGTCGACATCGATCAGAAATTCCAGAATCACCGTTCCGGTTTCCTCCAAGCGACGGGAAATCGGCGGATAATCCGGCTTGCGACAGGATCCCGAGGCATCGATCGACGGAACCGTGCGCACCGGTTCGGCCAAGCGGGAAGGAGCAAGGGCGGGGCTGGGAGGCGACGCTGGTGTGGACATGGACGGGGGAGACGTCACCGGAGGC
>NZ_PIUM01000030.1 GCF_002845745.1 Telmatospirillum siberiense | reverse complement strand
TCGACACCGTCACCCAGCAGAACGCCGGGGCCTCCGAGGAGATGTCGGCCACCTCCGAGGAACTGGCCGCCCAAGCCGAGCAATTGCAGGAAACCATCGCCTATTTCCGCACCGAAAACGCCGGCCGGAAAAACGCCTTTCCAAGCGCTTCGCTCGAGGCGAAACCAGCCGCCGCGTCATCAGCGGCTAAACGCAACAAGGCAACATCCGCCCGCAAGCCGTCCGCCGGCAAGGCCAGTGGCAGAGGCGAGGGCTTTCCGCTCGATATGACCGGTGGGGCCGATGGCAGGGATGCCGAGTTCGAACGTTATTGAAATCCGATCGGCCGGTGACGGGGCGATGCCCGAAGGGCATGCCGTCTGATTGCCGCGACGAGCGGCAGGAGTGAGGGAACCATGCGTTTTACCGTGAAGTTGAAATTGTCGCTGGCCTTCGGCCTCGCCATCCTGTTTTCGGCGATCAGCGTCGGAGTCGGGATCAACAGCCTGGGCCAACTCGATGACAACCTGAACGACGTCGGGAAAGCCTGGTCGCCCCGTCTGACCCTTTCGCAAAAACTGAACACCCTGCTGCAAATCGAAATTGTCGCGGAAAAGAACGCGATCATTTCGACGACCGAGGCCGAGATCAACGAATACGTCGGCGCCGTCAAGCAGACCCGCGGCGAGATCAAGGTCGTGCGGGACAAGCTCTATGCGATGGCCTCCAGCGAAGGTAAAGCCAAAATCGAAAAATTCGACCTGGGCTGGGAACATTTCGTCACCGCCGAGGACAAGGTTCTCGAACAGGCCCATCTCAATTCCAGCGCGAGGGCCCGGCATCTGGCCGAGGAGGAAGGCCGGCCGGCCATGACGGCGGCGTTGACGCTGCTCGACCGCCTGTCGGAACGCTACGAAACGGGCAACGCCGCAGCCGACCGGATGCGCGCCGCCCTCGCCGTATCCCGCCTGCGCAACGCCGTCACCACGCTCTGGGCCGATGACCAGAGCTTCATTCTGGCCGACCAGATGGCCGAGCTCGCCCGTTCAGAGCCCAAACTCTCCGACGAGGCCAATGCCTTGCGCCGGCAAAAGGATACGCTCAGGGGATTGGTGCCGGAAGAAGACCGCAATACCGCCGAGCAGATCGCCGACGGCCTGGAACGCTGGCTGAAAATTCACGCCCAGGTCGTCGCCATCAACCGTGAAGGCGGCAATATCCGTGCGCAGGAAATCTCCGTCAGTCAGGCGCGCCCTGCGAAATTGGAGATCCAGACGGCCCTCGACGACTATCTGCGTTTCGTGGAAACCAAGTTGAACGACGCCATTGGGGCGGCCGATACGCGATATGAACAGGCCCGGACCACGCTGATCGCCATGCTATTGGCCACGCTGATCGTTTCCCTGCTTTCGGCCACATGGATCATTCTTTCCCTGAATCGCGGCCTGAGGCAGGCCGGAGCCCTGGCCCAGGCCGTCGCCAGCGGCGACCTGACCCAGACGGCGAGCATTTCGTCACGCGACGAAATCGGCGATCTTCTGGGATATATCAACACCATGATCGACCGGCTGCGCTCCGTGGTCGGCAACGTCCTCTCGGCATCGGACAATGTCTCAAGCGGAAGCCAGCAGCTTTCGGCCGGCGCCGAGGAATTGTCGCAAGGCGCCTCCGAACAGGCGGCCTCGACCGAGGAGGCCTCCGCCTCGATGGAGGAAATGGCCGCCAACATCAAGCAGACCTCCGACAACGCCGCCCAGACCGAGCGGATGGCCCGCCAATCGGCGGCCGACGCCCAGAGCAGCGGCGAGGCGGTGACCAAGGCGGTGGGTGCCATGCAGACCATCGCCGAGAAGATCACCATCGTCCAGGAGATCGCCCGCCAGACCGACCTCCTGGCCCTGAACGCCGCAGTCGAGGCGGCGCGGGCCGGTGAACACGGCAAGGGCTTCGCCGTCGTCGCCTCCGAGGTGCGCAAGCTGGCCGAACGCAGCCAGGCCGCCGCCGCCGAGATCAGCACGCTGTCCTCCCACACCGTCAAGGTGGCCGCCGAGGCCGGCGACATGCTGGGCAGACTGGTTCCCGACATCATGAAGACCTCGGAACTGGTCGAGGAGATCTCGGCCGCCTGCCGCGAACAGACCATCGGCGCCGAGCAGATCAACACCGCGATCCAGCAGCTCGACACCGTCACCCAGCAGAACGCCGGGGCCTCCGAGGAGATGTCGGCCACCTCCGAGGAACTGGCCGCCCAAGCCGAGCAGTTGCAGGAAACCATCTCCTATTTTCGCATCGACGATCACGGGCATGGGGGGGCTTCCCCCGCGGTGAAGAGCCGGACCGGCAATTTCGTCCCCACCGATCCGGCCAAGAGAAAAACGTCGGTACAGGAACGCGCCACCCCCCTCAAGGCGACGGCGGGGGCAAGCAAGAAGAACGGCTTCTCACTCGATCTGGCGAGCGGGGGCGGTGATGCGAAAGACTCGGAATTCGAACGTTTCTGAGGAATCGAACATAACCAACATGCCAATCCGGCCCGGCCGAAATTCGGCCGGGCGCCCAAGGAGAGCAGGACATGCGGTTCACGATTAAGGTGAAGCTGATCGTCACTTTCGGCTTGGTCATTCTTCTTTCATCCGTGGCCGCCATCGTTGCCATTACCAGCCTAGCGGCGATGAACGAACGGATCGACGACCTGGTCAATCTCTCGGCGCAAAGGGTCAAACTGGCCGGCACGCTGGAAGCCAAGTTGCACGCCTTGCAGAAAACGGAAAAAAATCTGATCCTGTCGACTGATGATCAGATCACCGAGCGCTATGAGGGCGATCTCCGCAAATTCCGCGGCCAGATGCGTGACGCGATCGACAAATTGACAGCCATCGCCAGCCCCGAGACCAAGAACAAATTGGCGGCCTTCACCGGTGAATATGAAAAATTCATCGCCAGCCAGGACCAAGTCCGCGATCTGGCCCGGCTCAATTCGGAAAATCGCGCCAAGGCCTTATCGGAAAAAGAGGCGAGAGAGAGCTTTTATCAGGTGCTGGGTGTGTTGCAGCCCCTGTCCGACAAATTGGCCAACGAACTGTCGACGCCGGATCGGAGCCGCATGGCGCTGGAAGCATCCCGGATGATGAGCAAGCTTTTCGAGGCCGACAAGGACCAGAAGGCGATGGTCGTCGCCGACAGCGATCAGGAAATCGAGCGTTCAGTCGGCAAGATCGATGCCGACATATCGGAAATCCAGCGTTCACGCGAACTGCTGCGCCGCCTCGTCGGCGATGCGGACAAAGCCACTCTCGACACCTTCGCCGAACGTTTCGGCAAATGGCAGAAGATCACCGGTGACCTGCAACGCCTCGTCCAGGAACATGGGCGGGGACGGGCCTTCGCCATTTCCATCGGAAACCGCGCGCTCGTCCAGCAAATGCAGGAACAGGTCGCCGACATCGTCAGCGTCGCCGAAAAAGAAATGGCCGCCGACAAGACCGCTTCCGACGAAAGCTACCGTTCCACCCGCATGACCCTGATCGTCGTTCTGATCGGCTCGCTGGTGATCGGTATCGGCGCGGCGCTCGGCTTGGCTTACGGTATCGGCCGCGGCATCGGCCGTGCTGTCGATCTCGCCAATGCCGTGGCCATCGGAGATTTGTCCCGGCGGGAAACGGTGTCCGGGAACGACGAGGTCCGGGATCTGGTCGACGCGCTCAACCGGATGACCGCCAATCTGCGTGCCACGGCGGATCTGTCCTCGGCCATCGCCGAGGGGGACCTCAGCGTCGAGGCCAAACTCCTCTCCGACAAAGATACCTTGGGCATCGCCCTGGAACGCATGATCAAAACCTTGCGCGATGCGGCCGACGTCGCCACGGCCATCGCCGAGGGCGACCTGACGGTTGAGGCCAGGCGCGTCTCGGACAAGGATACGCTGGGGATCGCGCTGGAGACCATGCTGGCCAAGCTGCAAACCGTGGTGGCCGACGCCGCCACGGCCGCCGACAATGTCGCCTCGGGCAGCCAGCAGCTTTCCGCCGGATCGGAACAGCTCTCGCAAGGCGCCTCCGAACAGGCGGCCTCGACCGAGGAGGCCTCCGCCTCGATGGAGGAAATGGCCGCCAACATCAAGCAGACCTCCGACAACGCCGCCCAGACCGAGCGGATGGCCCGGCAATCAGCGGCCGACGCCCAGAGCAGCGGCGAGGCGGTGTCACGCGCCGTGGGCGCCATGCAGACCATCGCCGAGAAGATCACCATCGTCCAGGAGATCGCCCGCCAGACCGACCTCCTGGCCCTGAACGCCGCCGTCGAGGCGGCGCGGGCCGGCGAGCACGGCAAGGGCTTCGCCGTCGTCGCCTCCGAGGTGCGCAAGCTGGCCGAACGCAGCCAGGCCGCCGCCGCCGAGATCGGCACGCTGTCCTCCCACACCGTCAAGGTGGCCGCCGAGGCCGGCGACATGCTGGCCAAGCTGGTCCCCGACATCAAGAAGACCTCGGAACTGGTCGAGGAGATCTCGGCCGCCTGCCGCGAACAGACCATCGGCGCCGAGCAGATCAACACCGCGATCCAGCAGCTCGACACCGTCACCCAGCAGAACGCCGGGGCCTCCGAGGAGATGTCGGCCACCTCCGAGGAACTGGCCGCCCAAGCCGAGCAATTGCAGGAAACCATCGCCTATTTCCGCACCGAAAACGCCGGCCGGGGAGTGATCCGCCGACCCCAGGCCGGCGCGGACCACGGTGCGCCGCAAAAACGCAAGAAGGCGCCGCCGGCTCCTGCCCAGGCCACCAGGGCGGCAAGCCATACATCCAAAGGCGGCCAGGGAAAAGCCAACGGCCGGGCCAACGGCTTCTCGCTGGATATGGAAAGCGGTGGCACGGATGCCCGCGACGCCGACTTCGAGCGCTTTTGATGCGGACCGGCTTATACCAGATCTCGGTGATCGGAACCGATCACCGAGCCCTCAATCGCCGGGCGGGTTTCTCCGAAACCCTGGGCTTCGCGCCAACGATGGCGCGGGCCCTCACCGGGCCAGACCAAGTCTTGAGGAACCATCATGACTGAAAGCTCCACCCTGGAAGACGGGGCACAATATGTCACTCTCGGCATCGATCGCGACGTCTTCGCCGTGAATGTCGACAAGGTCAGAGAAATTCTGGATGTCCGCCCCGTCACCAGAATCCCCTATGCACCGTCCTTCATGCTGGGGATGATCGATGTGCGCGGTCGTTCGGTGCCGGTTATCGACCTCCGGACCAAGCTCGGTCTGCCGGCGGTGGAAGCCACCGAACACACGCGCATCATCGTTCTGGACATTGAAACCGGTGAACGGACGCTGACCATGGGGATCCTGGCCGATCGCGTTTTCGAGGTGACCTCTCTCGACGGCAAGGACATCGAGGCGCCCCCCGACGTCGGCATTCAATGGCGGTCGGACTATATCCAGGGAATCGGTCGCCGTGCCGATTCCTTCGTTATCATTTTCGATCTGCGCAATCTGTTTTCCAGCGAGGAGGCGGCGCTGATCATTCCGGCCTCGGCCCCCGCCCCCTCCCACCCCGAGGTATGAAGACCATATGCCACAGACCGCCCAGGACAGATTAAGTCCCCAGCAATTCCGACGGTTGGCCAGTTTCATCGAAGACTACAGCGGCATCAAGATGCCGCCGGTCAAGAAGGTCATGGTGGAGGGCCGCCTGCGGCGGCGCGTCAATATCCTGGGACTGTCCAGTCTCAACGCCTATTGCGACCACCTGTTCGATCACGGCGATCTGGAAAATGAAATCATCCACCTGATCGACGCCGTTACCACCAACAAGACCGAGTTTTTCCGCGAACCGCAACATTTCCGCTTTCTCGTTGAGCAGGGATTACCGGCCCTGGCCAAGGCCGGCGCCGGTTCCAGCCAGCCCCTGCGCGCCTGGAGCGCCGCCTGTTCGACGGGAGCCGAGCCATATACATTGGCCATGGTGCTGAACGAGTTCGGCGCCGCCTATCGCGGATACCGCTATTCCATTCTGGCAACGGATATCTGCACGGACGTCTTGGACAAGGCCTTGACCGGCATTTACCCTGAGGAAATGTCGGAGCCGGTGCCGGAAGCCCTGCGCAAACGCTACTTCCTGAGATCAAGGGATCGTTCGAAACGCGATGTCCGGATCGTTCCCGCCCTGCGCGCCCAGGTTCGTTTCGCCCGCCTCAACCTGATGGAGGAGACTTACGGCGTCAGCGACATGATGGACATCATCCTCTGCCGCAACATCCTCATTTATTTCGACAAACCGACCCAGGAAATGGTGCTGCAACGGCTTTGCCGCCATTTGCGGCAAGGGGGATACCTGATCATCGGCCATTCGGAGGCCACTGCGGGCTTCACCTTGCCCTTGCGTTCGGTGGCGCCGACGGTCTTCATGCGGGAGTAGACCGGTGAGCAAAAAAGTGAAGGTGCTGATCGTCGACGATTCGGCGTCGGTGCGCCAAACGCTTTCCGAAATCCTTTCGGACGATCCCCGAATCGAGGTCTTGGGAACGGCGGCGGATCCCTTCGCGGCGGCGCGACGGATCAGCCAGGAAGTCCCCGACGTCATCACGCTCGATGTCAGCATGCCCAAGATGGACGGGATCACCTTCTTGCGCAAAGTCATGGCGCAGCGGCCCATTCCCGTCGTCATGTGCTCGGCCCTCACCGAGGAGGGCTCCTCTTCGATGATCGAGGCGCTGGATGCCGGCGCCGTCGACATCATCGCCAAACCCCGGGTCGACACCCGCCAGCAGTTGCGGGAGGCGGGCATCCGCATCTGCGACACGGTGGTCGCGGCGGCCTCGGCCAGGCTGCGCCAGCCGGCGGCGCCCGGCATCGCGCGCGCGCGCGATCCCGAAAAAAAACTGACCGCCGACGTCATCATGCCCCCGCCGATCGTCACCCGGACCGCCGCGCGCACCACCGAGCGGGTGATCTGTATCGGCGCCTCGACCGGTGGGACCGAAGCTCTGCGGCACCTGCTGCAAAGCCTTCCGGCCAACACGCCGGGCCTCGTCATCGTCCAGCATATGCCGGAACATTTCACCGCCGCCTTCGCCAATCGCCTCGACAGTCTTTGCGCCATGGAGGTGAAGGAAGCCGCCGACGGAGATCAGGTGATGCGCGGCCGCGCGCTGATCGCGCCGGGCAACCGCCATATGCTCCTGCATCGCAACGGGAACAGCTACCGGGTAGCCCTCAAGGACGGCCCCCTGGTTACCCGCCATCGCCCTTCCGTGGATGTGTTGTTCCGCTCGGCCGCCCAATATGCCGGCCCCAACGCGCTGGGCATCCTGATGACCGGAATGGGGGATGATGGCGCCAAGGGGCTCCTTGAAATGCGCCAGGCGGGCAGCGCCACCGTCGCGCAGGACGAGGCCAGCTGCGTCGTCTTCGGCATGCCGAAGGAAGCCATCGCCTTGGGCGCCGTCGAAAAGGTGCTGCCCCTCGACGCCTTGGCCGGCGAGATCGTCAGAAGCGGGGGCTGATTCCGATAGCCCCTTTTGAGCCACCGGATTCACATCTCCATTCTTATTGTATTATCAACGTGTTAAACGTCATTACGGCAACTGGGGCAAAAGCCCTTCTCCCCTCGTGGGAGAAGGGTTGGGATGAGGGGGCTTCCCGCCGACAGGCGGGAGAAAACTTTCAGGCGTCGTGCGACTTCCCCCCTCACCCTCCCGCTGGCGCGGGCCCCGCCCTCTCCCACAAGGGGCGAGGGAGAAAACTATGAAGCCCGCCCTTTTGACCCTCTTAAGACGCTTTTAAGTATCCAGGAAGCTCCGCAGCTTGCGGGACCGACTGGGGTGTTTGAGCTTCCTGAGCGCCTTGGCCTCGATCTGGCGGATACGTTCGCGGGTGACCGAGAACTGCTGGCCAACCTCTTCCAAGGTGTGATCGGTATTCATGCCGATGCCGAACCGCATGCGCAGCACGCGTTCCTCTCTCGGCGTCAGGCTGGCCAGAACACGGGTCGTCGTCTCGCGCAGATTCGCCTGAATGGCGGCATCGAGCGGCAACACGGCGTTCTTGTCCTCGATGAAGTCGCCCAGATGGCTGTCTTCCTCGTCGCCGATCGGCGTTTCCAGCGAGATCGGCTCCTTGGCGATTTTCAGCACCTTGCGCACTTTTTCGAGCGGCATCGAAAGCTTTTCCGCCAGTTCTTCCGGCGTCGGCTCGCGGCCGATTTCGTGAAGCATCTGACGGCTGGTGCGCACCAGCTTGTTGATGGTCTCGATCATATGGACCGGGATACGGATGGTCCGCGCCTGGTCGGCGATCGACCGGGTGATCGCCTGTCTGATCCACCAGGTGGCGTAGGTCGAGAATTTATAACCGCGACGATACTCGAACTTATCAACGGCCTTCATCAGGCCGATGTTGCCTTCCTGAATCAGATCGAGGAACTGCAAACCACGGTTGGTGTATTTCTTGGCGATGGAGATGACCAGGCGCAGATTGGCCTCGATCATTTCCTTCTTCGCCTTGCTCGCTTCCCGCTCGCCACGCTGGACGGTCGAGACGATACGGCGCCATTCCGACACCGGCAACCCCGCCTCCTGCGAGACCGCGCCGATATCGCCGCGAAGGGTATTCACTTCCTTCGAATATTTGGCGACGAAGTCCTTCCAGCCCTTACCGGGACGCTCGGCGACC
The DNA here is from genome assembly GCF_002845745.1 of Telmatospirillum siberiense. Taxonomy (GTDB): domain Bacteria; phylum Pseudomonadota; class Alphaproteobacteria; order Rhodospirillales; family Magnetospirillaceae; genus Telmatospirillum; species Telmatospirillum siberiense. The sequence goes on along the minus strand of NZ_PIUM01000030.1, from coordinate 73,276 downwards.
CGCTCCAGCCAATTGGGATGCAACTCGTTACCGAAATAGGTGTCCAGGAAATCCTGCCGTTTGATCTTGCAGGATTCGGCCAGACGCAAAAGCTTGCCTTCCAGCCCCATGAGACGGCGGTTCAACTCGTTCATATGATCGACGAGCTGCTCGATGCGGGCGTTGTTGAGATGCACGCCCTCCATCAGATGAACCATCTCGCTCTTCAGCTTGTCGTACTTTTTCTCGACGGCCGGAAGAACGCTCTCGCCCTTGTGCAGGGCGGCCAGACGCTGTTCCTGGACCTTGTGCATCTTGCCGTAGGTCTCGGCGATGCCCTCGAAGGTCTCCAGCACGGACGGCATCAGGGCCAGCTCCATGGCGGCGAGCGAAATCCCGCTCTCCTCCGCTTCGCCTTCCTCGCCATTGGCCGGGGCGCCCTCGCCCTCGGGATTCTCCCCCTCACCCGCGGGCCCTTCGCTTTCGGCCTCGGGTTCGTCGGCACCGGCGGCGACATCCGTCTCGGGCGGGCCGGCCTCCAACTCCTCTTCCGACATCCCTTCGCTGGGGCTGCCATAGGTGGCGTCGAGATCGATGATGTCGCGGAGCAGCATCTTGCTTTCGACCAGCGCGTCATGCCATTCGAGCACGGCGCGAATAGTCATCGGGCTTTCGCAGATGCCGCCGATCATCATCTCGCGGCCGGCCTCGATGCGCTTGGCGATGGCGATTTCGCCTTCGCGCGAAAGCAGCTCGACCGATCCCATCTCGCGGAGATACATCCGGACCGGGTCATCGGTCCGGCCGAGATCCTCTTCGTCGACATTGCCGGCGGCGGACGTCTCGCCCTCGGGCGCCAGTTCCTCCTCGGCCGCCTGGGCCTCCTCGCCCTCCTCGCTCTCGACGAGATTGATTCCCATCTCGGAAAGCATCGCCATGGTGTCCTCGATCTGTTCCGAGGACACCTCGTCGGGCGGTAACGCCGAATTCAGCTCATCATAAGTGATGTAGCCACGCTCTTTGCCGCGGGCCACCATCTTTTTGACTGCAACACCCAGGGTGTCGAGAAGCGGACCGTCAAGGTGCTCTTCCTGCGTCTCAGAGACATCTGCAGTATTCGTTGCTTTGCTAGCCATCCAGTCTCCGCTCCCCACCAATCCGCCGCCGGCTCATCCGGCCGGTCGCCTATTGGCGATGATCCTTTAACCAACTCTCTCAATCGGTTCCGCAACTAACCGTTCGCGAAAAAGCACATTCTCTTTATAAGCATATCCTACTTATACGTCGCTGCTCCGTATCTTGGTCGACCACAGAGCATTTAAATATCCGAAGGTCTCGTCGGACAGGTCAGCCGCCGCCTGATGTTCGGCCTGCTGCAGTTCGACCGCGAGTTCCTTTCCGGTGTAAAGCTTGAATACGTGTTCCCACAATGCGCGCGCAGCCTCGACCGGGGCGTCGGGCTTGATGGTGGCACTCTGATCATGGGCTCTGGCTTCCAGAAGGCAGTCCAACATCTGCGAAAAGCCGCACGAACGTAAATGGCGCTGCACATCCCCGGAATCAAGGCTGCCCCAGACGTCGAGGTGCTTTAAGGCTTCCTGTCGAAGCTTGTCAAGGTCGGAATCGGCGAACCGCAGAATTCCTAGCCTCTCGGCGACCTCTTCGAGGAGGGTCGGATGGTTGATGACCAGCATCAACAACATCTCCTCGGCGCTCTTCGAGGCGGGACGGGGCACCGGCGGCAAACCGGCCCCCGGCAATCGCCCATCGGGGCCGCGATCGACCAGCCGGTGCCTCCTGGCTTGTCCGTTCCCCGGCTTCGCCCCTCCGTTGTAGTACGGGCGTGGCGTCCCGGCCCGGTTCGCGCCACGGGCGGCGCGAAAGGTTTCCCACAGGCGGGAGCGGAAATCGCTGCGGTATTGTTCCTGCACCGAGCGGTCGGCGATGAGGCCGATCTTGTCCATCAGATCATGTTCGAGAGCCGCCCGCCGTTCCGGGGTGTCGAGCGGCCGGCTGGCCGATTCATGGCGCCACACCACCTCGGACAGGGGCAAGGCGCCTTCCAGAACCCGCTGCATCGCCTGCGGCCCTTCGGCCCTGATCAGGCTGTCGGGATCCTCGGGCGCCGGCACCGTCGCGAAACGCAGGCTGTGGCCCGGCTTCAGAATCGGCAGAGCGCGCTCCGCCGCCTTGAGCGCGGCCCGCTGCCCCGCAGCGTCGCCGTCCAGGCAGATGATCGGTTCGGACGCCATGCGCCAAAGCAACTCGATCTGCTGCTCGGTCAAGGCCGTCCCCAAGGGAGCAACCGCATGGCGAAATCCCGCCCTGTTCAGCGCGATGACATCCATATAGCCCTCGCAGACGATTACCGTTCCGACCTCGGCGGCCGGTTCACGGGCCTGCGCCAGACCGTAAAGAACCGTTCCCTTGTGGAATAGCGGGGTATCGGGAGAGTTCAGATATTTCGGCTGCCCATCCCCCAGCGTCCGCCCGCCGAAGGCGATGATCCGTCCGCGCCGGTCGGTGATCGGGAACATTACCCGCCCGCGAAACCGGTCATAGCTTTCACGCTCGCCCCGTTCCGCGGCCTCGGGCGCGATCAGCATTCCCGCCTCCACCGCCAACGCTTCCGGCAGCCCCGCCTGCTTCAGCGCCTGCTTCAGCGCGCTCCGGCTGTCGGGAGAATATCCCAGGCGAAACCGCCCGATGGTCTCATCGTCCAACCCGCGCCGACGCAGATAATCAAGACCGGGACGCCCCACCGGCCCCCGCAGTTCACGTTCGAAAAACAAGCAGGCCTTTTCCATCACGTCGTAAAGGGAGGCCGCTCTTTTCGCCTGCTCCCGCTCTTCGGGAGCCTGAACGGGAACTTCGAGTCCCGCTTCGGCGGCCAATCGCTCGACCGCCTCGGGAAAACTCAAATGGTGGGTCTGCATCTCGAAGGTGATGACGTCGCCATGCGCCCCGCACCCGAAGCAATGATAGAAGCCCTTGTCCTCGTTGACCGTGAAACTCGGCGTCTTCTCATTGTGGAAGGGGCACAAGCCGGAATGTTCACGCCCCTTTTTGGTCAGCCTGACCCTCCGCCCGATCACCGATACCAGCGAAACGCGCGATCTTATCTCGTCAAGGAAGGAGGGCGAGAACGCCATGTCTCTTCTTGGCCCCTTTCATTCGGGGATGCCCTATACCGAAACCGCTCCGACGGAACTGATCAAGCAAGCTTTTGTTTGACGATCCCGCTCGCCTTGGTGAAATCCATGCGGCCGGCGAAACGCTCCTTCAGAGCGGCCATGACGCGCCCCATGTCCTTCAATCCCTGCGCCCCGATATCGGCGACGACGGAATCGACGGCCTCGGCCACCTCTGCCTCCGAGAGCTGCGCCGGCAGGAAGCGCTCGATGATGGTGATTTCCTCGGCTTCCTGCTGGGCCAGTTCCAAACGCCCGCCTTGTTCATATAGGGCGATACTCTCGCGCCGCTGCTTCATCATCGATTGCAGCATCTGGAGAATTTCCTCGTCGGGCACGCCGTCGGCTATGCCCCGGGGGCGAGCCGCGATGTCCCTATCCTTGAGCGCCGCCAGGATAAGCCGCACCGTGGAGACCGTGCGGGCGTCCCGACCCAGCATCGCCGTCTTCAACGCGTCATTAAGCCGCTGGCGCAACATGGCACCCATTGTCATCACCCCTAATCTGTCGGAAGCTTGGGAGGCTACAGGAAAACCGCCTCAAATGCAAATGTCCAACCCTTTGAAAAAAAACGCTTTTCGAAAATCAATCGAACACTTGACGACCCAGGTCTTTTTGCCTATTTACACCAAAATTTGCCAGCACGCATGTGGTCTCCTCCAAGGACCGCCAGAGACGGGTCGAGATTTCGGATCGACGCGTTTCCGATTGCGCGTGCCAGCCACAGCTTAAGTCAAGAGACCCCTCATGCAACAAAAAGCGCCGGACTCCGTCACATTCAGCCCGCAGCCGCCGGGCGCGACGGCCGCTCTCGTGCTGGCCGACGGCACCGTTTTCTGGGGAAAAGGCCTCGGCGCGACGGGCGCCGCCGTTGGCGAAGTGGTGTTCAACACCGCCATGACCGGTTATCAGGAAGTGCTGACCGACCCCAGCTACGCGGGCCAGATCATCACATTCACTTTCCCGCATATCGGTAATGTCGGCGCCAACCTCGAAGACATCGAGAGCACGACCCCGGCGGTTCGCGGCGCCCTGTTCCGGGCCGACGTCACCCAGCCGTCGAACTGGCGGGCGACCCGCTCCCTCGACGCCTGGATGACATCGAACGGCATCGTCGGCATCGCAGGCATCGACACCCGCGCCCTGACGCGGCGTATCCGGGAAAAAGGCGCGCCGAACGGCACCATCGCCCATTCGCCGGACGGCGTCTTCGATCTGGAGGACTTGCGGCGCAAGGCCGCCGATTGGCCGGGGCTGCTCGGCATGGACTTGGCCAAGGACGTCACCTGCGGCCAAACCTACAACTGGGATGAGAGCCTGTGGCGCCTCGGCCAGGGCTATGGACGCCAGGAATCGCCGGTCCATCACGTCGTCGCCGTCGATTACGGGGCCAAGCGCAATATCCTGCGCTGTCTGGCCAACAGCGGCTGCAAAGTCACCGTGGTGCCCGCGACGACCACCGCCGAGGAGATTCTGGCCCACAAGCCCGACGGCGTGTTCCTGTCGAACGGGCCGGGCGACCCGGAGGCGACGGGCGTCTATGCCGTGCCGGCCATCCAGGGCGTGCTGAACGCCGGGCTGCCCCTGTTCGGTATTTGCCTGGGCCATCAGATGCTGGCCCTGGCGCTCGGCGGCAAGACCCACAAGATGGATACCGGCCACCGCGGCGCCAACCATCCGGTCAAGGACCTGGCCACCGGCAAGGTGGAGATCACCAGCCAGAACCATGGTTTCACCGTGGTCGAGGATAGCCTGCCCAGGGATGTCGCCGTCTCGCACCGCTCGCTGTTCGACGGCACCGTCGAAGGGCTCACCGTCGAAGGCCGGCCGGTGTTTTCCGTGCAATACCATCCGGAAGCCAGCCCCGGCCCGCAGGACAGCCACTATTTGTTTGATCGCTTCGTCACGCTGATGGCCGAGAAGAAGTCGAGTGGGACCTGAAGGCGCTTGAGAACGCAAAACGCCGCCACGAACCAAAAACCATGATGCGCCGCCCCTTATGACCGTCATCCCCGCCAAAACGGGGATCCAGGTGCCGGAAAAAAAGCTGTCGCCCCCCTGGTTCCCCGCTCCGGCGGGGATGACGGACGAAGAGGTGTTAAACTTTCAGCCGGGAAATCGGAAAGTCGGATAATGCCCAAACGGACAGACATCAAATCCATCCTCATCATCGGCGCCGGGCCGATCGTCATCGGTCAGGCCTGCGAGTTCGATTATTCGGGCGTCCAGGCGTGCAAGGCGCTGAAGGAGGAAGGTTACCGGGTCATTCTGGTCAATTCCAATCCGGCGACCATCATGACCGATCCCGGTCTGGCCGATGCGACCTACATCGAACCGATCACGCCCGAGGTGGTAACCAAGATCCTGGAGAAGGAGCGTCCCGACGCGCTGCTTCCCACCATGGGTGGACAGACGGCGCTCAACACCGCCATGGCCCTGGCCGAGGCGGGCGTTCTCGAACGCCTCGGCGTCGAGATGATCGCCGCCAAGCGCGACGTCATCGCCAAGGCCGAGGATCGCCTGAAATTCCGCGATGCCATGGACAAGATCGGCCTCGAATCGCCGCGTTCTCGCGTGGTCCGCAGTCTGGCCGAGGCGCGGGAGGCGATGGGCTTCGTCGGATTGCCGTCGATCATCCGCCCCAGCTTCACCCTGGCCGGCACCGGCGGCGGCATCGCCTACAATCTCGAAGAGTTCGAGCAGATCGTCGCCGGCGGCCTGGCCGCCAGCCCGGTCCACGAGGTTCTGGTCGAGGAATCGGTCCTCGGCTGGAAGGAATATGAGATGGAGGTCGTGCGGGACAAGAACGACAACTGCATCATCATCTGCTCGATCGAGAACATTGATCCGATGGGCGTTCATACCGGCGATTCGGTCACCGTCGCGCCGGCCCTGACGCTCACCGACAAGGAATATCAGATCATGCGCAACGCCTCGATCGCGGTGCTGCGCGAGATCGGCGTCGACACCGGCGGATCGAACGTGCAATTCGCCGTCGATCCTAAGGATGGCCGCATGGTGGTCATCGAGATGAACCCCCGGGTGTCGCGGTCCTCGGCCCTGGCCTCCAAGGCGACCGGCTTCCCGATCGCCAAGGTCGCCGCCAAGCTGGCCGTCGGCTATACGCTGGACGAACTTCTGAACGACATCACCGGGGTCACGCCGGCCTCGTTCGAACCGACCATCGATTACGTGGTCACCAAGATCCCGCGCTTCACCTTCGAGAAGTTCCCCGGAGCCGACCCCACGCTGACCACGTCGATGAAGTCGGTGGGCGAAGCCATGAGCATCGGGCGCACCTTCCAGGAGAGCCTGCAGAAAGGCCTGCGGTCCATGGAAACCGGCCTGACCGGGCTTAACGATGTCGAAATTCCCGGCGCCGATGACGGGCGCAACAAGGGCGCCATCAAGGCAGCCCTCTCGCAGCCCCGCGCCGACCGTCTGCTGGTGATCGCCCAGGCGCTGCGCCACGGCCTGTCGGTCGAGGAGATCAACGCCTGCTGCAGCTATGATCCCTGGTTCATCGAACAGGTCCGCGAACTCGTCGAGGCCGAGGCCGAGGTCCGCAAGAACGGCCTGCCGATCGACGCCCCCGGTCTGCTGCGTCTCAAGAAAATGGGCTTTTCCGACGAACGTCTGGCCGAACTTTCCGGCAAGACTCTGGTGGAAACCGCCTTCCGCCGCGAGGTGCTGAACGTCAAGCCGGTGTTCAAGCGCATCGACACCTGCGCCGCCGAATTCCCATCCAACACGCCCTACATGTACTCCTGCTACGAGGGTGACGGCATTCAGCCGGCCGCTTGCGAATCCGATCCCACCGACCGCGACAAGGTGGTCATCCTGGGCGGAGGTCCCAACCGCATCGGACAGGGCATCGAATTCGACTATTGCTGCGTCCATGCGGCTTACGCCCTGTCGGAAGCCGGTATCGAGACCATCATGGTCAATTGCAATCCGGAAACGGTCTCCACCGACTACGACACCTCGGATCGCCTGTATTTTGAACCCCTGACCGCCGAAACGGTGATCGATCTGGTCCGCAAGGAACAGTCCAACGGCCGCGTATTGGGGGTCATCGTGCAGTTCGGCGGACAGACCCCCCTCAAGCTGGCGGCCGCGCTGGAAAAGGCGCAGATCCCCATTCTGGGGACATCGCCCGACGCCATCGATCTGGCCGAGGACCGGCAACGCTTCCAGGCGCTGCTGCAACAGCTGAAGCTGCGCCAGCCCGACAACGGGACTGCGCGGACCCTGGACGAGGCCAAGGCGGTGGCTGAGACCATCGGCTATCCGGTGGTCATCCGCCCGTCCTACGTGCTGGGCGGACGGGCCATGCGCATCGTGCACGACCATGAGGGGTTGGCCCGCTATATGAAGGATGCGGTCGCCGTCACCGGCAACAACCCCGTCCTGATCGACCGTTACCTTTCCGACGCCACCGAAGTGGATGTCGATTGCCTGGCCGACGGCAAGGACGTCTATGTCGCCGGCATCATGGAACATATCGAGGAGGCTGGCATTCATTCGGGCGATTCCGCCTGTTCGCTGCCGCCCCATTCCCTGGCCCCCGACGTCATCGCCGAAATCAAGCGCCAAACCGCTCTTCTGGCCCGTTCGCTCAACGTGGTCGGCCTGATGAACGTCCAGTTCGCCGTCAAGGCGGGCGACATCTACATTCTCGAGGTCAATCCCCGGGCCAGCCGCACGGTTCCCTTCGTCGCCAAGGCCACCGGCATTCCGATCGCCAAGATCGCATCCCGGATCATGGCGGGAGAAAGCCTGGCCTCGTTCCATCTGGCCGAGCGTCCGCTCAACCATGTCGCGGTCAAGGAAGCGGTCTTCCCCTTCGCCAGGTTCCCCGGCGTCGACATCCTGCTGGGTCCGGAAATGAAATCGACCGGTGAGGTCATGGGAATCGACGTCGATTTCCCGAGGGCGTTTGCCAAATCCCAATTGGGCAGCGGCACCCGCCTACCCATCGACGGCACCGCCTTCGTATCGGTGCGCGATGCCGACAAGCCCGGCCTGACCGAAATCGCCCGCAAATTGACCAGCCTGGGCTTCAAGGTCGTCGCCACCAGCGGAACGGCTGCCCTCCTGCGCTCGCAAGGGGTCGAGGTCGGGGTGATCAACAAGGTGCTGGAAGGCCGACCGCACTGCGTCGACGCCATGCTGTCCGGTCAGGTGCAATTGGTGGTGAACACCACATCCGAGGGATCGCAGGCGGTGTCGGACAGTTTCTCCATCCGCCGCACGGCGCTTACCCGCAATATTCCCCACTACACGACGCTGGCCGGCGCCCGTGCCGCGGTTGACGCCATCGAGGCCCTGCGTGCGGGCACACTTGATGTCGCCCCGCTGCAGTCGTATTTTAACAGCTCATTCTAGAGCGCTTGGCGGCCGGGCTGTCCCGGCCGCGAGCCTGTTTTTTGTTTTTTTTCAGGAAGTGCGGATGGTAGAAAAAGTCCCGATGACTCCGGTTGGGTTGAAAAACCTGGAGGACGAGCTCAGACAATTGAAGAACTTCGAACGTCGGGCGGTCATCCGGGCTATCGCCGAAGCCCGGGAACATGGCGATCTGTCCGAGAACGCCGAATATACCGCCGCTCGGGAACGCCAGAGCTTCATCGAAGGCCGTATCACCGAACTCGAAGACATCATTGGCCGCGCGCAGGTTATCGACGCCTCGCAATTGTCGGGTGATACCATTCGTTTCGGCGCCACGGTCACCTTGGCCGACGAGGACAATGACGAGGAGTCGGTCTACCAGATCGTCGGCCTGCACGAAGCCGACATCAAATCCGGCCGCCTTTCGATCCACTCCCCGCTGGCCAGGGCCTTGATCGGCAAGAGCGTCGGCGATTCCGTCGAGGTCAGCACGCCCGGCGGCTCGAAATCCTACGAGATCGTCGCGCTTCGCTTCTGCTGAAGCGATCGTTTCCATCCCAAAAAATTTACGGCCGAATGCGTTGAACCGCATTCGGCCGTAATGCTTTTTCCGAACCAATTGACTCCGCCACCTTTTCGCCACCTCCGGGCATGACCCCGGGTCGTGGCGACAAAGCCGGCCGCGAGACGGGTTCAGCTCAGAATTTCGATCTGCGAAAAGAAGAAGGCGATTTCGTTCGCGGCATTTTCCGGCGAGTCGGATCCGTGAACGGAATTGGCCTCAACCGATTCGGCGAAATCGGCACGGATGGTGCCGGGTGCCGCATTGGCGGGATTGGTCGCCCCCATGATTTCACGGTTGCGCAACACGGCGCCTTCGCCTTCCAGAACCTGCACCACCACCGGACCGGAGGTCATGAAGGTGCACAGGTCATTGAAGAAGGAACGCTCCGCGTGGACGGCATAAAACTTCTCGGCCTGCTCCCTGGTCAGTTGCAGGCGCTTCTGCGCGACGATCCGCAAACCGGCATCTTCGAAACGAGCATTGATCTTACCCGTCAGATTCCGGCGGGTGGCATCGGGCTTGATGATCGACAGAGTGCGCTCAACGGCCATATCTCGATTGTCCTTGTCTGATCGGGCGCGCTCTTTCCCCCGGCGCGCGCCTCGTTATCCCAAGTCCGCCCTTAAGCGGAGGAACGCGGTTATACCCTCTCGCCGCAAGGCTGGCAACGGAGAGGTTGTTCACCGTCATCCGCTCTGAACGGAACGGGCGCCGAACCGTCCGCAACGCTTTACCGTGCCCGGTCCGACGTGATATGTGGCTTCGCGATGCTGCATATCAATGATCTCACCTATCGTATCGGCGGACGGGTTCTGCTCGACAATGCGACGGCGCACGTCGCCCAGGGTCAAAGGGTCGGCCTTGTCGGCCGCAACGGTTCGGGCAAATCCACCCTCCTGAAGCTCATTCTCGGTGATCTGCACGCCGATGCGGGATCCATCGCCCTGCGCCCGCGCGCCCGCGTCGGCTGCGTGGCCCAGGAAGCGCCGGAAGGCGAGGACTCGCTGCTCGACTGCGTGCTGGCCCACGACACGGAAAGAACCGCACTGCTGGCCGAGGCGGAACACAGCACGGACGCCGGACGCCTGGCCGAACTGCACGAACGGATGACGGCCATCGATGCTCATTCGGCCCCCGCCAGGGCCTCCGCCATTCTCGCCGGACTGGGCTTTTCGCCGGAAGCGCAGGCAAGGCCCGTGGGCAGCTTCTCGGGCGGCTGGCGGATGCGCGTGGCCTTGGCCGGCGCCCTGTTCGCCAATCCCGAACTGCTGCTGCTGGACGAGCCGACCAACCATCTCGACCTGGAGGCCAGCCTGTGGCTGGAATCCTATCTGGCATCCTATCCCGGCACCCTGCTCGTCATCAGCCACGACCGCGGCCTGCTCAATGTGGTTGCCCAGCGCATCATCCATATCGACCAGAACAAACTGGTCTCCTATGGCGGAAATTACGACCGTTTCGAACAGATCCGCCGGGAAAAGAGCGAGTTGGCGGCCAAGGCTGCCGGCAAGCAGTTGGAACAGCGGCGCAAGCTGCAATCTTTCATCGACCGCTTCCGGGCCAAGGCGACCAAGGCAGCCCAAGCGCAAAGCCGCGTCAAAATGCTTGAACGTTTGGGCCCTCCCATCTCGGTGATCGAGGAGCGCCCGGTCAGCTTCGAATTTCCCGACCCGGAACCGATGTCGCCCCCCATCATCGCCATCGATCACGGGGTCGCCGGCTATGGACCGGGCAAAACCATCCTGCGGCAACTCTCCTTGCGCATCGATATGGACGACCGCATCGCGCTCCTGGGCGCCAACGGCAACGGCAAGTCCACCCTGGCAAAGATATTGTCGGGCCGGCTGGACCTGATGGAGGGCGACTTGCGCCGGTCGCCGAAACTGCGCATCGGCTATTTCGCCCAACATCAGACCGAAGAACTGAATACCGAGGAAACCCCCTTCGACCATATGCGCGCCCTCATGCCGCAAGCCCTGGAATCGAAGGTGCGGGCTCAGTTGGGCCGTTTCGGGTTCGGCCAGGAGCGTGCCGACGTCAAGGTCGCCAATCTCTCGGGCGGAGAAAAATCCCGGCTGCTGTTCGCCTTGATGAGTCGCGACGCTCCGCATCTGATGATTCTCGACGAGCCGACCAACCATCTCGACATCGACAGCCGCGAAGCCCTGGTTTCGGCGCTGAACGCCTATGAAGGCGCCGTGGTGCTGATCAGCCATGACCCGCATCTCATCGAACTGGCGGCCGACCGCCTCTGGCTGGTGGCCGACGGCCAGGTTTCGCCCTTCGAAGGTGATCTGGACGCCTACAAGCGGATGCTGCTCGACCGGGCCCGCGAAGCCCGGCGGGAAGGCCGCGACCCCAAGGAGGCCGGCCCCAATCGCAAGGATGAACGCCGGGCGGCGGCGGAATTGCGTTCAATGCTCGCCCCCTTGCGCAAGGCCGCCCAACAGGCCGAAAAACGTGTCGAGCAATTGACCGGAAAGCAGTCCGCACTGCAGGAAAAACTGGCCGACCCCAAGCTTTACGAAGGCCCTCCCGACAAGGTGGCCGCCTTGCAGCGGGAGCTCGGCGAAATCGGCAAGGCCTTGGCGGATGCCGAGGATGAATGGCTGGAAGCGCAGACGGCGCTCGACGAGGCGGCGGGTTAGAGCGCGTTGCGTTTGGACTGCATCGCGCTCGTTAGCCTGAGCGGGTGAGAGGGGCAAAAGGGCGGTCAAGAAGCCCTTCTCCTCTCGCGGGAGAAGGGTTGGGATGAGGGGGCATCCCGCCGACAGGCGGAAGAAAATACTCAGGTTTTATGCGACTTCCCCCTCACCCTCCCGCTAACGCGGCCCCCTCCCTCTCCCACAAGGGGCGAGGGAGAAGGCGGTGAAGATCGTCGCTTTTTGCCCCTCTTACCTGGGCGGCGTTTGAGTATTTCAAGCGGAGCGCAAACTGCTCCAGGGACCCAAACGCCGGCCGGGGTGGTTTTCCTACTTCGTCAAAATCTTCGGCACGCTGTTGCTCTCGCTGCGCAGACGATAGGCGTCAGGCATACGCGATCCCAATAGCGGACGCAGATACATGCGGAAGGCGTCGGTGATGTCGGTGCCGGACGACGCGATGAACTCATCGGGCATCGTCCGCGTCTTGCCGGCGACCGCGGCCAGCGGCGCCAATTTATAGTCCACGGAATAAAAGCCGGTGCGCTGGATGGTCACCGAGCCGTCATTTTCGCCCCACATGGCATATTGCACGGCCTTTTCCCCGGCTTCGCGAGCCTCGCGCTGATCGACATCGGAGACGCAGCCGATGAAGGAACGTTGCAGATATCCCAAGGTATCGCCGCGCACCCGCTTGATGTTGAGCTTGGTCCGAATCGTCTCGGTCAACAGATCGGCCAGACTGCTGGTCCCGGAAAGCTGGACATTGCCATGGGCGTCGCGCTCCTGCACCTTGGCCAGCTTGACGGCGATCGGCACGCCCGAGGAATCGTGGATCCCTTCGGAAACGGCAATCACGCAGCGACCGAAACGTTCATAGGTATCCTTGACGTCGGACAGGAAACGATCGACGTCGAAATCCCGCTCCGGCAGATAGATCAGATGCGGTCCATCGTCGGGAAATTTCTTGCCGAGCGCCGAGGCCGCAGTCAGAAAACCGGCGTGGCGCCCCATCACCACCGCCAGATAGACCCCCGGCAAGGCCCAGTTGTCGAGATTGGCCCCCGTGAAAGCCTGGGCGACGAAACGCGCGGCGGAAGGAAAGCCCGGCGTATGGTCGTTCAGCACCAGATCGTTGTCGATGGTCTTCGGGATGTGAATGGTGCGCAGCGGATAGCCTTCCCTTTGCGCCTCCTCGCTGACGATACGCACGGTGTCCGAGCTGTCGTTTCCGCCGATGTAGAAGAAATAGGCGACGCCGTGTGCCCGCAGGACCTTGAAAATTTCCTGACAATATTTGAGATCGGGCTTGTCGCGCGTCGACCCCAGGGCCGACGACGGCGTCTGCGCCACCATCTCCAGGTTGTGAGTGGTTTCCCGCGTCAGATCGAGAAAATTCTCGTCAACGATGCCGCGGACGCCGTTCAAGGCGCCATAAACCAACTCGACATTAAGGAATTTCCGCGATTCGAGAACCGCCCCAACCATGGACTGATTGATCACCGCGGTTGGCCCACCCCCTTGGGCCACCAACAACTTGCCTTTCAACATTGCTCTCCTCCTGCCACGGTCTCAGATCATTTCAGTCGGCGCCGGCAGCCCCGCCAACCACGGCACCATCCGGTGCATTCGCCCTGGCTTTCTCCTGCCACCCACCACGATCGGTCTGTTGATAGTAAGTGAGATCAAAGCCAAGGCCTTTCCATTCCTTCCACAAAACTCTCGACGCCTGGACTGCCGCCTCGTCGTTACCGTCGAACAAAGTGAGGCACCGTTCGAAATCGGTCAAATGAGTAGAAACCACCCCATCAGTCAGCAACAGAATTTTGGCGTTGTTGGGGTTTTCGTCTTCCGCCGTCAAATAGATGGGCTGCAGGCTCGCCTCTCCGTCCCTCGCGGTACCATGCGGAATCCACGATTCGGGTTCGCTCGTCCACAGCAACTGATCGAGAAAGGCGATGCGTTCCACCGAACCGGCCATGACCACCGCCCTTTGACCGGACTGCAGCACCTTTTCAAGAAGCTTGGGCAACGCCTGCTCCAGCGAGGTCTTCTGCAAGTGGTAAAAGCCGATACGCGGTGTCATCGGTTCATTCTATCCTTGCGAAAAGATCGGCGACCAGATGATCGAGGAGGCGCACCCCGAAGCCGGTTGGCCCTTCGGCGGCCAGCGGCCCATCCTCCTCGGCCTCGGACAGGCCTGCAATATCCAAATGCGCCCAAGGAATAGCCCGAGGAACGAAATGCTGCAAGAAACGCGCGGCATGCAGGGCATCGGGTCCGTCGTCATCCGGGCCGCAATTGCGGAGATCGGCCACCGGACTCTTCAGATCCTCATCATAAGCCTCGGTCAGGGGTAGTCGCCACAAGGGCTCGTCCTCGGCCTCGCCGATGGCCATGAGCCGTTCCGCCAGGACATCGTCGGTGCAAAACAGTCCGGCCCGGTGGCGGCCGAGCGCCACTTCCACAGCACCGGTCAGAGTGGCCAGATCGATGATCTGGCGCGGCCGATAGCGGCTGGCCGTGAAAGACAGGGCATCGGCCAGGATGAGCCGCCCCTCGGCGTCGGTATCGACGATCTCGACACTGAGCCCTGCGTGACTGGACACCACGTCGCCCGGACGGCAGGACGAACCGGACGGCATGTTTTCCGTCAGCGCCAGAACGCCGATCACCTCGACGGGAGCGCGCCGCGCCGCCAGGGCGTAAAGGGCGCCGACCACCGCCGCGGCGCCGGCCATGTCTCCCTTCATTTCCTCCATGTCTTCCGACGGCTTGATGCCCAATCCCCCGGAATCGAAAGTAACCCCCTTGCCGACCAGGGCGATGGGCGACGTCCGCCGACGGCGCCCCGACCACCGCAGCACGGCGAGGCGCGGGCGGTGGATGCTCCCCTGTCCGACGGCCTGTAGAAGACCCAGATCGTGTTCTAGGGGATCGAAGACGTCGCAGGTAACCCCCTGCTCACGCAAAAGCTCCAATCGCTCGATGAAATGCGAGGGAGTGAGTTCGTTGGCGGGCGCCACCACCAGATCGCGGGCCAGGGCAACACCATCGGCACATGGAGCGAGGCGGGCGAAATGCGCCGACGCGGCAGCCGGATCGCTGGTCACGATGCTCGCCGAAACGAAGCTCCATGCCTCGTCCGGATCGACTTTGGATTTGTAGCGCGCCGGTGGGCGCCAAGCCCTGAGGCGCATGCCATAAGCCAATTCGGCGGCCTCGGCGGGGGAAAGATCGAGCACCACGTCCAGATGCTCGATGCCGCTTTCCGCCAATTCGGCGAACAGATTACCGCCGATCCGACGCAACCGCCGGCCATCCTGTCCGGCCTCCGGTCCCATGCCGACCAGGACAAGCCAACCGGAGGGCGTGCAAACGGGCAAGACATCGTCGTCATCGCCGCCGAAGTGATGCTTGCCGGCAAGAACGCAGCCAATCACCCCCGTCTCCGCGTCGGCCGCCCGGGCCGACGGCAGCAGTTCCTCATCGGGACGAATTCCCACGGCCCGGGCACCCGTCCCGGCCGTCGCAGAAAAGCCGATGGTCAGCAAGACATTACTTCTGCTCGTAGTTTTCCGCCACCAGACGATCCAGCAGGCGGACGCCGAAGGCCGTCGCCCCTTTCGGCGTCACCGGCCCGTCCTTCTTCGCCCAGGTCACGCCGGCGATATCGAGATGGGCCCATTTGGTATCCTTGACGAAGCGCTTCAGGAACATGGCGGCGGTAATGCTTCCACCCTCGCGCCCGCCGGTATTCTTCATATCGGCGATCTCGGACTTGATCTGCTTGTCGTAAGGGTCGTCGAGCGGCATCCGCCACAGCGGCTCGCCCGACGACTTGCCGGCGGCCAGCAGTTTTGCGGCCAGATCGTCATCGTTGGCGAAAAGGCCGGCATAATGATCGCCCAGCGAAATGATGATGGCCCCGGTCAGGGTCGCCAGATCGACCATGATCCGAGGCTTGAATCGGTCCTGGGTGTACCAAAGCGCATCGGCCAACACCAGGCGTCCCTCGGCATCGGTGTTGATCACCTCCACCGTCTGGCCTGACATGGTGGTCACCACGTCGCCCGGACGCTGCGCGGTGCCGGACGGCATATTCTCCACCAGCCCGACGACACCGACGACATTGACCTTGGCCTTGCGCAGGGCCAGTGCCTTCATCAGGCCGATGACCACGGCGGAGCCGCCCATGTCCCACTTCATGTCCTCCATGCCGCCGGCCGGCTTGATGGAGATTCCGCCCGAATCGAAAGTCACGCCCTTGCCGATGAAGGCAACCGGCGCCTGGCTGTCGTCACCCGCGCCCATCCAACGCATCACCACCAGCTGCGATTCCCGCTCGCTGCCCTGGCCGACGCCCAGCAACGCCCCCATGCCCAGCTTGCGCATCTGCTTTTCGCCCAGCACCTCGATCTCGACGCCGAGATCGCTCAAGGCCTTGGCCTGGGTCGCCAGACTTTCCGGATAGATGACATTGGCAGGCTCGGAAGCCAGATCGCGGGTCAGGAACACGCCTTCGGAGATCCCCTCCAGCGGTGCGAACAACCGCTTGGCCGCAGCTGGTTCGGCAAGGGTGACGACCAGCTTCTTGACGCTGGGCTTGTCTTCCTTCTTTTCCTTGGTCCGGTATTTATCGAACCGATAAGACCGCAGCTTGGCGCCGAAAGCGGCATGTGCGGCCAGATCAGCGGCACCGGTCGGCGCGCCTTCGATCCCATCGACGGCCAGGGTGACGATATGATCGCCGGCCGCCTGTAAATGAGCCAGGGCGTTTCCGCCGAAAGCCTGAGCAGCCAGGACATCAAAGGATTGAGACTTCCCCAACCCCAGCAGCAGCAGACGCTGCGCCGGGAGGCCTGCGGGGGCTTGCAGCAACAGGGACTGATCCTTCTTGCCCTCGAAGCGGCTGCCAGCCATGGCCCGGGCGATCAGCCCGCCGGTCTGTTCATCGATCAGTCGGGCGGTCGCCGTCAATTCGCGATTTTCCAGGATACCGACAACCAGCGCACCCTCGGTCGGCAAGGCCGCCTTGGCAAAGGAGATCTTCATCGAATGGATGTCCTCAAATCAGGAAATTGCATTTTGTTGGATCACTGTAACACCAGCCCCATCCATGAAAAGGGGGCCCTTGGATCAAGGATCGCTTGCCTGCGGGCTCTCTCCCGCGGCTTCGCGCTTGGACAAAAGCCAGAAGACACCACCGGGCAGGGAAATCAGAACGCCAACGGCTCCAAACAGCACGGACAACGCCGTGGCATGCTCTTTCGAAACGCCGATGAAGCCAAAGGCGGTGATCATCGCCATTTCGCGCGGCCCCCAGCCGGCCATGGAAATGGGCAATGTCGCCACCAGAATGACCGGAGGAACAAGCACCAGGCAGTCCACGACGCTGACGTCGATATTGAGGCCCAGGGCCAGAACATAAACCACGAAGGCCAAGTTGATATGGCCAAGCACGACGACAGCCAAAATCGGCACGGCCCGGAAAGGCCGGAAAAATATACGGCGGCTGTCGTTGGCCAACTGAATGAAGCCGCGGACGAGACGCCATCCGGGCAGGACGACGGACAGACGATCGAGCAGGCTGAAAACCGCGATGCCGGCGGCACTAGCCACCGCCAGCCCGGGGAACACCCATTCGGGGAAACGCCCTTCCAGACGATCGAACAGCAGCGGTTCACAGGCGGCAGCCAGCAAAATGAGGCCGAAAACGGTCGCGATCCGTTCAATCACCACCGAATTGACCGCCGCCGTCAGCGACAAACCCGCCCGGTGGGTCCTCCACATACGCACGGCGTCTCCCCCCACCGCTCCGGGGAGGATCTGTCCGAAGAAATTACCGATACAGAAGAGTTCGCAAGCCTGACGAAACGGCAGATCGGCGCCGAGCCCGCGCAGCACCAGCCGCCAGCGCCCCCCGCAGATCAGCACCTGAACCACCTGCAGTAGGAAGGCTGCGAGGAACATAAGTGGCGAAATGGACTTGCCGACGTTCCAGGCGGCACCGAGGTCAACCTTTGCCTGGAGGTACCAGAGCGCACCGCCGGTCAGAGCGATCTTCACCGCCCAGGAGGCCCAACGTTTAATCATTCACCAATGTCGCCTAGCCATGACGCCGGCATCGCTCCGAGGCGTCGATCCGACAAGTTGCGGACCCTAGCCAAGGCAGGCCACATTGGCAAGGAAAGAGGCGCAAGCGGTCCCGACTTTATGCTTTTCAAACGGGCCCTTGCCGCAAACGCACCGGCTGTCGCCGGGCCCCCCAGGTTCCCGCCTCGGCTTCGAAATGGCCGGAAACGACCGTGCCGCACGAACGGCAGCTCCCCGCCCCCTCCGGCGTGACGGCAAGGTTCCATCGCCCCAGGCGGTACCAGTCCCGCTCGATGAGCAAGGCGCCGCATCCCGGGCACCAGGTCGATCCGCCCCGGGGATCATGCACATTGCCCGTATAGACGAAACGCAAGCCCTCCCCCATGGCGATGGTCCGCGCCCTGGTCAGGGTCAAAGGGGGCGTGGCGGGCGTGTCGGTCATCCTCCAATCGGGATGAAAAGCGCTGAAATGCAAGGGCACGTCGCCGCCCAAACGATCGGCGATCCATCGCGCCAAAGCGCGCAACTCGTCGTCACCATCATTCTCGCCGGGAATCAGCAAGGTGGTGATCTCCAGCCACACCTCCGTCCGATGGCGCAGATAGTCGAGCGTTTCCAGCACAGGCGCCAGCTCCGCCGAACAAAGCCGCTGGTAGAAGCTCTCGCTGAATGCTTTCAGATCAACGTTGGCGGCATCCATGTGGGAGAAGAAATCCGATCGCGCCGCCGCCGTCATATAGCCGGCGGTTACCGCCACCGTCTTCAGTCCGCGGGCACGGCAGGCATCGGCGACATCGGCGGCATATTCCAGAAAAACCACAGGATCGTTGTAGGTGAAGGCGACCGAGCGGCATCCCAGGCGCACCGCCGCTTCGGCGATCGCCTCGGGCGAGGCGGCATCATTCAGCCGATCGACCTCGCGCGCTTTGCTGATATCCCAGTTCTGGCAGAATTTGCAGGTCAGATTGCAGCCGGCGGTCCCGAAGGACAAAACGGGCGTGCCGGGCAGGAAATGGTTGAGCGGTTTCTTCTCGATGGGATCGACACAAAAACCGGACGAACGGCCATAGGTGGCGAGAACCATTTCCGCGCCCTGCCGCTCTCGGACGAAACACAAGCCCTTCTGCCCATCGTGCAGTTTGCAATACCGCGGACAGACATCGCATTGCAGCCGTCCATCGGACAGCCGGTGCCAGTGACGCGCCGGAACGGGCGAAAGGCTGTCGCTCATGGATGGATTTTAGGCCGCCATCGCCGGCATCGCAACACAAGCCCGTCTATTGGATTGACCCCCAGGTCCTCACCCCCCATAACCAAGGCAGTCAACAGCACAGGGGAGATCCCATCATGCGGCTGTTCGGTCGCATCATTCTCGTGATTCTGGCAATCATCGGAACCTTGACGCTGGCGCTTGCCGGCCTTGGTACCTTCGCCGCCCTGAAACAGAGGCCCGAGCCGCTGCCCAAGCAGATGGCCCTGGTGTTGGACTTGAATGCCGGCGTCGCGGAAACGACGCCGGACGGTCCTTTCGCCCAGCTGGAGATGGGCCATGCCTATGTGCTGAAAGACATGGTCGAGAGCCTCGACCGGGCGGCGCACGATCCCAGGGTGACGGCCCTGGTGGCGCGTCTCGACGGCGGCGCCATCGGCATGGCCCGGGCGCAGGAGATTCGCGACGCCGTTCTCGCCTTCCGCAAGTCGAACAAGCGGACCGTGCTGTTTTCCTCGGGCCTCGGGGAATCGGGCAATGGCACGATCCCCTATTATATCGCCTCGGCCTTTCAGGAAATCTGGCTGCAGCCCTCGGGGGATATCGGTCTGACGGGTTTCGCCGCGGAAAGCCCCTTTTTCAAGGGCGCCCTGGACCTGTTGGGCGTCAAGGCCGAATTCGGCGCCCGCCATGAATATAAATCGGCCATCGAGGTCTTCACCCAGACCAAATTCACCAAGGAAAGCCGAGAGTCCCTGCAATTGCTGCTCGATTCCTGGACCCGGCAGGCCACCGGCGGAATTGCCGAGGGACGCGGGCTTTCCGTCGCCCAGGTCAAGACCCTGATCGATCGCGCGCCCCTACTGGCCGACGAAGCCAAGGCGGGCGGTTTGGTCGACCGTCTGGCCTATTGGGACGAGGTGGAAAAAAGCGTCACCGGAGGAGGTGCCAAGCTGGTCGGCCTGCATCGCTACGAGGACCGGCTTCAAGACGAACCCAACGCGGTCAAGATCGCCCTGATTTATGGTGTCGGCGCCGTGCAGCGAGGCGAGGGGGACGCCAGCCCGTTGGCCGAAGGCAATGTCATGTCGTCGGAGCGGATCACCAAGGCTTTCCGTGATGCGGCGAAGGATCCGGAGGTCAAGGCGATCCTGTTCCGCATCAATAGCCCCGGGGGATCCTACAGCGCGTCGGATTCCATCTGGCGGGAGGTCGGCAACGCCCGTGCCGCCGGCAAGCCGGTCGTCGTCTCCATGGGAGACATGGCCGCCTCGGGCGGTTATTTCGCCGCCATGGCGGCCGATCGCATCGTCGCCGAACCGGGAACCATCACCGGATCCATCGGCGTCTTCATGGGCAAGATGGTCCTCGCCGATTTCTGGAAAAAGCTCGGCGTCTCCTGGGATGAGATCCACAACGGCCAGAACGCCACCCTGTGGAGCAGCAACAGCGATTTCTCGGCCACCGGCTGGGAACGGGCCAACGCCATTTTGGACCATATCTACGCCGACTTCACCGAGAAGGCCCAGCAAGGCCGGAAATTGAAGACCGAGGACATGGACAAGCTGGCCCGTGGACGTATCTGGCCGGGCGATGAAGCCAAGCGCGTCGGACTGGTCGACCTGAACGGCGGTTATGCCACCGCCATCGTCCAAATTCGCGAATTGGCCAGGCTTCCATCGCAGATGCCGGTCGATCTGGTGCAATTTCCCCGCGCCAAACAGCCTTTGGATTATCTGCTCGACATGGCGCACGGCCGCCTGCCCGACGGGCTGGTCGGCACCTTCGCCGCGGAAGCCCGGATCGCCAAAGTGGCTGCCGTTCTGAAGCCGCTGACCGTGTTGATGGAATCGGGTGGATCGGAACTCAGAATGGCTCCGATCGAGATGAAATAAGGAGATCAGCCGCGCCCGATGATGGTCCGCCGTGCCGCCGGGAACCCACCCTCGCGGCACGGCGGTCAACGGGCCCTTACTCCTTCATCGGTTCGGCCTTGTGGCAGGTCCCGCAATAATTCTCGGACTGCTTATGGCCGCGATGGCAGGTCGTGCATTGCAGATCGACGAAATGGCCCTGATGCGGGTTTCTTTCCATATTCGCGGTCTTCAAGGCGACCTTCTCGTAGGACTCGTGGCATTTGACGCATTTGTCCATCGAGACCTTGCTCTTCTTCTCGCCCTCGTCATGGCAGGCGGCGCATTTGACGCCCTCGGCCTGATGCTTGTCCGCCATGAAGGACGACTTGCCCTCCTCGGCAAAGGACACGCCATGGAGCGCCGCCGCGAGACCGGCGGCCACCAGCACCATCATTATCTTTCTGAAAAACATGTCTTTCGATTCCCCTAGTCCCGAACGATTTCGGATGCGACGACGCGCCTCACTGGGCCTGCGCCAACGCAGCGGCGTTCTTTCCCGCGATCCGGCCGAACACCGAAATCGCCGTCAACGAATTGCCGCCGGCACGGTTGGTGCCGTGGATGCCACCGGTGGTTTCCCCCGCCGCGAACAAGCCGGGAATGGCGTTTCCATCGAAATCCAGAACCTGGGTCTGAGAATTGATGTGCAGGCCGCCCTGGGTGAAGTGGACGCTTTCACGCTCGACGCCGACGTAGTAAGGCGGCTTGTTGATAAGCTGCGTGAAGGTGGTCCGGCCGAATTCGGGATCCTTCTTCTGGGCAGCCATCTTGTTGTAGGCGTCCAAGGTGGCCTGGAGAGCCTTGGCATCGACGCCGATCTTCTCGGCCACTTCCTTGAGGCTGTTCAGCTTGAAAACCACGCCGCTGCGGATCTTGCCTTCGGTCGTCGCGCCCTTCACTGACTGCTCGTCGGTGATCACCCAGCACATCTGGCCCTTCTGGCGCATGATGGCCTCGGTGATGACGTCACGCCGTCCGCCTTCGTTGACGAAGCGCTTGCCGTCGGAATTGAGCCAGATATCCGCGCCGACATAGTCGGTGACACGACCGCCGGTGAAGGGAATCAACTGGATGTAGTCCATGCCGACGACATCCCCGCCGATCTTCTGGGCCATCGTGATGCCGTCGCCGGTGTTGAAGGCCGGGCCGGTTCCGGCCGGATTGGCCGTCGTCCGGAAGCTTTCGTTGAGACGCGGGTCATATTTCATCCGCATCTTGACGTTGCCGGCAAAGCCGCCGGTGGCGATGACCACGGCTTTCGCACGGAAGGTAATCGCCCCGTCCTCATCGACGGCCTTCACGCCGGTGACAGGTCCGGAGGCCCCGTCCCTGATCAGGTCGACGGCCCGGGTGTTCATATGGATATCGACGTTATGCGCCTTGGCGGCGTTGTAAAGGACGCGAACATAGTCGCGGCCTGCGGCTGCGGCGCCGGTGTTGTGCCCGCGCGGAAAAAGACCGCCGAACGGCTCGAAGACGCGGTCGGCCCACTTGACGCCCAGCGATTCGTACCAGCCCATCAGATCGGGGGCGTTGTCGACCAGCGTGCGAACCAACGCCGGATCGTTACGGTAGTCGCCGGCGGCCAGTACCTGTTGATACATCAGATCGGGAGAATCCTTGATTCCCATCTTTTCCTGGCGCAGCGGGTCGGGGAAGTTCATCGAACCACCCGAAATGATCGTGGCGCCGCCGACCGTCGGCTGCTTTTCCAGAACGATCACCTTGGCATTGGCCATCGCCGCGGTTACCGCCGCGTTCAATCCGGCGCCACCGGCGCCGATCACGAGGACGTCGCTGGATATGACCCGTTCCGGCGCATCCTGCCCGGCGAAGGCCGAGCCCCCGCTCACCAGACATAAGGCCGCCAAACCAGCCCTCAATCTATACTTTCCGAACATATACTCACTCCTCACATTACCGAGGAACGTCGCCAGTCAGCGCCCGGGATGTCTTTCAAATATTTAAAATTTATTTTTGAAGCGCCGCGCGTGCGAACGCGGACGGAACAAAACCATGAGAATACAGGATATTCTCACGCAGCCCCCGGGCCTTTGGCCAGCTCAGTCCTGACCTAAACAATAGCCATATTTTTCATATGGGATAATGCTTTTAAACGTTTGTTCCATGCCTAGAAGGCATCCATGTCAGAGAACCCCGCCCGCCGCCTGAAGAAGACGATCCGGCGCGCCTCGCCCTCGGGCAGGAAGGCAACCACGAGACAAATCAGCCCCGACAGGCAAAGAACCGAAGAAACGGGAAGAAATCGCGCCGCCGCCCCCAGCATCAGGCCGCCGAAAGGAACCATGCCCCAGAAAGCGACGGCGCAACAGGCGGCCAGACGCCCGCGCATGGCCTCGGGGATCTGCAGATGCAAAGCGGCGCTGGCCGTGACGATCTGCCACATCAGGCAGAAGCTGGCTCCGAACACGCCGAACAACGACAGCTCCCACCAGCGGGACACCCCCAGCAGCATGAGACAGGCCGAAGCACCCAGGCATAAGGGCCACTGCCGTCCCGGCGCCCCCTCCCGAATTTCCCGTCCGACCAGACAGGAGGCCGCGATCGCCCCGAGACTGGACATACTGATCATCCAGCCCAGCATTTCCGCACCGGCGGTCAGCACGCCATGAACATAGGCGGGGAGCAGAACGGTAAAAGGCAGGCCGGTCAGACTGAGAAGACAGAGCCGCAGAAACGCTTTTCGCGCGTCGGAGCGCTGCCGGATCCACGCCCAGCCCTCCGACAAGCGGAGACCGTTTCTCGGGCCGGTTTCGCGCCGAACCAGTCTTCCGGGCCGGAAGACCAACGCCAGAAGAGGGGCGGCGTAACTGAGGCCATCAAGAAGGAAACACAGAGCCTCGCCGCCAAGCGCGATGAACAGACCCGCCAGCGACGGCCCCAGCAGCCGGCCGATATTGACCACCAGGGAATCGGCGGCCAAGGCGGGCAGACAGGCCTCTCCGTCGACCGCCGTCCGGCACAGAAAGGCCTGCCGGGCCGGCAGTTCGAAGGCCGCGACCCCCCCTCTGACCACCGCCATTCCCAGCAATGTCGCGATATCGAGATAACCCGTCCAGGAAAGAGCGGCCAACCCCACCGCCTGAGCGGAGGCCAAGCCATAAGTGACGGCGAGAATGCGCCGACGATCAAAGCGATCGATGATCGCGCCCGACAACGGCGCCAGCAACAACACCGGCATCTGCCCGGCGAAGCCGGCGACGCCGAGCCAAAGCGCCGACCCCGTCAGGCGGAAAATCAGCCACCCGATGGCCACCCTGGTCATCCAGCTTCCCGCCGTCGACAAGAGCTGTCCGCCAAGAAACCAGCAGACGTCGCCATCGGCCAATACGGGCCACAAAGCCTTGCGACGGGAGATCAGGCGGAACCCGGGCGACTGCGCCAGCGACGGCCTGGGCATGGATGAAGCGATCCTCTTTCCAACTTTTGCGGACGGCGCCAAAGGCCACGCCGCAGCGGGAGGATGCTACCGCGCCGATGAATGGCCGGTAACTGCTTTCCACGCCTAACATCAGTCCTTCAAGGCATGGAGATGGGTCCCGCAGGACCATCAGTCTCTGCCAGGAGCATCGGGATGGCGCCGAAATTTATCATTTGACCGCGGCCCCCAAAATTATTACAAAAGGCATATTATAAAATATTCTTGCAAATAGAAAAGACTGACCATCACTGACAATATGGCCATGGAACTCCGACAGATAAAATATTTCGTTGCAGTTGCTGAAGATTTAAATATATCGCAAGCAGCTCGGCGACTTCATACATCGCAACCGTCGCTGGGCCGGCAAATTCAAAGTCTTGAAGAATTTATCGGCGTTCCGTTATTCAGCAGGAAGAATCGCCGACTGACGCTCACCCAGGCGGGAGAAATTTTCCTGGCCCGGTCAAAAAATATATTGTCCGATATTAACGACGCCATCTCCAAGACAAGATCCGCGTCTCATGGAAACAAGAAAAGCATTACGATAGGATATATACCAACAGCGGCATCAAAAATATTCCCATTTTTTCTACCTTATCTTCAAAATAATAATCCAGATATTTATCCAATATTAAAGAATATTTCTAGCGAACTTCAAATAACAGCACTCAAGAATGAGTGCATAGATATTGCGTTTATACGAAAAGGGGTCGATGACGAGGATATCGTTAAAGAAGTCATTCTTCGCGAAAATCTCGTCGTCCTCCTTCCCGCCGCCCATCCCCTCGCTGAAAAGACGGCGGTAACCTTGACCGAACTGTCGGCCCTCCCCTTCGTCGAGGTGAGCACGCCCTTGAAGATGGAGCTGGAGCAGATGTTCGGCCCCCTGAACTTCAAGCCGGTGGACGCCTCGGGATCGGGCGAACGCGACAGCCTGTTCGATCAGTTCAGCCTCGTCGGCTCCGGGCTCGGCTTCACCATCCTCAGCGATTTCGTCCGCGAATTCACCCCGCCCACCGTCGCCGTCCGCGATCTGGCCGTGAAACCCGCGCCACGCACGGAACTCTACATCGCTTACCGGAAACAGGAAGCCTCGCCCGTCCTGGCGGAGTTCCTGCGCGCGCTGCGCCGCTGGAAAAGCCAGATGGGACACCTCGAAGCCGAATAACCCATCATTCCGATGGATCGGCGGCCAGTCGTTCGCACACCAGATCAAGCAACCGATGCAACTGGGCGAGATCCCGCCCCCCCATGCGCTCACGGATTTCGTCCTGCGCGGCCCGCCAATGGTGTTCCGCCTCCCGGTGGAGGAGCTTCCCGGTTTCGGTGAGGCGGACGATCCTGCTCCGGCGATCGTCTCCCGGCGCCGATTCGATCAATCCCCGAGCCTCCAACGGCGCCAACGTCCGGGACAGGGACGTCCGATCCATTCCCATCACCGCCGCCAGCCGATGCATGTCCGGCGCCACATCGCCGGTCAGCTTGGCAAGTACGGAATATTGCGTAAGCGTCAGATCCACCACCTTCAGATGAGCATCGTAGAGCCGCGTCATCGACCGGGTGGTCCGCCGCAACCGAAAACAAGTGCACCCTTTGGGGGCCGCTTCACCCATCATCCTGGAATGCCATCCGGAAATCACCGCGTCATCGCCATAATGGCTCAATCGAATCAGAAAATGTGTTCGAAACAAGGATTGACGCCTTCCCCGCCGATGAATATGTGTATATGCACATAAATCAGCGGTCAAGGATTCCCCCGAATGCCGATACAGGCTCTGGCGCGCCGGATTGAACGGAAATTCCACTATGCCTGGATCGTCGCCGGAGTCGTTTTCCTGGCCCTGCTGACGGCCGCCGGAGTGCGCGGCACCCCAGGCGTTCTGCTGGTGCCCCTGATGAACGACATGGGATGGGACCGCACGACCATCTCCTTCGCCATATCGGTCGGCATCGCCCTTTACGGCCTCACCGGCCCCTTCGCGGCCGCCGTCATGCAACGTTTCGGCATTCGGAAAACGCTGCTGGGCGCGCTTACCATGCTGTCGCTGGCCGTGGCCTCGACGACATTGGTTCGGACTCCCTGGCAGATGGTCCTGACCTGGGGTGTCCTGACCGGCTTGGGAACGGGAACCGTCGCCCTGGTCCTCGGCGCGACGGTGGTGAACCGCTGGTTCAGAAAGCGTCGAGGCCTGGCCATGGGCTTGCTGACGGCCAGCACCGCGACCGGCCAACTGGTCTTTCTCCCCCTGCTGGCCCACATGATCGAAATCGAGGGCTGGCGGCTGGCCACCCTGATCGTGGCGGGCGCCACCGCCCTGGTGATTCCCGTGGTGTTCCTGCTGGTCCCCGAACGACCGTCCGATGTTGGGCTGCGGGCCTATGGGGCGGAAGAAAACGACCGGGACCCGCCAAGTCAGGGCAATCCGCTGGCCAACGCCTTCCAGGCCTTGGGACGCGGCATCCGCAAACCGGTTTTCTGGCTGTTATGGAGCAGTTTCTTCATCTGCGGCCTGTCCACGAATGGGCTGATCGGCACCCACCTCATCGCTCTTTGCCTGGACCACGGCCTGCCGGAAGTCAGGGCGGCGGGGTTGCTGGCGGCCATGGGCCTGTTCGACCTGGTCGGCACGACGGTGTCGGGCTGGCTTTCCGATCGCTACAACAATCGGATGCTGCTGGCCTGGTATTACGGGCTTCGGGGCCTTTCCCTGCTCTTCCTGCCCTTCTCCGATTTCAATTTCTTCGAATTGTCGATCTTCGCCGTCTTCTACGGACTGGATTGGATCGCCACGGTACCGCCGACGGTCCGGCTCGCCACGGAGGAATTCGGCGATCGCGACGCGGCCATCCTGTTCGGCTGGATTTCCGCCGGCCATCAGATGGGGGCGGCGGCGGCGGCCTTCGGCGCGGGGCTGCTGCGCGCGGAACTCGACACCTATCTGCACGCATTCCTGATCGCCGGCGCCGCTTGCGTGGCCATCGCCCTGGTCCTGCTGGGCACCGCGCATCTCACGCGACGCCCCACGCCGGCGCAGCAGGCGGCGGAATAGATCTCACCCCGGCGGCGACTTTTGACCGACGATGAGGAATTCCTTGTTTCCCTCGGGGCCGGTGATCGGGCTTTCGACGATGCCCCGCACCGTCCACTCGGGAAGGGCCGACAACCAGTCGCGGATGCGCTCGCAGACCTCGGCATGAAGCTCGGGTTCCCTCACCACGCCGCCCTTGCCGACCCGCCCCTTCCCCACCTCGAACTGCGGCTTGATCAAGGCGGCCAGCCAGGCATGCGGCTTGGTCAGGGCGAGCGCGGCCGGCAGCACCACTTCAAGCCCGATGAAACTCGCGTCGCAGACGACCATGTCGACCGGCTCGGGAATCTGCTCGACGGACAGATGGCGGGCGTTAACCCGTTCCAGCACCACCACCCTGGGATCATTCCGCAGCTTCCAGGCCAGCTGGCCATGTCCGACGTCGACCGCATAAACCTTGGCCGCGCCATGGGTCAGCAGCACGTCCGTGAAGCCCCCGGTCGAGGCCCCGACATCGATGGCGGTCAGCCCCGTCGGATCGATGGTGAACGCCTCGATGGCTTTGGCGAGCTTCAAACCACCGCGCGATACCCACGGATGATCCTGGCCTCGCAATTCGATGGCGAGCTCTTCGGCCACGGACACCCCCGGCTTGTCGAGACGCCTCTCGCCCGAAAACACCAAGCCCGCCATCACCAGGGCTTGTGCGCGGGCCCGGCTTTCCACCAGACCACGGTCGACAAGCAATTGGTCCAATCTTTTCTTCGTCATGATCGGCGCATGATGCCGAAGCCGTGGCCGAATGGCTAGTGGTCCGATCCCGACGCCTGTTTCCCAAGCGTCGGGTGAATAGACCCACCAACTCATTGAATAGTGTTCGGATTCTGACGGAGGATATGGTCACCATCCGTCAGAATCCGAACAGCAGGACGTCATAAAATTTTTATAAATTGCGTAAAAACAGATAATCCGGCAATTTTATCTCCACGACAGACTCCATGCGGAACTTTAAATGTCCATATCGCCCGGAACCACCAGCCCCCCCCGCCCCGAGCGCCCACCGCCCCGAGTGATCGGCAAAAAAGACGTCCGAATTGTCACATTTTTTAAATCTGGCTGGCATCCGCCACCGAAGAGAGTTATGACCTTTTCGCGCGCGCTGTGCCCCAGCCAGCAGCGCCCAGCAGCAAATCGATCACATTGTGACTTTTCCGCCCGCCCTTGTTGCGGGCTTTGACACGACGGCGTAAACTGCCGCCCTTTCATCCGGGAGTGGAGCGTTGGTAGAGTTGCCCACCGACATTGCGGCCTTGAGCTTCGAAGACGCGCTCGGCGAGCTTGAGCGCATCGTCCGCCAGTTGGAGGAGGGCAAAGGCCGGCTCGACGAGGCGATCGATGCCTATACCCGCGGCATCGCCCTGAAACGCCATTGCGAAGGCAAACTGGCGGAAGCCCAGGCGCGCGTCGAAAGTATCGTGCTCGGCCCGGAAGGCATCCTCTCCACCCAACCCGCCGATATCGGGTAAAGGAAGTAAATCGCTGTGACCACATTGAAGGCCGCCCTCGCTGACACCGCCACTGCGGTTAATGCGGAACTCGACCGACTATTGCCGTTGGTCGAAGGACCGGAAAACCGCCTCATCGAGGCCATGCGTTATTCGACGCTCGACGGCGGCAAGCGGCTTCGTCCGTTTTTCGTTCTGCAGACGTCGCGCCTGTTCAACGTCGCCGAGGAGGCGGCCATCCGTGTCGCCGCAGCCATTGAAATGGTCCACTGTTATTCATTGGTCCATGACGACTTGCCTGCCATGGACGACGACGATTTGCGGCGCGGACGCCCCACCTGTCACAAGGCCTTCGACGAGGCCACGGCGATTTTGGCCGGGGATGCCCTGCTGACCAAGTCGTTCGAGGTCGTGGCCGGCCCCAACACCCATTCCGACCCCCAGGTTCGTTGCGAACTGGTCCGGGAGCTGGCGCTGGCCGCCGGCGGCCAAGGCATGGTCGGCGGGCAGATGTTCGACCTTCGGGCCGCGGAACTCGACATGGACGTCCAGGCGGTGACCCGGCTGCAAAATCTGAAGACCGGTCGCCTGATCGATTTTTCCTGCGAAGCCGGCGCCATCCTCGGCAAGGCCGCCTGGCAATTGCGTCAGGCCCTCAAGGCCTATGCCCACGATCTCGGATTGGCGTTCCAGATCGCCGACGATCTTCTGGACGTCGAAGGCGATCCGGAAAAAGTGGGCAAGGGTTTACGCAAGGACGCCGAGGCGGGCAAGGCGACCTTCGTTTCGCTACTGGGTATCGAACGGGCTCGAGCTCAGGCCGAGATGCTGTCGCGGCAAGCGGCTCAGCACCTCGACTGTTTCGATGACAAGGCCGATCTGCTGCGCGAGGCCGCACGCTTCGTCGTAGAACGCAGCCTGTGATGAGTTGGTGACACCGATGAGCAAGAGACCATTGTTGGACAAGGTTCTGGACCCCTCTGATATCCGGGGCATGAGCATTGAGGAACTGACCCAGTTGGCGGACGAGGTTCGCCACGACATGATCGAATCCGTCTCGCTGACCGGAGGACATCTGGGCGCGGGTCTCGGCGTCGTCGAACTGACGGTGGCCTTGCATCACGTGTTCGCCACGCCGGATGACCGGATAATCTGGGATGTCGGCCATCAAGCCTATCCGCATAAGATTTTGACCGGCCGGCGCGAAAGGATGCGCACGCTGCGTCAAGGCGGCGGACTGTCGGGCTTCACCAAGCGCACGGAAAGCGCCTACGACCCCTTCGGCGCCGGACACTCCTCGACCAGCATTTCCGCTGGACTGGGTATGGCCGTCGGCCGCGATCTGAAAGGCGCCTCGAACCATGTCGTCGCCGTGATCGGCGATGGCGCGATGAGTGCGGGAATGGCCTATGAGGCCTTGAACAATGCCGGCGCCATGCATTCGCGCCTGGTGGTCATCCTGAACGACAACGACATGTCGATCGCCCCGCCGGTCGGCGCGATGAGCAACTATCTCTCGCGTCTGCTGTCGTCGAAATCCTACCGTTCGCTGCGCCATTTGCTCAAGGATCTGGCCTCCATGTTCCCGCCGCCGCTGGAACGGGCGGCGCGCCGTGCCGAGGAATTTGCCCGCGGCATGGTTGCCGGCGGCACCTTGTTCGAGGAACTGGGATTCTATTATGTCGGCCCGGTCGACGGGCATAACCTTGAGCATCTGGTTCCCGTGCTGAAGAACGTGCGCAATGCCGGCGATGCGGCGCCGATTTTGGTGCATGTGGTGACCAAGAAGGGGCATGGCTACGCTCCGGCCGAAGCGGCGAGCGACAAATATCACGGCGTCGGCAAGTTCGATGTGGTGACCGGCGCGCTGGCCAAGCCGAAGGCCAATGCCCCCTCCTATACCTCGGTCTTTTCCAAGGCATTGCTGGAAGAAGCCCGGCATGACGAGAGAATCGTCGCCATCACCGCGGCGATGCCGGCGGGAACCGGATTGGACAAGTTCCAGACGGCCTACCCGAAGCGCTGTTTCGATGTCGGCATCGCCGAACAACATGCGGTAACTTTCGCCGCCGGCTTGGCCAGCGAAGGCTTCAAGCCGTTCTGCGCGCTTTATTCGACCTTCCTGCAGCGCGGCTATGACCAGTTGGTCCATGACGCGGTCCTGCAACATCTGCCGGTGCGTTTCGCCATCGACCGCGCCGGACTGGTCGGCGCTGATGGAGCCACCCATGCCGGCAGCTTCGACCTGGCCTTTCTGAGTTGTCTGCCCGATATCGTCCTGATGTCGCCGGCCGACGAGGCCGAACTGATGCATATGGTGGCCACCGCCGCGGCCATCGACGACCGGGTCTCGGCCTTCCGCTATCCGCGGGGCGAGGGGGTCGGCGTCGAATTGCCGGAACGCGGTCAGGTGCTGCCCATCGGCAAGGGCCGGATCATCCAGGAAGGGACCACGGTCGCCCTGTTGTCGCTGGGCACGCGCCTGGGCGAATGTCTGAAGGCCGCCGACGAACTGGCCGCGCGCGGCCTGTCGACGACGGTGGCGGACGCCCGCTTCGCCAAACCCCTGGACGAGGATCTCATTCGCCGTCTGGCGATGAATCACGCCTTGCTCATCACCGTCGAGGAGGGGTCGATCGGAGGCTTCTCAAGCCAGGTCCTGCATTTCCTCGCCCATGCCGGGCTGCTGGAAACCGGTCTCAAGGTGCGCCCGATGGTTCTGCCCGACGTCTTCCTCGATCATGACTCACCCCATGTCCAGTATGACAAGGCGGGCCTGAACGCCTCCAATATCGTCGCCCAGGTTCTGGCCACCATCGGACAATCCGGCATCCAGGCCCCGGCGAGGGCCTGATCGGTTCCCCCCCGCCTCCGTTGCGGCGGGCGGGGGGCTCGAGCAATTTGCGACCACGTTGGGTCACTTACCCTTTCGTCATTGCCGGGCTTGACCCACGGCTGTCCGGCACGGATCGTGCGTCGCCTCATTTGAGTGGTGAGCACAACCCAAAACCGTCATTGCCGGGCTTGACCCGGCAATCCATGGACCCCCGGATCAAGTCCGGGGGTGACGGAAAAAACGATGATCCAATACGATCGAAAACCGCTCTCGCCCTCAGATCCGATGAAACCGGTGAATGCCCATTCCATCGATGGTACGGCCAAGCAGGCCTCCCTCCACCAGATAATGGAGATGGGCGAGGCTTTCCCCGATCGCGAAGAAAAGCTGGTGGTGATCGAGCTCGCGGGGAAACATGATGGCCAGTAAATCGTAGGCCGATATCGGACGCCTGCAGGCGTCCAGCGTTTCCGCCAGCCGGTCCTGATGATGCCGAAGCAGAGCGTCGATCCGCTCATGCAGCCCGAAAAACGGCCGGCCATGCGACGGAAGCACCAGACAATCGGCAGGCAGTTCCCGGAACTTTTCCAGAGACTTCAAGAACAGACCGAGGGGATTGGCGTCAGGTTCGCTGGGCCAGACACTGACATTGGGGCTGATCGACGGCAGGAGCTGATCGCCCGAGATCAACACATTCCTCTCTTCGCACCACAGGCAGGCCATTTCCGGGGCATGCCCCTCACCCACCATGACCCGCCAGACATGCGGGCCCAGGTGCAGCCGGTCGCCATCGCGAAGCCGTCGGCAGACCGTTGGAATATGTTTTATCCGCGCGCCGTAGGCATTGCCCCGCTCGGCGACAAGCGTCAACAGGTCGGGACCGAACCCCGCCCCACGGTAAAAATTCAGCGATGCTTCCCGAAAGGCCTCTCCGGTATCGAGGCTCAGCATGCGGCCATAAAGCCACTCCGCCTGCGTCGTTTCCATCACGACCGGGAATTTACGGGTGAACCAGGCGGCCAGCCCCATATGATCGGGATGGAAATGAC
This sequence comes from Telmatospirillum siberiense, assembly GCF_002845745.1. GTDB lineage: Bacteria > Pseudomonadota > Alphaproteobacteria > Rhodospirillales > Magnetospirillaceae > Telmatospirillum > Telmatospirillum siberiense. The sequence goes on along the minus strand of NZ_PIUM01000030.1, from coordinate 40,428 downwards.
TGACGAGCAGTCGGGAGACGGGACGCCCCGCCATGGGGCCAGCCAATACGCCGCGCCATAAGTTCCTTGTCCTGTCGTCGGGAACACCGGTATCGACCACGGCCCAGGAACCGCCATCCTCGATCAGCCAGAGATTGATATGATCGAGAGCGAACGGCAACGGCATGCGCAACCACAGGAGCCCCGGCGCGAGCGCAATGACCTGACCGGAGGAAGGCGGGTCGGCAAACGGATAGTCCAACGGCTGGGGCCTTTCATCATCATCGTAAAGCCGCCGGCCAGCCCTCGCCCCGGGTGCTTCCGCCTCAGACCGGCTGCGGAACCGGCGGACGGATCATTTTCATCGCATCGATCAGCATGTCCACCACCTTTTGAAGATCGGAAATATGATCGGTATTGATGATCAGATCGAAAGTCCGGGGATCGTTCGAGCGTTCCTGAAAATGGTCCCAGACAAACTTTCCGCGATGGTGATTGACCTCCTCGACCCGCTTACGGGCAGCTTCGATATCGATGCCCTCGGTTTCGGCGATCCGCCTGGCACAGATGTCGTGCGACCCGGTGATCCGCACGCGCAGCGCACCGCTGTTCGCCAGAATCAGATGCGCCCCCCGCCCCAGGATGACGCCCCCACTACGCCCGATACTGACGATGACGTTGATCAGATGACGTTTATAGTGGTCCGCATTGAGATTTTGCCCCGTCACCAGCGAATAGAGCCAAAGATCCCGCAGATGACTGGCCCCCGCGTCGAGAGCCCGCATGGTTTCCGGCTCGGCGTCGAGACGCTGGGAAATCCGCTCGACAATGATGCGGTCGTAAACGTCAACGCCTAGTCGTTCAGCCAGAAGCCGCGCGACTTCGTCGCCGCCGGTTCCACAATCGCGCGAAATACAGACAACAGGCCGCTCCGGGGAAACGAGACGCGAGCCGTCGCTGGTGTTGATTGTGCTGACGATGGCCTGGATTGCTTCTTGGACGTCGGGCATGGCAGCCCCCTCTCTTTGGTGCAATCTCGGTGTCACCAAGATACCATGGCGAATTGCAATCCGCCATTCCCACCTAAAGTAGGGTGCGAGGAACAAGTCCTTGCCACCACGACGGAAACCGGCCGCAGCAGCGGTACTAGCCGAACAGTTTGTCGATATCGTCCTGGCTGACGCCCTGATTTTCCAACTGGGGACCGTTAAGCAGACGGGACTCGTCGTCGGGACTGACCTCCGCCGGAGTATCCAGTTCCTCGAAGGTATCGGCCCCCCAGATCTCGATCATCTTATTGACCCGATCTTCGATGTACTGGAGCGTCTTCACCACCTTGGTGATGCGTTGACCGGTGATGTCCTGGAAATTGCATGCCTCGAAAATCGCCACCACGGCCTCGCGGATGTCTTCCGAAACATGGCCGGCGAAGCCGTCGGTCGCCTGGGCCTGCAATTGCCCGGCCAAGGTATCGATCTTCTCGGCCGCTTCCAGGATACCGTTGGTCGCGCTCTCGGTGGAAGTGACGATGGCGTCCAACTCGTTGGTGACGGCGATCAGTCGATCGTCATCCGAATTCTGCGGACGGAGCGCCGCGATTTCGGCCTTGGTGTGCTGAATGGCCAGGGACAGGGCCCGGACCTCGTTCTTCAGCATGTTCACCTCGGCGCGGCTGCGCTCGTTCGGGGTTTCCGAAATCACCTGCTCGACGATTTCCTCGCCACCAGCGCCCTGTTTGATGCCCCGAACTTCTTCCCGCAAGGCGTTGATCGCGGCCAGGACCTCAGAGAGGTCGCCACTGATGGGAGGCGCGGCAAGCGCCATTCCCATGGTCTTGAGCCGTTGCATCTCCGCAGTGAACAGTTTTTTTTCAGCCACCTTGCCGGTCCCTCATGACAAGTAACAAACGGAAACGGCCTAGCTCCACCGGAATGCCGACCTTCAAAGTCGGCTCACTCCTGAACGGCTGGCGCCAATTCCCTGGGGGCGATACAAGCCCCCTCCACCCACGATCTGATGTGAGTGTCTTCGCCGATGATGTGTTCGACAAGCCAATTGTTCAGGAAATCCAACAATTCGTCTACCGCCGTGTGACAACCGGCCTCATATTGCCGCTGATATTTTTGTACACGCTCGGCAATTCGTTGATGTTGCTGGCGATGCTCTGCCAAACCGGAAAAGCCGCATAATTCCATCAACCGCTCTTCACGAGCGAAATGTTTGATTGTGTATTCGATCAGAACATTAAAAACGCTGCCGACGACATCCCGCGACTGCCCTTCTTCACGTGTTTCGGAGAGTTGGTTGAGCAAGCTGATCAGAACCTGATGATCGGCATCGATGTCGGCCACACCGATGGTGAACGTGTCCTGCCAGCGAATCAAAGACATTCCGGGCGCCCCCGCACCTTGTTGAAAAAATCCCCGTCGCCCTTCCTGAAACAGGTCGCGCAACCCCGCCATCCCTGTGCAGAACCGTTGATCCGGCGGAGAAGACCGGAACAGCCGCACCTGTCAGACACATCGGCGCTTCCCCATACACTAGTTCGCTGTTTGCCAGCAACATCCAGGAAGTCCTTGAACGCCCTTCTTCTGGCCAAAAGAACCGATTGGCGCCAGAATGGTGGAATACTGAGCGCCATGCGGGAGGGGATCAGATGACCTCCAGGCTGAAGATCGCTACTTTCAATCTTGAAAGCCTCGACGACCGGCCGTGCTGCGAAAGCGATTTTCCGGATCGCCTGGCCATTCTGCGCCCCCAGTTGGCAAGACTGCGCGCCGACGTTCTCTGCCTCCAGGAGGTCAACGCCCGCGCCGTCAGCCGTCGCGGCCCTCGCGACCTCGGCGCTCTTGACCAGCTGCTTGAGGGCACTCCTTACGCCGATTTTCACAGAACCGTCAGCACCAATCGCGCCGGGAAACGACCTTCGGATCGCCACAACCTGATCGTTTTGTCCCGCTGGCCCATCGGCCGGCACCGTCAGCTTTGGCACGATCTGGTCTCTCCCCCCCAATATTCTCCCGTCTTCGGAGGCGAGGGGATCGCCGTTGAGTGGGATCGGCCGTTGCTCTATGTCAGAATCGACGCGGGACAGTGCCATCTGCATGTCCTCAATCTGCATTTGCGCGCGCCCCGTGCCGCCTTCGTCGCCGGGCAAAAGGATCACGGCGTCTGGAAAAGCGTCGGAGGATGGGCGCAGGGATTCTTCCTGGCCGCGGTCAAACAAGCCGGTCAGGCCTTGGAGGCGCGACTTTTGATCGATGAGATCTTCGATGAGGACCCTCAGGCTTTGATCGCGGTTTGCGGCGACTTCAACGCACGGGACAGCGAGGTCCCGGTCCGTGCCATCCGGGGCGACGAGGAAGACACCGGCAACGGGCATCTGGCCATGCGCACCCTGGTGCCAATCGATCGCAGCCTTCCCGAAAGCCGGCGCTACTCGGCCATTCATCACGGACGCCCCCTCATGCTGGATCACATTCTCGTGTCGCGCTCGCTCCTCGGCTGGTATGTGGCGACCGAAGCGCATAACGAGGCTCTGGGTGATGAATTGATGTCGCCCGCACTGGTACACCGGCCTCCCGACAGTTACCATGCCCCGATCGTCGCCGCATTCGAGCCGCCGGACGCGTCTAGGGAATCATGGGCAGCAAGTGAATAAGAACTGGCGAATCGGCATCGATCTCGGAGGAACGAAGATCGAGGGGCTGGCAATCGATGCCCATGGTCGGGAAAACCTCCGTCTCCGCGTTTCGACCCCTGCCGGCGACTATCACGGCACGTTGTCCGCGATCCGTTCGCTGGTCGAGGACATGGAGGCCCGGCTGGGAGAGGGGGCATCAGTCGGCGTCGGCATCCCGGGCGCTCTATCACAGGCCACCGGACTGGTCAAAAACGCCAATTCCACCTGTCTGATCGGCCGTCCGCTCGACCGCGATCTGGCCGACGTCCTGAAGCGTCCCATCCGCCTGGCCAACGATGCCGATTGCTTCGCCCTCTCCGAAGCCACGGATGGCTCCGCCAAAGGCGCCCCTGTGGTTTTCGGCGTCATCCTCGGCACCGGCGTGGGCGGCGGCATCGTTATCAACGGCCGGTTGCTGTCCGGCCCCAACACCATCGCCGGGGAATGGGGCCACAATCCGCTGCCATGGCCCACGGACGGAGAGCGTCCCGGGCCCACTTGCTATTGCGGGCGCGCGGGCTGCATCGAAACCTTCCTGTCCGGCCCCGCTTTCTCCCGCGACGACGGACGCGGTCTTTCCGCCCGGGACATTTTGGCCGCCGGCGATGCCCAGACCGAGGTCAGCCTGGCACGCTATGAACAGCGTCTTGCCCGCGCGCTGGCCCATGTCATCAATATCATCGACCCCCACGTCATCGTGCTCGGAGGGGGGATGTCCAACATCGCCCGCCTTTACGAAACCGTTCCAAGGCTCTGGGGGCAGTGGGTCTTTTCCGATACCGTCCACACCAGTCTTCGCCCCCCCAAACATGGCGATTCAAGCGGAGTCCGGGGAGCCGCATGGCTCTGGCCGGCACCGGGAGGCGAGCCGGAAAGCGGATTTGCGGTCACGACAGAACCATCGGTTGCGCAAGATTGCGACCCGATCCCCGAGACTATCTGGTTGACCCGCGACCCTCCGGATCCGGATACGCCACCGCTGCCGGAACGACCGCTGCCTCCGCTTCGCGGAGAGGGAGAGGCGGAAAGCCCCCGCCCCGAGACGGACAGCCTTTCCCAGATGGAAATCAACCTGTTGTTGACCCAGCGGGAATTGATGGTCGCCAAGACCGAAGCCGCCTTGGCGGACGCCGCCAAATCTCGCTTCCTGGCCGCCGCCAGCCACGACCTGCGGCAACCCTTCCAGGCGATGAATCTCTATCTACAGGTTCTTGAGATGAGCAATCTCGAACCACGCGCCAGGACGGCGCTCTCGCTGCTGCATAATTCGATGATGGCCGGTGAGGAATTGCTCAAGGCGCTGCTCGATATTTCCGCGTTCGAAGCCGGCATGGTTTCATCCCATGTCACGGTTTTTCCGGTGACCGAGATCTTGCACGAACTGGCCGACGAATACCGCAACCTGGCCGACGAACGGGGTTTGAGCTTTCGCACCCATGCGATCGGGGCCCTGGTCGAAACAGACCGCGTCCTCGCCAAACGCATGTGCCGGAATCTGGTGCACAATGCCTTCCGCTACACGCAGAAGGGAGGAATTCTGATCGGCTGTCGCCGGAGGGGCAACCGTCTCCTCATCCAGGTATACGATACCGGTCCCGGCATCCCGACCGACAAGCTGCAGATGATTTTCGAAGACTTCTACCAGTTGGACAATCCGTCGCGCGACAAGACGAAGGGTCTGGGCCTGGGTCTTTCGATCGTCCAGAGGACGGCCCATCTTCTCGGCCAGAATGTCTGGGTGGCTTCGCGCCTCGGTCGTGGATCGGTCTTCAGCATCACCCTGCCCCTGGCGCCCCAGCAAGAAGACCCGCCTCCATCAGGGTGATTCGGCCGCGCGCCCGTTCGCCATCAGACGTTCGAAGGCCTCCGCTTCCGACGGACGGCTGATCAGATACCCCTGATAATGATGACAACCATGGATTTTGAGAAAATCCAGTTGGGCCTTCGTCTCCACACCTTCTCCAACGATTTCCAGACCGAGGCTCTGGGCCATGCCGATGATCGCCGAGACGAGCGCTCCGCCATCGGGATTGTCCGGCGCATCGGCGATGAAAGCCTTGTCGATCTTCAGGGCGTTGAAGGGGAAACGCTTCAAATACATGATGGACGCATAGCCGGAGCCAAAATCGTCCAGAGCCAGCCGGACTCCCATTTTTCGCAGGCGATCAAGGGCATCGAGGGCGTGACGGACATCCCGCATGAGCAGCCGTTCGGTAATTTCCAGCACCAGGGTCTCTGGGGGCAGCCCGGTTTCGGCCAATGCCGCGGCGGTCTCCGCGACAAAATCGTTCCCCACGAATTGACGATAGGAAACGTTGACCGCGATGGTCACGGCTTTCCCTGACGCGCGCTGCCAGTCGGCGGCTTGACGGCAGGCGGCTTTGAGGGCCCATCGGCCGATGGGGACAATCAGCCCGGTTTCCTCGGCCAGCGGAATGAAGGAGTCCGGCGGCACGGTGCCCAATTCACGGCTGTTCCACCGCAGCAGCGCCTCCATTCCGATGACATCGCCCGTCCGGACGTCGGCGATGGGCTGGTAGGCCAAGTGGAACTCCTGGCGCTCCAAGGCGTGCTGAAGCAACGCCTCCATTTCGACCCGGCGCGCGGCGCTCTCGGTCATTTCTTCGGAGAAGAAGCGATAGCATGCGCCGCCGGCGGCTTTTGCCCGATACATCGCCGCTTTCGCATGCTGAATCAAGTCCTCGGGCGCCGAACCGTTTTCGGGAAATATCGATATACCGACGCTGGCGCCGATATGAAATTCCTCACCATCGATTAAAAAGGGCCTGTCCAGCGCATCAATCATCCGGTGGGCCACCGCGTCCAACGGATGATCGCGCTTACAATCCGGCAATATGGCCAGGAATTCGTCGCCGGACAGCCTGGCGACCGTATCAGCGGTTCCCACGCAATCGGATAAGCGTGCCGCGGCATTGACCAGTAGACGATCGCCCACAGCGCGGCCGACAAGGTCGTTCACCTTTTTGAAGCTATCGAGATCGACATAAAGCAGGGCGACCCGGGTCTCATCGGGAAGGGCACGCACCATCTCTTGCGACAGGCGATCGATCGCCATCCGGCGGTTGGGCAGGCCGCTCACATGGTCGTAATCCGCCGGATAGACCAGGCAATCCTCCGCCTCCTTACGGTCGGTGACGTCGAGGGAGACGGTAACCACGGCGTCGATTCGACCGTCGTTGGCGAACAATGGCGTCTTTGAGGTCAAAAAGACACGTTCGTGGCCGAAAGCGTCCGATAGATATTCCTCAAAGGGGGGCTGCATTTGCCCCGTCTCCAGCACGCGCCGATCCAGCGGCGCGTGACGACGCCAATAGTCGGACCCAAATAGGCCTTCGACGGTGCCGTTCTGCACGTCCGGGCCCGACGCCAGAAGATTGCGGTAACTGTTGACCATCAGACAGCGCCCCTCGCCGTCGCTGGTGACGATAAGAGCGGGAACCGTATCGATCAGACGCCGCAACTTCATCTCGCTGCGCCGCAACGCCTCGGCCTGCTGACGCAAGGCCTCGTCAAGTTCACGTTCGAGCAAGGTGGCACGCTGGCGAATGATCCGGCGTTGACGGCCGATCGTCAGAAGATTGCCCGTCCGCGTCCGGAATTCCCGGTGATCTATCGGAGAAAGCAGAAAGTCGGTGGCTCCGGCTTCAAGAGCCCGGTACCGAAAATCCCGATCCTCATAGGCGGTGATGACGACGATCGGAATTTCCGGATCGGCGAGATCGCGGCGGCATCGCGTCACGAACTCCGCGCCATCCATCTCCGGCATATTGAAATCGGTAATGATCAGATCCGGCAGCCGTTCCCTCATGGCCGCCAGAGCCAATGCCGGACGATCGAACGCTACGGCCTCAGCCCCCGCCTCTAATGACCTCGCCAGACGACACAGTATATTTCGATTTGTGGCACGATCATCAACAACAACTATAAATGACAAAACCGACCCCCAACCGCATATTGTTCAAATTTTATTTTAAATAAAAATGAATAACTCGTTTTTATACTTATGAATGTTAATTCTATGCTATTTTATGCAATGCAGCAATGGATGGACTTCCCCAAAAACACTCACCGATGCTGCAAAAACGCATCCTTTCATCACACGTCAAATATCGTCATTGAGAGGCAACAATGCAAAACCACGCTCGTTCCCAAGTCATCAACTATCAGACTGCTCTCGATCAAACGTCCGGACAACAGGACAGCGGATCATGGCTAACCTCCATCTCCGATTTGCCGGAGTTGGACGTTTGCTACGAAGCGGAGGAAAAGATCCTTTGGCAATATATGAAACCGGCGGGCCGTCCGAGTTTCACCCTCGGATTGCTCCGCGATCTCGCCGCAGTGCTCGATGCCGTCGAAAAGTCCCACCTTTCCTCGGAACACTCACCAATACAGTACATGATTCTCGCCTCCCGCCTTGCGGGAATCTATAACTTGGGGGGTGACCTCACCCGGTTCCAGGAAATGATCAAAATAGGCGACCGGGAAGGCCTGCGCCATTATGCGCACAGTTGCATTCACGTGCAGCATCGGCGTGCCAGCCGCATGAATTTGCCTATTTGCACGATTGCCCTGGTCCAGGGCGACGCGTTGGGCGGCGGTTTCGAGGTCGCACTGGCTCATGATGTCATCATCGCCGAGAAAAGCGCGAAGTTCGGGCTTCCGGAAATTCTTTTCAACCTCTTCCCGGGCATGGGCGCATACAGCTTCCTTTCGCGCCGATTGGACGGGGCTCGCGCCGAACGCCTGATGACCAGCGGGCAACTTTATTCGGCCCAGGATATGTACGACATGGGGATTGTCGACGTCCTCGCCGAGGATGGGGCCGGCACACTCGCGGTATCTCGCTACATCGAACAGCACAGAAGGGCTTCGAAATCAAGAATGGCCATCGCCAAAGTGCGCGACATGGTCTCCCCGGTGACGTTGGAGGAGATGATGAATATCACCGATCTTTGGGTTGAGACGGCATTGACCCTGGATCCGCGCGATTTGCGCAAGATGCAGCACCTGGTAGCCGCGCAGGAGAGACGCGTCGCGCGCACCGATATCGTAGAGGACGAAACCCACCGGGCCAGCGCCTAATATGCTAGACCTTTCCGCTGGATGAGACCTGGTGCACCGCCTCGTTTCAATGAGTCAGCAAAGCCGTTGGGCGGATGGCGTATTTTGTTCGAGATAATGCGCCATCTCCCTACGGAAAATCGTTAACTCTTCCCGCGCGCGAACACAAAAGGATGGTCCGACGCGGGTAAAATCCCCCGTTTTGTAAACACTATCCTGGCAAAGGCGGGTAACCCCCCGGGCACCGACGTTGGCGGCGCAACTTCGCAAGGCATGACAATCGGCTCGAAACTGCAAATTGTCGCCACTGGCGGCGGAACGCTCCATGGCATCGATCAGATTCGAAGCATCTTCGATGAAATCCGCAGACAGTTCGCGCACCAACTGCCGGTCCCCCAGTTCCACCAGCGCATCGATGGTCGGCCAGTCGACCGGCAGATCGTCCGGGCCGGAATAGGACGGGTGTCTGGTCAGATCAGACACGTTGGCAAGCTCTCCGACTTCGCCCAACGGAAAGGCGTCACGAGTCAGCCGGTCTATCGTCGAAAGCAGAAGCCCCGCCACCACCGGCTTGGTCAGGTAGTCATCAATACCCGCCGCCTCGCATTCGCGACGCGTCTCGATAGTCGCATCCGCACTCAGGGCGACAATGGGTAAAGCAGGCAAATGCGGCGTCGCCATCCGATGCAGTTTGACGACCTCGGTCAACGGAATGCCAGGCATATTGACATCGGCCACCACGATATCCCAAGCCCCCTCGGCCATCGCATCCAGCAACGCATCGCCGGTTTCCACGATGGTTACCTGATGCCCCGCCTTTTCGAGAATCATGCGGATCACTTTGATGTTCACCCGGTTATCCTCGGCGATGAGCACCCGACGTGACATTTCGGCGGCCCCCGGAATCCCCTCATCGACGTAGAACCCCCGTCCCGCGAAAATCCGGCAGGCACGCAAGGCGTTGATCAACACCGGCTCCGCCGCATCGGCGTTGATGGAAACCAATGCGCCGGTCAAACGACCAGTGGGATCACCGACGACCAGGATAGGGACGCCCTGGATATGCGCTGTCGCGATAAGATCTTCCACCTCGCGCCCCTCTGTCTCGTCCAGCAGCAAAGCCGTCTGCTTGCGGATACTCGCCGTGGCCAGAGCCGCCTTGACCTGACTCGCGGCGGCGGGGAAGCTGACCCGCTCTACCAGCCCACTGACGCGTGAGGCTATCGCACGGTCTTTGCAGAAGGCGATCACATGCAAGGGAAACGGCAGAACCGGTTCGTAAGCGACCGGCATAAGCGGTAGATCAAAGGAAAAACGGCTGCCTTCGCCCACCCTGCTTTCCACCGCCAGGGCACCTCCCATCAATTCGGTCAGTTGCCGGGAAATGGCCAATCCCAAACCCGCTCCGCCAAACCGGCGGTTCATCGTATCCTCGGCCTGGGCGAAAGCGTCGAAGATCACCTCGAGCTTTTCTTCGGCGATACCGATACCGGTATCCTCCACTTCGAAGAACAGCCTGTCCCCCGATAACGAAGGACGGACCTGCACCCGCAGCATGATGCGGCCGCTGTCGGTGAATTTGACGGCATTGACCAGAAGGTTGGTCAAGATCTGTCGGATATGGGGCCAGTCGGCCTGAAGCACCGGAGGAACGTCAGATCCAAGGAAGACCAGCAGAGACAAGCCCTTTTCGGTCGCCTGATGACGCAGAACCGCAACCAATTCGACCAGATTGCGATGCAGATCGATGGTCTCGCGGACGATCACGGTCTTGCCGGCCTCGATCCGCGAAAAATCCAGAACGGAATCGATCAGGGAAAGCAAAGCCTGTCCGGACAGATAGGTGGTGCGAGCCATGTCGAACTGATCGTCGTCCAGCCTGGTCCGGAACAAGAGATCGGACATGCCGATGATCGCATTCAACGGTGTCCTCAGTTCATGGCTGATAATTGCCAGGAAACGACTTTTCGCGCGACTCGCCGCCTCCGCTTGCGCCTTGGCTTCCGTCAACTTGCGAATGAGCGATGCCGCATAGCCCGGAATAGCCACCAGACCGCCCAGCAAGCCGAATGACAACGCCGGATGATCTTTCCATGGCGAGGTGAAAGCGATGATCAGGGTGAACCCGCCGACGCCCATCGCCGCGGAAATCAAAAGATATTTCAGACCAAAGCGAAAGCCATTGCCGAGAATAACCCACAAATAAAGGGGGTAGAGGGCCGTGCCGGCTTCTCCGCCAAGAAATATATTCACGGAAATCATGCCGAAATCCGTCGACATGGCCAGGAAACGCCGCAAGGGATTCCGCGCAGGGCTGGCAAGGATCCACAGGACGTAGCCAATCGACAGAAACTCGTAGAAGCCGAAAATCCAACTGGGAGCATCGAGATCGATGCCCGGGATCGGAAGGGCTCCATCGACCAATCGGAAATAGAGATACAGACCGCCGACGAGCGCTACGCGGATCAGCGCCTGCTCATGTTCGCTATCGGAACGTTTGCTCAATCGTTCGAGTAACAGGTGAAACGCCTTCGCGAAACCTGTCATGCGGCACCTCGGTTTGGGTACTGGCTTTGCGATCGGCGTACCGCCATTGTTCAGCGATCAACGAGGCGATTTGCTCTTCTTGACAGCGGGAGGGACGACCTGTCCATTCTCCAGACGCCGTAGATTGCCGACGTTCCTGTTGTGATCGGTAAGCGATTTCGAAAAGACGTGCCCCCCCGATCCGTCAGCGACGAAATAGAGATCATCGACGGCCATCGGATGAAGGACGGCCTCCAGACTGGCTCGACCCGGATTACAGATGGGACCGGCCGGCAACCCTTCGACCTGATAGGTGTTGTAGGGGCTTTTCACCGCCAGATCATCGCGGGTCAACGGCCGGTCGAGAATGCCCTCGGCATTGCTCACGGCAAAAATGACCGTCGGATCCGATTGCAGCTTCATATGCAGCCGCAGCCGGTTGAGAAAAACGGCGGCGATATGGGGCCGCTCCTCTGGGATGGCGGTCTCACGTTCGACCACCGAGGCCAGGATGAGGGCTTCGATCTTATTGTTGAACGGCAGGTCGGGTGCGCGACGCCGCCACAACTCGTCGATCAGTTCGTTCATCGCGTGGGTCATCCGCGCCAGCAAGGCGTCACGGGTATCTCCCAGCGAATAAAAATAGGTTTGCGGCAGCAGACTTCCCTCTTCCGGGCTCTGTGCGGCGTTGCCTGTCAATCCGCCGGCCTGTCGCATCTGCGCCATGACCTGATAGACCGTCAGGCCTTCGGCGATGGTCAGCTTATGGACGACGGTCTGCCCACGGCGCATCATATCCATGATGGTGGCTATGCTGGCATGGGCCGGGAAATTATACTCTCCGGCCATCAGGGCTTGATGGCCCGACAGATGGACGGCTGTCAGAAACAGCCACGGATGATCGATGACATCCGCCTCTTGCAAGAGCGAGGCGATGTCGGCGGTTCCCGTTCCCCTGGGAATCACCACCGAGGCAGACTCCATAGCCGGCCCCGGTTGAGCGATTTTGGCTCGCCCCCACCACAACGCCGTCCCGGCCATCGCGATGATGATGACCAGAACGACCAGGAAACGGGCCAGCCAGCGGTTCATCGATGCATCAAACAGCCCTGAAAATCAGAGAAGCGTTGGTGCCGCCGAAACCGAAGGAGTTGGACAGAGCAACCCGCACCTTGCGCTGTTGCGCCACATGCGGAACCAAGTTGATGTCGCAAGCTTCGGAGGGGTTGTCGAGGTTCAGCGTCGGGGGAACCACACCATGGTTGATCGCCATGAGCGAATAAATCGCTTCGACGCTCCCGGCGGCCCCCAGCAAATGACCAATCGCCGATTTCGTCGACGACATCGCCAACTTATAGGCGTGGTCGCCGAACAACCGCTTCACCGCACCCAGTTCGATTTCGTCGCCGAGAGGCGTCGAAGTGCCGTGGGCATTGATGTAATCGATCTCTTCGAGAGCGATGCCGGCCCGTTTGACAGCCGCCCGCATCGCACGGAAGGCGCCGTTGCCGTCTTCGGCCGGAGCCGTGATATGATGGGCATCGCCCGACATACCGTAGCCGATGATTTCGCCATAGATCTTGGCGCCACGAGCCTTGGCATGCTCGTATTCCTCAAGAACCAGGACACCGGCGCCCTCGCCCATGACGAAGCCGTCACGATCCTTGTCCCAGGGACGGGATCCTTTGGTAGGCGTGTCGTTGAATCCGGTCGACAAAGCACGCGCGGCGCAGAATCCGGCAACCCCGAGGCGGCAGACCGCCGCTTCGGCACCGCCGGCGACCATCACATCGGCGTCACCGAACATGATCAGCCGAGAGGCGTCGCCGATGGCGTGCGCTCCGGTCGAACAAGCGGTGACCACCGCATGGTTGGGTCCCTTGAAACCGTATTTGATCGATACGTGGCCCGAGGCAAGATTGATCAGGCTGGCCGGAATGAAGAAGGGCGACAGCTTGCGCGGACCGCCTTCCTTCAGAACCAGGGCGCCATTGGCAATCGCCGGCAACCCGCCGATCCCCGAACCGATCATCACGCCGGTCTGTTCGCGGTCCTCTTCGGCTTCGGGCTTCCAGCCCGAATCCTCGACGGCCTCGATCGCGGCGCAAAGAGCATAGACGATAAAATCGTCCATCCTCCGGCGGTCCTTGGACGAACACACATCATCAGGATTGAAGAGATGCGGATCCCCGGTGCCGGTCGGCACGAGCCCTGCGATCTTCGCCGGCAAATCCGACGTATCAAAATGTTCGATGGCACGAATGCCGGATTCGCTCTTCGTCAAGCGATCCCAATTGGCCGTGACGCCGACGCCAAGCGGCGTGACCATCCCGAGCCCGGTGATGACAACTCGTCTCATGCGTTCCGCTTATCCGTTCCGAAAGGAAGACATCCGCGCCGACCGGCCACAAGCAGGCCAGCGCGGTGGGTATCGCCTTAACTATGCGACGAAATGAAGTCGATGGCGTCCTTGACCGTCAAAATCTTTTCGGCGGCGTCATCCGGAATCTCACAGCCAAACTCTTCTTCGAAAGCCATCACCAATTCAACGGTGTCCAGGCTATCGGCTCCCAGATCGTCGATGAAGCTGGCCGTCTCAGTGACCTTGGACTCCTCGACGCCCAGGTGCTCGACAACGATCTTCTTAACCCGCTCGGCGACATCAGACATTTGTAAAACCCCTCGAAAATCTTAGGTGGGCAGGAACTTGGGACTTAGGCGGTCGAGGCAAGCCGATCCCCCCCCGTCCGGAAAAAGAGCCGTTACGTAGCATACTTTTTTCAGCCTGACTAGCGCATAGGCGAGGCATCCGAAACGGCCCGAAACCCTTATATCATCGCCATACCGCCATTGACATGCAATGTCTGACCGGTGACGTATGACGCTTCGCCGCTCGCCAAATAAACGGCCGCCGCGGCGATTTCGGCAGGATCCCCCATTCTTCCTAAGGGAACCCCGGCAAGCAACTTCGACTTTTGTTCGTCGGTGAGCACCTGGGTCATGGCGGAGGTGACGAAGCCCGGCGCGATGCAGTTGACGGTGATGCCCCGCGACGCGACCTCCTGGGCCAGGGCCTTCGACATGCCGATCAGGCCGGCCTTCGAGGCGGCGTAGTTCACCTGTCCGGGATTTCCCGTGACGCCGACGATCGAGGTGATGTTGACGATGCGCCCGAAGCGCCGCCTCATCATCCCCTTGACGACCGCGCGGGACAGCCGGAAGGCGGCGCTCAGATTGACATCCAGAACCTTCTGCCAGTCGTCGTCCTTCATCCGCAGAACCAGACCGTCCCGGGTCAATCCCGCGTTGTTCACCAGGATATCGAGCGACCCCAGGGCCTGCTCGGCGTCCTTGGCCAACTGCTCCACCGATGATCCGTCAGACAGATCGCACGTAAGCACAGGGGAAGTTCCGCCCAATTCGGCGGCAAGCGCCTCCAGGGCGGGCCGGCGGGTGCCCGAAAGAGCGACGACGGCCCCTTGCGCCTGCAAGGCCCGGGCGATCGCCCCCCCGATGTCCCCCGAAGCGCCGGTCACCAGCGCCGTCTTGCCTGTCAAATCGAACATGGGTGCGCTCCTGTCAGGCCTTGAGGAAGGCTTCGATGTCGGCCGGCGTTTGCAGCGAGACGGCCGATATCTCCTTGTCGATACGTTTGGCCAAACCAGCCAGCACCTTGCCTGACCCCGCCTCGACCAGGTTATCGACACCGGCGGCCTTCATCGCCAGAATGCTTTCGCGCCAGCGCACCGTCCCGGTGACCTGGGCCACCAGCAACTTGCGGATCTCTTCCGGATCGCGGGTCTGGCTCGCCGTCACATTGGCCACCAGGGGGACCACGGGGGCCTTCATCGCCACCTGGGCGAGCGCCTCGGCCATGACGTCAGCCGCCGGCTGCATCAGGGAACAGTGGAAGGGCGCCGATACGGGAAGCAGAACGGAACGCTTGAAGCCCTTGGCCGCCGACAGGGCCATGGCGCGCTCGACCGCGGCCTTCGCCCCGCTGACCACGACCTGGCCGGGGGCGTTATCATTGGCCGCCTCGCACACCTCTCCCTGCGCCGCCTCGGCGGCGATCTCGCGGGCCTGGTCGATTTCCACGCCCAGAAGCGCCGCCATCGCGCCGACGCCGACCGGAACGGCCTTCTGCATGGCCTGGCCGCGCGTTTTCAGAAGCCGCGCAGTATCGGCCAGACTGAAGGTGCCAGCGGCGGCCAGCGCCGAATATTCGCCCAGACTGTGCCCGGCGACCAGGGCGGCTTTGTCGGCGATGGTCCAGTTGCCCTGTTCGGAAAGCACCCGCATGACCGCCATGCTGACCGCCATCAACGCCGGCTGCGCGTTCTCGGTCAGGATCAACTCGCTGTCCGGCCCCTCCCACATCAGCTTGGACAGCTTCTGCTTCAGAGCCTCATCGACCTCGCTGAAGACATCGCGAGCGACGGTGAAAGCGTCGGCCAGCTCACGGCCCATTCCGACCGCTTGCGACCCTTGGCCCGGAAAGACGATTGCACGCGACATATAGCCCCCTCATCTAAATCGGCGACAAGGAATAGCGCGTACTTCGGTGGTGTCAAGCATGCAGCCGTCGAAGATGCGGCGCCACGTGATCATTGTCAGGGGTTTCCGCCGCGGCTACCCTTGAACTTTCACTCTTCGGCCGAAACGACAGGAGCGAGAAATGCGGATCGTGATTCCCGATGATTATCAGCATGCCGTCGCCGGCCTTTCCTGCCTGAAGCTTCTGCGGGGGCATCGGGTGAGCATTCTGGGCGATCTGGCCAGGGAGACGGACTCTCCCCGCTGTCTTGCCGAAGCGGAGGCCTTGGTTCTCATCCGCGAGCGGACGAAAGTCGATGAGGCCTTTCTCAAGGGCACCCCCCGATTGCGCTGCATCAGCCAGACGGGAAAGATCGCCGGACATGTCGATCTCGCCGCCTGCACGGCGGCCGGCGTCGCCGTTCTCGAGGGTGTCGGATCGCCCATCGCTCCGGCCGAACTGACCTGGGCGCTGATCATGGCCGCCCGCCGCCAACTGCTGACGGCGGCCCGGGATCTTCGCCAGGGCCTTTGGCAAACCACGCTTGGCGAATGCCTGCACGGCCAGGTGCTGGGCATCTGGAGCTATGGCAAAATCGGTCAGATGATCGCCCGCTACGGCAAGGCCTTCGGCATGGACGTCGCCGTTTGGGGAAGCGAGGCATCCCGGGAACGCGCCGCCGCCGACGGTTTCAGGCTTTTCCCGTCGCGTCAGGCTCTTTTCGAGGGCTCCGACGTGCTCAGCCTGCATCTCCGTCTCGCGGCGGGGACAGCCGGCCTGATCGGCGCGGATGATCTGGCCCGCATGAAATCCAGCGCTCTCCTGGTCAACACCAGCCGTTCCGGCCTGATCGCCCCCGGCGCCCTGGAATCAGCCCTGGCCGCCGGACGTCCGGGGTACGCCGCCGTTGACGTCTTCGACGAGGAACCGGTTTACGATCCGCACCACCCGCTGCTTCTCATGCCCAATGTGCTGTGCACACCGCACATCGGCTATGTCGAGAGAAACAGCTATGAACTCTATTTTTCCAAAGCCTTCGAAAACATCCTGGCCTTCGATCGCGGGCAACCGGCCAATGTCGCCAACCCCGGGGTTCTGAACGCCGGCTGATGGCATAAACGCCGCTCGGGCTCACTCACTTATAAAGAGCGAATACCCGCCAGGAAGGAAGCCACCTGCCGTCGCAGCATATCGGCACGCTCGTTCAACTCTCCGGCCGCGGTCCGGACGCCGGCCGCGGCATTCCCCGTTTCCCCGGCGGCCCGACTGACGCCGGCGATATTGCTGGAGACCTCCTGGACGCTCAGCGCCGCCTGCTGCACATTGCGGGCGATATCCTGGGTTGCCGCCCCCTGCTCCTCCACCGCCGAGGCGATGGCGGCCGAAATGCCGCTGATTTCGGAGATGGTCACGCCGATCTCGCGAATCGCCTCGACGGATTCGCCGGTCACCGCCTGCATCAGGGATATCTGCGCGGTGATATCCTCCGTCGCCTTGGCGGTTTGATTGGCCAGGCTTTTCACCTCTCCGGCCACCACGGCGAATCCTTTGCCCGCCTCGCCGGCGCGAGCCGCCTCGATCGTGGCGTTCAATGCCAGCAAATTGGTCTGCGAGGCGATGTCTTGAATCATTTTCACCACATCGCCGATTCTTTGCGCCGCCTCAGCCAGACCATTCACTGTTTTGTCGGTCCGCTGCGCCTGTTCGACGGCACGCCCGGAAACCGACGCCGACTGTGTTACCTGCCGCGAGATCTCGCTGATCGAACTGGACAGTTCCTCGGTGGCGCCGGCGACCGTCTGCACGCTCTCGGAAGTCATGTCGGAGGCGGAAACGACAGCCGAAGCCTGTACGCTGGTATCCCCGGCCGACCGCGACATACCGTCCGACATGGCCGTCAGTTGTCCGGCCGCCGTCGAAAAAGCCTCCAGCGCCTCGGTCGCCGCCTTCTCGAAATCGGCGATGGCGCTTTCGACGGCCGCCTGCCGGCGTTCCTTCTGCGCCTGCGCCTCTTTCTGGCTGGCGGCCAGCCGTTCCTTTTCGAGGGCTTGCTCCTTGAACACGGCCAAGGCATCCGAAAGATCGCCGACTTCGTCACGCCGATCGCGATAGGGGATCTCGGTCGACAGATCCCCCGCCGCGACGGTCTGCATGGCCGAAACGATGCCGTGGATCGGCCGAACGATACGCCGCCGGATAACGGCGATAGCGAGGATTCCCACTCCCAGAGCCGCCACGAGCAGAGCCAATTCGGCAATCAAATGACGGTTCGCCGTCGCCGCCTGGTCTTCGGCGTGTTCACGGGCGGCCGCCAAGGCCTGCGCGGGAATCCCGATGATCGCCGTCAAGGCCTTGTCGGATCCCGCCATGACCTCGTCCATTCCAACGGGGGAAGGACTCCCCGCGATCAGCGCCGTGCGAATGCGCTTCAGCAGCGGCCGAAAACCGTCAAAATATTCCGCCTGGGTCCTCTTTACCGCCTCGACGACCCCGGCCGGCGCCCCCGGCCTGGCAGTCAGATCGGCAATGATCGACCAGGCCACGTCGATTCGCGAATCATAGTCTGCGATTTTGGCGGCGTTCGCTTGCGAAATGGCGCCGTTTTGTATGGCCTCGCTGAACAGCGTCCCCATGAAGCCGGCCGAATCCCGAAAGATCCATCCGGCCTGCTTGATCGCCATCGCCTCGCCGATGACCGGATCGACCAGACGAACCTCCGTCGACAGATGGTTAGACAGGATCTCCAGGCGGCTGATCAGTACGCTGGCGGTCTTGTTCCAGCGCTCGGCGATACCGGTGTTGCGCTGCTCGAGCGGGAGAGCGAGATCGCGATCCGCCTCCTCCCGCACCTTGTCCACATCCGCCCGGTTGCGCCGAAGCGCGTCCATCTCCTCCGGTTCGGCGCAAACAATGGTCGAGCAGATGGCCAGCAGTTGGTCCATCGCGGGATTGGCGCCCGCGCGCATCGCGACGATGTCGCCGCGGATCCTCTCGCTTGCCGGCGACGCCCCCTGCAAACCGACACGCGCCCGCCCGCGCTCGATCCGCAGGCTTTGCACGGCGGAAAAGATGGACTGACCGGCTTTATTCACCTCAACGGCCCGTTCCGCGGAGTGACGCTCCAGCACGATCGCCCAGACATCGGACAGCAGGACCCCGGTAATGATCAGCAGCACCGCGCCGAACAGGATCTGCATCAACGTCCCCACGCGCAACGACATGGCCACACCCCATCTCAGCACAACATGCAGCACTAAAAACCTTCGCATGAAAGGCAATTAATCTTTAACAAAAAGGATTATATTTTTACTTAAAAACGATCAATTAACCAATTAACATCGATCATTCTTGTAATGAAAAACCTATGGCCATCTATATACATCAGCGAATGATTCAGGAACACCCCTCCCTAAGGCAGATCCCCCAAGAACGCCCCGGAGCCCGAACGCGCTCCCGGACTCGGGTTTCCGCGCTTTCGACGCCCCGCTTGCATGCCAAAAGGATTCGTGTATATTGCGCGCCTTCTTGCTCCTTGCCGGCAGGGGCCGGCTATGCTCGCACGCCTTCGACATGGGGCGCGACGAGAAGAGACAAGCCATAAGGAGTGCTTGAATGTCGCTTTACGAGTGCGTGGTCATCGCGCGCCAGGATCTTGCCACCCCTCAGGTGGAAACCCTGACCGAAGAATTGGCCAACATCATCATTTCCAACGGCGGCCAGGTTTCCAAGCGTGAATATTGGGGCCTGCGTAATATCGCCTACCGCGTCAAAAAGAACCGCAAGGGCCATTACGTCCTGTTCAACGTCGACGCTCCGGCACCTGCCGTGAAGGAGTTCGAGCGTCAGATGTCGATCAACGAAGACGTCTTGCGCTATCTGTCGGTTCGCGTCGACGAGCTTGAAGAAGGGCCGTCCGCCGTGATGCTCAGTAAAAATCAGCGAGACGAGCGTCCGCGCCGCGACGGCGACGATCGTCCGCGCCGTGAAGGTGGCTATGGCCGCGAGGGCGGTTACAGCCGTGCACCCCGCGCCACCGAAGGAGGTGAGGCATGAAGACCGAAACCCGTACGCCGGGTGCCGGCGCCAGCGCCGCTCCGCGCAGACCCTTCTTCCGTCGCCGCAAGACCTGCCCGTTCTCGGGCGAAGGCGCTCCGAAGATCGACTACAAGGACGTCAAGCTCCTGCAGCGCTTCATTTCCGAGCGCGGCAAGATCGTCCCGAGCCGCATCACCGCGGTTTCGGCGAAGAAGCAGCGCGAATTGGCCCGGGCCATCAAGCGTTCCCGCTTCCTTGGTCTGCTGCCCTACGTCGTGAAGTAAGGCTGGCACGATCGCCCGGCCTGCCGGGCGATCGTTCCGCCATCCGGGGAATGCATGTCCAAAGACCTCGGTCTGTCGATCGTCGCAGGGGTGGCCAGCGCGCTAGTTTATCTTTCGGTTCTAACCGGAGGAGGAGGACTGGGCGCGGTTCTGGCGTATGTAATGCCCTTACCGCTTGTGATGATCGGCCTCAGTTGGGGGTTTGGACGGACCTTGCTGGGAAGCGGCTTGGGTTTGGCCGTGATCGTGGCTGCGGCACCATCGGCGGCACCGGTATTCGCCGCAGCGGCGCTGTTGCCGGCGGTCATTCTGGTGCGGCTCGCCGTGCAATATCGACCGGTTCCTCAGGGAGGAGTCGTTTGGTATCCGCCGGGCTCGTTACTGGCTTGGCTTGCTGCCGCGGCGGTCGTCCTGATGGTCTTGGGTACGTCCCTGATCATGGGCTCCGGGACCGGTTTCGAGGAGCAGGCGCGGCGTTATGTGACGCAGCTCCTCGATCAGATGGGGCCCTTGACGCCGGTGGAAGTTCGCGACGGTGCCGTCGCTTTGTGGTCCGCCTTGTTTCCCGCCATGCTGGGAAGCGCATGGTTGATCATGGCGGTGCTGAACGGGATGCTGGCGCAATGGACGGTGGCGAAGGCCGGACATGCGTTGCGGTCGTCGCCGGACTACGGTGCGCTGGAATTGCCGCTTTGGATGTTGGCGGCTCTGGTCGGCGCGGCGATTATCGGCCTAACGGCCGGTGGTAATGTCGGATACCTCGCGCGTAACGCCGCCGTGGTATTGATGTGGCCGCAAATGTTTGTGGGATTGGCGGTGGTGCATCAAACGCTGCGCCGCCGGTCCAACGCGGGTATGATGCTCGCGTTTTTCTATGTGGCGTTTTTTGTGTTGTTCGGCTGGGCGCAGGTCGCCGTTGCGGGACTGGGATTGGTTAGGCATTGGACGAGGCTGCGGCGACTTCAGGTCGTTGGCCGCCAGGAGGAGAAGTGATGGACGTCATCCTGCTTGAGCGCATTGAGAAGCTGGGCCAGATGGGCGACACCGTGAAGGTGAAGCCTGGATTCGCCCGTAATTATTTGTTGCCGCAGAAAAAGGCTCTGCGCGCCACCAAGGAAAACCAGATTCGTTTCGAATCGCAGCGGGTTCAGCTCGAGGCGCAGAATCTGCAACGCCGCGAAGAGGCCCAGGCCGTGGCCGTCAAGCTGGATGGTCTCGCCATCCTGATCATCCGCCAGGCCGGTGAGGGCGGCATGCTCTACGGTTCGGTTTCGGGCCGTGACGTCGCCGACGCGGTCAAGGAGGCAGGGTTCACCGTCGAACGCCGCCAGGTCGCCCTGGATCATCCGATCAAGAGCTTGGGATCCTCCCAGGTTCGCGTCTCCCTGCATCCGGAAGTCTCGGTGCTGGTGAAGGTCACCGTCGCCCGGTCGCAGGAAGAAGCCGAACGTGCGGCACGGGCTGCGAGCACGAACGTCGAGGCCCCCGCCGAGGACGAGGAAGAGGTCGTCGACGCCGTCCAGACGGATGACGCCGAGGTCGAGGCCGAAGCCGAAACCGAGGCCTGAGAAGGCTTTTCCAACGTTCCGCTGCCTGACATATGGCACGCCCTTCGGTAGCTTTACCGAAGGGCGTGTTAGATTTTTTAACAGCATGACCAAAGACGCCTGGAAAAAGGCGGTCTTTGTTCCTATGTTTCATTTGTCATGCTGTTGTTCGTGCCATTTCTGCGCCATCTCGTGCGCTATGGCCGCCTGACGGTAATCGATGCCTCGGGACGGCCCCACCTGTTCGACGGAAAGCCACTGCCGGAATTCCGTCCCGTTACTGTACGCCTTCACGACAGACGCCTTCACTGGCGCATCGTCATCGAGCCATCGCTGGCCGTCGGCGAAGCCTATATGAACGGCACGCTCACCATCGAGGAAGGCACCCTCCACGATTTCATCGCCCTGGCCAGCGAGAATATGACTCGCGCCAATCCCCGTTTCAGTTTCCAGGAGCGGCTTTCCTTTCTCGTCCGCCGCCTGCAGCAATGGAACCGGGTGCAGACGAGCCGGCGCAACGTCGCCCATCATTACGATCTTTCGGACGAGCTTTATAAGCTCTTCCTGGATCCCGATCGCCAGTATTCCTGCGCTTACTTTACCGCCTCCGACACGACCCTGGAAGAAGCGCAACAGGCGAAGAAATATCACATCATGAGCAAGCTGCTGCTGGAGCCGGGGCAACGTATTCTCGATATCGGCTGCGGATGGGGCGGCCTGGCCCTCAGCATCGCCCGCCATCACGATGTCGAGGTGACCGGCATCACCTTGTCCGAGCAGCAACTGGCCGTGGCCCGGCGCCGCGCCGAGGAAGAGCAGCTTTCCCACCGGGTCAAGTTCATACTCGCCGATTACCGGCAACTCGCCGACCGCTTCGATCGGATCGTTTCGGTCGGCATGTTCGAACATGTCGGCGTCGGCAACTATGGGACTTTTTTCCGCCGGATGGGCGAATTGCTGAACGACAAGGGTATCGCCCTGCTGCACGCGATCGGCCGCAGTTACGGATCGGGGGCCACCAACGCCTGGATCCGCAAATACATCTTTCCCGGTGGTTATTCGCCGGCGCTTTCGGAAGTGCTGTCGGCGGTGGAGGTGAGCGGCCTGCGCGCCACCGACATCGAGATCCTGCGCCCCACGCATTACGCCGACACCCTGCGGCATTGGCGGATGCGCTTCGAGCAACAGCGGGCAAAGGCGGCGGCACTCTACGATGAGCGTTTCTGCCGCATGTGGGAATTCTACCTTTCAGGATCGGAGAGTGCCTTCCGTCATCAAGGCTTGATGGTCTGGCAGATGCAGTTGGCCCACCATGCCGAAGTTTTGCCGGCGACACGCGATTACATGGCCTTCGCCGAGACGAGTTATCCCCATAGTTAACAGGGCACTTTTCCCGTTTTCCACAAGGCCGGACGCCACTTCGCCCTGACGAGCCCCCCGCCTTCTGCTACCATGTCGCCATGCTGAAACCGGTGACCCCCGATATGGCGCCCGACGCGGGCGCCATTTCCCGCACGCCTCCCCTGAATTACGAGGCCGAGCAGGCCCTGCTGGGCGCGATTCTGATGAACAACCGCGCCCTGGAGCGCGTTTCGGAATTTCTGCTGGCCGAGCATTTCGCCGATCCGGTGCATGGCCAGATCTACGCGGCCTGCCAGCTTCTGGTGGGAAAGAACCAGATCGCCAATCCGGTCACCTTGAAAACCTATCTGAGCAACGCCCCCGGCCTGCAGGAACTGGGCGGAGACGCCTACCTGACCCGATTAGCGGCGGCGGCGGCATCCATCATCAACGCCGAAGACTACGGACGGCTGATTTTCGATCTGCATTTACGCCGGGAATTGATCGCCGTCGGCGAGGATATGGTCAACGACGCCTTCGAAACCGAAATCGAAAGCGACGCCAAGGGCCAGATCGAAACGGCGGAAAAGAAGCTGTTCGACCTGGCGACGGCGGGTCAGGCGGAAGGGGGGCTCAAGGAATTCCGCGTCGCCCTGATCGAAGCCATCGAGCAGGCCGAAACCGCCCATAAGCGCGAAGGCAAACTTTCCGGTGTCACCACCGGCTTGCGCGACCTCGATCAGAAGTTGGGCGGCCTCCACTCTTCGGATCTGCTGATCCTCGCCGGACGTCCGTCGATGGGAAAAACGGCGCTGGCCACCAACATCGCCTTCAACGCCGCCAAGGCTTACCGCGAGGAAATCGGCCCCGGAGGCGAGAAAAAGGTCATCGACGGCGCCAAGGTCGCCTTCTTCTCCCTGGAAATGTCGGCCGAACAGCTGGCCACCCGTATCCTGGCCGAACGGGCGGAGATCGCCTCGCACAAGATTCGTCAGGGCGAACTGTCGCACGAGGAATTCGAGCGCCTGGTGATCGTTTCGCAGGAACTGCACCAACTGCCGCTTTATATCGACGACACGCCGGCGCTGTCGGTCTCGGCCGTCCGCACCCGGTCGCGACGCCTGGCCCGGACCCACGGCCTGGGCATGATCGTCGTCGACTATCTGCAATTGCTGGCCGGGACCACCGGCAAGCGGGTGGAAAACCGCGTCCAGGAAATTTCGGACATCACCCGCAGCCTGAAAGCACTGGCCAAGGAACTGAACATACCGGTGCTGGCCCTGTCCCAGTTGTCCCGCCAGGTCGAAAGCCGTGAGGACAAGCGCCCCCTGCTCTCGGACTTGCGAGAATCGGGCTCGATCGAGCAGGACGCCGACGTGGTCATGTTCGTGTTCCGCGAACAGTATTATCTGGAACGCGCCGAACCGGGACGCCGTCCCGAAGAAAACGAAGAGAAGTTCAATACCCGTTACGCCGACTGGCAGAAGCGATGCTCGGAGGTCTTCAACACCGCCGAGGCCATCGTCGCCAAACAGCGTCACGGCCCCGTCGGTTCCGTCCGCCTGTTCTTCGACGGCCAATACACCCGGTTCGGTGACCTGGACAACTGGCACGGCACCGAGATTCCGACGGAATGACAGTCACCTTGAGACCGATATCTCCCCCGCCGCTTTTGTCGTCATCGCCTTGTCCGCGGACGAAGCGATGACGCATTTCAAAATAATGGGTAACGAGCAACCATGACGGAGTCCGACGGACGCTTGGCCGGTCCAAGCGTCGATCACGGCGCGGCGCGCGCCGGAGCGATCCTCACCATCGACCTGGACGCCATCGTGGCCAACTGGCGTTTCCTCAATGCGAAGGTCGCCCCGGCGTCCCGTTGCGCCGCGGTGGTCAAGGCCGATGCCTATGGACTGGGAGCGGCCCGCGTCACGCCCGCCCTTTATGATGCCGGCTGCCGCCGCTTCGTCGTTGCCACCCTGGATGAGGCGCTGGTCCTTCGCCCCCTTCTGCCCGAGGCCGAGATCTTCGTGTTGAGCGGGCCTTTCTCCGGTTGCGAGGAGGAATTCCCCGCCGCCGGCGTCACCCCCGTCTTGAACTCCACCGAACAGATCGCCCGCTGGCGGGCGGCGGCGAACCGCCTCGGCCGCCCCCTGCCCTCGGTGCTGCATGTCGACACCGGCATGTCCCGTCTCGGCTTGTGCGCGGATGAAGCTCGCCTTCTTGCCGGAGACGCCGAGACGCTGGCGGCCATCCGGCCAATCCTGCTGATCAGCCATCTGGCCTGCGCCGACGAACCGGCTCATCCCTTGAACAGGAAGCAACTCGAAGCCTTCCGGTCCGCCCGTGCGCTGTTTCCCGGTCTGCCCGGTAGCCTGGCAGCCTCGTCGGGTATCTTTCTCGGCTCCGATTGGCAAGCCGACTGGTGCCGTCCGGGAGCCGCCCTCTACGGTGTCCAACCCACCGCAACCGGGGACAATCCGATGCGCCCGGTGGTCAGGCTGGATGCCAGGATCATTCAGGTGCGCGACGTTGACGCCGGGGAGAGCGTTGGCTATGGTGCGACGCATCTTGCCCGGACTCCCGGCAGATTGGCGGTGGTCGCGGCGGGATACGCCGACGGATTGTTCCGTACGCTGGGTAACCGGGGCTGTGGATATTTGGGAGAACATCGAGTGCCGCTGGTTGGACGCGTATCGATGGATCTGGTGATTTTCGATGTCACAGGCCTCCCCAATGAACTCGCCACGCCCGGCGCCACCATCTCTCTGATCGGTCTGCACAATTCCGTCGATGATCTGGGCCGCGCCGCCGGCACCATCGGCTATGAAATCCTGACATCGCTCGGGCGCCGCTATCATCGCCACTATCTGAACGGATCGCCGCGATGAACCTGCTCGCCGCCGTTGGGCGCGTCTTTCTGAGTTTCCTGGAACATACCGGGCGCCTGTCGGTCTTCACCGCGGTTGCCCTGTCGCATTGCCTGCGCCCACCGATCTATCATCGGCTGATCGGCCGGCAGATGCTCGAAATCGGCTATTTTTCGCTGCCGGTGGTCGGCCTGACGGCGATCTTCACCGGCATGGTTCTCGCCCTGCAAAGCCATACCGGGTTCGCCCGCTTCCAAGCGGAGGGAGCAGTCGCCACAGTGGTCGTGATCTCGATGACCCGCGAATTGGGGCCCGTGCTCGCGGGCCTGATGGTGGCGGGGCGCATCGGCGCGGCGATGGCGGCGGAAATCGGCACCATGCAGGTCACCGAACAGATCGACGCCCTGGCCACCCTATCGACCAATCCTTATAAATATCTGGTGGCGCCGCGCCTCATCGCCGGGATCCTGATGGTCCCCTGCCTGGTATTGATCGCCGACATCATCGGCGTTTTCGGCGGGTTCCTGGTCGGGGCCTATCAGTTGGGCTACAATCCGGCGACCTATATCCACAGCACCTGGGAATATCTGAAGCCGATCGATGTGCTGTCGGGCCTGGTGAAGGCCTCGGTGTTCGGCTTCGTCATCTCGCTGATGGGCTGTTACAACGGCTATCATTCACGCGGCGGCGCCCAGGGCGTCGGCCAGGCGACGACCAACGCCGTGGTTTCGGCCTCGATCCTGATCCTGACCACCAATTACGTTCTGACAGCATTGTTCTTCAACAAATGACCGACCAGCCCAAGATCCAACTGATCGACGTCCACAAGAGCTTCGGTCCGAAGACGGTGCTGGACGGTGTCACCGTGGACATCGCCCGAGGCGAATCCTTCGTCATCATCGGCGGATCGGGAACCGGAAAATCGGTGACGCTGAAATGCATCCTCGGCCTGATGCGCCCCGATCGGGGCCGGATTCTGGTCGATGGAGAGGATGTCGTCGACATGTCGGCCCGCGACCATGAGCGGGTGATGAAGAAGTTCGGCATGTTGTTTCAGGGGGGCGCCCTGTTCGATTCTCTGCCCGTCTGGGAAAACGTCGCCTTCGGCCTGATCCAGGGATTGCGCATGGACCGCCGGAAAGCCCGGAAGAAGGCGGTTGAAAAGCTGGCTCAGGTCGGCCTGGCCGCGGACGTCGCCGACCTGTCCCCGTCGGAATTGTCGGGCGGCATGCAAAAGCGCGTCGCCCTGGCCCGCGCCATCGCCGCCGAGCCGGAGATCATCTTTTTCGACGAGCCGACCACCGGCCTCGACCCGATCATGGCCGACGTCATCAATGATCTGATCGTCAAATGCGTCAAGGAATTGGGCGCCACCGCCGTCTCGATCACCCATGACATGCACTCGGCCCGCAAAATCAGCGACCGGATGGCCATGCTTTATCATGGCCGTCTGATCTGGACCGGCGCCACCGTCGACGTCGATCGCGCCGACAACCCTTATGTCGATCAATTCATCCATGGCCGGGCCGACGGTCCGATCAAGATGGAACTGCGGCGGTAATAAAATCATTCCCCCCGTCCATGTTGCGGACGAGGGACAGGAAATGACGGAGCCTTCTGTTTGGCCAAAAACTCCCCCCGCTACGTCTGCCAGGAATGCGGCGCCACCCATGTGCGCTGGGCCGGCAAGTGCGAAGCGTGCGGCGCGTGGAATTCGATCACCGAGGAGGCCCCCGCCGAATCCGTTCCCAAAGGCCTGAGCGGCAAGGGCGGCCGGCACATCGATTTCGTCGGCCTCGACGGCGGATCGGAGCCGCCACCCCGGCGGCTCACCGGAATCGCCGAATTGGACCGGGTCTGTGGCGGCGGGCTGGTCCCCGGTTCCGCCCTTCTGGTTGGCGGCGATCCCGGCATCGGCAAATCGACCCTGCTGCTGCAGGCCGTCGCCGCCTTGGCCAGCCAAGCCACCTGTATCTACATTTCCGGCGAAGAAGCGATCGAACAGGTTCGTCTGCGGGCCAGGCGCCTCGGCCTGCAAGGCGCGCCCGTGCAATTGGCCTCGGCCACCGCCCTGCGTGATATCGTAGCCAGTCTCGACCATGGCGAGTCCCCCGCAGTGGTTGTCATCGACTCGATTCAAACTATGTATCTGGACAGTCTCGATTCGGCGCCAGGCACCGTCGCACAGGTGCGCAGTTGCGCCAGCGAGCTGATCCGGTTGGCCAAACGCCGGGGTTTTACGTTGTTTCTCGTCGGCCATGTGACCAAGGACGGGCAGATCGCCGGCCCTCGCGTTCTCGAACATATGGTCGATACCGTCCTTTATTTCGAAGGCGAACGAGGTCATCCGTTCCGCATTCTGCGCTCGGTAAAAAACCGGTTCGGCGCCACCGATGAAATCGGCGTCTTCGAGATGGGCGATGCCGGCTTGGCCGGTGTAGCCAATCCGTCGGCCCTGTTTCTCGCCGAACGGCGCGGTAACGTAAGCGGCTCATGCGTGTTCGCCGGCATTGAGGGAAGCCGGCCGATGCTGGTGGAGATCCAGGCTTTGGTGGCTCCGTCCGCGCTCGGCACGCCGCGCCGGGCGGTAATCGGTTGGGATGGTGGACGCCTCGCCATGGTTCTTGCCGTGCTCGATGCGCGTTGCGGTCTTGCTTTGGCGGGAAATGACGTTTATTTGAACGTCGCCGGCGGTTTGCGTATCAGCGAGCCGGCGGCTGATCTGGCGGTGGCCGCCGCTTTGCTGTCCTCGGCCAACGACGTGCCGGTGGAAGCCGATCTGGTGGTCTTCGGCGAAATCGGGCTGTCCGGCGAAATTCGCGCCGTCAGCCAGATGGATGGTCGTCTGAAGGAGGCGACGAAACTGGGCTTCGCCCAGGCTTTGATGCCGGTGGTCCGCAGGCAGTCCTCGCCGGCGGGCAGGACATCCGGCAAAAACGCTGGTGTAGGGTCGATCGGCATTCGCCGCGTCGGCCATGTGCAGGATTTGGTGTCCTTGTTCCGCCCGGGCGGCAAGGCTTAAAGTGTCATTGACGGGATAAAGAACCGTGAACGCTGTCGACATTGCCGTCGTCGTCGTGCTGCTTGCTTCCGGGGTGTTCGCCCTGATGCGCGGCTTCGTCTACGAAGTGCTGGCCATGACCGGCTGGATTGCCGCCGGTCTCGCCGCCTTGTGGGGATTGCCGATTGTCCGGCCCCTCGTTCATCCCTACATTGCCAGTCAGACCCTGGCCGATATTGCCGGTGGCGTCGCCATTTTTCTGGTCGCCCTGTTGATTTCCTCTTTCATCACCCACGCCATTTCCCGGCGTGTGCAGAAAAGCGCGATCAGCTCCGTCGACCGCTCCTTAGGCTTCGCCTTCGGCCTGCTGCGCGGTCTGGTTCTGGCCAGTCTGTGCTTCATGGTGGTGACCAAGCTGATGGCCCCGGAAGAGCCGCAGCTTCTGACCAATGCCAAGACACGTCCCCTGCTGAAGGCCGGGGCGAACATGATACAATCGCTGGTACCGGCTTATGTGACCGGTATCGATGAGAAGGCTTCGGACGCCAGCAACGCCGTCAACCAGGCCCGCCAGGCCAAGGAAATGTACGAACGACTGTCGATGCCGAAACCGAAATCCGCCGACCAATCCCAGAACGACAAACAACCTGCCTACGACAGCCATAGCCTTGAGCGGCTGATCGAAACGACAGGTAGCAAGTAGCCAGGAGCTCGCCGTCATAATGCTGACCACCCATCCCTTCGACGACGATCATCTGCACGAAGAGTGCGGGGTGTTCGGCATCTACGGCCATTCCGACGCCGCCTCCCATACGGCTCTGGGGCTGCACGCCCTGCAGCATCGTGGCCAGGAGGCGGCAGGCATCGTCGCCTTCGATGGCGAGCATTTCCACAGCCACCGCGGACTTGGCCACGTCGCCGACAACTTCGGCTCGGAAGCCATCATCAAGACCCTGCACGGCCATATGGCCATCGGTCACGTCCGCTATTCGACGACGGGCGAAACCATGCTGCGCAATGTGCAGCCCCTGTTCGCCGATTTTGAATTCGGCGGACTGGCCATCGGCCACAACGGCAACCTGACCAACGCGCTGACCATCCGGAAACAACTGGTGCGCCGCGGCTGCCTGTTCCAATCGACGACCGATACCGAGGTGATCGTCCACCTGATCGCCATCAGCCTCTATTCGACCGTGGAGGAGCGCATGATCGACGCGCTACGCCAGGTCGAAGGCGCCTATTCGCTGGTGGCCCTGACCCAGAACTCGGTGATCGGCGTCCGCGATCCCTTGGGAATTCGCCCGCTGGTTCTCGGCCAGTTGCCGAGCGGCGCCTGGATTCTGGCCTCGGAGACCTGCGCCCTCGACATCGTCGGCGCCAATTTCGTCCGCGACGTCGAACCCGGCGAATTGATCATCCTCGACCACAACGGCCTCAGAAGCATCAAGCCCTTCGTCAAGACCCGCAGCCGCTTCTGCATTTTCGAATATATTTATTTCGCCCGTCCCGACAGCGTCATGGAAGGGACCAGCGTCTATTCGGTCAGGAAGCAGATCGGCCGCGAATTGGCCCGCGAGAGCGCCGTCGAGGCCGACGTGGTCATTCCCGTTCCCGATTCCGGCGTGCCGGCGGCACTCGGCTACGCGGCGGAGGCCAATATTCCGTTCGAGTTGGGGATCATCCGCAATCATTATGTCGGACGCACCTTCATCGAACCGACCGATACCATCCGGCATCTGGGCGTCAAGCTGAAACACAACGCCAATCGGGCCCACATCGCTGGAAAACGGGTCATCCTGGTCGACGATTCCATCGTGCGCGGCACCACCTCGACGAAGATCGTCGAAATGGTCCGCCAGGCGGGCGCCACCGAGGTGCATATGCGCATCTCCTCGCCGCCGACGACGCATTCCTGTTTCTATGGCATCGATACGCCTGAACGCGAAAAGCTGCTGGCCTTCAATCACGACGTCGAACAAATGGCCAAGCTGATCGGCGTCGACAGCCTCGCCTTCATCTCGCTGGACGGCCTTTACCGGGCGGTCGGAGAGAGCGAACGCAACGCCAAGCATCCCAAATATTGCGACGCCTGTTTCACCGGCGATTATCCGGTGATGCTGGCCGACCAGAATGGCGGCCAGGGCCAGGAAGGCCTGTCATTGATGACCGAAGGCCTTTAACGGCGATGTCCCTCAAGCGGCTGCAAGGGCGGGTCGCCCTCGTCACCGGGGCCTCGCGCGGCATCGGCGCGGCCGTCGCCCGCCGTTTCGCCGCGGAGGGGGCGCATGTCATCCTTCTGGCCCGCACCCAAGGCGCGCTGGAAGAGATCGACGACCAGATCCGCAAGGACGGCAACCAGGCGACGCTGGTGCCGCTCGACCTCAGGAACGCCGACGCCATCGACCAGATGGGCGCGGCGCTTTATCAACGCTTTGGACGTCTCGACATTCTGGTCGGCAATGCCGCCGTCCTGGGCGGCCTCAGCCCCGTCGGCCATTTCGCCTTGTCCGACTGGACGGAAGTGATGGCCGTCAATGTCACCGCCAACTGGCGGCTGATCCGCGGGTTCGACGCCTTGATGCGCCAATCGGATGCCGGTCGGGCGATCTTCGTCACCTCGGGCATAACCAAGGGCGCCCATCCCTATTGGGGGGCCTACGCCGCCAGCAAGGCGGCCCTGGAAACGCTGGCCCGGACCTGGGCGGCGGAAGCGGCCACCACCAGCCCGCTGAAGGTCAATCTGGTCGATCCGGGCGTCGTCCGCACCCGCATGCGGGTCGAGGCGTTTCCTGGTGAAAATCCACAAACCCTCACGCCACCCGAGGCCGTCACCGAGGTTTTTGTCGACCTGGCCGCTCCCGATTGCCAACGCACCGGAGAAATCGTCAGCGCTTATTGATAGCGAAGTACCGCCGTCGGAAGGGATTCCTCAAGACAAGACCACCCCGCGTTGATCCATTAACAATTGAATCAACCAGAGGGGTGATCTCGCTTTTGCAACATCGGCATTGGCGTTAAGCTACCCTGGGATACGGGCGGAGGAGCCGCCCATCTGAGAGTAGTGATCCGAGATGGCACGCCCGCCCTATCTGACGCACAGGATCGTCGTCTTCGTCCTTGTCGATCTGTTGATCGCGTTCATCGTGATCGCTGCGCTATTCCAAAGCCGCCAGCAGGCCCATGACCGGGCGGCAACGTTGGTGGACGGTTTGGCGCAGGTTCTCGAACAGACCATTTCCGCCATGGTTTATCGCATCGACATCACCTTGCTCGATACCGTCGAGGAAATGGAGAGCGAGCTTGCCAAGGGGATCGATGAAACATCGATCAACGTTTTTCTCCATCGTCAGATCAAACATCATCCGGAACTCGACGCGCTCAGGATCGTCGATGAGACGGGCCATCTTCGCTACGGAATCGGGGAGGCGGCGGGCAACACGACCAGCAGCAGCGTTGCCGACCGCGATTATTTCATCCGTGCCCGCGACGACCCGGATTCCGGCCTGTTCGTCTCCAAGCCGGTGATCGGACGGATCAGCGGAAAGTGGTCGATCGCCCTGGGCCGGCGCATCAATCGTCCCGACGGTTCGTTCGGGGGCGCGGTTTTGGCGCTGATCACGCTTGAGCAATTCCAGAAGCTGTTCAGAGCCATCGATATCGGCCCCAAGGGCGTCGTCACCTTGCTCGACCTCGACATGGAAATCGTCGCCCGCCATCCGGAAGCGAAAGGCCGTTATTCGTCGACAGGCACCAGGATCACGCAGGAAGCGTTAACCAGGGCTCTCCAAAAAGCCCCGGAAACCGGCGCATATGATGTAACGAGTTGGCTGGACAAGACCGCCCGCGTCATGTCGTACCGCAAAGTCGACAATTATCCCGGCTATATTTTTGTCGGTATCGCCAACGACGACTTCCTCGGCGATTGGCACAAGCAATCGGTCATGACGATCATCCTGATGGTTCTGGTCGTCACCATCACCGGAATCGGCATCAAAAAAAGCGAACGGGCGGAGAAGGAGCGGCAACGCCTTACCCGGGCCTTGCGGCTTTTAAGCGAAGGCAACCTGAGCTTGGCACGCGCCGCGGACGAGCCGGCGCTTCTATCCGATATCTGCCGACTGGTCGTCGAGGTGGGGGGATATCTGATGGCCTGGGTCGGATTTGCCGAAAATGACGAGGAAAAAACGGTCCGGCCCGTCGCCCAATCGGGTTATGAGGACGGCTATCTGGAGAACACCCGGATTTCATGGAGTTCCGAGCTTGCCATCGGCCGAGGTCCTACCGGCAAGGCCATCGACACCGGAAAATGCCAAGTCAACCAGAATATCCTGACCAATCCGACCTTGGCACCGTGGCGAGAAGCCGCGATCAAGCGCGGCTACACCGCCAGCATCGCGCTCCCCTTGGTCAGCCATGCGCAGACGATAGGCGCTCTCACCATATATGCCGCGGAATCCGACGCGTTCGGCACCGAAGAAATCGCGCTGCTGGAGGAGTTGGCACGCAACCTCGTCTTCGGCATGGAAACCCTGCGGACGCGCAGCCAGATCAAAACGGCGCAGACTGAAATCGAATATCTCGCCTATCACGACCCGTTGACGGACCTGCCCAACCGCCGGCTTCTCCTCGATCGGCTCCACCGGACCCTGGCGTCCCGCGAACGCACCAAATGCGGAGGGGCGCTGATGCTCATCGATCTGGACAACTTCAAAACGCTGAACGACACGTTCGGTCATGAAACCGGAGATCAGTTGCTTCGACAGGTGGCGGAACGCCTGTCCAATTGCGTCCGTAAAGGCGATACCGTGGCCCGCCTGGGAGGCGACGAGTTCGTCGTCATGGTGGAAAATCTGAGTGAAAACCCGGAAGAGGCGGCGGCCCAGATCAAGACGATCGGCGAGAAAATCCTCGCAGCCCTCTCCTCTCGTTACAGCGTTTCCGAACATGAACATCATGGTACGGCCAGTGTCGGCGCAGCCTTGTTCGGAGACCATCAGGAAAGCGTGGAGGAGTTGCTGAAGCAGGTCGATATCGCCTTGTACCAGGCGAAGGCCGCAGGCAGGAACACGCTGCGCTTCTTCGATCCCGAGCTGCAGGCCGCCGTCCAGGCGCGCGCCGCCATGGAAGCGACCTTACGCCAAGGAATCAGGGACAATCAGCTTCTGCTCTACTACCAGCCCCAGGTGGACGGCGCCGGCCAATCGGTCGGTGCGGAAGCCCTGGTCCGCTGGCACCACCCCGACCGCGGCATGGTCTCCCCCCACGAATTCATCCCCCTGGCCGAGGAGACAGGATTGATCCTGCCGCTGGGCGAGTGGGTCCTGGAAACCGCTTGCAGCCAGATCGTCGCCTGGTCACACCAACCGGGCATGGCTCATCTCAGCCTGGCGGTCAACGTCAGTGCCCGCCAGTTTCGTCAAACCGATTTCGTCGAAAAAGTGCAGGGCGTGTTGAAACGCACCGGAGCCAATCCGCAAAGGCTCAAACTGGAACTGACCGAGAGCATGCTCGTCGACAATGTGGAGGACATCATCGAAAAAATGTCGGCATTGAAAAGAGCCGGAGTGAGCTTCTCCCTTGACGATTTCGGCACCGGCTATTCCTCCCTGTCCTATCTGAAGCGCCTGCCGCTCGATCAGCTGAAGATCGATCAATCGTTCGTTCGCGACGTGCTGACCGATCCCAATGATGCGGCGATCGCCCGGACCATCGTCGCCCTGGCGCAGAGTCTCGGTCTGTCGGTCATGGCAGAAGGGGTGGAAACGGAAGCGCAACGCGCATTTCTCTCCTCCCATGGCTGCCATCATTACCAGGGATACTATTTCAGCCGACCGCTGCCTGTGGAAAGTTTCGAGCTCTTCGCACACCGGAGCGTGGAAGAGACAATTCATTAGAAGCGGCCATTGAGGCCGCGGCCAAGCACGCGGATGCGTGCGCTAAGGCCAAGGGCTTGAAAAACAAGCTAGCTGAACGCAACCATTCGTTACATAAAGCCCCCTCGATGACGCAATCACGCAACAGAGTCATGAGACTCTTCGTCAACGTTTCATCCTGACAGGAATTTCGACGGTGTCGCATATCCAATCCGCCCCCCTCACTCCCACGCTTCCCCTGACCACGCGGCTGTTGCGCCAATATGCCACGGCCATCACCACCGCCTTGTTCGCGGTGATCGCGGTCACCGGCATCCTGATGTTCTTTCATCTTCAAGAGCGCCTGGTGAAATCCGCCCATGAATGGCTGGGCCTGATATTCGTGGCGGGCGCGGCCTTCCATGTGGCGCGCAACTGGAGCGCCTTCGCCAATCTGGTGACGAAGAGACGCTCTCTGGCGATTTTCATCGTGGTCATGGCGATCACCGGCGGGTTCATCGCCTCCGCGAGCGGGACCGGCGGAGAAGGCAACCCCATGGCCCGGGTCGTCAAAGCCGTCGAGCGGGCTCCGTTATCGGCGGTAGCCCCGGTCCTCGGCCAACCTGCGGACCAGATGATCGAACGGCTGCGATCCGCCGGCTACCCCGTGTCCGGCCCCGATGATTCCCTGGCGGAAATCGCCGCCGCCGGGCAAACCAGGCTTCCGAACCTGCTCCGCGTTATCCTGGACGAAAAGCCCCGCTGAACGGGGACTATCCGTAAAGCCATCCGCAGATCAACACCGAGAATACCGTCCCGCCCAGGTCGGCCAGCAGCCCGGCCAGCAGGGCGTGACGGATGCGCTTGACGCCGGCGGCGCCGAAATAGACGGCCAGGACGTAAAAGGTCGTCTCGGACGAACCGTAGATGGTGCTGACCAGCATACCCAGATAACCATCCGGCCCGATGGCGGGATCCTTGAGCAGGGCGGCCAGATAACCGAAGGACGCCGAACCGGACAGCGACCGCAGAACGGCCATGCTGAGAGCTTCCGGCGGCAGACCCAAGGCGCCGGTGAGCCGGCCGAGCGGGACGATCAGCAACTCCATCGCCCCGCTGTCGCGGAACATCCCGACCGCGACCAGGATCGCCACCAGATAGGGAAGGATGCGCAAGGAAACGGCCAGGCCGTCCTTCGCCCCTTCGACGAAGGCCTCGTAGACGGCGACCCGGCGGATCAGGCCGTAGCCCAGAACGCCGACCAGCATGGACGGAATGATCCATGGCGAGACGACACGCCCCCAGATCACCGTCACGGGGATCACCAAAAGACAGACCACCCCCGCCAGGACCGATACCCAAAGCGGATAAGCCGGAGGCACCTCTTCCGGAACGGGCTCGTCCGCCATCTCATCCGTCCGTTCGGAGGAAACGGCGCCGTCCGCCGGAAACCAGCGGGCCCCCCATTTGGCAAAAAGGATGGCGAAACCGGTCGACCATAGGGTCGCGAACAAGGTCGTGGGAATCACCGCCGCCGGATCATGCGAACCGATCGCCGTGCGAAGCGCCATCACATGGGTCGGCAGCAAGGTGACGTTGGCGGTGTTAAGCGCGAGGAACAGCACCATGGCGTCGGTCGCCACACCCTTGCGCGGATTGAGCCGGTCGAGTGCCTGCATGGCCCGAACACCGAAGGGCGTCGCGGCATTGGACAGGCCCAGGACATTGGCGGCGACATTCATCACCATGGCGCCCATCGCCGGATGATCAGGTGGAATCTCGGGAAACAGCCGATGCAGCAAAGGCCTGAGCAGACGGGCCAGCACCCGCATCAGGCCGCCGGCCTCGGCGATCCTCATGATGCCGAGGAACAGGGCCATGGTGCCGATCAACCCCAGCCCGAGGGTGACGGCCCCTTCCGCCGACTTCAGGGCGGCTTGTCCCAGAGCCTCCATCGGGACGCCGGCCGCCGTGGGCGATTGCGTCACCTGGCGCCACCCGGCAACCCCGAAAGCCGCGGCGATCAGGACAAAAAAGACGATATTCACCG
This sequence comes from Telmatospirillum siberiense, assembly GCF_002845745.1. Classification (GTDB taxonomy): domain Bacteria; phylum Pseudomonadota; class Alphaproteobacteria; order Rhodospirillales; family Magnetospirillaceae; genus Telmatospirillum; species Telmatospirillum siberiense. The sequence continues at coordinate 3,639 of NZ_PIUM01000030.1, read as the reverse complement.
GCGCTCCCCTTCCCGCCTTTCCGGAACAGGATACGATTCCGTCGAATCATGCTCCAAGATCGCGCCTGCAACCCCAATAAGGTTCATCTTCCACACCAAGGCGCAAGGCGCCGAGACGGGAAGTCTCGGATCCGGACGGGGCTCTATTCGGCATATCCACCGTACAGATATCGCGCGAACTTTCTATCCTCTTTGAAGATATGGTCAATGATCCAGGCATGGAAAAATTCGATAAATTCCGACCGATCAATCAGTTCCATCGCATCACCATTTTTCCACACAGCCATCCCCACAACGATATCTTTCCGGAATTTAGCATGTATTATTTCGTGCTGTTCCACGTCAGGAAATGCGATCTTTTTGAGATATTTTATCTCTTCATCGAGATGATACTTATTATATTCAAAAAGCTCGAACAGGGTCCGGCTCGTTTCGGCGACATCCCCGCGGTCAAACGCCAAAATGACCCGGTTGGCGATTTCGAAGAGTTTCTGATGCTGGTGATCGATCAGCGGCACCCCCACCGCATAATCGGCACTCCATGGAAAAACCGACCCCACTCCGGACGGCGCCACCAGCACGCTGAGACGGCGGAGATAGGTCTCGAACAATTTCCAGCGAACGATGGGAATGTCCCGCAGCATCGCCCCCGGTATGGCAATCAGGTCGCAGGCCTTATGGGCGATGATGCGGCTGAGCGGTCGCCGGCCATGCAAGACCATGGATTCGCCGAAGAAATCTCCAGGCTCGAGAACCTCCGCGACTTTTCCCCCGATCCGCCGATCCAGCAGTCCGGAGCGGATGAGGAACAGGCAATCGCCGCCTTCGTCCACCGCTTCGCCGGGCTTGAGCGAGAGCGTCGAGGAGACCCGCACCAGGCGGTTCAACACGGGGATGGAGACATTTTCACCGAACAGCCGCGTGCGGGCGAAAATGCCGCGCATGTCGGCCGTGGCCAGAATGGTTTCCATCAGGTGATTATGCCGGATGAAGTTGCGGTAAAACTCGGCCGGCCAGGTGAGCGCCTTGACGAAGCTGGCCGCGCGGTAGGTCTTGGTGACCGGACGTTCATGAAGGCAGGCGCATTCGCCGATCAGAATGCCCGATGACAGCAGATAACGGCTGTCGCCCTCGTTGTCGACCACCTCCATCAAACCGGTCAAGGACATGGTCACCGCACCGCACAACTCCCCCTGGCGCAAAACGATGGCCTCGGCGTTGATGTCGAGGATCGGCCGGTTGAGCAGCATTTCCAGGTCGTTGGACGGCACGTCCGGAAAATAGGCGGTCAGAAAACCATGCGCCTTTTGCAAGGCGTAATCGCGCACCGAGGGAATCAGGACGTCCACCGTCCCGAATGGAGCGCCCGATCCGATCTTGCGCTGGGTGTTGGACAATTCCACCGCCGTATGGGCGAGAATGATCCTGCTCGAGCGGTCCTCCGCGAAATCCTCGGCCGAACCGTGGATCAGGCCGCCGCCGATATCGATCTTCTTGACGTCGACGGGCATCAGATAACTGTCGCGGACCTTGGCCGCCAGCGCCGGGGAGATCCCGGACAGGTTCGGATCCTCCGTGGTCATCTGGTCAAGAACGTCGAAGGAGACAATATCGGCATAATGCCCGTAAGACATCACCCCGGATTCGGACAGGGCCTGAAAGGCGAAGATCGTCGTTTCCACCGGATGGGGAGAGAACATCGGCTTGACGTTCAATCCGTCCACGTCGTTCCAACGGTCGATTTCCAAATCGCGGACGTCGAAATATTCCTCGAAGCTGGCCTCGGTGATGGACATCAGCGCGGCCAGCTTTTTGGTGACTGCCGCGCGCACCGCGGCAGTCGCAAAATAGCGGATGCGCCGATCGGCCCGGATCAGGGTGGTCAGCCCGCAGAAATGATCGTCATGACTATGCGTCTGGAAGATCCCCTCGACCTCATTGATGCTGATCCCCAGCGACTTCAACACCGCATGCAGATTGGGACCGGCGTCGATCAGGAAAACTTTCCCCTGGAACATCAGGACGCTCGACATGGTGGGCCGGTTGACGTCCCAGCCGTCCCCCTCCCCCGAATGGACCACCGCGAAATATTCGCGCCGCAAATTGTGATAATTGAGCGGATAGGGCGGCTCATAGGTTTCAAAGGGTTCAAGATTGAGATTAATCACCACGCCGTCCGTTCCGTGGCGGATCTCGTAGACATTGAGGTCGAGCCGCCGGATGGTCACCCCGGGCCTTATATCCACTGGCGTCTCGCCGATGATGCAACTGTCGATCAGTTCATGCGATGCCCGTATCCGACCAAAGGCGAAGCGCTGCTTTACGCGCATCCATTCGACGGCCTCGGCCTCCGGCACACCGGCGGCGATCAGCTCCTCTTTCGAGGTCAAACCGTAATTGCCTCGATGAATGTAGGCGAGTTGCGCCGCGACCTGCTCCTTGAGGCCGATCAGCAGCGGCCTCGCCCCCTTGTTGTTGGGATGACCGGGAAGAATCATCCCCTGCCGGTAGAGCATCTGCAGGATGGGAAATTCGGACAGGTTGCTGAACTCGCCGTTCTGTACGGCCACGTCCGAGAGAAGAATGGCATTCGGCCCCGTCTCGCAGGCCGAACCGTCGATGTCCGTTTTTTGCACCAGCCCGCGTTTCATCAGATGTTTGATGGCATCCGCCGGGCAACCGCATAGGATTCTGAGGTCTACCTCAGGAAGATCCACCCAATGAATGCCTGTGGCAACTTTTACAACGCGCATCCGTTTCCCCAGGAAAACAGCCTGCATTGCGAACAATAAAATATTACATCCGCAATATGTTTGGAATTCGACGTGAATATCAAAGCAAGACATCACATACTCAACAATATGTCTTAACCAATCTCGACACATTGATCACGATGTATTTTCAAGAGCCATCCCTGATCTACGGATAATTCCAAAAATATCCGCGACCACCGGCGGCTCCACTCATTGACTGCCCCGCGCCCCGGAATTGAAAAAGGAAGTTCAGGCTGGCCCCGATCAAACGCCTATGGTAGCCATTCCCCATGCTTCGACATGTCGTCATAACAATCTGCTTCGCCGCCGTCTTATCCGCCGCATCGGCCAGCGCCGTGATGGCGGGCGAGCAGCGGGACCATGACGGCGCAGTCCCGTGGCGCATCATCGGCACCGACGAACGCGCCACCTCCAGCCGCTGCATCGGTCGCGCCGAAACGCCGCTTTGCGCCGTCGAAACCTTGCTGGCCTGTTTCGAATGGGGCCGGCCGGACCTGTGCCGCATGGTCGACGATGACGAAGAGCAATATGCCGGAATTTTCAGCGACCCCGCGGATCCGACGAAATACCTGGCCTACCGGGTCATCTCCGAGCGCAGCGTCACCCCGGACCAGGACGTCGAGATCATCATCGAACAGCAGGAAATGTCCGCAGGCCAAGTCATCGGCCCGGCGACGGCGCCGTCAAGCGGGTTCCATCTGCAACGCCAGACCGACGGCCGCTGGAAGGTGGTCGGCTGGGGCGATCTGGATCGCTAGTGCATTGACGCAAACGGAGGATTCACAGGCAGCCTGAATCATGCGATTCTCTCGGCATGGCTCAGACCGTCTGCATCCTGCTTTCCGTCGAAGACCGCGAGCGTTTG
>NZ_PIUM01000002.1 GCF_002845745.1 Telmatospirillum siberiense | reverse complement strand
GCCGGTGACATCCATCGAGGACCTCTACAAGCGCGCCGTCGCCCTCACCGGAGAGCCAAAGCCCATCGAGTTCCTCGACAAGGTCGTCGGTATCGTGCGTTATCGCGATGGCAGCGCGATCGACGTGGTGCGCCAGGTCAAGGACTGAGCATGACGGCGGAGACGACCGGTCGAAACGGTGAAGCGGTCAGCCTCGAGCAGATGCTCGAGGCGAGGGACAAACGGGCGGCCCGCCAACAGGCGGCGCTGACCCGTTTCGCCCTGCCGGTCGTCTCGTCGGGCGTGGTGATGCCCGGTCCGGTGAAGGACAATGCGCAGTCGCGCATCGCCATGGCCGCTGCCAGGGAGGCCCTGGAGGCCTTGTTTGCCGCCCGCGATTGGCCGGTTCGCCTGTTCGAACCGGTCCGCGGACCGACCGGGCCGGAAAGCATCCATGTGATCGACGCCGACGCCCTGGAGATCAAACGGGCCCTTGCCAAACTGGAGGACACCCATCCCCTGGGCCGGCTATGGGATCTCGACGTCATCTGCCCCGAACGGGGGATCATCTCGCGCCGATCCCTGGGGCAACCGCCGCGCCGATGCCTTCTCTGCGAAGCCGAGGCGCATGCCTGTGCCCGATCGCGCCGACACTCCCTGGAGGAACTGTTGACGGCGATCGAAAAGATGACAGGCGCCTATTCCGCGACAGGCCCTTAACGCCGGGACTGGTACCCCGTCCGGACCGCGAAGCTCTTCGCAAAACGCAACCCACCCTTTCGGAAATCGACACGGCTTTCATCAAGCGGACTTGCTGTGCTGAACGACAGGCGGCTACTCTCCGAAGCTGATAGACATTTCAACCGCCGGAAGTCATGACCTTTCCTCATCACCAGGAAACCGACAAGGCACTCAACGAAGCAGCGGCACGCTACGACTTTGTCCTGGTTCCGGGTCTCAACGACAGCGGCCCGGAACATTGGCAGAGCTTCTGGCAGGCCCGGCACGATTTCTGGCGACGCGTGACGCAGAGCCGCTGGAACAATCCCGACATCGGTTCATGGATCGACGCCACCCACCGGCTCTTGGCGACCTGCCGGCAACCGGCCATCCTGGTCGGCCATAGCTTCGGCGCCCTCGCCTCCTGCTGCGTAACCACCGAAGAGCGTTATCCGATCGCCGGGCTGATGCTGGTCGCCCCGGCCGAGCCCGAGAAGTTCGAAGTGGAGGACCGCGTGCCGATGGCACCGCTTCACGTGCCGACGGTCGTCGTGGCCAGCCACAACGACCCCGTCATCCGTTTCGGTCGCACGGTCTATTGGAGCAAGGTGTGGAACGCCGATCTCGCCGACATCGGCGAAGCCGGACACATCAATGCCGAGGCCGGCTTCGGCCCCTGGCCCTATGGCCTGGAGATTCTAAAGGAACTGGTGGCGACCATCGATCACCAGCGGCAGGGAACCTGACGAGGTCACAGTCCCGATCGCCCTGATTGAACTTTCAATTACCCCCCAACAATATTTGGATGGGAAAATTGAAAAATTTGCCAATCGCCACCAAGAATCGTAACGTTATCGTCAATATCCGTGTTGGTCATTTGAATACTTGAGTGTTCGATAGACTTGCCGACAAAAAAAATGCGCCGCTGCGGTCAGGATGCGAATGATCCTGCGAACGAGCGATGCCGGACGCTTCGATAGAGGGAATGTATGAAATGGTTGAGAATGGTGCGCCCGGAGAGATTCGAACTCCCAACCCCCAGATCCGTAGTCTAGTGCTCTATCCAATTGAGCTACGGGCGCATTCTCAAGCCCTGCCGTTCGGCGGGGCGGAGGACGGGGAACATACTCAAACCAATCTCACTGCGCAAGGCAAAATATGGGGGAGGTGCAACTTGCTGACCGAGCCCTCCCCGCGGACCAAAAGCGGCTTGTCCCCCCAGCAGCATTTGAGTACACTCGCCCGAAGATTTGCTGGGGGAGCAAATTTCTTTCCATTACAGAAATTCTAAAAAAGATCCCGGCCGCATAGACCATAAACTCGCGAGTCAAGGTGCCCTGCCCGATGGCTTTCACTAAAACCCATTCCGTCGCCGTCTTTGCGGCACTCCTGCTTGGTGGATGCTCTTTCACCGACCAGGCTTTGTTTCCGCCTCTCGCACAGGCTCCGGACGCTACTTCATCGACCGCCGGCGCGACGAGCGCGCAGCCGTCGGCTGCGGTCGAGAATACCTACGCCGTACCGAGGGTCTCATCCGGCCAATCCACCGGAACCTTCGTCGGGCAGAAGGTTTCCTCTTTGCGCAACGATCTGCAACAGCTCCAGAGCACGCTGACCGGCCAGGCTGGTCAACTCCAGCAGATCCGCAATCAGACCGTTCAGGATTCACAGAGCTATCACGGCACCGTGGCCGCCATCGAATCGCGGTTGCAGGTCGGAACGACGCTCGGCAATCCGATCCTGGTCCAGCAGTGGAATACCGCACAGGGCGCACTTGATCACATCAATGAGGATGTGCTGAAGATGAATCGCCTCAGCACGGATGTCGCTTCGACCTCCGGCCTGGCGGCCTATCTGCTCGATTCGGTCCGCGCGGCGCGCAGCCTGTCCGGTGCCGTCGACGAGGACCATCGGCAATTGCGCGTCCTTGAAGACGAAACCAACGGAACCATCGTCATGATCGAGCGCCTGCTGACCGATCTGGCGACCGATGTGCAGCGCCAGCAGCAGTACGTTTCCAACGAGCGCAGCAATCTGAACACGCTGGCCATCGCCATCAAGAATGGGCAGCTTTACGGCGCGTCCCTTTCCAACGTGGCCTACGCCAACCCGGCGTCGCTGGCCCCTGGGGCGACCCAGGCGACGTCCGCCGCAGTCGGCTCCACCGAGCGCCCGCTGGTGGTCATCCGTTTCGACCGCCAGAACATCGCCTATGAGGACGCGCTCTATACCGCCGTCAAGGGTGCCCTCGACCGCCGTCCGACTGCGGTCTTCGACGTTGTCGCCGTGTCGCCGTCCTCGGGCTCCCCGGGCACCACCGCATTGGGCGAAACCACCGCGCGGCGCAATGCCGAGGCCGTTGTCCGGTCGCTTTCGCAGATGGGCTTGCCGTCCGATCGGGTTCGCGTCTCGTCCTTGAGCAGCCCCGACGCCACCTCCGGCGAGGTCAGGGTTTTCGTTCGTTAAACGGCTGGCCTTTCACGGCAGCTGAAAAAGCCGACCTTCAGGTCGGCTTTTTTATTGTTCCAGCTGTTGCCTCAACCCGTCACCTGGGGTTAAATGCGCCCCCTATTTCGGGGAGTGTCACATGGCTCAGGATTTTACCGGAAACGCCGCCATCAAGATCGGCTGGGATGCCCTGCATCGCGATTCCGTGATCTTATCGCAGAAACTGCGGACCAAGGGGCCGTTCAAAGGCATCATCGCGGTGGCCCGCGGCGGCTTGGTTCCAGCGGCCATCGTGGCCCGGGAACTCGATATTCGCCTGGTCGATACCGTCTGCGTATCGAGTTACGACGACACCGTCCAGCGTGACGACCTGCTGATTCTGAAACCGGTGGAAGGCGATGGCACCGGCTGGCTGGTCATCGACGATCTGGTCGATTCCGGCAAGACCTTCCGCCAATTGCGCAAGATGCTGCCCAAGGCGCATTACGCCACCGTCTATGTCAAGCCGGTGGGACAGCCGGTGGTCGACACCACGGTGATCCCGATCGATCAGGAGATCTGGCTGGTTTTCCCCTGGGACGACGACCCGGCCAACTGGCGCCTGCACCGCGGCTGAAACGGACACCGTCAGGGACGCCGGTGCCACTGAGTTTGTCGCTTTATGTAAGTGGCACCGGCGTCCCTGCCGGTGTCGAGACGATGAGCCGGATCAGGCCGGCCGTACCCCGACATTGTCGATCAGGCGGGTCTTTCCCAAATGGGCGGCGGCCAGGATGCGGGCCGCACCGGTCAGCGTGTCCAACGGGGTCAAACTCTCCGCATCGCGAACACTCAAGTAATCCACCGCCCTGAAGCCCGCCGTCAGCAATTGCTTCCGGCCCCACGCCTCCTGTTCGGCGATCGGCGCCCTCTCGGCCACCCGCGAGGCCATCGCCATCAGCGTCTGGTGCAATATCGGGGCTATGGCACGCTCCTCGACGCTCAGATAGGCGTTGCGCGAACTCATCGCCAACCCATCGCTTTCCCGAACCGTGGGAACGCCCTCGATCACCGTCGGAATGTTCAAATCGCGCACCAGACGGCGGATCACCTGGAGCTGCTGGTAATCCTTCTCACCGAACAACGCCACGTCGGCCCCCGACTGCAGCAGCAATTTGGTCACCACCGTTGCCACGCCGGAGAAATGGCCGGGCCGGAAATCGCCGCACAATCCCGCCGAAGGTCCGCCGACGGTGATGCTGGTGACGAATCCTTCCGGATACATCTCATCGACCGTGGGTGCGTAAAGACCATGTCCTCCGTTCTTCATCAGCAGCATCGCGTCTTCCGATTCCCGGCGCGGATAGCTGGCGAAATCCTCTTTGGGACCGAACTGCGTGGGATTGACGAAGACGCTGGCAACGGCACGGTCGGCGACCTGCAAGGCTCGGGTCACCAACGCCATATGCCCGGCATGCAGCGCCCCCATGGTCGGGATCAGGGCGACGCGCAATCCCTGCCCCTGCCAGGCGCGGATGGTGTCACGCAAAAGCGCGACGGTTCTGAAGGTCGGCAATGTGTTCTGAATAGTCATCGCAGGCATCTTTTAAGGCTCGGAAGGTTTCGGCATGCCGAAACAATGTTCTGGACCGGGAAAGCGGCGGGCCCGCACGTCGGCGGCATAACGCCCGGCCGCATCCTCGACGGCACCGGCAAGCTCGGCATAGCGCTTGACGAATTTCGGAGTGAAGGTCCCGAACAACCCGAGAATATCCTCGGTCACCAGCACCTGGCCGTCGCAAGCGGGGGACGCGCCGATACCGATCGTCGGGATATCGATCTCCCGGGTAATGGCGCTGGCCAGGAACTCGACGGTTCCTTCGATGACCACGCCGAAGGCTCCCGCACCGGCGACCGCCTGGGCATCGGCCCGGATCTGCAAGGCCTCCGATTCGGCCCGGCCCTGGGCTCGGAAGCCGCCGAGAGCATGCACCGCCTGCGGCTTCAAACCGATGTGCCCCAACACCGGAATGCCCCGAGACACGAGAAACTGAATGGTCTCGGCCATTTCGGCGCCCCCCTCCAGCTTCACCCCGGCGGCCCCGCTTTCCGCCAGCACCCGGGCGGCATTGCGGAACGCCTGCTGCGGGCTTTCCTGGTAGCTGCCGAAAGGCAGGTCGACGATCACGCAGGCATGCTGGGAACCGCGCATCACGGCGAGCGCATGATTGATCATCATGTCCAGGGTGACGCCGATGGTGGTGTCCATGCCATAGAGCACCATGCCGAGCGAATCCCCCACCAGCAGCATGTCCACATGGGGATCGAGAAGCTTGGCGACAGGGGCGGTATAAGCGGTCAGTGCGACGATGGGTTCACCCGCCTTCTTCAAACGGATGTCGCGCGTGGTAATGCGCTTGCTGACGATTTCCTTGCTCACAGGGGTATCTCCTCGGTCGGTCCTGATGGCGTTCTCTTTAGATGCGCCCATCTTTCGGCCGGCCAAATTCGGCCGCATCGTCGTCGATGCGGACCGCGGCGTCTTTTACAACCTTTTTGTCGAAGAGAACAGAACTCTTGCTGCGCCGAATACCCGGATCAACCACCCTCGGCAATGCAAAGCAGATCATCCAATCTTTGAATCGCCACGTGATTGGCGTCGGGCAAGGCGATCAGGCCGTCGCGCTTCAGGCCGGTCAGCGTGCGGCTGACCGTCTCGATGGTCAGTCCCAGGAAGTCGGCGATGTCGGAACGGCTCATCGGCAAGGCGAAAACCGGCGTCTTATCGCCAAGCCGCCGCCAAAGGACCACCAGGAAGGTCGCCACTCTTTCACGGGCGGTCTTCCTGCCAAGCAGCAGCATCTGCTCCTGGGCGGCGGCCAGTTCCTGGGTGGTGGCGCCGAGAAGCTTCTTTTCCAGCATCGGCAGTTCGTCGAACAGGGCTTCGAGTTTGCGGCGAGGAAACCGGCATAGAACGACGGGCGTCATGGACTCGGCCGTATAGGCGTAGCCCTCATGGACCGACAGGCCGAAGAAATCGCCGGGAAACAGGAAGGCGGTGATCTGACGCCGTCCGTCGGACAGAAGCTTGTAGAGCTTCACCGCGCCAGCGGTGATCGTATAGAGATTCAGCGCCGGATCGCCTTCGCGGAAAATGGTGACGCCCGGATCGATGCTCGCTTGGCCCAATACCGTCATGAAGCGGCGGAATTGCTGGGTGCTGAGCCCCGCGCAAAAAGCCATGGCGCCAAGATCGCAGTGGACGCAACTCACCACCTGCGCTTCGACCTTCTCGCGTTCAAGCGTCAAGACATCCAAAGGATCCCCTCCGGCCAACCGCCTCGGCCCATGTCAAGTTACCAGATCATGAAACGTCCCGGCCCGTTCGCGCAAGCCCGCTGTTGCGGTTAGTCCCGGCGCGGGCCCTCTTGCGATTCTTTTTCCGCCGGGCTGTCGGCGGTTTCGTCGTAATCGAACAAAATGCGGTTGGCCGCGCCGTCCAGATCCTCGAACTGTCCCGACCGCAACGCCCAAAGGAATCCGGTCAGTCCCAATGCACCGAGCACCAGGGCGACCGGTATCAGCATCAACAGGTTGCTCACCAGATCCTCCCGCGGGAAAGCCTGAGCGCGTTGGTGATGACGATCACCGAGGAGGTCGACATCGATATCGCCGCGATCAGGGGCGTCACCATTCCCGCCACCGCCAATGGTATGGTGAACAGATTATAGCCCAAAGCCAGGACGAAATTCTGCATGACCAATGTCCCGGCCTTTCGCGACACCGCCAGGGCTTCGGCGACCGGCGCCAGACGGTGCCCCTGGAACACCACGTCGGCCGCCGTCTGACTGATATCGACCGCCGATGACGGCGACATGGAGACATGGGCCAGAGCCAGGGCGGGGGCGTCGTTCAGCCCATCGCCGATCATCAGCACCTTGTGCCCCGCCGCCGCCATTTCCTCCAAACGCACGCATTTGTCCTGCGGCGTGCAGCCACCCCGCCAGTCCTCGATGCCGAGCGCATGGGCGACGGCGCCGACGCTGGCCGGCCGGTCTCCGGAAAGCAACTCGATGTGATATCCCCGGCGCTTGAGCAGGGCGATCACCTCGCCCGCGTCGTCGCGGGGCGGGTCGGCGAAAGCGAAACGAACGGGCGGGGCATCCGGCCTGGCCAGGAACAGCTCCGGCCCCAGGGCTTCGCCGCCATCGTCGGGCAGCCCCAACCAGCGCCGGCTTCCTAGCCGGATATCGCCCAGCGTCAGCCCGCGGCCGGGGATCTCCTCCACCCCCTCGGCCGCCGCCGCGCCGGGCAGCGCCCTGACCAGCGCCCGGGCCACGGGATGCTTGCTGGCCGCCGCGATAGACGCGGCCAGCCGCAAATCCTCGGGCGCCCAGGTCCCGGGCAGCAGTTCGGGACGTCCGGCGGTCAGCGTGCCCGTCTTGTCGAACACGATGCGATCGACCGCGGCCAGGCGCTCCTGGGCCGTCGCCGACTTGACCAGGATGCCCTGGCGCAAAAGGCGGCCACTGGCCACCACCTGCACCACCGGCACGGCCAGGGCGAGCGCGCAGGGACAGGTGATGATGAGCACCGAGACGGCATAAAGCAGGGCCTGCTGCCAGGGGGTGTTGGTGAAGATCTCCCAACCGAGGAAGGTCAAGGCCCCCATCAGATGGACCACGGGGGCGTAATAACGGGCCACCCGGTCGGCCACCGCGACATAACGGGCGCGGCCCTGCTCGGCGACTTCCATCATGCGCACGATTTCGGCCAGGAGCGTGCTTTCCCCGACGGCGGTGACGCGCAGGCGCAAAGGCGCCGCCAAATTGAGGGTGCCGGCAAAAACCGGGGACCCGGGCGCCACGGGGGCGGGGATAGACTCCCCGGTGATCAGGCTGGAATCGATTTCGGAGCAGCCCGAGATCACCATGCCGTCGATGCCGATGCGCTCGCCCATCGCCACCATTACGGTCATATCCAGGCCAACCTGCTCGGGCGGCGACAGGCGCCGGCTTCCGTCGGGCTCCAGGATGGTCACCGCCGCGGCGCCGAGGGACAGCAGATGTTCGGCCGAAGCCCGCGCCCGCCCCCGCGCCCGGCTGTCCAGGTAGCGTCCGATCAGCAGGAAAAACAGCAGGGAGACGGCCGCGTCGAAATAGGCATGCGGCCCCCCGCGGATGGTCTCCCACAGGCTCATGGCGGAGGCCAGGGTCACGCCGATGGTGATCGGCACGTCCATGTTCGAGCGCCCGGCCCGCAAGGCGGTCAGCGCGGACCGGAAGAAGGGCCTGATGCAATAGACCACCGCCGGCAGGGCGATCAGCGCGGAAATCCAATGGAAAAGGGAGCGGGTCACCCAGTCCATGGACCCCGATTCGCCGGCCCAGATGGACACCGAGAACAGCATGACATTGCCGGCGGCGAATCCGGCCACCGCCATCGCCCGCAGCAACTCCTTCTCGGCCTGATCCGACTCGCGGCCCAACCGCGAAGCGTCGTAGGGTTGCAGGAGGTAGCCGATCCCGATCACCGGCCCCAGAATCGTATTGGCGTCGTTGTCCCCAGGGCGCCAGCGCACCACCAAACGGCGCGTCGTCATATTGAGCCGCGCCTGAACCACTCCGGGTTGCTTGGCCAGCAGCGATTCGATCAGCCAGACGCAAGCCGCGCAATGCATTCCCTCGACCATCAAATGCAAAGTGGCCAGACCGTCCTCATCCACCCGTCCATAGGACGCATAGTCGATCGGCCCGGCGTCCTCGTCGGGACGCAACGGACGCTGCGTCGGATCGATACTGCGACGGCGATAATATTGATCGAGACCCATGCCCCGGATCAGGCCGTATGCCGCGCGGCATCCCCGGCAACAGAAGGCGTCGCCACCCGAGGAGGTGGCGGCGACCTCCGTTCCGCAATGGGCACACAGAGCCATCAGGGAAGATAGATGCGCTGCGCGAACCGGTAGCTCACATCCCCACGGCGGGCCGCCACCTCCAGGTCCCATTGGCCCGCCAGAGGCAGCACGGCGGCGATCAGATAGCGCCCCTGCCCCTGCTCGGCCATGGTTCCCGAACCGTCATGACCAGCCTGGGCGGGACGGATGAAGGAAACATCGCCCTGCAGGCCGGTCACCGGCCTGCCGTCCTTATCCTTGAAGGTTACCAGGATGTCGGCGCCATGGGGAACGGCGGCGGTCGGCGCCGTGGCCCGCACCTCCGCGGTCACCGTCCAGCCGAGCTGCTGCTGGCGTTTGGCGGAGGCGATCTCCTCGTTGTATTTCAGCCCCTTGTCATAGGCCTGGTCGGTCGACAGGCCGCTGAAGGTATGAATCGCCGAAAACATGAAGATCAGATTGACGGCCAGCACCACGAGAAAGACGCCGACATAGATGTAGGGATACCACCAACCGGGCCTGCGCCCCGACATCGGTGAGGAAACACTCGCTGACTGCGTCATTCCTGGCCTGGCCCCGCAAACATGTTTTGATGACGAATGATTCTGCCGGTGTCGAGATTGGTCAAGACCATGGTCAGATCCGCCTTTTTGGTGGTGACCGATCCCTTCGGCGCGGTGACGAACAGGCGATAGGTGCCGACCTCGTCCGCTCCGGTGGTGAGATCGATCGTGCTGCGCCCATCCCCGTCTATGCCGATAACCGACATGGTGGCTCCCGCCACGCCTTCAAGACTCAAACGAAAGTGGCCCTCCTGGCGCACCATATTGAGGATCTTCAGCGTATAGCCGTTACGGATGCGATTGCCCGACAACTCGACATAAACCGGAGACCGCTCGTGCAACACATTGGCATCGAAGGTCTTGCGGGTTGAAAGGCTGTAGACCATCACCGCGCCGACCAGACAGATCATTCCCAGATAAATGAATGTCCGCGGACGCCACAGCCTGGTCTTGACGGATGTATCCCCCCGCGAGCGCGCCATCTGATTGAACGAGGAATCATAGCTGATCAGCCCGCGCGGCAGGCCCAGCCGGTCCATCACACTATCGCAGGCATCGACACAGAGCGCGCAACCGATGCAAGCCAGTTGGCTGCCGTTGCGGATATCGATGCCGGTTGGACAGACCTGCACGCACAATTTGCAATCGACACAATGTCCGCGCCCTTCGAAGATCTGGGCCGCCTCGCGCCCCTGGACGGCCCCGCCCAGCTTGCCGCGCGGCTCACCCCGCCAGCCCTCGTAGCTGACGATCAGCGAATGCTCGTCGAACATGGCGCTTTGAAAACGGGAATAGGGACACATGTAGATGCAGACCTGCTCGCGGGCGAAACCAGCCAGCAGATAGGGAAAGACCGAGAACAGCGCCATGAAGCCATAGACGTTGATGCTGGCCTGTCCGGTCAGCAGGTCCCGGGTCACGCTCGGCGCATTGTCGAAATAGAGCACCATACCCCAGCCCGACAGCAGCGAGATGACGATCCAGCAGGCGTGCTTGCCGGCCTTGCGCAGAATTTTGCCCGAGGTCCACGGCGCCTTGTCGAGTTGCATGCGCCGGTTGCGGTCGCCTTCGAACTTCTGCTCGATCCAGACGTAAAGATCGGTCCACACCGTCTGGAAGCAGGTGAAACCGCACCAGACGCGCCCCAGCAGCGCCGAAATGAAAAACAGACTCAGGGCGGCGATGATCAGCAGCCCCGTCAGGTAATAGACCTCCTGCGGCCAGATCTCGATGGCGAAGAAATAAGCCCGCCGGCCCGGCAGATCGAGCAGGATGGCCTGATCGGGCGCCCCCAATCCGCGGTTCCACCGCACCCAGGGCATGATCCAGAAGATGCCCAGCAAAACGGCCATGACCAGCCATTTCAAGCGGCGGAAAGTTCCCTTGTTGAGAAAACGGGGGTAGGCCTTTTCGTGAACGGCGTAAAGGGAAACCTTCCGCTGGGAAGGCGGTGGCGGCTCCAAGACCGTTTGCTTCGCTGAGGACATGGTTCGCCTGGAATCCTGTTGTTCAACTCCGACCGAAAACTCTACCCGCCTCACACCCCCCGAACCTTGCGTTCGGTCAAGATCTGGGTCGAATGATCATCCCGGCCCTGCCGGAATGGACTATAGGCTCTCCGGCCTTTGGAGAAATATGACTAAGTCACAACCATCTGGCGATAGGGCAACAAAAGAAGGGCGCCCGCGGCCGGTTTCCGCGGACGCCCTTCGATTTTTCCGGATCCTACTTCCCGCCCCCGAGGGAATGGACGTAGACCGCCAACGTCTTGATGGTCGCCTCGTCGAGGCCGCGGTCGGTCCAGGACGGCATCACGCCACCCTTGGGGTTCTTGACCTGCGAGATGATCTCGGCCTTCTGGTTCTTGCCTTTGTAAAGCCAGATGCCGGCGGCCAGAGCCGGAGCGCCGACGGCCTGACTGCCCTCTCCCGCCTCGCCATGGCAAGGCGAGCAGCGTTCCGCGAAGATCGGCAAACCTTTCTGCGCCGCCGCCTGATCGGAGGAACTCTTCGACAGGGACAGAACATATTCCGCCAGATTGTTCAGTTCCTCGTCGGACAGGGGATCGCCGCCGCCCCATTGCGGCATCTCGCTCTGACGGGAGTTGGGATTGCTGTTGCGAATGCCGTAGGTGATGGTCGTCCGGACATCGTCGAGCGTTCCGCCCCACAGCCACTGGTCGTCCGCCAGGCTGGGGAAGCCGTAGGCTCCGACGCCGCCGACGCCGTGGCAAGCCGCGCAGTTCTCGTTGAACACGGACCGTCCGCCGGCCAGGGCGAAGTTCAGCAGATCCTTGTCCTTGACGATGTCTTCCAGGGACGCCTCCTGGATCTTGGCCAGATAGACGGCCTTGGCCGACTTGGCCTGCTCGATGTCCTGGACCACCTGGCTGCGGGAATGCCATCCCAGCGTGCCGGCCCAGTAACCGTTCAGGGTCGGCCATGACGGGTAAAGCACCCAATAGCCGATGGCCCAGATGATGGTCGCGTAGAAGACGCCCATCCACCACCTCGGCAGCGGCGTATTCAGTTCCTTGATGCCGTCCCATTCATGGCCGGTCGTGTATTGGCCAGTGACGGGGTCTTTCTCAGCATTGGTCGCCATGCTCAGCGCTCCTCGTTCTCATCATCCTTCAACGGGATCCGTCCATAGGACTCGATCGTCGCCTTGTTTTTCGGCCAATAGGCCCAAAGGACGATCCCGCAGAAGAAAACCATCACCCACACACCCCAGAAGGCGCGCAGCCCATTGATGAAGGGATCCATAGCAACCGCCCCCTAGCGAATCGCGTCTGGTGTCTGCGTGGAGAAATCCACCAGAGTTCCCAACATCTGCAGATAGGCCACGAGAGCATCCATCTCGGTGATCTGATCGCTGGTTCTGTCCTTCTTGCCTACGCTGGCTTTCGGATAGCGCTGCAGCAAGGCGTCGGTGGACGCGTCGGTGGTGGCCTGCGCGACCAGGTCCGCCTTGGCATTGGCGATATCGTCCTCGGTGTAAGGCACGCCGACGACGCGCAGCGTCTTCATGTTGGCAACGACATCGTCATAGTTGAGCGGACGATGGAGGTGCCGGTAACCGGGCATGATGGACTCGGGCACGACATCGCGGGGATTGTCGAGATGGCGGACATGCCAGTCGTTGGAATATTTTCCACCGACGCGGGCAAGATCCGGACCATTGCGCTTCGACCCCCATTGGAAGGGATGGTCGTACATCGATTCCGCGGCGAGACTGTAATGACCGTAACGTTCGGCTTCGTCGCGGAACGGACGGATCATCTGGCTGTGACAAAGATAGCAGCCTTCGCGGACGTAGATGTTGCGCCCCTCCTGCTCGAGCGGTGAATAGGGACGCATGCCCTCCACCTTCTCGATGGTCTCGGTGATGGTGAACAGGGGAACGATCTCGACGATACCGCCGATGATGACTGTCAGCAGAATGCCGACCATCAGCAGGATGACATTCGTCTCAATTTTAGCATGATGCTTCAGGATGGACATGGATCGCTCTCCCTAGCTCCGGGCTATCACAGTGGCAGGCGCTTCGTACGGCGCTTCCGTGCGCACGTCGCCCCTGATGGTGCGATAGAAATTGTAGGCCATGATCAGACCGCCCGTGAGGAACAGGACGCCGCCGGTGGCCCGGATGATGTAGTAGGGATGCATCGCCGCCACGGATTCGACGAAGGAATATTGCAGGAATCCCATGCTGTCGTAGGCGCGCCACATCAGGCCCTGCATGATGCCCGAGATCCACATCGAGGTGATGTAGAGAACGATGCCGATGGTGGCGACCCAGAAGTGGTAGCTGACGAGGCGCATCGAATAGAGCTGCTTACGCTTCCACAGCACGGGCACCAGATAATAAAGGGCGCCGAAGCTGACGAAGGCGACCCAGCCCAGGGCACCGGAATGGACGTGGCCGATACCCCAGTCGGTGTAGTGCGACAGGGAATTGACCGCCTTGATCGACATCATCGGCCCTTCGAACGTCGCCATGCCGTAGAAGGCGACCGAGGTGACCAGGAAGCGGATCACCGGATCGGTGCGCAGCTTGTCCCAGGCCCCCGACAATGTCATCAGGCCGTTGATCATGCCGCCCCAGGAGGGCATCCACAGCATCACCGAGAAGGTCATGCCCAGCGTCTGCGCCCAATCGGGCAGCGCGGTATAATGCAGATGATGCGGACCGGCCCAGATATAGAGAAAGATCAGGGCCCAGAAATGCACGATGGAAAGACGGTAGGAATAGACCGGACGCTCGGCCCGCTTCGGCACGAAATAATACATGATGCCGAGGAAGCCGGCGGTCAGGAAGAAGCCGACGGCGTTATGTCCGTACCACCACTGCGTCAAGGCGTCCTGGACGCCGGCATAGACCTCGTAGGAACGCCACCAGGTGCCGCCGAAGATGGCCGTCGGAACCGCCAGATTGTTGCCCAGATGCAGCATGGCGATGGTGATGATCATCGCCAGGAAGAACCAGTTGGCAACATAGATATGCGGCTCTTTGCGCTTGTAGAGGGTGCCGACGAAGGCCACCAGATAAGAAACCCAAACGACGGTCAGCCAGAGGTCGGTATACCATTCCGGTTCGGCGTATTCCTTGCCCTGGGTGATCCCCAGCACATAGCCGGAGGCCGCCAGCACGATGAAGAGCTGATACCCCCAGAAGATGAAATTGCCGAAGGCCGCCCCACCGAACAGCGAGGCCCGCGAGGTCCGCTGCACGACGAAAAAGGAGGTGGCGAAGAGCACGTTGCCCCCGAAGGCGAAAATCACCGCGGAGGTGTGCACCGGCCGGAGGCGACCGAAAGAGAACCATTCCAGATCAAGGTTCAAAACCGGAAAAGCCATCTGCCAGGCGATGTAATCGCCCACCAGAAAACCGACGATGCCCCAGAAAGTCGCCGCAATGACAAACTTTTGTATGACATCGTCGACATAAGGCGTCGCTTCTTTGGCGCCGAGCGCCGTGGTCGCTTGGGTCATGCCGAACTCCTGTCTCGACCAAATTGTTCCAGGCGGAAACCAGCCCGCCGCGTTCCTCTTGTCGGGAAGATGTTTCTCTTCCCCCTTATATTCCCGCCAAGCTGGCAGTTCTTATCGAAGCTCTTGAATTAAAGCCCGGCGGATTCCCCCTCCGCCGGCAATGGTCTGCCGGAATATGCCGCTTCTGTCCAGAGGGGCCATTGATTTGAATCAAATTACCCTCGAATTTCTCCCACAATGCGTGTGGTTTCTGGAATAGGATACGTCTATGGTTGTCCAACCGCCACCTGGGCGAAAGATGGGGGCTTGGCGGACAACTCCATTCATAGCGACTTGCGGCTCCGTGCGACGCCCTCGGAAACACGCGGCTCTTGCCCAGCGCCCCCGGAACGCTACACTGCGGCAATGACAAACATCTCTGACACATCGGTCACCCGCCCGCAGATTCACCTTCTTCCCGGGCGTTCCCGCCGCTTCAGAAGCGGCCATCCGTGGATCTTTTCCAACGAAATCGTCATGAGCGCCGAAGCCAAGGCCCTGCCTCCGGGAGGCTTGGCGACGATCGTCGACGCCGGCGGCGAGCGGCTTGGCGTCGGCACATTCAATCCCCATTCGCTGATAGCCGTCCGGGTGCTCTCGCGCAATCCCGACGAGACTGTCGACCAATCCTTTCTCGCCCTGCGCCTGCGCCGCGCCCTCGCCCTTCGCGACAGACTCTACGACCGGCCGTTCTACCGTCTGATCCATGCCGAGGCCGATGGCCTGCCGGGACTGGTGATCGACCGTTACGGCGATATCGTCGTGCTGGAGGCCAACACCGCCGGCATGGAGATGCTTCTTCCCGCGCTGCTCGCCGCGCTGGACGAGGTCCTGGCCCCGTCCACCGTCCTTTTGCAGAACGACGGCGCCATCCGCAAACTGGAGGGGCTGGAACTTTACGACCGGGTGGCCAAGGGCGAGATCTCCGGGCCGATCGAACTGGAAGAAAACGGCGCCTATTTCTTCGCCGACCTGGTCACCGGCCAAAAAACCGGCTGGTTCTTCGACCAGCGGGACAATCGCGCCGCCGTCGCCGCCATGGCCAAGGGCCGCAGCGTGATCGATTTCTACAGTTATGCCGGCGGCTTCGCCATCCAGGCGGCCCTTGCCGGCGCCGGCAAGGTGGTCGCCGTCGACCGTTCGGAAGGCTCGCTGGCCCTGGCCGCCCAATCGGCGGAGCGTAACGGGGTCGTCATCGAGCCCGTCCGGGCGGAAGCCTTCGCCGAGATGGAACGCCTAAAGGCCGCCAACCAGCTCTTCGGCGTCGTCATCGCCGACCCGCCGGCCTTCGTCAAATCGAAGAAGGATCTGGCCGCCGGCTCGAAAGGCTATCGCAAGATGGTGCGTCTGGCCGCCGGCCTGGTCGAGCCCGGAGGCGTTCTGATGGTGGCGTCCTGCTCGCATCACATGGGCACCGACGCCTTCGCCGAAGAGGTCCGCCACGGCCTGTCGCTCGCCGGCAGGGAGGGACGCATCCTGCGCTCGTCGGGCGCCGGCGCCGACCACCCCCTCCATCCCTTCCTTCCGGAAAGCGCCTATCTGAAGGCGCTGCTTCTGCAACTGGATTAAGCCGGCCAGGGGGCGTGACCGACACGCCCCCCCTCCGCCGCTCGGGCTAACGAGCGCGATTCAATCCAAACGCAACGCGCTCTGGCTCCGAATGTCAGGGACCGGACGCGAGATGCGCCCGCACCAGTTCGCTCCGGGCCGCCAGGAATTCGGTCTGGAACTGGACATTCTGCATCAACAATCGGCTGGCCACCGTTGCCGCCACCTGCCCCGCCTCGATATCGCTGCGAAAATGGACGCCGCAGATAAGGCGGTTATGAGCATAGTCGGCGGCCCGGGTCAGGATTTCCTCGCGCTTCTCCGGCACCATGGCGGCCAGGATGATCCCATCGAGCCAGCCCAACGTCGCATGTCCGCTGGGATAGGATTCGCTGGTGCCCCGGCCGATCGGATGCAGCGTCGGGTCCACCGCGACGGGACGCCTGCGGTGCCAGGCCACCTTTCCCGCCTTGGCAAAAAGAGAGGCGTCGTTCTTGATCCGCGAGAAAAAGGACGCAACGGCAGGCAGGCGCTCGGCACTGAAATCCTTGCCGAAAATCGTGCGATAAATGAACACCTCCTCCTCGGCATCGTCCGATTTGGCGCGCTCCTCCGCTTCGGCCGTCCGGCTCTCTTCGATCCGGTGCAATTCGGCCAGTTCATCCGCCTCCTGCGGTGAGGTTTCGGCCGGCGGCGGCGGCAGGATATTTTGCAGATCGAATGGTTGCTCCGGCAGGAAAATCGGCTCGCGGGCCTGTGCCGTCCCGAAACCGAGCGGAGCCACCGAGACGACGAGAGAAGCGGCGACAAGCGCGGCCTTGAACAACCGGGACAACTGTTGACGCATCATGAGCTCCGGAAGATACGGTTTTAAGGTTGGACCGAAAAATTGACGGCGATGGTAAGCTTGAGCAAATGCCCCGCCAGGTCCGGAGGGGGCGTCGGCAGAACGGCGTTGTTCAGCGCGGCGATCGCCGCCTCGTCCAGAACGTCGTAGCCGCTTGACGTCACGATGCGGGCATTCGACGCCTGACCATCGCGATAATCGAAACCGATGCGGCTCTGCCCGACCAGCTTGCGAACCCTCGCGGCGTTCGGATAACGCAACGCGGCCTGGACTGCGGCACGGGCCTGTGCCTGGAAAAGATCGACGGCCTCGGCTTTCGCTGCCGAACGGACCGGAGGCGCCTCGACGGGCGCCGGCGGCGGCGGTTCGGCGAAATCGGACGGCGCGCTGCTGACCAGACCCGGCGGCGGCGCCGTCCTGGCGGAAACCGGTGGCGGCGGAACGGGTTTCCTCATCTCCGGTTTGGCCTGCATCTTTTGCGACACGGGCTTGGCCGGCTCGGGTTTGGGAGGCAGGGCTTTCGGCGGTTCCGGCTCGGGCGGCTTCGGCAACTCGGGCGGCGGCAAGGTGGTCAGGTCAAGATTGATCTCCTCCCTCGCCGGCGGCGGCGGGGCGGGACGAGCCAACAACCAGGCCGCGCCGGTCAGAACGGCCGCCTCCACGGCAATGGCCAGCACCGCCGCGGGCCACCAGCGGGGGGAGGGGACCACGGGCGCCAGGACGAAACTCATCGGCGCGCTCACGGCTGCGTTTCGATTTGCGCGGCCAAACCCAGTTGGGTCACGCCAGCCGTCCGGCAGGCATCCATGACCGCCATCAGTTGCTGAACCGTGACCGACTTGGAACTGGCGATAGTCACCGCCGTCTCCGCCGCATTGCCGGCTGCCAGCCGCGCGGTCAGATCGGACAGGGATATCGCCTGATTCTCGACCGAAATGCCGCCGTCGTCGGCCACGGCGACGAGAACCTTGGGATGGGGAATTTGTTGGGCGGTGGAGCTGTGCGGCAATTGGGTCGCCAACCCGCTTGACGGGATCATCCGCAAAACCACCATCACGAAGAAGACCAACAGGAAAAACATGATGTCGATCATCGGCACGATTTCGATGCGGGCCTTGCGCTGCTCGAGATATCGCATGGCTCAGAGTCCCCGCACGCTGACCGAACGGGTCACCTGAATCTCCTCGTCCCGGTTGCCGCTCAAGCGATTGACCAGCATGGTCTTCAGCGTCTCCATGTCATGGACGACCAGGCGAACCCGGGCCTGCAGGCTGTTAAAAAAGATCAACCCGATAATGGCGATGAACAGTCCCGAGGCCGTAGCGATCAGGGCTTCGGCGACACCGCCGGTAATCTCCGTGGGGGCCGCTCCGGGCTTCCCCAATACCTGAAACGCGTTGAACATGCCGATGATGGTTCCCAAAAGACCCAGCAACGGCGCCAAGGTCACCGCCGTATCGAGCATCCATAGCGAGCGGTCGACCCTCGGCACTTCGCGCAGAACCGCCTCCTCCAACAAATCGGCGAGGCGCGCGTGATCATGTTCATTGGGAAAAGCCAACGGAACGCGAAGCACGCTGCCGATCGGCTGGCCTTCGACGCGGACCAGTTCCCGTTCAAGGGCGGTCCGGTCGAGATGGGTCAGCCCGGCCACCCGAGCGATCGTCGCCCGGCTGGCCGACATCAACCGGGCCAGCCACCAGACGCGTTCGAAGCTGACGGTAAGGGTCACCAGCAACAGGACCGGCATGGCGAAAAGAACCCCGCCCGAAGCGGCGGCAAGATCAATCAGGTGAGAAAAAGACATTCCAAAGCTCCGAACGGGTCAGTGAGGAGGTGCGCTTAGAAAGAGACGGAGAGGGTTCCGAAATAACTCCGTCCCGACATCCAGTAATAAGTGGCGGAGGCCGGCGTCGGCGTGCTGCCGCTCAGCATGCTCGACGCATCGGTGATGGTGTGGTGGTCGAACAGATTGGTGATGCCGAAGGAGATTTTGATGTCGCTGGTATGCGCCACCACATTGCCGAAACGATAGCCGACCACCAGATCCGTCGAGTTGAACGGCTTCAGGCGGTTGAAATCGGTCCCGGCCACCTGGCTGCCGGCGTAACGATGACCGACATATTTGGTGAGGAACGAGCCGAAAGCGCCGTCCTTGTCGTAAAGCAGACCCCCGCCCAAGGTCACGTCGGGAGCATTGGCCACCCAGAGATTGGTTCCCTTGGTCTTGGCGCTGTTCAGGCTTCCGCTGGTATAAAGGCTGAATCCGGCACCGACGACACCGGTCGCCTCGCCTTCGATGCCCTGATAATCCACGCCGCCGATATTGCTGTAGTAGGCATTATTGCCGCTGCCGTTCAACTGGGCATAGTTGGCGAAATCGATGAAATAAAGATCGGCATCGGCCGTGATGCGATCGTTCTTCCAAACCGCCCCCACCTGGTAATTGGTGGTGGTCTGCGGCTGCATCTTATTGGCCTGCGGGTCCGCCACGTAAAGGGCGTTGACGGTCGGCGCCTGGATGCCCTGCGCATATTGGAAATAGGCGGAAAGCTCGGGCAAAACGCGATAGCGGGCGGTGAAATAGGGCAGATCGGCGTAATAGGCGGCGTTAATCGCCTGCGTGCGGACCGTCTGTGTCTTGCCGCCGGCCGTCTGGTTGGGATTGCCGAACTGGTCGCGGCTGAAATCATAATGCTTGTAGCCGGGCGTCAGGCTCCAGCGGTCCGAGGGCTTCCACTCATATTCGACGAACGGCTGGAAAGTGTCGATCTTCGAAAGGATATTGTACTGATAGGCGGCGGGATAGGTCGTCGTCGGAACGGCGAGCCCCAGCGTGTCGTCACGCTGGATCAGATAACGCGTGTTGTTGACATGCTCGACCCAGGCCCCGAAACGCCCGGTGCCCGACCAAATCCCGGCATCGACGTCGCGCGACAGCGTAAGAATGTCCCCGAAAGCGCGGAAGCGGTTTTCCTTGGCCAATCCCATCACGTCGTTGGCCAGGGCCGGGTTGGCCGCCAACTGGGCCTTGGTGTAAAGTGACGTGGTGGTTTCCGTCGTCTGGTCTTTCTCTTCGAGATCCTTGTTGACGTAGGCGTAGGTGTAAGCCTTGTTGTCGACCTGGAAGAGTCCGGCATCGCCGGTCAACGTCATGATCTCGAAATCCGTCGTCTTATGGACGTGATTGAAGCCGAAATAATCGGCGCTGGACGGATTGGCATTCAGGCCGGCATAAGACTTCCCGTACTTGGCCGCCTGCGCCATGGTGATCTGGGCCAGACCGTAATACATGCCCGTCTCCACCGAGCTCATGAGGGTCATGTCCCAGCTTTCTCCGATCGGCTGGTCGATCTTCAGCATGTAGTTTTTGTGTGCGGCGGCGGCGTATTGCAATGCGCCATCGGTCATCGTGTTGTCGTAGTTGAACAGAACCTTGGTCCCGGTCTCCTTGATGAGGCCGGATTGCGCCTCGAGATTGTAGTTCTGCGTGTTGTCGCTGCCCCAACCGGTGTCCACATGCCCACCGGCCGTGTCGGAGAAGGCGCGCGAGAACAAATTGACGCTGCCGCCGAACGATGAATAGCCCTGGGTGCTGGCCTGTCCGGGTCCGCGATCGATGATCACTTGGCTGAGAGATCCAGACGGCAGATAGGCGGTGGAATGATGGGTCGGGTCGTTGGCGTCACCGAAAGGCACGCCATCGATGGTGATGTTGTATTGACCGTCGACGAAACCGCGCATCTGGATCTTGGCCTCGGACGCCCCCGGCCCGTTCGGGCTGGTGGTATAGACGCTGGGCGCCATCTTGACGATCGCCGACATGTCCGACTGCGGCGGCAGCATGTCGCTGATGTAGCGATCGCTGATAATGGTCTGGGGCTCGGTGGCGTAAAGGCTGCTTTGCGTCGGCGCGATCGCCGCGGCAGTGCCGGGCGCAGCCTTGCTCCCGACCGCAGTATCGTTATTGCCCCCCGACCCGGCGACATCGACGGCGCCCAGATCGAGCGTCTGAGCCCCCGCCAGCGCGGTACTCGCCAGAAGCGCCGCCACGGAAAGACCGACGGCGCGGAAATACGCACGATTATCCAAACCAACTCCGGAATGTACGGCTGCCAACACGTCTTTGCCCCCCAAACAAATTAAGTCGGCGGCAATATGTCATAAGCGACAATGATAATGATGTCGGAAAGAAACGATAAACCTGTCAGGATTATCCCCACACGCCAACAGAAAGTGAAATATTTCTGTAACAGAATATTGATTAAACTTATGCTATTGAACTAGGCGAATCATCCAGATTATTTCATTAAATATTCTTTAAAATATGCGAAGGCGACGCCCTATTCCACCAAAACAATACTTCTTTGATATCCGCCCGAATATCGCAGAACACATAAAATACAAAAATTGATAATGAAAAATGCAAAATAAAATTTTTTGAAATGGCGGAAAATATGGAGATTTCCACTGAAATTAGTGAATTTAAACTCATATCACAAAAATATAAACGCTATATTTTTGATATTTCACTTCGACCGTTCTTAATTATAGTACTATCTGCGGCAATTCCATTAATATTGTTAGGAATAATTAGCGGATATCGCTCAAGCACACAGGAACGCCAAACAGTCGCCTTGCAAGTTGCCCTGCGCGCCGAGCGCCTGGCCCACCAGGTGGAAACCGAACTGGAAGGCGAAATCGAGGCGGCGCAACCTTTGGCGAACCTGCGCAGGCTCAACCGCGACGACACATCGAGCTTCCTCGAACATGCCCAGCGTCTGCAGACCCTGCATCCAAACTGGTTGACCGTGTCTCTCGCGGCGACATCCGGCGCGCAGATCCTGAACGCCGAACAGCCCGGCGGCCAACCGGCCGGCAGCAACGGAGACATCGACGGCTTCCGCAAAGCGGTGGAAACGGCGAAGGCCACCGTCGGCGGCTATCTACCGTCGGGAACCCTGGCGCAGACCGCCAGCATCCCGATTCACTATCCGGTCGTTCGCCAGGATTCGGTGCGCTTCGTCGTCTCCGTCGGCATAAAACCCGGCACCTTCGAAGAGACGCTGAACATGGCCGATCTCCCCAAGGGCTGGGACGGCGCCCTGGTCGACGCCTCGGGCCGGATCATCGCCAGCACGGACAGACGCCACCGCGGACAGTTCGGCATCGGCGATAAATTCGACATCGCCATCTGCTGCAAGGACAACGCGGCCATTCACGAGGAGATCCTGCCCAATGGCCAGGCCGTCTACGCGGTCTCGCAAAAGATCCCGCTCAGCGCCTGGACCGTACATCTGAGAATGCCCAAAGCGTCCCTCGACAAGCCGGTCCGAAGGGCATGGCTGATGATCGTCCTGGCCGGCACCGGCGCCCTCTTTCTGACCGCCTTGCTGGCCAGCCTGGTGGCGCACTCCATCGCGGCACGACGCCGCGTCGAGATGGAAGGCGCCGAACAGGTGCTGCGCCGGAGCGAAGCATGGCGCCTGTTGGCGGTCGAAACCGCCGACATCGGCACCTGGCACTGGAGATTTGGCAGCGACAACATTGAATGGTGCGAACGTTGCCGCCGCCTTTGCGGCCTGACGGGGCATCTCAACAGTTACGATGCCTTTCTGGCCACCATCCATCCCGAGGACCGGGAGGCGGTCGATCTCGCCATGCGGCAATGCCGGCACGATCAAACCCCTTACGAGGTCAACGTCCGGGCCATGCTGGCCGACGGCAACGTCCGTTGGCTGCGCATTTCCGGCCAGGTTCCCGAGCACGGTTCGAACAAGACGGCCGGTATCTATGGCGTCATCGTCAATATCGACAAGCAGAAGAAAGCGGAAGCGGAACATCGCCTGTTGTTGACCCTGCTCAACTCCGCGCAGGAGGACGAACGACGGCGCATCGCCCGCGATCTTCACGACCGTGTCGGCCAAACGGTCGCCGGCCTGTCCTTGCGGCTGAAGCGGCTGGAAGTCGAAGCGGCGTCGCCCGCCACCCTCGATGCCTGCAAGGAGCTGAAAAAGATGATTTCCGACATCAGCCAGGACATTCACCGCGCCGCCGTCGAATTGCGCCCCACGGCCCTCGACGATATCGGGTTGCGCGATGCGCTCGCCACCTTGCTCGACGAATGGCGCAATCAGACAGGTATCGACCTGGACGTCTTCATGCGAGGACTGGAAGGACCGAGACTGGCCCCCGTCATCGAAACCACCGTCTACCGCATCATCGTCGAACTGTTGACCAATATCGTCAAACATGCCGAGGCGTCGGCCGTCAACGTCACACTGGATCGCCGTCCGGGACAATTGGTGCTGATCGTCGAGGATAACGGACGAGGATTCGCCGACGGCTCCGCCACCCCCTCCTCGCAACGCCACCTAGGCCTGCTGGGCATCCGCGAACGGCTGGAACTGGTCAACGGGCAATTGAAGATCGAAAGTGAAATCGGCGCGGGCACGGCGATCTTCGTCCGCATCCCCCTCCCCGCCATCGACCAGCCGGGAGAAGCGGCATGACGGCAATTCGCGTCGCCCTCGCCGACGACCATCCGATCGTGCTCACCGGCATCAAGGCGTTGATCGAGACCGAACCCGACATCACCGTGGTCAGCGCGTCCACCAGCGGACTTTCCGCCGCGGCGGAGATCGCCGCGACCATCCCCGACGTCGCCGTGGTCGACATCTCGATCGGCGACATGGACGGAATCGAGCTGATCCGCCGCCTGAAAGCCGAGGTGCCGTCCGTCCGCCTGCTCGCCCTGACCGTCCATGAAGACCAAAGCTATCTTCAGCAGGCACTACTGGCAGGCGTCGACGGCTATCTGCTGAAGCGGTCGGCGGCCGAGGATCTGGTCCGCGCCGTTCGCACGGTGGCCCGCCAGGAAATGTATCTCGACCCGGCCATCGCCGCCAAGGCCGTGGCGCCGCCCCCCGGCAGGCTGCCCAACGCCGACATCCTGAGCGAGCGCGAAACCAGCGTCCTGCGCCTGCTCGCACAGGGGTTCACCACCAAGGAGATCGCTGAACGCCTGCTCATCAGCATCAAGACGGTGGAAACCTACAAAGTGCGCGCCGCCGAAAAACTCAACTTGAGGACACGCGTCCAGATCATCCGCTTCGCCGCGGCGCAAGGCTGGTTCGAAGCCCCACTCTAGGCTTGCGTGACGCTGAAAAAACTCCGTTTTTTCAATTGCTCAAACGCCGCTCAGACTAACGGGCGCGATTCAATCCAACCGCAGCGCGCTAATCCACCCCGACGGCATGGCGGATCTCCTCACGGGAACGGGCGTAGTCCGCCATGAAACGCGGGTCGTGCAGGAGGACGTTGGCGATCACCGTTCCGGCGATGCGACCGGCCTCGATATCGGTCGGATAATGGACGCCGGCGACCAGCCGGTGATGGGCGTAAAGCGCCGCCCGGGCGAAAATTTCAGAAGATTTTTCGGGAACCATGGCCGCCAGCAGGATAGCCGCGGCATAGGCGAAGCTCGCGTGCCCGCTGGGATAGGATCCGCTGCGATGATGAGGCGCCGGCGACATCTCCGCATCATTGCGCAACGCTTCCACGCGCGTGTCGACGATATAGGGCCGCAACCGATCGAAATCGACTTTGGCCGTGCCGACGATGGCATGGATATCGCCCCCCACCCGGGCGAAAAACGGCAGGGAAAAGGTCAGCTTCCCGGCGGTGAAACCGTCACCCAAGGCATCGGCGAAACGCAGTACAGACCTTTCCCCATCGGCGCGTGCCGCCTCGGCCTCCTGTGGAGAACGGCTTCGCGAGGCTTCGACAACCGCCTCAAGGTCTGATTTCTCCTCGGATGTCCCGGGAGAGGGAGGCGGCGACAACAGCCGCCCGAGATCGACCTGGGCGATCCCCACATAATGGGCGTCGGACGCCGCCTGCGCCGGAAATCCGAACGTCAGAGACAGGATAAGAAAAAGAGCGTGACGGAGCGGATGATTCGGCAACGATATGCGCATCCTTGTCCCCTTCGACGGTAGACTCTGTGGCCGAGGCCAAGGGGCCATAGACGACATGAACGGGTCAAGCCCGGAAAATCCTGACGCAAGGGACCGTCAACGGTGGGAAAATGTCCATGACCGCTTCTCGATATCGGTCCTCGCAACATAAACGGCACGACCTTCAACGAAGCGCTCAAAAAATCCCCTTTGGGGCCCCATCGGCCAATGCCAAGCCGCTGACCCGAAGCGATCACCGTTAAGGTTCGCGTCATGACGATTGACTCGTCCGGCACAAGTCCCTATACACCGTTCCTCCCTTTTTCTTGGGCCGTTTGGAGTTCGAACCGTGAAGCGTACCTATCAACCCAGCAAGCTCGTCCGCGCCCGCCGCCACGGCTTCCGCTCCCGCATGGCCACCGTCGGCGGTCGCCGCGTTCTGTCCGAGCGTCGCGCCAAGGGCCGCAAGCGCCTCTCCGCCTGATCCTGTCGGCTTTGCCGGCGGGTCGCGGCCACGATGACGCGCCGGATGCGCGGATGATGACGGTCGGACGCCTGAAGCGTCGTTCCGAATTTCTCCGCGTCGCCGGCTTGCGGCGCAAATGGGCGGCGCCCGGCCTGATTTTGCAGGCGGCGCCGGCTATCATCGACTCATCCTCTCCCACAGACTGCGCCGATGCCGCTCCCGCTTCCGGTGAGACGGCAACCGATTTGCGCGTGGGATTTACCTGCAGCAAAAAAGTGGGCAACTCGGTGGCGCGAAACCGCGCCAAACGGCGTTTGCGCGCGGCGGCGGCGGCGGTTTTACCGGTCCGGGCCATGCCCGGCTATGACTATGTGCTGATCGGCCGCCAAGAAACCTTGCGCCGGCCCTTCGCTCTGCTCTTGCAGGATTTGCAAACCGCGTTAAAACGTGTGGGCGCGGATCGCCCTTGCGATTCCGCCGATCGTCCACCCCAAGGCCTGCAGAGTGGTCAAGAGGCTCCATGAAACTGGTCAGCGCGTCGCTCCGCGGCTTGATCCGCGGCTACCAGTTGTTGCTATCGCCGATTTTACCGGCGCATAGCTGCCGCTTCCTGCCCACCTGTTCGGCCTATGGGATGGAGGCACTGGACAAGCATGGCGCGCTTGTAGGCATTTGGCTGATCGTCAAGCGCTTGTCACGATGCCACCCGTGGGGCGGCTCCGGCTATGATCCGGTCCCCGAACCGCACATCCACCACGCCCGCGGCCACCGCCACCATGGCGGCGGCTCTTGTTGTCCCACAGGCTCCCATTAGCCCGTCCGGCCTTCCGGAAAGAAAGTCATGAACGAACAGAAGAACATTATCCTGGCGATTGCCCTTTCGGTGGCCATTCTGCTCGGTTGGCAGTTCCTGATGCCCAAACCGGCCACGCCGCCCGGCCAAACGCCTTCCGGCCAGACCGACACTCAAGCGGGTCCGGACAAACAGACGTCAGCCGTGCCGAAAGTGCCGGATCAACAGACCTCGGCCGTGGTCCCCGCGGTCGTCTCGGCGGAAACGCGGGCGGCAGCCATCGCCCAGGCTCCGCGCGTGAAGATCAGCACCCCCAGCCTGAGCGGATCCTTCTCGCTGATGGGTGGCCGGATCGACGATCTCGATCTGGTGCATTTCCATGAAAGCCCCGACCCCGCCAGCCCGGAAATCACCTTGCTGTCGCCGGGAGCCGGCGCCGGCGCCTATTACGCCGAATTCGGCTTCGTCGCGGCAGACGCCAAGGACAAGGACGCCATTCCCGGCCCGGATACCCTGTGGACGGCCAGCGGCCAGACCCTGACGCCCGACACTCCCGTCACCTTGACCTGGGAAAACGGACACGGCCTGAAGTTCAGCCGGACCTACACGGTGGACGCCAACTACATGTTCAGCGTGACGCAGAAGGTGGAGAACACCGGATCTTCGCCCATCACCCTGTTCCCCTACGCCCTGGTGTCGCGCTGGGGCACGCCGAAAACGCAGGACATCTACATCCTGCATGAGGGCGCCCTGGGTGTGCTGGACGGCACGCTCAAGGAAATGAAATACAAGAAGTTGCGCGAGGACGAGCATCTGGTCGAGGCCAAGAGCACCGGCGGATGGATTGGCTTCACCGACAAATACTGGCTGACGGCGCTCATCCCCGACCAGAGCATGCCGATCTCCACCCGGATGAACTGGCGCGCGGTGGACGGTGTCGACCGTTACCAGAGCGATTGGCTGGGGGGCGGCCTGACCGTGGCGGCCGGGGCCAGTTCGGAAACCACCAGTCACTTCTTCGCCGGAGCCAAGGAGCTCGCCAAGCTCGACGCCTATGGCGAGAAGCTGGGAATTCCCCGTTTCGATCTGGCCATCGACTTCGGCTGGTTCTATTTCCTGACCAAGCCCTTCTTCTATTTCCTGCGCTTCATCCATTCCGAAGTGGCCAATTTCGGCATCGCCATCCTGATCTTCACGGTGATCATCAAGGGCGCCTTCTTCCCCATCGCCAACAAGTCCTACAAGGCGATGAGCAAGATGAAGAAGCTGCAACCCGAGGTGAAGAAACTGCAGGAACGTTTCGGCGACGACCGGGCCCGCCTCAATCAGGAAATGATGGCGCTCTACAAGCGCGAGAAGGCCAACCCGGTCTCCGGCTGCCTGCCCATCCTGATCCAGATCCCGGTGTTCTTCGCCCTCTATAAGGTGCTTTACGTCACCATCGAGATGCGCCAGGCGCCCTTCTTCGGCTGGATCAAGGATCTCTCGGTTCCAGACCCGACCACGATTTTCAATCTGTTCGGCCTGATCCCCTGGGTGCCGCCGGAATTCCTGCATATCGGCATTTGGCCGCTGATCATGGGCGTCACCATGTATCTGCAGCAGAAGCTGAATCCGGCGCCGGCCGATCCCATCCAGGCCAAGATGTTCACCTTCCTGCCGATCATCTTCACCTTCATGCTGGCCAGTTTCCCGGCCGGACTGGTGATCTACTGGGCATGGAGCAATACATTGTCGATCGCCCAGCAGTGGCTGATCATGCGCCGGCAGGACCGAACCTGACCGCCCCCGTCACCGACGGCGAGGAGGCGGCCCGCATCGAGGCGGGCCGCCTCCTGTTCGCCAAGGAATGCGGCTTCGTCGCGGGCACGGCGACGCTGGCCCGCCTGCCGTCGGCCTCCCTGCCGGAAGTGGCCTTCGCCGGACGTTCCAATGTCGGAAAGTCCAGCCTCATCAACGCGCTCACCGGACGCAACGGATTGGCCCGCGCCTCCAACACGCCCGGCCGGACCCAGCAGATCAACTTCTTCGATCTGGGACGGCGCCTGATGCTGGTCGATCTGCCGGGCTATGGCTACGCCCAGGCCCCGAAAAACCAGGTCGCCGAGTGGAACGCGCTGGTCGAGGCTTATCTGAAAGGCCGCACGGTGTTGCGGCGCACCTGCGTTCTGATCGATTCGCGGCACGGTCTCAAGGACAGCGACGACGAGGTGATGACCATGCTCGACAAGAGCGCGGTCAACTACCAGATCGTCTTGACCAAAGCCGACAAGATCAAGCCCTCGGCGCTCGAAACCGTTCGGGCGGAGGTCGCCGCCTCCATCGCCAAACGCCCCGCCGCCCATCCCGAGATATTGTCCACCAGTGCCGAAAGCGGCTTGGGGATCGCGCAGTTGCGCGCTAACCTCACCGCCTTGGCCCTTAACGTCGCATTGCCGGAGACCACTCCATGACCGCCGATCCAAACCGCGCCGATGAACGCGCAACCTGGCTCGAAAAAGCGAGTACCCTATCCGAGGCCCTGCCCTTCTTTCGTGAACATGCCGGCGAAACCTTCGTCATCAAGTACGGCGGCCATGCCATGGGCGATGAGAACCTCGCCCAGTTATTCGCCCGGGATGTCGTCCTGCTGCGTCAGGTGGGGATCAATCCGGTGGTCGTGCATGGCGGCGGGCCGCAGATCGGGGCCATGCTGGAACGCCTCAAGATCAAGAGCGAATTCGTCGACGGCCTCCGGGTGACCGATCAGGCCACCGTCGACATCGTTGAAATGGTTCTGGCCGGTTCGATCAACAAGCAGATCGTCACCGCCATCAATCAGGCCGGAGGCTTCGCCGTCGGTCTGTCCGGCAAGGATGGCCAGCTGATCCGCGCGCGCAAATTGCGCCGCACCACCCGCGACCCCGACTCCAACATCGAGAGGGTTCTCGATCTGGGCTTCGTCGGCGAGCCGGCGGAAATCAATCCCCACATCCTGAACTTCTTCCAGCAGTCCGACATCATTCCGGTCATCGCGCCGACCGGCGTCGGAATGTCGGGCGAAACCTACAACATCAACGCCGACACCGCCGCTGGAGCCATCGGCGGCGCCTGCGGGGCGTCCCGGCTGATCTTCCTCACCGACGTCGCCGGAGTGCTCGACAAGCAGGGCAACCTGATTCCCGACATGACCGCCCGTCAGGCCCGGCAACTGATCGCCGACGGCACCATCAGCGGCGGCATGATCCCCAAGGTCGAGACCTGCCTGCAGGCGGTCGAGCTGGGCGTCAAAGCCGCCGTCATCCTGGACGGCCGCGTCCCCCATGCCATGCTGCTGGAACTGTTCACCCCGCACGGCGCCGGCACCCTGATCCGCCACGACGCGGCGTGACCGGCCGCCCGCCGTCCTTATAAACGCAATCCCCTCATCAGAGCCCTTCCCCCGCCCTTGGGAGAGGGGCTTTTTTTCGCCCTTTTATCTCCACCATCAATCTGTCCCGTTCATCGATTTCGTTGTATTGATTAGTTTCATTTGTGAGACGATCGATGACCCTCGAACAATTGCGCATCTTCCTGGCGGTGGCCGAGCGGATGCATTTCACCCAGGCGGCCCAGGCGTTGGGATTGACACAATCCGCGGTCAGCGCGGCGATCGCCGCCTTGGAAAGCCGCTATGGCGTGGAGTTGTTCCACCGGGTCGGCCGGCGCGTCGAACTGACCGGCGCCGGCCACGCCTTCCGCGACGAGGCCCGCGAAGTTCTGAGCGCGGCGGGGCGGGCCGAGGAAAGCCTGGCCGAACTGACGGGCCTGCGGCGCGGACATCTGCGCGTCGTCGGCAGCCAGACCGTCGCCACCTATTGGCTCCCGCCCCGGCTCCTGCGCTTCCATCAACGCCATCCTGGCATCGAGACATCGCTGACGATCGGCAACACCACCCAGGTTGCCGCCAGCGTGCTGGCCGGCGAGGCGGAACTGGGCTTCGTCGAAGGCGAGGTTACGGCACCGGCCTTGGATGTCCGCCCCATCGACGACGACCGCCTGGTTCTGGTGGTGGGCGAACGGCATGCCTGGGCAGCGACCAAGGCTCTGACCGCCGAGGATTTCCGCAATATTCCATGGGTGCTGCGTGAACCCGGTTCGGGAACAAGAGCCGCCACCGAGGCTCTTCTGGCCAGCAGGCAGCTCACCTTGGCCGATGTGACCGTCAGCCTCGAACTTCCCAGCAATGAAGCCGTGCGCACCGCCGTCGAAGCCGGGGCCGGAGCGACCGTGCTTTCCCAGATGGTCGTCGCCACCGCGCTGCGCGCCGGTGTGTTGAAAGCCGCCGCTTGCGCCATGCCGACCCGGCGCTTTTCGGTGCTGCGTCACCGCGAACGGCGCTTGAGCGGGGCCGCCCGGGCATTTCTTTCGTCAGTGGAAAAATCGGGACCGGCGGCATCGGAACAATGATGCCGCCGGCAGATCGCGAGAACGGTTACTCGAAGAGATTGCTGAGGCTGGAAGACAGCTTGGCGATCAGCAACGGCGAGGCTTCCTCAAACTTAAGATTCATCTGGTCCGCATAGGCGACTTCGCGAATCTGATATTGCTTGAAGTCGGACTCTTCCTCGACCTGCTGGGTCTTGACCTTGGTATTGAGCGTCGCCGAGACACTGGCGCCGCCTCCCGTGGGCGTCTGGGAGGTCCGGGCGGACTCCAGGGAGCCATTGCCCTGGGCGGCCGTCGTGGTGGTGCTCTGCTTGACCTTGCTGCCCTTCAGGGGACGTTCGGATAGCTGGATGTCGACCACCACCGAATAGGTCACCGTCTGGAACGCCTGGTTCAGCAGGAAGGTTCCCGCCGCCACACCGAGACCGGTCGCGGTGGTGGCAGTGGCGTTCCCACCGGCGACATGAGCCAACGCCGCGGCACCGGCGCCGGCCAGCAGAGGTTCGCCATATTTCGCAGACAGCAGGGACCCCTTGTCCTTGGTTTCGATTTTACCGGCCTGCAGCACGTTGACCCGCAACATGTAATGCGCCTGATTGGGATCTTGCACCACCGCATAGCCACGCGCGGCAACCGCCTGCATCAACGGCCCGCGAAGATCGACCTCGGGATGATCAGACGTGTTTCGCGCGCTGACGTAGATCGTCTTCTGATCCGGCGGCACCGGATCAAGGAATACGGTTTCGCTCAGATGCGTCTGCACATCGAGCGTGCCGTGATTGATCGCGGAATCGGCTGCGGCGCAGGCCGCCAGGGCGGCCGCTGCGGAGATGGAAAGCAGCAGGCCGGGAAGAGCTTTCGGTCGCATCGTCATGTCCTTAATAGTGTTGGAAGGGTGTGCAATCTTCGGTCCCCATGGGCAACGCCCGGAGACAACCCTACCAATTCGGCAAAAGCAGCAGAAGAACATTTTCCATTATAGAACAAGTGGTATACATTTGTGCGTCTTTTAGGAGAAACTTGTCTGCATTCTCTACCGAAACGAATGTATCCACAGTCCGATATAGCGGATCCGCGGCAAGTGATCAGACGAATATCTTAATTCGAATAAAATTGAATATTTTTTTGAAGATTACTCGAAAAAAGGATGTTTCCATGCGCAAAATATTGTTCCTGGCCTCCTTGGTTATGGCGACACCGGCTTATGCCGAGCAGTTTCATTTCACCGAATCCGACTCGTTCGCCTATGAGATCAAATGCTCGGACGGTCGCTACACCAATGAGGCCTATCACGTAACCCGCATCGTTTCCGGCCAGACGATCATCCAGTTCACCAGCGCGACCGGCTCGCATGTCCAGGAATGGATCATCAGCCCCCCGGTGACCTGCAGCATCGGCCCCAAATCCTAATTTGGCGGGGACCCGCCGCCATCGAGGCGGCGGTCCGACGGATCGCGGCTACGGGACAGTCGTGCCGTCTCCAACCATCGAGGCGAAGAACTCCAACTGCCAGAGCATTTCGTCGGGCGACATCGGGTACCCATCCGCCGTCGAGGACCGGGGCCTCAGCACATCGGACGGTATCACCTTGGCCAGTTTCGTCTGCAGGGGAACCGTAGCCGTCATCGCCATGCCGGCTTTCCAGCACACCGCCACCATGCCCTTGGCGCTTTGCGTCTCGATGATCTTCCGAACCCGCTCGACCGAGACCTCGGCGCGCAGGGCCAAGGCGCAGATGACGAACTCACGATCGCCGGCCGACAAGGCGTCGAGGATGACCGCGTCGCTCAGACTGTTCTCCGCCAACAGCCGGGTGACGTGCTCCATCGCCGTTTCCGCCGTCACCGCACCTTTCTCGTCCACCCGTCCGCGGCGGAATTCGGCCATGTCGGCGCCGGCCTCCTCGACACGACGGCGCACGACCGCCGCCACCGCCGCCTTGGTGTTCGGATCGAAGTCCGAGCGGCGTTCGAGGACCTGGAGAAGATTATCCGCGACGAACCGGGCCAATCGCGTCGCCGCCCGGCCCGACAGATGCGGCCGGCGGACCAAAGGCAGATGCCAGGATTCGTAATCCGGCGCCCGGTCGATCAGGAGATCCAGGGTTTCCTCGCGGACCTGCGCCGACGAATTGGCCAATAACACGGCGATGGCGTCGATATCGTCGGTCCGCGCGATGCCGTCCGCGACGGCGCCCCCCAACCCCTTGCGACGGCAAATGGCCGAAAGCGCCCCGCTGATCGGACAATCGCGGATGATCTCCAGCAAATCCTCGTCCGTCAGCACCGGGGAATATTCGAGCACCGGCGAGGCTACCGCCAACTCGCTGTCATGCGCCAACTGCCGGATCACCGCCGGCGGCGCATCGGCGACATCCTTCAAGGCTTCGGCGAGAATCTGGCGGACCCGGGTGATCTGATCGCGGGCCAACAGTTGCAGCGTTTCATAGGTGATATGACGCAGGCGGTCCTGTTCGTCGGCCGACAACCCCGGAGCCAATCGAGCGATTTTCTGCGCCAGATCACCCCGAACCGACGGATCGGTATCGGCGGCCAGATGAAAATCGGCCTGCGCCGGAGTTGCCAGATTGGCGGCGATCTGTCGACGCACCTGGGGCGCCGGATCGTCGGCCAGGAAATAGAGGATTTCCGGCCGCAGATCCTGCCTTCCGGCCAGCCGCCGGCGCACTTCGGGATCGGCATGCAGGGCCAGATCGCGCGACTGTTCGTAAGTCAGGGGCGGGGCTTCCCCGTCCTGCCGGTCCGGCTCCACGGCCCCCTTTCCGCGCAGGACGCCCAGCACCTTGCCGATGAAGCGGCTCATGACGCATCCTCCGCGCTGGAGGGTGGGCGGGCCAGACGGAAGTCGCATTTCCCGTCGTGCTTCACGCCATACATCGCCTCGTCGGCCCGTTGCAGCAGGTCATCGAGAGTCTCCGGCCGGCCCGGCCGATGAACCGCCACCCCCATCGACAAGGTCAGGGGCGCATCCTCGTTTCCCGAAAACATCAGGAGGTCCTGGGCCGCGGCGACGATATCCCGGCATCGTTTGACGGCAATTTCCTCATCGGCCCCATCGAGCCACAAGGCGAATTCGTCGCCCCCCAGACGGGCGATCAAATCGATCGAACGGGTATGGCGCATCAGAATATCGCGCACCGCCATCAGAGCCTCGTCACCACGCTTATGGCCATGGCGATCATTCACCGCCTTGAAATTGTCGAGGTCGATATAAATCAGGGCCGCGGGCTTGCCGTCCCGTTCGAGGCGGGCGACGCGGCGGCTCAACTCGTCGAAAAAGGCGCGGCGATTGAACAGCCCGGTCAAAGCGTCGGTTCTCGACAGGGCCAGGATCCGTTCGTGATTGGCGATCTGCTCGTTGGCGATGCCGATCTGGTCGGCCACGTCCTCCAGCAGCAAACGATCATTCTTGTCCCAGCCGACAACGTCGGCCGGCCGCCAGATGACGATGGCACCCGTTACCTGCTGGCGGTACCGGCTCACCACGGCAAGCGCAAGCCGCTCGCCGATCACCAGATCGACGACGTCCCGGCCGGCCAAAGCGTCCAGAACGGGGCCTGCCCCGCCAATGTCTCCGAAGGATGCCGACGGCTCGAAACCATCGTCGCGACGACGGAAGATCTGACCGCCGGCGGCGCCCAAGGCCAACGACGTCGCCTCGGCGGCGATGCGCAGCATGTCGTTCGGCTCGACGACATCGCGGATGGTTCGCACGACGTAAGTGAGCAGACGTTCGCGATTGTTCGCCTTGGCCAGCGCCGTTTCGCGCTCCCGTGCCGCCGTGACGTCCTGCCAGATCCCACGGGACCCCCGATAGCCCCCTTCCGCGTCCAACAACGGAGACGAGGATACACGCAGACAGGACAAGCTCCCGTCGGAGCGCCGCATCCAGACCTCCGCGTTCTCCACCGGATGTCGCCCATGAAACGGCAGGTCCCCCTCCACACCGTCCGGCTCGGCCAGGAAGTCCTCGGGCTTGCGGCCAACCATCTCATTGGCGGCGAATCCCAGCGCGCCGCGCGGCGAAACAAAACCGAAGGCGCCATTCTCTCCGGTCTCCCAGGCGAAATCGGTGGAGATGTCCACCAGATCCTTGTAACGCTGGCGCGATTCGACCAGCGCCGTCCGCAGATTGCTCTCCAGGGTCACGTCCTTGGCGATCACCAGGGCGGCGTGATCGAGCATGGGCAGCACGATCAATTCATAGAGCATGGCGCCGGCCTCGCCGGGTAGCGTCACCCGTTCGAACTGCGCTTCGCCGGAAACGGCGGCACGGGACAGGCAAGCTGCGATCCCCGGCACCACCCCCTTCTCGGCGGCGAGACACAAGGTGCGGGCGGCGGCGTTGGCGGGAGAAAGACGGCCGGAACCATCGGCCAGCAGTATGGGATGGGGAAAGGCGGCTATCGCCGAGCCGGCAAACGTCACCGACCAGCCGCGCGCCCCGGAGAGCAATCCGGCTTTCTGCAGAAGCGCCTTCAACCGGTTCATGGCACACCCAACGAAAAAGCCCATATCCGCCACGCTTCGAGGCGCCACCCTAACAGAAAAATCCTGTCGCTCCATAGTTAATTGATTGAAAATGCACGCAAAAGAAGAATTTACAACGGATCGCTCAAGAAATTATCCGGCCCCGGCGCTATATTCTTGCGGCAAGACCATCATAAGGCTTATCTCCTAAAGCGATGCAATCATCGACAGAGACTCCTCCCCCGATCGATCCGCCGCCCGCGCTTTCCCACGTGGATAGCTGGATCTTCGATCTGGACAACACGCTTTACCCGGCATCGTGCAATCTGTTTGCGCAGATCGACGTCCGGATGCGCCAGTTCATTTCCGAGGCGCTGCATCTCGGCCTGGACGAAGCCTTCACCCTGCAAAAACGCTACTACCACGAATATGGGACGACGCTCCGCGGCCTGATGCTGTCGCACGGTATCGAACCCGGCGTTTTCCTGGCCTATGTGCACGATATCGACTACAGCCCCCTGCCCACGGCCTCCCTGCTCGATTCCGCCCTCGAACGACTGGCCGGCCGCAAGATCGTCTTCACCAACGGCTCGGAGCGCCATGCCGAAAGCGTCCTGGCCAAACTCGGCCTGACCCGGCATTTCGACGCGATCTTCGACATCCAGGCCGCCGACTATATTCCGAAGCCGAACGCCGAGAGCTATCGCCGCATGGCCCTGCATTGCGGAATCGATCCCAAACGGAGCGCCATGTTCGAGGACATCGCGCGCAATCTGGCGCCGGCGGCGGCGGTCGGCATGACCACCGTCTGGGTCCATGAGGAGGGTCATACCCGGTGGAGCGGCGCTCCCGGCGACGATCTTTCGCACATCCACCATGTTACCGACGATTTGGCCGGCTGGCTCTCCGGCGTGGCCAAGGCCAGGACCACCGGGACCGCGTCGCTTCCTTGACAGCGGTCCGTCAACGGTTAAGGTTCGGTCAACCGTTGTTCACATTGGAAGAATGATAAGCTCATGGTCAGCCCTCAGATCATCGCCCGTATCGAAGAGGCGTGGGAGAACCGCGCCGAGGTCAACACCGGAACGCAAGGTCCCGTCCGCGAGGCCGTGGAGATCGTGCTCAACGCCCTGGACAGCGGCGAAGCCCGCGTCGCCGAGAAGGCGGGCGGCGCCTGGCAGGTCAATCAATGGGCCAAGAAGGCCGTTTTGCTGTCCTTCCGCCTCAATGACAATGCGGTGATCGGCAACGGTCCGGGACAGGCCACCTGGTACGACAAGGTGCCCAGCAAGTTCGACGGCTGGGATGCCGGCAGCTTCAAGTCGGCGGGCTTCCGTGCCGTTCCCGGCAGCATCGTGCGCCGCTCGGCCTTCATCGCGCCCGGAGCCATCCTGATGCCGTCCTTCGTCAATCTCGGCGCCTATGTCGGCGAAGGAACCATGGTCGACACCTGGGTCACCGTCGGATCCTGCGCCCAGATCGGCAAGAACGTGCATCTGTCCGGCGGTGTCGGCATCGGCGGCGTGCTCGAACCCCTGCAGGCCGGTCCGGTGATCATCGAGGACAACTGCTTCATCGGCGCCCGCTCGGAAGTCGTCGAGGGCGTCGTCGTCGAGGAGGGCGCCGTCCTGTCCATGGGCGTGTTCATCGGAGCTTCGACGAAAATCATCGACCGGGCGACCGGCGAAGTCTTCTATGGCCGCGTTCCGGCCTATTCCGTGGTCGTCGCCGGCAGCCTGCCCGGCAAACCCCTGCCCGACGGGATGCCCGGCCCCAGCCTCTATTGCGCCGTCATCGTGAAGCGGGTGGACGCGAAGACCCGGTCGAAAGTCTCGATCAACGAACTGTTGCGCGATTGAGTCCTTTCCGCGATCCACTGCCCCTGGCCCAGGCCCTCATCCGCCGCGCCAGCGTCACGCCGGCGGACGAGGGAGCTCTGGACGTTCTGGAACAGACCCTGACGGCGCTCGGGTTTCACTGCGCGCGCCTGACCTTCGGGGCCGAGGCGGGACGTCCGCCGATCGCCAATCTCTACGCGCGGCGGGGCCGGACGGGGCCGAACATCTGCTTCGCCGGACATACCGACGTCGTGCCGCCGGGCCAGGGCTGGAGCGTTCCACCCTTCGAGGCCCAGGTCGTCGGCGATCATCTCTATGGGCGGGGGGCCGCCGACATGAAGGGGGCCATCGCCTGCTTCGTCGCCGCCGTCGCCCGCCTGCCCGCGTCCGAGACGAGTGCGGGGTCGATCAGCCTGCTGATCACCGGAGACGAGGAGGGACGCGCCCTGGACGGGACCCAGCGGGTTCTCGACTGGCTGGCGGAGCGGGGAGAGACCCTCGATCTCTGCCTGGTCGGAGAGCCGACCAATCCCCGGCATCTGGGGGAGATGATCAAGATCGGCCGGCGCGGCAGCCTGAATGGACGCTTGCGCGTTCTGGGCAGCCAGGGACATGTCGCCTATCCGCACCTGGCCGACAATCCCCTGCCCCGTCTGCTGTCCATGCTGGCCGCCATCACCGCCCGCCCGCTGGACGAGGGGTCGGCCCATTTCCAGCCCTCCACCCTGGCCCTGACCAGCATCGACGTCGGCAACGAGGCGACCAACGTCATTCCGGCGGAAGGCCGGGCGGCCTTCAATATCCGCTTCAACGACCTGCACACCGGGGCAGGCCTGGAACGCTGGCTGCGCGAGCGCTTCGACGAAGTCGGCGGCGCTTATGAATTGAGCGTCGAGGTTTCGGGGGAAAGCTTTCTGACGCCTCCCGGCCGCCTGAGCGACGCCGTGAGCAAGGCCATCGCCGAGGTCACCGGCCACACCCCCGAATTGAGCACGACGGGCGGCACGTCCGACGCCCGCTTCATCAAGAACGCCTGCCCGGTGGTGGAGTTCGGCCTGGTCGGACAAACCATGCACAAAGCCGACGAACGCGTGCCGCTCGCCGACCTCGAAGCCTTGACCCGCATTTACCTGTCCGTCCTTCGGGCGTGCCTGACCATCCCATGCTGAGTCTCGGGCAGGTCATCGCGGCGCTGATCGGCGTCGGGCGGTTGCTGCGCTGGCGCGACGATGGCTTCGACGCCTTCGATAAAACGGCTCGCGGGTTCTGGGCGTCGTTTTGGGTGGCGCTGATTATTCTGCCGGTATGGTGCTATGTGGTCACCGACCAGATGGTACGGGTGGAACAGCCGTCGCCGGAAAGCTTTTTCGCGACCCAAGCCATCGCCTACGCGATCGGCTGGCTGGCCTATCCACTGGCCATGGTGCGAATTTGCGATTTCCTGGGCCGCTGGCCCAGATATTACACTTATATGGTCGCCTACAACTGGTTCCAGTTGGTGCAAGCCGTCGCCTGGGCGCCCATGCTTCTGCTGATGGCCTTTGGCGCGCCGCGCGGGCTGGTCGCCATCGTCTGGCTGCTCACCCATGGCGTGCTGATCGCCTACGCCTGGTTCATCGCCCGCCGCGGCCTCCAGGTGGACGCCGGAACGGCAAGCGCGCTGGTCATCATCGACCTTCTTCTCGGCGTTCTGATCGACCGTCTGGCCGCCTCGCTGGCCTGAGGAGCGGACATCGGGC
Organism: Telmatospirillum siberiense; assembly: GCF_002845745.1. Taxonomy (GTDB): domain Bacteria; phylum Pseudomonadota; class Alphaproteobacteria; order Rhodospirillales; family Magnetospirillaceae; genus Telmatospirillum; species Telmatospirillum siberiense. Next base: position 353,934 of record NZ_PIUM01000002.1, on the reverse strand, counting down.
GGGAAGACCTTCATAAGTTGCGGTGACCGAAGCCGACCATCGACCATCAGTCGCCGGGCTGGGACAGATCCTCGCCCCTTGGCTTTCGCGCCACCGATGGCGCGGGATCTCAATGCCCCAGACCAAGTTTCGCCGGCTTATCCCCAGCGAAACTTGTTTTAGTTGAGCTGGGCCACGCCCGCTTCGGCGGCGGTCATCTGCTCGGACAGGTCGGCGGCGGCCTTGGGATCGATGTTGGCATTGACCAGCAGGGCGAAAACGATGGTTGCGGCGTAGAAGATGACCCGGAACTTGAAAAGGTTGCTGTCCATTTTGCTCTCCTAAACGTGTAGTAAATTTACAAGATCGATGTCCCGGAGATTAAGGCAAACTTCTCTGATCTCGCCATGCAAAATCGGAAACCCCCTCCGGCGCGAACCGCAAAGCCCCATTATCTTTGAAATTTCTATTGAATGAGCCGAAATTGGCCAATCCAGCCCCACCCCAGGACATCATCCCAAGGACCCCGCTGGGATGGCCTACATATTTCCCCAAAAAATTTGTCGAAAAAAATCACACTCCCCGCGATCGCGAGAAAAACCATAAGGGGGCAAAAGGGCGGGGCTTCAAGGTCTTCTCCCTCGCCCGCTTTGCGGGAGAGGGGACGAGCGAAGCGAGTTGGGTGAGGGCACTTACGCGCGGGAGCGCGGAAAAAGCGTGCAGAAACAAACAGGTCTTTATGTCGCGCGGACGCTAAGCCCCCCTCACCCGGCCGCTAAAGCGGCCACCCTCTCCCGCAAAGCGGGCGAGGGTTAAGCTGGCGCGTATGGGCGTCTCTGCCGGTGTTCCGGCGTGAGCCGGAAAGGGTCCGCCTTGCGGCGGATCACCGGCACGGAGGCCGGTGCCACTATTTTATCCAAAGCGAGCAGTGCACCGATAAAACTACGAAATTTAAGATGTGCAAATGCCGTAGCCCCTCTTCCACTTACCGCACCGGGGCCGCCCCGCCCTCGCCGCCGACGACATCGGGGTAGATCACATCGGTAAGGTAAAGCCCCTGGGGGGCGGCCGTCGGCCCGGCCTTGGCGCGGTCTCTCGCCGCCAGAATCCGCACGACGTCCTCGCCCCCCCACTTGCCCTCGCCGACCAGGCGCAAGGTGCCGACCATGTTGCGCACCTGGTGATGCAGGAACGAGCGGGCCCAGGCGACGACATGGATTTCCTCGCCGACGCGCAGCACATCCAGCCGGTCGAGCGTCTTGACGGGCGTGGCCGATTGGCATTCGGAGGCGCGGAAGGACGTGAAGTCGTGATGCCCGACCAAATTCTGGGCCGCCAGATGCATGGCATCGACGTCCAGTCGCCGGTGCACCCACATCACGCGATGCAAATCGAGGACGGGTGGCGGGCGGCGGTCGACGATCCGGTAAAGATAGCGCCGGCCGATCGCCGAGAAACGGGCATGAAAATCATCCGGAACGACCTCGGCCGCCACCACCGAAACGGGCGCGTCTTCGCCGCGCAGCCAGAAATTCAATCCGTCCCGCACCCGGTCTGGATGGAACGCCTTCACCAGGTCGATATGAGCGACCTGGCCCGTGGCATGGACGCCGGCATCGGTGCGCCCGGCCCCGGCGACCCCCACCTCGGTTCCGGACAACCGGAAAACGGCCGTCTCCAGAATCGCCTGGACCGAGAGGCCGTTGTCCTGGCGCTGCCAGCCGACCAGGCCGGTGCCATCATATTCGACGGTCAGTTTGTAGCGGGGCATGGCTCGAAAATCCTGGCGCCCTTGGCCAGGGGATAGCCGCGCAGGAAGGCGTCGGCATCGAGAGCCGCCCTGCCGGAACGCTGGATCTTCAAAAGCCGCAGGGCGTCACTGCCGCATGCCACGGTCAGAACATCGTCGAGCACCGTGCCGGGCGCTCCCGAACCGTCGGCGACAGTTGCGGCCAACACCTTGAAACGCTCGCCCCCCCGTTCGAACCAGGCGCCGGGCCAGGGCGTGAAGGCGCGCACGGCCCGCTCCAGTTCCACGGCCGGACGCGTCCAGTCAAGCCGGCCTTCGTCCTTGGCCAGCTTGGCGGCATAGGTCACGCCGTCGTCCGGTTGCGCCGTCGCGGCCAAACCGCCCTTTTCCAGCCGATCCAGGGCATCGACGATCAGGTGCGAGCCCATGACGGACAGGGCGTCATGAAGCGCGGTCGCGTCGGTCGACGCGGTGATCGGCACGCTGTCCCAGAGCAGCATGGCGCCGGTGTCGAGACCAGCATCCATCTGCATGATGGTCACCCCGCTTTGTGCATCGCCGGCCAGAATGGCGCGCTGGATCGGCGCCGCGCCGCGCCAGCGCGGCAAAAGCGAGGCATGAACATTGAGACAGCCGAAACGGGGGGCGTCGAGGACGGCCTTCGGCAGGATCAGGCCATAAGCCGCGACCACGCCGACATCGGCCTCCAACGCGGCGAATGCCGTCTGCGCATCCGCATCGCGCAACGTTTTCGGCACCCGCACGGGAATTCCCCGGCTGGCGGCGAAGGCGTGCACCGGCGAGGGACGTTCCTGCTGGCCCCGGCCAGCCGGACGCGGCGGCTGGCTGTAGACGCAACAAACCCGATGACCGGCGTCGATCAGCGCGGCGAGGACGGGAACCGAAAAATCCGGTGTCCCCATGAAGGCAACGCGCAGGCTCAAAGCGATGCGCCAGCCGTGGTTTTGCGGGCCTTGACCAGCTTGCGCAGGATCATGTTGCGCTTGAGGTTGGTCAGATGGTCAACAAACAGGACACCATCCAGATGATCCATTTCATGCTGGATGACCGTCGCCAGCAGGCCGTCGGCCTCGATCTCGCGGATCTCGTTCTGACGATCGATGAACCGCACGCGAACCCTCGCCGGACGGACCACGTCGGCATAATGCTCGGGAACCGACAGGCATCCCTCCTCATAGGTGGCTTCCTCGTCGGAAAGCCAGGTCAATTCCGGATTGACCATGCAAAGCGGGGCTTTCGGCTCCTCCTCCTTGGCCAGGTCGATGACCAGAAGACGCTTGGAAACACCAACCTGCGGCGCCGCCAGACCGATCCCCGGGGCGGCGTACATGGTTTCCAGCATATCGTCCATCAGACGGCGCAAGGCATCATCGACGGTATCGACCCGCTTGGCCTTCAGCTTCAAAAAAGGGTCGGGCGCGACGAGAATAGGAAGCAAGGCCATTTCAGCATTCCGTATAACTAAGGCATAAGCGATCAGAGGGCTCACATATGCCGCGCCGGCCCCCGCGTCAAGCGATCAGCCGTCGCCTCTTGCCACTTTATAAATCAAGACGGCCTCGCCTTGCGCCGGAACCTTGATGGGCCAAACGGCCTGCCGCGCATCGCCGTCCCGGTGCGGCAGGCTTTCCTCGACGATTGCCGTTCCGGCCGGAATCGCTTCGCGCAAAAGCACCGTGACCGGTTGCGCCTTGGCGTTGATGACGGTGATCCGCCAAGCCGATTCCATCGGACCGGCATTCCCCGTTTTCGGAGGGATGAAGGATGTCTGGATCCGTGTGATCCCGATATCCCCGTCGCGGCCGAGAGCCACCCGCCAGGTCTCGCCTTTGGCTTTCTGGCCGATCCTGTCTTCGCCCAGCAGACGGGGAATACCGGCGCCATCCCGCCTGAACACACGCACCAGGCCTTGCGGCGCGGTTGTCGCTTGCGCGCCGGCGCCGTCCAGAACAAGAACCGACTGCGGGCGGCTGAACGACGGATCGCGATTGCGCGCCGGATCGAAGGGCTGTCCGGCCAGGAATTGCGGCAACGGATCGCCGGCGATTTCCCGCCGGGCCGGCACGCCCGCCCTGACGAACAACGCGAGAAGCTTGCTCTGCCGGTCGTCGATGCTCACCGGACCGGCCAGATGGAAAAGCGCGACGCCGGATAGATCCTCGGGCACCGCGGCCTGTTCGGACATCGGTTGCACCGGCGCCGCGGCCTTCATCACGGTCAACATGCGGGGCCGGTCGCCACCGACATCGACCGGCGCGGCGGCCTGATGAACATCACCGGAGGCCAGAGTCAGATCGGCGTCCTGAAAGGACGTCCCACTGGCATTGGTCAGCATCACCCAGGCCTTGAGATCGGCCTTGCTCTCGCTCTCGTCCAGAAACAGCTGATATTCGGCATGCCAGCCGAGACCGGAGGTCAGATAGGTGAGATCGAGGTCGTGGCGGCCGGCGCCGCTCACCGTCACCTGCGAGGAAAGGGCCGGCGCCGCCCGCAATCCCTCAGGCAGCCGGTCATAGACGATACGGCCGGGAGGAGCCACCTCGACATGGCCGCCGATGTCGAGGATCGGACCATCCTCGGACAGCAGGCGCCCGCGCACCGGAATTTCACCGGAATTCGGCGTCGCCGGGCGCATCAGGGTCACCTCGCCGCCGACGGTGCGGCGCAACAGGCTGTCGGGGCTCAACAGGGCGAAATCGACGACCTGGGCGGCAACGCGGATTCCGGCGCCCGACAGATCGGCGCTCCCGGCGAGCATCTTCGGACTGACATCGGCGAAGGCGAGACTCGTCTCTCCCGCCGGCAACACCACTTGCCGACGATCGCGGACCAGGGCCAGATCCTGGTTATAAACGGTCAAGGCCAGCGAACGCCCCTCGGCCGGCACGGTGACCTCGGCGCCCACGGCCGGCCAGGACGAAACGAATGCCGCCAGCGCCAAGCCAAGCCCTCCGCAGGGAAGCCGCATCGTCACGGCCGATCGTCGAGCGGCACGACCACGCGCACGGTCTGCCCGTTGAGCCCGGGGAAATCCAGGAACAGGGCCCGCAACAGATAGGGCATGGAGACATTCAGATCGCGCGCGCCGCTTTCGGTAAGGGCGCGGCCCTGATAGAGCATGCGCCGCTCGCCGGACCGCCAGGCCGGACCATCGAAAAGCGCCACATCGACGAACTGCGAATAGTAGGTGTAGCTGGCGACCTCGGGGGGATAGGGGCGCCACCCCCAACCGGGGCGTCCCCAGCCCGGGCCGCCCGGCTCGGTATAGATCTCGGTATGGCTGCCGACATTGCCGTAATGCAACACCGCGATCAGATCGGCCTCGGCGTAGGCCGTGGCGGAATAGAATCCCTTGGCCTGCAGGGCGCCGCTCAGCAGGGTGCTGTTGTGCTGGAATTCAAGATCGCTGGCTTGCGCGGGGTCCGGCGCGATGGCGAAGCTTTGTCCGAAAGCAACCGGAGGCAGGCTGTAGAAGCGCGTCACGTCGGCGCGCAGGCTCGGTTGGCAAGCCCCCAGGAAAATCATCAGGACGCAAGAAACCAGTAGACGTTTCATGACCGTTCCCCAGCAATGCGTTACAGCGGAAAATTGGTCCCTTTTCGTGGCGGAATTCAGGCGATCGGACGCCTCGCCCGCAACGCGGCGCCAATGGTCCCGTCATCAAGGTAATCCAACTCGCCGCCGACCGGCACGCCCTGCGCCAAACCCGATACGGCGACATGGCAGTTCGCCAGACGATCGACCAGATAATGGGCGGTGGTCTGGCCATCGACGGTAGCGGCCATCGCCAGAATGACCTCGGCCACCTCTTCCGCCGAGGCGCGCGCCACCAGACGGTCGATGAACAAATCGTCGGGACCGATGCCGTCGAGAGCCGACAGCACCCCACCCAACACGTGATAGCGCCCCTTGAACAGCCCCGACCGCTCCATCGCCCACAGGCTGGCGACGTCCTCCACCACGCAGATCAGGGACGGATCCCGCCGCTGGTCGGCGCAAATGGCGCAAGGATCGACGCTGTCGTAATTTCCGCAAACCGAGCAGGTCTTGACCTTGGCCGCGGCATCGGTCATCGCCGCGGCCAGCGGGGCCAACAACTGCTCACGCCGCTTGAGCAGTGTCAGCGCGGCCCGGCGAGCCGAGCGCTGCCCCAGGCCGGGCAGGCGGGCAAGAAGCTGGACCAGATGCTCGATCTCGGGACCGGCCATCGATTGCGGCGCGTCAGAAGGGCAGCTTCAGTCCGGCCGGCAGATTAAGCCCCCCGGTAACCTTCTGCATTTCCGACTGCATCAGGGCTTCGACCTTGCCCTTGGCATCGTTGAAGGCGGCGACGATCAGGTCCTCGAGCACCTCGACGTCCTCGGCCGTGCAGAGCGACGGATCGATCTTCAGTTTCTTCATGTCGCTCTTGCCGTTGATCGTCACCTGCACCATGCCTCCGCCGGCGGCGCCGGAGACCTCGACCTCGCTCAGCTTGGCCTGCATCTCGGCCATCTTGCTCTGCATCTGCTGGGCTTGTTTCATCAAATTGCCGAGATTCTTCACTCTTCGTCTCCATTTCCAGATTCGTTTTCGGCCAGGTCCGCCGGTTCGAGGGCGTCTTCGGAAGCCGCCAGATCGCGCACCACTTCGATGGTCGCGCCCGGAAAAGCCGTCAGAACCGCCTGAACCAGGGGATGGTTGGCCGCATCCTGCTTGCGCTTGAGTTCGCGTTCCAGATGCTGCTGGCGCAGCGTCGGCGCCCCCTCGTCACGCGACAAACTGACCAGCCACGGCCTGCCCGTCCAATCGGCGAGCAGACGCGACATCCTGGGCGCCAGATCGGAGGGCGCCGCCGGATCGACGCGGAATTCGACCCGCCCGACCTCGTAATGCACCAGATGCACGGCGGAACTCAGGGCCGCCGACAGCACCGCCTCGCGCTTCTCGCCGAACAGGGCGACCAATTCCTCGAAATCGGCGGGCAATCCCGGCGCGGCCGGTTCGGGTTCGGGTTCGGGCTGCGGGCTCGCCCGCATCACCATCTCGCCACCGCCCGACGTGCCGGTCGCTGCCATCCGGGCCATGACCTCGCCGCGCCCACCGGCGGTAGGCGGCGCAATGACGCTGGCTCCGACGGCGCCGGCCGGAGCAGCCATGCCGCCGCCGGAGCCGGAAGAGGCGGAGGAACCCGGCCCGCCGGTGGACGGCTGATGGCGCAGCGCCTCCAGCGCTTCGGCGGGACTGGGCAGATCGGCGGCGTAAGCCAGACGGACCAGAACCATCTCGGCGGCCTGCAGCGGAGAGGGAGCCCCCCTGGCTTCGCCGAGGCCCTTCAACAGCATCTGCCAGGCTCGGGTCAGGGTCGCCATGGACAATCCCTTGGCCATGGCGCCGCCCTTCACCCGCTCGGTCTCGGAAACGCCGGCGGCATTGGCCATCTCGGGCGCCAGCTTGAGGCGGGTCAGCCAATGGGTGAGTTCCAGCATATCCTGCAAGATCACCACCGGATCGGCGCCCACGGCATATTGTTCGACCATCTGGCCGAGGGCGGAGGCGAGATCGCCTTTCATCACCGAGTCGAACAGGTCGAAGACCCGGGCCCGGTCGGCCAGGCCCAGCATGTCGCGGACCTGCTCCTCGCTGACCTGCCCGGCGCCGTGGGCGATGGCCTGGTCGAGCAGCGACAGGCCATCGCGCACCGAACCGTCGGCGGCCCGGCAGATCAAGGCCAGCGCGGCCGGATCGATGACGGCGCCTTCCTTCTCGGCGATGGCGGCGAAATGGGCATTCAGCACGTCCATATCGACGCGGCGCAGGTCGAACCGCTGGCAGCGCGACAGCACGGTGACCGGAATCTTGCGGATTTCCGTGGTGGCGAAGATGAACTTCACATGCTCCGGCGGCTCTTCGAGCGTCTTCAACAGGGCGTTGAAGGCCGCCGTGGACAGCATATGCACTTCGTCGATGATGTAGATCTTGAAGCGGGCCGAGGTCGGCCGGTAACGCACGCCGTCGATCAGCTCGCGGATGTCGTTGACCCCGGTGCGGGAGGCCGCATCCATTTCGAGGACATCGACATGGCGGTCTTCGGCGATCGCCCGGCAATGCTCGCACACGCCGCACGGCTCCGTGGTGGGGCCGCCCTGCCCGTCGACGCCCACGCAATTGAGAGCGCGGGCGATGATCCGTGCCGTCGTCGTCTTGCCGACGCCGCGAACCCCGGTCAGCACGAATGCGTGGGCCAGCCGCCCGCTCTGAATGGCGTTGCTGAGCGTCCTGACCATCGCTTCCTGCCCGATCAGGCCGGCGAAATCGGCCGGGCGGTATTTCCGGGCAAGAACGCGATAAGGAGATGTGGCTGAGCTGTCGGTCATGGGCCCGGATCGGTTGGCGGGCGGTTCCTAACGGGTAGGTGGGAGACTGGTCGGCGACCCGAACCAAAAATCGTTACGGCTGCTTCCTTCCGGACCTGACCGGGTTGGCGACGGGCCCGTCCGCCGCCAGTCTCCCGAGCCGAGTATATCAGCCCCCCGGAGGAAAAAGGCAAGACCCAAAGGAGGCCCCGACGAGGGCAATTGCGTGTGGACGCGAAAATTCCCGGATCTCCCGGCCCTTGGCGCCGAAACCGCCGAGGGGAAGGAGGATGCCCCATCAAACACTTGAATTATGAGAACAATCCGGCGCCCTTCCGCCCGTGGCGTGTTAGATTTATGGGGCGATGCTGTGGTCAATGCCGGCATGGGGCCGTCATTTTTCAGATAAGGGTTTGGGATCATGTCTCGACCGAGGAAAATCGTCACGGCCACGGAAAATGGGCCAGCCCCCAGCAAACATGACCGCATCCTGACGGCGGCCAGGGAAATCTTCATGGAAATGGGATACGGCGCCGCCAGCATGGATGCCGTGGCGGCCCGGGCCAACGTGTCGAAAGCCACGATCTATACCCACTTCGACAACAAGCGGGATTTGTTCGAACAGGTTCTCCGCGGCCGTTGCCAATGCGTTTTCGCCGACGCCGACATCATGGGCGATATCGGCGAGGCAGGAGATGTCCGCTCCCTTCTGCGGCGATTGGCCGGCAATATGCTGGAAGTTATTCTTTCTCCCGAAGCCCTCGCCATCAACCGCGTGGTGGTCGCCGAGGCGCCGCGCCTGCCCGAGGTGGGGGAAACCTTCTACGCCGCCGGCCCCACCACGGCGATGGGCCGGCTGACCCGGATGTTCAACGATCTGAGCAGCCGGGGCCTTTTGACCATCCCTCCGGAAGAGGCCCCTCTGGTCGCGGAGTTGTTTCTGAACATGCTGAAAGGGGATGCGCATATGCGCGAACTCTTGAAAGTCAGCCCCAGGCGCCAAAATCATCGAAGACTGATCGAGATCGCAGTCGATCTCATTCTTGCGCGATACGCCTCTTCGGACTCCGTCCCGACGTCGGTCCGCGTTCCCACCATTCCCGCCACCGACAGGAATGCCTTATGATTTATCGTCCCGCCGCCTTCGCCTGCGATGACCGCCGCTCCCTGACAGATTTCATCCGCCATCATCCCTTCGCGACGCTGATCACCCATGGGGCCGGGGGGCCCTGGATCAGCCACCTGCCCCTGATTTATGAAAACGATCATTTGTTCGGACATCTGGCGAAGGCCAATCCGCAGGCCCAGGCGCTGGGAAGCGGCGACAGCCTGGCCATTTTTCATGGCCCCCATGCCTATGTCTCGCCCAGTTGGTACGAAACGGCGCCGGCGGTGCCGACCTGGAATTATGCCGTGGTGCATGCCCTCGGGCCGGCCCGGCACCTCAATGCCGACGAAACGGCGCAGGTCGTGGAGAAGATGGCGGCGATCCACGATCCACGATCGGACTGGTCGTTCGCCGACCTGCCCGACGATTACCGGGCCGGAATGCTGCGCGGCATCGTCGGCTTTTCCATGGCCCTCCAGAAGCTCGAGGGCAAATTCAAGATGAGCCAGAACCGCCCCGCCGTCGATCAGAAGAAAGTGGCGGAACGGCTGGCCCGGGGCGAGCCGGAGGAACGGGCGGTGGCCGATATGATGGCCGAGATCAATCGGCCGCCAGACGAGCCTTGAACCGATAGGGATGGGCTGGATAGACGCCCAGGATGCGCACCTCCCTCGAGAAGAATCCCAGCTCTTCGAGGGCCAGCCGGACATTGGGTTCCTCGGGGTGTCCCTCGATGTCGACATAGAACTGGGTCGCGGCGAAACCGCCGCCGACCTGATAGCTTTCCAGCTTGGTCATGTTGACGCCGTTGGTGGCGAAGCCGCCCAAAGCCTTGTAAAGGGCGGCCGGCACGTTGCGGACACGGAAGATGAAGGTGGTGATGCAAGGCCCCTTGCGCGGATCGGGCTGCGTGGCCTCGCGCGCCATGATCAGGAAGCGCGTGGTATTGTGCTCGGCATCCTCGATATTGGCGGCCAGCGAGCAGAGACCGTAGGTCCGTCCGGCCAGTTCGGAGGCGATGGCGGCCACCGTCTTGTCGCCCTTGGCCGCGACCTCGGCGGCGGAACCGGCGGTATCGGCGGCGACCACGGCCTTCAAGCCGTAGGCGCGGATGAAATTGCGGCACTGGCCGAGGGCGTGCACATGGCTGCGCACCACCTTGATGTCCTCGAGACGGGCGCCCTTGACCGCCAGCAGATGGTGATTCACCCGCTCGAAGAACTCGCCGATGATATGCAGCTTCGAGGCGGGCATCAGGGAGTGAATATCGGCAACGCGGCCGGCCACCGAATTCTCGATGGGAATCATCGCCAGCCGGGCGCGGCCCTCGTTGACCGCGGCGAAAGCATCCTCGAAGGCCGCGCAGGGAAGCGGCTGCATGTCGGGAAAAGCGATGGTGCAGGCCAAATGGGAATAGGCGCCGGGTTCGCCCTGGAAGGCGATGGTACGTTCGGGTGAAGCGTCGGTATCGGTCATCATCTCACTCAATGCAGGCGGACCAGGATCTTGCGGAGTCTCTCCAGATCGGCGGGAGTATCGACACCCGGGGCCAAATTGGCGACGAGCACCGCTTCGAGACGCATCCCGTTTTCGATGGCCCGCAATTGTTCAAGGCCCTCGCGCTGTTCCAGCACCCCGGTCTCCAGAGCGACGAACCGCTCCAGGGTGGCGCGGCGAAAAGCGTAAAGGCCGATGTGATGGAAAAGCGGGCCCTCGCCGGCGGGAACCGCCGCCCGGCTGAAATAGATGGCCCGTCCGCTCCGCTGTCCCTCCGCCAGCCCGACCACCGCCTTGACGATGCCGGGCGAATGGCGAAACCCGTCATCGGTGATTTCGGTGATCACCGTGGAGACGTCCACGGCCGGATCGTCGAGCGGAAGCAAGGCCGCGCGGATCGCCGCCGGCGTAATCGCCGGAAGATCGCCATGCAGATTGACCACCGTATCGAAATGCCCCTCCGGATCGAATTTCTCGACGGCCTCGAAAACCCTGTCGGACGAACTGCGGTGATCGGGCCTGGTCAGGATGGCGTTGCCGCCCGCCCGGATGACGGCGTCCTGGATTTCCCGCTCGGCGCAAGCCACCACCACGGGACCGATGGCGGCCGCCACCGCGCGACGCCAGACATGGACGATCAGCGGATCCCCATGGATGTCGAGCAACGGCTTCCCAGGCAGATTCGCCGCCTGCAAGCGGGCCGGGATCACTACGACGGGGTTCAAAATGGCGGGCATCACCAATGGCGTCTGTGAAGTCGAAGGGGCGTAACCATATAACGGGAGGATCGCTGGTGGAACCCCCCTTCGCCCCATGACCTTCGCCATGGATCAAGGGGGGCGGGATAACGAAGACGGCCACAGGGGAGCAGCCATGGGTATCACCCTCCAGAAAATCACCGGAGCATGCCTGTTCGCGCTTATTTTGGTGGTTGGCCTCAATCTGCTGGTCGACGGCCTGATGCCGCGACGGATCGACCGGCCATCGCCGGAGATCGTCGCTTCGGAAGGCGGATTCGACCCCGCCGCGATCCAGGCCAAAACCGCGCCGGGACAGACCGGGGGCGAGACGGCGGCAATCGCCGAGGATAAACCGTTGCCCCAGCGCCTGGCGGCGGCGAATGCCGGCAAGGGCCAGACCTCGGCCAAGAAGTGCCTGTCCTGCCACAGTTTCGATCAGGGGGCCGGCGCCAAGATCGGCCCCAATCTCTTCGGCGTCGTCGGCCGGGCCAAGGCGAGCTTCCCGGGCTTCGCCTATTCGGAAGCCTTCAAAAAGCTCTCCGGCGCCTGGAGCTATGAGGATCTCGACAAATTCCTCAGCAAGCCGGGCGCTTTCGCGGCGGGCACCAAGATGACTTTCGCCGGCCTGCCCAATGGCGAGGAGAGGGCCGATGTGATCGCCTATCTGCGCTCGATCAGTCCCGAGGCCCCGCCGCCACCGCAATGACGGGGAAACGACGCCAAGGCAATCGGGTGAACGCGCGCGAACTGTTCTTCCGAGGGTGTTTTGGCCTCGTTGGCGCGATGAGCGCCCCGAAGCTTTAGCGGAGGAAGCCCAAGGCGGACGGATGTCCGCCGCCCGGCGTCTGAGGGGCAACAATTTAAACCAGGGCAAGCGGGTTCACCCGATTGCCCTGGAACCGACGCTGGGGAGGGTGGAAATATTTCGGGCCCCGGTGCAATATCACCCGATGAATACGCCAATTCCCCCGTCCCTCTGCCCGGACGACCACGTCGCCTTGGCGCTCCGCCTCGCCGACGCAGCCCGCACCGTTACCCGCAGCTATTTCCGTCAGCCGGTGACGGTATTCGACAAGGCCGATGCCAGTCCGGTCACCGTCGCCGATCGCGAAGCGGAAGCAGCCATGCGCGAACTGATCGAACGCACGGCCCCCGACCACGGCATCTACGGCGAAGAATACGGCGCCGTCAGAACCGATGCCGAATGGGTCTGGGTCCTTGATCCGGTCGACGGCACCAAGGCCTTCATCACCGGCAAGCCGTCCTTCGGCACGCTGATCGCCCTCCTGCATAAGGGAGTTCCCGTTCTCGGCATCATCGACCAGCCGATCCTCGACGAGCGCTGGCTGGGCGTGTCGGGCCGTCCCTCGACACTGAACGGGCGTCCCATCCGGGTCCGCCCCTGCCCCGACCTGTCTCTCGCAGCACTCTACGCCACGGCCCCCGAGATGTTCACCGGGACCGACGCCACGGCCTGGGAAGCCTTGCGCTCTTCCGTCAAGCTGCCGCGCTACGGCGCCGATTGCTACGCCTACGGCCTGCTCGCCGCCGGTTATGTGGATCTGGTGGTGGAGGCCTCCTTGCAGCCCTACGATTATCTCCCCCTGGTGGCCATCATCGAGGGAGCGGGCGGATTGCTCACCGACTGGCGGGGCGGACGGCTGGGGCTGAGGTCGGACGGCAGGGTTATCGCAGCCGGCGACAAGGCGGCGCACGCCGCGACCATGGCCGTGCTCGCCAAAGCGGGCGGCGGGCATTGACGCGCTCCGGCGTCGCAAAGAGCATCGTTTTCCTGGTCACCGCCGCCCTGCTTCTGCTGGCTGGCGGCGGTGAGAGCCGCGCCGGACAGGGGGCCCATGCCCTGGCCCTTTACGGCACTCCCAAATATCCGCCCGACTTCAAGCATTTCGACTATGTCAATCCGGACGCGCCGAAAGGCGGACTGCTCCGCCTTTACCAACTGGGCGGCTTCGACACCCTCAACCCCTTTTCCGGCATCGGCCATCCGCCGCTGGCGCGCGGCGCCACGGCCCGCCCCATCGATCTGATCGGACTGACCTTCGACAGCCTGCTGGCCCGTTCGGAGGACGAACCGGCAAGCGCTTATGGACTGATCGCCGAATCGTTCGAATGGGACCGCGCCAACCGCTGGCTGGTGTTCAACCTACGTCCCGAGGCGCGCTTTCACGACGGCAGCGCGATCACCGCCGACGATGTCCTGTTTTCCTTCGAGACCCTGAGAAACTCCGGACCACCCGGCCTCAAGGCATCGTTGCAGGGGGTGACCCGCGGGGAAAAGCTGGCCGACCGCAAAGTCCGCTTCATCTTCGGGCCCGGAGAGACGCGGGCGCTGCCGCTGGTCCTGGGCAGCCTGCCCATTCTTTCGAAAAGCTGGTGGCAAGGCCGGGATTTCACCCGTCCCCTCGCGGAACCTCCCCTGGGCAGCGGCCCCTACGCCGTTCAATCGGTGGACCCCGGCCGCTCCGTGGTTCTGGTCCGGGCGCAGGACTATTGGGCCAAGGATTTGCCTGTCGCCACGGGGCTCTACAACTTCGACCGGATCCGCACCGACTTCTTCGCCGATTCGCCCGCCGCCTTCAGCGCCTTCAAAAACGGCGCCTATGACGTCCGCTTCGAATGGGAATCGAGGAAATGGGCGACCGGCTACGTGTTCCCGGCCCTGACGCGGGGTTTGGTGAACAAACTGAACATCCCGAATCGCCGCACCGAACCCATGCGGGGCTTCGCCTTCAATCTGCGCAATCCCCTCTGGCGGGATCCCCGGACCCGTCGCGCCCTGATCCTGGCCTTCGATTTCGAAAGCCTGAATCACGATCTGTTTTACGGGCTGTACCGCCGCGCCGGGAGCTATTTCGCCAAATCCGAACTGGCCGCGCCGGAACTTCCCTCCGACGAGGAGACGCTTCTTCTCGAAGCGTTCCGCGGCCAGGTCCCCGACGAGCTTTTCGCAAAACCCTACTCCCTGCCCGACAATGCCGACCACGCCCAGCGCCAGCGCAACCTGGCCGAAGCCGCCCATCTGTTGAGCGAAGCCGGCTGGACAATGAAAAAAGGCAAACTGGTCGATGGACAGGGCGGCAAACCCTTCGTCTTCGAAATCCTGGTCGACGACCCGAGCTGGCAGCCGATCTGCAAGGACTTCCTCTCAGCCCTCCACCATCTAGGCATCCAAGCCAGCGTGCATGCGGTGGAAGAGGCCGAGTTCTCGCGCAGACGCGCGCAAGCCGAGTTCGATATGATCGTGGCCCGCTGGCCGGCCTCCGAAACGCCGGGGACGGAACAGCGGACCCTGTGGGGATCGGCCGCCGCCGACCAGCCGGACGGGCTCAACTGGGCCGGTATTCGCTCGCCGGCCATCGACCGGACGATCGACGCGCTGGCGGCCAGCCCCGACCGGCAAACCCTGGTGACGCGCACACATGCGCTGGACCGATTGCTGCTTTGGGGCGACTACGTCATCCCGCAGTGGTATATGCCGGAGGATCACGTCGCGGTATGGGACAAGTTCGGCATCCCGGCGGTGACCCCCGATCAGGGAGCCGAAGTGCTGGCTTGGTGGGTTGCCCCTGAAAAGTCCAAGCCGGCGGCGAAAGATCCGGTGAAGGCCCGGCCTTGACCGCCCTGCTGTCGGTCCGCGACCTGCATGTCAGCTTCGGCCGGGACGCCGAAGCCCACCCCGTCGTCAAAGGCGTATCCTTCGAACTCGAACGGGGGCGAACCCTGGCCCTGGTCGGCGAATCCGGATCGGGAAAATCGGTCACCGCGCTTTCCATTCTCCAGCTTCTGCCCTACCCGCACGCCCACCATCCGGCGGGCAGCATCCGTTTGGCCGGGCAGGAACTGCTGGGGGCCGGCGATCCCGTCCTGCGGACGATCCGCGGCAACCGCGTCGCCATGGTCTTCCAGGAGCCGATGACCAGTCTCAATCCCCTGCAGCCGATCGGCACCCAGATCGGCGAGGTGCTCGCCCTGCACCGGGGATTGCGCGGCGCGAAGGCGCGCGAGCGCGTTCTCGAACTGCTGCGCCTGGTCGGCCTGCCGCAGGCCGAACTTCGACTGGGAGCGCTGCCGCACAGCCTCTCCGGCGGACAGCGCCAGCGGGTGATGATCGCCATGGCGCTCGCCAACGAACCCGACATCCTCATCGCCGACGAGCCGACGACGGCCCTCGATGTCACGGTTCAGGCCCAGATCCTCGCCCTGCTCAAGGATCTGCAGGACCGTTTCGCCATGGCCTTGCTGCTCATCACCCATGATCTGGGAATTGTCCGCAGAATGGCCGACACCGTCTGCGTGATGCGGGCCGGAGAGGTGATCGAACAGGGGGATACCGCCACGGTCTTCGCCGCGCCGCGACATCCCTACACCCGCGAGCTTTTGGCCGCGCAACCGACGGGGCGCCCCAATCCGCCACTCCCCGGGGCCGCCACGATCCTCACCGCGCGAGATCTCAAGGTCGGCTTTCCCATCCGCCGGGGCCTGTTCCGCCGCCGGATCGGATGGATCCAGGCGGTCGACGGGATCGACCTCACGCTGAAGGAGGGGCAGACCCTGGGCGTGGTGGGCGAATCGGGATCGGGCAAGACGACGCTCGGCCTCGCCCTGTTGCGGCTGGTCAGGAGCGAAGGCTCCGTCGTCTTTTCCGGCCACGCCCTGCACGACCTGTCGGCCAAGGCATTGCGTCCGCTGCGCCGCCGGATGCAGATGGTCTTCCAGGATCCTTACGGCTCGCTGTCGCCCCGCCGATCGATCGAGCAGATCGTCGGAGAAGGACTGGACGTCCATGGCTTGGGCGGGAACAGCCGGGAGCGGCGGGACCTGATCGCCCAAAGCCTCACCGAGGTGGGGCTCGATCCCGAGACGCAGGACCGCTATCCCAACGAATTCTCCGGCGGCCAGCGCCAACGGATCGCCATCGCCCGCGCGCTGATTCTGAAACCCGGCCTGCTTATCCTCGATGAACCGACGTCGGCCCTCGATTTGTCCGTCCAGGCCCAGATCGTCACGCTGTTGCGCGACTTGCAAAAACGCCACGGACTGGCCTATGTGTTCATCAGCCACGATCTGCGGGTGGTCCGCGCCCTGGCGGACAGCGTGCTGGTCATGAAGGACGGAAAGGCGGTCGAGGCCGGCCCCGCCGAACGGCTGTTCGCGGCCCCCGAGACCGCCTATACCCGCGCCTTGATGGCGGCGGCATTCGATCTTGCCCCGCCTCCTACGGAATGATGTTTGTTCGATGATAGGTCTGTTTGATTCGGGGTTCGGCGGTTTGACGGTGTTGCGGGCCGTCGCCGACGCCCTGCCGAAACGCCGTTTTCTTTATCTGGGCGATCATGCGGCGGCGCCCTACGGCAACCGCGACCCCGAGGACATCGACCGTCTGACCAGACGGTCCGTCGAAATCCTGTTCGACCGGGGCTGCCGCCTGGTGGTGCTGGCCTGCAATACCGCCGCCGCCACCTCGCTGCGCCGGCTGCAGCAGGAATGGCTTCCCCGGCATTATCCGGACAGGCGGATCCTCGGTGTCCTGGTGCCGATGGTCGAGGCCATCACCGGCGTTCCCTGGATGGCCGACCTTCCGGCCCGGCCCCGGCGAGAAAAGGAACGGCTCATCGCCGTTTTCGCCACCCGGCGGACGGTACAGAGCAACGCCTATCCGGCCGAAATCGGCAAGCGGGCGCCGGAAGTCACCGTCGTCCAGCAGGCCTGCCCAGAACTGGTCGACCTGATCGAGGCCGGCGCCGTCCGCGCCGAACTGGGCGCCGCCGTGCGGCGCTATGCCGCGGCGCTGATGGAGCGGTTGAACGGCCGCCGTCCGGACGTGGTCATGCTGGGCTGCACCCACTATCCGCTGGCCGCCGATCTGTTCGCCGAAGCGCTGCCGCCGGGCATCGATATCCTGTCCCAGCCGGACCTGGTCGCCCGCAGCCTGTCCGCCTATCTGACCCGCCACCCCGAAATCGACACCACCGCCATTCCGGCGGGAATTCAGTTCCTGACCACCGGCGATCCCCTGCGGACATCGGCTTTGGGCAGCCAATTCTTCGGACGCCCGGTGACGTTCACGGCGGCAGAGGAGCCGGCGCCGTCCCAAAGGCCCATCTTCGCGGCGGGAACCGCCCCCGAGTGGTGAAAATCTGACGGATGGTGCCCCCGCCATCCGTCAGATTTTCACCACAATTCAATTAGTTGGCCCACTAGACCGTCACCGCCATGTCACGACAGGCAAATCCAGCAACTTGACGGGACCGATGGAAAGCACCCGGTTTTGGATCGTCACCGGCATGCTCAAGGTCTTTTCCCCATCCTTTCCCGGTTTCATCAGCAATCCAAAGGCCAATTTCACCATCCCCGCGTCCTGCCCCCGGATCACGCCGCCGCGGACCAGGGCGTCGATGGCCGCGAACAGGCCACGGATATCGCAGGTGCTGGCCAGCATCGGCTGCATGTCCGAATCAAGCGCCAGAGTCCCCTTGCCGGACAAGGCCAGCGGCGGCCAGTCGACCGACAGGGCATCGATTTCCAGCGTGCCGCCGTCGTCGCGCCAGGCGGCCAAGGCCTGCGCCGGCGATCCCCCCGGCACGCTCCCCTGCAAACGGCTGTCCAGCCGGATGGCGGGCAGCCGGGTCCCGAACAACAGACGCGGGTCGTCGGGCAGGACCAGGTCTTCCAGAAGGATATGGGATTCCCAGCTCGTCATGGTGTGCTCGATCCTGCCCGAGGCCTGCCGGCGCACGTCGACGGACAGGCGTCCCAGACGGCTATCCGCCAGCGCGACGGCCGCCAGCCGGATCGAGGCCCCGACCAGCCCATGGTCATCGAACTGCAGATCGGCCGAGGCGGCATCGGCGGAAAAACCGATGGGATCCCGTCCCTTCGGGGTAAGGACATGCCGGCCCGCCCCCTCGATGCGGGGATGACGGGGATCGAAAAGCGGCAGGACGACGCTCAGCGGCGGCCCTTGCCATTGATTTCCGGAAGGATCCTCGACGGCGGGAGCCTCCACCGTCAGGGCGACGCGCCATGGAAAGCCTCCCGTCGTCACCGAACCGGTGCGGATCTTCCAGCCGACGGATCCCTGCTCGTCCACCCAGCGGGCGAGCTCACCCTGCAGCGTGGTCGTCAGATAATGCCACCAGAAGCCATAGGCACCGGCCAGGACGACCAAAAGGCCGCAACCGATGAGAAAAAAACGGATGGCCCGGGATGCGGCGGGCCGACGCTGGGGGTCGGACATGAAAAGCCTTGCGTTGGGCGGAATGTCCCCCCTTTTAAACGCATAGACCGCACGCAAGGCAAATGCGAAATACGTTCCTTCCGGTCCTGGTAACCGGCCGGAAAGAAATGAATGCCACTTTAGGGGTCCGATCCGGACGCTTGCCCGCCGAGCGTCCGGATCAGTTGACCCACCAACTCATTGCATGAGTGACGAAAACGCGCGACATCGGGACGGTGATTCGAGACATGGACGGCAGTTTCTGGGTTTTCGCCTATGGCTCCCTCATCTGGCAGCCCGGCTTCGAGTTCGCCGAGGTCCGCAAGGCGACATTAAGCGGATGGCACCGCGCCATGTGCATCCTGTCCACCCATTACCGCGGCTCCGCCGAGACGCCCGGTCTGGTGCTGGGTCTCGATCACGGCGGATCATGCCGGGGATTGGCCTATCGCATCGCCGAGGACAAGGTCGAAAGCGTGCGCGGCTATCTGCAAGAGCGGGAAATGGTCAGCGGGGTCTATGTGCCGAAATTCATCCGGCTTCGCCTGCAAGACGGACGGGACGTCCGGGGATATGTCTTCGTCGCACGCCGCGACCACAAGCAATACGCGGGATCGCTGCCCCCCGAGAGGGCCGCGCAGTTGATTCATCAGGGTCGCGGAAGCACCGGATCCAGCCGGGATTATCTGGCCAGCACCGTGGCGCATCTCGACCGTCTCGGGCTGCATGACAAGGCGCTCCGCCGCCTCCTCGATCTGGTCGACGGCGGGAGGAATCCCGTTCAGGCGGTGCGGTAGCGCACCGTGGCGCCACGCTCGATGGCGGCGGCGATCAGACGATCGATCTCCAGGCGGTGACGGATCAGTTCCAGCACGCGCAGTTTTTCCTGGTTCATTTCGCCATCGGCCACCGCGACCTCGCAGGCCAGGGCATAGGCTGTCTCGCGCAGACGCGGAGGCAGGACCGACTTGATCAGATCGAAAGCCTTGTCCAGACCGTCGTCGAGATCGAGCATTTCGGCGCAGGCCTCCGAGGTCTTGGGCAGCAAAGCCGGGTCATAGTCGCGGAATGCCGGGAGATAGCCGACGATTTCACCGATCGCCCGCAATTCGGCGTCGGACATGTCGCGGTCGGCCGCCGAGACGAGGACCATGGTGTAGATCAAAGCTGCGTGGTGGCTGACCATTTTCGCTGAATGCTCCCCTGGGGACGCCCGCGTTTGCCGTTTCGGAACGCTTCGTTGCCGCAGATCATACAGGAAGCCTTTGCGGAAAGTAACGGCCCGCGAGCCTCATTCCATCGGCTTCCCGCCAGACCCGGGTATGAATCGTGGGTAGAATGGCCAATCACACCATTTACGGCAATCAACATAGAGCTCTGGCATCCAGGCGCGGTCTTCCACTAAAGTGTCATCATATGAGTTCGGATTTTTCTGTTCAGACTTCCTTCCCAAACAGCGAAAGGGACATCGTGCCGGAAAGCTACGGCGAGGTGACGGATTGCGCCGGTTCCAAACGACCTTTTTCGCTGGAGGATCTGGCCGAGGCCATCCAATCGGACACCGGCTCGGCGGAAGATCTGCGTCTGCAAAAGGAATGGCTGACCACGCTGATCGACGCCCTTCCCGATATCGTCTGCTTCAAGGACGCCAACAACCGCTGCCTGGTGGCCAATCGTTTCTACCTGGATCTGTTCCGCCTGGACTCCAACGACTACGTCAACCGCACCGCGCAGGAGCTCAGCCGGCAATCGCCGTTCTACGAACGCTTCATGACCACATGCGGAACCACGGACGAACAGGCCTGGAACGACAGGCGGCCCATTTCCTTCGAACAGACCATTCCCCTGCTGGAAGGCGGCGAGAAGATCTTCGATATCCAGAAGGTACCGCTGTTCAACGGCGACGGCGGCCGCAAGGGATTGGTCATGATCGGCCGCGATGTCACCGAACGCAAGCTGGCGGCGGCACGCATCCACCATCTGGCCCATCACGACAGCCTGACCAGCCTGCCCAACCGCGTCCTGTTCCAGGAGCGCATGCGCGATGCGCTGGCCCAGGCGCGCCGCAGCGGCTGCATGATGGCCCTGCTGCTGCTCGATCTCGATAAATTCAAGGAAGTAAACGACACGCTGGGCCATCCCGTCGGCGATCTGCTGTTGCGCGCTGTGGCCAAGCGGCTGCTCAGTTGCGTCCGGGAAACCGATACGGTGGCCCGTTTGGGCGGCGATGAGTTCGCCGTCCTGCTGACCAATCTATCCGATGCCGATGGCGCCAGCACGGTGGCGGAAACCATCATCCGCAACATCGCCGAACCCTTCGGCCTCGACGACAACGAGGTGGTCAGCGGCGTCAGCGCCGGCATCACGATTTTTCCCGACGACGGGCCGGATGCCCAGGATCTTCTGAAGAACGCCGATCTGGCGCTCTACCGGTCGAAGAACGAAGGCCGGGGGCGCTATCACTTCTATGTCGCCGAGATGGACCAGGAGGTTCAAAACCGCAAGGCCATCGAGCGCGACCTGCGCCATGCGCTGGCCACCGATCAATTGTGCCTGCACTACCAGCCGCTGGTCGATCTGGAAAACGGCGCCATCCTGGGCGCCGAGGCGCTGGTCCGCTGGTTCCATCCCGAGCGCGGATCGATCCCGCCCAGTATTTTCATTCCGGTCGCCGAGCGCAGCGAACTGATCTTCCGGCTGGGCCGCTGGGTATTGCTGCGCGCCTGCATGCAGATCCAGACCTGGCACAGCCAAGGCCTGCCGCCCTTACAAATCTCGGTCAATCTGTCACCCGCGCAGTTCCGACATCCCGACCTGCTGGACACCATCCGCAGCATCATCGAGCAGACAGGCGTCGACCCGGCGCAACTACAGCTCGAGATCACCGAAACCATCGCCATGACCAATTTCGATTATTCGGTGCAGGTTCTGCGGGAAATGCGCGACATGGGCCTGAGCATCGCCATCGACGATTTCGGAACCGGCTATTCGTCCCTCAATTACCTGCGTCATTTTCCGGTCGACAAACTGAAGATCGACCGCAGCTTCGTCGTCGATTTCGATCATCATCCCGGCAACGACGCCATCGTCCGCGCCATCGTCAACCTGGGTCACGGCATCGGCGCCAAGGTCAATGTCGAAGGAATCGAAACCGCCGAGCAGTTGTCCTTCATGCGCGACCTGGCCTGCGACGAATGCCAGGGCTTCTATTTCAGCCGCGCCCTGCCGGCCGAGGAGTACGCCCGCCTGGTCACCCTGGCCGACCCCTGGGTTCAGGACGGGCCAAAATGATGAAAATCGCCGGCTAACCCGTCCGCCACGGCGACACGAAGACTTCCTATAAAACCCGGCCATTCCGTGGCAGCGTCGAAAAAGCACCACCCGACGAGGCGCACAACATCATCTGCGCCTGTCCCGTATTCCTCTGTACGTCTTTGGCACAAGGGCCCGGTATGGACTACACCTTCGGGAGCAGCCTAATTACCCTCGGGATGATCCGTCGCAATCGGTCAAAGGGAAGCACAGATTGGGATGGAAGGCGGGGATAACACCCGAGAAGTACTGAAAACCCAAGGCGACGGCCACGGGTCTTCCCCGTGGCCGATTCTTCCTTCCAGATCAGGCGGCGGCCCCCATGGCGGCGAGATCGCCCTCGACGGTGCCGATGGCCATCACGTTGAAATTGTCGACCAGCACCTTCAGGATGGCCGGGGTGACGAAGGCCGGCAGCTTGGGCCCGATACGGATGTTGCGCACGCCCAGGTGCAGCAGGGCCAGCAGAACGGTGACCGCCTTCTGCTCGTACCAGGACAGGACGAGGGAAAGCGGCAGTTCGTTCAGGCCGACACCGAAAGCCTCGGCCAGGGCCCCCGCCACCTTGATCGCCGAGTAGGCGTCGTTGCATTGGCCCATGTCCAGGAGACGCGGCAATCCTCCGATGTTCCCCTCCACCCGGTCGATGACCCGGAACTTTCCACACCCCAGCGTCAGCACGGCCCAATCCTTGGGGGCTGCGGCGGCCAGATCGGAGTAATAGCTGCGGCCCGCCGTCGCGGCATCGCAGCCGCCGATCAACAGGAAATGCTTGAGAGCGCCGCTTTTCACGGCGGCGACCACGTCGCCGGCCACGGACGTAACCGCATGATGACCGAAACCGACCGTGTGACGGCGATCCGGCGAGGCTTCCTGGAAGCCCGGAGCGGCCAGCGCGGCGGCGATCACCGCGTCGAACTTATGGTCGGGGGCATGCAAGATATCGGGCGAGGCCACGACGCCGCTGGTGAAGAGACGCCCCGAATAAGCCTCGCGCGGGGGCATCAGACAGTTGGTGGTCATCAGGATGGCCCCGGGGAAGGCGGCGAAATCGCGCTGCTGATCCTGCCAGGCGCCCCCGAAATGGCCGACCAGATGGGAATGTTTTTTCAGTTCGGGATATCCATGCGCCGGCAGCATCTCCCCGTGAGTATAGACATTGATGCCGCGCCCGGCCGTCTGCTCCAGCAAACTCGCCAGATCCCGCAGATCGTGCCCAGACACCAGGATCGCCTTGCCCGGCTTGTGGCCCATCAGGACGGATGTGGGCTCGGGATTGCCCATGGCGCCGGTATTCGCCTCGTCGAGCAGGGCCAGCACCGCCAGCGACGCCTCGCCGCAGCGCAGGTTGAGGGCCAGCAACTGGTCCATCGCGACGACCGGCTTGGCCAAGGCCTCCAGCGCTTCGTGGATGAAGCTGTTCACCTGGGCCGAATGACGGCCGAGAATCCGCGCATGATGCGCATAGGCGGCCATGCCCTTGATCCCGTATGTCAGCAGTTCCTGCAACCCGACGACATCGACACCGGCATTTTGACGCCGCGCGTCGATGCCGATTTCCGCCGCTTCCACCAGCAACGCCTGGCGATCGGTAGAGCCTTCGGCCAGCGCCGGTCCGAACAGGGCGTTCCGCAGGCCCGCCCGCCCCACCGCGTCACGGGATTCGGCCAGCAGACGGTTCGCCTCGCCAATCAGGGATTCCAGACTATCGGCGTCGAAGTTGACGTTGGTCACCGTGGTGAACAGCGCGTTCTCGACGAACGCATCGAGGGCGACCAATGGATGGCCGGCCCTGGCCAGGGCGAGGGCACAGACCGAAAGACCCATCGCCCTGCGCAGCAAAACGTCCTGAAGAGCGGCGACCTCTGCCGTCTTCCCGCAGGTGCCGCGATCGACGCAACCGGTACCATGCGCCGTCTGTTCACATTGATAGCAAAACATCTCGAACCCCTGTCTTAAACCATAATGGTCAAATGGATAATCCAGGGGGGTGACCACCGGCCTTGACGATGGTCAAACGCAAATCCGCCGCCTTCTCGCAAAAAAAGCGAAAAGGGATTGCCAAGGGCGGCTCTTTGTCACATCGTGCAAACCTGTCTTACAGGTTTGCACGATGGAAGGTTGCCATGAAGATCACCGGTGTCGAGACCTGGCATTGCCGCCGCGATCTGTCTCTATTTCCCGAAAGCCGGGCGGGTGGCAACATGCCCTGGGACGTCGTGGTGCTGCGGCTGAACACCGATAGCGGCCTGTCCGGCCTCGCCTCGGCTTTGGCGGCGCGTTCCGGCAAAGTGACCGAAGCCTATATCCATGACAACATCGCCCCGGTGGTGCTGGGCAGGGATGTCACGGAAAGAGAGCGTATCTGGCACGATCTCTGGACGCTCGATCGCCATCTGACCTTCTTTCCGGTCTATCTGCCCGGCCCCATCGACGTCGCCCTCTGGGATCTCGCGGCCAAGGCCGCAGGCTTGCCGCTGTTTCGCTATCTGGGCGCCTACCGCGACCGGCTGCCGGCCTATGCCAGCGGATTGTTCCATGAAACGACCGACGAATATGTCTCCGAGGCGCGGGCCTATCAGCGTCGCGGTATCCCCGGCTACAAGGTCCACGGCCCGGGGCCCTGGCGCCGGGACATGGAGGTCCACCGCGCCGTCCGCGACGCGGTCGGGCCGGACATGCTGCTGTTCGCCGATCCCGTCGGCGAATATAGCCTGGACCAGGCGATCCGCGTCGGCCGCGATCTCGAACGGCTTGGCTATGAATGGTTCGAGGAACCCTTCCGCGATTTCGAGCTCTATAAATACCAGGCCCTGTGCAGTTCCCTCGACATCGCCGTGGCGGCCACCGAAACCACTCGCGGCGGCCCCTGGGGCGTCGCGCAGGCCATCGCCCAGCGGGCGGCGGACATCGTCCGCGCCGACGTTTCATGGAAGGCGGGAATCACCGGAACCATGAAGATCGCCCATCTGGCGGAAGCCTTCGGCCTCAACTGTGAGATCCACACCACCACCATGGCCTTCATGGACGTGGCGAACCTTCACGTCTCCTGCGCGATCCGCAATTGCGAATTCTTCGAGCTGTTCGTGCCCGAGGAAGCGTTCCAGTTTCCCATGCTGGGCGCCCTGCCGATCGACGGGCACGGCGACGCCAGAGTGCCGGAAGCTCCCGGTCTGGGGGTGGAACTCGACTGGGCCGCCATCGACGGGCTGTGCGTGTCGCACAGGGAAAGCGTCACTCGGGCCTGAGGGCGGGGAGGCGATAATTTCGCCCCGCGCCCTATCCGGCGTCGACCGGCAGCGGCGGCGCCTCGACGGGACGACTGCCGAACATCACGCGGACGGCGTTGTCGAAATGCTGGGCCATCGCCTGGCTGGCGGCCACGGAATCGCCGGCGGCGACCGCCGCCAGGATTCCTTCGTGCAATTGCTGGACGCGGCTCAGTTCCGGCGTTTCCGACCAACGCTCGATACCGATCAGCATGGAGGTCTCGAAGATCTGCCGGCAGGCCTCGATCAACATCAGATAGAGGGGATTGTCGGCCGCCTCGGCCAAGGCGAGATGAAACCGCATATCGAGTTCCGTGTAATCCTTGATTTTGTCGAGCTTACCGGACATCCGCTCGACGATCGCCGTCAATTCCCCGACCATTTTCTCCGAACGCCGTTCGGCGGCCAGACCGGCCATCGAGATTTCGATGCCGCGGCGCATTTCCATCACATGCCAGACATCGGCCTGTCCGGTCAGCACGGCGTTTTCGATGACGCTTTGCAAAACGGCGCCATCCAGCGCGCTGACCTGGGCCCGCTTGCCCATCGCCATTTCGATCAGCCCGGTGGCGGCCAGGGTCCGCAAGGCCTCGCGCACGATGGGGCGGCTGATACCCAGCGTGCTGCAGATCTTCGCCTCGCTCGGCAGGCGCGCCCCCGGACGCAGCCCCTCGGCCGCGATATGCTCGCGCAGATAGGAAACGACCCGGTTGGCCAGGGTCTCGCTGTTTTCCCGCCGCGGCACGGATAACTCCCCGCGTCGCGGTTTCGGTTGTTCGGTCACGGACAATACACCTTCGTAAAACTTGCCGGGTCTCATCCCACCTCAAAAAGGTGCGACCTGCAAGCGCACCCCGCAATGAAAACTTGTCTGACAGGATTGAATCGGGCACACTTCAAACCTGTCATACAGGTTTGGTGCGCATGCTCTAGGGAGGAGAAATGTCGAACGCCAACAATCCAACGGCGCCGGGGATCATCGCCACGGTCACCGAAAAGGTCGGCCATTACCGATGGACGATCTGCGCCCTCTTATTCTTCGCCACCACCATCAACTACATGGACCGCCAGGTCCTGGGCCTGCTGAAACCGCTCTTGATGAAGGACCTGGGCTGGACCGAGACCGACTTCGGCGACATCGTCGCCGTCTTCTCCTTCATGTACGCCCTGGGCTACGCCGGCATGGGACGCTTCATGGACAAGGTCGGGGTGAAGATCGGCCTGCCCATCGCCGTGGCCGGCTGGAGCCTGTGCGCCTGCCTGCACGGACTGATGAGCAGCGTGCTGGGCTTCAAGATCATGCGCGGCGGCCTCGGCATCACCGAGGGCGGCAACTTCCCGGCGTCGATCAAGACCATCGCGGAATGGTTTCCCGCCAAGGAACGCGCCCTGGCCACCGGCATCTTCAACGCCGGCAGCAATATCGGCGCGGTGGTGACGCCGATCATCCTGCCCTTCATCGTGATGGCCTTCGGCTGGCAACTCGCCTTCGTCGTGGTAGGGGCCACCGGTTTCGTCTGGGTGATCTGCTGGATGGTTCTCTATGAACACCCCGAAAAGCAGAAACGGCTGAAGGAGCGGGAACTCGCCTACATCCGCAGCGATCCCATTGTTCCGACGCAGCGCGTGCCCTGGCTGTCCCTGTTCGCCTATCGCGGCACCTGGGCCTTCGTCGCCGGCATGCTGATGGTCAATTCGGTCTGGTGGTTCTATCTGAACTGGGTTCCCGGCTATCTCAACAAGCAGTTCGGCATCAATATGATGGCCGCCATGGCGCCACTGGTCACCATCTACGCCTTCGCCGACATCGGCAGCGTGGGCGGCGGCTGGTTGTCGTCCCACCTGATCAAGCGCGGCATGCGGACCCTGAAGGCCCGGCAGATCGCCCTGCTGATCATGGCGCTTTGCGTCGTCCCCGTGGCCATGGTCTCGCAGGTTTCCTCCATGTGGGCGGCGGTCCTGCTGATCAGCCTGGCCGCGGCGGCCCACCAGGGATTCGCCGCCAATCTCTACACCATCGTCTCGGACACCGTGCCAGCCAACGCCGTCAGTTCGGTGGTCGGGCTCGGCGGCTTCGCGGGCGGCATCATGGGCATGTTCATGGCCCTGGCCATCGGCCGCATCCTGGACGCGACCAACGGAAATTACATGGTCCTCTTCGTTGCCGCCTCGGTGATCTATCCGTCCACCGTGCTGGTGATGCATCTCATTTTGCCGAAACGCGGCAAGACCGCGGCCGGCATCGACGTTTAAGCAAGGGGGGAGGAAAAGACGTGGGTAAAGCTATGACCGACGCGGAGCTGTTCGACGTCGTCCGCCGCGAACTCTACACACCCGTGGTGGGCGACATCCTCGACGATCTCGGCCTTTTTCATCAATTCCTGCCGCAGGCCATCCAACCCCTGCGGGAAGAGATGAAACTGGTCGGGCGCGCCATGCCGGTGGTCATGATCGACGTGTTCGGCCGTCAGGCCGAACCCTTCGGCAAACTGACCGAGGCTCTCGACCAGTTGCATCCCGGTGAGATCTATCTGGCCAGTGGCGGAGACATGCGCTGCGCCTACTGGGGCGAGATCCTCACCGCCACCGCCAAGCATCGCGGCGCCGCCGGCGCCGTGGTGAACGGCTTCCATCGTGACACGCCGATGGTCCTCGAACAGAATTGGCCGGTGTTCAGCCGTGGACGGTTCGCGCAGGACTCCTCGGTCCGCACCAAGGTCGTCGACTATCGTTGTCCGATCGAAATCGGCGGCGTCTGGGTGGAACCGGGCGATCTGCTGTTCGGCGACCTGGACGGCGTCCTGGTCGTTCCGGCACGGCATGAGGCCGACGTGATCGAACGGGCCCTGGCCAAGGCGCGGGGCGAAAAGACCGTGCGCAAGGAGATCGAGGCGGGCATGTCCAGCACCGACGCCTTCCGCAAATACGGTATCCTCTGAAATCACCAGGGACGGAGACATGACGGCCATCTGTTTCAGGATCCACCCCCAGGACAATGTAGCCACGCTGCTGTCCGACGCCCCGCCCGGCGACGTGCCGGTTTGGGGCGGCGGGGAGGCGACCACGGTAAGGCTGACCGAAGCCGTCGAGCTTGGCCACAAGGTGGCCCTGGCGGATATCCCGGCCGGGAAAACCATCGTCAAATTCGGCGTGCCGATCGGAACCGCCTGCCGGGACATCGCCCGGGGCGCCTGGGTTCATCTGCACAACTGCCGCAGCAATTTCGACACGCGTTCAAGCACCCTCGATCCGCATTCGGGGGCCGCCACGGATATGAAATATGAATGACCTTCCGCTGTGGAGCGGCTTTCAACGGGCCGACGGCCGCAAGGGCATCCGCAATCTCGTGCTGGTGGTCTACACCGTCGAATGCGCGAGCCACGTCGCCCACGCCATCGCTCAGGGAGAAACCGATACCCATGTCATCGGCTTTCCCGGTTGCTATGACAATCAATACGCCATCCGCCTGATCCTGTCCCTCGCCCGTCATCCCAACGTCGGAGCGGTCCTCGCCGTCGGATTGGGCTGCGAATATACGCAGGCCGAGAAGATCGCCGGGATGACCGGGAAAAGCGGGCGTCCCGCCGCCTGGTTCACCATTCAGGAAAACGGCGGCACGCGAAGTTCCATCGAAAAAGGCAAACGGATCGTCGGCGATTTGCGCCGGCGGATCGAACGGGAGACACCCCGCGTCCCCATGGGATTGGCCGATTTGACCGTCGGTTGCGAATGCGGCGGTTCCGACGGCACCAGCGGATTGGTCGGCAATCCCGTGGTCGGAGCCTTCTTCGATCGTCTGGTCGATGCCGGCGGCACGGCGATCTTTGAGGAAATCGTCGAGATGATCGGCCTCAAGGAGATCATCCTTGACCGCGCCGCCACGCCGGAGGCCCGCGAACAGTTGGAGAGCGCCTATGAAAAGGCGGTGCGCTATTGCCGGCAGGTCCGCCAATATTCGGTCTCGCCAGGGAATTTCGCCGGTGGCCTCACCACCATCGAGGAAAAAAGCATGGGGGCCTTCGCCAAGAGCGGATCGCGCCCCATCCAGGGCGTGATCAAGGTCGGACAGCGCCCCCCCTTCCCCGGCTTATGGATCATGGACAGCGTGCCGGACGACCATTTCATGATGTTCGGCTACACCAATCCCAACGATACCGAAGGGTTAATGGATCTGATCAGCGGCGGCAGCCAACTGGTGCTGTTCGTCACCGGACGGGGCAGCGTCATCGGCTCTCCGGTCTCGCCGCTCATCAAGGTCACCGGCAACAGCCGGACCTTCCAACGCATGGCCGAGGACATGGACTTCGACGCCGGCCGCGTCCTGGCCGGCGAGTTGAGCCTGGAGGCGGCGGCAGACGAACTGGGTAAGCTGATCGCCGTCACTGCCTCGGGCCGCCCCAGCAAGCCGGAGGCGCTGGGCCACCGGGAATATTTCGTCATGTACAAGCATCAAGACACGCCAACAATCGAACAGGGTTGCAGATTATGACCAAGGATTCCGCGACGACCGTCTTTCGCCTCGATGGAGAGGTGGCTTTGATCACCGGAGGAGGCAGCGGACTGGGCCTGGCCATGGCCCACTGCCTGGCCAAGGCGGGAGCCAAGGTCGTCATCGTCGGCCGCCGCGAGGCCGTGTTGCGCGATGCCTGCATCGAAATCGGACCGGCGGCCAGCTACGAGGTGGCCGACATCACGGATTTTCCGTCCGTCGAGGCCCTGGTCGGCCGGATCGCCAAGCAGGTCGGACCGATCTCCATCCTGATCAACAATGCCGGCATCCATCTGAAAAAGGCGGCGGTGGACACCACGGTCGAGGCCTTCGGCGCCCTGATGAACACCCATGTCCTGGCCGCCCACAATCTGACGCGCCATGTCCTACCTGCGATGATCGAAGCGAAGCACGGCAGCATCCTGTTCACCGCCTCGATGACCTCGATCATCGGCATGCCCCTGGTCATCGCCTATTCGGCGGCCAAGTCCGCCTATCTCGGCATGGTGCGCGGCCTGTCGGCGGAAGTCGCCGAACATAATGTCCGGGTCAACGCCATCGCCCCCGGCTGGATCGAATCGCCGATGTTGCGCAAGGCGCTCGACGGCGACGAGAAGCGCAGCAACAAGATCCTTTCGCGGACGCCGATGGGGCGCTTCGGCGAACCCGACGATATCGGGTGGGCCGCCGTTTATCTCTGCTCCCCCGCCGCACGTTTCGTCACCGGCGTCCTGCTGCCCGTCGACGGCGGCGCCTCGCAAGGGTTTTAGACCATGACAGCGCTCACGCTTCATCCCGACCGGCTGTTTCCGGCCGACCCGGCATCGCGCGACGCCGCGCGCACGCTTTATAAGTCCATCGCCGGGCTGCCGATCGTCAGCCCGCATGGTCACACCAATCCCGCCTGGTTTGCCGATAACGAGCCATTCCCCGACCCGGCCAGCCTGTTCATCGTGCCAGACCACTATGTCTTCCGCATGCTCTACAGCCAGGGCGTGCCGATGGAGGAGTTGGGCGTGCCCCGCATCGACGGCGGCCCGCTGGAAATGGATAAACGCAAGATCTGGCGCCGGTTCGCCGAAAATATTCATCTGCTGCGCGGCACGCCGTCGCGCATGTGGCTCGACCACGCCTTCCACGAGGTCCTGGGCATCGAGGAACGCCTGAGCGCCGCCAATGCGGACAAGATCTACGACCATATCGCCGAACGCCTGGAACGGCCGGAATTTCGGCCGCGCGCCCTTTACGAGCGCTTCAACATCGAGGTGATGGCCACCACCGAATCGCCGCTCGACGATTTGCGCCATCACAGGAAGATCAAGGCCAGCGGCTGGAAGGGCCGGGTGGTCACCGCCTATCGCCCCGACCCCGTGGTCGATCCCGATTACCCCAACTTCGTCGGCAATCTGGCCGAACTGGGCAGGATCACCGGCAAGGACACCAAGAGCTGGACCGGCTATCTCGACGCCCTCTTCGAGAGGCGCCGCTATTTCATCGAGAACGGCGGCTGCACCTCGACCGACCACGGCCATCCGACGGCCTTCACCGCCGATTTGTCGAAGACCGGGGCGGAGGCTTTGTTCGCCCGCGTCTCCAAGGGCAACGCCAGTGCCGAGGACGCCGAACTGTTCCGCGGCCAGATGCTGACCGAAATGGCCCGTATGAGCCTGGAGGACGGCCTGACCATGCAGATCCATCCGGGCGCCTGGCGCAGCTACAACCCGACGGTGAAGCGTGCCTTCGGCGAGGCCAAGGGCGACGACATCCCGATGCGGACCGATTATGTCCACGCCCTGAAGCCGCTGCTCGACCGTTTCGGCAACGAGCGCCGGCTCACCATCATCCTCTTCACCCTGGACGAGACCAGCTATTCCCGGGAACTCGCCCCGCTGGCCGGTCACTTCCCGGCCCTCAAGCTGGGTCCGTCCTGGTGGTTCCACGACAGCCCGGAAGGCATGCGGCGTTTCCGCGAGCAGGTCACCGAGACCGCCGGCTTCTACAACACCGTCGGCTTCAACGACGACACCCGGGCCTTCCTGTCGATCCCGGCCCGCCATGATGTGGCCCGGCGCATCGATTGCGGCTTCCTGGGCCGTCTGGTGGCCGAACACCGCCTGGATAAGGACGAGGCATTGGAGGTCGCCCAGGATCTGGCCTACCGCCTGGTCAAGGCCGCCTACAAACTTTAGAGTCGGAGGGGTCTTGGGAAAAAAGTTCTTTTTTCAACATGTTAGATGGGGGTGAGGTGACGGGAACCGGGCCGTCCGGCGACCGGGTTCCGACCAGCCCCCATCGGCCGAGCGCCGCGGCGAGTTGGATTCGCGAATAGGGTTTGGGAAGATAGTCATCCATGCCGGCACGCAGGCAGGTCTCGCGATCACCGGAGGAGGCATTGGCGGTAAGCGCGATGATCGGGACATGCCGATCGCCTCCCGCCTCCATGCGGCGAATTTCCGCGGTTGCCTGGAATCCGTCCATTTCCGGCATCTGGCAGTCCATCAGCACGATGTCGAAAACACCCGAGCCGCACAGGGAAACGGCCTCCCCTCCATTCCCGGCGACGGTCACCACGAGACCGAGGCTGTTCAGCAAAGCCTTCGCCAGAAGCTGGTTCACCTCATTGTCCTCGGCGAGCAGCACATGTCCGGACAACGTCGGACAGTCGTCGGGACGGGTCGCGGGAAGGGTCGTCGGCGGAAGGGCGGCCGACGAAACGCCCTCGCCACGGTCAAGGGTGAGGGAAACACGGAAGGTCGAACCGATGCCAAGCCCGCTTTCCACCGTCAGGGTTCCGTCCATCAATTGAACCAAATGGCGGCAAATGGCCAGCCCCAGGCCCGTTCCCCCGAATTTGCGGGTTGAGGATGCGTCTTCCTGCACGAAGGGTTCGAAAACGTGGCTTACCGCCTCCGCCGCGATGCCGACCCCGGTATCGGAGACGGAAAGATCGAAGGAAATCCGTCCGGGATCCGCGGCCTTCATATCCAGACGAAGGGAAATCCGTCCCCGCTCGGTGAATTTCACGGCGTTGTTGAGCAGATTGACGACGATCTGGCGCAGGCGCAGGGGATCGCCCCGAACGATGGGTGGCGCCCCCGACGGCAGGACGACCGTCAACTCCACTCCCTTGGTCCGCGCCGCCGGCACGAACAAGGCGCCGCAATCTTCGATCAGGGCATTGAGATCAAATTCGGAAATGTCCAGTTCGACGCGCCGGGATTCGATCTTCGAATAGTCGAGAATTTCGTTGATGATACCAAGCAGGTGACGGCCCGATTTATCAAGCGTATCGACATAGAAACGCTGCTGCGGATCGAGAGCAGTTCTGGTCAGCATTTCAGCCATGCCCAGCAATCCGTTCATCGGAGTCCTGATCTCGTGGCTCATGGTGGCCAGAAACTCGCTCTTGGCGCGGTTGCCGGCCTCCGCCGCCTCCGCCGCTGCAAGGGCCGCCAGCGGCAGGCGACGCACCGGACTCCAGATCAACCAGGCGGCGCCCAGGCTTCCCAGGAACACCGCGAAACCGATCATGATCTGCGGAAAAATGGAAACCGCGGCCTCGATCCGGCCGACGGGACGGCCGAAGTCATGCAACGGCCGGGACTTCAGCACCATGTCCCAGCTTAAGGATGGACCGTCGGTGAAAATGACTTTTCCGTCATTGCCCAGGACCCGGTAATATTGCTCGGGCACGGCGTAAATCGCATGGCCGGCACTCAGCCGTTGCGGATTCATCTGCCAATAATCGGGTTGCTGGGCGATGACCTGCTCCAAGGCGAGAACCTGGAGGCGGAGACTCGTATCCAGGGAATGGGCCGCCCCGTCATAGACCGCCAAACCATAAATGGTCGTCGGCACCCAAAGGATCATCACCGCCAGAAAGGTCGTCAGCAGCGAAATGCGTCTCGCCATGGCGCCATAACTGGCGATCATCATCGACCGACCGGCAGATAGTCGTAGCGCGCCAACAGCGACGACGCCTTGTCGGAACGCAGAAAATCGGCGAATTGCCGCGCTGGCCGGCTGGGCTCCTTCGGCAGGACGACCCAAAGCGTCTTGCGCCAGGGATAGGATCCGTCCTTCAGAGACTGGACGGACGGCGTCACGCCGTTGATTGGGAATGCGCTCACCGGGACCCCGACGGAGCGCAACAATCCCAGCGACGTCCCCCCCAAGGCGTTCGGCGTGCGGGCGATAAGCTCGACCGCTTCCAGATCGTCCATGGCGATCACCATGCCGGGCCGTTGCGCCGAGTCACGGACCGCCTTGTCCATGTCCGACGACATCCCCGCCAGCATGCGCGCCTCGCTGTCGTCGAGCGTGCGCAGCACAAGCCGGATCGGCGCCCCCGAATCCCAATTCGCCAGGCTGCCCTGATAAACGGCCGCCAGTTCCGTGATGGTAAAGCCGCTTCCATGCCGTCCGTTCGGCGAGGCCAACACGAAGGGCGTCGCGGCCCATTCGAAAACCGACCCGAAAACGGCATTTTCCTCGGGTTTCAATGGGCGCGCCACGACGGTCATGTCGATGCGCCCCTCCGCCAGGGCCTTCAACCCGCCCCCGGATCCCAGCGGCGGGGAGACCAAATTAAGGGCCGCGTCCGGGTTGTCCTGATGGAAAGCGTCGAACAGCGTCCGCACGATCGGAGTGGCGGACCCCGTCCCCCCGATCGTCACAGTGTCGGCTCGAACGGGAAAGCCTGCCCCGCAGGCCATGAGGCCCCCGATCACCCAGCTCAGAAATGCGCGACCGATCATGGTACCCCCCACTTTGACGTGAAACCGCGAAGGGCCTGGGCCGCAAGCGGAACTCAGCCCGATGGATTGAGAATTCTACCCTGGATTGATGTTGTCCGTCACGAGTCCCTGAGAACATGGAGTGGTTATTCTGTCCCAAGTCCTTAGGCTCTGGGACGAAACAATCGCTCCAGAGCCTAAGGGTTCATATGATGCCTGCGCCTCCGGCTTCGGCCAAGCTCAGGCGCGCTCGGGCTTAAGGGCTTGGAGCGATAATTTCGCCCCAAGCCCTTAGCCTGCGGATTTGGCGTCTCCGCTCAATTCGACGTGAATCGGGACCGCCTTGCCGTCGCGGTCCTCCCCGAAGTAAAGCGTGGTCGACGGATAGGGAAGGGAAATATCCAACTCGTCGAAGCGCTTCTTGACGCGGCGATTGAACTCGCGTCCGACCGCCCATTGCTTGCCGGGCTGGGTCTTGAACCGCCCGCTGATGATCACCGCCGATTCGGCGAGCTTGTCGATGCCGAACACCTCGATCGGATCGATGATCTGTGCGCCGATTTCGGGATCGGCATGCATCTCCTCGCCCAATTTCTGGATCACCGCGATCACCGCGTCGGTGTCTTCCCGGTAGGACACGCCGATCTCGAAGACGTGATAGCCGAAATCGCGGCTCAGGTTGGTCACGCTGGCCACGCTGCTGAACGGCAGGGTATGGACCTGGCCATTGCCCGCCCTGAGCCGCATGGTGCGGATGGTCATGCCCTCGACGGTTCCCAAATGCTCGCCGATCTTGACGAGATCCCCGACGGCGATGGTGTTCTCGAACAGGATGAAGGCGCCGGTGATCACGTCCTGCACCAGCTTTTGCGAACCGAAGCCGATGGCCACGCCCACCACCCCGGCACCGGCCAGCAGGGGCGCCGTATTGATCCCCAGTTCGGAAAGCACGATCAGGGCCACCACGACGATCAGCACGACCATCACCACGTTGCGAAACAGCGGCAGCAGCGTACGCACGCGGGCGCTACGCTCGACTGCCCGGCCGTTGCTTCCATTCCCCGCCAGATAGCGCTCGATCGCGGCGTTGACCACCTCCCACAGAATGAGGGCGCCGACCAGCACGGCGACGATCGATACCGTGCTGGAAAGCAACCGCCGTCCGAGATCCGAACTGAGCCAGGCCAGGGTGTTCGCCCCCCAGGCCTGGGCAAGAGCCAACAGGGTCAGGATGGAGACGACCACCCGCACCATGTTGTGCATGATGGCCAGATAACGGTTGGCGCGGTCCTCGAGCTGGGGAAACTGGGCCCGGAGATCCTCGCTGATGGAAAAGGCCCGCTCGACCAGCCGCGCCAGGGCGCCGACCAGCAGATTGGCTGCGATCAGGATCACCAAGGTCAGCGCCGACGCCTCGACGATGAACTCGAAACCGCCCTTGACCTGCAAAGCCCAGATGGCGAACGAGGCGATGATGTAAAGACTGGCCAGGACATGCCAGATGTCGGCCAGACGGTCCCGCAGGGCCTGGATCTTGCCCGACAGAGCGGTACGGGTCCCACGGCTGCGGATCCAGGCTCCGACGGATTGACGCAATTGCAGAACCAGGATGACCAGCAGCGTCGCTACCACCAAACCCAGAATTTTAAGCGAGAAGTTGTAGCCGCTTTTCGGCAGGCCGAGCAATTTCAACGCCTGGATCAAAAAATAGCCCCAGACCCCGGTGAAGGTCAGACGGCGCGCCCAGATGAACAGGTAGGTCGCCGTCTCGTCATCGAACGGCGCCAGCCGGATCGAAGCGCTTCCCGGCATCAGGATGGCCTGGACCAGGACCAGGCTGAAACGCACCAGGACATAGGCCATGACGATCATGATCATCGCCTGACGGGCATCGCCCGCCTGCGCCAACAGGGGAATCGACTGCAGGACGTAAGCGGCCAGGATGAAGGCGGCGATGGGCAGCAAATCCAACGAGGCGCGGCCGAAGACGAGGGGAATGCGCAGCCAGCGGTTGGCTATCCGATGATTTTCCAGCCACCGGCGGGGATGCGACAGCGCCAGCCTGGCCAGCCATTCGGCGACGAATCCTCCGCAGGAGATGGCGGCCAGCTTCATCAGGACATCGGCCCATTGGGCGCGCAGGCGCGGATCGCCGACCTGACGGCTCATCCAATTGACCATGTGCCCCACGTCGGCCAGCGCCGTCGCCGCCGCCAGCACATCGTCGCTGATGTCCTGGATTTTCTCGGAGATCAGACCCAGCAGCCCCGGGTCCTCGTCCTGCCCGGCCTTGTCGGCGGCGACCAGCAGCTTGAGATTGGCCACCAGACGCTGCCGGCTTTGCGGATCCTCGATCACCGAGACCAGGTGATCGACATCGGCCTTGTTCACCGCCGCCGGCTGGTCGCTTCCCCCGGTCTGGCCGTTGGCCGCGAAAACTCCAGGGGCCGACAGACATTGCCAACCGATCAGAAGCGTGGCGAGGGCGAGGATGGAGAAAAATCGACGGATCACTTGTACGCAAAGACGGGCCATGGCAAACCGTTAAACCTTAAGTGTTCTCTCTTCGGGGGTTTAGCCTCAAATAAAGGCGATCCCACGTCCATTGCAAGGAACAATGGCTCATGTCCGTCACCATCTACCACAACCCGAAATGCGGCAAGTCGCGCGATACCTTGAAATTGATCGAGGCGAAAGGCATCCATCCGACCGTCGTCGAATATCTGAAGACCCCGCCCACGGCGGCCGAACTGAAACGGATTCTGGGATGGCTGGGCCTTTCCGCCAAGGAGGTTCTGCGCCGCAAGGAAGCTGCCGAGAACGGCGTCGATCCCGGCCTGCCGGAAGACGATCTGGTCGCGGCGATGGTCGCCCATCCGATCGTCATCGAACGTCCCATCGTCGTCGCCGACGGCCGCGCGCGGGTGGGTCGGCCGCCCGAGAAGGTGCTGGAAATCCTCTAGAATTCCACGACGACGCCCCCGCTCCGCTTCCGGCGGGAGAAGCGCGGTCCGGATTGACGGCCTGTCGCAGTTGTGTCCGGACGCGCGCTAACGATTGACAGGCCCTCCGCCCCCGACTAACACCAAGCGGAAGCTTTGTCTTCGAGATCCTATTTTCATCCGAGGCCCACAATGC
The DNA here is from genome assembly GCF_002845745.1 of Telmatospirillum siberiense. Lineage (GTDB taxonomy): Bacteria > Pseudomonadota > Alphaproteobacteria > Rhodospirillales > Magnetospirillaceae > Telmatospirillum > Telmatospirillum siberiense. The sequence goes on along the minus strand of NZ_PIUM01000002.1, from coordinate 316,323 downwards.
CCGCCCTGACAAAATTCATCGTGTTGCCGGCCGCCGTTTTTCTCCTGGCCGCCGCTTCGGCGCAAGCCAGTGATACAGGCGATATCGCGCGCCGCTACAATCTGTCGGTTCCCATCGTCGAAACGGTGTTGAAGAACATCGATAGTTTCTTCGCCTCGGCCGATGCCCCCGAGAATCGGATGACCAGCGGCCTGCTCAAGGATCTGGCCCTGAAGACGGTGAAAGCGCATATGAGCCGCCTTGAGGAGGAAACTCCCGGCAAGGCGACGGAAAACGTCGCGGAAGAGAAGAACGCAACCTACAAGGTGACGGTGCGCACCACGCGTCACGAGGCCACCGAGACGGCGGAATGTGTCGAGGCCAACGCCACCGCCAGCGGTGCCGAAGGCGTGCCCGTGGTCAAGGACGGAGCCTTCGCCTTCGACAGCGTCCATCCGAAGAACACGTCCTTTTCCTGGAAGATGTCGTTTTGCCGCACGCCGACAAACGGCGGCTCCGACTTCACCGACTGGCAGTTGCGCTAGCCTGTGGTCCAAACCCAGGCGCTTGGTGTCCAGGCGTCTGGGTAAGTTGGCAATTGGCCGGATGCGCCTCGTCCTTTTGATGGTTCCGGTGCGCTCCGGCTTTTGATCAACCACCAAGGCACCAAGACACCAAGGTGGCGGTGTGTGCCACTGGCATTTTCCCGTCCTGTCATCGGCTGTCGGCCGAATGCCTGCGGCGCAGGTTGGCCGCCACCGGATGGTCCGAAAGACGCCTTGGTGCCTTGGTGGTTCAAAATATCCGGGGTGCCTTTCTGGCCATTGAGAAACCAGAGGCAACGGGACGAAGAGCCCGCGATAACGGCGCCACCTTATTCCTCGTCCGGGCCACCCAACTCAAGAAGGGTTTGCGCCGTTCCGGCCGGCAGCTCGGCCACCGAGCGCAGCTTGCGGTCGATGGCGCGTTTGCGCACGGAAATATGGGTGATGCTGTCCGATGCCTCGGTCAGCTTCTTCTGCACCTTGTCCAGCACCTCGCCATATTTGCCAAACTCGGTCTTCACCGCCCCCAGAATTTCCCAGACCGCGCTCGACTGCTTCTGGATGGCCAGCGTCTTGAACCCCATCTGCAAACTGTTCAGCAGGGCGCCCAGGGTGGTCGGGCCGCAGACATTGACCCGATAATCCTGCTGCAATTGCTCGGTCAGGCCCGGCCGGCGCAATACCTCGGCGTAGAGCCCCTCGGTCGGCAGGAAGAGGATGGCGAAGTCGGTGGTCCGCGGCGGATTGATGTATTTGGTCCGAATATCCTTGGCGAAGCTTCTGACCCGCAATTCCAAGGCCTTCGAGGCCATCTCGATGCCGTCGACGTCGGCACGGTCGGCGGCGTCGCGCAGACGCTCGTAATCCTCCTGCGGGAACTTGGCGTCGATGGGCAGCAGAACCTCGCCCTCTCCCTCGCCCTTGCCGGGCAGGCGGACGACGTAATCGACCCGTTCGGCCGATCCTTCCTTGCAGATGCCGTTGGCGGCATATTGCTCGCTGGTCAGCACCTGTTCGAGCAGATTGCCCAGTTGCACCTCGCCCCAGGTTCCGCGGGTCTTCACATTGGTCAGGACCTTTTTCAGATCGCCGACGCCGTTGGCCAGGCTTTGCATCTCGCCCAAGCCCTTGTGCACCAGCTCCAGGCGTTCGGAAACCAGCTTGAAGGATTCGCCCAGCCGTTTTTCCAGCGTGCCCTGCAGCTTTTCATCGACCGTCTGGCGCATCTGTTCCAGGCGGGCGGAATTGTCTTCCTGCAACTTCGTCAGACGCTGTTCGACGGTGGCGCGCAACGCCTCCTGCCGCTGTTCGTTGACCTTGGTCATTTCACCGATCTGACGGGAAAAGGCCTCAAGCCGTTGTTCCAGGGTCCGGGTCAGCCGCGCCATCTGGGCGCCAAAGGCGTCCAGGGTGCCTTTCTGCAGCTCCGACAGCCCCTTCAGCGTCACCGCCACCTCCTCGCGCAAGCCGCGCGCCGCCTGGGTCTGTTCCTCGCGGCCGGCGGCCATCTCGTCGCGCAGTCGCCGTTCCAGCCGTTCCAGGCTGTCCAGCAGACGCGCCGTGCCGTCGTCGCCCCGGCGGGCCAGCAACAGGGCCAGAACCAGCAGGACCAGGGCGGACAGCGCCATATTGGCGTAGGGGATCCAATCCATCGTAACGCCACTCACGACCTAGTCTCGGCGAATACCGGCAAGCGGACGAGAATCATTTGTTCCCCCTTTGATCTTCTCGGCCATCATGTACGCCGCACCCCGGGAAGCGTCAAATCTTTCCGCCGGGGCAATCGGGTGAACCCGCTTGCCCCGTTTTAAATTCTTAGCCCCTCACGCGCCGGGCGGCGGACATCCGTCCGCCTCGGGCTTCCTTCGCTAAAGCTTCGGGAATCGCGCCAACGCGACGAGAATCATTCTCGAAAAAAGCAACTCGCGCGCGGTCACCCGATTAGCCGGATCTTTCCGCCCAAGGCTCTGTTCCCCGCCCCGTCCCTCGGGCATAGTGCCGCGATGAATTACCGCCACGCTTATCACGCCGGCAATTTCGCCGACGTCGTCAAACATGCCGCCCTGGCCCTGGTCATCGAACATTTGCGCAAGAAGGATACCCCCTTCAGCGTCATCGACACCCATGCCGGCACCGGATGCTACGATCTCCTGGGAACGGAAGCCGGAAAGACCGGAGAATATCAGGACGGCATCGCCCGGTTGCTGGACGGCCCCGCCCTGCCCGCCCTGTTCGACGGCTATCTCTCCGCCGTGCGCGCGGTCAATCCGGATTGGCCGCGTCTGCGTTTCTATCCGGGATCCCCCCGCATCGCCCGCTCGTTGCTGCGTCCCGGCGACCGCCTCGCCCTGGTGGAATTGCATCCCGAGGACGCCCGCGCCCTGAAACGCGAATTCGCCGGCGACGGCCAGGTCGGGGTCCATGCCGGCGACGCCTACACCGCCTTGAAAGCGCTGTTGCCGCCGAAGGAACGCCGGGGTCTGGTGCTGATCGACCCGCCATTCGAGGTGACGGACGAATTCCAGCGCATCGCCAGGGGACTGGGACAGGCCTTGCGGCGCTGGCCGACGGGCATCTATGGAATTTGGTATCCGATCAAGGCGCCCGAACCGGTCGAACGCTTCCTGGGCGAAATCGCCACCTTCGGGCGTCCCTGCTTCACCGTCGAACTCTTCCGCACGCCGCCGGACGATCCGTCGCGCCTGAACGGCAGCGGCCTGTTGCTGATCAACCCGCCATGGAAGCTGGACGAAAGCCTCGACGGCCTGCTGCCGGTCCTGGCCGATCGCCTGGATGCCTCCGGTCCCAGCGGTGTGCGCTGGCTGGTCGCCGACAAGTGACGGTTTTTGATCGTCACGCCGCTTTTGCCATGGGGGCAAGTCTTCAGGAGACACGCAAGCGCGTCTCCTGAAGACTTGCGGGTCAGCCCTTCACGGCAAGCAATTCGACATCAAAGATCAGCGTGGCGTTCGGGGGAATGACGCCGCCCGCGCCGCGCGCCCCATAGCCCAGTTGCGGGGGAATGATCAGCGTGCGCTTGCCGCCGACCTTCATGGTGGCGACACCCTCGTCCCAGCCGCGAATCACATGTCCCTGACCGATGGGAAACTCGAACGGTTCACCGCGATCGAGCGAACTGTCGAATTTCTTGCCCTTGACGCCGCCCTGGTAGAGCCAGCCAGTATAGTGCATGACGCAGGTCTGGCCCGGCTTGGGCGTCGCCCCCGTTCCCACCTGGATGTCGGTGATCTGCAGACCCGAAGATGTGGTCATGGTTTTCTCCTGTGCCTGAACGGCAAGCGGGGCAGTGGCGATGAAAAGGCCGATCGCCCAAGCGGCGACGAGAGCCATCGCCGTACGGACGCCTGCCGGTGAAAAGAAGCGCATAGTGTCGTCTCCCTGAAAGCCGGCACATTAACACCCGGGTCGGACGATTGCGACGCCCCGGACGATTATCCTGATGCCCACCCACCCTCTTTCCGATAGAACAGCGCTTCTCGCCCCACCCCAGCCGCTTCGAGCGGCAGGATTTGCATCGTGATTGACTTCAAACGCCTGCTAACCCGCCGCGACCGCACCGCCGCAATGCCCTTCATCATGCTGACGGTGTTGATCGACCTGCTGTCGATCGGCCTGATCATTCCGGTGCTGCCGGCTCTGGTCGGCAGTTTCACCGGATCGCAGGCCGACCAGGCATTCTGGTATGGCGTGGTTACCTTCGCCTTCGGTTTCGCCAATTTCTTCGGCTCGCCCATTCTGGGCGCGCTTTCCGATGCCTACGGTCGGCGACCGTTGCTTTTGCTGGGCTTTTGCGGGCTCGGCCTGACGTTTTTCGCGACCGCCTACGCCACCGCCTTGTGGATGCTGATCGCCGTCAGGCTGATCGGCGGCGCGATGCAGGCCAACGCCGCCGTCGCCAATGCCTATGTCGCCGATATCTCGCTCCCCGAGGAACGCGCCAAGCGCTTCGGGATGCTGGGCGCCATGTTCGGCGTCGGCTTCATCGTCGGGCCGGTGATGGGCGGGCTTCTGGGTGCGGTCAATCTGCAGCTTCCGTTCCTGGTGGCGGGCATCGTCACACTGATCAATTTTCTCTACGGCTTCTTCCTGCTGCCCGAATCGCTGCCCGCCGACCGCCGTCGGCCTTTCCGTTTGAAATATGCCAATCCATTCACCTCGCTTCGCGCACTGACGCGGCTGCACGGCGTCGGCCGGTTGGTCGCTGTTCTCGCTTTCAACGGATTGGCGCAATTCGCGCTTTATACCTGCTGGGTTCTCTATACGACCTTCAAGTTCGGCTGGGGACCTAAGGAAAACGGCTGGTCGCTGGCCGCCGTCGGCATCATGTCGGTGATCGTCCAGGGATTTCTGCTGGGACGACTGCTCAAGCGTTACAGTCCGCGCCACCTCGCCATCGCCGGTCTGATCTCTTCGACCCTGGCCTACGCCGCCTGGGGCGCCGCCAGTCAGGGCTGGATGATGTATGCCGTGATCATGCTGAATGTCCTGGGCTACACGGTGACCGCCGCCTTGCAAAGCATCATCTCGGGGGCCGCCGAGGCGCACAACCAGGGCCAGACCATGGGCGCGGTGAGTTCCCTGAACAGCCTGATGGCCGTGCTCGCCCCGGCCTGCGGCGCGCCGCTGCTGGCCGCCGTCTCCCATTTACCGTCGGGCGACTGGCGAATCGGAGCGCCGCTTTATTTCTGCGCCCTGTTGCAGGCGGCCTCGCTGGCCTTGGCCTTCGTGCATTTCCGCGGTGAAAGCGAAAGTACCGCCGCGTCCAGTCAGGATCAGGCCCCGGAAGCCTGACCGTCAGACCCGACCGCGGCGACCTCCAGCAAGGCCAACAGGCCGGACAGCAAATTGAGAGGCGTGGGCGGGCATCCCGGAATCGTCAAATCGACCGGCAGCAGATGATGGACGCCGCCCAGCACGGCGTAGCCGCCGGCGAAGCAACCGCCGTCGGCGGCGCAATCGCCCATCGCCACCACCCATTTCGGTGACGGCATGGCGTCGTAGGTCCGCCGCAGGGCTTCGGCCATATTCCGGCTGACCGGGCCGGTCACCAGCAACACGTCGGCGTGACGGGGACTGGCGACGAAATGGATGCCGAACCGCTCCAAATCGTAGACCGGTCCGTTGACGGCCTGGATCTCCAGCTCGCAGCCGTTGCAGGATCCGGCGTCGACCTCGCGGATACGCAAGGAGCGGCCCAACCCCGCCCGGGCCCGCTCGCCAAGCGCCCGGCCCAATTGCTCGATGCCCAGGGGATCGGGCAGCGGCCCCTCGATGGTCCGGGGCCCTCTCAGCAGTTCACGGAACAGGAGGCGCGCCAGGCTCATCTCAGAGGTCCACCCCGGAATAGGAACAATTGAAGGATTTGTTGCAGAGCGGGAAATCGGCGACGATGTTCCCCTCGATGGCCGCTTCCAGCAGCGGCCATTGGAACCACGAGGGATCGCGCGGATGGCACCGCACCACCCGGCCGACCTCGGACAAGCGCAGCCACAGCAGGATTTCACCGCGGAAGCCTTCGACCAGGGCCATGCCTTCGCCGCCACGCGTCGGAATCGGCTTGTGCAGCGGCCCTCCGGGCATCCGTTCGAGAATCTGCTCGATCAGAGCGAGACTGGCCGTCACCTCCTCCAGTCGTTGCCAGATCCGCGCGTTGACGTCGCCCTCGGGATGTACCGGCACCTCGAAATCAAGATCGTCGTAGGGCGGGTAGCCGGGGACCTTGCGGGCGTCGCCGCCTTGCGAAGCGGCACGTCCGACAAAGCCGCCGGCCCCGAACCGGTGAGCCAGCGAGGACTGGACGATGCCGGTGCCGACGGTGCGATCCTGCAGGCTCGGCATGTCGTCGTAGACATCGGCCAATCGGCGAACCCGTTTGCGCAACTCCTTGACCAATCCCCGCAGAATGCTGCTCCCCTCCCGCGTCACGTCGACGGCGACGCCGCCCGGAATCACCGTGTCCATCAACAGCCGGTGGCCGAAACACAGTTCGTTGACCGACAAGATCCGTTCACGCAGGACGGTGCACTGGGCCAGCATGAAGGAAAAGGCGGCATCGTTGCAGATCGCCCCGAAATCGAGGATATGGTTGGCCACTCTTTCCAATTCCGCCATCAGGGCGCGCATCCAGTGAGCCCGGGGCGGGGCTTCCGTGCCGGTGGCGGCCTCGGCGGCACGGGCGAAGGCGATGGCGTAGGCCACAGTGCTGTCACCCGAAATGCGGCCGGCCAGGCGGGCCGCATCGATCAGACTCTTGCCGGCCATGTGGCCCTCGACACCCTTGTGGGTGTAGCCCAGACGCTCCTCCAGGCGAACCACCGTCTCGCCGGCGCAGGTAAAGCGGAAATGCCCGGGCTCGATTACGCCGGCATGCACCGGCCCCACCGGAATCTGGTGCAGGCTTTCCCCTTCCACCGGCAGGAAGGGATAGACGACCGGGCCCGAGGGCGGCGCGCCACGAACGATGGCGAGCGGGGCCGACTGTCCCCAGCGGCCGTGGTCGAGCCAGGGCCGCTGATCTTCCAGCCCCTCGGCGGTCAATCCATACAGGTCATGGATGGCCCGCTCGAGCCGGATCGCCGCCGGCCGAACACCGGACAACGAAGGGTACCGGCGATCGGGGCATCCCACGGAGGCCACGGCGATCGCCGCGTTCTCCTCGTCGCGCAGAGCGGCATGCACCTCGGTGCCGTCGGCCCAAAGCCCGAGCAGGGTCCAATCGGATACCGAAAGCTGGTGAACCATCTCGCGCCAGCCCCGCTCGTCCAACGAGTAGCGCGGCCAGGGGCGGTGCCCGGCCACCGCACGGCCGCCACCCAGATATTCCATAAGGGTCACATTACCGAGCATGGCCGCTATCCCAGCAGTTTCGCGACGACCTTGAACCAGGTCACCAGTTCATCGGGTAGATAGACGCCGGCAACCAGCGCCAGCGTCAGATGGGCAACCAGGGGAACGACTCCGAGGGAATGCATGAACCAACCCTGATGCGTCCGCTCGCTGTCGGCAGCCAGATGGCCGGGCTCGCCGAAAGCCATTCCCTGAAGACGGAGGATCAGGGCGCCGAAGGTGACCAGCAGGCCGATCATCACCGGCACGGCCAGCCAGGCGTTGCGGGCGAAGGTCGAGCTGATCACCAGGAACTCGCTCATGAAGATGCCCATCGGCGGCAGGCCGGCGATGGCCAGCACACCGATCACGAAGGCCCAGCCGAGGAAGGGATGGCTGACCGTCAGGCCCCGGATGTCGGCGATCCGCTTGGTGCCCGTCGCCTGGGTGATGAGGCCGACGGCGAAAAAGATCGCCGATTTGACCAGGCTGTGCATGGTCATGTGCAGAAGGCCGGCGAAGTTGGCCAGACCGCCCCCCATGCCGAAGGCGAAGGTGATGATGCCCATATGCTCGATCGAGCTGTAGGCGAACAGGCGTTTGATGTCGCCGCGCCGGTACAGCATGAAGGAGGCGACGAAGATCGAACTGCACCCCATGCCGATCATCAAGGGCCCCGGTTGCAGGGCATGCTCGTTGGCATTGATCAGCATCTTGAAGCGCAGCAGGGCATACAGGGCCACATTGAGCAGCAAGCCGGACAACACCGCCGAAATCGGCGTCGGCCCTTCCGCGTGGGCGTCGGGCAACCAGGCGTGCAACGGCGCCAGACCGACCTTGGTGCCGTACCCGACCAGCAGGAAGACGAAGGCGAGGTTCATCAGCTCGGGCTGGAAGGCGCCGGCACGCTTGATCATCTGGGCCCAGGCCATGGCCAGCGCGCCGTCGCCCATCACCGGCTGGGCGGCCAGATAGACCAGGATGGTGCCGAACAGGGCCAGGCCGATGCCGACGCTGCACAGGATGAAATATTTCCACGCCGCCTCGATCGCCTCGCGGGTCCGGTAAAGGCTGACCATCAGCACGGTGGTCAGGGTCGCCGCCTCCACCGCCACCCACAGGACACCGATATTGTTGGCCGAGAGGGCCAGCAGCATGGTGAACATGAAGGCCTGATACATCGAGTGATAGAAGCGCAAATGCTGGGACGTGAGCCGGCGCGTCTTGCTTTCCCGACCGATATAGGAGGCCGAGAACAAGGCGGTGGTAAAACCGACGAAGGCGGTCAGCACCACCAGATAGATGTTGAAGTCGTCGATGAAGAACAGCACCGTCTCGGCCGGCCGGACATACAGCAGACCGATGGCGCCCCCCAGCGCCGCCGCGGAAATCGCCACATTGAGCCACGCCGCCTGCCGCCAATCGGGAATGCACGCCAGCAGACCGGCGCCGACCAATGGCGTGCCGAGCACCCAGAACAGGGGATTGTGGACCTCAAGCGGCAAGAGGGATGCCAGGGATCCCATCATCGGCGCTCTCCCCGGAACGTCTCGAGATAAGCGACGTCCAGGCTGTCGAAGCGTTCGCGGATCCGGAAAAAGAAGATGCCGAACAGGGCCATGGCGACCAGTACCGAAAAGGCGACGCTGATTTCGACCACCAGGGGCATGCCTTTGGCGCCGACGGCGGCCAGGATCAAGCCGTTCTCCAGCGACATGAAACCCACCACCTGGGTTACGGCATTGCGCCGGGTGATCATCATCAACAGGCCCAGCAGCACCACCGACATGGCCAGCGCCAGATTTTCCCGGGTCATCGCGGCCGCCGAGGCGGTAACCGGCAGGACCAGGACGATCGAAAGCGCGACCAGGGCGACGCCCGCGATCATCGTCGGCCCGATGCCGAGTGCCGTTTCGACGGTACGGTGGATCCCTAGGCGCCGGACCAGCCAATCGAGCGCGAAGGGCACGGCGACGCCTTTGAAGAGCAGAGCGATCAGCGCCGACACGTAGAGATGCGGGGCCTCCTGGACGAAAGCCTGCCAGGCCGCCGCCAGGGCGAGCACCATGGCCTGGAACGAATAGGTGCGGATCACCGCCGTCATGCGCCGCTGATAAAGCAGGCCGAAACTCATCATCAGGATGACCGCGCCGATCAGATGCGCCATGTCATAGGCATAGCGCTCCAGGGACGGGAGTTGTTGCACGCTGATCACACGGCCTCCGACACGTAAAGAAAGATCGTCGCCAGCAAGGCCAGCAACAATGCGCCACCCAGGAAATCGGCAATGAGGAAGACCCGCATCTTGGCCAGCATGGTCTCGAAATAACCGAGCACCACGGCCAGCAGCCCGACCTTGAGAGCCCAGGCGGCCAGTCCCCACAGCACCTCCAGCAGGCCGCTGTCGGGACCGGCGATGCCCCACGGGAAGAACAGGCAGGAAATGATCGACATGAAGAGAAGCAGACGGACCATGGCCGCCGCTTCGAGCAAGGCCAGATGACGGCCGGAATATTCCAGCACCATGGCCTCGTGGATCATCGTCAGTTCGAGATGCGTGGTGGGATTGTCGATCGGAATGCGGCCATTTTCGGCGATGGCGACCATCACCATGGCGGCCAGGGCCAATCCCGCCGACACCTCGATGCCGACATGCCCGCTCATCACGTAGGCGGCCATCTGGGCCGGCGACGTGGTGTGGGTCAGCAGCGACAGGCTGAAAATCACCATCAGCATGGCCGGCTCGCCGATCGAGGCGACGAACATCTCGCGGCTCGACCCCAACCCGCCGAAGGCCGTGCCGGCGTCGAGTCCGGCCAACGCCGTGAAAAAGCGCGCCGTGCCGAGAAGCGCCACCAGGGCGATCAAATCGGCCGCCGGCGTCAGCAGCATGTCGGTGGTGAAGGTCGGCATGATGGTCGCCGCCAGCCAGACCGAAACGAACACCAGATAAGGGGCGATGCGAAACAGCCAGGAGGCCGAGTCCGCCACCACCGATTCCTTTTGCAGCAGTCGCCACAGATCGCGGTAGGGCTGCAGCACCGACGCCCCCCGCCGGCCCTGCAGGCGCGCCTTGGTCAGGCGGACGATTCCCATGACGAGCGGCGCCGCCGCAAGCACCAACCCTGTATGAAAGACGCCGAAGAGGAAGGAGATCATTGCTGGCGCACCGCGACGACGAGAAGGAGAAGCACCAACGTCAGGAACATCATCAGCAGATAGCGCCGGACGGTGAGGAACTGCAGGACATTGACCCGGTCGGCGATGGCATCGACGATCCTGACGATGCGGAGATAGAGGCCGGTCCACACCGGATCGATCATTGTGACCGAGAACCTCGCCGGGACCATTTCGCCGGGCGGAGGCATCTCCACCTCCTCCCGGGCCCGGAACACCACGCTGCCGAACACGCGGCGCAGGGGCTGGGCGAAACTGTCGGCCGAATATTGAGCGTTGACGATATCCTCGGGATGGCCGCAATCCCAGAGGGGGAAGCGCCTGATCTTGCGCGTGCCGAAATGATGGACGACCAGCAAGGTGGTGACCATCAGGGCGGCGCCGGTCAGCAACACCATGGTCGCCGAATAGGATCCCGCCGTCAGACTGACCGGCGACAGCCAGGGCCACCCAAGCATGGCGGCCGGAAGCTTGACCCTCACCAGGGGCTCGACCGCCGTGGCGATGCCGGAGGTCACCGTCACCGGAAAGACGCCGAGGCAAAGGCAGAAGAAGGCCGGGACGGCCATGGCCACTTGCATGCTCAAGGGAACTTCGCGGGCATGCCGGGCCTCGGGCGTGCGGGGACGGCCAAGAAACGCGATGCCGAAAGCGCGCACGAAGCAGGTCGCGGCGAAGGCCGCGGCCAGGGCCATGGCGACGCCGACCACCGGAACGCCGAAGCGCATGGCCCAATGGGCCACCGTCGGTCCCTTGAACAGGCTCTGGAAGACCAGCCATTCCGAGACGAAGCCGTTCAGCGGCGGCAGGGCGGAAATGGCGCAGGCGCCGATCAGGAAGGTGAAACCGGTTATCGGCATCCTGTTCAGCAGACCGCCCAACCTGTCGAGATTGCGCTCGCCGGTCGCCTGGAGAATGGCCCCCGCCCCAAGGAACAGCAGGGTTTTGAACAGGGCATGGTTGACCACGTGGTAAAGTGCTGCCACCAGCGACAGGGCGGACAGCGCGAGCTCCCCATGGTCGCGGAAGGCGAGGGCCAATCCCAGCGCGATGAAGATGATGCCGACGTTCTCGACCGTCGAATAGGCGAGCAGCGTCTTCAAATCCCGCTGCATCAGCGCGTAAAGCACGCCCATCGCCGCCGAAACGGCCCCCACCACCATCAGGACGAACCCCCACTGCCATCCGACATCGCCCCGCAGGTCATAAAGGATGCGGATCAGACCGTAGATGGCGACCTTGGTCATCACACCCGACATCAGGGCGGAAACGTGACTGGGGGCGGCGGGATGGGCCAGGGGCAGCCAAACATGCAAAGGGACGAGGCCGGCCTTCGAACCGGTCCCCAGCAGGGCCAGCAACACCACCAGACTGCCGGCCAGGGCCGGCAGATGGGCGGCGCGCATGGCGGCGAAGGTGTAGGCGCCGCCGGAACCGGCCAGCAGGCCGAAGGCGGGCAAAAGGCAGAAGGTGCCGAACACCGCCATCACCAGATAGACCATCGCGGCCTTGCGCGCTTCCTCGTTGGTATGATCGGAAAGCACCAGCAGCCAGGACGACAGCGACATGAATTCCCAGGACACCAGAAAGACGAAGGCGTCGTCGGCGATCAGAACGCCGTTCATGCCGAACAGGAAAAGCGGGAACAGCGGGGTCACGCGACCGGGGTGCGGGACATGCCCGCCGTAACCGATGCCGAACAGGCTGGCCAGCGCCGCCGGAAAATTGATCGCCACCAGGAAAAAGGCGGACAGGCTGTCGAGACGGAAATGGGCGTGCAGCCAGGGCAGACCGAAAGGCAGCACGACCGAGGGGACCTCCTCGTGACCGGACTGGACGATATGCCAGAGGCCGTCGCCGACCAGGACCACGGTCGCCACCAGACAGCCGGCATAGATCAGTTCGTGCACGCGCGTCAGCCGGTGAAGGAGAATGGCGCAAAGACCGAGCAGCAGAAGGCCGGCCAGGGCGGACCCGATGATCATGGAAGAACCTTTGGCTCGGTTTCAACGGAAGCCGGCGAAACATGCACTATTGGTCACCTCCGGAGGCATTCCGGCAACCGTCACCGGAACGAAAAGCCGACTCCACCCCCCTCTGCAGCAGACCGGGAGAGGTTCGCTCCATGAGAGACAACCGAAGGAAGGATCAGCCAGAAATTAGATCATATCACCCTAAGGATGGGGTGCAAGGCGCTTGGACATCCCCCAAATCCGGGAAGATCAGGACTTTCGCGCCCCTTCGCACGCTGACGGTTGCCAACCGGCGGCGCTTGTCATTAACTGAGAAGGTGGGACGGGATTCAATTTATGATTGACAATGGCCACCGGCGGGACATCTGCCGCGATATAGGTATTGCCTGTATCGCGCTTCTGCTCGCCCTGCCGGCCATTCTTCTCGCCGCGATGGGTTCGGCCGCCTGGGCCGAGGATCTCCGCTATCTGCGGATCGGCACCGGTCCGCCGGGAGAAAGCTATTTCCCGGTGGGGGGGCTGATCGCCAGCGCCCTCAGCAACCCTCCCGGCGCCCCGCCTTGCGAGAAAGGCGGCAGTTGCGGCGTGCCCAACCTGATCGCCGTGGCCAGCGTCACCAGCGGCAGCCTCGCCAATATCGAGGCGATCCGCGACGGCCGGTTGGACGCCGCGCTGGTTCAAAGCGACGTGGTCTCATGGGCGGTCCGGGGACAGCCGCCCTTTCAGGGGCAACCGGTGGTCACCCTCCGCTCCATCGCCAATCTTTATCCCAGCCAGTTGCATCTCGTGGCTCGCGCCGAAGCCCGGATCAAGGGCCCGGAAGATCTCAAGGGAAAACGCGTCTCCCTGGGCGAGGCGGGGTCGGGCACCCTGCTCCATGCCCGTCAGTTTCTCGCCGCCTGGAAGATCAAGGAAAGCGATGTCGGGGCGCAGTTCCTGCGTTCGGCACTGGCCTCCGACGCCATGACGGCAGGGACCCTCGACGCTTTTTTCGTCATCGACCGGGCACCCGTTCCCACGGTGACGGAATTGTCGAGGCGCATGCCCATCCGGTTGGTTCCGATCGATGGAGCAGGCTCGGAACGTCTTATGAAAGCCAATCCCCTGCTCGCCTCATCGCATATCCCAGGCGGCCTTTACGAAGGAGTGCCGGACGACGTGGCGACGGTGCAACTGGACATCAGCCTGGTGACCGCATCCGATGTGCCCGACGCCCTCGTCGAAAACATGACCCGGGCCCTGTGGCACCCGGCCACCACGGCCCTTCTGGCCGAAAGTCTGTCGCAGGCGGGCAAGATCAAACTCTCCACCGCGCTTTTCGGCCTGGGGGCGCCCCTGCATGCCGGCGCCGAGCGATATTATCGGGTGAAAGGCCTCTTTCCGTGAAACCCGCTTAGGGCTTGTCGCGAAATTATCGCTCCAAACCTTAAAGATTCCATATGACGCCTGCGCTCCGCTTAAGGCGGACTCAAACGCCGCTCGGGCTCAGTGCCTGTTGATTCACTGGCACTTAAGCTTCCCTTTTGGCGGCGTCGACCCATTCCTGCAGGGCCGGCAGGGCGAGGACGGCTTCGACATAGGCGGTGCTGACCGCATCGAGCGGGACGCCATAGGTATGGAACCTGGTCACCACCGGAGCATACATCGCATCGGCGATCGACCAGCGGCCGAACAGGAAGGGGCCCCCGGCCCCGAAACGGCTGCGACAATCGTTCCACAGCGCCTGCACCCGCGCCACGTCGGCCACGGCCTCGGGCGGCAGTTCGGGCAACGGCAAGCTCTGCGTGACATCCATCGACAGATGCTCGCGCAGGGCCGGAAACCCCGAATGCATCTCGGCGCAAGCCGACCGCGCCACGGCCCGCGCCCCCTTGTTCTCGGGCCACAGGGGCACGGCGCAGGCGATTTCGGCGACATATTCGCAGATGGCCAGAGAATCCCATATGACGAGTCCGCCGTCCTTCAAAACCGGCACCTTGCCGCTTGGCGAATGGGCAAGGATCTCCGTCCGGCTTTCCGGGCGGCGCAGACGGATCCTCACCTCTTCGAAAGGCAACCCGGCCTGCTTGAGGGCCAGCCAGGGACGAAGCGACCAGGACGACCAGCTTCTGGTGCCGATGACAAGAACAAGATTGCCCATGATGTTCCCCTTCCAGGCATTGGAGCGAGCATCATAGCGACGCCGTCCCGCTCGGCAAGAGTGCCGGGAGCGGGGGAGACGAAAGTGGACGCCCCGGTTCCCGCACCGCAACCCACCCATGCGTTTCGATGATCGATCTTTCGGCGCGCCCCCTTCCCTTGCCTCCCAGTTTTGGCCATTCTGTCGGTTATCCCGATCATAGGTGGAGCGAACCGTGCCGGACCAACTGTGCGAAGAAGAAACGACGGCGGCGCTGCCCATCGTGCCGCTAACCCGCGAGACCTGGAAATCGTGGATGGAGGGCCGAACCGAAGCCGAACGCCGCTGGGTCGAAACCACCGGCTTTACCGCCGAGGCCGGAACCATCTGCCTATTGCCCGGCGCGTCGGGCGGCGTCGAGCGTGTGCTGTTCGGCTGGGATGAGGGGGACCCTTGGTGCTGGGCCCACCTGCCGGTCAAATTGCCCAAGGGCGTCTATCGCATCGAACCGCCGCTCACCCCGGCGTCCGCCGACTGGGCGGCACTGGCCTGGGCGTTGGCCGGCTATCAATTTTCCCGCTATCTGGACCGGAAGCCGCCGGAGTGTCCCCGCCTGGTCTGGCCGCAAAACGCCCACCGGGCCGAGGTCGCCAGCACCGTCGAGGCGGTGCGCCTGGTCCGCGACCTGGTCAACACGCCCTCTTCCGACATGGGGCCCGAGGAACTGAACCAGGCCGCCGCCCTGCTGGCCGAACGGACGGGAGCCAGCCTCTCCAGCATCATCGGCGACGAGTTGCTTGAGCGGAACTATCCGCTGATCCACGCGGTCGGCCGCGCGTCGTCCCGGCCGCCGCGCCTCCTCGATCTGCGATGGGGCGAGGCTCTCGCCCCCAAGGTGACCCTGGTGGGGAAAGGCGTCTGTTTCGACAGCGGCGGCCTCGACCTGAAGACCGCCTCCGGCATGAAGCTGATGAAGAAGGACATGGGGGGGGCCGCCCATGTCCTTGGATTGGCCGCCATGATCATCGCGGCAAAAATCCCGGTCCGCCTGCGTGTTCTCGTTCCGGCGGTCGAGAACGCCGTTTCGGGAAGCGCCTTCCGCCCCTCGGACATCTTGACGTCGCGCAAGGGCCTGTCGGTCGAAATCGGCAACACCGACGCCGAAGGCCGCCTGGTCCTGGCCGACGCCCTGGCCGAGGCCGATAGCGAGAAACCCGACCTGCTGATCGACCTGGCAACCCTGACCGGCGCGGCGCGCACCGCCCTGGGCCCCGATCTGCCGGCGATGTTCACCCCGGACGACGATCTGGCCGCCGCCATTCTGGCCGCCGCCGAAGCCGAACATGATCCCGTCTGGCGCCTGCCTTTGTGGAAGAGCTACCGCCGCCTGCTCGACAGCAAGGTCGCCGATATCAACAACGCCCCCGACAGCCCCTACGCCGGAGCCGTCACGGCGGCGCTGTTCCTGCAGGAATTCGTCTCGCCGGGGACCTCCTGGGTCCACTTCGATATCTTCGCCTGGAACCCATCGGCCCGGCCGGGACGCCCGGAAGGCGGCGAGGCGATGGCAATTCGCGCTTTATATCGATTGATAGCGCAAAGATACCCGTCATGAGGATTGCCGCCGAAGCAAGGCTCGGCTAATTTCGTGCGCGGAATGAAACGGATGGATCATGGGCGTCGACCTCAAGGCAGTTCAAGCTCTCGACCTCTGGCGCGGTGCAATCGTTGAGAGCGTGCGCCGCGAGGCGCCCGACTTATCGGCCCGCCAGATGGCTTTGCTATTGACGGTTTACCTGACCCCGCCGCCACACACGGTGCGCGGGCTGGCAACGGCCCTTAACATCTCCAAACCCGCCATCACCCGCGCCCTCGACCGTCTGAGCGAATATGGCCTGATCCGTCGCAAGGTCGACGAGACGGACCGCCGCAGCGTGCTGATCCAGCGCACCGTCAAAGGATCGGTCTTCCTGAGGGAATTCGGAGACATCATCGTCTCGGCCGCGGCGGAAACCCACAACGGGCTCTGACGCGGCCCTTGGGAGAGGGGCATACATTTTCGTCTTTTCATTTCAGGGCCGATTACTTATGCCCGTCATGGCTGGAAATAACCCACGGCTGTCCGGCACAGTTTGTGCGTCGCCCATATTCTTGTGGTGACCACAACCAACAACCGTCATTGCCGGACTTGATCCGGCAATCCATGATTGCATAGATCGGCCGAGGTCATTTGAAGCGGGCACGTGGATGCCCGTGTCAAGCACGGGCATGACGTCTTTTGATTGAATCGCGAAACCAAAACACCGGAAGAGCGGTAAATGACGACAGGACTTACGCCTGCTTGGCGTCGATGATCGAGCGACGGATGGCGCGGGTGCGACTGAACAGCTCTTCCAGTTTGTCCCCCTCGCCCCAACGGATCGCCCGTTGCAGGGCGGTCAAGTCCTCGGTGAAGCGTTGCAGGACTTCCAGCACCGCCTCGCGGTTATTGAGGAAGATGTCGCGCCACATCACCGGGTCGGAAGCGGCGATCCGGGTGAAATCGCGAAAGCCCGAGGCCGAGAACTTGATGACTTCCTGCTGCAGGGTGGTTTCAAGATCGGTCGCGGTGCCGACGATGGTATAGGCGATCAGATGCGGCAGATGGGACGTGATCGCCAGCACCCGGTCATGATGCGCGGCCTCCATGATCTCAACGGTGCTGCCCGCCGATTCCCACATGGCCCTGACCTTGTCCACCGCCGCCTGGGCGGTGCCACCGGGCGGCGTCAGGATGCACCAGCGCCCCTGGAACAGTTCGGCGAAGCCCGCCGTCGGCCCAGAGTGCTCAGTGCCGGCGATGGGATGGCCGGGAACGAACGACACGCCCTCCGGCAGATGCGGACCGACATCGCGGAGAACCGCCATCTTTACCGATCCGACATCGCTGACGATGGCGCCCTGCTTGAGATGGGGGGCGATGGCCGCGGCCAGATCGGCATAGGTTCCGACCGGCGTCGCCAAAACGACCAGATCGGCGTCGCCGACGGCCTCGGCGACGTCATCGGTGGCGGCGTCGACGATACCGAGTTCCAGAGCCTTGGCCCGGTGCAGAGAGTTGGAATCCAGGGTCACCAGCCGTCCGGCCAATCCATCCCGCTTGATCACGCGGGCCAGCGAAGAACCGATGTGGCCAATGCCGATGATCGCCACCTTGTCGAACAGTACTGCCATCACGCCCCCCGGAATTCAGCAAGCGCCGCCACGGCCGCCTGCATCTCGTCATCACGACCGATAGTGATCCTGAGACAGTCGGACAGGCCGTAGGTCCCCATGGCCCGCACGATGATGCCCTTGCCGCGCAGGAAGACGTCGGCGGCGGCGGCATCGCGTCCGGCTTCCCCGGGAAAGCGGACCAGGATGAAATTGGTCACGCTGGGAATGGTCTCGAGGCCCAGACTTCTGACCTTTTCCTCGAACCAGGCCCGCCAATAGCTGTTGTGGCGTTGGGCGAGATCGAGAAATTCGCCGTCCTCCACCGCCGCAAGGCCGGCCTCCAGCGCAGCCGAGGAGACATTGAACGGACCACGGACGCGATTGAGCACGTCGGCGACGGCCGGCGGGCAATAGGCCCAACCGAGACGAAGACCGCCCATGCCGTAAATTTTGGAGAACGTCCGCGTCATCACGACATTCTCCGAGGTCTCGACCAGATCGGCCCCGGGACTGTAATCGTTGCGGTCGGCGAACTCGGCATAGGCGGCATCGATGACCAGCAGAACATGGCCGGGCAATCCGTCGCGCAGACGCCTCATCTCGGAGACGGACAGATAGGTCCCCGTCGGATTGTTGGGATTGGCGATGAAAAGAATGCGCGTCCGCTCGGTCACCGCGGCCAGCAGATTATCGACCGAGGCGGTCAGATCGATCTCCTCGGCGAAGACCGGCGTCGCCCCACTGGCCTTGGCGGCGATCGGATAGACCAGAAAGCCGTGACGGCTGTAGAGCACCTCGTCGCCGAAACCCGCATAGCCGCGCACCAGAAGCTGCAGCAGTTCATCGGAACCGGCGCCGCAGACGATCTGCTCGGCCTTCAATCCATCCCGCGCCGCCAGAGCCTCGCGCAAAGCCACCGCATGTCCGTCCGGATAACGGTGCATCTCGCCCGCCATCGCCTGATAGGCGGCCAAAGCCCTCGGGCTCGGTCCCAGGGCGCCTTCGTTGGAGGAGAGCTTGATCACACGGTCGATGCCGGTCAGCCTGGACGTCCCCGCGACATAGGGATTGATGTCCAGAATACCGGGACGAGGCTTGGGAGACGTCATTTTGGTCTTCTTATTGGGTTCGAGAGAACTCAGTCGGTCAAATCTTCCTGACTGAAGGGAACGGGATAGCCGCCCAGCACGACGGCATGGAACACCGGCTGCTTGAGTTCGACCAGACGGCGGATCCGGCGGTCGTCCGCCCCCAGATGGCCGGACACCTCCACCAGATGCAGCCAGTTTTCCTCGGTCCGCTGAGTAGCGGCCAGCATGGTCGGCTCGATGCCGGCGGCCGACAGGACCGACCGCAGCCGGGCACGGCTGATATCGGGCGCCGTCTCAAGAGCCAGCCAGGATCGGTCGTATCCGGTGGGCTCGGGCGCCAGCCGGCCGATGGCCAAAGCCTCCAGCCCGTCGCCACGGCCCGGTCCGGGACCGGAAAACGGCAGCCTGGCGATGATACGCGGCAGATCGGGGCTGTCGCCCATCAGGCTGATCCACCAGGCTTCGACATCCTCGCGATCGGGCATCGGCATGATGCCGACGGTGGCGCTGCCCTCGGCAACGGTCCGGGTCACCTGTCCCGCCGAACGGAAAGGCGTAATCGGCAGAACCACGCCGAAATGATCGCGCGCCAGTTCAAGATAGCCGGCGCCCCGATCGGGCATATACACCGCGACCGAGACATCGCCCTGTAAACCGATCATGCCGCCGATGATTTCCCGCCAGATGCGCAGCAACGACACCTTGGGGAAACGGCCATGATGGCGCGACACCAGCCTGCGCAGGATTTCCGCCTCGCGTCCGGGTCGCAGCAGGGCGGCATTGTCGATGCCCTTCACCGCTCCGACCTGCACGACGACCTCGGTCCGCCGCATCAGGAGATCATGCAAGGCATCATCGATACGGTCGAGTTCCTGCCGGAGATCATCGAGGGACTTCTCGCTCGCCATAGTCAAAATCCACGTACTTCCAAAAGACAAATCGCAAAGAGGGGTAGTAGTAGCCGAATCCCTCGCCAAAATCCAACGCCCCTTCGCTCTCCCTTGCCCCGATCGCCCCCAGGGGGGCACCGGCATGGAGCGGAAACCGGGCTATTCGTCGCCGTCGCCGGTCCCACCAAGCACCGCGCGGGCGATTTCCCAGGAGAAGCCGGCACGCCCCAGGGCCGCCATGTCGCGATCGCGATTCTGGGCGCGCAGGTCCGGTGGACGATGCGGACCCAGCCGGCGGCGGCGCACAAAAGCCTCGGCGGCGGCGCGGTCGAGCGTCACCGCATCCTCGGCCAGATCCGCGGCCAACCCTTGCAACGCCTCGTCGATCACCGAAGCCTCAAGGCCGCGCCGGGCCAGGTCCTGACGGATCGCCCTTGGCGAACAGCCGCGCCGCAACAGACTCCGGCTCTTGCCTTCGGCATAACGTTGGTCGTCGAGCAGACCGCTGGCCTGGTAGCGGCGCACCAGGTCATCGACCAGGACGGCGCCGTCGGCCGGATCGTCGCCGAAAACGCGGGCGGCCCGCTCGACGCGGCGCATCAGGACGCGACGCAGGCCTTCGGCCGAAGCGGAAAATCGTTCGAGATAAAATAAAGCGGCGTTTTCGAGAGAGGTTTTCGAGATCCGCTTTGGTGGACGGGGCTTGCTCATCGGCTCAGCATAGCGCAGATTTCGGCTCATCATGACGATGATCGATACGCCCCCCGCCCAATCGCAGGCCACCTTCCCGCAACAGATCGGGCCGCGCCGCCAGAATGCCGTCAACTGGCTGGGTCTTTGGACCCTCACCGCCAAGGAGGTGCGTCGGTTCGTCAAGGTCTATTTCCAGACCATCGTCGCCCCCGTGGTGACCACCCTGATGTTCCTGGCGATCTTCGTCCTGGCCATCGGCCGGGCCTCGCTCGACGTCGGCGGCGTACCGTTCTCCCAGTTCCTCGCCCCCGGTCTGGTCATGATGGCGATGACCCAGAACGCCTTCGCCAACACCTCCTCGTCGCTGATCATCGCCAAGGTTCAGGGCAACATCGTCGACGTCCTGATGCCGCCGCTTTCCGCGCTGGAACTGACGGTGGCCTTCGCCCTGGGCGGCGTCATCCGCGGCCTGGTGGTCGGCATCGCCGTCACCCTGGCCATGGCCTGCTTCGTCCATCTGCCGATCATCCATCCGCTGGTCATTCTCTATCATGGCGTCATGGCCTGCCTGATGCTCTCGCTGCTCGGCATGATCGGGGGCATCTGGGCCGATAAATTCGATCATATGGCGGCGGTCACCAATTTCATCGTGACCCCGCTTTCCTTCCTGTCCGGCACCTTTTATTCCATCGACCGCCTGCCCGAAGGTTTCCACCTGTTCGCCCTGGCCAACCCCTTCTTCTATATGATCGACGGTTTCCGCTATGGGTTCATCGGCCATGCCGACGGCTCTCTGGGCATCGGCGCCCTGGTCGTCGGCCTCGCCGATCTGTTTCTGGGTCTGGTCGCCTTCCGCATGTTCCAGACGGGTTATAAGCTGAAGGCTTGATTACGCGCCTGGCGGGCGCATTCGCGCCCTTGGCTTTTAAATAGCCCTCAGGCGCCGGGCGGGGCCATCCGGCCCCTTGGCTTTCCTCGCTTATGCCTCCGCTGACGCTCCCGGCATAAGCTGCGGCACGCTCAACGCGCTAGTCACCGGCTACGCCGGCTCCGGTCGGGTTATACATAAAGACGGTGGAGACGAGGAACGGAGCGGGCATCGCCCACGACTGGGCCGTTGAGGCCCCGCGCCACCGTTGGCGCGTAAGCCAAGCCGGCGGATGCCGGCGCCCGGCGTCTGAGGGACAAAATTATAAACCGGAGCGGGCATCGCCCGCGACTGGGCCGTTGAGGTCCCGCGCCACCGTTGGCGCGTAAGCCAAGGGGCCGGATGGCCCCGCCCGGCGCCTGAGGAACACCATATAAAGTCAAGCTCCTCGCGTCCCGCGAGGAGCTCGTTGACTTTTAAGACGAACGCGCCGATATTCTGCCGCTTTCCGTGAGCGCGGCCCCTTTGCGGTGCCCACTTTGCGTTCGGGAGAGTGCTCGTGATTTCTACCGTTTTGCCAGTCTATTCGCGCGCCGACATCGCCTTTGAAAAGGGCGAGGGAATGTATTTGGTGTCGACGGAGGGACGACGTTATCTGGATTTTGGCTCGGGCGTCGCGGTCAATTCGCTGGGCCACGCCCATCCCCATCTGGTCGCCGCGCTGAAGGCCCAGGCCGAAAAGCTCTGGCACTGCTCGAACCTCTACCGCGTTCCGGGCCAGGAAGCCGTGGCCGCCCGGCTGATCGCCCATAGCTTCGCCGACACCGTCTTCTTCTGCAATTCAGGCGCCGAAGCGATGGAAGGCGTCATCAAGCTGGTGCGCAAGTACCATTATGAAGCCGGTCACCCCGAGCGCAACCGCATCATCGTCGCGCGCGGAGCCTTCCATGGCAGGACGCTGGCCACCATCGCCGCCGGCGGCCAGGAGAAGCATCTGAAGGGCTTCGCCCCCATCGTCGACGGTTTCGATCGGGTCGCCTATGGCAACCTGAACGAACTGCGCGCCGCCATCGGCCCCCATACGGCAGGCATCCTGGTCGAACCGGTCCAGGGCGAAGGCGGCATCGTTCCGGCCAGCCTCGACTATCTGCGGGCCTTGCGCGCCGTCGCCGACGAGTTCGGCATCCTGCTGGCGCTGGACGAGGTGCAGACCGGCAACGGACGCACCGGCAAGCTCTATGCCTATGAATGGGCCGGCATCACGCCCGACGTCCTCGGTACCGCCAAGGGCCTGGGCGGCGGATTCCCGCTCGGCGCCGTCCTGGCCACCGAAAAGGCGGCCTCCGGAATGACCCCGGGTTCCCACGGCAGCACCTTCGGCGGCAATCCTCTCGCCATGGCGGCGGCCGGCGCCACCCTGGACATCCTGCTTGCCGACGGCTTCATGGAGCATGTCCAGAAGATGGGATCGCTCCTGTGGGATACCTTCGGACGCTTGGTCAAGGCCCATCCCAAGGTGCTGGAGGACCAGCGCGGCGCCGGCTTGCTGCAAGGCCTGAAATGCAAGGTGCCAAACACCGCCCTCAACAAGGCCCTGCTGGACCGCGGCCTGCTGGCCGTCGGTGCCGGCGACAACGTGGAGCGGTTCGTGCCGCCCCTGATCGTCGAACCCGCGCATATCGCGGAAGCGGCCGAAATCATCGACGCCGCGTGCAAAGAACTGGCAGCCTGAATGAATAGCTTACGGCATTTCCTTGACCTCGACCGTTTCGACACCGCGACGCTGCGGCGCATTCTTGAGCTCGGCAAGGCTTACAAGAACGGGACCTGCGAATATGGCGCCCGGCCCTTGCAGGGGCGCATTCTGGCGATGATCTTCGAAAAGCCGTCGACGCGCACGCGCGTATCCTTCGAGGCCGGCATGCGGCAGCTGGGCGGCGACGTCATCGTGCTCACCCACAACGACACGCAACTGGGACGCGGCGAAACCATCGCCGACACCGCCCGCGTGCTGTCGCGCTATGTCGACGCCATCATGATCCGCACCAACGATCCCCAAAAGCTCACGGAACTGGCCGCCTATGCCACGGTTCCGGTGATCAACGGGCTGACCGACGACACCCACCCCTGCCAGGTCATGGCCGACGTGATGACCTATGAGGAACATCGCGGTTCGCTGGAAGGCAAGGTCGTGGCCTGGAGCGGCGATGGCAACAATGTCGCCGCCACCTGGATTCAAGCCGCCGCGCATTTCAAGTTCGAGATGCGCCTGGCCTGCCCGCCCGACCTGATGCCCAACCCCAAAGCCGTCGACTGGGCGCGCGGCAAGGGGGCGAAGGTTCTGCTGACCACCGATCCGGTGGAGGCCGTTCAGGGCGCCGACTGCGTGCTGACCGACACCTGGGTCTCGATGGGGTTCGACGAAAGCAACCGCCGCAATCTTCTGACCCCCTTCCAGGTCAACCAGGGCCTGATGGCGCGCGCCAAGGCCGACGCCGTCTTCATGCACTGCCTGCCGGCCCATCGCGGCGAGGAAGTGACCGATCCGGTGATGGACGGACCGCAGTCCCTGGTCTGGGACGAAGCCGAGAACCGCATGCATGTGCAGAAGGGGGTCCTGTCCTGGTGCCTGTTGTGAGCATCGACAACGATCTTATTCAGCCTTTTCTGATCGACGCCGGCGCCATCCGCGGGCGGGCCGTCCGCCTGGGCCCGGCCCTGGACGTGATCATGGCCGGGCACGATTATCCGCCGGCGGTGGCGGCATTGCTCGCCGAGACCCTGGTCCTGGCGGCGGCCCTGGCCGGCGCCCTGAAATTCGACGGCATCTTCACCCTGCAAATTCAAGCCGACGGCGCCATTCCGCTGATCGTCGCCGACGTCACCAGCGCCGGGGACCTTCGCGGCTATGCCCGCTTCGATGCCGGGAAGCTGGCCACCGCCCTGGCCGCCGGCGGCGCCGTGGTGCCCGGCCTGATCGGCAAGGGCTATCTAGCCTTCACCGTCGACCAGGGACCGGATACCGACCGCTATCAGGGCATTGTCGAGCTGGAAGGCAAAACCCTGGCGGAGTGCGCGCACCGCTATTTCGAACAGTCGGAACAGCTTCAGACCCATCTCCAGGCCGCCGTCCGGGCGCCCATGGGAAGCGACGGCTGGCGGGGCGGCGCGGTGATGATCCAGCGCATGCCGTTGGGACAGAACAGCCCGATCTTCACGGCGGAAGAAGCCGACGAGGCCTGGAACCGCGCCGCCATCCTGACGGCAAGCGTTCGCGACGACGAACTGCTCGGCCCGAAAGTCGGGGTCGGGGCGCTCCTGCATCGGCTTTATCACGCCGAAGGGCTGCATCCGCACGACCCCAAGCCTCTGGCGGCAAACTGCCGCTGCTCGGCCGAACGCGTCGCGGGAACATTGAAATCCTTTCCACGCAAGGAAGTGGAATCGATGCGCGACGACAGTGGAGACGTGGTTGTGGTTTGCGAGTTCTGCAAATCGCGCTATGTCTTTGCGAATACGGATCTGGATCGCCTTTACCAATCCTGACCCGGCGTTTGCCCGTTCATTTGTCAGCCAGCGAGTATCCCGCCATGTCCTTGCGTCACCTTGCCCTGATGATCGGTTTTTGTTCCCTTCTTGCCGCCTGTTCGTCCGCCCCGCCGATGCACCGCTTCCCGGAACTCACCTTCCGCAATCTGCCACCCGTGCAATTGGATATCGGCAGGATCGAAGTGGTATCGCAATATCAGCCGCCGGCACAGGCGCCGCATATCGAATATGACATGCCGGTTTCGCCGGAAGGCGCCCTGAAGCGCTGGGTCCAGGACCGCCTGCAGCCGATCGGCCGCACCGGGACGTTGCGTGTCGTCATCCGCGACGCCTCGGCCACCGAAACACCCCTCCAGACCGACAAGGGCTTCACCGGCATGTTCAAGAGGGAACAGGCCGCCCGGGTCGACATGTCGGTCGACGTCGCCCTGCAAATGCTCGACGACAAGCAGTTCGTCACCGCCGAGGTCACCGGCAAGCAGACCCGCAGCCAGACCGAGCAGGAAGGCATGAAGCTGAACGACCGCGACAAGCTGCTCTACGACATGGTCGAGGATCTGGTGAAGGGCTTCAACGGCGATATCGACCCCAATATCCGCTCGACCTTCGGCCCCTGGCTGGGAAGACACTGAAGCTAGAGCGATTTGCGACCAGGTTGGGTCACTTACCCTTTCGTCATTGCCGGGCTTGACCCGGCAATCCATGGACCCCCGGATCAAGTCCGGGGGTGACGGAAAAAACGATGATTCAATACGATCGCAAACCGCTCTAAGATTTTTCGAGGCGGCGGACACTTCTGTTCCGCCGCCTCTTCCTCTAACGGTTCTTTGCCTTACCGGGCCAGGGCGACCTCGGGCTGCATGAAGGCCAGTTTCTGTTCGCGCGCAACCGAGGGTTCCGTCAGACATCCGTGATGGACGTTGAGACCCGACAGGAAATGCGGCGAGGAAAGGAGCGCCGCGCGGTATCCCTCGTCGGCGATTTGCAGGACATAGGGCAGAGTGGCGTTGTTCAAGGCGTAGGTCGCCGTCCAAGGCACGGCGCCGGCCATATTGACCACGCAGTAATGAACGACGCCCTCCTCGACATAGGTCGGGCTGGCATGCGAGGTCGGGCGGCTGGTTTCGAAGCAACCGCCCTGGTCGATGGAGACGTCGACCACCACCGATCCGGGCCGCATGGCGGCGACCATCTGGCGGGTCACCACCTTCGGCGTCGTCGCTCCCATGATCAACACCGCGCCGACCACCAGATCGGATTCGGCGACACTGCTGGCAATGGCCGAGCGGTTGGTCTTGACCGTCCGCAGGCCCCAGCCGAAACGCTTGGCCAAACGCTCCAGCAATTCCAGGTTGGGGTCGAGCACCGTCACCTCGGCCCCCAGGCCGATGGCGGTCTCGATGGCGCTTTCGCCGACCACGCCACCGCCCACCACGGTGACCTTGGCGGGGCGAACGCCGGGCACCCGGCCCAGAAGGACGCCGCGGCCGCCGCACGCCTTCTCCAGGGCGTTGGCACCCGCCTGGATGGCCATGCGGCCAGCCACCTGCGACATCGGCGCCAGCAACGGCAAATGTCCGTGATCGTCGGTGATCGTCTCATAGGCGATACAGACGGCCCCACTGTTCAAAAGATCCTTGGTCAGAACCGGATCGGGGGCCAGATGCAGATAGGTGAACAGCACATGCTTCTCGGTCAGCAGGCGCCGCTCGGCCTCTTCCGGCTCCTTGACCTTGACGATCAGTTCGGCACCCTCGTAGATCGCCGCGACATTGGCGACGACCACCGCGCCGGCGTCGCGGTAACTGTCGTCACCGCAGCCGATACCCGCGCCGGCTCCCGTCTCGACCAGCACCTCGTGATCGTGACTGACGATTTCGGCGACGCTTTCCGGGGTCAATCCGACCCGGTATTCGCCGATCTTGATCTCTTTCGGAACACCTATTTTCATCGCGCTCCCTCCCGGTCTTGGAATTTTAAACAGCTTATGATCGGAAGAAAATTTTGTCCCCCCGAAACTTGAGAATCTCCGACCGAAGCACTTGGACGGCTTGTCCCTGATTTTACTGGCCAAGCGCGGCACAATCGGATGGAAACGGTTGGACCGGTTAGTCCATAGATGGTATTCGAATACCGCACGCGATGAGATCGGCGAACGAAGCCCGTGCAGTCTGGATTTGACTTCGCGATCACAATCACTTAATAGCCATGAAAAATTTGCAGTTAAGGTATTGAGGGGAAGCCATCAGGTATCTCTGGCATAGACAGAGTGCTCCAAATTAGCCAAAATTATTTATGGCTAACTTAAAATTATTAGTAAAAATACCAATATGTTAAAGAAATTATACGAAAGTATAAGGTTAATAAAACATAATTTTATATGCTTATGAACTGATCAGCTTCCTAAAAGGGTCGACTCATGGTCTTCAGTTGGCTGCATCTCGCCATCATACTTTTTCTCGTACTGGGCGCCCTTTTTGCCGGTGGCCCACTAGCCCTGGCATCCCTTCTCGCCCCGAAGGCGAAAGGTGGAGACATGGGCATGCCCTACGAGTGCGGCATCGTTCCCCTGGGCAATGCCCGGGGCCGGTTCGGCGTCAACTACTACGTCTACGCACTGATCTTCCTCGCCTTCGACGTCGACGTCCTCTACCTCTTCCCGGTCGCTACCCAATATCGGTGGACCGTCGGTTGGGACGCCTTCTTCGAAATTCTGATCTTCCTGTTCTTCCTTGGTCTGGCGGTTGTCTATTTCTGGGCGAAAGGGGTGTTCACGTGGCCACGCAAGATCCGACTCTGATCGCCCCCGATTATCAGACCGAGGGCGGCGCCCATATCGTCCCCCCGGTCGTCCGGATCAAGGCGGTCAATGACGTCCTCGACATCTGTCGCGCCATGTCGCTGTGGCCGATGACCTTCGGCCTGGCCTGCTGCGCCATCGAGATGATGGCGACCAGCATGGCCCGCTTCGACATCTCGCGCTTCGGTGCCGAAGTGTTCCGGCCGTCGCCCCGCCAGTCCGATCTCCTGATCGTCGCCGGCACGGTCAACAAGAAGATGGCCCCTTCGGTGGTTCGCCTTTACGAGCAGATGCCGGCGCCGCGCTTCGTCCTGGCGCTCGGCAACTGCGCCATTTCGGGCGGACCCTTCAAGTTCGAGAACCAGTACGGCATCGTCGAGGGCGTCGATAAGCTGATCCCCGTCGACGTCTACGTTCCCGGCTGCCCTCCCCGGCCCGAGGCGCTGCTGGAAGGACTTTTCGAAATCCAGAAGAAGCTCACGGGGCGCCGCTGGTGGCCGGAAGCGTCGGAAGCGTCGGGAGAGACGAAATGATCGACTCCCTGTTCGGCACCATCAAGGTTCAGTACCTCGTCAAATGCGATCCGGCCAAGACCGGGCTCGCCTGGTCGGTTTTCCTGGCGCAATCCGATCTGCTGCCCGCCGTCAAACTGCTCTATCGCGCCAACTACTTCCTAGAGGATCTCACCGCCATCGACGCCAAGGAAGGCTATCTGGCGGTCTATCACTTCGATCATATAGACAGTCCCGGCCGCGTCGCCTTGCGCGTGCTCACCTCGCACGAGGCGCCGGAACTGCCATCCATCGCCTCGGTCTACCAGGGCGCCGAATGGCATGAACGCGAAACCACCGACTTCTACGGCATCACCTTCACCGGCAATCCCAACCCGGTGCCGCTGCTGCTGGCGCCCGACATGACCGAGCATCCCCTGCAGAAGACCGAGGCGCAACGCGCCTTCCTGTGGGATCTGTTCCCGCCGGCCGAGCCCCTGCGGGCGGCGGCGGATTTCACCCTGCTCACCCCGGCGGCCAAATTGGCCGAGACGGGCGAGGCTTGACGGGCACTGGCCTCAAGGATCGACAGGAACGACCATGCATTACGAACAATTGGGCGTGACCGAGGGTGACTTCTACAATCGGAACTTCGAGAAGGGCGCCCGCGAGGACACGATGATCCTCAACCTCGGCCCGCAACATCCGGCGACCCACGGCGTCTTGCGGGTCATCGTCGAGCTGGACGGCGAATATGTGATCCGCGCCGAACCGGTGCTGGGCTACCTGCATCGCATGCACGAGAAGATGGGCGAGGTGAAAACCCTCTCCCAGTTCATCCCCAACACCGGGCGCATCGACTATGGCCACGCGCTGGGCTGGAACTGGGCTTT
Source organism: Telmatospirillum siberiense (assembly GCF_002845745.1). GTDB lineage: Bacteria > Pseudomonadota > Alphaproteobacteria > Rhodospirillales > Magnetospirillaceae > Telmatospirillum > Telmatospirillum siberiense. Next base: position 287,214 of record NZ_PIUM01000002.1, on the reverse strand, counting down.
CGTCGGCGCCGTCGAACGGCTGGCCGGCTTCGAGGTGCCCGAGCGCGCGCAATATATTCGCGTCATCACCACCGAGATCAACCGGATCACCTCGCATCTGCTGTGGTGGGGCGCCTTCACGCTGGATCTGGGGGCGATCACCCCCATCATGTACGCCTTCGACGATCGCGAACATCTGCTGGACATCCTCCAGATGCCCACGGGATCGCGGCTGACCCATTCCTCCTTCCGCATCGGCGGTGTCTGCACGGACCTGAGCGAGAAGTTCATCGAGACCGTCCGCGACTTCATCCCGAAGATGCGCGAGCGTCTGCCGATGTACCGGGATCTGGTTACCGATAACGTCATCCTGAGGAAGCGCCTGGAAGGCGTCGGCGTCATGGACGCCGACATGTGCCGGCGCTATGGCGTCACCGGTCCCGTGGCGCGCGGTTCGGGGCTGGCCTACGACGTTCGCCAGGCGGAGCATTTCCCCATCTACGAGGGTCTGGACTGGCAGGTCGCCGTCCGCACCGAGGGAGATTCCATGGCCCGCTACCTGGTGCGCATGGACGAGATGGAGCAGAGCCTGAACATCATCGAGCAGGCCCTGGCCGCCCTTCCCGCCGGACCGGTGCTGATGAAAAACGCGCCGAAGGTCCTGTGGAAGGCGCCCAAGGGCGAATCCTATTTCGCCGTTGAAGGGGCGCGCGGCAAGATCGGCGTCCATCTGGTCAGCAATGGCGGGGAGTTCGCCTACAAGGTCAAGCTGCGCTCGCCCTGCTTCTCCAACCTAAGCGCCTACGCCGAAGCCGCGCGGGGCACCATCCTGGCAGACGCCGTGGCCATCCTGGGAAGCCTGGATCTGGTCATTCCCGAGATCGACAGGTGAATCCCATGACTTTCCTCGCGGCAATTCCCTCCGAACTCATCCATATCGTCATCGGCATGGTGGCGATCATGGCCTTCGTCGGCATCCATGTGCTGGTCCTGGTCTATGCCGAGCGCAAGGGCGCCGGGCATATCCAGCGCCGTCCCGGCCCCTTCGAGGTCGGTCCGCATGGAATTCTCCAACCTCTGGCCGACGCCGGAAAACTGATCGGCAAGCAGCTCTTCACGCCGACCAACGCCGATCCCATCCTGTTCTGGATGGCCCCGGTGCTCGCCGTGTTTCCGGTCCTGCTGCTGTTCGTGCCGATGCCCTTCGGGCCGGTGGTGACGGTCCAGGAGGTCAATCTCGGCCTGCTACTGATCCTGGCCTTCGCCGGCATCGGCGTGCTGTCGACCATGTTGGCCGGCTGGGCGTCGAACAACAAGTTCGGCTTGCTGGGCGCGGCGCGCACCGTCTCGCAATCGGTCGCCTACGAGATCCCGCTGTTGCTGGCCGTGCTCTGCATCGCCTTCCAGAAGGGCAGCCTCAATCTCTCGACCATCGTCGAGGGACAGGGCTCCTGGCCCTGGCAGTGGAACATCGTCACCCAGCCGCTGGCCTTCCTGATCTTCCTGGTCTGCGCCTTCGCCGAGACCAACCGCGCGCCCTTCGATCTGCCGGAAGCCGAGTCCGAACTGACCGCCGGCTTCCACACCGAATATTCGGGCATGGGTTTCGGCATGTTCTTCATGGCCGAATACGCCAACATGGTCGTCGTTTCCGGCGTCTGCACGGCGTTGTTCCTCGGCGGCTGGAAAGGTCCGGGGATCGACGGGGTGTGGTGGTTCATGATCAAGGTCTATGCCTTGCTCGCCTTGTTCATCTGGGTTCGCTGGACCTATCCCCGCGTACGCTTCGACCAGTTGCTCAACATCAATTGGAAATGGCTCATCCCCCTGGCGACCCTCAATCTTCTGGGGACGGTCTTCCTCATGAAGGTCTTCTAGGAAAGGCTTCGCGGAACATCATGAGCATGATCAGAAAAGTCCTCGAGCCGATCGGCGATCTGTGGAGCCTGGTGGTCGGGCTGCGCATCACCGGCCGCAACTTCACCCGGCCCCAGGTGACGGTGCATTACCCGCGCGAGCAGGTCCCCACCGATCTCACCGACAGCTATCGCGGCCCCATCGCCCTGGTGCCCCATCCCCGGGATGCGACCAAATCCAAGTGCACGGCCTGCATGATCTGCGTCGGCGCCTGTCCGTCCCAATGCATCACCGTGGTCAAGGCCCCGGCGCCGGTCATCACGCCCGAGCAGGAAAAGACCTTCCAGGAGGCCGAAGCGCGCGGCGAGGAAGTCGAGCGCCCGGTGGCCCCGCGCGAGCCGGTGATCTGGATCAACGATTTCTCGCTGTGCAGCCTGTGCGGCATGTGCGTCGAAGCCTGTCCGCCGCGCTGCCTCACCTTCTCGCACGAACTCAATGCCGTTGGCACCAGCCGTGATGCCTTCCTGCACAACCTGCTCATTCCCTATCCGGGGTCGCTGAAGCCGACGCCGGAACAGGTTCAAAAGCTCCAAGAGCGCTGATCATGGAAATTCTGGCAAAAATCGCTTTCGCCCTTCACGCCCTGATCATCCTGGGCGGCGCCCTGGTCGCGGTGAGCAGCAAGAGTCTGGTCCGCGCCCTGGTCGGGCTGGTCGTCACCTTCTTCGGCGTCGCCGGGATGTATCTGCTGCTGGCCACGCCGTTCCTGGCCTTCATGCAGATCCTGATCTATGTCGGCGCCGTCTGCGTGCTGGTCTTCTTCTCGGTCATGCTGACCCGCGCCGATGGCGAGGGCGAGGAGGCCCGGCCCGTCACCATCAGGCACCGCTTCAATGCCCTGCTCGCCGGATTGGTACCGGCCGTCGGCCTCGCCCTGGTGCTGATCCGCCATCCCGGCGCCGCCAGGGATCTGCCGGTGGAAGTCGGATTGCCGGCCCTGGGAACCGGCCTTCTCGAACAGTACTCATTAAGCTTCGAGCTTATTTCCCTGATTCTCCTGGTCGCCATGTCAGGCGCCGTCGTCCTGACCTGGGAACGGAAGGAAAAGCAATGAGCGCCCTCACCCTCTATCAGTTGGTCGCCCTTCTGCTGCTGGTGATCGGCCTTTACGGCATCGTGGTGCGCCGCACCCTGGTCGGCATGCTGATCAGTGTCGAGCTGATGCTGAACGGCGCCGGACTGTCCATCGTCGCCGCCGCCCAGCTCACCGAGGCCAATGCCGTCCTCGGCCAGTTGGGAACGCTTCTGGTGATGGGCCTGGCCGCCGCCGAGGCCACCCTGGTTCTCGCCATCATCATCGTGGTCTCGCGCCGTTTCGGCACCGTCGAAACCGACGCCATCTCGACGTTGAAAGAATAGCTCCATGCCCGCTTCCATCGAAAGCGCCCGCCTGCTCCTGCCGCTTGGCCTCACCGCGCTGGCGCCCTTCGCCATCTGGTTCAACCGGGGCAACGAGAACCGGCGCGAGGCCGTCTCCTTCGTCGCCGCCGCGCTGACCTTCCTTTCGGTGCTGTCCTTCGTGCCGGGCATCCTCGCCGGCCACGTCTATTCCTACCAGATGTTCACCATCCTTCCGGGGATTACGGTGACCTTCGCGCTGGACGGACTGGGCATGGTCTTCGCCCTGATCGCCCCCTTCCTGTGGGGCCTGGCCACCAGCTACAACATCGGCTACATGCGCGGCCTCAAGGAACACGCCCAGACGCGCTACTATTTCTGCTTCGCCATCGCCATCTTCGGCGCCCTCGGCGTCGCCTTCGCCGCCAACATCTTCACGCTCTACCTCTTCTACGAGGTGATCACCGTCTTCACCTATCCCCTGGTCGCCCATCACCAGGACGCGGAAGGCTTTGCCGGCGCGCGGAAATATCTGGTCTATCTGATGGGCACCTCGAAGCTGTTCCTGCTGCCGGCCATGGTGCTGACCTATGTGCTGTGCGGCACGCTGGAGATGAATCTCGTCTCGGTGACCGACGGCATGTTCCCGGCCCAGGTGGTGGCGGATCATCCCAATCTGGTGCGGCTGACCTACGTGCTGTTCCTCTGCGGCTTGGCCAAGGCCGCCCTGATGCCCTTCCACAACTGGCTGCCCTCGGCCATGGTGGCGCCGACTCCGGTCTCCGCCCTTCTGCATGCCGTGGCCGTGGTCAAGGCCGGCGTCTTCTCGCTGAGCCGGGTCATCCTGTCGGGATTCGGCGTCGAGACGATGCACAGTCTGGGGCTCGACCTGCCCACCGCCTATCTGGCCGCCTTCACTATCGTCGTCGCCTCGCTGATCGCTCTGACCAAGGACGACATCAAGGCCAGGCTCGCCTATTCGACGGTCAGCCAGCTCTCCTACGTCATCATCGGCGTCTCGCTCCTGACCCCGATGGCCGTGCAGGGCGGGCTGCTGCATATCGCCAACCACGCCTTTTCGAAGATCACCCTGTTCTTCGCCGCCGGCGCCATCTATGTGGTGACGCACCAGAAGAAGATCAGCCAGATGAACGGCATGGGGCGCAAGATGCCCTGGACCTTCGGCGCCTTCGGCCTGGCCTCGCTGTCGATGATCGGCATGCCCCCGGTCGCCGGCTTCGTCTCCAAATGGTATCTGGTCAACGGCGCCCTGCAGGCCGGCCAGGTCGCCCTGATGATCGCCCTTCTCGCCTCGACGGCACTCAACGCCGGCTATTTCGTGCCGATCTTCTACCGCGCCTTCTTCAAGGCGCCGGTGAGCGACATCGACCATGTCCGGGAAGCGCCGCTCACCATGGTCGTGCCGCTTTGCTTCACGGCCCTGGTCTCCCTGATCCTCGGCTTCTATCCGCAGATGTTTCAGGACTTCATCCGCGTCTTCGGGAACTATTAGGAAATGGCCATGAGCAGTCTCGGCGCCTTGTTCGATCGGCTGGGAAAACAGCACAGGCTGTGGCGGAACCTGTTTTTCGCCGCCCTCGTCCTGCTTCTCGGCCTCAACCTGATGATCCGCCCGGAAGAGGCGCATTTCGGCTGGGATGCCTATCCCGGCGCCTTCGCCGCCTTCGGATTGGTCGTGGGCTTCGTCCTGCTGCTGATCCTCGAAAAGATCGTCCGTCCTCTCATCGCCCGCAAAGAAGACTTCTATGGCGACATCTAGCTTCCTCCATCCCAGCCTGGGCTTTCTGGTCCTCGCCGTGATCCTGCCGTTCCTGCCCGGACGGCAATGGAAATGGCTGCTGCTGATCCCGCCGGTGATCGCCCTCTGGAGCGTCTTCACCATGACGCCCGGGGTTCACGCGGTGCTGCCCTATCTGGGCGAGCAAGTGATCCTGGGCCGCGTCGACCGGCTGTCGCTGATCTTCGCCCAGGTCTTCGCCGTGATGTCGCTGATCGGCATGACCTATGCGCTGAACGTCCCCGACAAGGGCAGCCACATCGCCGCCTCGCTCTATGTGGCGGGCAGCTTCGGCTCGGTCTTCGCCGGCGACTACCTAAGCCTGTTCGTCTTCTGGGAGCTGATGAGCATCGGCTCGACCTTCCTGATTTTCCTGAACCGGTCGCGGGAATCGACGCTGGCCGGCTTCCGTTATTTCCTTTTCCATACCGTCGGCGGACTGTTCCTGCTGGGTGGACTGCTGCTGCGCCACCAGGCCACCGGCAGTTTCGCCTTCGACCATATCCCGGCCGACGGCGCCGCCCTCTACGACTGGCTGATCCTCATCGGCTTCTGCGTGAACGCCGCCGTGGTGCCGCTGCATGCTTGGCTACCGGACGCCTATCCGCGCGCCACCGTGGCCGGCGCGGTCTTCATGTGCGCCTTCACCACCAAGACGGCGGTCTATGTGCTGGCCCGCGGCTTCGCCGGCTGGGAGATCCTGGCCGTGGCCGGCGCGGTGATGGCGGTTTATGGTGTCGGTCATGCCATCATCGCCAACAGCGCCCGGCGGATCCTGGCCTATGACATCATCTCGCAGGTCGGCTACATGGCGGTCGGCATCGGCGTCGGCACGGCGATGACCCTGGACGGCGCCGCCGCCCACGCCTACGCCCACATCCTTTACAAAAGCCTGTTGTTCATGAGCATCGGCTGCCTGATCCAGGGTTTGGGCACCGACCGGCTGGAAAAGCTGGGCGGCCTGGCCTCCCGCCTGCCGTGGATCACCCTCTTCTTCACCGTGGGCTCGCTGTCGATTTCCGGCATGCCGCTGTTCAACGGCTTCGTCACCAAGACGATGACCATCGCCGGCACCGCCGCCGCGCACCATACGGCGATCGCCCTGGCCCTCGAAGTGGCGACGGTCGGCACCTTCATCGCCGTGGGCATCCGGCTTCCCTATTTCGTCTTCTGGCGCCGCCGTCCGGCCGACGCCGGGCCGGAACCGGTCTGGAAGCCCCTGCCCTGGAACATGTATGCCGGCATGGCCCTGGCCGCCGTCCTGTGCATCGCCCAAGGCGTCCATCCCGACATGCTCTACCACTTCCTGCCCTATGCGGTGGACGTGCCCTACGAGCCCTGGGCGGCGTGGAACGTCTTGCAGGCGCTGCTCCTGCTGGGCTTCGCCGGTCTGGCCACCTATCTGCTGCGCGGCCTCCTCGTCACCCATCCGGGCGTCAATCTCGACTTCGATTATTTCTATCGTCTGATCGGCAAGGCCCTGCTGTTCGTCATCTGCCGGCCGATCGCCTGGATCGACGGCCTGTGGAGCGAGGTCTACCGCGTGATCGGCCTGAACGCCCTGAAAGTCCTGGGGTGGGTCAGCGCCTGGTTCGACCGCTCGGTGATCGATTGCATGGTCGACGGGTCCGCCATCACGGTGTCGGACGTCGGACGGCTGGGCGCGAAGCTGCAAAGCGGCAATCTGCAGAACTATCTCGCCATGACCGGCGTGCTCTTCCTTCTGATTTTCGGCTTGGTCTGGTACCTGGGTTAAGGAGTGATGGCGTTGGTTTTCCCCTTTCCGGTTCTCAGCAGCCTGATCGTCCTGCCGCTTCTGGCGGCGGCGGCTCTGTTCTTCATCAAGGGCGACGGGCTGGTGCGCAAATTCACCCTGGCCGCCTCCCTTCTCGAAATCGTCCTGGCGTTGCCGCTGACGGCTTTCCGCATGGGCGCCGACTTCCAGTTCGTCGAGCGCCTGTCCTGGGTGCCGCAGTGGGGTCTGCAATATTACTTGGCGGTCGACGGCATCAGCATCCTGATGGTCTGGCTGACCCTGGCCACCCTGCCGCTCTGCGTGCTGTGTTCCTGGACCGGCATCGCCAAGCGGACGAAGGAGTTCCATTTCTGCCTGCTGGTGATGACCTCGGCCTGTATCGGCGTCTTCACCGCCATGGATCTGGTGCTGTTCTACGTCTTCTGGGAAGCCATGCTGATCCCGATGTATCTGTTGATCGCCGTCTGGGGCGGCGATCAGCGCCGGTACGCCTCGATCAAGTTCTTCCTCTACACGCTGGCCGGCTCGACCCTGCTTCTGGTCGCCATCGTCGCCTTCCGCATCGAGGGCGGCACCTTCTCGATCCCCGAACTGATGCAACGGACCTTCGGCTTCCGCTTCCAGATCCTGTGCTTCCTGGCTATGGCCCTGGCCTTCGCCATCAAGGTGCCGATGTTCCCCTTCCACACCTGGCTGCCGGCCGCCCATGTGCAGGCCCCGGCTGCCGGATCGGTCATCCTCGCGGCCATCCTGCTGAAGATGGGAACCTACGGCTTCCTGCGCTTCTGCCTGCCGCTGACACCGGCGGCCAGTGAATATTTCGCGCCGATGATGATCGTCGTTTCGGTGGCCTCGATCCTCTACGGCGGCGCGGTGGCCCTGGGCCAGAGCGACATCAAGAAGCTGGTCGCCTATTCCTCGGTCGGCCATATGGGCTTCGTCACGCTGGGCATCTTCCTGTTCAACCAGCGGGGCGTCGAAGGCGCGCTGTTCCAGATGCTGAACCACGGCGTGGTGACCGGCGGCCTGTTCATGATGATCGGCGCCGTCTACGAGCGCAGCCACAGCCGCGAGATCAAGAAGATCCTGGGCTTGGGCAAATATATGCCGGCCTTCATGTTCTTCTGGGGCCTGTTCTCGCTGGCCTCCTTCGGTTTCCCGGCGACCAACGGCTTCGTCGGCGAGATCCTGGTCTTCGTCGGCGCCTTCCAGCATAGCCTGCTGGTCGGCCTGCTGCTGGTGCCCGGCGCCCTGCTGTCCACCGCCTACATGTTCCGCGTCGGCCTCAAGCTGGCCTGGGGCCAGCCGTCGGCGGCCAAGGAGTGGAGCGATCTCAGCCCCCGCGAATGGCTGTTCCTGGTGGTGCCGGCGGTGATGGTCTTCTACATCGGCCTGGCGCCCAGCCTGTTCTTCCAGATGATCACCCCCTCGGTCGACAAGCTGTTGGCCGATTACGACCAGCGCCGGGTGGCGGTGCTGGACCATGTTCCGGCGAACGCCCTCGCCGGCCTTGCCGGCGCCGTTGCGCCGGCCACGAAAAACTAGGGAGAGAGCGTCGTGAATTTGCATCCGGCCTTGATCATTCCGGAACTCTTCCAGTTTCTGCTGATTCTGGCGCTGTTCCTGCAAAGCATGGGCGACGGCGCCAAGGGACCCCGCCCCGGCCGCTGGGTTCCGCTGTTCGCCGCCCTGGGCATCGTCGCCGCCGTCGCCGGCTTCCCGGCGCGCGGACTGCTGTTCCATGACGTCTACCAGGTCGACGCGCTGTCGCAGTTCTTCAAACTGGCCATCGCCATCGGCTTTTTCGTCACCGTCTCCAACGCCTCGCGCCAGCCGACCCTGCCCGAGAACAAGCGCAGCGATTATTTCCTGTTCCTGGCCCTGTCGGCGGAAGGCTTGATGCTGCTTTCCTCCTCCACCGAGCTGTTCACCCTCTATCTGGCCCTGGAACTGTCGTCCTACAGCCTCTATACGGTGATTTCGCTGCGCGCCCGCGACAAGGGCGCGGCGGAAGCGGGCATCAAATACATCCTGTTCGGCGCGGTGGCCACGGCGCTGGCCCTTTACGGCCTGTCCTACGTGCTGGCCGGCCAGCACACCACCTACATCGCCGAACTGACGGGCAAATCCTGGACCTGGGCCAACTCGCCGCAGGCGGTCATCGGCCTGGCGCTGTTCCTGGGCGGGATGTTCTACAAACTGGCGCTGTTTCCCTTCCATTTCTGGTGCCCGGACGTCTATCAGGGCACCAGCAACGAGACGGCGACCTTCGCCGCCACCCTGCCCAAACTGGGCGCCGTGGTGGTGCTGGTGCGGCTGTCGGCCTTCCTGACGCCGGGCCTGGAGATCACCACCCTGCTGGCCTGGCTGGGCGCCATCTCGATGACGCTGGGCAATCTGAGCGCGCTGGCCCAGAAGGATGTGAAGCGGATCCTGGGCTTTTCCTCGGTGGCCCATGCTGGCTATGTGATGGTCGGCCTGGTGTCCGGCACCGCCGAGGGGATGGCGGCGGCGGCCTTCTACGCGCTGGCCTATGTGGCGATGAATCTGCTGGCCTTCTGGGTGGTCAGCCGCGTCGCGTCCGACGGACGCAATCTCAAGCTCGACGATCTGAACGGGCTTTACAAGCGGGCCCCGGTGCTAGCCTTCGCGCTGGCCGTCGGCGCCTTCGCCCTGGTCGGTCTGCCGCCGTCGGTCGGCTTCATCGGCAAGCTGTTCCTCATCACCTCGGCCTGGAACCACGGCTACAACTGGCTGGTGATCACGCTGGCGGTGAACAGCGCCTTCGCCATCTACTACTATCTGTCGCTGGTCCGCCACGCCTATACCGAGGAAACCGTGGCCGCCGGCTCGGCCGAACCCGACACCAGCGCCTTCAGCCTTGTCGGCGCCGGAATTTTGAGCGCCGTCGTGCTGATCCTCGGCCTGCTGCCCAGCCCGGTCTTCGACCTGGCCATCGCCGCCGGCCAAGGGGTGATCCGCTAAGGGCTTGTCGCGAAATAATCGCTCCAATCCCTTAGTTTCATATGACGCTTCCGCTCCGGCGGGCTCAAGCGCCGCTCGGGCTTAAGGGCTTGTCGCGAAATAATCGCTCCAATCCCTTAGTTTCATATGACGCTGCCGCTCCGCTCCAGCGGGCTCAAGCGCCGCTCGGGCTTAAGGGCCTGTTGGGGGAGGGGCGATCCCCCCTCCCCTCCGCCGGTCCGCTCGGCTACAGTGGCCGTTCCTCCCTTTCAGGTTAAGGAGCGCCCGGCATGTTTATCGCGATGAACCGCTTCCGCATCACCATCGGCAAGGAAGACGAATTCGAGCGGATCTGGAAGGAGCGGGACAGCCATCTGCCCGGCCTTCCCGGCTTCATCGCCTTTCACCTGCTGCGCGGACCGGCCGCCGACGATTACGTCCTGTTCGCCTCCCACACCGTCTGGGAGTCGCGCCAACATTTCGAGGACTGGACCCGCTCGGAAGCCTTCCGCCGCGCCCATGGCGGCACCAGCCGCTCCTCCGGCCTGTATCTGGGGCCGCCGCAGTTCGAAGGATTCGACGTGGTGCAGGAAATCACGTCGTAATACCAAGTTTCGATGAGGATAACTCATCGAAACTTGGTCTGGCCCATTGAGGGCCCGCGCCATCATTGGCGCGAAGCCCAGGGTTTCGGAGAAACCCGCCCGGCGATTGAGGGCAGAGGTGATCGGTTCCGATCACCGGGAGTTGGTATTAGGGGCCATAAGGGGGGCCGAGATGCGTTCGGTGATCGCCAAGACCTTCGGGGGACTGTCGGCCTATTATTATTTCCGGCAGTTCGTCTTCGCCCTGATCTTTCCGGGGATCTTCATCCTGATCCTGGTGAACTGTCCGCATCCGCCCACCGTGACGCCTCACGCCTGGCTGGTCGTCGTCGCCAATACCCTGCTCTATCCCTATTCCCGCTTCGCCTATGAAGGCCTGGTGAGTTTCATCCTGGGCAGGAACAAGTTCTATATGAACGCCCTCGTTCTCCTGCTCTTCAAATTCCTCACCATGTGGATGTGCTGGTTCGTGGCCGTTTTCATCGCGCCGGCGGGCCTGATCTTTCTTTATGTCTATCACAGCCGATCGCCGGACGGCCGGCGGCGAAGGAAGGCGGGCCACGCCGACGGGGCGGGGCTGTCTTAGGGCGCGTGGACATTCATGACGGCCATGCCCTCTTGATGGGGCACCTTAAGACTTCTCCCGTTGCCTCTGGCTCCCCAATGGCATGAAAGGAAACCCCGAATATTTTGAACCACCAAGGCACCAAGGTGGCGGTATAGCACCGGCATTTTCCCGTCCCGTCATCGACTGTCGACCGAATGCCTGCGGCGCAGATTGACCGCAGCCGGATGATCCGAAAGACGCCTTGGTGTCTTGGTGCCTTGGTGGTTCATCAAAAGCTGGAGCGCACCGGAACGATCAAGAGGACGAAGAGAATCTGGCCGATTGCCAAATGTCCACCCGCCCGAGGGCGTGTCGCGAAGTTATCGCTCCAAACCCTAAGATTCCATGTGACGCCTACGCCCCGATCAATTCGCTTTCCTGATAACAAAAATAATATTTATTCGTTTTGTTTTTTAATCCCGCTGAGAGAGGCTTGCCGTGAAATCAGCGGAGGGCTTCCATGCGCGCACAAATCCTGACCGGGCACGGCGGCCCGGAGAATTTCAAGCTGACGGACGTGGCGAAACCCGCATTGAAACCGGGAACCGTCCTGCTTCGCATCCATGCCGCGTCGGTCAATCCCATCGACATCAAGATCCGCGAGGGGCTGCCCATCGGACCGGATCTGCCGGCCATCCTGGGCGCCGATCTCGCCGGGACCGTGGAGGCGGTGGCGCCCGATGTCCAGGGCTTCCGCCCCGGCGACCAGGTGTTCGGCTGCGCTGGCGGCGTGCGCGGCCATGGCGGAACCCTGGCGGACTATATCGTGGCCGACGCCAGATTGGTCGCCCATAAACCCCGGACCTTGTCCATGCGTGAAGCCGCCGCCCTGCCCCTGGTGTCCATCACCGCCTGGGAAGGGTTGGAACGGACGGCGCTCGCGGCGGCGGACCATGTGCTGATCCACGGCGGCACCGGCGGCGTCGGCCATGTGGCCGTCCAATTGGCCAAAGCCAGGGGAGCCCGGGTGGCGGCCAGCGTGTCCTCGGCCGAGGCGGCCGCCATCGCCCGGGATCTGGGCGCGGACGACACCATCAATTTCCGCGAGGAGGAGGTGGCGTCCTATGTTCGGCGCCTGACCGGCGGGCGGGGATTCGACCTGGTATTCGACACGGTCGGTGGCGCCAACCTGGCCAATTCCTTCGCGGCGGCGGCCAGCCATGGCCGGATCGCCACCACCAACGCCCGCACCACCGCCGATCTGGCGCCGCTGCATGCCAAGGCCCTGTCGCTGCATGTGGTGTTCATGCTGCTGCCCATGCTGGAGGGAACGGGCCGCGAAGCCCATGGCGACATCCTGCGCCGGGTGGCCGCCCTTGCCGACGAAGGCCGGCTGCGCCCGCTGATCGATCCCGCCCGCTTCACGCTGGAAACCGCCGCCGACGCCCATCGCCATCTCGGCTCGGGCAAGGCCCGGGGCAAGGTGGTCATCGACATTCAACCCGAGACTTGAAGGACACCGCGATCATGAAGGCCATTGGATATCGCGCCTGCCTGCCCATCACCGACGATGACGCATTGGTGGACCTCGACCTGCCCAAGCCCCAGCCGGGCCCCCGCGACCTGCTGGTCTCGGTGCGGGCCGTTTCGGTCAATCCCGTGGATGTGAAGCTGCGGGCCGGCGCCCTGCCGCCGGCGGGGGAGGCCCGCGTGCTCGGCTTCGACGCCGCCGGCGTGGTCGAGGCGGTGGGCGCCCGGGTCACCCTGTTCCGCCCCGGCGACGAGGTCTATTACGCCGGCGCCATCACCCGTCCGGGCAGCAACGCGGAATTCCAACTGGTCGATGAGCGTCTGGTGGGCGGGAAGCCCCGTTCGCTGTCCTTTACCGAGGCGGCGGCGCTGCCCCTGACCTCCATCACCGCCTGGGAACTGCTGTTCGAACGGCTGGCCGTCACCCGGACGGAGTCCGGCCCGGGCAAATCGCTGCTGATCATCAACGGCGCCGGAGGCGTCGGCTCGATCCTGATCCAACTGGCCCGCCGGCTGACCGGCCTGACCGTCATCGCCACCGCCTCGCGCTCCGAGACCATCGCCTGGTGCCGGGAGATGGGGGCGCACCATGTCATCGATCACCATGCCTCCCTGCCCGGCCAGTTGAAGGCCCTGGACATCGCCCAGGTGGACTATGTGGCCAGCCTGACCGCCAGCGACAGGAACCTGCCGGTCATCGGCGAGATCATCGCCCCCCAGGGGCGGCTCGCCCTGATCGACGATCCGGAGGTTCTGGACATCGCCCCGCTGAAGCGCAAAAGCGTCTCGGTGCATTGGGAACTGATGTTCACCCGTTCACTTTACGAGACGCCGGACATGATCGCCCAGCATCAGCTGCTGGGCCAGGTCGCCGAACTGGTGGACGCCGGCACCTTGCGCACCACCCTGACCGACGAGGCCGGCCCCCTCACCGCCGCCAATCTGCGCCGGGTCCACGCCCTGGTGGAAAGCGGCCGCGCCAGGGGAAAGACAGTCCTGACCGGCGCCTGGGACCGCTGATCGGCTGCCCTCACGAGACCCGCAGCAGGGCCTCGTTCCCCGACAGGCTCTCGGTCAGGAAATCGACCAGGGACCGCACCAGGGCGGCGCCCTGGCCCTCCTCGCCGACGACGACGATCTCGGTCATCGGCAGCACCGGCCAAAGCTCGGGACTGCGCAGGATCTGCATGTGGGGCTGAACGAAGGAACGGCCGAGGACGGTGACGCCCAGCCCGCCTGCCACCGCCGCCTGAATGCCCATCAGGCTGCTCGCCGTGCAGGCCGCCACCCAGTCGCGGCGGAGGCCGTCCAGCGAGGAGATCATCAGCTCGCGGTAGGTACAGGGCGGGGGCAGCATCACCAGCCGCACCGGCCGGGCGGGATCGGACTGGTAATCCGCCGCCGCCATCCACACCAGGGGTTCGCGCCAGATCACCCGGCCGCGTTGCGCCGCCCCATCCTTTTTGGCGATGACCGCGTCCAGCAGCCCGCCGTCATAAGCTTCCAGCAACCGGCAGCTCAGGCCGGTCATCAATTCAAGGTGGACGCCGGGATAGATGCGGCCGAACCGGGCGAGCAGGGCGGGAAGTTGGGCCGGAATGAAATCCTCGGAAATGCCGAGGCGCAGCGTGCCCGCCGTATCCGGTTCACGCAAGTCGCGCAGCAGCGAATCGTTGAATTCCAGAAGCTGCCGGGCGGCGGCCAGCAGGCGCTCGCCTTCGCGGGTCAGGCTCATCGACCGGCTGGTCCGATTGAATACCCGCCGGTCGAGGATTTCCTCCAGCCGCAGCACCTTCTGGCTGATCGCCGATTGCGACCGCCCCACCGCCTCGGCCGCGCCCGTGAAGCTGCCGGTTTCCACCACCGCGACAAAGGCGCGAAGCAGATCGATCTCCAGATCGGGGTAGCGCATGGGATCCTCGCGCACATAGCTAAAAAACGAATTGATAAGACAATATTTATTCGTTTTTATTTTAGAATGCCAGCCCGCGATTTCGTCATCCCATGGCGCAGGCCCGTCTTTGCCGGCCGTTGCGCTCGGCCGCCATCGAATCGCTGACGGCCTTGCGTCGCACGGCCAGGGCGGCCAGAACGGTCCCGGCGACGATCAGGACCATGCCGCATCCCAGCGGGCGGGTGATGTGCTCGCCCAGCAGGGCGGAAGACGACAACACCCCGACGATGGGAACGCCCATGGTGACGTTGGACATGGCGAAGGTGCTGATGCGCCGGCCATGGTCGGTGGAAATGACGAAACAGGCCGAGGTGGCCACCGGACCGATATAGGCCAGCAGCGCCAGCAGGTCGGGCGTCCATTCCACCCGGCTGGGCACGCCCTCCCAGACCAGGGCCGCCGCCGCCAGCGGAATGGCGGCGAACAGCATCTGCCACGGCGCCAGGTCGATGGGCCGCGACATGAAACGGTGGCGGCGGACATGCAGGATCACCAGCGACCAGCAGATGGCCGCCAGCAACAGGAACAGGTTGCCCTTGACCACATTGGGGTTGCCCCAGTCCATTTCCAGCGGCGAACAGATCAGCGCCACCCCCGACATGCCGACCGCCAGCGCCGAGCCTTGCCAGGCGGTGGGGCGCTGCCCGGCGAAGGCCCAGGCGGCCAGCACGCCCCAGAGCGGCGTGGTGTAGCCCAGCACGGCGGCCCGCCCGGCATCGGTATATTGCATGGCGGTCAGGCCCAGGGCGGTGAAGGCCATCATCTGCAACCCGCCGATACTGGCCAGAATGGGCCAGTCCGCCCGCGGCGGCAGCCGGATGCCGCCGCGCAAGGCCAGCAGGGCGAACAGGCAGGCCGAGGCGCTGCCGAAACGGATGGCCGACAGCCACAGCGGCGGGACCACGCCGACGGCCAGTTTCATCGCCGGCCAGCTCAGGCCCCAGAACAGCACCATGACCGTCAGCCAGGGGGCCGATTGCGTGATGGTGACCCTGGGAACGGCGGCATAAGCCCCGGTCGGGGTGGTGACGGACATGGCCAGGACTCCGGCGAAAATGGTTAATGGCCGGTGATCGTATCCGGACAATGACGGAAATTTCGGTCTATCTCTGTCATTACAGAACGAAAATAGGTATATTTCACCTATATCTTAAGAAATTAGGGAATTTCATGCCGGCCCCACATGACCGTTTCGATCCGGCCAGCATCCGCATCCTGGACGCCCTGCAGGCCGACAGCGAGATCAGCAACGCCGACCTGGCCGAGAAGGTCGGCCTCTCGCCCTCGCCCTGCTGGCGGCGGGTGGCCGAGATGAAATCGCAAGGGGTGATCCGGGGATCGGTGTCCCTGGTCGATCCGCTGGCCTTGGGGTTGGCGGTCAACGTGTTCGTTCATGTGTCCTTGAAGCAGCAGGACAAGCAATCCCTGGAGATCTTCGACGCCGCCATCCGGGAACGTCCCGAGGTGATGGAGTGCTATCTGATGAGCGGCGAATCCGACTATATGCTGCGGGTGGTGGTGGAAGACCTGATCAAATATCAGGAACTGATGGTCGAGGTGCTGACCCGCATCCCCGGGGTGGCCAACATCCGAACCAGCTTCGCCCTGGCCCAGGTCAAATACACGACGGCCCTGCCCACCGGGCATTTGAAGGGGACCTGAAACCCACCCCACAGCCCCGTTGATTGGGCGGCCACAGGCACGAGCATATCCCAAAAGATAAATCGAATTATACCAAGTCTCGATGAGGACGACTCATCGAGACTTGGTTTGGCCCATTGAGGGCCCGCGCCATCGTTGGCGCGAAGCCAAGGGATACGGATGTATCCCGCCCGGCGATTGAGGGCTCGGTGATCGGTTCCGATCACCGAGAGTTGGTATTACTTGGCGCCATTTTCATGAAGGAAAACCGTTTCGCGCCATGAAATGGGCGTCACGCAACTCAGGAAGAAATAAACAAAAATACTCTGCAATTATACTGAATGTCGCAAAATTATTACAAATGCAATATCTTGAACAATAATAAAAAATAGATGATAAGCGGTGCAAGGCTCGCTTACCTTGCGTAACCAACACATAAAATTACAAATTTAAAATTTAACCGTAAAAATATTTCAACGGACGCGGCAATGATACACATTCAGACAGTTTTTATTATCATTCTTATCATCAGTTTTTCTTTGGGAGGATCAATACGCCTGGCCTCACCCACGGAGCCCAATAGTGGCCTGAAACAACTTTCACATGCCATGATCCTGCACGGCTCCGCCTATTTAATAATTTTATTATCACCGTGGCTGGGAAAAACCTCCCTGCTGCCAGCCCAGATCATGATTTCTTTATTTTTTTCATTCAGCATGCACGCCATTTCCTTGTTTCATAGACGAAACATGCCAAAAATACTCCATTTTCTTCCAGCTGTATTGACCGCCCTCTTCACCGCCATTTTCATCGACAATGCGGAAGGCCGGATTGTCTGCAACAGCATGGTCCTGATCGGCGTCGACTTGTATGTCCTGCGGATGATGGCGGCGGAGCGGAAAAACACGCCTGGCAAGGGCCAATATATGGTCGATTTTGCGGTGCTCCTCAATCTGGCGGTGATGTTTTGCCGCGAATATTTTTCGCTCACCGGAAAAAGCCATATTCAAAACATCTCGGATTCGACGCTGTCGCAATCGCTGCTCTATCTGTCCGCCCTGACAGGACTCATTTTCCTGGCCATTGGCTTCGTGCTGATGACCAAAGAGCGAACCGACCATCTGAACCGGGAAATGATTCTGACGGACAAGCTGACGGGGGTATGGAACCGCCGAAAACTGGACGAGGTCGGACATGCCGAACTGCTGCGCCTTGTCCGCTATGGAACGCCGTCCTCACTGATGATCATCGACATCGACAATTTCAAAGTTATCAACGACACATTCGGTCACGCGACGGGAGATTCCATTTTATGCCTGGTGGCAACCGTTTGCGGGCAGTCGATCCGAGAGACCGACATCCTCGGCCGATGGGGCGGAGAAGAGTTTATCGTCATTCTTCCCGGCGCCGGCGTCGACGAGTCGCTACAGGTTGCCGAGCGGCTCAGGATGGCCATCAACACTATCGAAACCGGTCTCGACCGCACATTGAGCGTCAGTATCGGTCTTTCCCTGGGCCTGAGTTCGGATGATTGGCATCAGTGGTTCGAACGCGCGGACGCCGCGCTCTATCGAGCCAAGTCGTCCGGGAAGAACTGCTCGTTTTTCGATATTTCACTGCAACAGGAGAACGGGATTTCTCAAATATCTTGGAATCCGTCGGATATTCTGGGAATTCCCGCCGTCGATGAAGACCACCGCAACCTGATAGCGACGGCCAATGATTTTCTGACATTTTCAGCCACGGACTATGACAAGCGCCAGGCATATGCGCGGCTGCAACAAATCGAACGAAAAATTCTGCGGCACTTCAGAAGAGAGGAAATGCTGCTGGAAGAACTCGTTCCAGACGGCGTCGCCTCCCATCGCGAAAAGCACCGCCTTCTCGAAAATCGCATGAGGTTCCTCATGGAAAAATTCCGGCGTGATGACATCCCCCTCCATGCGGTTGTTCAGTTCGTCGTTTTCGAGATGTGCGCCCAGCATATTGCATTGCATGACAAGGAAGCGTTCGGCAGATGACCGGCGGCGGGACCGGTCACCCCGGCCCCGGTGGGATTCGACGATTTCAGTATCCCCGGCCCCGTGAAGAGGCATCAATGCGAATTGACATCAACGAAGCAAGCCAAGGAGAAACTCCTACCAGCGGTACCGGATGCTGCCGATCACCGTGCGGCCCTGACCTCGATAGCAATAGCCGCTTTCGCAGGTCACATAACGCTCATCGGTCAGGTTGCCGACGTTGAGCGCCAGTCGGGTGCCAGTGGCGGTGCCCGCCAGATCGTAGTGGATGACCGCGTCCAGTTGCGTGTAGGGATCGTTTTTCCGGGTATTGGCCAAGTCATCGTAGGAAGATCCCACCCAGCGCACACCGGCGCCGCCGCCCAGGCCGGCCAGCGTCCCAGATGACGGGGTATAGTCCGCCCACAGGGACGCCATGTGCCGGGGCACGGTCACCGGACGCTTGCCGAGATCGACATCATTGCTCTTGGTCACCTTGGCATCGGTAAAAGTATAGCTGCCCAGTAGTTTCAGCCCCGTCCGCAGATCCGCCACCCCTTCCAGTTCCAATCCCCGCGAACGCTGCTCGCCGGTTTGAACGCTATTCAGGGGATCAACGGGATCGGTGGTCTTCACATTGCTTTTGGTCAGGTGGTAGAGGGCTGCCGTCACCAGACTGTTGCTGCCGGGCGGCTGGTATTTGACGCCGGCCTCATACTGCTTTCCCTCGGTCGGCTTAAAGGCCCGCCCATTGGCGTCAAGGCCGAATTCCGGCATGAAAGAGGTGGCGTAGCTGGCAAAGGGGGCAAACCCCGAATCGGTCAAATAGAGCAAACCGGCGCGGCCGGTCGTCGCACCGTCGTTCTGGCTGACCTCCAGATGCTCCAGGTTGTCCCTGGTCGTGGCATCCGCCCAGTCGTGTCTGACCCCGCCGGTCAGCCGCCAATGGCCGACCTCCAATTGATCCTGGGCATAAAGGCCGACGAGATTGGCGCCGATATTCTGATTTGCCGCCACATTGGCCGGCCGTGCGATGAACTGGTCGTGGTCGGGCGCCAGAATGTCGATCGAGGGCGCGGCACCCCACGCATAGAGGACATGGGAATCCTGCCACATATAGTCCTGCCCGGCGAGCAGGGTATGGCGGACGGGACCGGTGGCGAACCGCATCTGAAGCTGATTGTCCAATGCGACCGATTGCATGGCCTCATACACGCCATAGGCGGTACGATTGAGCGTGTGGCCGTCGCCGCTGTCGCTGCTGGCGGTATACTGATTGACCGTATCGACATTGCCGTAACGCGCGTTCTGGCGAAACGTCAGCCGATCATCGAACGCATGCTCGAATTCGTAGCCGGCGGTGTATTGGGTCTGCTCCAGTTTGTCAAAATGCTCGTCCCCCGACCAGAATTTGGTCAGTTGCGAACCGCTCTGGTAGGGGCGCGGCGAACCGGCAGTCCGCTTGTATTGATATTGAGTCAGAACCGTGAGATGCGTCTCCGCGCTTGGCCGCCAGGTCACCGATGGCGCCAGGAAGCGGGTATCGTCGTCGATCCATTCGATATCCGTGCCGGCATCACGGGCCACGCCGACCAGACGGTAAAGAATCTCTCCATCCTGGCTCGCCTTGCCACCGAGATCGAATTGCCCCTGATAGCGGTCGTTGTTGCCGGCCTGCAATTCCACTTCGCGCAGCGCCTCCTCGCCGGGACGCTTGCTCACGCGGTTGACCAAGCCGCCGGGACTGATCTGTCCGTAGAGGACCGAGGCCGGCCCCTTGACCACCTCGACGCGCTCAAGATCATAGGGTTCGGTCCCGTAGTAGGACAGCCAGGTGGTGTTGGGCTGGCGCAGGCCGTCCAGGTAATCGGCCGTCGACGTCACTTCGAAACCGCGGATGGAGATCTGATCGAAGCGGGGGTCGAAACCGGAACTGCCGACGCGGACGCCGGCGGTATAGGCCACGGCATCCTCGACGGTTTCGGCCTTGCGGTCGGCAATCTGCTCGGCGGTGATCACGCTGATGCTTTGCGGTGTCTCGATGATCGGCGTATCGGTTTTGGTGGCGCCTGCGCTACGCTTGGCCACATAGCCCGGTACCGGCCCCCATGCAGTTTCCCCAGCCCCGTCCCTACCTTCCACCGACACCGGATCGAGCGGTATGGCGCCGCTGGTCGACGGCAGCTTCTGTAAGGTCACGGTATTGCCATCCGACAAGCTGTAGGAAAAACCGGTGCCGGCAAGGAGGCGGCCGAGAGCCTGTTCGGGGGACATGGTGCCGCTGACGCCCGGCGTGGAAACCCCCTGAATCAGGTCCCCATGCACGGAGACCTGCCAACCGCTTTGCCGGCCAAACGCAGTCAGGCCTTCGGTCAACGACTGCGGAGGAATATCGAAGCCGCGAGACGGCCGGCCCTGCCCGGCTTGCGGCGACTCGGACTGCTGCGCCAGGGCAGAGACTCCGAACGCGCCGGCCGCCAGCGCGGTGGATATCATCAAGGCGGCAAGCCGCGAAAAGGTCCGCCGCCGATCACCGGAGGCCGTCTCAAATAGCATCGTCATATCCAATCCTCTCCAGACCCCTTGTTAATGCGTGGGGCTGATCGCTGATCAGATGCGATTAAGACGCATAATCACTCCCCATTGACGTGACGACGGAGCGATCGGGCATTTTCAAAAAAAACCGGCGCACGCGATAAATTTTTCCACATCCGGAAATCATCAGCCGGAGATGACCAGCAGCCAGGGTGAGATGCGGTGCAGACTAGCCCCTTGCGCCCGCGCAACGGCACGCAACGCGCCCACCGGGTCGGCAAGATTGTAGACGCCGGTCAAAGGCTGGCGCGCCAGCGACTCGCCCCGCAGAAGGATTATGCCTTTGAAATAAGGCCGCAATTCATCGACGACCTCGGCCACCGGCCGATTCTTGGCAATGAGTTGGCCCTGGGTCCAAGAGGCCACCTCGTCGGGCGGGATGCGGTCGCGTGCCGGCGGCCTGGCCGCGGAGATCCGGATCCGATCGCCGGCAGCCAGTTGCTCGGACACCATCGGCCGGACCGCGACGGCATCAACCTGAACCAGCCCCTGCCGGACGGCGATGTCGGTTCCATCGGGAGTTATCCGAACATCGAAAGCGGTCCCCAGGTCCGTTGCCGCCACATCGCGCGCCAGGACCGTGAAGGGACGGCGCGCCTCATGCGCCACGTCGAAAAATGCCTCGCCTTTCAGCAGGCGGACCCGGCGTTCCCGTTCGCCAAAGACAACATCGACAGCGCTTTGCGGGCCAAGCAGGATCGAACTGCCGTCGGCCAGTCGCACGGTTCGCGATTCCGCCACACCGGTCAGATGGTCGGCCTCCAGACGCAAGGCGAGATCGGAACCGAAAAGAAAAACCAGACAGGCGGCGGCGGCCGTCATCGCCCCCCCCCAACCCAGACGGCGGCTGGAAACGGACCTTTGCCGAGCAGGAAACGGAGACCAAAAAAGCGGAGGACGTCCGGGGGGCGCCAAACCATCGCGGAACGGAACGACGTCCATGGCGCGAAGCTGTCCGATCGCGGCAACCGTCCTGCGCATCTCCGCCCAGTCGACGGCATGCGCCGGATCCGCCGCCAGCCAGACGGCAAAGGCCGCCCGCAGATCGGAATTGTCCGGCTCTTCGGCCAAGGCGACCATCCATTCGCTGGCTTTCTTCGGTGACTCCACCGGATTCGCGGTCCGTTCCATGTTTTTCCCTGATTCGCGCCGATCGCGTTGCGGTCGCGCCGCCGCCTCCAGCGCGACCAAAGGCGGACTCCCCATTCCACAGACGAATCGGCGACGGTGATTTTCAAAAAAACTCATGATGGGCGGTGCAACCGGGCCCGGCAATGTTCCAATCCGTCGATCACCAGCGCATGGGCGGCTCCCACCGAAATGCCAAGATTGTCCGCGATGTCCTTCAGCTTGCAGCCGGTAAAGCGATGCATTTCCAGGGCGCGGCGTGTGCGCTCCGGCAATTCGGCCATCGCCGCCAGCATGACGCGCATATCATCCCTGGCCAGCGTTTCCGCCTCGGGGGACGGCCGGTCTTCGGCCATGTCTTCGATCCCGGCCTCGGTCCCCGAAACGAGATGACGCTCTTCCCGCGCCTGCCTGCGGCAGCCGTCGAGCGCCAGATTGCGCACGATGCGATAGAGATAGCCGACCGGTTCGTCAGGAGATTGGGCGACCACCGCGGCATCGAAGCGCAGCCAGGCTTCCTGCACCACATCCTCGGCCCGGGCACGATCGCCCATGATGCCATTTGCGTAATTCAGCAGCTTGCGCCGATGGGCCATGAACAGACCCAGGATTTTGGTATCGCCCCCCACCGTTCGTTCCCGCTCCTCTTTCCGACGAAGGCCCCGTCCTCCCCGGGAAGATCAGAATTCAGCAATTGCGACTTATTCGCAACTCTTTCCTGACCATTATCGTGCAAGGTGGCCAGGGCAGGCCGTTCCGGCCGGTGAGGGCAGGCACGATCGCTCAATTCGCACGTGGTGATGGCCCGGACTGCGCTGGCAGACCGAATCCCGTTCAGCCGTAGACGGCACCCGGTGGAGGCCGAAGGCACTCGATTAGAGGAATTTTGGGGTAGATCCGGAATTGAATGGAGCGGGTGAAGAGAATCGAACTCTCGTCGTAAGCTTGGGAAGCTTCTGCTCTACCATTGAGCTACACCCGCACCGGAGCGAAGAGTTTATAAGATTTGATGGGGCGGGACGCAAGTCCCTTGCGGGCCACCCCGCCGAAATTGACGAAATTGGCCAGCTGGGAACCCTGAGTCAGGCGAAAAAACGGGTTTTTTCGGTATTCGTCAGACGAAATCCGATGACAACGCTTGCCCTGGGCGGGGTGGCAAGCATAATGTCGGCCCGATAGGGATCGGCGACAAAACTCGGGTGAGATGTCCTTTTTCAATATTTCGCCACGGCTATTGATTACAGTTTTGTTTTTAGGTCTCGCCGGCTGCGCGTCGGAACGGCCGGTGGTCGCGCCACCCGTGGCCACCACCGCCCCACCGGCCGCGGAAGCCCCGTCCATCGGCGGATATGTGGGCGGCATGGTGCCTATCGAATGCGCACCCTTCGCGCGGTCCGTCTCCGGCGTCAATCTGAGGGGCGACGCGGCCGACTGGTGGCAAGCCGCCGCTGGCCGCTATGTCCGCACCTCGACCCCGGTGGTGGGGGCCGTGCTGGCCTTCCGGCGGACCTCCCGCCTGCCCAGCGGCCATGCCGCCGTGGTTTCCCGCCTAGTCTCCGACCGCGAGATCCGGGTGACCCAGGCGAACTGGGTCCCGCACCGGGTGACCGAGGACATGCCGGTGATCGATATCTCGCCGGACAACGACTGGACGATGGTCCGGGTCTGGTGGCCGCCCATCGGGCAACTGGGCTCCGGCCATTTCCCCACCTGGGGCTTCATCACGCCGGAACATCCCAGCACCCGCGAGCGGTTGATCGTCGCCATGCAGGAAACCATCCGCTCCGTCCTCGGCTCCTACTGACCGTCCTGATCCGGACGCTTTGGGTCAGATAATGGGCGAACTGCCCATTTCTTCATCCCCCTCCCCCTCTCGGTCAAAGGACCGCTACCCCTCTTATGCCATTAAGTATATGGAATAATTCGTATATTTGTGATTTTTAATTCAAAATTCAATTTGGCATGGCCGTTGCGATGCCAAGAGACAAATGACGCCCCCTTGGGCGACAAACCGTCATTCACCAGACCCGGAGGCAAATGTGAAGCTGTTCCATGCCTTGTTTCTCGCCGGAGCGACCATGGTCGCCACCTTTTCCGCGCATGCCGAAACCGACGCGCCCGTAAAACTGGGATTCGCCAAATGCGCCCACTGCGTCTCCATGGGGCTGGTGCCCGATCTCGCCACCGGCGTGAAGATCGAGGCCATCAACTTCAATTCCGGCAATGACGTGCTGACCGCCCTGGTCTCGAAAAGCATCGACGTCGCCCAGGTCACCTACCTGCATTACGTCACCGCACTGGACAAGGGGTTCGACGTGGTGGCCATCTCGGGCCAGGTGAACGGCGGCTCGGAACTGCTGCTGCCCAATGCCAGCCCCATCGCGGCCGACGACTGGACGGGACTGAAGGCGGCCATCTTCAAGGCCAAGACGGACGGCAAGCCGTTCCGCGTCGGCGCCTCGCGCGGGAATGCCCAGGACATTCACATGCGCGGGATGTTTCTGAAGAACGGCATCGATCCCAACAAGGACATCCAGTTCATCAACATCCCCAACCCGGCGGATCACCTGTCGGCGCTGCAACGCGGCGAGATCGACATGATCGCCACGGTCGAACCCTTCGCCTCGCAGATCCTGCAGGCCGGAGCCGGGAAACATTTCGACTATCCCTATGACCAGGCGGCCGGCAAGCTGACCAATCTGATCGTCACCCGCTCCGACGTCATCAAGAGCCGGCCGGCGGCCGTGCAGGCCAGCGTGACCGCGGTGGTCAAGCTGGTCGACATGCTGAAGGCCGACCAGCAGGTGTGGATCCAGGCCATCGGCAAATATACCGGCCTCGACCAGAAGATCGCCGCCGCCGCCCTGAAAAACGCCTATCCCGATTACGCCATGTACCGGGGCTCCACCCAGGCCATCGCCAAGATGATGCGGGACCTGAACTACATCTCGCATGACGTGTCGGCCGATATCGACAAGAACATGGACTACGACTTCCTGTCGCAGGCGACCGGCAAGCCGAAGAGCGAGTTGGGCTATTGAGGGCGATCGCCGTGTTGCATCTGATCCGACGCGGCGAACGTCTCGTCGTTCCCTTTCTCCTGATCATCGGCTGGGAGATTTTCTCGCGGAGCGGCCTGCTGCCGGCAGCCTTGCTGCCGGCCCCCTCCATCGTGCTGCATTCCTGGGCGGACTGGGCCTTCGCCATCGACGGCAGTTCCCAAACCTACAGCGGCCACTGGCTGAGCGACGCCCTGGCCAGTTGCCTGCGGGTCCTCACCGGCTATGCGATCGCCACGGCCAGCGGCGTGTTGCTGGGCATCGCCATCGGCTGGTGGCGCTGGGTCGAACGGACCATCGAACCGACCGTTCAGATGATCCGGCCGATTCCGCCGGTATCCTGGATTCCGCTGGCCATCATCTGGTTCGGCATCGCCGACAAGCCCGCCATCTTCCTGGTTTTCCTGGGCGCCTTCTTTCCCATCCTGCTGAACACCATCCACGGCGTCAAAACCTCGGACCGCAACCTGATCCGCGCCGCCGCCATGATGGGGGCCACCGAGCAGCAGATGCTGCGCCAGGTGATCTTTCCGGCGGCGCTCCCCAGCATCATGGCCGGATTGCGCATCGGGATCGGTTCGGCCTGGATGCTGACCGTCACCGCCGAGATGGTCGCGGTGAAAAGCGGCATCGGCTATGTGCTGTGGGATTCCTACTATTTCCTCCGCTACGACCTGGTCTTGGCGGCGATGGTCAGTATCGGCCTCCTGGGTTACGGCACCGATCTGCTGCTCAAGCTTCTGATGCAATCGACGCTGCGCTGGCAACGCGGCCAAACGGTCCAGGGGAGGTAACGCCATGGCCGCCATCGAAATCCGCAATGCCGTCAAGATCTACCAGGACCAGCAACGCAAGCGCGACCTGCTGGCCCTCGATACCGTCAATCTGACGGTCGAGAAGAACGATTTCCTTTGTCTTCTAGGCCCTTCGGGCTGCGGCAAGTCGACCCTTCTCAACATGATCGCCGGCTTCGAAAGTGTCAGTTCCGGCGAAATTCTGGTCGACGGCAAGCCGGTCACCGGGCCGGGCGCCGATCGCGGCATGGTCTTCCAGCAGCCCACCCTGATGCCCTGGTTGACCGTTTGGGAAAACATCGCCTTCCATCTGAAGCTGCGGGGCGTGCACAAGGCGGCGCGGCGGGAAGAGGCGCAGCTCTATATCGACATGGTCGGCCTCACGGGGTTCGAGAACCATTACCCGAACGAGCTGTCCGGCGGCATGGCGTCCCGCGTCGGCATCGCCCGCGCCCTGCTGCTCAACCCGGCGGTCATCCTGATGGACGAACCCTTCGCCGCCCTCGACGCCCAGACCCGGATGGATATGCAGGAGGAACTGGTCGCCATCTGGCAGAAGCATCAGGGCACCGTCGTCTTCGTCACCCACAGCGTGGAGGAGGCCCTGGTGCTGGGCACCAAAATCGCGGTGATGAGTTGCCGGCCGGGACGGCTGGGCGAATTGATTCCGCTCGACCTGCCCTATCCGCGCGATATCACCGAGGCCGCCTTCAACGACCGCAAGCGGCATATCCTGGCGCGCTTCAAGGCCGAGGCGGACAAGGCCAGAAAAAGCGCGGCGGCGTAGCCCCCCGGTCCGTTTCGCGGACCCCTTTGCAGACTTTCGACCAGAAGAGACGAGACCATGAGCCAAAGAACATTGATCGGCATGCTGACCCCCTCCTCCAACACCGTTCTCGAACCGGTGACCAGCGCCATACTGTCCGGGCTTGAGAACGTCTCCGCCCATTTCGGCCGGTTCCGGGTGACCGAGATCTCGCTCCGCGACCAGGCCCTGGGACAGTTCGATGAAAAGCCGATCGTCGAGGCCGCCCAGCTGCTGGCCGACGCCAAGGTGCAGGTCATCGCCTGGAACGGCACCTCCTCGGGCTGGCTGGGTTTCGAAGCGGACCGCGCGCTCTGCCGCACCATCACCGCCGCCACCGGCATTCCGGCCACCACCTCGGTCCTGGCGCTGAACGAAATCCTGGAACGCACCGGGGTGACCGACCTGGGGCTGGTCACCCCCTATCTGCACGACGTGCAGGAAAGGATCGTCGCCAACTACGCCGGCGTGGGCGTCCGCTGCCGGGCGGAACGCCATCTGAACGACCCGGGGAACTTCTCCTTCTCGGAGGTCCCCGCCGAAACGCTGAAAAGCATGGTCCGCGAGGTCGCGGCCGAGGGCCCGCAAGCCATCACCACCTTCTGCACCAATTTGCGGGCGGCCCCCCTGGTCGCCGAGCTGGAGGAGGAAACCGGCATTCCGATCTACGACACCATCTCGGTCGTCGTCTGGAAGGCCCTGGCCATGACCGGCGTCGCCCCAGCCAAGGTCAAAGGCTGGGGGCGGCTGTTCGACCTGCCGGGGTGATTGCCCTTTCTCCCGGATCCTTGGGGCTTGTGGACAATTGGCGATTGGCCGGATGGAGTTCGTCCTCTTGATCTTTCCGGTGCGCTCCGGCTTTTGATGAACCACCAAGGCACCAAGACACCAAGACACCAAGGTGGCGGAGTGCGCCACTGGCATTTTCCCGTCCCGTCATCGGCTGTCGGCCGAATGCCTGCGGCGGGCTCAAGCGCCCGTTGATGCGATAATTTATCAACGGGCGTTTAAAACAACCTGCCGAGGTCGCCGTCGAACAAGGGACGGGCGGATTTCGGCATGGCCGGGCGCGGCAGGCCGCATCGCAGGAAGCGCCCCTGCCCCGGCTGGGCCAGCAGTTCGCCGCCGTCGCAGACCACTTCGCCGCGCGAAATCACCGTCATCGGCCAGCCATGGACGGTAATCCCCTCGTAAGGGGTGTAATCGACGGCGTGATGCAGCTTGTCATTGGAAATCACCACCTCGACCTGTGGATCCCACAAGGCCAGATCGGCGTCGGCCCCCACCGCGATGGTTCCCTTGCGGGGATAGAGGCCGTACATCTTGGCCGGATTGGTCGCGGTCAATTCGACAAACTGCGGCAAGGAGATGCGGCCTTCGCGGACACCCCCGGAGAACAGAAGCGGCAGCCGGGTCTCGACACCCGGAATGCCGTTCGGCACATAGCGGAAGGCGGCCTTTTCGCCGTGTACCTGCTTGCCTTGCGGATCCGCGTAGCGGAATGGCGCGTGATCGGAGGAGAAAATCTGGAAGACCCCGCCGGCCAGGCCATCCCAGATGGCCTGCTGATTGCCGGCGTCGCGCGGCGGCGGACTGCAGATGCATTTGGCCCCTTCGAATCCCGGCGCTGCCAGGTTGTCGGCGGTCAGGAATAAATATTGCGGGCAGGTCTCGGCATAGATGCGCAAGCCCCGGTCCTGGCCCCAGCGGATCTGCCGCATGGCGTCGGCGCCGGAAACATGGACGATCAGAATGGGCACGTCGACCAGCTCGGAAAAGGCGATGACGCGGTGCGTAGCCTCGCGCTCGACCACGGCCGGACGCGAGGCGGCGTGATAGCCGGGCGCGGTCTTGCCCTGCCCTTCCAGCCGCTCGGTCAACCAGGCGATGCAATCCGCGTTCTCCGCATGCACCATCACCATGGCGCCATGGTCGCGGGCCACCGACAGCACATCGAGAATCTGGCGGTCGTCGAGTTTCAGGTCGTCATAGGTCGTGTAGATCTTGAAGGAGGTGTAGCCCTCGTCGATCAGGGCCGGCAACTCGTTGGCCAGCACCTCCGGCGTGGGATCGCTGACGATCAGGTGGAAGGCGTAATCGATCACCGCCTTGCCCGCCGCCCGGAGATGGTAGTCATCGACCGCCGCGCGCAGCCCCCGCCCCTTCATCTGGCAGGCGAAGGGAATCACCGTCGTCGTCCCGCCGAAGGCGGCGGATCTGGTCCCGGTGAGAAAATCGTCGGCCATGCGCGAACCGTCCATGGTCGGCTGGTCGAAATGGCAATGGCCGTCGACACCGCCGGGCAGGACAAGACGCCCCCGGCCATCGATGTCGCGCCGTCCCGCCGGCAGATGCTCGGCCAGGGCCTGGATGCGGCCATCATGAATTCCGATGTCGCAAGCCACCACATCCCCACCGGCGACGACGGTGGCGCCCCGGATGGTCAGATCGAATTCGGTCACGGCGGAACTCTCCATTTGGTTGCGCTGATGTTCGGACCCGGGACGCCTTGCAACGGCCGTGCCCATTTGCATTATGAATTCAATTGTGCGATAGCCTTGAATTCGGTGGGTTTCTCGTGCGATGGAGATGCCAATCCGCTTAAAAGGCGGGCAGGATCTGACCAACGGTTAGGCAGAAGTCACCAAACAGCCAATAGCCGGGAGACGATGGTGGCGTTGAAGTCGCTACAGGAAATGAGAATGACGCGGCCGCAGCCGATTCGCCGCGCCACGCTGCACGACGAAACCGTCAGCCGTCTGCGCGCGATGATCCTCGAAGGCGAGCTTTCGCCCGGCATGCGGATCCCGGAAGGACAGCTTTGCGATTCCCTGGGCATTTCCCGCACTCCGCTGCGCGAGGCGCTGAAGGTCCTGGCCTCGGAGGGGCTCATCGAACTTCGGCCCAATCGGGGTTCCGTGGTCGCCGCCATCGATCCCGAGATGGTCGCGGCGATGTTCGAGGTGATCGAATCCCTGGATGCGCTGGTGGGAGCCCTGGTCTGCGCCCGCGCCACCGACAAGGATTTGAAAACCCTCGACGCCCTGCACCGCGCGCTGGCGATGCAGCACGCGGCCAACGACCGGGCCGGTTATTTCGAAAGCAACCAGCGTCTTCACCGGGCCCTGGTGCAGTCCTGCGGCAACCCCGTTCTGATATCGCTCTACGAGGGTTTGCAGACCAAAATTCTGCGTGCCCGCTACATGGCCAATTCCGACCTCGCGCGCTGGGCCGAGTCCCTGGCCGAACACGAACTCCTGAACGAGGCCTTGCAAAAGCGGGCGGCCGACCGGGTTCCCCAACTGCTGCGCGCCCATACCCACGCCACCGGCCTCGCCGTCATCGAAGCCTTGACGGCGATGACGAACGGCGAGGCGGAGAACTGACGACGAGGACGCAGGCATCACGCTACGATGTGATATCCGCCATCGACGAAGAAAGTGCTGCCGGTCATCGCCTTCGCGGCGTCGCTGACCAGGAAGCCCGCCACCGCGCCGCAATCCTCGATACTGACCAATTGATGCTGCGGAGCCCGCAGGGCGGCCTGTTCCAGCATCTCGTCGAAACGATCGATGCCCGAGGCGGCGCGGGTCCGCAACGGTCCCGGCGAAAGGGCATGCACGCGGATACCCTCGCCCCCCAGTTCGGCGGCCATGTATTTGACGCTGATTTCCAGCGCGGCCTTCACCGGCCCCATCAGATTGTAATGCTCGACCACCTTGCGGCCGCCGTAGAAGGAAACGGTCAGCAAGGTCCCGCCATCGGTCATCAGGGGCTCGGCCAGCTTGCCCATGCGGATGAAGGAATGACAGGAGACATCGATCGCCATGGCGAAACCGGCCGAGGAGGAATCGACCACCCGGCCGTGCAGGTCCTCCTTCGGCGCGAAGGCGATGGAATGCAGCAGGAAGTCGAGCTTGCCCCACTTTTCTCCGATCACCTCGAAGACGCTCTCCAACTCGCCATCGACACGGACGTCGCAGGGCAGGAAAATCTCGGCCGCCAGTTCCTCGGCCAGCGGCCGGACATGTTTCACCGCCTTTTCATTCAGATAGGTCAGCGCCAGATCGGCCCCCAACGCGCGGAACTGCCGGGCACAGCCATAGGCGATGCTCTGGTCGTTGGCGATGCCGACCACCAGCCCCTTCTTGCCTTTCAATGAATAGATGTCGCTCACGGCGGTCTCTCCCTTCACACCGTTATGCTGCATCGCAGCATATGCATAACCGGAGAGCCGAGGCAAGCGAACCGAAGATGACAAATAATTGCCCAGAATTTATCCGCCGTTGGGGATTGACGGGGCCGGCGGAAGGGGGATATCAGTTTCACCTCTTCGTGGTGATTTGGCAGACCGGCTTGCGGCCACGTAAAAAAAACGGCTAAAAGGGTCAAGTGCGCCTTCACCAAGCCCTGACCTTTTCCCCGGTCGGGGTTTTTTGTTGCGTACGGAGGATTTTATCATGACCGATACCCCCAAGAGCGCCTGGCGCCTGGCCACCCAACTGGTCCGCGGCGGCCTGGCGCGGACGGAATTCAGCGAAACCAGCGAAGCGCTGTTTCTCAATTCCGGCTACGTCTACGGCAGCGCCGAGGAGGCTGAGGAAAGCTTCGACGGCACCCGGAGCCGCTACGTCTATTCCCGCTTCCGCAACCCCACCGTGGCGGTGTTCGAAGACCGGCTGGCCCAGATCGAAGGCGCCGAAGCCTGCCGCGCCACGGCAAGCGGTATGGCGGCCGTGCATGCAGCCATCCTGAGTCAGGTGCGGGCCGGCGATCATGTCGTGGCTTCCCGCGCGTTGTTCGGATCCTGCCTGTGGATCGTCGGCGACCTGCTGAAACGCTACGGCGTCGCGGTAACCCAGGTCGACGGCACCGACCTCGACCAGTGGAAGGCGGCCCTGTCCCGGCCGACCCGCTGCGTCTTCATCGAGACGCCGTCCAATCCGACGCTGGAAATCATCGATATTACCCAGGTCGCCGCATTGACCCACGCCGCCGGCGGCCGGTTGATCGTCGACAATGTCTTCGCCACCCCCCTGCTACAGAAGCCGCTGCAACTGGGGGCCGATATCGTCGTCTATTCCGCGACCAAACATATCGACGGCCAGGGACGCTGTCTGGGCGGCGCCGTGCTGGGCAGCCAGGGTTTCATCGACGACGAGCTTGGTCCCTACCTGCGCCACACCGGCCCCACCCTGTCGCCCTTCAACGCCTGGGTTCTGTTGAAGGGACTGGAAACGCTGGAGCTTCGCGTCACCCGGCATGTCGAAAATGCCACCCGGATCGCCACCTTCCTCGAAGGACACCCGCATATCGAACGGGTGCTCTATCCGGCTCTCGCCAGCCACCCGCAATATGAGTTGGCCAAACGCCAGATGGCGGGGGGCGGCTCCATCGTCGCCTTCGCCCCGAAGGGCGGCAAAGCCGAGGCCTACCGCCTGCTGAACGCGCTGACGCTGATCGACATATCCAACAATCTGGGCGATGCGAAAAGCCTGATCACCCACCCCTGGACCACCACTCATCAAAGCCGCTCGGCGGAAGAAAAACTCGGAATGGGGATCACGGAAGGATCACTTCGCCTGTCGGTTGGACTGGAGGATGCCAGCGATCTGATCGCCGATCTCGGGCAGGCTCTGTCCTAGGGCGGAAACCACAAGCCCTGCGGAAGTTGGGGCGCACTCGGAAAACCAGGAGTAATTCCGCCGATAGCGGAATGATTCTATCGGCTTGATTGCCGTTGCCAAAGGGGCTATTTCGGATCGGCGGAACACGAACCTGACAAGGGGTCGCCGTTCGTCCGCGACGTTCAGGGGAGGAAAAGCATGAAGTTTTCCAGGTTTCTCGCCAGCATGGCCTTGCCCATGGTGATGGTTGGGTGCGCGTCGTTTCCCGGCACCACCTACCAATTGGAGGAACTGGAAAGGACGACGCCGACGGGCTCGCCCTTCACGCAGGCCCTGGCCCGGGAATACCGGGCCTTCTCGGCGTCCGAACGGGCGCAGTACAGCTGGTTCAATTCCCAGTATTTCGCCCGGAAGGGCTTGAGCGCGGCGCATGGCTCGGCGGTCCCTCCTGAGGAACTGGCCGACTGGCACATCGCCGACGGCCAGGCCATCCATGATCTGAACGCCGGCCGCGCCCGTCTGGTCGGCGCTTTGGGAAGCGCCGCCCCCACCCGCGTCCCCGCCTTGACCGCCACCGCGCAAGTGAAGTTCGACTGCTGGGTCGAACAGCAGGACAAGGGCTGGAAGACGGACGAAATCGCCGCCTGCCGCAAGGATTTCCAGGCCGCCATGGACGCCATCGAGGTCCAGGCCAAAGTCGCCCCCGCGGCGGAGCCGACCGCCCATGCCGGTCATACCGCCGCGCCGACCGCAGCAGCGAAGCCGGCCAAAGCCGGCCGTTATCAACTGTTCTTCGATTTCAACCAGACAATCCTGACCCCCGAAGCCGCCCACATCGTGACCGATCTGGTCGCCGCGGCGAAAGCGGCCGGTTATCCGAAGCTGGTCATCACCGGCTATACCGATCTGGCGGGAAGCGACGATTACAATATCCGCCTGTCCCTGAAACGGGCCGAAACCGTCCGCAAGGCGCTGCTGGCGGCGGGCGTGCCGGCCCAGAAGCTGGTCACCGAAGGCCGGGGCAAGGCCGATCCGCTGGTGACCACCGCCGACGGAACCCGGGAGCCGCAGAACCGCCGCGTCCTGGTCCGCTTCGCCGACTAAAGATGGTCCCGGGATCAAGGACGCCTTGATCCCGGCATCGCCCCGCCTATGTTAATCTGCCCAGGTGCATGTGGAGGGGTTCGCCGTCCGCATACGAGCAATCTGGACAAATGGACACGCAAGGCTAGAATGACCGTGAAGGGTAATGAGGCGGATTTCGCCCAGATATTGCAGGATACGGCCATGTATTCTGAAACAACCCGTTCCCTGACGGTTACGGTTCAACCGATCTATCTGGAAGACCAGTCTTCGCCGACGGACAATCATTTCGTCTGGGCTTATCGCGTGCGCATCGAGAACGGTGGCGACGAAACGGTGCAGCTTCTGCGCCGGCATTGGAAGATCACCGACGCCATCGGCCGCATCCAGGAAGTCAAGGGATCCGGCGTGGTCGGCGAGCAGCCGGTGCTTCATCCCGGCGATTCCTACGAATATACCAGCGGCACACCGCTTTCGACGCCGTCAGGCATCATGGAGGGGTCCTATCAGATGGAAACCCTCGAAGGCGAGCGCTTCGACATCGTGGTTCCAGCCTTCTCCCTGGACAGTCCGCACCAGAAGATGCGCCTCAACTGAAGGCCAGGCGTCGGCCAAGGCCGGGTTTGACCTTGCAG
This sequence comes from Telmatospirillum siberiense, assembly GCF_002845745.1. GTDB lineage: Bacteria > Pseudomonadota > Alphaproteobacteria > Rhodospirillales > Magnetospirillaceae > Telmatospirillum > Telmatospirillum siberiense. The sequence continues at coordinate 253,459 of NZ_PIUM01000002.1, read as the reverse complement.
CCGCACCGGACCATCGCCATCTGAGCTTCGGAGTGGAGCAATATGAAGGATCCGGTCGTGACCGAACAAAAGCCTGTCACTTACGAAGAAGTCGCTTCCCGCCGCCAGCCGGGCAAACCTTCGCGCGCCGAAGCCGAAGAGGCGGTGCGCACCCTGATTCGCTGGACAGGCGACGATCCCACCCGTGAGGGCCTGATCGACACGCCGTCGCGCGTCGTGCGCTCCTACGAGGAATTCTACGAGGGATACGACATCGACCCCGAGGAGGTTCTGCGCCGCACCTTCGAGGAAACCGATGGTTACGACGAAATGGTGGTGCTGCGCGACATCCGGCTCGAAAGCCACTGCGAACATCACATGGTGCCGATCATCGGCAAGGCGCATGTCGCCTATCTGCCGGGAAACCGGGTCGTCGGCATCTCGAAATTGGCCCGCGTCGTCGAGATCTATTCCCGCCGCCTGCAAATTCAGGAAAAGCTGACCGCCCAGATCGCCAACGCGATTCAAGAGGTTCTGCATCCGCGCGGCGTCGCCGTGGTCATCGAGGCCGCCCACCAATGCATGACCACGCGGGGTGTCCGCAAACCCGGCGTCACCATGGTGACCAGCCGCATGCTGGGCGCGTTCCGCGACAACCCGGCGACGAGGCGCGAGTTCATGGCGCTGATCAGCAGTCCGGCAAGCGGACTGTCCAACGTCTGAGGGTTGCTGCGTCTAAGGGCTAATGAGAAATCAATTATTAATGGCACCGGCGGCCCTGGGCGCTCGGATAAGCCCTCGTCCCTTGTGGGAGAGGGCGGCGAGCGTAAGCGAGCGGGCGAGGGGATATTTTTCTTAATACTCGCGCCCATGGACAGGGACACCGGCACCACTTTATTTCGCCCAGGATCGGCGGGTGCCGAACTTGCAATAACAGCCGCTATTCGTTGATGATCCCCGCTTCACCGGGTATCCATATCGTCGGCAGGATTCCCGCTTGCGCGAAGATGACGGGGTGGTTCGCCTGTTTCTGCGCGCCCCCTTAACATGAAGATGCTGGACAGCTTGCCGCCTTCGCGCCAATAGTCCTCTGCAATTTCAGGGGATGGCTCTTTGCTCGACATTCGTCCGGTCCTGTACCTCAGCGGGTTCGTTTTACTGATCCTGGCTGCCGCCATGGGCGTTCCGCTGGCGGTGGATCTGGCGACCGACGTCAGCGAATGGCAGGCCTTCGCCTTTGCCGCGATGGCGTCCGGCTTCTTCGGACTGGTGCTGATCTCGGCCAACCGCACGGTCGACAATCCCGAACTGCGGACCCGCCAGGCTTTCATGGTGACGACCGGCAGCTGGCTGCTGGCCGCCATCTTCGGAGCCCTGCCCTTCTATTTCGGCAGCCTGCATCTGTCGCCGATGGACTCGCTCTTCGAAGCCATGTCGGGCATCACCACCACCGGGGCCACGGTGATCAGCGGCCTCGACACGGCGCCCAGGGCGATCCTCCTGTGGCGGGCGCTGCTGCAATGGCTGGGCGGCGTCGGCATCATCGTGGCATCGATCGCCCTGCTGCCCATGCTGAGAATCGGCGGGATGCAACTGTTCCGCATGGAAAGCTCGGACAAGACCGACAAGGTCAAGGCCAGGATATCGCAAGTGACGTACGGCATCCTGACGGTCTATGCGCTGTTCACCCTGGTGCTTGCCGTCGCCCTCGCCCTGTCCGGCATGTCGCCGCTGGAAAGCGTCTGCCACGCCATGTCTTCGCTGTCCACCGGCGGCTTTTCGACGTCGGACCAGTCGCTGGGGCATTTCGGCGACGCCGCGCAATGGATCTGCGTTATCGGCATGCTGGTGGGCGGGGCCACCTTCACCCAGTTCCTTAGCCCCTGGAAACGCCGCCGCTGGAACATTCTCGATGACAGCCAGATCCGCTGGTATCTGCTGATCATCTGCGGTTTCGCGCTGCTGCTGACCCTCTGGAACTGGACGATGCGCGACGTCACCTTCTATGACGCCTTCCGCCAGTCGGCCTTCAACGTCGTCTCCATCATCAGCACCACGGGATATCACACCAGCAATTACGACGCCTGGGGCGGATTCGCCCAGGTGGCCTTCTTCGCCATGGCCTTCCTGGGCGGCTGCACGGGATCGACGGCCGGCGGCATCAAGATCTTCCGCTATGAGGTGCTGTTCGCCGTGGCCGGGGTGCATATCCGGCGCCTGCTGCATCCCAGCGGCATCTTCGTCATCGACTTCAACGGACTGCGGCTGACCGACGCCGTGGTCCGTTCGGTCCTCGGTTTCATGATGCTTTATTTCTTTTGCTTCATGCTGCTCGCCCTCGCCCTCGCCGTCGTGGGGCTCGACGTCACCAGCGCCGTTTCCGGGGCGGCTTCGGCCCTTGCCAACATCGGACCGGGACTGGGCAGCGTGATCGGCCCGGCCGCCAGCTACGCCGATGTGCCGGACGAGGCGAAATTCTTGCTGGCCTTCGGAATGCTGGTCGGACGGCTTGAACTGGCCACCGTGCTCATCCTGTTTTCCAAGACCTTCTGGCGGGAGTAGGAAAGATGTTCGTCCTGCGTCCCGCGTTCTTCGGTACCGGAGCCGTCCTCGCCCTGCTGGCTCTCGCCATGGGTCTGCCGGCCGTCGTCGATTTCGCCCATGGCGATCCCGACTGGCGGATTTTCGCCGCGTCGGCCTGCGTAACGCTGTTCACCGGCCTCGCCCTCATGGCCAGCAATCACGGCACCCGCAGCCAGGGCTATTCCGTCCGCCAGATCTTTCTGCTCACCGCCCTGAGTTGGATGGCTGTCTGCGTGGCGGCGGCCCTGCCCTTCGCCTTTTCCGGCCTGCATTTCTCGGCCGTCGACGCCCTGTTCGAAGCGGTCAGCGGCGTAACGACGACAGGCGCGACGGTATTGCGCAATATCGATCGGGCTCCTCCCGGCATTCTCCTTTGGCGCGGCCTGCTGCAATGGCTGGGCGGCATGGGCTTCCTGGTGATCGCGCTGGCCGTGCTGCCGACGCTGAACATCGGCGGCATGCAGATCTTCCGCCTGGACAGCGGCGACCCCGCCGATCGTCCGGTGCCGCGCGCGGCCACGGTCAGCATGAGCATCATGGGGCTTTATGCCGGGCTGACCGGGCTTCTCACGCTTTTGCTGTGGACCGCCGGCATGAGCCGCTTTCCGGCGCTGCTGCACGCCATGTCGACCATTTCCTCGGGCGGCTTCTCGACCTCCGACGGATCGATCGGCAGTTGGCGCAACCCGGCGATCGATTGGGTCATCCTGTTCGGCATGTTGCTGGGCGGCGCCCCCTTCATCGTCTATCTGCAGATCGCCGAACAGCGCTGGCAGACCGCCCGCAAGAACCGCCAGCTTCGCCTTTATCTGCGCCTCTTCCTGACGGCTAGTCTGATCCTCGCCCTGTGGCTGATCATCGAACAGAACGCCAAGCCGCTGGTCGCCATCCGCCATGCGGCCTTCACCGCGGCCTCGGTGATGACCGGTTCGGGCTTCGCCACCCTGGACTGGGCTCAATGGTCGGGCGTACCGATGGCGGTGTTGTTCTTCCTGACGTTCGTCGGCGGTTGCGCCGGTTCGACCTCGGGCGGCATCAAGATCTTCCGTTTCCAGATTCTCTACGCCAATGCCCGGATCCAGATGAGCCGCCTGCTGCATCCCCATGGGGTGACGCTGCCGCAATACGATAAAAGGCCCATTCCCGACGCTGTGGCGGAATCGGTGCTGGGCTTTCTGTTCATCTATGCGCTGTCCTTCGTCGTCGTCGCCATGGGGCTCGGCATGGTCGGCATGGATTTCTGGACATCGATGTCGGCATCCGCTTCCGCCCTGGCCAACCTGGGCCCCGGCCTGACCCCGGCGGTCGGTCCGATGAACGGCTTTTCCGGCCTGCCCGACGCAGCCAAACTTCTCCTGTCCGCCGCCATGCTGTTCGGCCGGCTGGAAATGTTCATCTTCCTGGCCCTGTTTGCCAAAGGCTTTTGGCGGGCCTAGGGTGATGCCTTAAATCTGCATCACGCTAGGCTTGTTTTTCAAGCCCTTGGCCTTAGCGCACGCATCCGCGTGCTTGGCCGCGGCCTCAATGGCCGCTTCTAGAGCGTCGTGCGTCAGATTTGACGCGCGATGCTCTAAACCATCTTACCCGACCTCCGAGACATCCATGGATGCGGGAAGGTAATGAAAACCCTCACCGAACTTGACGACATGCCCATAGCCCGGCCAGGGAAAGTGATAGGCAAGCAACGCCGTCCGCGTGGTCGCCAGCATGTCGAGGTTCCGTACGCGAGATTGTACCGACTGCTTGGGATCGGTATCGAATCTGAATTCGATGAGCGGCTTTTCCATCAGCAGCACCTGATGGTGGGTCAAGTCTCCGATATTACAGAGCGATTTTCCCTCTGAAGAAATCATATAGATGGTATGACCGACGGTATGACCTGGCGTAAAAATCGCTTGAATGCCTGGTAGAAATTCCTGCCCGTCCTTGATGAAGACGACCTTTTCTCCGTGCCCCAGGAGATTTTTGCGCGCCGCCGCAACGAAAGGCTTCATATAGTCCGGATCGGCCAGGGCAAGTTTCGACTCATCGGTCCAGAACTTGAATTCGACCTCCGGCATATAGATCTGTGCATTGGGGAAATGGCTCTTGCCATTGTCGGCCATGATACCGCCGATATGGTCGATATGACCGTGCGTCGCGCAGATTGCATCGATATCTTTTGGATTGATGCCCGCCAGACGCATATTCGTCAAAAGATGCCCAGTGGCCGAGCCGAATAGCCGGGAACTTCCCATACCGCTGTCGAATAACACCAGTTTACGGCCGGTGTTGATGATCAAATTATTCTGCTGCAACGGTGCCGTCCGGGGATCGAGATAGGCGTCGCGCAGCATTTGATTAAGCTCTTCCTTGCTGGCGCCAAGAAAGTTGGCCGCGGGATCGCCCATTGGCAGAGGGCCGTCGGAAACGACCGTGGCTTCGAATGCCCCGACCTTGAATCGGTAAAATGGAGCGACCTGGGTATTCAGGAAGGGGGCCTTGGCGAACGCCGCCCCCCCGCCGAGAAGCCCGACTGCCGTCGCGGCGGCTCCCCCCAACATCATCCGCCGCCGCGATAATGAAAAACGAGCTATCTGTTCCATATGAAAGCACTCATGCATCTAAGCAAAACAAGAATTGGCGATGGCGCCAGCATCTACGCCATCGCCAATTCTAAAGAGAAACTCACCAATAAAACTGACCGGAAAAGAGAGGGTCAATCAATATAGAGGCACGGACAAATCGAGGCGGATAAAGGAAATATCTCCTTGGTTTTCAGAGCGTATCGGTTGCAGATAGCGAAGTCTTAACGAGGCTTTTCCAAAATTATAGGCGACGAGCGGCCCCATCGCGAGGACCTCGCTTTGATTTCCGGCCGAAGAAAGGCCGTCCACGGCGGCGACTTTGACGCCCCTGACCTTATCGGGTTGCCACTGTTCGAGGATGTTGCCGATCGCCCCGAACTCCCAGGGACCGAATTTCTTGGTCGCGGTCAAGTCGAGATAATAGGCATTTCCCGACTGGTAATTCGTGACGTCGTTCTTCGTATTGAAATCGACGACATGATTCATCGTCAAATTCCAGCCATTGGCGAGATAGCTGACCGCGAAATTGGGCTGGAAAGTCCAATAATTGTTGGCGAAGCTGCCGTTGCTCAGGGTCTCACGCCCCTGCGCGGCGCTATAGTGATGCGTAAAATGTCCGTCCTTCACATAGACGGAGAGGCCGGAACCGATGAAAATCCCATTGCCGACATCCCAGGATAAAATGGCCGGCGTCAGAATGGTGTTGAAGAAGCCTTTGTTGGAGGTGGAATCCCCTCCGGTCGAAGCACCGCCGAAATCGGTGTTCAACCAGGCGTAAGGCTGGGTGATGGCGACGCCATAGCTGGCCCCCAGAACCTTGACCCCGGGCACCCACAGAAGCGACGGGGTGACGTCGACCTGAAACGCCTTGACGTTCGTCCCGGCCGGCGTTTTGGACGTGCGTCCCTCGCCATCCACGAGCTTGCCCTGTTCAATGGTCACTTCATTGTTGAAATAGAGCCCCTCCGGCGGCAATGCGCCAGCGGCATTACCGGCCGAACCGCCCGGCATCATTGGGCTCTTCTTTTCTTCCCCATAAGCGGCACCAAGAGGTGCCATGGCTAGTGCCACCACCAAACAGGCATAAGGCCCAAGTGTTTTCAACTGGTTCATGATTGTCCCCCCTTATTGTCATGAGGCGGCCAATTCTTGGATATTGACCGCGATGATTTGTCATTTACCGGATTCTGTCCTTTGGGATGCTTCATGGAAATGTGAGGCACCGAATACGACATCGTGAAACACAGATTCTTTCCCGAAATAAATACTCAATAGATGAATTATCTATTTCGCCACGTCGCGACATATATTAAATCTATAAGAATAAGTAGTTGCCAACTAATTCTTTTTGAACATTGCGGTTATGGCGGAACAACATAAGCAACATCAGCAAACGACGCGCAGCACGCCTCGATCACTGTTCAGTGCATAACGTTGTTGTAAACAGAGGGCAGAAACGCCAGCCAAGTTTCGATGAGGATGGACTCATCGAAACTTGGTAAAATCAGGCGAGGCGAACCCCGCCCAGGAAACTGACGACAACCTGCTTCAGCGCCTGCGTCTGACTGGATAAGGAACGCGAGGATTTCAGCACATGGCCCGACGCCTCGCGGGTTTCCGACGCCGCGTCGCGAACGCCTCCGATGGTCGAGGAAATCTGCTGGGTTCCAACAGCCGCCTGCTGCACATTCCGGGCAATTTCCCGTGCCGCCGCCGACTGCTGCTCCACCACCGAGGCGATGGCCGCCGAGATTTCGCTGATATCGGCAATGCGTTGCACAATGTCGCCGATCGCACTCACCACATCCCCGGTCGCCTCTTGCACCGAGGCGATTTGCACGCCGATCTCTTCGGTGGCCTTCGCCGTCTGATTGGCCAGATTTTTCACTTCGCCGGCGACGACAGCAAAACCCTTTCCCGCATCGCCCGCCCGGGCAGCCTCGATCGTCGCGTTCAGCGCCAGAAGATTGGTCTGGCTGGCGATATCGTTGATCAAATTGATGACATTGCCGATTTTCACTGAGCTTTCGGCGAGGCTCCTCACCGTCTCATCCGTTCGATTGGCTTCCTCGGAAGCATCACGGCTGGCGTTGTTGGCATGGGCGATCTGCCGCCCGATCTCACCGATCGATACCGCCAGTTCCTCGGCCGCCGAGGCCACGGTCTGCACGCTTTCCGAGGCCTGTTCCGAGGCTGACGAGACGATTGTAACCTGCAGGTCCGTCGTCTCGGCGTTGCTCGACAAGGCCTGTGCGACCACGTCCATCTCGGCACAGGCTCCGGCGACAATGTCCAGGGCCTCCGACACCTTTTTGTCGAAATCTTGGGTCAACGCTTCGATGGCGCCGCCCCGTTTTTCACGCGCCGCGCGGGCGGATTCCCGTTCAACGGCCAGGCGCTCGACCTGAACGGCATTCTCCTTGAAAATGCCGAGCGCGCGGGCCATCTCGCCAATCTCATCGCGGCGCTCGGTCCCGGCCACCGTGACCTCGAGATTGCCATCCGACAAATAAATCATCGTTTGCGACAATTCGCTCAAGAGTCCGGAAACGATCCGCACGACATAGAGACTCAAGCCCACGGCGGCAACGAGGACCGCCAAAGTGGCCCCGCAATAGGCAAGCAGCGAAAGATAGGCCGAAGCGATAAGGGCCTCGGTCTCTTTCGACATCTCGCTCTGATATTGCCGCAGCAGTTCCAGAAACACCTCGTCGCGTTGTGCCAGCGTGGTCAGCCACACTTGCGTTTCCGAGGCTTCGGGAAGCGGCTCACCTCCGGCGAAAGCGCTGATGCCGCGGCGAATCGCCGACAGGACGGTGTTGGCCTGGCCACTGTTCGATGCGGAAAAGCGTGCGCCGATCACGGGCGGAGCCGTCGCCAGGATGGCTGGCGCGAACACCTCCTGAAGATGCTTGCCGACGAAGAAGATCTCGGCTTCGGCAAGGGGAAATTTGCGGAACACGAGGGCCTGCGTCGCGGCGCCATCCTCCATCTTGGCGCCTTCGACGAACTGCAGCAGCGCATAAAGACCATCGGTCAGTCGGGCCACGTCGCTGTCGTTGGCATAGAGACCGACCCGCTTGACCAAATCGAACGCCCGTGGTGAGGTCGGCTGCAGATAACCGATGACATCCCCCGTCGTGGCCCGGCGGGCGTCGACGGTGGCGCGAAGCGCTCCGATCTCCCCGAAACGCTTGATAATGAAGTCGATATCGGCCCGCGCCACATCATCGTCGAGGGCCACGACCGCCGCGGCGGCGCGAAAAGCGCTCAGGGCCTGATCCTGGGTAAGACGCGCCGCCAACATCGCCTGACGGCTCTTTTCGTCGCCACTGACTGAAAAGCGAATGGATGCCGTTCCTTCCGCGGGCGACGTTTCCGCCGTTAGTTGGACCGCTGAAAAAAGCAGGTTTTCCAAGCTCTTCGTTTGCGACAAAGTCTCATAGTGATCGAAGGCCCGCTTCGACAATATAAATCCGATTGCGATCAGTCCGACCAGACAGGGGACAAGCGACAGCAATAGAAGTTTTCTGAGGTCCAAATGACGCATCTTAGAGTTCCCCGCCGGAAAAACGGCTTTTGGTCTTACTGCGCAATGGGCGTGGTATCCGTCTTCCAGATCAGGACCACGGAAATGATGGCGACAACGGCCAACAGGCAGTAGGCGCCGGAATACCCCCCCAGATTGGCCAGCCCAAACGCCAGGATGGCGAAAGCGCAGCACCGCACGACGGATTGAATGGGATTGACGATGCCCCATGCCTTGACGAAGGCCCGGCGCGGAAATTTCTCCGCAACAATCGACATCGACATATTGGTGGCCCCCCCGAGGGCTTCACCGATCATGAGCAGGGAAATCCACAGCGTGACTGTGTTGAGCTCAAAAATGTTCAATATAAGGGCGGCCGTATACCATAACGCGTAGGCGATGGCGCACTTCTTGATGCCGATTTTTTGACTCAACCAGCCCCAGAGATAGGCGCCGGGCACGCCGGCAATGGCGGCGACGGAAAGATAGAGAATGGCGGTGCCCTGATCATAGCCGATGGCCATTAGCCGCGGCACCAATTGGCTCAGCAGACCGACGATGACGATGTATATCCCGCCAAAGGACAGCCCCATGAACCAGACATCCTTCATGCCCAGCAATTGCCGGGTGGTGAAGGGACAGACATAGGCTTCCTGCTCGCGGCGCCCCTCCTCGATTTCCAAGGCCGTCATCGGTACATTGTCCGGCGTGCAACCGGATTGCTCGGGCGTATTCGTGGCGACAAAAGCGACCACGAGGAACATCACCAGCATGACCGCCGGTATGCCCCACATTCCCTTCTGCACACCGAATGTCGCAAACATGAAAGCCAGGAAGGGCACGTAAGTCGCCGTGGAGAAGGTCTGCCCCATGGTGCACCAGCCAAGGGCCAACCCCTTCTTGCGCGGAAACCAGTTGGCGATCAGGGAGGGCCCCCCAACATAGGCGAAGCTCGAATCGAAGAAACAGACGATGGAAAACAACGTGACGAACCCGGTCGTCGTTCCCCAGGTTCCCAGGAGGCCAAAGCACAGGCCGCCAATAGAAAGGCTAATGAGAATAAGGAATTTTGGCCCCTTCCTTTCACACACCTTCGCCCCGAGAAATCCGGCCAGGATGGAAGCCCAGGAAGCTGGCGTGGCCCACCCCAATAACACCGTATAATCAAGGCCATAAGCCGAAGAAACGACGGGCAAAATAATATTAAGACCATGAACCACGGAACCACTGCTAATCCAGAGAAGCGCCGCCTCAATAATAATTATTGCCCATCCCCTACCCCCAAAATTGCTTTTCCTTTCGAAGGATTTATAAGGAACGGATGTCACAGAGACACCTGAATAAACGGAATTTGCAGTTTCCTCACCCATATTTATCTCCCCTTCATTGGGGTAGTTGCTTTATTTTTTCTGGAGGAGGGCGGCATCACCACCCTCCTCCGCCTCCCTTTTCCGACCCCGGCCAGTCACCTCATTCGCGGAACCAAGCGCCCGTTCAATCAACGGGGGTGAGATCCGTCATCCAGAACAGCAAAACATCGATTACGGCAATGGCGGCCAGCAGCGCGTAAGCTCCGGCATATCCACCCAGATAGGTAAGACCGAACGCCAGAACGGCAAAGGAACAGCACCGCACGATCCCCTGGATCGGCGCGATAACGCCGAAGGCCTTGACGAAAGCGCCGCGATGAAACTTTTCGGCCACGATGGACGTCGTCAGATTGGTGGCGCCACCGAAGCTGAACCCGATCATGATCAGAGAGGCCCAGAGGGTAACCGGATTGAACTCGAACATGTTCAACACGACGGCCCCCAACCACCACAAGCTATAAAATATGATGCCCGCCTTGCTGCCCATCTTCTGACCGATCCAGCCCCAGCAATAGGAACCGGGGACGCCGATGAAGGCGGCGATCGACAGATACATGATGGCGGTGTGCAGGTCATATCCCATGGCCATGAGCCGCGGCACAAGCTGGCTGAGCACACCGACGAGGACGACATAGACACCGCCCGAGGCGACGCCGATGAGCCACACGTCCCTCATGCCCAGCAATTGCGTCGTGGTCAGAGGGCAAACATAAGCTTCCTGCTCGCGGCGGCTTCTTTCGATCTCCTCGGCCGACATCGGCTCATTGTCCGGAGAACAGCCAAACTCCTCGGGCGTGTTCCTGACGAAAAAGGCAACCACCACCGCCAGGACGATCATGGCCAGCGAAACGCCCCAAAAGCCGTTCTGCACGCCAAAACTTTCAAAAAGCCAAGCCAACGCGGGCACGAAAAGCGCGGTCGACATGGTTTGTCCCATGGTCACCCATCCCAGAGCCAAATTCTTTTTTCGCGGGAACCAGTTGGCGATCATCATCAGTCCACCGACATAGCCATAGCCGGTGCCGAAGAAATTCACTCCGGCAAACAACAGAACAAAGCTGATGACGGTGGCCCACGTCCCCATCAGACCAAAGCACAGGGCGCAAATGATCAAGGACAGCAGGATGGTGAATTTGATGCCTTTCCATTCGCAAACTTTGGCGAGCGCGAAAGCCGAGACAACGCCCCCCCAGGACGCCGGAGTCGCCCAGAACAAAAGGGTTTTGCTGTCGATGCCGAAGGCGGAAGACAGAGTGGGAACAATGATGTTCAAGCCATGGACCTGAACACCAGCCGCGATCCAGATCAACAATCCTTCGATAACAATGATCGACCAACCCCGCACGCCGAAGTTGCTCTTCAAATTATGACCTTCCAATCTTCCGGCAGAACACTCTCCGTACTCTCCGGTAGCGACACTTTCTTGCCTGCTCATAATTTTGTTTCCGCCCAATATTTTGAGGACTCACTATCGCGAGCGCCGTCCATGGCTCTCCCGCCCATGCCGTAGCGCCGTCACCCCACGATAAATCCGCGTCCAGACGCGGGATCGGAGCCAACTCGGCTTGTTTTTGAAGACGGGACGCCCTAAGGCCGGCGCCCCAAGGGGCGACTTAACACCGCATCTCGGGAAGGATGTCTCAGCGAGAGCTGGCGTTGAGTCCGCCATCACCACGTCAGAGGAGATCCACCATTTGCCAGCTTCGGTTGCTTTGAGTTTTTCAGAAGAAAGACACATTGCACACACTCCATAGCTGCAAACAGCGTGTTGTTGATCGTATTCGTTTTATTTTTTTGAAATATATATAATCTATTTTGTTTCCAATATTTTCGCCGTAACTCCGACGAGATACTGAATCTATAAAAATAAATAGTTTTAAACTAATTCTTTTTAAACATCGCGGTTATGGCGGAAGGGTATAAGCGCAGGCGAGCGCCCCCTCTCCCCGGCATAGCCGGAAATATCCGGACGACGATTCCGTCGCGGAGCCCAAACCACCCATCAAAAGCGCGAGGCAGATGACCGACCAAGCGAGGCCCGGCCGGCATCGGCAGTCATGCCCGGAAACGGCGATAGGAGGTCATTCTTGACGAATTCGCAGAAATGGCGCGGAATGTCGGAAAGCTTGTAATAGCGCAGTGGGACGGGTCCCTTAAAAACAAAAGCAAAAGGGATCATACGAAAAAACGGGAGGAGCCCCATGAAAACGACATTATTGCGTGAGTTCCTAGTTCTCTCCAAGCACCTTAATTTCAGTCGTGCCGCAGAACAGTTGAATATGACCCAACCTGTGCTAAGCAGGCACATAAAATACTTAGAGGATTACTTCGACGCTCAGTTTCTTAAACGCAATACGCACAAAGTCGAACTGACCGCCGTCGGCCAACTATTTGCGGAAGAAGCACGTAAAATCCTTTCGCAATATGAAACCTCGCTCGCCGTTATCCGAAATTCTCTCGGCAGGGGCCAGCGCAGCCTGTCCATCGTCTTTCTGGGGGAAGCCACACGCAGCTTTTTGGCGTCTTTTCTCGGAGAGTTCAGCGCCTGTCATCCCGAAATTTCCATTGAATATTGTGATATCGAGCTGGACGCGGTTCCCGACGCCTTCGACCGGCAGGCCTGCGACCTGGCCTTTTTCATCCGCCCCCACAAGGGACGACGCCATGAGGGATTGCGTCATATCCACCTTTTCAAGGATCCCTTGTGCATCGCCGTCAACAAAAGGCATCCGCTGGCCCAGCGCAGCGTCGTCTCCATCCGGGAACTCGGTGATTGGCCGGTCCTCGGACCCAGCCGTCAATCCTCCCCCCTGGCCTGGGAATGTTGCTCAAGCTTCCTGGAACATTACGGCATAGCCTTCACGCTGGCCAAGGAAGGCTCCAATCTGGAAACGAACTGCTTCAATGTGGAGTTCAATGAACGGGCGATCGTGTTGCTGCCAAAGCACCGGCGCAATCTGCTGGGCGACAATTCCGTGTTGGTCGAGGTCGCGGAAGAGGATTGCTACTTCAACGTCGAACTCGTCTGGCACGTCGACAACATGAATCCAAACCGCGAAGTCTTCCTGAAGGAATTCGCTGAATTTTCCGGCGGCCTGAAATGGCAGCCCAGATCGGAACGTCCTTTGGCGGAGAGCAATCACGAGTCCGGCATGGTCCTGCCGGTGCTGGACGCCATCAAGCAGAGGGACGCCGTCATGGTGAGATGAACCGGCTCCACGTCTCGCTGGAGACGGTCCGGCCATGCATGGCGTTTAAGTGCTTGTGTCCTCACGCCTGACGCAAGAGGCTCGCCACGGAAACCAGAGTTCGATGATCCGCCTCGATGGTGCACCGTAAATGGCGCGCGGCACCATCGACCGGCGGCATTTGGTCTGGAATGAAGAGCTTTACGGCCCATGGGTGGGACATCGGAGCAATCGGCTCCAAGGTGCAGGCCTGCCGCGGCCCTGATTTTGCGGGCGAGGCGAAACCTCCCCGACTTATGCCCAACCCACATAACAAAATGTCAGAACAGAATTAGCAAATCGTCTAATTCTGCTACAGAATTTCACATGTATTCGATTAACAAAAATTAATACTCCTCGGAACTCTCCGTATTTCACGGTTTTTCGTGGAAAATTTTGTGGTGTCGCTTTTCATTTGACGGCGCCCATTTCGGATTTCTTCCGAAGATATGCTCATAAAAAGGAGTCGATCATTGGACCCGAAAAAAACTCAACCATCTCGAAGAGATTTTTTGAGTGGCGCGGCCGTTACCGCCGTGGCAGTTGCCGGCGGGGGCGCTCTGGCCGGCAAGGCATTGATGCCAACCTCGGCCGAAGCGGCCGAAGTGGCTGCAAACGCCAAAGCTGATGAAACCATTGAAACCCAGGTCGTCGTTGTCGGTTCGGGTCTGGGAGGGCTCTCCACGGCCATCACCGCGGTGGAAGAGGGGGCCAAAAAGGTTGTCCTTCTTGAAAAGGAGAGCTTCTACGGCGGTGGGACAAACTTTGCCGAGGTCTTCATCGCCCCCCCGGCCACGGAAGCCGAGGCCCGCCGGAAGGCCGCCGAGTTCATGAAGGCCTCCAACTATGTTGCCGATCCGATGCTCCATTACACAATGGCCATTGATCAGCAGGAAAATTCGGGCTGGCTGTTCGACAAGCACAAAGTCAAAACCTATGTCGGAGAGGGCAGCGGGCTTACCTTTTATGAGGGTGGCCATGGCAAATCATGTATCGACACCCTGGTCCCGCAAGCAAAGGCCTTGGGCGTTGATATGCGCCTGAACACGCAGGCGATTTCCCTCCTGATGAAAGATCCCTATACCTGCATAGGGCTACGCGCCAAGACCAAGGCCGGAAAGATTATCGATTTCAGGACGAAGGGTGTTGTCCTTGCAACCGGCGGCATGAGCACGAACAAGGCTCTGCTGGCAAAATACACGAGCATCGACCTTGAAAAGGTAATCATCGACGGCGCGCAAGCGGGTCAGGACGGCGACGGACATTTGATGGCCGAATCGACCGCCCATGGCAGGGCGACACATCTTTGCGTCTCGTCCCTGTTCCTCAATGTGAAGGGCTTTGCCTTCAGTTCTCCGCTGGGCGCTTGCGCCGGAATGCAACCCACGAATTTGTGGGTGAACCAGGATGGCATCCGCTTTACGGATGAAAGCATCGTCCGCCAGACGACACCTTGCAACAAGGCCGTGGAAATCCAGGGCAGCGTCTTCTCGATCATGGACCAGAGCGGCTTCGACAAATATGCCGCGGGTGGTTGCCAGACACATTACACAGGATTTGCCGATAAGCTTGTCGGCCAACCGATTCCCAACCTGGCCGCCGATTTTGCGAAATACAAGGATCTCCCCGACGTCTTTTTCGCCCAAACCCTTCAGGACCTTGCCGAAAAGATGGGCGTGGATGCCGCAACCTTCAAAGCGACCGTTGAAAGGTACAACGGCTTTGCTCAATCGGGAACGGATGCGGAGTGGGGCAAAAATGCCTCGAACATCTGGCCGATCGCAAAAGGCCCCTTCTATGGTTTCAGGCTTTCATCGGGCATGCCCAACACCAATGGCGGCGTCCGGATCAACACCAACGCCCAGGTGGTCGATCCCCGCCACAAGGTTATCTCGGGCCTCTATGCCACAGGGATCCTTACCAGCGGGTGGGAGGGCGAGACATATCTGATGGGCACCTGCCAACCGGTTGCCCTATGGGGCGGGCGCAAGGCGGCAAAACACATCGTTGCCAATCTTCTTTAGGGGGGCAGGCTCGAACTTCGAGCCGCCTCATTCCTTTGGCACCGGCCTCGGCCTCAGGTCGTCGCCAATGGCAACATAGGTGAAGACGCCCTCGGTCACTTTGATCAGATCCGAGCGGAAGCCGCGCCGCACCCAGGTATCGATCTTGATACGGATCGAAGTCCGCCCGACATGCTGTATCGCGGTGTAGCAACTGACCTCGTCACCGACCAAAACCGGCTTGTGAAAGGTCATCGCTTCAATACCGACGGCGGTAACCCGTCCCTTGGCGCGGAGACCGGCGGCGCTGCCGCCGGCGATATCCATTTGCGAAAGCAGCCACCCGCCGAAAATGTCGCCACTGGGATTGGTGTCAGCGGGCATCGCCACAGTCCGCAAAGATGGTGCTTCGCTGGAAGCGGGCCCCTGCTCCCCCGTTGTGCTGTCACTCACTTGCCATCTCCAATTGATACCAAGTCTCGATGAGGATGACTCATCGAGACTTGGTCTGGCCCGTTGAGGGCCCGCGCCATCGTTGGCGCGAAGCCCAGGGATACGGATGTATCCCGCCCGGCGCTTGAGGGCTCGGTGATCGGTTACGATCACCGAGAGTTGATATAAGACCGAGTTTCGACGAGACCTGCTCATCGAAACTCGGAGCGGGCCGAAGCGTTCTCTACAAGGTCCATCCGTTATCGATGGCCAGATATTGCCCGGTAATTGCCTTCGACTCGTCGCAAGCAAAAAACAGAATGGCGTTGGCCTGGTCGATGGTCTCGGATTCCGGCAAGCTCGTATCCAAATGGCGTCCCGTGATTTCCCGCATTTCCGGGTCGAAATGCTGCATCGCTTCGGGCGTGTTCAGGGCTGTTGGCACCGGCCCCGGCAAAGTGCTGTTACAGCGAATGCCTCTGCCGGCATATTGGATGGCGATATTCTTGGTGAGCGCGATAACCGCCGCCTTGGTTGACGAATAGGCCGCACCGGCGAGACCAAACGCACCGATGGAGGAAACATTGACAATATTTCCGGAGCCTTGTTTCTCCATATGCTTGAGCGCCGAACGACACAAATAAAACACGGCATTCAGATTAATTCCGACAACCTTATTCCATAATTCGTCATCGGTACCCACCGTCGACTTATGCAGATCGGCAATTCCCGCGTTATTCACCAGAATATCGATGCGACCGAATTTATCGACGGTATAACCAATGGCCTTTTCACATCCATCCAACGTACTAAGGTCGGCCGACACATAGACCGCATTACCCCCTTCCGCTTCGATTTCCGACTTCACCCGCCTCAAAGTCTCTTCTCGGCGGGCAACCAGGACAACGGTTGCGCCTTCCCTCGCGAAAAGCTTGGCTGTCGTTTCGCCGATACCGGATCCGGAGCCGGTAACGACCGCAATCTTGCCGTCCAATCTCGCCATAATGCACCCCTTCCTCTTTCCCGATCGTTCACCATTCTCGCTTACGCGATGGCGGCTAATTACCAGTTATTTACTTGTTTCTTTTGAGAACCATCTCCGAATGGCACTTTACGCAAATGTTTTCATTGGCTTTATGCCCTTGGTGGCACTGGTTGCACTCCGCCGATGACTTCGTCAAATGGTTGTCATGAGGATTGGGGGTCATATCCGCGGTCTTCTTCGCGATCTTCTCGAACGACTTATGGCATTCGAGACACTGATCGGTATCGACGGATTGTTTCTTTCCCTCACCATGGCAATCGACGCAACTCACCCCCGCGCTCTTGTGCAGATCGGCGGTGAAGGGCGGCTGGTCGGAGGTAAAGGATTTGGATTGTCCGGCGAAAGCGGCGGATGCCGCCAAAACCAAACCCAACAACGTACAAAGAATAAAGCTTCTTAGAGACATAAAGGTCCCCTGTTCCTTCAATCGATATCGCCCCAAAGGGGTCCGCCCTGCGGCGAACCCCTTCTTACTTTTCGGCCTCTCTCAGGCACTCGCGATCGGACGGACGATCACGCCTTGGCGAGTTGCTGGCCGAGAATGTAACTGAGCGTGATGGCACGCCCATGGCTTAATCCGGGCGCGATCAGCGGATAATCGGATCCGAAAAAATTGCCCATCATGTTGCCGATGGCGTAAAGACCGGGGATCGGATTGTCGTCTTTATCGAGACACTGCATATTCGGATCCACATTCATGCTGCCGACGCTGACCAGAAGCTGCGCATGGATCGGAATGGCGTAGAACGGTCCCTGTTCAATGGTGTACATGAGATTGGGCTCTTTGCCGAAATCCTCGTCCTTGCCCTTGCGGGCGAGTTCGCTGTAGCGCGCCACGGTTTCTTCCAGAGCCTTGGCGGGTATGCCCACCTTGGCGGCAAGTGCTGCAATGCTATCGCCCTTGAAGGCCCGCCCCTTTTCCACCGATTCTTCCAGCATCGCGATCGGTTCGACGACCGGCCCGCCCATGCTGGTTTGCAGGGAGGACATGTCTTTTTCATACTTGGAATCGACGATCGCCCATGCCTTCCGTCCCGGCTGCGCGAAACGCGAACAGCATTGGGTCGGATCGGGCTGGTTCTCGTTTTCATAACGAAGGCCAAGCCGGTTGACATGCAGGAGGTTCTGGTTGGCCACCATCAAATCATTGCCGAAGGGCGGAGCGGGAATGGTGTGGGTCATGATGGCGAATGGCGCGTTCGCCAGTGCCGCACCGGCCCAACAGGCCATATTGATGCCATCCCCCATATTTCCGCCGGGCGGCGTATAGACCTGCGATTCGGCATATTCGCCCCATGGCGCCCAGGCGCGGAGCATTTCCTTGTTTTCGCTATAACCGCCCGTGGCGAGGATCACCGCCTTGGTGGCAAGATATTTGACATAGCCCCCCTTCACCTTGGCGATAACGCCAGTGATGCGGCCGCTTTTGTCTTTGATGAGTTGTTGGGCCGGCGCGCTGTAGTGGATCTCGGCCCCCTTCTCTTTGACCCAGCGCTCGAGCAGCTCCATGAAGAAGACTTCCGTGAGAATATACTCACTGCCCATGCTCTCGGCCCCGCCCTTCTTGACCCAGTTATGGGCGGTCGGATAGCCAGGCGACGTCCGTGAAACGTTGTAGGGAGGAAGAACCTTCACGCCAAGACCGTTGGCCTCGCAAAGATCGATGTAATGATCGAAGACCTCTCCGCTCCGATAGGCCCACATCCGCACAAGGCTCTGGTGAACACGGTTCTGCGAATAGGCGATCAAATCGGCGATCAGCATTTCGGGATCGATCGTATAGCCTGCCGCCTTCTGCACCTTGGTGTTGACGGCCGCGTTGTCCTTGCCGCGAACGGAGAACGTCCTGAATTTCTCCAACACCACGACCTTGGCGCCTTGCTCGGAGGCGGCATGCGCGGCGACCAGTCCGGCGATCCCCGCGCCAATGATCACCATATCGGCGGTCACGGTCGATTTGATCTGGCTCTCGGGAATAGGTTCGGGCGGATTTTCCCAACTTGGCTTGGCCGAGACCGCCGCGGCCTTCTGGGCATCGGGGGCGGGCGTCGCGGCGGCCGCGACACCGGCGACGCCAGCAGCGGAGGCGACACCGGCCACACCCGCGACCAGAGATCCCTTCAGGAAATCCCGACGGCTGTTGGCCTGGATCGTTTCATCATTCTTCTGTGACATGCTGTGTCCTTTCCAAAAAGGAAGTCGTCCAAATCGCTTTGTTTTTGGCCCTTCCGCAACCCCGCGATCGAATGGCGGCGCGATTGTCCAGGCCGCGTCAACGGATCGGGGCCCCTTTTGACAAAGGGGCCCCGGGAGCCCTATAGGCCGAGCATCTTGTCCAAGAGCACGACGAGATTGACGCCGACCGCGAAGCCGCTTTTCGGATTGCCGTTGTAGGAGACGCCGTTTTCCGTGGCTTGCAGCGCGTTGGGGTCCAAGACATACAGCGCCCACGGGCTGAGGATGACGCTGCCGGCCAGCATGAAGTTGGCATCCACTCCGAACGCCTTCTCGTCGGGACCCACCGTGTAATTCGTATTGAAGGTTTTCATGAATTGCTGCTGGTGGGACGAGACATGCTGCCAGATGAACTTCACCGAATAGCTGTCAAACGGCCGGCTGTGGAAAGGCCCTTCCAGGGTGATCCCGGTATCCACTTCGTCCTGGACGCTGTAGGCGCCAGGCACTCCGGCATTGGGATCGAAGCTGGCATAAAGGCTGCCATAGACGCTGACCGCGGTCGGGCGCGGCGCCAGGCTCTCGCCCGCTTCACGCCAGACGGTCTGGCGACCGCCGATATACATTCCATCCGCCCCATCGTGGGTCTTCGACGTCAGCATATCGATTTGCTTTCCGTCGTTATGATAGAACATCAATTCGTAATATTTTGGATAGCGATCGGTCTTATAGGTCGTTTCGTAGGTCACATTTCCAAAATACATCCCGACGTTGGGATGGACGATATATTGGCTGCCGAAGGCCGCGGGAGTACTGACGCTACCGGTCCACCCTTCCCAACCCTTGGAGAAAGGAAACGCCGTATTATATCGCCAGTAGCCGCCTTGCGCGGTGACCTCCGGGGTTATCTTATAGGCGGCGCGCGCTCCAAGATTCGCATAGGGAGGCGGGGCGAATCCGGCGCCATCTTGCAAACTGATCCCCTGGCAAACAAAGGGCTGGTTACAGAGCGACTTCGCAAAATAATTTCCCGGATTGCTTTTGCCGGCTTCCAAATCCAACCGATCGCCGAACAGCTTTTGCTCCCAGGTGAACTGATTCATATGCGACACATAAGGGATGAACGGCCCGGAGTTTCCGACAAGCGAATCAGCCCCGTAGGATCCGAAATAATTGCCGTTGTCGTGCGGCCCAGGCACGTAAAGATAATTGAAATGGATGGTCGAACCATTCAAGCCGATCAGTTTTTCCAAATCGGTATCCAGACCAACATTGAACATCATCAGCGATTCGTGTTTACCGGTTTTTTCGCCTTCGCTTAGATTGTTGATGTCCACCGCGATCATATTTAATTTTGGCGTGAAGCCGGCGGCATGGAGTTTCTTCCCCAATGGGGCCAATGGCCCGGGCACGCCGGGGCCATTGAGAAAGTCCATGACATCCGATCCCACATCGCTCCCCGTCGCAGGCGCTTCTTGCGCCACGGACGCGGGCGCGAACGCCAACAAAGCAATCGCGGAGACGATTGCCAATTCCGATACTTTTATTCTTGATTGCCTCATGGTGATTACCCCCCCACTTCTGATTGTCAATTACCGAACCGACGTTGTGTCGGACAGGACACCCGTCGGCCATTTGGACTGATCAGCGGCCCCAGGGATGGTTCAAATCGAACACGATCCCGTCATCGCCGACCTGTCATGCGACGATTTTTATTTGTTATATGTGCTATTTGTCAGACATCTTATTGTACATATTTCATGCTCAATAAGATTTGAGTCCATTTTATATTAAAAATATACACGTCATCATTTTACAAGTACCGGTGCCGATGACATAACAAAGCTATGAGAATTATTGTCTTGACACTAATTCTTTTTATACATCGTGCTTATGCTGGGATGACATAAACACAATAGCTCGATCCCTTGCGACGGCGTGATCAGGAGAAAAGGGCGTATCGAGACACGTATCCGGTTGGCACAGGCCCATGGATGCCGGTCTTAAGGATGATTTCTTATGGCTGCGCTCCCGCCGGAACGGTTATGTCGGAAGCACATAACTGAGTAAATAAAAAGAATTTCTCCCATTTTTTGCCCGATGGTACGTTTTTCCTTGTCCTTAAAAAGACAAAGAAATCGTTACCAACATTTTTCATGTCAAAGCCAAAGACGACGAGCTCTCTACTTCAGATCCTGAGATCCGTATCTTCGAGTTAAACAGTCGCATGCCCCATGAATATTCGAGCTGCACCCAGGCGGCGAAACGCCCCCCAGACGCTTATCCCACTCAGCGGCAGGGATGGAGCGGGAGAACCGACACGACTGCGCTTTCGAAGATGAAAGGTGCCATCAGACTGGGTTGGTTTTTTTAATAAAGGAGAGAAACATGATTAGAGGAAATTACGAGTCTGACGCCGGAAAGCGGAAAGAAATGTCCCATAAGGAATTGGGAACAATTCCGCACATGACTTTCGCGGAATATTCGGAAAGGCTCAAACACTGCTTCACCATGAAGCGGGAGAACGGCATTCTCGAAGCACGGCTTCACACCAACGGCGACAGCCTGCAGTGGGGCGCCCCCGCTCACCAGGCCCTTCACTACTTCTTCGACTGGGCCGGACGTGACCCGGACAACGAGGTCATCATCCTCGGCGGCACGGGCAAGGACTTCATGAAGGGCATCGGCCGCGTTGACACCGATGGAAAATGGCTCCCCGCCACGGAGTTCAATTCGGCTCCGGCGGAAGCCTGGAAGATGTACGAGTACCAGTATTATGACGGCACGAACGACATCGAAGGCCAGGTCTTCGATGTCGAGGTCCCGACCATCGGTGTCTGGAACGGCGCCGCCTTCCATACCGACCTCGTTCTCTTCAGCGACATCACCCTTTGTACCGAGGACGCCTGGACGACCGAGATGCACTTCCGCGTCAATATGGTCCCCGGCGACGGGATCCAGATCGCCTGGCGAGAGCTCATGGGCCGGAAGCGCTACGCCTATGCGGAGCTGACCGGCGAGATCATCACCGCCCGCAAGGCTCTTGCCCTCGGGATGGTCAACGAGATTTGCCCGGATACGGAAGCCTGCTACACGCGGGCCCGGGAAATCGCCGAGCTCATCATGCGGACCGGCACCCGCGTCACCCGCCGCATCACCACCCAGCAACTCCGCAAGGCTTGGAAGGAAGACATCGCGAACGAACTGCGCAATGCCTTCGCCACCGAGATGTTCGTGACCGCCACCGAGCACTCTCCTCATGAAGTCAATTATTGGCACTGGGCCCATGAAGAGGCCGAACTCGTCAAGGCCGCCGAGAAGAAGGGCAAGGTCATTCGTCCGAGGCTCAACGGCGGCCAGGCGGAAGACGAGATCAAGTAAAAGCCTTTCGGCCTCGCCTTGCCCCTCTGCGGGTTTTTCTGGTCCGACACGAGGCGCCTCTTGTGTGCCGCGTGCCGAACAAGGCGGGAACCGGACGACAGTTACGGATGAGACCCGTGCCGCGGAGGGGGAATTCCCCCTCCGCGGAAGAGGAAGAGAAAATGGGTACGGAAAACAAAGTCATCATCACGGCGGCCCTCACCGGTGCCGTTACGCCCAAGGACGTCAACGAGCATATCCCGCTCACTCCGGCCGAGATCGCCGCAGACGCCTATGCCTGCTGGAAAAGCGGGGCGGCGGTGGTGCATTTGCATATGCGCGACGACCATGGCCTGGGGACCATGGATGCCGCCAAATTTGCGGAAACCATCAGGCTGATCCGGGCCTACGAGGATTGCGACGTCGTCATCAACTGCACCACCTCCGGCGACAATCGTGCCAGTGACGATGAGCGTATGAAGCATGTTTCCACGCTGAGCGGCGTCGAGATGGCGTCTTATGACGCGGGCTCCTTCAATTGGATGCCGGGCGGCGTGTTTATCAATTCTCCGCAGTTTCTCGCCAAGCTTGGCGACGTTTTGACCTCGCGCGGGATCAAGCCGGAAATCGAGATATTTGATTCCGGCATGCTGGGTATTGCCGATTACTTCGTCCGCCAGGGCAAGCTCACCCAACCCGGTCACTTCCAGTTCTGCCTCGGCGTACTGGGAGGCATGGCCGCGACGGTGGAAAACCTGCTCTATCTCAAGTCCAAGATTCCCGAAGGCTCCACCTGGTCGGCCTTCGGCATCGGCAAAGACCATTTGCCCATTCTCTACGGCGCCTTGGCCCTGGGCGGCAACGTGCGCGTGGGACTGGAAGACAACGTCTATTTCAGCAAGGGCGTGAAGGCCACCAACGTGCAACTGGTGGAACGAGCCGCCGAGGCCATTCGTCTCTTCGGGAAGGCCCCCGCGACCCCCGCCGAGGCGAGAGAGATCCTAAGCATCAAGCCGCTCAGGCGTTGACCCCGGGAACGATCAATCGTCGGGGCAGCTTCCCCGCCACGACAACGCCGGAAAAAGGCGTCGAAGAGATGGAGCCATTTTTATGAGAGAGGCCGTAATCGTATCGGCGGTACGGACGCCGATTGGCAGATGTCGCGGAACACTGGCATCGGTGCCCGCGCATATTCTGGGCGCCGTGGCGGTGAAGGAAGCTGTGCGCCGGGCGAAAATCGATCCGGAAAGGATCGATGACGTGATCTTCGGCAATCTGATGAACAACGAAATCAACAATATGGGCCGGATGGTCGCGCTCGAAGCGGATCTGCCCCTTTCGGTACCGGGTATCACGCTGGACCGACAGTGCGCCGCCTCCCTCAACGCGCTCGCCTATGGCGCCATCCAGATCATGGCCGGTTTCGCCGACATCATCGTCGCCGGCGGTGTGGAAAGCGATTCCCGGCGCACCTATTCGCTGGAGAAATGCGACGTCGCCTATTCGGTGCAGCCGCCCCAGTTCGTCGACATCCACACGGCGCCGGATCGTATCGGTCATGTGACCATGGGCATCACCGCCGAAAATGTTGCCAAAAAATATGGCTTCACCCGTCAGGAGCTCGACGTGTTCTCGACCCGCAGCCATCAGTTGGCGGCAAAGGCCTGGAAGGACGGCCTCTTCGACGAACAGATCGTGCCCATCGTGATCAAGGGCAAGAAGGGCACCGATACCGTGGTCACCCGCGATGAATCGGTGCGGGCCGACTGTAGCGTGGAGACGTTGTCGGCCCTGCGGCCATGTTTCATCTCGGACGGCATCGTCACCGCCGGCAACAGCTCGCCGATGAGCGATGGGGCGGGTGCCATGGTGATCATGGAGCGCGCTCTCGCCAAAAAAGCCGGCCTGGAGATCCTCGGCGTCTTCCGTGGCTATGCCGCCGCGGGCGTGGATCCCAACATCATGGGCGTCGGTCCCATCGCCGCGACCGCCAAGTTGATGAAGCAGACCGCCTGCTCGGTCCAGGACATCGATTTGTGGGAGCTGAACGAGGCTTTCGCCTCCCAGTCGCTGGCCTGCATCAGGGATATCGGCATGGACATCGACAGGGTCAATCCCAACGGCGGCGCCATCGCCATGGGGCATCCCCTGGCCGGCACCGGCGCCATCCTGACCGCGAAAACGCTCTATGAGATGAAACGCCGCAATCTGAACAAGGCCGTCATCACTTTCTGCGTCGGCGGTGGACAGGGCGTGGCCGTGCTTCTGACGAGAGAATAATCATGCCGGGAAAAATCCGATCGCGCGATGAAATCATCGCCCAGTTCAAGGACGGTCAGACGGTGATGTGCGGGGGAATGCACAACCACGGCACCCCCAACGCCCTGATCCAATGCGTCATCGACAGCGGAGCCAGGCATCTTACCGTCATTTCCATCGACTCCGCCGACGCCAATCTCACCCTGGGGCGCCTGTTCCATCATCGTCTGGTCGACAAGATCATCACCTCCTACATCGGCAGGAATACCGAAGTGGTGGCCATGCTGGAGGCCGGCGAGATCGAGGTGGAGTTCGTTCCGCAAGGCAGCCTGGTCGAGCGTGTCCGTTGCGGCGGCGCCGGACTGGGGGGCGTGCTCACCAAGACGGGCCTGGGAACCGTGGTGGAAGAGGGACGCCAGATCGTCGAAGTCAACGGCACCGGCGAAAAATATCTGCTGGAAACCGCCTTGCGCGCCGATATCGGGCTGGTCCGGGCACGGATGGCCGACCCCCTGGGCAATCTCGCTTACCGGGGGACCATGCGAAACTTCAATCCGCTGATCGCGACGGCGGCGGACCTCACCCTGGTCGACGCCGACATGCTGATGGACGTGGACGAGATCGGCATCGATCGCATCGGCACTCCCGGCGTCTATGTCGATATGGTTTTGGCGAAGTAGGGGGGCAGTCGCATGGATATCCGCAACAGAATCGCCAAAAGAGCGGCCGAATATTTCAAGGCCGGCGATGTGGTCAATCTTGGAGTCGGCATTCCCGGCATGTGCTCGGATTACGCCGTGCCGGGCGTGATGTTTCACACGGAAAACGGCTTTATCGGCGTTGGTCCGGCGGCGACCGGAGTTCAAAAAGTCGAAGCTTTTTCGAACGCCAGTTCCACCGAATTCGTCCCGGTCTTCGGTTCCTGCGCCTTCGACAGCGCCGAGTCTTTCGCCATTGTGCGCTCGGGAAGGCTGGCCGCCACGGTGCTGGGTGGACTGCAAATCGCTGAAAACGGCGATCTTGCCAATTGGACGCGGCCCGGCGGGAAATTTGGCATGGGCGGAGCCATGGATCTCGTCAACGGCGTCCGCAAAGTCATCGTGGCCATGGAATTGTGCGCCAAGAACGGTTCCCCGAAAATCGTCAAGGACTGCAGCTATCCGCTGACGGGAAAACGCTGCGTCAACCACGTCGTGACGGAACAATGCGTGATCGATGTGACGCCCCAGGGTTTGCTGCTGGTGGAAGTCCTGGACGGGCTTTCCCCTGAGGATATTCAGCGTCAGGTCGAGCCGCGCCTCATCGTTTCCAGCTCTCTCAAGCAAATGGAACGATAAATTTAGGGGTGCCCGACATCGACCGCCCTCCCCTTCCAAACAAAGTCATTTGGCCAATTCAAGCTCTGCGGAGACCTTCGATGAGCAAGTCGACGACAATAAAAGAAGCTGTGGACCGAATTCCGGACGGAGCAATTCTGATGATCGGCGGGTTCATGGGGTGCGGTTCGCCGCACGGCCTGATCGACGAATTGGTGCGCCAAGGAAAAAAAGATCTGACGGTGATCGCCAACGACACGGCGCGGCCGGGCGTCGGCATCGGCAAGC
Source organism: Telmatospirillum siberiense (assembly GCF_002845745.1). Classification (GTDB taxonomy): domain Bacteria; phylum Pseudomonadota; class Alphaproteobacteria; order Rhodospirillales; family Magnetospirillaceae; genus Telmatospirillum; species Telmatospirillum siberiense. The sequence goes on along the minus strand of NZ_PIUM01000002.1, from coordinate 227,326 downwards.
TGATTTCCGCCAAGCTGGTGAAGAAGGTGGTCGCCAGTCACATCGGGACCAACCCGGAAACGCAGGCCCAGATGATCGCGGGCAGTCTTGAGGTCGATCTCGTGCCGCAAGGGACCCTGGCCGAACGGGTCCGGGCCGCAGGCTTCGGTCTGGGTGCCATCGTGACGCCGACCGGCGTGGGGACCGTCGTCGAGGACGGAAAACGGACCATCGACATCGACGGGCGGACGTTCCTGGTCGAACTTCCGATCAGCGCCGACTTCGCCCTGGTCAATGCCAAGCGCGCAGACTATCGCGGCAATCTCTCCTACGCCTTTACCGCAAGGAACTTCAATCCGCTGATCGCCATGGCGGCGGAGGTGGTGATCGCCGAGGCCGAGGATATCGTTCCGGTCGGCGCTATCGATCCCGATTCCGTCGTCACGCCTCATGTGGTCGTCGACTATCTCGTGCCTCAGGAGAAAAAGAATGGATGACAAGACACTGATCGCCCGGCGTGTCGCCCTCGAACTGAAGGATGGCGATCTGGTCAATCTGGGGATCGGGCTTCCGACCATGGTCGCCCAATATCTGCCGCCCGGCATCGACGTCTCCTTTCAATCGGAAAATGGCATCGTCGGCATGCAGGCGCTTCCCGCCGGCGTGTCGCCGTCGGCCGACCTGACCGATGCCGGAGGCGCGCCCATCGGCGCCTTGCCGGGAGCTTTCGCCTTCGATTCGGCGATGTCTTTCGGCCTGATAAGGGGCGGGCATCTGGACATCACCGTGTTGGGCGGATTGCAGGTGGACGAACTGGGACAACTGGCGAACTGGATGGTTCCCGGCAAGATGGTACCGGGAATGGGCGGCGCGATGGACCTGGTTTCCGGAGCGAAGCGGGTCATCGTGGCGATGACCCACACCGCGAAGGGAGCGCCGAAAATCCTCAAGCGCTGCACCTTGCCGCTGACGTCGATCCGCAGTGTCGACCTGATCGTGACCGAAATGGCGGTCATCCGGACGACGCCGGAGGGGTTGGTGCTGAGCGAGGTGGCCCCCGGCGTCAGCGTCGATCAGGTTCTGGCGGCGACCCAGGCGCATCTGATCGTCCCCGACGACGTTTCCGTCATGGCGGTAGCGGCCTAACCCGTTCCCGGCGAGGAATGGGTTCGATATTGAACTCGAAAAAATAGAGACCCAAAATCATGTCAGCAATCGTCATCGCAGAAGCCGTTCGCACGCCGGTGGGAAGTTTCAACGGCGCGCTCAGCCCCCTTTCCGCCCGCGCTTTGGGCGAAATCGCCATCCGTGAGGTGCTGTCACGCGCCAAGGTGGCCCCCCAGGAAGTCAGCGAAGTGATTCTGGGGCAGGTTCTGACGGCCGGCCAGGGCCAGAACCCGGCACGGCAATCCTCGGTCGATGCCGGAATTCCGGTCGAACGATCCGCCATCACCATCAATCAGGTCTGCGGGTCCGGCTTGCGGGCGGTGGCCTTCGGCTATCAGGCCATCGGAATGGGCGACGCCGAGATCGTCATTGCCGGCGGCCAGGAAAGCATGAGCCAGTCCGTGCATGCGGCGCATCTGCGGGGCGGCGTCAGGATGGGGGCGGCCGAGTTTGTCGATACGATGATCAAGGACGGCCTGTGGGACGCCTTCAACGATTATCACATGGGCGTTACCGCCGAAAATATCGCAAAGCAGTGGTCGCTCTCGCGCGAGATGCAGGATGCGTTCGCCGCTGCGTCCCAGCAAAAGGCGGAAGCCGCGATGACGGCGGGGCGCTTTGCCGATGAAATCGCCCCGGTGACGATCAAGGGACGCAAGGGCGAAACCGTCGTTTCCGTCGACGAGCACCCCAAGGCGGGAACGACGCTTGAAGGCTTGGCCAAGCTGCGCCCGGCCTTCTCCAAGGACGGCACGGTGACCGCCGGCAACGCCTCGGGTCTCAATGATGGCGCGGCCGCCCTTCTATTGATGAGCGAAGAGAACGCCGCCAAACGCGGCATCGAGCCCTTGGCCCGCATCGTCTCCTGGGGGACGGCGGGCGTCGATCCGGCAATCATGGGCACGGGGCCGATTCCCGCCAGCCGCCTGGCGCTGAAGAAGGCCGGCTGGAACATCGACGATCTCGACCTGATCGAAGCGAATGAAGCCTTCGCCGCCCAGGCCCTGGCCGTCAACCACGACCTGGGCTGGGATACCGCCAAGGTGAACGTCAACGGCGGCGCCATCGCGCTCGGCCATCCCATCGGCGCGTCGGGCGCCCGCATCCTGGTCACGCTGCTCCATCAGATGCGCCGACAGAACGCCAGGAAGGGACTGGCCACCTTATGTATCGGCGGCGGCATGGGAATCGCGCTCTGCGTCGAACGTCCTTAACGGCAACGGAAAACTCACCACGAAGATGACGAAGAGGCGATCCCGTCTTCGCGCCTTCGTGGTGAAATCCGGTTAAAGACCGCCCAGATAATCCAGCTTGCCGATCTCCACTCCGTTGTGCCGCAGGATGGCGTAGGCCGAGGTGACGTGGAAATAGAAGTTGGGAAGGGCGAAGAACAGCAGATAGGACTGTCCGGTGAAGCTCACCTCGCCGCTATGGGTCTTCAAGATGACGGTCCGCTCTTCACTGCCGTCGATCTGCGTCGCGTGGATGCCGTTCAGGAAATCCAGGGTCTTGGTGATCCGGGCCTGCAAATCGGCAAACGACGCCTCCTCATCCGGGAAGCTGGGGATGTCGATGTTGGCCAGCCGGGCCCCTGCCCCCTTGGCCGTGTCGCTGGCGATCTGAACCTGGCGGACCAGCGGGAACATATCGGGAGCCAGGCGCGCGTTGAGCAGCACCGAAGGATCGATCTTCCTGGCCTCGGCAAAAGCGGCACCCTTCTCGAGAAGAACCGAGAGACTGTTCAAGGTCCGCTGAAAAACGGGGATGGAGACCTGGTACATGGAAAGGGACATGGTAACAACTCCGGCAGAATGGATGGTTCCTGGCACAATTCAATTGGTTGAGGCCTTATTATACCGGCGAGCCACTTCGGTGGCTCGCCCTCATTGTGCCCGCCGGACGCCGATATCCATCGGTCTGGCCACCGCCCCAAGGGCGGCCGTTACGGGCGAACCGCTCAGGTCATACGGCTCGCACGCCTTGCAGGAAACAATCAACCTCGGCCCGGAGCCGTTCGGCCTCTTGGGCAAGAGAGCCGGCAGCCCCCAGAACATTCGCAGCCACCGAACCGGTCTTCGACGCGGCGCGCTGGGCAACCGACACGTCGTCAGAGACCTGCCGCGTTCCCTCCGCCGCCTGATGCACGCTACCGGCAATTTCCTGGGTCGCAGCGCCCTGCTCCTCGACGGCGGCGGCGACGGTGGTGGTGATCTCATTCATCCGCCCCACTGTTTCACCGATACCTCGGATAGCTGAAACCGCCGAACCGGTCATCGTGTGGATCTCCGCGACCTTGGCCTGGATATCCTCGGTCGCACGCGCCGTTTGCGTGGCCAGCGATTTCACTTCCGATGCCACGACGGCGAAGCCCTTGCCGGCCTCGCCGGCACGGGCCGCCTCGATGGTGGCGTTCAAGGCCAGAAGATTGGTCTGGGATGCGATGCTGTTGATCAATTCGACGATGTCGCCGATCCGCTTGACCGAATCCTCCAAAGCCGCCATGGCCTGGTTGGTCCGCTCGGCCTCGGAAACGGCGTCAGTGGCGATCATCGAGGATTGGGAGATCTGGCGCGAAATTTCCTGAATCGAGGAGAAGAGCTCCTCGGTCGCCGCCGAAACCGTACTGACATTGGCGCTGGTCTCCTCGGCGGCGACGGCGGCCGAGGTCGTCCGTCCGTTGGCCTCCTCGGCCGCCAAACTCAGAACATTGGCCGAGTTTTCCATATCGCTCACCGAGGCCCCCATGCTATCGACCACTTTCTTGACCGAGGACTCGAAGCCATCGGCCAGCGCATGCATTGCCGCCTGCCGTTCCTTCGCCGCCTCCATCTTCATGCGATCCTGAGCGACACGCAGGTGAGCGGCCTCGACCGACTTTTCCTTCAGCACATCGATCGCCTTGGCCAGAGTCCCCATCTCATCCCTGCGTTCACGACCGGGAACGACCACCGTCAAATCGCCTTCGGCCAGATGATGGGTCACCGTAGTCAAGACAAGAATCGGGCGGATCAGGCCACGACCGAACCAGACGGCCAGTCCCAGGGTCAGCAGGGCCAGCACCGCCACTGCGGCCCCCATCCGCCAGGCGTTGGCTTGAAACGCGGCCTCGACCGTATCGAGATAGATTCCCGACGTCACTTCCCACTTCCAGTCGCCGGCCGCCATTTTTGAATAGGCGACCTTGCGCACCGGCGGCGTATTGGCCGTCTTCGGCCATAGATAATAATTGAACCCGCCACCCGATTTCGCCTGCGCCAGCATGTCGCGGGCGAAATAGGTGCCGTTCGGATCCTTGGCGTCCGCCGATGACTTGCCCTCCTGCTGGCGGAAAGGACCGTTGACCAGGGTGACGTTGGCCAGATCGTGGACCGTCACATATTCGCTGCCGTCGTAACGCAAGCTCCGCAGGATGTCCTTGGCCATCTCCTGGGCCTGGGCATCGGCGATCTCGCCCTTCGCCACCTTGGCCTCGAAACCCTCGACGATGGTCGCGGCGATCTCCGCCGCGATCCGGGCCCGAGACTGATGTTCGTCGGTGGTGATCGCCCCGATGGTATGGACGGAAGCGGCTCCGACCAGGGCCAAGGCGAGCATCGCGACAATCGGAATAACAAGGATCTTTGACGTAATTCGACTGAAAAGAGCAACCATGGGCGCCATGCTCCCCGAACTGAAACAAAACAACGACCCGCCTGACGGATGGCGTCAGGCGGGGAACACGGGCATCGCGGACAGGACGCCGACAACTGGCGCCTATCCGTTTTCGAAGACCTTTCGTCAGTTCCCGGAAGGCTTGTCGTCGGCGGCCACGGTCATCGAACGCAGATCCCGACCACGGGTTTCCGGCAGCAGGGCGGCAAACACGACCACCACGAAATAAGCGGAGCAGGCGCCGAGCCCCATGGCGGCGCCGAGCGGCATGTCGGCGCTGATGATGCCGACCAGCGCCGGCATCACCGCCCCGATGGCCCGGCCGCCGTTGCCGCAGAAACCTTGGGCGGTGCCGCGGATATGGGTCGGGAACAACTCGGCCAGGAAGGCGCCGGTCCCTGCCGCCGTGCCCGATTGCAGGGTTCCCAGAACGAAACCCATGAAGAAGATGGCGATCGTATTGATCGGAGCCATGGTGTAGATGCCGACCGCGATGACCTGGAGACAGGCGTTCACCATGAAGGTCTTGCGGCGTCCAAGAAAATCGGCCATCCAGCCGTTCAGAAAGGCGCCAGCGAAACTGCCCAGAATGTTGACGGCGAGATAGGCGCCAACATTAAGGACGGAAAGATGCAGCGACATCTTCAGATAGGCCGGCAGCCAGGTGATCATCACATAGTTGCCGCCGTAGATCCCCGTGGTCAGCAGAGTAGCCTTGAGCGTGGTGGCGAGATGCGCCCGGCCGAAAATCTGCCAGACGGAAACGGTGGGCGCGCCGCCCGTGGCCTGTCGCGATTCCCGAAAGATCGCCGCGTCCTGGATGTTGCGGCGGATCCACAGCACCAGAAGTGCCGGCAGCAGGCCGATGAAGAAGAAGACGCGCCAGGCGAGGTCCGCCGGCAACAGGCTGAACAGAACCGTCGATATCAGCACCGCGATGCCATAGCCGATAGCCCAACCTGCCTGGATGGCGCCGACGACCCGGCCGCGCACCCGGGGGCTGATCGCCTCGCTGATCAGGACCGAGCCGACAGCCCATTCACCGCCGAAGCCGATGCCCTGCAGACTGCGGGCGGCGAGCAGTTCCCAGAAGGAATTGGTGAGACCGGAAAGGAAGGTGAAGGCGGAAAACCAAAGGATGGTGATCTGCAGAACGCGAACCCGGCCGATACGGTCGGACAGCATTCCGGCGAGCCAACCGCCGAGGGCCGCCATGATCAGCACGGCGGTGCCCAGAATGCCAGCCTGCCCCTTGCTCATTCCCCACAATGAAATCAGCGTGGGGATGGCCAAGGCGTACATCTGGGTATCCATGGCATCGAGCCCCCAGCCGCTGAAACAGGCCCAGAAGGTCCATTTCTCCTGCTTCGAGAGCTGAGTGAACCAAGTCAACATTCTTCGACCTCCCCAAATCGGTTATTTTCTGCCGCGTTATTGCTACGCTGGGTCCACCTCATCCAGCGATTCGACATAGCGCAGTCCCATGGCCTCAAGCTTCGGACGCATGTTGTAGATATCGAGACCGAGTTCCCCGGCGGCCAAGCGGGCCCTCTTGGCTTCCTCCAGGCGGACACGCTCCTCGCCCAGCGAGACGGCTCGTTCGACGGCCCGATTGGGCACCACCACCACGCCGTCATCGTCGGCGACGATGGCGTCGCCGGGATGGACCAGAGTGCCGGCACAGATGATCGGCACATTGACCGAGCCCAACGTCGCCTTGACCGTGCCCCGCGCATGGATGGCTTTCGACCAGACCGGAAATCCCATGCCCTGCAGCGTATCGGTATCGCGGCAACCGGCGTCGATGATCAATCCGGCGACGCCGCGGGCCTTCATCGATGTCGCCAGCAGGTCGCCGAACATGCCGTCGTTATTCTCCGTGGTGCAGGCCAGCACCACGACGTCGCCGGGAGAGCATTGCTCGACGGCCACATGCAGCATCCAGTTGTCACCCGGCTGCGCCAGGATGGTCACCGCCGGTCCGGCGATACGCGCCCCCGCATAGATCGGGCGCAGATAAGGGCGCATGAGGCCGCTCCGTCCCATCGCCTCATGCACCGTCGCCACCCCAAGTCCGGCCAAACGCTCTGCCAGATCCTTGGAGAAGCTCGGTTTCCTGGTGACGACGATTCCTGTGGTCATGCCAGTTCCTCCGTGACCTGCGGAAACAACCGTTGATAGCCTTCGGCGTAGCGAATTTTCAGGTTGGAATTGCGCGAGGCCTGCACGCCGCGCTGCAGGGCGACGCGGGTGTAGTACTCCCAGAGATGTTCCTGAGCCGCCATCGTCTCGAAGGCGGCGCGCTTCTTGTCCCAAACCGGCGAAATGTCGAGCAGGGTATTGGGATGCCAATGGCATTGCTCGGGCTGATGCGGTTCGAACAGAAAGATCGGCGGCGCCCCCAGCACCGGCGTCAGCTCGGGCCGATGACCATGGGCCTGGGCGATGATGCGGGCCTCCTGGGCAACGCGGGAGGCCAGCGAATGGTCGAAATTGTAAGGATCGTCCAGCGAATGGGTGAGGACGAATTCCGGAGCGATCTCCCGATAGAGATCGGCCAATTCCATGATCGTCTCGTCGGGCACCCGTAACGGGTAATCACCCAGATCGAAACAGCGCAGCTTGGCCCCCAGGATCTCCGCCGCCTTCTCCGCCTCATCGCGGCGGGCCGTCTTGACCTGATCCAGGGTCATGCCGGCTTGCCGCCAAAGCTTCGCCGATTCTCCCCGCTCGCCGAAGGACAGGCAAACGACGCTGACCGCGTAGCCGCGCGACGCGTAAAGCGCGATGGCCCCACCGGCGCGCCAGACGAAATCTGCCGAGTGGGCGCTGATGACCAGGGCGGTTTTAGACGAGTTGGACATGGTGGAATGTTCCTCTTGCCGGTGGATCGCTTAGAGCGCAGCCGCGTGCCGCAGGGATGCCGAATTGCCGCCAAGGGCCTCCGTCGCCTCGGCGGCAACGGCGAGCAAGCGGCCGCGAACCCGCTCCATGAAGGGGCGATCGACGCGGGAGGTCGGCCCGACTATTCCCAGCGCGCCCTGCAGCCGCTGCCCAATGCCGAAGACGGGTACCGAAATACCGGCGGTTTCCGGATCCCGCTCGCCGAAGGACATGTAGGAATGGGACCGGCGGACGCTTTCATAGGGTTCCCCCTCCGCGCCAGAGAACGCCAGGAGCACACGCCCGCCCGCCCCCAGTTCCAGACCTTGCACGTCCCCTTCCCGGACTTGCGCCCGGATCGAGAAAGTGGAATCGATCCGATGAAGGCAGATACGCCGGTCCCCCTCGCGAATATGGAAGGACACGGCTTCGCCGAACTCGCGGTTCAGTTCCCGCATCAGGGGCAGGAGCACGTCGCCCAGTCGCAGCCCCGCCTGGTAATGGCACCCCAGCACGAAGGACGCCGGCCCCAGACGATAGCGACCGTCATCGAGGCGGCTCAGGAACTTGTGATGAATCAGCGCGCCGGCGAGGCGCAACAGGGTACTTTTGTAAAGGCCGGTTCGCTCCGACAACTCCGCCAGGCTCAAACCCGCATCGTCGGAACGGAACGCGAAGAGGATGGCGAAAGCGCGATCGAGGACATCCACCCCGCTCGGCTCGCTGTCCTTTGGCATCTGCACAACCCCTCGCGATCGCGTCATGGGTGGCTCCATCATCTATCGTTCTGTCAGACAGAACATTGATCTTTCTGATAGAACGATAGCAAGCCGGCGCAAAAACGTCAACGCCGCCCCGTGGGAGCAACACTCCTTCGGAGGATAAGGGCGATAAACGCTCTGATAAAACGACGAGACTTGAGATGTCTGAATCCGGGAGCCGGCGAGGAATGGCGGCGCCTTTCCCGTCCTGCCGATGTGTTGGTCACGCCGGCAGCATGTCACCGTGTCATTCGAGGAATCTCAAAGGAATGGATCCACCGTCACTATGGACGGATACCGACCATCAGGGGCGCAGATGCCGGCCGTACAGATTGTTTTCCTCGGAATCCCAGCCGCTGATTTCGCCTTCGCGCATCGCCGCGTCGCGGTCGTCGGCCCAGCCCCAGACTTTGCCGTCGATCACATACTTCCATTTTCCCTTGTTGACCGTGCAGGGAAAGATGTCGACGACGGAGCGGCCGAACTCGGCACGCTCGACGCTGGTCACGCCATCGGCCGCATATTGGTCGGTTGAAACGGTTTTCCAGTCGTTCGCACCCATGATCTGTTCTCCCGTCAGGTCTGGTTTGGAGAACCAGAGAATAACACCAAACCGTTCGGAATCAGGCGCTTTTCATCCGCCGAATCAATTCGGCATACCAACGGGCGGATGCCTTGGGAATGCGCTTTTGCGTCGGGAAATCGACGTAGATCAGTCCGAAACGCTGACCATAGCCGGCCCCCCATTCAAAATTGTCGAGCAAGGACCAGACGAAATAGCCCCGCACATCGGCGCCGCCGGCCAAGGCGTCCCGCATCGCCTGATGATAGAGCTCCAGATATTTGATGCGGTGTTCATCGATCACCCGGCCTTGCGCATCGGGTTTGTCCCGGTCGCCGCCGCAGCCGTTTTCGGTGATATAGACCGGCAGCCGGTAACGCCTGGTCAGTTCGATCAGTTCGTCGCGGAACATCTCGGGGAAAATCGGCCAGCCGATCCCATGGTCGGGCGAGCCGGCCGGCGCGTCGCCCCAGCCGAATCCCCAGGTCTTGCCGGGATCGTTCCTGGCGAAGATGGGACCATAGTGATTGAGGCCGAACCAGTCGGTCGGCCGGCAGATGCGGGCCATGTCGCCGGCCTGCACATAGGGTTCGATCGCCCGGGCGATCTGCGGCGGGTAATGGCCGAGGATCTGCGGATCGGGGAAGGCCAGGTTCCAATGCTCGTCGAGCAGGCTGGCCGCCGCCTGGTTTTCAGGTTTTCCGCCCTCCGGCAACACCTGCTGGCGGTTATGAATGGCGCCGATCGACGCCTCCGGAACATGGGCGCGCAGCACGTCGACGGCGGCGCCATGGGCCAGATTGACGTGGTGGATGGCCTTCAGATGGGCGATGCGGTCGGTGACGCCCGGCGCCGCCCAGTCGATGGCGTAGCCGAACAGGGTGAACACCGAGAATTCGTTGAAGGTGGCCCAATGCTTGACCCTGTCGCCGTAACGCCTGGCCGCCAGCACCGCATAGTCGGCGAACCAGCCGGCGCTGTCGCGGTTGGTCCATCCGCCCAGATCGTCGAGCCCCTGCGGCAGGTCCCAGTGATAGAGGGTCGCCCAGGGAGTGATGCCGGCTTCCAGCAGGGCATCGATCAGCCGGTCGTAGAAATCCAGGCCCTTCTGATTGACCGGCCCCTTGCCGGTGGGCAGCAGGCGAGGCCAGGACAACGAGAAACGATAGGCATCGACACCGATATCCTGCATCAGCCGGATGTCTTCCGGCCAGCGGTGGTAGTGGTCGCAGGAGACATCGCCGGTGCTGCCGTCGCCGACGCCACCCTTCATTTTGCAGCGGGTATCCCAGATGCTGGGGCCGCGCCCGTCCTCGGCGACGGCGCCCTCGATCTGATAGGCCGAGGTGGAGACCCCCCACAGAAAGCCGGGCGGCAGCCCCTGCTGTCCGACGGAAATCGTCCGGGGTTGCTTGGCCATGGCTCACTCCCTCAAAGCGGCGGCATTCATGGCCGACCGCGATAACCACACGTTCTTTGGCAAATTATCCGTGAAAAGCGCATAATTTGCCAATGCCTTAAGCGGAGGAGACGCCATGACCAGGCTTGCCAAGACATCATCCCGGACGGCGTCCGCATCCTTCCGCTTTCCCCCCGACTTCCTGTGGGGAGCCTCCACCTCGGCCTATCAGATCGAGGGAGCGGCCACGGAGGATGGCCGTGGCCCCAGCATCTGGGACAGCTTCTGCAAGATGAAGGACCGGGTGAACCACGGCCACAACGGCGACGTGGCTTGCGACCATTACCATCGCTATCCCGAAGACGTCCGGCTAATGGGTGAACTGGGTCTCGACGCCTATCGTTTCTCGTTGTCCTGGCCCCGCCTGCTGCCCACCGGCAAGGGGCCGGTCAATCAGAAGGGCCTGGATTTCTACGACCGGCTGATCGATGCCCTGCTGGAAGCCGGCATCACCCCCTGGGCGACCCTCTATCACTGGGACCTGCCGCAGGGGCTCGACGATCTGGGCGGATGGACCAACCGCGACAGCGCCGGCTGGTTCGCCGACTATGCGGTGCTGGCGGCCAGGCGTTACGGCGACAGGGTCAAGCATTGGGCCACCTTCAACGAATTCTCGGTGTTCACCCTGTTCGGCTACGCTTTCGGCTGGGGAGCCCCCAGCATCAGCGACCGGGGCGCCCATCTGAAGACCATCCATCACGTCAATCTGGCCCATGGCGCCGCCGTCGACGTGCTGCGCGCCCATGTGCCGGAGGCGTCGATCGGCGCCATCCACAGCGTGCAACCCTGCCGCCCGTCCTCCAACGCACCGGAAGACGTCGCCGCCACCGAACTTTTCAACGAGCACTGGAATCTGGCCTTCCCCGATCCGCAGATTCTCGGCCATTACCCGCCGCAGATCGCCCGGGCGATCGAACCCTATGTGCAGGCCGGCGACATGGCCCGCATCTGCCGGCCGATCGACTGGTTCGGCCTCAACCATTACGCCCCGATGTATGGCAAGGCCGAGCCCAACATGCTGTGGGGCTTCGTTTTCGGGGCGCTGCCCGACGCCTTGCCGAAAACCGGCGTCGGCTGGCCGATCGATCCTTCCGCCTTCGAAGACACGTTGAGAGGTCTCACCAGTCGCTACCGGCTGCCGGTCTATGTGACGGAAAGCGGCTATGGCACCCAGTCGCGGGAGGCCCCCAACGAAAAAGACGAGCTGGATGACCAGGACCGCGTCGCCTATCTGGCCGGCCAGGTCGCCGCCATGCAGCGGGCAAGGGAAAGCGGCGCCGATGTGCGCGGCTATTTCGTCTGGTCGCTGCTCGACAATTTCGAATGGGGCGCCGGTTACGGCGACCGCTTCGGCATCATTTTCGTCGATTACGCCACCCAGGAACGCATCCTGAAGGCATCCGCCCGCTGGTACCGCGATCTGATCAAGGGAACGCTATAGGACGGGGCGCCCACGCCGTCCCACGACCAGAAGGGCGAAGCCGCCCAGACTGCAGCCAAGAATGACGACGGTCATCGGAAAGGCCGTGCCGTTGTGGAAAAGACCGACCAGGGCGCTGGCGAGACTGGCCAGGCCGAATTGCATCACACCAACGAGGGAGGAGGCGCTGCCCGCCTGATTGCCGCAGGCGCTCATGGCGACCGCGGTGGAGGTGGCGCCGATCAGCGGAATCGTCGCCATGCAGAGACACAAGGGGATCATCAGGACCGGCAATGACGGCGTCCGGCTTAAGGACGCCAGGACGATGGCGAAGGCCGTCTCGGCAGCAAGCGCGGCGAACAACACGGCGCGCGGCTGAAACCGGCGCAGCAGCATTCCGCTCAGTCGGGCGGCGGCGACCATGCAGAAAGCGCACAGGCCGAACAGCCAACCGTATTGTTGCCGGCTCGCTCCGTGCAACTCCATGAAAACGAAGGGCGATCCGCTGATAAACGCGAAAAGGGTGGCAAGACCGAAGCCACCGGCCACGGTCGGCACGATGAAACGCCGGTCGCTCAACAGCTCGCAGAAGACGATCAGAAGCCGGGGCAGACTGGTCCGATACCGTCGCCCCGCCGGCAGTGTTTCGGGAATATGGCGCATCACCGCCAGGAAACAGCAGACCCCGAACAGCACGAGAAAGACGAATACGCCTCGCCAATCGACAAGGGTCAGGAGATATCCGCCGCAAATGGGAGCGATGATCGGTCCCAACCCCTGCACCACCATCATGGAGGACAGAATGCGCGCGGATCCCCTTTCGTCGAACAGGTCGCGGACGATGGCCCGGCTGATGATCATGCCGGTGCAGCCGCCCAGGGCCTGCAGCAGACGAAGGACCGTGAAGGTGGTGATGTCGGGGGCGACGACGATGAGCAGGGAGGCCACGATATAGAGCGCGATGCCGGCAAGCAGCGGAATTCGCCGGCCGAACCGGTCGATCAGCGGACCATAGAACAACTGTCCCAAGGCCAGTCCGAAGAAGAAAACGGACAGCGTGAATTGCACTTCGCCCAGGCCGGTGTGCAGGCTTTCGGCGATGCTGGAAAAACTTGCCAGATACATATCCGTCGAGAACGGCGCAAACGCCGTCAGCGCGCCGAGAACGATCGTCAGGCGCGTGCTACTGACGTCCGGCCTGGCCGCCGGCTCGCTCATTGTCATCCGATTTTCCTTATAAGACAGCTGAGAGACCGACGTCTCCGTCACGGACGGAACGAAGCGGCCCCCAGAACTCCATTTACAGAACTTATCAGTACTGATATTCGAACAAGATGACGTCGTCAACAGAATTGGTCCGCAACATGCCTCAGCCCCCCATCCGCAAGCGCGGACGACCGAAAGTCACGCCCGACGACGCGCAGAAATCGCTCATCTTGCGAAAAGCGGCGGAATTGTTCGTAAAAAAGGGATACGGACGGACGACGACCGACGAGGTGGCGGCCGGTTGCCGCGTCTCCAAGCAGACGCTCTACCGGCTATTTTCCGGCAAGCTGGAGCTGTTCACCGCGGTCGTCGACAGCCATCGGCAAACCATGCTGGATCTGCCCGGCGACTATGACGACCTGCCGCTCCAAGACGCGCTGGAACGAATTTTCAGGAGCGACATCGAACCGGAAATGGACCGCGCGCGGATGGCCTTCGCCCGGTCGGTGACGATCGAGGCGGCGCAGTTTCCCGAAATCAGGGATGTCTTCAACCGCCACGGCAGAGACAGGTCACGCGCCGAATTGGCCGAATGGCTGGAGCGTCAACGTGAACGGGGCCGCATCGAGATCGATGATCCGGAATGCGGCGCCCACATGCTGATGGACATGATCCTCGGCGCCATCATCCACAGGGAACCGGACGACGTCGAATGGCCCGGCGGCGGGCGGCAATGCGATTACATAAGGCGGTGCATCAAGGTTTTTCTGAATGGCGTCCGCCCGCGCGGGAACGTGTAATATCAAATTCCGGCGGATGATGCCGCCGGCTAAACCACGTTCTCCTCGTGGACGACGACACCGCCCGAATTGCGTTCGAGAACGAATTTGCGGTCGAAACGGCCCTCGACGATGGCATGGCTGGCGATGGTGAGGAACGTCGCTTGCGGAAATTCCTGGTCCAGCATCTGCAACATGTCCTGTTCGCCCGCCGCGCCCAGGGCATCGGTGGCGTCTTCGAGGAAGATCCAGTCGGGACGCCGGATCAGCAGACGGGCGAACCCCAGGCGCTGCTGTTCCGCCAGGGCCAGGATATCCTCCCAGGCCGCATTGTCGTAGAGACGCTTGGTCAGATAAGGCAACCCCACCTGGGCCAGGACGGCGGCCGCCTTCTCGTCGGGCAGGGACTCGCCGCTGTCCGGATAGCACAGGGCGTGACGCAACGGGCCGGATGGCAGATAGGGCCGCTGCGGCATGAAATAGACCCTGGTATGGGCCGGCAACGCGATGCGCCCGCGCCCCCATGGCCAGACGCGCGCCACCGCCCGGAAAAGGGTCACCGCCGCGGCCGGATCGCCGACGATCAGAACCCTTTCACCGGGAAGGATCTCCGCCGTGAAGGGTTCGATCATCAGATGCGCGTTGGCGTCGTCGACGGCCAGATCCTCGAACAGCAGGGTCTTCCCCTCCTGCGAATGTTCGACCAGGATGCGGCGGTCCCCCTGTTCGACATCGAGATCGAGCTTGGCCAGGGCGTCCTTCAGTCCGAGAACGCGTTCGACCGAGGCCTTCCATTCGGCCGCCCGCCCCAGATTGTCGACCGGCCAGGACAGCGCCGACACCGTCTGTTGGAACGCCTGCGCCGTTTGCATCAGCACGCCCAGGGAAATCGCCCCGGAAATGTAGCGAGGCGCCGAAATCAACAGGGGAAAGGCGGCACAGAGCACCGAATAGCCGGCACTGAAATAGGTCACGATGGAAAGCGCCCCGGTCTGTCCGTACCAGCCGGCGCGCACGCCTTTCAACAGCGAGAACAGATGGCGGCGCTCCTCCTTCTCGGCATGCAGGAGCGCGATGGGCTGGGCATGTTCGCGCACCCTGACGAGGCCGAACCGGTAATCGGCCTCCAGCCCCTGCCGGCGATTGACCGCGCGGACCAGGGGGCGGCCCAGCAGCAGGGCGATGGTGGTTCCGATGGCCGCGTAGAGAATCGCGATATAAAGCAGATAGCCGGGAATGCTCAGGCTGACTCCGCCCAGGGTCACGTCGAGTCTGCCGGACAGCATCCACAGAATGTTGGTGAAACTGAACAGCAGGATGGCGCAATAGAGCAGCGAATGTCCGAGGTCGATCGCATATTCGGTGGTGATACGGATGTCTTCGGCGATCCGTCCGTCGGGATTGTCGTGATCGCCAGGAAAGTAGCTCAACTGATGATGCCGCCCGCGCGACAGCCATTGTTCCAAAATCTGCTGGGACAACCAGCGCCGCCAGCCGAACTGCAGGCGGCGCTTGACCCGCAAATGCAGGATCTGAACGCCGATGTTGAAGACAATGATGCCGGCGATCATCGCACCGACCATCAGGAAGCGATCCATCGAACGCTGCTCAAGGGCATCGAACAGCCGTTCGCTCCACAGATTGAACAGCACCGGTTCGGTAACCTGACCGATGGTGAGAATGACCAGAGAGATGGTCAGCAGACGGATCGACCATCTTTTCTCGCTGCGCCAATAACCACTGGCAAGCTGCAGGAAACGACGCCCGAAAGCCGGTTGCTCGACGACTGGCGGGACCCTGGTTTGCTTGCGTTTCAAATGACGTACTGCCCCCACTCGGTCGTTCTCCCCCGGCGATCTCCCGCGCCCCGCTTCCGGCGGGCGTCAGTCCCTTACAGGCGCCCCGACTTCGCCACTTGGCTGAAGAAGCGGTAACTGTCCTTGGGCGTGCGTTTCAGCGTCTGATAGTCGACCCTGACGATGCCGAACCGCTTCGACAATCCGAACGCCCATTCGAAATTGTCGAGCAAACTCCAGCACAAATACCCTTTGACGTTGCAGCCGTCGGCGACGGCGCGTCCGACGCTGGCCAGGTGATCCCTCAGGAAGGCGACCCGGGCCTCGTCATGCACCTCGCCGTCCGGACCGGGGACATCCTCGTAGGCCGCACCATTTTCCGCGATATAGACGGCGGGATTGTCATAGTCCCGTTTCAGTTCGGCCAGCAGGTCGTAAAGGCCGTCCGGTTGCACCGGCCAGGCCATGTCTGTCCATCGCTCGCAATGGGCATCGCCCCACCAGACGTCGAAGGGATGCCCGGTCTCGTATTTCATCGTCATGCGGGAATAATAATTGATCCCCAACAGATCGATCGGATAGCCGATCGCAGCCTCGTCCCCCGGCAGGACGAAGCCGGCCATTTTTTCGGCGAGCAACGGGGGGATGCGCCCGCGCAGCACTCCATCGAGCGGGACGCGGTTCCACACGGCATCCCAGCGGGCGGCGGCGGCGACGTCCTCGGCCTTCGCCGATTCGGCGCGGCATGGCTGAAGATTGATCACCGTTCCCAGCCGAAGATCGGCATGCGCCGCGCGCAGCGCCCGCAACGCCTGGCCTTGTGCCAGATTTTGATGATGCAGCGCCCTGAGCATGCCGACTTCGCCCAGTTTATGGCCCGGCGCGTGCTCTCCGACACCATAGCCGAAGATGGCCACCACATTGGGCTCGTTCAGCATCATCCAGTCCTTGACGCGATCGGCCAAGCGCGCCGCGACGATGGCGGCGTAATCGGCGAAGGGACCGATGATCTCGCGGCCCTGCCAGCCGCCGCGATCCTCCAGCGGTTGCGGCAGATCCCAGTGATAAAGACAGGCCATCGGACGAATGCCGGCGGCCAGCAGACCGTCGACCAGCCGATCGTAGAAATCGAGCCCCTTGCCATTGACGGCGCCGGTCCCCGTCGGCAGCACCCGCGGCCAGGCGATGGAGAAGCGATAGGCGTTGAAACCGGCGGCCCGCATGAGCGCGATGTCTTCCGGCCAGCGATGGTAATGATCGCAGGCGACGGCCGCCGTGCTGCCGTCGGAAATCCGCCCCTCCGCCGCGAAGGTATCCCACACGCAAGGCCCCCGCCCGTCGGCGTCGAGGGCCCCTTCGATTTGATAGGATGAAGTCGAGGCGCCCCACAGAAAATCCCGGGGAAAGATCACATTGGTCATGGCCGCCGCTCCCTCCTGGATTCATCCGGGGCGAACGACCGCGCCGGACAGACATCAAGATACGATGATGTCCAGGATGCATCAAGAATCGGCATCCCGCCAGCCATCCATTGGAAAATATGCGGGCGACACCTTTCTAAATTAGAGCGGTTATCATCTCGTTTCAACAGACAGTAAAATTTGCCGAAATCACGCATGCATCTTTAAAAATTTGCAAAATTCACGCAATATATATTGTGTATATATGTAGATTATTATCATAATATCTATTTTTATTTCTAGAATGTACTTGGCATAAAAACAACGCACACGGAAGAAGGCCTTATCTTCATCAGGTACATACCTCGCCGCGTTATCCCGTCGCAGACCGGGGAGCACCGCCGGATGGCGGCGCCCCCGTCGCCCCGCCAGTTTTCACACCGCCGCGCCGATGGCCATTTCCGGAACGCTCTCAGGAACGATCAGATGGGCCTCGGTCGCGGCGATCACTTGTTCTATCGAAACACCGGGGGCCCGTTCGCGCAGCACCAGCCCCTCCCCGGTCGGCTCGATCACCGCGAGTTCGGTGACCAGCAAATCGACACGGCGCACCGAGGTGAGCGGCAAAGTGCAGCGTTTCAAGACCTTGGCCTCGCCCTTGGCGGTATGGGTCATGGCGACGATCACCCGCCGCGCTCCGCTGACCAGATCCATGGCGCCGCCCATGCCGGGAACCATCTTTCCGGGCACCATCCAATTGGCCAATTGCCCCAGTTCATCGACTTGCAGGCCGCCCAGCACGGTAACATCCAGATGTCCGCCCCGGATCAGCCCGAACGACATGCAACTGTCGAAAGCGGCGGCCCCGGGCACGGCGCCGATATAACCGCCGCCGGCATCGGTGAGGAATTCGGCCTCCAGCCCCGCCTCGGGCACCGGCGCCATGCCGATGATGCCGTTTTCGGACTGGAAATGCACGGTGACGCCGGCCGGCAGATAACGGGCCACGGTGGTCGGCAGGCCGATCCCCAGATTGACCAGATCGCCTTCACGCAATTCCAGGGCGACGCGCCTGGCGATGGTGACCTTATCGTCCATGGGAAGCCCCCTTCTCGATGAAATGATCGACCAGAACATGCGGCGTCACCACCTCGTCGGGCGGAATGACGCCTGTCGGCACGATCTCGTTGGGTTCGGCGATCACGGTTCCGCCGGCGGTGGCCATGAGGGGATTGAAGTTCCTGGCCGTCAGGAAATAGTCCAGATTTCCCAGGTAATCAGCCCGTCGGCAGAAAAGCAGGGCGAAATCGGCCTTCAACGGTTCTTCCAACAGGAAGACCTTACCGTCCACCTCGATCGTTCGTTTGCCTTCGGCGACGACGGTACCGACACCGGTCGGGGTCAGCACGCCGCCCAGTCCGAACCCACCGGCCCGGATACGCTCGGCCAAAGTCCCCTGCGGCACCAGATCGACCTCGGTCTCGCCGGCGATCATCTGGCGTTGCGTTTCGGGATTGGTCCCGATGTGGCTGGTCACCAGTTTGCGAACCAGCCGGGCGTCGATGAGTTGTCCGATGCCGAAGCCCGGACGCGCCGAATCATTGGCGATGACCGTCAGATCCTTGCGGCCCTGGCGAACCAGCTCGGCGATGACGCGGTGCGGCGAACCGACTCCCATGAAACCGCCGATCAACAATGAGGCACCGTCGGGAACCATCTCGACAGCCCTGGTGACACTGACAGCCTTGCTCATTCGCGCCCCCTCATGATCTCGCCGGACTGCCGGCCCCTCCCCGCAGCAACGCTCATCGCGCCACCCAGCCGCCATCGACCGGCAACGATGCGCCGGTGATATTGGCCGCTCCCGGGCTGGACAGGAACACCGCCACAGCGCCCAATTGCTCGACGGTGGTAAAGCGCGCCGAAGGCTGTTTCTCGATCAGCAGTTCGCGCTCGGCCTGGGCCACACTTTTCCCTTCGGTCCGGGCCCGCGCCTCGATCTGCGCCCGGACCAGGGGGGTCAGCACCCAGCCCGGACAAATGGCGTTACAGGTGATCGGGCTTTCGGCATTTTCCAGCGCCACCACTTTGGTCAGGCCGACCAGACCATGCTTGGCGGCGACATAGGCCGACTTTTCCGCCGACGCCACCAAACCGTGAGCCGACGCGATGTTGATGATCCGGCCGAAACCCCTCTTCTGCATGCCAGGCAATGCCTTGCGCATGGTGTGGAACGCCGAGGACAGATTGATGGAAATCACCGCATCCCAGCGCTCGACCGGAAAATTCTCGACGCGCGCCACATGCTGGATGCCGGCATTGTTGACCAGGATATCCACCTTGCCCAGGCGCTCCTCGGCGTCTTCGACCAGGGCCTCGCATCCGGCCGCCGTGGACAAATCGGCGCCGTTGTAAACGACCTGAACACCGAATTCGGTCGCCAGGCCGGCACGCAGGCTTTCGATGACGGCGGGATCGCCGAAACCGTTCAGCATGATATCGGCGCCCTCGGCGGCAAGAGCCGTGGCGATTCCCAGACCAATCCCGCTGGTCGATCCGGTGACGACGGCGGTCAATCCCTTCAGCATGGCTGTTTCCTTCCTTTTTTTAACGGCGTCCGGATCCGCACGGATGCCGTGATGATGACCCCGCCGTTCCCGCGCGTACCCCGCGGAAACGGCCGTTCGGCGACGTTCAGACCAGCCCGGTCAGGTAGTAGACCAGGATGACAAGGAAGACGGCCGCGGTTTTGATGCAGGTGATGGCGAAGATATCCATGTAGGACTGCCGATGAGTAAGCCCGGTGACGGCCAGCAGGGTAATGACCGCGCCGTTGTGCGGCAGGGTGTCCATGCCGCCGCTGGCCATCGCCGCCACCCGGTGCAACACCTCTAGAGGAATGCCGGCGGCATTGGCGGAGGCGACGAATTGATTGGCCATGGCGGCCAGGGCGATGCCCATGCCGCCGGACGCCGATCCGGTGACGCCGGCCAGCGTGGTCACCGTGATCGCCTCGTTGACCAGCGGATTGGGAATGGCCTGCAACGCGTCCTTGATGACCATGAAGCCGGGAAGTGCGGCGATCACCGCGCCGAACCCGTATTCGGTGGCCGTGTTGACCGAGGCCAGGAGCGATCCGGCGACGGCCGCCTTGCTGCCGTCGGCGAATTTGGTCGAAATGGTTTTGAACGCGAACAGCACGACAGTCAGGATGCCCAGCACCAGGGCGGCCTCGACCGACCAGATGCCGATCTGCGTCTTCACGACGACGGCGATCGGCTTGGCCAGGCCGGGAAGATTAATCTCGGCATTGGCCGAGGCGTAGTAAGTGGGAAAAATCAGCTTGGTGAACACCAGGTTCATGATACCCACGACGAAGAGCGGCAGGATGGCGATCACCGGATTGACGATGGATGTGCCGGCAATGACGTCGGGATCGGGCTCCTGGCTATGTCCGCTGCCATAGCCCTCGCCGTCGGCCTCGGCCTGCTTCAGACGCCATTCCAGATAGGCGACGCCGCACACCAGAATGAAGATCCCGCCGATGGTTCCCAGAATCGGCGCGGCATAGATGTCGGTCTTGAAGAAGGTGGTCGGTATGACGTTCTGGATTTGCGGCGTGCCGGGCAGGCTATCCATGGTCAGGGTGAAGGCGCCGAGCGCGATGGTTCCTGGAATCAACCGCTTGGGCAGATTGCCCTGGCGGAACATTTCGGCGGCGAAGGGATAGACGGCGAAAACCACGACGAACAGCGAGACGCCGCCATAGGTCAGAAGGCCGCCGACCAGCACGATCGAAAGCACGGCCCGCTTGCGCCCGACCATCCCGATGACCGCGGTCACGATGGCACGGGCGAATCCCGACATCTCGATGACCTTGCCGAACAGCGCTCCCAGCAGAAACACCGGGAAATAGTTCTGGATGAAGAAGACCATCTTATCCATGAACAGACCGCTGTAGACCGGCAGCACCAACGATGGATTGGTCAGCAGTACGGCCCCCAGGGCGGCGATGGGCGCGAAAAGGATCACGCTGAAGCCCCGGTAGGCGACGAACATCAAAAAAAGCAGTGCCCCGATACAGATCAGGAAACTCATTGGTGTTCCTCCTTGGGTTGGCATTGCCCGTTTTCGGGTCGAGCCTTGTCATTGCCGGCACGGTCGGACTTAAAAGTCCGGTCCGTCGCCGTACCACAGCCGAGTGCAACGCTTATGCCATTGGACGAACACCGCAAAAGTCGCGGTTTTCCTGGGGTTTTATCGAATGCCCCCAAGCCGATGGCGAGACTTCTGTCCGCTTTGGCGGACAGTATCCCAGGTGCCATAACCCGGACTGTGCCATTCCCGCAGGTTGTGAACGTCCAAGAAATCGGACACTATGCCCGGAAAGCCGGACAGAGCTGACAAGCGGGCCCTCCACAATTCAATTGGTTGGCCCACTGGGGCGGGAGAAAAATGATGGCGATCGGCCCGGAGGATATCCGCAAACGGGCGGTGCAATCGATGTTCGACCATATGGCCTCCATCTGCGAAGGGCTGGTGGCCGTCGACCGCGACGTCCGCATCGCCTGGATGGACGATAAATACAAGGCCCTGCTGGGGATCGATTACGATGTCACCGGCAAGGTGGTCGAAGAGGTCATTCCCAACAGCCTGATGCGCCAGGTGGTGACCACCGGCAAACCCATCCTGCTCGATATCATGGAGTTCGGTGTCCGCTCCTTCGTCGTCATCCGCTTGCCGCTTCTGGGAGAAAATGGCGAAATCCAGGGCGGTATCGGCCTCGTCCTGTTCGACCGGGCCGAATATCTCAAACCCCTGGTGTTCAAATTCTCCAAACTGCAGGAAGAGCTGAACCGCACGCGCCGGGAATTGGCCGGCGAACGGCAGGCCAAATACACCTTCTCGCAATTCCTCGGGACCAGCGAGGAGGTGCGCCAGGTCAAGACCCTGGCCCGCCGGGCCGCCCAGATGGACAGCACTGTCCTGCTGATGGGGGAGACCGGAACCGGCAAGGAACTGCTGGCTCATGCCATCCACGCGGCCAGCGCCAGGGCGTTGAGGCCGATGGTCAGCATCAATGTCGCCGCCGTCCCGGAAGCGCTGCTGGAGGCCGAGTTTTTCGGCGTCGCTCCCGGCGCCTATACCGGGGCCGACCCGCGCGGGCGCGACGGCAAGTTCCAGCTGGCCAACGGCGGCACCCTGTTTCTCGATGAAATCGGCGACATGCCCCTGTCCATGCAGACGAAATTGCTGCGAGCCCTGCAGGAAAAGGAAATCGAGCCTCTGGGCAGCAACAAGGTTCTGCGCATCGATGTCCGGATCATCGCGGCCACCAGCCGCGACCTGGCCGCGCTGGTGCGGGCCAACCTGTTCCGCGCCGACCTTTATTACCGGATCAATGTGCTGCCGATCACCCTGCCCCCCTTGCGCCAAAGGGGCGAAGACATCGAAATCCTGGCGGAGAGCATCCTCGATCTCCTGCGTCTGAGGCTGGGCGAAGGCCCTCGCGAACTTGACCGCTCCGCCATCGAGGCGCTGAAAGCCCATGATTGGCCGGGCAATGTCCGAGAACTGCACAATATTCTGGAACGGGTTTGCATGCTCGTCGAGGCACCGGTGCTGACCGCCGAACATTTCGCGGCCATTCTGCCGCGACCGCCGGCACCGCCGGCCAACGACTCGCCCCCGCCGGTCCAGGCGCTGGCCACGGTGGTCGGCCAGGCGGAAAGGGCGGCGATCTCCGCCGCCCTGCTGCAAGCGGGCGGCAACAGGTCGGCGGCGGCCAAACTGTTGGCGATTTCCAGGGCGTCGCTCTACGAACGGATGGCCGCCTTCGGCATGATGTCCAAGGACTGAGGGCCTGTTGACACGTTATCGAATCAACAGGCCCTTGAGCCGGAGCGGCGTTTGAGCCCGCTGGAGCGGAGCGGAAGCGTCATATGAAACCGTCGGGCCAGGAGCGATTATTTCGCGACAGGCCCTACGAGCCTGTTACTTCAGGAAAAGAGACAAAAAATTCGCTGCCCTCGCCAGGAGTCGACTGGACCCAGATGGCGCCTCCGTGATGCTCCACGATCTTCTTGCAGACGGCCAGTCCGATGCCGGTGCCGTCATAGTCGCGGCGAGGATGAAGTCGTTGGAAAATGCCGAAAATGCGCTCGAAATGCTGAGGTGCGATACCAATGCCATTGTCCGCCACCGATACCACCCATTCCTTGCGCCGCTGCCGGGCAGTGATGACGACTTTCGGCGGACAATCGGGAGCATGATATTTCAGCGCGTTGGCGACCAGGTTCTGAAATAGCCGCACCAGTTCCTGGCGGTCGCCCAATACAGTCGGCATCGCCGGATGAATCTCCAGCACCCCGCCGACTTCCTCGATCCGGGTTTTCAGATTACCGGCCACCTCCGCCACCACCTCGGCCAGGCAGACGGGTTCAAGGGGGCGGCTGGCGCGGCCAATCCTCGAATAATCGAGCAGATCGAGAATCAGCCGATCCATCCGCTCGGCGCCGTCCTTGGCATAGCCGATAAATTCCCGAGCCTCGTCGCTTAAGTGACCGGCGAGACGCCGCTCCAGAAGCCCGAGATAGGAACTCACCATCCGCAAGGGCTCCCTGAGATCGTGCGAGGCGACATAAGCGAACTGCTCCAGATCGGTATTGGAACGGGCAAGTTCCCGCGTCTTGTCGGTTAGCGCACGCTCGGCGGCCATGCGGGCGACGGTGTTGTGGAAATAACCGGCGATGAACTCCTCCCCCTCGTGGAACAGATAGTTCGCCGACATTTCGACGGGGACCAGCGCACTGGCCTGCGCACCGGTATGCACGCGGTGCTTCGTTTCGATCAGCAGGGATTTCTTCAGTTTCACCTCATGCCAAAACTCATCGAGGGCTTCGGTGTCCTGCAGGCCGACGTCCCAGTCCGGCAGACGCCAAGTCAACAGTTCTTCGCGCGGAACGCCATAATGGGCGCAGGCGGCATCGTTGGCGAAGACCATCCGGAACCCTTGGCGCGGACTGATCACATAGACGCAGTCCGACGTATATTCGATCAGACTGCGGTAAAGAGCCAACTGCTGTTCATTGCGCTTCTGCTCGCTGATGTCCTCCATCACCCAGGCGACGCCAAGGGACGGTGAGCCGACGTCGAGCAACCGGGCGCGCATCCTGCACCAGAAGGTGCTGGCGTCCTGACGATGCATGAGGATCTGATCGCTGAAGGTCCCGCCCGAAAGGATGACGGGGTAGGCGCGGCGCCCCAGATCGTCGAATTGCGCCCGGGAGCCGTAAAGCCTTTCCGCGGATTGGCCGAGCAGGCCTTCGGACGATATGCCGAAAATGTCCGCCAGGGTTTTGTTGACCAACTGCAAGGTCCGATCGATGCCGACGATCCCCAGCCCGATGGGGGAGTTCTGCAGGATCGCCCGCAGCCGGGCGGTGGCTACCTCGGCTTCCGACAAGGCCCGTTCCCGCGCCTTCCAGCTCCGCTCCAGAAACCGGCCGGCCAGCAACGTCGTAATGACGAAACAGGCGGCCAGCCCGCCCAGGGCCATCGCGCCATTTCTCCATTCCGTCAGATTGTCGACCTCCGCCAATCCGACGATGACGTAAAGAGGATGGGAGGATAGTTTGCGAAAGGAGAAGACCCTTTCGACATCGTCGATGCTCGCCCGCGCCCGGTAAAGCCCACCATTCGGATGCTCCCGCACGCGCTTCTGGAATTCCTTCGACGGGGTCCTGACTCCGGCGAGATTGGCGGTGTCCGGAACCTGGGGAAAGCGCGCCAGCAAAACGAAATCGCCGTCACGCAGGCTGACGGAGCCGTGCGGACCGACATCCAGGGTGGAAAACAGCTCCTGAAAGCGGTCAAGACCGACCGCCGCCAGGACTATGCCGGCGAATGAGCCATCCGGCATGGAAAGCCTGCGGGCGAAGACGATCGACCACCCCGGACTAGCCCTTCCCTCCAATGGCTTGGAAAGAACCAGCCCAGCCTGCGGATCGGCGCGAAGACGAATGAAATAGTCCCGGTCGGCGATGGAAACGGGGGGGCCCGCGATTTCGGGAGTCCCGCCGATCACCAGCCCGGTAGGACCCGCCACCCGGAGGGATATGATATCGGGCAGACGCTCCTTCTGCGCTTTGAAGATGCGGGCGAAGCGCTGCTCATCGGAAACATCCGACGACCTCTCCCGCTCGAACTCGTCGGCGACGGCGCGCAAACCCAAATCGATCCTCTCGATGACGCCGACGACGCTCTGTTCCAAAACCCGCGACAGATTGCCGGCGGCGGCCTCCACCCGGCTTCGCGATTGCAGATAGCTCTGATGAATTGCCAGGCCGACCAGGGCGATCACGAACAGATCGATCAGCACGGCGGCGGCGAAAATTCCCTTTCCGGTGAAGCCCCGAGGCATTTCGATAGGTTCGCGACGGACTTTCATCCCGCATCTCCGCGAAGCGACGCCGCCACCGGAAGCCGGGCGGGACAACGGATAGAGCGCAGGCCTTGCGAGAACGCCGCCTCCACCAAAAGATTATAATATGTTTCTCCGTTTTCTCCCGCAATGCGATTACCCCGGCCGGATAGACTCCGGGCCCCGACGCCATTGCCGCCGGGGCCCGGATGAAAAACAACGCCGTCACACCGGAATTAGTGGCAGAGCAGGACCGGCAATTTAGCGAAATGCAGAACGTGACGGGTCACGCCCCCCATGATCAACTGACGCAGTCGGCTGTGGGTGTAGGCGCCCATGACAACAAGATCTGCGCCGCGCGTCACCGCCTCGTCGAGCAGAATCTGTGCGACCTGCCCGCCGGCCGCGCTGCTGGCCGGGAAGCAATGCTTGCTCGCCGAGACGCCATGCCAAGCCAGATATTTGACCAGTTCTCCGGGCGAGGTGGCTTCCTCCTCGCGGGCGGACAGGATGACGACCTCATCGGCCTGACGCAGGAAGGGCAAAGCCGCTCCCACGGCACGTGCGGCCTCAATGCTGCCGTTCCAGAAGACCGCCACTTTCCTGCCGACACTGGCCGGCAAGGTGGGGGGAGCCAGCAACAACGGCCGCCCGCTTTCCATCAGGGCCGCATTCAGGGTCATGATCGAAGGGACATCGCTCTCCGGCATCGGACGAGCCAGAACCAGAAGATCGGACAGACGCCCGGTCTCGGCCAGAACCTCCTCCTCCCGCCCGATTTCCTCTCGCCAATGGGCCGAAAGCCGCGGATCGGAAAACGGCGCTTCGGCCTGGTCAACCCCTTCACTCGTGCAGATCTTATCGAACAGGGCGCGAATTCCCTGGGCCCGTTCGGTCGCCTGCTTCTCGGCGACCGTCAGCATTTCCTCGACCATCGCTCCCGACATTCCTTCTCCAACCAAGGGAATGGCGCTGGCGGGATCGATTCGGACATGGAGCGCTTCGATATGGGCCGCGTGATTGCGCCCCACCAAGAGAGCCAACCCCAATGTTGCAGGCGCGGTGTCGGCGTCGCTGAGGCAGGCGAGGATCGTTCGATAGCCAGTCATGGCTTACCTCCTCGTGCAGTGGCTTTTAATTCGCCGCTTGAACGATTATGCCCCTTCCACTCTTAAGGGAACAGCGCCAGTTTTCTCATATCGCCAAATCTTTCCGCACGGCGAGAAAGGTCTCCGCCTTGCCGCCCGAGGCGTCATAGCGGCGCCAGAAGATATCTCCCAGGGGATAAGTCAACTGGCGTTCCAGGACGGCCACGGTGGCATCCGACGCATCGTTGCGCCGTGCGTCGACCCGCTCGCGCAAAACCTTTGGATCGGCGTCGAGCCAAAGGCCATCGAACGGGACCCCAGCGCGTGACGCCACCGCCTCGATCGCGGCCCGCTGTTCGGGACGGGAGAAAACCGCATCGGCGATCACAGCATGTCCCGCGCGCAAGATCCGCTCGGCCTGTTCATAAAGTGTCGCGTAGGTGCGCCCGGTCATCTCCTCGCTGTAGCCCTCGGCGGACAGCCGGGTGAAAGGATCGATACCGGCCAGATGTTTGCGCAGGACGTCGCTTCGCAAGGCGACGGCACCCGGCGCAGCTCCGACGAAAGGGGCCAGATCGGCGGCCAGACGCGATTTTCCGCTGCCCGACAGGCCGCCGACCGCCAGCAAACGCGGTGGCGACGGCGCGAGATAGGCCCCAGCTCTCGCCAAATAGGCCACAGCCTCGCCACGCTTCTCCGCCCGTCCACCTGCCTCGGCCGTGGCGGCGCAAACATGCGCGCGGATGGCCGCCCGCAACGACAGGAAAAGCGGCAAAGCGGGCAAAGCGTCGAAATCACCGGTCCGTTCCAGATAGCGATTGAACACCGCCGACGCCAGGTCGGGAAGCCCTCGGGCCTCCAGATCCATGATGAGGAAGGAAAGATCGTAGAAGACGTCGATACAGGCGAATTCCTCGTTGAACTCGATGGCGTCGAAAAGGGTCGGACGCCCCTTGAACAAACAGATGTTGCCGAGATGCAAATCGCCGTGGCAACGCCGGACCAAGCCATTCAGCCGCCGCCGCTCCAACAGCGGCGACAGCCTGAAAAGCCAGGCCAGCGATCCATCGGTGACCGCGCCCACCTGGGCCGGATCGAAAAGCCCCGGAGCGAACCGGGCCAAACTCGCCTGATTGGTGTTGATGGTGAAGCTGGCCCCGGCCTCGCCCCCCCATTCGGACTGGGGTTCTGCCGATTGATGGAAACTGGCGATCACGTCGGCCAGGGCGCGCGCGTCGTCGCGCGCCAGCCCCCCCTTGGCGGCCAACCGGTCGAAGAGATGTTCCTGGTCGAACCGCGCCATGACGATCACCCAATCGACGGTGGCGCCCTCGCCATCGAAGGCAAGCGCTCCCCCCTTGTCACGGGTCACCGCGACCAGCCCCAGATAAAGTTCGGGCGCCGTCCGGCGATTGACCACCAGTTCCCGTTCGCACGCCGTCCGCCGTTGTTCGAGGGTGGTGAAGTCGAGGAATGGCAGGCGCACCGCCCGCTTGAGCTTGTAGGCGCGCTCTCCGGCCAGAAAGATCGAGGAAATATGGGTGTCGATCCGGTCAACCGACGTGACACCCTGACCGTAACTCGACGGCAAGGACAGCCAAGCCACCAGTTCGGCTTGAGAATCGGCGGTCACGACGCCCTGCTCCTGCGCGGAACCGTTCGCGAAGCATCACGCGTCGCATAGCGTTCCCCGTCGAAAGGATCCTTCCGCTCCATGGTTCCCGCGGGATCCTGGTGAATGATCACGTCGGCGGCGGGGAAAGCCTTGCGAAGGCCGGCCTCGACCTCATCGCTGATGACGTGAGCGCGTTTCAGGCTGATGTCGGGATCGAGTTCAAGATGCAATTGGATGAAACCTTGCAATCCGGCCGAACGGGTCCTGAGATCGTGAATATCATGCACATCGGGATGAGCCTGGCAAATCTCGGCAATCCGTTTGCGGTCCTCGTCCGGAAACTCCCGGTCCATCAGCAGATGGAGGGAGCGCCAGGCGATGGTCGCCGCCGAATAGACCAGAAACCCGGCGATACCCAGGGCGAACAGGGGATCGGCCCATTCGAAGCCGAATTGCGCCGAGAGAATGAGCGAGACGATGACGCACATGTTCATCCCAAGATCGCCGACGTAATGCAGATGATCGGCATCGATCGCCAGGGAACCGGTTCGCCGGATGACGTAGCGTTGAAAAAGCACCAGCCCCACGGTCATGACGATTGAAAACGCCATGACGGCGATGCCGAGCGGAGCATGATCGACGGCTTCGGGAAAAAACATCCGCTTTCCGGCTTCGCCCACCAGAAATAACGCGGAACCGGCGATGAAGGTCGATTGTGCCAGCCCCGCCAGCGGCTCGGCCTTGCCATGGCCGAAGCGGTGCTGGTGGTCCGCCGGCTGCAAGGCCTGCCGCACCGCGAAAAGATTGACCAGCGAGGCGACGGTATCCAGCGTGGAATCGATCAGGGTGGAGAGCAGCGCCACCGAATCGGTGGCACCCCACGCCACCAGCTTGACGACGATCAGCAAGCTCCCCACCGCCACCGACAGATAGGTGGCCCGGCGCATCAATTGCCCGTCCGGGAACACCGCCTCGGTCATGGGAACAACTGCTCCGTCTGCCACGCTCCATCGGCGCCACGATTATAGACGAACCGCTCGTGCAGCCGGAAGGTTCGGTCCTGCCAGAATTCGATGCTGCGCGGCACCAGACGAAACCCCGACCAGTGCTCCGGCCGCGGCACGGCGCCGAAACCGAATTTGGCCGCGTATTCGGCGATCCTGCGTTCCAGATCGAAGCGCCCCGTCATCGGGCGCGACTGCCTCGAGGCCCAGGCGCCGATCTGGCTGCCGCGGGCCCGGCTGGCGAAGTAGGCATCCGCCTCCGCGGCGCTCACCGGCACGACCCCGCCATCGATGCGGATCTGCCGGCGCATGCTTTTCCAATGCAGACATAACGACGCCTGGGGATTGGCCAGCAGTTCGCCACCTTTGCGGCTTTCCAGATTGGTGTAGAAAACGAAACCGGTTTCGTCATACCCCTTCAGCAGAACCATGCGGACGGACGGGTGTCCATCGGGAGTGCTGGTGGCCAGCGCCATCGCGTTGGGATCGTTCGGCTCGTGCTTTTCCGCGTCCTGCATCCATTCGCCGAACAGGGCAATGGGATCTTTGGCATCGTCCGCCATCATTCGCCGTCCATTTTCATTTCCGTGATACGGGGCTAAACATGACCAACGCCGTCATTGGCGCGGCAGTCTGCGCTGCCCATCGATGTGACTTGCTAGAGTCCTGTTATAGCACGCCTCTGATCGCTGGAAAGTCGTTCGCGAACCCACTATCTTGAAACATTAACAGATGGGGACGTCCCGGAGGACGGGAACCCCGGCATATGTTTGAGAAGGTAAAATTCCTGTGGACGATCCCTATAAACTGCTGGGCGTCGCCCGCGACGCCACGCAAGACCAGATTAAAAGTGCGTATCGAAAATTGGCGCGAAGCCTTCATCCCGACGTCAATCCCGATAACAAACAGGCGGAAGAGAAATTCAAGAAGGTCAGTTCCGCCTATGATCTGTTAGGCGATCAGGCGAAGCGCGCGCGTTTCGATGCCGGCGAAATCGACGCCTCCGGCGCCGAGAAGCCCCGCTATGGCTATCGCGGTGGATTCGGCGACGGCGCAGCGTCCGGCGGCAGGTCTTCCGACGGCTTCCGCTTCGGCAACAGCGCCGACGACATTTTCGCCGAGCTTTTGCGCCGGCGCAGCAAGGGCCGGGCGGGTGGATGGAACCCGTTCGAATCCGACGAGGCTTCGCCGACGAAGGGGGCGGATGCGGAATACTCGCTGCGGATCAGCTTCACCGAATCCGTCATGGGCACCACCAAGCGGATCACCTTGCCGACGGGAAAGAATCTCGATGTCAAGGTTCCCGCCGGCACCAAGGACGGAGCGAAACTGCGGCTCAAAGGCCAGGGCCACCCCGGACGCAGCAACGGGCCGGCCGGCGACGCCCTGATCGAGATGAAAGTGGAATCCCACCCGTTCTTCTCGCGCGACGGCAACGACATTCTGGCCACCGTTCCGGTGACGCTGCCGGAAGCCGTCCTCGGCGGCAAGGTGACCGTCCCCACCGTCGACGGAAAGGTCACATTGACCATCCCGGCCGGATCCAACAGCGGCACCGTGCTCCGTCTCAAGGGCAAGGGCGCTCCCCATGGCAAGGCGCGCGGAGATCAACTGGTCACGCTGAAGGTAGTGCTTCCCGAGCCTCCCGACGGCGAACTTGAGAGCTTTTTAAAATCCTGGACGGCCAAGCATCCCTACGACGTGCGGAGCAAGGTCGGCATGAGTTAACGAGGGCCTTCGGCGGGCCCCGTCATGCACGGACACCCGTGGAAGCGTCAGATAAGACCTTGAGCGTCCCCGAGCGAGCCGAATGCCCGCTGAGCCCACCCCGGCAGGACACGGGCCACTCGGCGCGGCCGCCCTTCATCGAGGACGAACAGAAGACGGGGACGATATTTCCCCTGATTATCCAGGACAAAGCTTCGGTGCGCGAGTTGAAATGCCGTTTGAAGGTTCTCCATGGTACGAGCGTAGCGTCGCCGAATGTCGACGACAGGGACGTCGTGCCCGCCATCACGAACCCGACCGCGCACACGGGCAAAAGAGGTCTCAGGCCCAGCGATCCCCAAGAAAATCAGGTTGACTTTGAAACCTGCGGCGCGAGCATCCTCCATGACACGCAGTTCGGAATGGCCGCTCAACGTTGTTTCGATCGCGAACGATCGTGCGGATGCAAGATGCTCTTGTCGGAGTTTCGCGGCCTCTTTTCCTGCCAGAAACATGATCGCGGCCTCACCACGATGACCCGGCTTGATCGACCGGGCGATATCATCGGGATTGACCACGGGAATCCGCGCGGCAACCCAGTATCTCCGGACCAAGGTCGACTTTCCGGCTCCATTGGGTCCAGCGAAAACCCAAAGCTGGGGGCGCGACATCAGAGGTTCTGAATGACGATGTCATCACCGTCGAAGCTGACGCGTACAAGCTGCCTTGTCCCGTCCGGATTTTCCCGGATCAACAAACCTTCCGGGGTGTCATCTTCGCTGTAATATGCGGGAATTCCCTTGGCCAAAAGCTCCTTCACCGCATAACCGTCATCCTGTTCGATCAAGCGCGGCAGGTCATTCCAGAGCCGATCGAGATCGTCTTCCTGAAGGCGGGGCTGGAGACTCATGGCGTTGCTCCTTAAATCGGCACCGAAACTGCAAAAATATTCGATTATGGACGCCGAATTGCAAGTCCCCTCGGCCGGTCACCGCGCCACGACGAAGGAAAAACTGCCGTTGGCCGATTGCCCTTCCCGTCCGACCATGCGCCAATTCACCAGGCAGGGTCCTTGCGCCTTGGCGAACAGAGGAACGTGGACGACGGCGGCCCTCGTCTTGTCGCGTTCCATATGGCCGACGTCGATACGCCGGCCGTTGCCGTCGAGCACCGCGATAAAGGAATAGGCCGGCTCGACGGGAGCGCTGAAGGTCAGCACCACCTCGGACGGAGAAGTCTCCACGACCGCCTCGGCGGCAGGATCGCTGGATCGCAGATCGAGGCGGTCTTTCGCCATCGCCGCCCGTGACGACCAGGACAGGCAAAGGACGGCGGTGGCGATGGCGAGCCAAAAGCCGGGGAGGCGCGGAATGCTCATGGGGAATGCCGCGCCGCCTGCCCGGCGGCGCCCTTCTCTTTGCGTTCGGATGACGGCGGCTTCATGGGACTATCCAAAATGCTGTTCAGCGTCAGGTCAAGCGCGGCGTCTTCGCTGCGCGCGATATCGTCCAGCCGCCCGGCAATGCGATTCATGACCGGCGTTTCCCCTTCCGCCCCGCCATGACCGCCCAACCCGAGATCGAGGGCACGAACGACGTCGGCCAAAGTCGCGCAGCTCGGGTCGCGTCCCAGAAAGTATCGGCCGGATTCGGTCTCGGCGACGAAACCGGACCGGCATAACGGATCGAGAACAGCCTGCAAATCTGCCTCCGCTTCGCCGGTCTGCTCAAGAAGATCGCTGCGTCCGCAGCCCCGCGCCGCCCCCCTCGCCTCGAGAAGGAGAACCTGGAGCAGGGACAAGGCCGAAGCCAGTTTTTGCCGCTCCGACAGCCTTTCGCCCAAGGTTTCGCGGGAGCGCCGCCACTCCGGCAAAGCCGCCGTCAACTCCGCCCCGAACAGAACGACCATCCAGGATAGATATGTCCAGAACAGAAAGATCGGCACGCTCGCCACCGCGCCGTAAATCGACTGATAGGCTTTGACATTGGCCACATACAGGCCAAACCCCCAGCGCAAGGCGGCGAAAGCCAGCCCGGCGGCGATGCCGCCGAGGGCGGCGTCGATCGGCCTGACACGGCGGTTGGGCACGCTTGAATATAGAAGAGCGAAGGCGACCATCAGCAGAACGGCCGGCGCCGCTCCGGTGACCAGGCGGACGATGCTCCACAATCCGGCGCGCGCCGCCCAGTCGCTTGCCGCATAGAGCCACGCCGACAGGGAAAAGCTGGCCCCCAGCATAAGCGGCCCCAAAGTCAGCGCCGTCCAATAGACCAGCAGGCGGGACATCGGAGTCCTGGGCGTCGTCACCCGAAAAATCTGGTTGAGCGAACTTTCGATGGTAACGAGCACCATGATCGCGCTGAAGGCCAGACCGATCACCCCCGCCGCCGTCAGCTTGCCGGCATTCCTGACGAATCCGGCGATATAGCCCTGCACCTGTTCGCCGACCGAGGGCACCACATAACGGAAAAGCGTCGCCTGCAAATTGTCGCGCACCGCGTCGAAAACCGGAAAGGCCGCCAGGACGGCCAACCCGATCGCCAGCAGCGGGACCAGGGACAACAAGGAGGTATAAGCCAGGGACGACGCCATGTCGAAAGCGCCGTCGGCCCGAAAGCGCCGTCCGACATAAAGAGCGAGGCGGACGTAGCGGCCGCCTTTCATAGAGAAGGTCGCGATCATGGCCCTCCTTCGCCGCGGATGCGCCGTGCTTTGACCATATCCCGCTTTGGTGTAGGATGCGCGCGTTTTGCCATCAGGTGTGGCGCAAAGAATCTCTGAGAGAGGACTGTATGACCGTTTCTTCGGCTCTTCTGGCCGGCAAGAGAGGCCTCGTCATGGGCGTGGCCAATGATCGTTCCATCGCGTGGGGTATCGCCAAGGCGGCTCACGAACACGGTGCCGAACTGGCCTTCACCTTTCAAGGCGAAGCTTTGGAAAAGCGGGTCCGCCCGCTGGCCGAGGGCATCGGTTGCGATGTGGTCCTGCCTTGCGACGTAACCGATGAAAGCAGCATCGACGCCGTTTTCGACACCCTTGCAAAAAAATGGGGTCGCCTCGATTTCGTCGTGCATGCCATCGCCTATTCCGACAAGGAAGAACTGAAGGGCCAGTACGTCGATACCTCGGCCGACAACTTCAGCCGCACGATGCTCATCTCGTGCTACTCCTTCACCGCGATCACCAAGCGGGCCGTTCCCTTGATGACCGAAGGCGGCAGCCTGGTAACGCTCACCTATTATGGCGCGGAACGGGTGATGCCGCACTACAACGTGATGGGCGTGGCGAAGGCGGCTCTCGAAGCCAGCGTCCGTTATCTGGCGGTCGACCTGGGTGGCAAGAACATCCGCGTCAACGCTCTGTCGGCCGGACCGATCAAAACCCTGGCCGCTTCGGGCATCGGCGACTTCCGCTATATTCTGAAATGGAATCAGTACAACTCGCCCTTGAAGCGCAACGTCACTATCGATGATGTCGGCCGGTCGGGCCTCTATCTCCTGTCCGATCTGTCAAGCGGCGTCACCGGCGAAGTCCATCACGTGGACGCCGGCTATCACGTCGTCGGCATGAAAGCCGTCGACGCTCCCGATATTTCCGTCGTGGAGTGATCGCCCATGGCCGGCAACGCCTTCGGCACCCTGTTCCGTTTCACCACCTTCGGCGAAAGCCATGGGCCGGCGATCGGCTGCGTGATCGATGGCGTGCCGCCGCGTATCGCCTTGAGCGAAAACGACATCCAACCGTGGCTGGACCGGCGCAAGCCGGGCCAGTCGCGTTATACCACCCAGCGCCGTGAAGCCGACGAGGTGAAAATCCTCTCCGGTGTTTTCGAAGACCGGACCACCGGAACACCGGTCGGCCTGCTGATCGAAAACACCGACCAGCGATCGAAGGACTATTCCGAAATCGCCGAACGCTTCCGCCCCGGTCACGCCGACTATACCTATCAGGCGAAGTACGGCATCCGCGACTATCGGGGGGGCGGGCGCTCGTCCGCCCGTGAAACGGCGATGCGCGTCGCCGCCGGCGCCGTCGCCCGCAAGGTGCTCGACAGCCTGGTGCCGGGTGGTGTCGTCATTCG
Organism: Telmatospirillum siberiense; assembly: GCF_002845745.1. GTDB lineage: Bacteria > Pseudomonadota > Alphaproteobacteria > Rhodospirillales > Magnetospirillaceae > Telmatospirillum > Telmatospirillum siberiense. Next base: position 192,346 of record NZ_PIUM01000002.1, on the reverse strand, counting down.
CGGCGCCATGGTCCGGATGGGGCCCCATGCCATCGATAGAAGCCGTTGGGATTGGACGGCGGTCGGCGATAATCCTTTCTGGTGCCCCGACGCCCAGGCGGCCGAACAATGGGCCGATTACCTGGACGGCATTCGCAAAAGCGGCTCCTCCATCGGCGGTATCGTCGAGGTGGTGGCCGAGAACGTGCCCGTCGGCCTGGGCGAGCCGGTCTATGACAAGCTCGACGCCGATATCGCCAAGGCCCTGATGAGCATCAACGCGGTCAAGGGCGTGGAGATCGGCGACGGATTCGCAGCAGCCCTCCTTTCAGGCGAGGAAAACGCCGATCAGATGAGGATGCAGGATGGCAAGGTCGCCTTCCAGTCCAATCATGCCGGCGGCATTCTGGGGGGCATCTCGACGGGACAGACCATCGTCGCCCGCATGGCGATCAAACCGACGAGCTCGATCCTCTCGCCGCAGGCCTCCGTCGACCGGCAGGGCAACGACGTGGACGTTTCGACCAAGGGGCGCCACGACCCCTGCGTGGCCATCCGCGGCGTTCCGGTGGCCGAAGCCATGCTGGCGGTGACCCTGGCCGACCACCTGCTGCGCCATCGCGGTCAATGCGGACTTTGAGCCGAAGAGCGCACCACCACTTTTAGGGCCCGTTAATGAATTATCGAAACAACGGGCCCTTAAGCCCGAGCGACGCTTGAGCCCGCTGGAGCGAAGCGGAAGCGTCATATGAAACGAAGGGTCGGAGCGATTGTCTCGCGACGAGCCCTTAGATGCCTTGCCGCTTCTGAGAACTCCCGCTTTGCGTTAAACTTAAGGCACCCTTCGTCGAACAACCTGCGGGGCAGACCATGAGTCTCGTCCGTCATGCCGCCGTCGCCGGCATGTTCTATGCGGCCGACCCCGCGATTCTCGCGGGTGACGTGCGGCGGTTCCTGGACGGCGCGCCGGCGAAGCGGGCCGAGGAGGCCGACGCGCCCTTCCCCAAGGCGATCATCGCCCCTCATGCCGGCTACGTCTATTCGGGACCGATCGCGGCCAGCGTTTACGCCCGGATCAAAGAGGCCCGGCGGGAGATCCGCCGCGTCGTGCTGTTCGGCCCCTCGCACCGGGTGGCCTTTCCCGGGCTTGCCGTGCCGTCGGTGGATTTTTTCGAAACGCCGCTGGGCCGCGTCCCCCTCGATCGGCAAGCCATCGGCGGCCTGCTCCGCCTGCAAGGGGTGGCCACCCTCGACGCCGCGCACGCCCAGGAACACAGCCTTGAGGTGCATCTGCCGTTTCTGCAAACCGTCCTCGACGATTTCACCCTGATTCCCGTGGTGGTGGGCGACGCCTCTCCGGAACTGGTGGCCGCCGCGATGGAAGCGCTCTGGGGTGGGAATGAAACGCTGGTCGTCGTCAGTTCCGACCTCAGCCATTATCATGACTACGACCACGCCCGGCAAATGGACGGGACCACCAGTCGGGCGATCGAACGGCTCGATCTGGGCGCCATCGCTTACGACCAGGCTTGTGGGCGCACCCCCATCGCCGGCCTTCTTCTCGAGGCCCGTCGCCACGGCCTGACCGTGGAAACCCTCGACCTGCGCAATTCCGGCGATACCGCCGGGCCGCGCGACCGGGTCGTCGGCTATGGCGGCTGGATATTCCGTCCGAAGGAAAACCTGTCCGGCACGCGGGACCAGCAGGAAAACGGCGCGGCGACCTTGCGCCGGCACGCCCCCTTGTTGCTCGCCCTGGCCCGTCAATCCATCAATGCCCGGCTGAACGGGCAGGACTGCCCGCGCCCGCAAGGCCTGCCGGCATTCCTGGACGCGCCCGGTGCCAGTTTCGTAACCTTGAAGAAGCACGGGGATCTCCGTGGATGTATCGGGTCCGCCGTCGCCTGGCGGCCCCTGGCCGACGACATTCTCGACAATGCCACGGCCGCCGCCTTCCGCGACCCGCGCTTCACGCCGCTGAGCCCGGCGGAATGGGGGGAGATCGAGCTATCGCTTTCGGTGCTGACTCCGCCGGAGCCGATTCGCTTCACCAGCGAAGCCGATCTCCTGGCCCAATTGCGCCCCCGCGAGGACGGCCTGATCATCGAGGATGGAACACACCGGGCGCTGTTCCTGCCGATCGTGTGGGAGATGCTGCCCGATCCCAAGGATTTCCTCCACCATTTGAAACGCAAGGCCGGCTTGCCCGACCATCATTGGTCACACTCCTTCACCGCCCGACGTTTCCACGCGGTCGAATTCGACGAGCGCCCGGATTCATGAGCGAAGAGGGTTGATCGGAAGGACTGGCCGGGAGAAAGTCTTTCTCCCTCCCGAAGACCAGAGGCTTTTCCCCGTGATCGATTTTTACCGGATGCTTCCCACCATCAAATCCCTGGCCCGCGAGGCGGGCAAAGCCATTCTCGACGTCTATGGAAGCGACTTCGCCGTTACCCGCAAGGACGACGCCTCCCCGGTCACCGAGGCGGACCTGCGCGCGGAAGCCATCATCCTGGCCGGATTGCGCCAGATCGCGCCGGATATTCCGATTGTCTCGGAGGAAGCCATGTCGGCCGGCGCCCAGGTCGATGTGTCCGGTGGACGATTCTGGCTCGTCGATCCCCTGGACGGCACCAAGGAATTCGTCAATCGCAACGGAGAATTCACGGTCAATATCGGGCTGATCTGGGATGGCGCACCCCGCCTGGGGGTGCTTTACGCGCCCGTCCTGGACCGCATGTTCGCCGCCGTCCCCGACGAGGCGAGCGTCGAGGAGAAAGGCGCCGCGCCCAGACCCATCCACTGCCGCATACCGCCGGAGCGGGGACTGACCGTGCTGTCCAGCCGCTCGCACCGCAATCCAGAACAGTTCGAGTCCTTCATCCGCCCATTTTCCGTCTCCGAAATCCGCAACTCCGGAAGTTCGCTGAAATTCGCCCTGATCGCCGCCGGCGAGGCCGATCTCTATCCCCGCTTCGGCCCCACCATGGAATGGGACATTGCCGCCGGACATGCCATTCTCGCCGCGGCCGGCGGTTGTCTCAGCCAACCGGACGGCTCGGCCCTCGTCTATGGCAAGCCCGGTTTTACCAATCCACCCTTCGTCGCCTGGGGCACGGAACGCCCGGCCCTGCGATAAACCCCACCGGTACGCGATCAGCGTTTCCTTGACTTTAATTAGGGATTGATAGATTATGGTGGCCGTGAGCGATGACATCGCCCACCTTTCAGCCGCCGCACATGCCTTTGCGGTGACGTGGCTCCGGATCACGAAAATCGATGGTCCGCTCCAAAAAACAAGCGAACTGGGGCCGCCTTCCTGAAAGGCGGCCCTTTCATTTGTCCGGGGCTTTTGCTATTTGACGTTTTCCCCCTCGCGTTCCAGCAATCGGCGCCTTTTGCGCCCCGCTTTTGAACAGTGACCATGTCCATCATCGCACCCACCGCCGCAGCCATCGCCGAGGCCGCCGGCCTGCTTCGTTCCGGCTCTTTGGTCGCCTTCCCCACCGAAACGGTTTACGGCCTGGGGGGCGACGCCACCAATGACCTTGCCGTCGCCGCGATTTTCGCAGCCAAAGGGCGTCCCGCCTTCAATCCCCTGATCATTCACGGCCCCAACGCCCGATCGTTCGAGGAGGCGGTGATCATGGACGAACGGGCTCACCGCCTGGCGAAGCGCTTCTGGCCCGGCCCCCTGACCATGGTGCTTCCGCGCCGACCGGGTTCGCCGGTCTCCCTGTTGGCCTCGGCGGGATTGGATAGCGTCGCCGTGCGGGTGCCGTCGCATCCTGTCGCCCTGGCGCTGTTTGAAGCCGTGGGGATTCCGATCGCGGGGCCGAGCGCCAACCCGTCGGGACGGATCAGCCCGACCACGGCCCGCCACGTCGACGAAGGATTGGGCCAGGCACTGGCGATGATTCTCGACGGCGGCCCCTGTCAGGTCGGCGTCGAATCGACGGTGATCGACCTCTCGACTGCCTCGCCGACCCTGCTGCGGCCGGGTGGCGTCACCCTTGAAACCCTGAGGGAAATCCTGGGAGACGTGTGGGTGGCCGGTGCCGACCAGCCGAATGCCCCCCGATCGCCGGGCATGCTGAGCAGCCACTATGCGCCCAACCTGCCGGTCCGCCTGAACGCATCCAACGTCCGCGAGAACGAGGCTTTGCTCGCGTTCGGACGGGCGGACGGCGCCACGCTCAACCTCAGCCCCACAGGCGATCTGGCCGAAGCGGCCGCCAATCTCTTTTCCATGCTGCGGAGCCTCGACCGGAACGAATTCGAGGGAATCGCCGTGATGCCGATCCCCGAGAACGGTCTCGGCCTGGCCATCAACGACCGCTTGCGCCGCGCCGCCGCGCCCCGCGCCTGACACCGCGGACGGAGCCCCCAACAACGCTTGTCTCCAAGCGCTGTTGGCGTTAAATGCTGGAACCATGACCCAAGACATTCTGGCGCGCATCGCCGCCGTCGTCGGACCGCAAGGCTTGCTGACCGGCGCATCCGAGATGGCCCCATATCTGGAAGAGCAGCGCGGCCTTTTCCACGGAAAGGCTCTCGCGGTCGTCCGTCCCGGATCCACCGAGGAAGTGGCGGCGGTCGTTCGCCTTTGCGCCGAACAGGGTATCGGCATCGTGCCGCAGGGCGGCAATACCGGCCTCTGCGGTGGTGCGTCCCCCGACACCACAGGCTCGGAAATCATTCTCAATGTGTCGCGGATGAACAAGATCCGCGCTATCGATCCGGTGAATTTCACCATGACGGTCGAAGCCGGCGTCATCTTGCAGACGGTGCAGGACACGGCCAGCGACGCAGATTGCCTCTATCCCCTGAGCTTCGGTGCCGAGGGCAGCGCTCAAATCGGCGGGACCATCGCCACCAATGCCGGCGGCGCGGGTGTTCTGCGTTACGGAAATGCCCGGGACTTGGTCATGGGTCTTGAGGTGGTTCTTCCCGATGGGCGGATTTGGGACGGGCTGCGCACCCTGCGCAAGGACAACACCGGTTACGATCTCAAGCATCTGTTCATCGGCAGCGAAGGCTCCCTGGGCATCATCACCGCCGCGGTACTCAAGCTGTTCCCGAAACCCACGGACATCCAGACGGCGTTCTGCGCGCTCGGCTCCCTCGACGCGGCGCTTGCCCTCCTGTCGCGCGCCCGCGCGGCCACCGGCGACAGCGTCACCACATTCGAGCTGATCCCCCGGATCGGACTCGAAATAGCCGTGAAACACGTCCATGGAGTAACCGACCCCCTGGCCGAGCGTCATGACTGGTACGTCCTGATGGAGCTGTCCTCGTCGCGCGCCGACGCCAATCTCCAGGAGAGCCTCGAAACCTTGCTCGGTGACGCCATGGAGGAAGGCGAGGTGGTCGATGCCGTTATTGCCTCCTCGTCCGAACGGCAGCAGGCCCTGTGGCGCATCCGCGAAGGCATCCCGGAAGCCCAGAAACGTGAGGGGGGAAGCATCAAGCACGATGTCTCCGTCCCGATTTCGGCGGTCCCCGAGTTCATCCGCCAGGCAAGCCTGGCCGTGGAAGCCGCCATCCCCGGCATCCGCCCCGTGCCCTTCGGTCATGTCGGCGACGGCAATATCCACTTCAATCTGAGCCAGCCGATCGGCGCCGACAAACAGGCCTATATCGGCGAATGGGCCCGCATGAACAGAATCGTTCACGACATCGTCGTCGGCATACAGGGGTCGATCAGCGCCGAACATGGCATCGGCCAATTGAAGAAAAACGAACTGGCACATTACAAGGCGCCATTGGAGTTGGATCTGATGAAACGGATCAAAGCGGCCTTCGACCCTCGCGGCCTGATGAATCCCGGCAAAATCGTATAAGCGGACGCGGATTTCGAGATCTTGACCCGACGCACCATACTCATCCGCGGGACAAACGGCCGAACGCCGTCGGGAAAACGACAGCGCACCCAGGTTTTGCCTGTTCTTCGTCACAGTCCGCCGTCATAATCCGGCCGCATGCTGGGAATCGTCCGCTATATCCTGCGTCAACTCGCCGTCGGCATGGTGCTGGTCACCATCGGTCTGACCACGATCCTTTGGCTGACGCAATCACTGCGCTTTGTTGAACTGACCGTCAACAAGGGGGCTTCGGTCGGCATTTTCCTGAAGCTGACGCTTCTGGTGATGCCCAACCTGCTGACCGTCATTCTGCCAGTCTCACTGTTCGCCGTCGTCTTGTTCACCTACAACAAGCTGATCGCCGACCGGGAACTCGTAGTTCTGCGCGCCGCGGGGCTCAGCCACTGGACCCTCGCCCAACCGGCGCTGCTCCTCGCCGGCATCAGCACGGTCATCGGTTTCGTATTCAATATCTGGGTCATCCCGCGGGCCGTGGAGGAGTTCCACCAGTTACAGTGGGCGCTCCGCTCCAGTGCGACCAACGTCATGCTGCAGGAGGGCCAGTTCAATCAGATCGGCACCGGCCTCACCGTCTATGTCAAGGCCCGCAGCCCCGCCGGCGAGTTGTTGGGCATCATCGTCTATGACCGGCGCAATCCGATGAACACCATCACTTTGATGGCGGAACGGGGTGCTCTGATCAAGACCGACAACGGCACGCCGAAGGTCTTGATGATCAATGGCACCAGAGAACAGGTAACGCGCGGATCCGATCGCCTTTCGTTGCTATATTTCGACAATTATGCGATGGAATTCAATGACTCCTCCGATCCAACGGAGGAACGCTCGCGCGATGCCCGCGAGCGGCCGACAAAAGAACTTTTTTCTGTCACCGAGGCGCAAGTGGGCTCAACCGCATTTCGTCAATTCCGCGTCGAGGGACACCAACGCCTGTCTTCTCCGCTTTATCATTTTTCCTTCGCCTTTCTGGCGACGGCCTGCCTGTTGTCCGGGTGGTTCAATCGGCGAGGCCAGATGGACCGCCTGATTCTCGCCATCATCCTGATGGTGCTGATTCAAGCGATGGCACTGGGCGTTTCGAATTTGGCCACCAGGAACCTGTCCCTGATTCCCCTCATGTACCTGGCCCCCATGCTGCCTTCGGTGATCGGAGCCTGGGTATTGCTGGCGCCGTCGTTCAAAAAGGCTGCTCCGGCGGTCAGATTACCGCCAGGCTGAGGAGAGCGCTGAATCTTGTCCCGCCGTCTTTCCTCCGTAATGCTTGCCGTCGCCTCCGTCGTCGCCTTCGGCCTGCCCGCAGACGCTCAGCAATCCACCGCTGACGGCTCCACGCCGACGGGCGGAACGGATAAAAGCAGCGCTGACGCCAGTCCCGACGCCGCGACGGCCACCGGAAGCGGTTCCCAGCGGCAGCGAGCCACCACGCGCCCAAAGCGCAAGAGCTCGCAGAACGAAAACCAGCCGGCCCTGATCACCGCCGATCAGATCGTCCATGATCGCGATCTCAACACGGTAACCGCCCGCGGTCACGTCGAGGTCGATCAGGGCGAGCGGATCCTGCTGGCCGACGCCTTGTCCTACAATTTGAAGCAGGACGTGATCATCGCCACCGGCAACGTCAGCCTGACCGAGACCACGGGTGACGTAACCTTCGCCGATTACATCGAACTCACCGGCGATATGAAGACCGCGACGACGAAGGGCATCCGCATCCTGATGGTCGATGACTCGCGTATCGCCGCCAACAGCGGCAACCGGGTCGCCGGCGACCGCAGCGTCTTCGAGAAAGGCGTCTACACGGCCTGCAAGCCCTGCGCCGACAATAGCGGATCGCCACCGCTCTGGCAGATGAAAGCCAACCGCATCACCCACGATGAAATCGAACATCTCATCGAATATAACGATGCCTGGCTGGAGATGGACGGCGTCCCCGTCGCCTATACCCCCTATCTCTCGCACGCCGATCCGACGATAAAACGCAAAAGCGGATTGCTGCCGCCGTCCGTTCTCAATAACACCATCGTCGGCACTGGCATCCGCATCCCTTATTTCCAGGTGATCGATCCCTATCAGGACATCACCTTGACCCCCATGGCGACCGTCAGCGGATTGAGCAGCAGCAGCAGCAGCAGCAGCAGCAGTTCAAGCTCCAGCAACGACGGCAATTACGAGCAACTGGCCCTCGTTCATCGCTGGCGGAACATTTACGGCGGCACCAAGACGACGTTCAGCGTCACCAACATGCCGGAATCGACCGTCGAAACCAAGGCGACGGTCGGTTGGCATGTGGATGCCTACGGCCGTTTCGACCTGGACGACACCTGGAGAGCGGGATATGCGGTCCAGCGGGCCTCCGACCGCTATTACCTGACCACCTTCGGTTACCACACGCCCCAGCCCTATCTGACCTCCCGCCCCTACCTGGAAGGCTTCGACGAACGGAGTTATACGGCTTTCGAGGCCTATTCGTTCCAAAGCCTGAGCACGCCCACCTCAACCACCCCGAAGTCGCCGGTGGTCTTCCCGATGGCCACCTACAGCTATGTAGGCAATCCCGGCCGCTACGGCAGCTATTGGAATTTCGACACCCACGCCGCGGTGATCACCCGCCAGGACGGGGTTAACAGCCGGCGGGTCAATACCTTGACGGGCTGGAACCTGCCCTATACCGCCGCCGACGGCGAGATCTACAAGATCAGCGCGTCGGTCCGGGCCGACGGCTACAACAGCGACCACGTCACAACCGACGACAACAAACAATATAACCGGGCCCGATCGATTCCCATGGCATCCGTCGATTGGCGCTACCCATTCACCCGGCTGGGAGAACATTCCTCTCAAACCATTTCGCCGATCGTCGTCGCGACGGCCAGCCCTTATGGCGGCAACACCAGCAAGATCCCGAACGAGGACAGCCTCGATTTCGAACTGGACGACACCAACATCTTCAAAGCCAATCCCGGCACGGGATATGATCGTGTGCTGACCGGGCCGCGCGTGGCCTATGGTGGACAATACACCATCGTCAATCGCGGCATGGGAACGGCGGATGTCGTGCTCGGACAGTCCTACCAGGTGCATCCGGAGGCGGTATTCCCACAAGGCAGTGGTCTCGACCATCATGTCTCGGATATCGTCGGACGGGCCGGGGTTTCGCCGTCCTCCAATTTCACCGTGCAATACGGCTTCAGGATGGATAAGGACAGCCTGACCCTGCGGCGCAGCGAGATCAACACGTCCATCGGACCGAAGCCGTTGAATTTGCAGACGAGTTATGTTTTTTACGATCGGTTGAATCCCACCAGCCTGTTCGACGCGCGAGAACAACTGACCGGGACCCTGTCGGTGCAGGCTTCGCATTATTGGTCGACACAGCTATACACTACGCAGAATCTTGGCGCCGGCGCCGCCCCGCTACAGACGGGCGTCAGGGTGATTTACGAAGACGAGTGTTTCCAGATAACCGCCAACGCCGGTTCCAGCCACACCACCGTCAAGACCTTCACTGCGGGGCACTATTTCACGCTCAGCATCAACTTCAAGACTTTGGCCCAATTCCCTGTGGACGTATTCTGAACCATGATGACGATCCGCTCTCAATTCCTTCTCGTTCTGCGTGGCCTGGCTATCCTGCTGGTCTGCAGTGCTCCCCTCGCCGCCCAGGAGACCGAACGGGTCGCCGCCGTGGTCAACGACGACATCATCACGCTGCACGATCTTGAGCAGCGCATGCGTCTGGCGCTGGCCTCGTCCAATCTCCCCGATACGCTGGAATCCCGTACCAGGATCGGCCCCCAGGTTCTGCGCGGCCTGGTCGACGACCGCCTGAAGACGCAGGAGGCGAAGCGGCTCAAGATCACCGTGGCCCCCGCCGAAATCGCCAACAGCATCAATAATATCGAACGTCAGAACCGCATGCCGCCCGGAGCGTTCGAACCGTTTCTGCAGAGCAAGGGCATCGAACTCGAAACCCTGCGCCAGCAGATCAACGCCGAAATGAGCTGGGTGCGTGTGGTCCGGCACGAGTTGATCCCCGATCTGCATGTCGGCGAGGCCGAGATCGACGCCCGATTGGCCACCCTGAAAGCCAACCTCGGCAAACCGGAATATCTGGTCGCCGAAATTTTTCTCTCGGTCGATGACCCACGACGCGATACCGAGGTCAGAACGCTGGCCGAGCGCCTGATCGAACAGATGCGCCAGGGTGCGCCCTTCCCCGCTCTGGCCCGCCAATTCAGCCAGACCGGCGCGGCCGGCGGCGATCTCGGCTGGGTTTCGCAAGGATCCCTGGACGACGAACTGACGGACGCCTTGGCCAAGCTCGACAAAGGCAACATCACCCCGCCCATCCGCACTGTGGACGGCTACCATATTATGCTGCTGCGCGATAAGCGCATCGCCGGTCAAAGCGAAGAAACCGAGCCGTTCTACGACATCATGACCATCCAATTGCCCATCCTGCCGGGCTCCACTCCAGCTGAACGCGATGCGCAGTTGCAGCAGGTGCGCGACGTCATCGCATCCGGCAAGAGCTGCGATGATTATGAACAGCGGCTCAAGCAGAACGTCGCCACGGCGGAATATAATCGGAACGCCAAGGTCAGACGTTCCGAAATTCCTCCGGCCATCGCGGCGCTGGTCCTCGACCTTAAACAGGGCCAGCTAAGCCAGCCGATGGACGACGGCAACGTCCGCCGGCTGTTCACCGTGTGCGGACGCATCGACCCGAAAGGCGGCTTGCCGTCGCGCGACGAAATCCGCACGCGTCTGGAAGACGACCAGATGGACATCATGGCGAGACGGTATCTGCGGGATCTTCGACGCGCCGCTTTCGTCGAGATCCGCGTCTGACCAGGCAGGCTCATCCGTGACGAAGGCCCTGCCATTGGCGCTGACCATGGGCGAACCCGCCGGAATCGGCGGGGACATCGCCCTGGCCGCCTGGCGGCGCAGAAAGACGGCGGACCTGGCGCCCTTCTTCCTCATCGACGATGCCGACAGGGTGACCAGGCTTGCCGATCGGTTGGATCCGGGAGTGCGGATCCAACCGATCGACCATCCCGAGCAGGCGCTCGCCTGCTTCGATGACGCTCTGCCCGTCCTGCACCGATCACTGCCATCCCCCAGTCGGCCAGGAATCACCGACCCGGCCAACGCCCAGGCCGTTATCGCCGCGATCGAAGAGGCGGTGCGACTGACCCGGTCCGGACAAGCGGCCGCCGTGGTCACCAATCCGATCCATAAGAAGGTTCTTTACGACGCGGGCTTCCCCTTTCCCGGCCATACGGAATTTCTCGCCGCGCTGGCAGAAAGCCCCCGCGTGGTCATGATGCTGGCCGCGCCGCAGCTCAAGGTCGTCCCCGTCACCGTCCATCTGCCGCTCAGGGCGGCCATCGCGGCGCTGTCGATCGATGAGATCGTCGACACCGGAATTTTGACGGCCAAGGCTTTGCGGGAGGACTTCGGCATCTCAAGCCCTCGTCTGGCCGTCGCCGGCCTCAATCCACACGCCGGCGAGAATGGCGCCATGGGATCGGAGGACGAGGAAATCGTGAGGCCGGCGGTGGAGTCCCTCTGCCGTCAAGGAATCGACGCCTTCGGCCCCCTTGCCGCCGATACCATGTTCCATCCCAGGGCGCGGGCGGGATATGACGCGGCCCTCTGCATGTACCATGATCAGGCGTTGATTCCCCTGAAGACATTGGACTTCGATGGCGGGGTCAATGTCACGCTGGGATTGCCCTTCATCCGCACCTCCCCCGATCACGGCACCGCCCTCGATTTGGCGGGCAGCGGACGGGCCCATCCCGACAGCCTGATCGCCGCGCTGACCATGGCGCGGACAATGGCGGACCACCGTGGCTGAACACCCCCTCCCCCCTTTGCGCGACGTCATCAAGGCGCATGGCTTGGCCGCGCGCAAATCTCTCGGACAGCACTTCCTGTTCGATCTCAACCTGACCGGACGTATCGCCCGGTCCGCCGGAGATCTGTCGGCCGGAACCACCATTGAAATCGGCCCCGGCCCCGGCGGATTGACGCGGGCCCTGCTGGAGGCCGGCGCCCGTCTCGTCATCGCCGTCGAACGGGATGATCGGGCTGTTCTTATCCAACGGGAAATCGCCGAAGCCTATCCGGGGCGCCTTGAGGTCGTCGCCGGCGATGCCCTGGCGATCGACGCGTCCACTCTGGGCGATGCTCCACGCCGGATCGTCGCCAACCTGCCCTACAACATTTCGACGGCTTTGCTCATCGGATGGCTGCGGCAAGCCGACGCCTTCGAAAGCCTGACCTTGATGTTCCAGAAGGAAGTCGTCGATCGCCTGGCCGCCGCGCCGGGCGATTCCGATTACGGACGCCTGTCGGTCATCACGCAATGGCGTTGCGACGTCCGCCCCCTCTTCAATATTGCCCGGGAAGCCTTCACCCCGCCGCCGAAAGTCGTCAGCACGGTGGTTCACCTGGTGCCGAGAGCACTCCCTCTGGCACCGGTCCGCATGGAAAGCCTGGAGAAGGTCACCGCCGCCGCTTTCGGACAACGCCGCAAGATGTTGCGATCGAGCCTGAAGGCTCTGGGCGACAGCGATGCGTTGCTGGAGGCCGCATCCATTTCTCCGACCGTCCGCGCCGAGGAATTGACGGTCGCGGAATTTTGCGCTCTCGCCAAGGCGCTCGACGCTCGCCGGTGACCCCGCTTTCAAGGCTTACGGGTAAACACCCGTCTCACTCGCGAGGGGCACGGGGATTCTCTATAAAAAATGACGTTTTTTCTGCGTCACGCCATCAGTGCCTCAGGAGCACCTCGGTGAGTTCGGCCGTCGCCCCCCGGGGATGACGGGTGGCCGAAGCCACGACGAACTCAACGTCCCCGAGATCGGGCAGCATCGGTGACGGCGGCAGTTCGATCAGCCCCGCCGGAATCATGCTCTGCGGCTGAACCATCACCCCGAAGCCACCCAAGGTCGCCGCCTGCAACCCCATCAACCCATCGCAGGTGCAGACGATCCTCCAGGCGAGTCCCGCCTTTTCCAACGCCTCAATGGCCATGGCGCGAGACATGCTGGGCGGGGGATACATCACGAGCGGAATGGGCGTCTCCGGCCGGACCACGGTGCCGTGCGTTCCGATCCAGACCATCCTTTCCCGCCGGATCAACTGGCCCCGCGCCTCCCCCGGCCTTCGCTTGCCGAGAACCATATCCAGTTCCCCCGCATCAAGCAGGTCGAAAAGAGAATCGCTCAATCCAACGGTGAGTTCGAGATCGACATCGGAAGTGCGGGACAGGAAATCATGCAGGACCGACGGCAGTCGGCTGCGTACGAAATTCTCCGACGCCCCCAGCCGAAGCCGCTGCCGCTTGGCGGAACCCGCGAAATAGCGCCTGGCATGTTCGTTGACGTCGAGAATGGTGCGCGCAAAGCGGACCATCGCATCGCCATCCGCCGTCAAGGCCACCCGATGAGTATCGCGCACGAAAAGACGGCGCTCGGCCAGACGCTCCAGACGGCGGACCTGCTCGCTGACGGTGGACTGGGACAAACCGAGGCGACGACCAGCTTCGGAAAAGCTGCCCGCGCGAGCCACCTCCACGAAGGTGGAGAGAAGGACAGGATCGAACATGGCAAGACCGTTCATCGTCAATTCCGATAGCAATGATCATGACAAGGCGGCTTCAAAAAGTCTTCCTATTTCCATAATGTTTTTACAGGAATAAATTACGGCGAGGTTCCCTCCGGCGGCTACGGAATTGTGATCACTATACGAGATGCGCATTACACCATGATAAATCTGAATATCATTATAAAATGAAAAATATTAATAATGTTACTTGGTAAATAAAGTTAATATTTTCGATATTTTAAGTATTGATTTTAGAAATTTGTTTAATTTTCAAATTTTTCCGAATGGCGATTGATATATCGGAGACGTGAAAGAGCGATCGAATCATCTCGCCATTCCCGCCCCCACGAAACACGCGCGTTGCGAGCAACGACTTCCCGTCCAGAACCATTCCATCACACCCGATCAAGGAGGAAATCCATGGGTATCGAAAGTCACGACAAGAGCGGACTCGACCGTCGCAATTTTCTACTGAACGCCACCGTGGCCGGCGCCGGAGCGGTGCTGGCCCCGATGGTTGCCAGCGCGGAAGCCAAAGCCGCCGAAACCGCGGCGGCAAGTTCCCAGCCTCTGGCCGCGGCGGGTGGCACCTTGACCATGGCCGAGGTCCTGCGGGTAGCACGCGAGAAGCTCTATCCCCGCTGTCGCGTCTGTCCGGAGTGCAACGGTGTCGCCTGCGCCGGCGAAGTTCCCGGCTTCGGCGGCATCGGTTCCGGCGCAGCCTTCCGGAACAATTTCGATTCGCTGGCCCGCCTGAATCTCGAAATGCGAACATTCCACGACGTCAAGAAGCCCGACGCCTCGGTCGTCGTATTCGGCGAGACCCTGTCCTTGCCCGTCATGGCTGCGGCCACCGGCGGGGTGACTTACAACATGGGCGGCAAGATGACCGAGGAAGACTATGTCGACGCGATCATCGGCGGCTGTCGCATGGCCGGCACGATCGGCCTGGTCGCCGATGGCATCGGCGACCCCATGGAGGTCTTCCAGCGACGAATGGCCGTCGTCAAGCAGTATGGCGGCAAGGTCGTGGTCATCATCAAGCCGAAGACACAAGACGAGATCATCAAGCGGATCCGCATGGTCGAGGAAGCCGGGGCCGTTGCCTTCGGCATCGACATCGATTCCGCCGGACGGGCCGCCCGTGCCGTCGCCGGCCAAACCGTCGAACCGAAGACGCCGAAGCAATTGGCCGAATTGGCCAAGTCAACGACGCTGCCCTTCTTCATCAAGGGCGTCATGTCGGCTCGTGAGGCGGAAATCGCCGTCGATGCCGGCGCCCGAGCCATCGGCGTTTCCAATCACGGGGGCCGGGTGCTCGATCACACACCGGGCGTCGCGCAGATCCTTCCGGCGATCGCCGACAGGGTGAAGGGCAAGATTACCATTATCGCCGACGGCGCGGTGCGTCACGGTGCCGACGTGCTGAAACTCCTGGCCCTGGGCGCCGATGCGACCATGTGCGGTCGCCCCCTGGTGCGCGGCGCCCATGGCGCTGGAAAAGAAGGCGTGGCCTTGATCCTCAACGGCATCCGGACGGAATTGATCGATTCCATGGTGTTGACCGGGACGGCGACGGCGCGCAACGTCTCCCCCGATACCATTTCCGAGGTCCGGGCATGAGAAAACTCCCAGGCCTTCTGGTCCTGCTCGCTCTCGCCGGGTTCACGCAAAGCGCCTGGGCGACGAGCGGTGAGACCATTCTGTATGGAGGTGGCGGGCAAGGCCGCGTCACCTTCGATGGCCAGTTGCACGCCTCGAAAGGATATGTTTGCAACGACTGCCATCTCCAACTGTTCCAGACGCAAAAGAAAGGATTGATCACCCTCGCCGATCACAAAAAGGACGCATCCTGTTTCGCCTGCCACAACGGAAAAGCAGCTTTCAAGACGTGTGACGGCTGCCACCGCGACGTGCCCCAGTCCGCCACCTTCCAGCAAGCGGCCGCAGACACACTTCAGATGCGGAAGGCCGCCGCGGCCCAGGCTTCCGCCGCAGCCCTGCCGCTCACCTACGAAGGCGCCACGACCATCGGCACCAAAATCCTGCCCGAAGCCAGCAAACTATTCACCGAACGGACCGGCATTCCATTCGGCGCCATCGGCGGGGCTGGGGCAAACGCGGGCTTTAAGGCCGTTCTCGAAGGCCGCACCCAGTTGGGCGGACTGGCCAGCGAAATGTCCGAACAGCAAAAGGCCCAGATCGCCGTCCATGAGGTCATCGGCTTCGATGTGATGGGCGTGTTCGTCAACCCTAAGAATCCGGTCACCGGATTGAGTAAGGCCGATCTGAAGGAAATCTTCACCGGCCGAGCCACCAACTGGAAACAGTTCGGAGGGTCCGACAAGGCGATTACGGTCTATAGCGAAAAACTGACGGGCGGGCGGGCGACCGTCAAGGCATTCCAGGACATGGTTCTGGGGACCGAAAAATACGGCCCCCTGAAGGAGTTGGACGACGCCACCGACTGTATCGAGGACCTCGCCCAGGATGAGAGCGGCATCGCCGCCTCGTCCATGTCCTTCGCCACGCCGCATGTCAAGGCTATCACCGTCGACGGCGCCGCGCCCAGCCGGGAGGCCGTGCAATCGGGGGCTTATCCGCTGAAACGCCCGTTGATCCTGATCGCCCAGCAACTCACCGGGCCGATCAAGAGCTTCTTCGATTTCATCCTGACCCCGGATGGTCAGGCCATCGTCGGAAAAAGTTTCGTTCCGGTGAAATAGCGACGCACGGAAATAAACGAATCACATCGTCATTCCCGCGCAAGCAGGACCCAGCAGGCAGCCTGGGTCCCCCGCTTGCGCGGCGGTGACAACGGAGTGGTGGCAGCGGTTTATTATCGCTGCGTCTCCTGAACAGTCAGCCCTGCCCCCGCAGACCGTTGACGAAATCGGCCAGACCAACCTGCCGCTCCCGCTTCAGACGCTCGGCGGCAAGGATGGCCTCGACGGCAGCGACGCTGCCGGCCAGGTCGACATTGACGATGATATAGTCGTATTCCGGCCAATGGCTCATTTCGTCACCCGCCTTGGCCATGCGCTTTTGCACCACTTCGACACTGTCCTGCCCCCGGCTGCGCAACCGCCGCTCCAACTCTCCCACCGAGGGAGGCAACACGAAGATGCTCACGAGATCGGCGCGGGCGTTCTGCCGCAGTTGCTGGGTTCCCTGCCAGTCGATATCGAACAGGATATCCCGGCCGTCGGCCAGAGCCCGCTCGACCGGCGCGCGCGGCGTGCCGTAATGATTATCGAACACACGGGCGTGCTCAAGAAGCTCCCCTCCTTGCACCATGGCGTCGAAACGGGGCCGCTCGATGAAAAAATAATCCTCGCCTTCCACTTCGCCGGGCCGGGGAGGCCGCGTCGTCGCCGAAACGGACATGACGATGTTGGCATCCTTGGCCAGCAGGGCACGCGAGATGGTCGTCTTGCCGGCTCCTGACGGCGACGACAGAACCAGCATCAGACCACGGCGCCGAATCGACGGCGGCGAAAGGGGGGAAGAGGAGGAACCGCTCGTCATTCGATGTTCTGCACCTGCTCGCGGAACTGTTCGATGATGGCTTTCAGCGCCAAACCGATCCGCGTGAGTTCGATATCATTGGCTTTGGAACAGAGGGTATTGGCCTCGCGATTGAACTCCTGGCACAGGAAGTCCAATTTCCGGCCGACCGCCTCACCGGCAGCCAGCATTTCCCGGGCGGCCGCCAGATGGGCTTTCAACCGATCCAGTTCCTCGCGCACGTCGGCCTTGGCGGCGAGCAGGGCCGCCTCCTGCGCCAGCCGTTCTTCCGACAAGGCCGGCACCGCGTCAAGCAGGGCGGTGATCTGCAGCCTGAGGCGCTCCTTGATGGTGAGCGGATCGAAGCTCCCCAGGGATTCCGCCCGCTCGACCAGGGCGTTGATTTCCGTCAGATGTCCTCCGAGGACCTCGGCCAACCGGCGGCCTTCGGCGGCGCGCATGGCGGCCATGGCCTCAAGGGTCTGCCGGAAGCCCTCCAGCAGGGCTTTCGAACGGCGTTCCTCCACCTCCGGCGGGACATCCTCCTCGCCGACCTCCAGAACGCCCTTCAGGGCCAACAGCCCGTCGATGCGCGGCAAGCCGAGGTCGGGCGCCTTCTCGTGCCATCGCCGGGCAACAGCGACATATTGGGCGAGAACGGCCTCGTTGACGGCCAGCGGGGCATCCTTCCTCACACGATCGATATTGAGGGAAATACTGAGATTGCCGCGTTTGAAACGTTTCTGGACGGCATCTCGGACCGGCAGATCCAAATGATCATAGCCGGCGGGAAGACGTGCCCGCATCTCAAGACCACGGCCATTGACGCTTTTGACCTCCCAAATCCAGGTCACGGCGTCGTCTTGTCCCTGCGTTCGGGCGTAGCCGGTCATGCTGTTGACGCTCAAGGCCATATCCTCAAATCGAAATATTCAAGCAAGACAGGGTTATACCGTGTGTCTCCGCGGGCAACAACCTTCCAGGGCGGTCGAATGCGCGCCCCATGATTGATCCGCCCCCTTCCCGCCACGCCCGCCCCCCTGCTACTCTCCCCTCCATGACGCGACGCAACGTTTTGATCACGGGAGCCTCCAGCGGCCTTGGCAGAGCGTTGGCACTCGCCTATGCCAAGGATGGTGGATATCTTTTCTTGTCCGGCCGCGACGGGCCACGCCTTGGAGAGGTCGCCGATGCCTGCCGGATTTTGGGCGCACAAGCCAGTACCGCCCTTATCGACGTCACCGACGCCGGACGGATGGCCGAGTGGATCACCCGTTCCGACGGGACGGCGCCCCTCGATCTGGTGATCGCCAACGCCGGCATTTCCGCGGGAACCGGAACCACCGGCGATGAAACGGCGGAACAGACCCGCCGGATCTTTAAGGTCAATTTCGACGGCGTGATCAATACGGTATTGCCGGCGATCGATGCCATGCGGCCGCGCCGGACGGGACAGATCGCTCTGATGGCGTCCCTGGCCGGATTTCGCGGCATGCCGACGGCGCCGGCCTACTGCGCGAGCAAAGCCGCCGTTCGGATCTGGGGCGAGGGTATGCGGGGTGTCTTGGCCCGCGATGGCATCGGACTCACTGTCATTTGTCCGGGATTCGTCGAAACCCCCATGACGGCGGTCAACCGTTTTCCCATGCCGTTCCTGATGAGCGCGGAAAAAGCCGGACAACTGATGCGCCGAGGCATCGATGCGAACCGGGCCCGCCTCGCCTACCCCTGGCCGATGGCTCTCGTCATCTGGATGATGTCGATATTGCCGCCCGGTTGGACCGACCCATTCCTGGCCCGCCTGCCGGCCAAGAGTTAGGGCCTGGGACGGAATGACCGAACCAGGCCCTTGAGCCCGAGCGGCGCTTGAGCCCGCCGAAGCCGGTGGCGCAGGCGTCATAATACGCTAAGGCTCTGGGGCGATTATTTCGACCCAGAGCCTTAGCCGCTCTTCGCCTCGCTATCCTGGGCCACGCTGATGCGGTTCCGTCCTTCTGACTTCGAACGGTAAAGAGCCCCGTCGGCGATGGCCAGCAAGGAACGAATATCAGGTCTTTCCGCACGGCTCGCCCTTACGCGCATGGATGTCGCCACCCCGATGCTCACGGTGAATTGGACGACCCCTCCCTGAGACAGCGGCAACGACACCTGCTCGACCTGACGGCGCAGACGCTCGGCGATCATCTGCGCCTCGTCTATCCGGGTATTCGGCAGGGCGACGGCAAATTCCTCCCCTCCGATCCGCCCGAGGATGTCAGGCTCCCGCAATGCCTTGCGACAGGCACCGGCGAAAGCCTTCAAAGCCTCGTCACCGACGGCGTGCCCCCAACTGTCATTGATCTTCTTGAAATGGTCGATATCGAGGATCAGGACCGAGATCGACCGCCCCATGCGATAGGCATGGTCCAATTCGAGGCCGGCCAGATGATGAAAATGACGAAGATTGGCCACTCCGGTCAGGGCGTCCAATGTCGCCCATTCCTCCAATTCGGCCATTTGCTGCTGGGTATCGCTGAAACTTTCCAGCGACAAAGCCAGTTCCAGAATATCGCCCCGGCTGTCGATGACCACCGGAACCCGCTCGATCAGGAAACGCAGCAGCGCGACCCCATCGGTCAACAGTTCCGGACCACCGTGCGGTGGCGGAGTCGCCGTGGCGAAAGCGCCGACGACGAGACGCCCCTTGCCGGCGGGCAATACCAGACGTTGCCACGTCTCCGTCTGGCCATCGCCGAACTCCGCCGTATAGGATCGCCAGAGAGGACGCTGCACGCGGCGCGCATAGGTATATTCGAAAGCCAGCATGCCCCGCCGCTCGGCCGGCAGGATTTCCGTCGGCAACAGATCTATAACCTTTCCGGTAAGATCCGTTCCAAACCGCTCGGTGAAGTTGTGTCCATAATGAAGATAGCGGCTTTTCACGCCGTCGATTCCAATAACCAGCAAATGGTCGAGGAACCGGGCGAACCGATGTTTGGGGTCATCGATCGACTCGCTGGGATAAAAGGCCTCACGCCAGGCATCCAACAATTCGAGCAATCGCTGATCCATCACCTCGTGGACCAGGTTCTGCATTGTGTAATCAGCAATCCGGCTTGGGCAGGGGTTCCAATTTTTGCAAGGTTCCCTTCAGGCTGAAATTGCCGAAGGACTGTACGACCTCGTCGGCCACACCATTCAGATAATAACGCAACGCCACTTCATAATCAGGGGTCGGCTCGTTGGCGGCGGGCGCGAAGAAAGCCATCTGCATACGCCAGGACGGAGCCGAAAGGAGGGCCGAATTCACCGCCGGATTGGCCGCGGCGGGAGAAATATTGGCATTGGCCGGAAACAGCTTGCCGATGACGGCGTTCACGTCGAACGGGCCATCGGAGCCGGTGCCGTCGAACAGCACCCTCTCAAGCATATGCTCGCCGCGCTGCGCATGCTCAAGCAGGCGAATGGTATGCTCGGTCGGGAACAGCGTCCCCTTGGGCAAACGCATGGTTTTCTGCTCTGGCAACGAAAACTTGGCGACACCACCCTTGCCCTGTCCATCCAGGTTGGCGACACCGTCGATTTCCTCACTGACGACGCCATCGCGGGTGCTGCGAACGCGGAAACGGTAATGCAACCCATCCTTGGATTCCCACGTGACGAAATCCCAGGTCGTGGCCACCGGCGCACCGTCACTATAGGCAAATGTCAGGGCCGTGCGATTTTCAACGGTCCAGCCATCACAGGAGTCGCCGAACTTATAGGTCATGGCGCCGGAAGCGCCGGTCACCCCGCCGCCAGGCTTGGTGGCGTTAAGCGCCATCGCATAAACAGCCCGATGCGGCGCCAACTCCGCTCCGGCCGGCGCGGCCAGGGCTTCGCCGGCCACACAGGCCGCGAAAAGACCACCCAGCGCCAAACCAGCAACCCGCGACATCATTGCGCACCTCCACCGCATCAGAGCGGCGACATTATACAAAATTATTAAAGAAGCGATAGTCAGGCACCGACTTTTATAAATATTCACTTGAAAACGCCTCTCGGTCAAAATTACCCGATACCCGGCAATCATTGCCCGTCCATCGGCGGAGTTTTCGGTGTCTCTTTCGCCTCAAACACGCGGAAATCCTAGTCTTAAACTCGTGGCACGGCGCTTGCGCCGCAAAGATCCCTTTGAGGCTTTAGATGTGGCTGTAAGCTTGGCCGATTGCAAATGAAACTCGATTTTTTGTTTAATAAACATAGTCTCGAAGAGCCACGTCTCAACCGCAAGGATCCACGACTCGAGGCCCCTCTAGACGATTCGGGAAATCCGTTTTCTTCCGCCAGCCGCCCAAGTGATGCTTTGATCAGGCCCGCGCTCCCCCCTCCGGGGGCCTCCGGCGGTCGCCACATGTCGCCCAGACAGCTGGCCGAATGGGCGCATGAGAGGTATCTCAGCGGAGATCTGAACTGGCCCGATTATCGCGTGGCCGGATTCCACGTCGAATTGCATCCCGACTACAATACCACCGTCGCAGCCCTGACCGGCCGCCCCGCGGCCCCGGACCGGCCGCGCGACATGGTTCGGGAATGGGAGGAGCGCTTGGCGTTCTTTCAACGGCACAATCCGCCGGACGATCCCCAAATTCGCAGAATCGAAAAGATTCTGGCACTTCTCTACGCCCCGGGGGAAAACCTGCGACCCGGCCGCTGACGCCAATTCGGCTTCGTCCGAAAATACCGGGCGTAGGCGCCACGGCCCGTTTTCCTCGGTGCGGAACGTCAGACTTTGGAAACTTGGACGCCGTTAGGCCTCAAGGGAGCGTTTCGGTCGAAATGCTCCCAGCTCTAACCGTGCTGCTCGCGGGTCGCAGAGAAGACGATGTCCGGAAAATCCTGCTGGGCACGTCCCAAGGCCCACGAATTGCGGGCCAGGAAAACCAACGCGCCATCCCGGTCTTCAGCCATCGAGGAGGTGTTGGCCTCGACAAAGCGCTTGATCAGCAGCTTATCCTCGCTGTGAACCCATCGCGCCGTCTCGAACGGAGCCTCTTCAAAACCGGCCTTCAGGCTATATTCGCTTTCGATCCGATTGGCGATCACCTCGAACTGCAGTTGCCCGACCACGCCAACGATCCAACTGGCCCCGTTCAGGGGTTTGAACAATTGGCTCACCCCCTCTTCCGCCAGATCTTCCAACGCCTTGCGCAACTGCTTGGCTTTCATGGGATCGTCCAAACGAACGCGACGCAGCACTTCCGGAGCGAAGCTGGGAATTCCGTTGAAACGGACATCCTCTCCCTCGGTCAGGGTATCGCCTATTCTGAGCGCGCCATGATTGGGAATACCCATGATATCACCGGGAAAAGCTTCCTCGGCCAGTTCGCGATCGCGGGCCAGGAAGAAAACCGGGTTGCCGATCGCCATCAATTTGCCGGAACGGACGTGCTTTAATTTCATGCCACGCTTGAAACGGCCCGAGCAAAGGCGAAAGAAGGCGATCCGATCCCGGTGATTGGGATCCATGTTCGCCTGCACCTTGAAGACAAAACCGCTGACCGTCTCTTCGAGGGGGTCGATAACGCGCGGATCGGCGGACTGCTGCCTGGGCGGCGGCGCCAGCCGGCCGATGCCGTTCAACAGTTCCCGGACGCCGAAGTTTCGCAAGGCCGAGCCGAAGAAGACCGGGCTTAAATGTCCCGCGCGAAAGGCCTCCAGGTCGAACGACGGACAAGCGCCGCGCACCAGTTCCACTTCCTCCCGAAGCCGGGCCGCGGCATCGGCACCGACAAGGCCGTCCAATCGCGGATCCTCCAGGGGCATGTCGATCCCCTCGGGCAGATGGTCACCCCGGGTCTGCTCGAACAGGACGACCTGATCGGCGGTCAGGTCATAAACCCCCTTCAGATCGCGCCCCATGCCGATCGGCCATGTCAGCGGACAAACATCCAAAGCGAGGGTCTTTTCGATTTCATCAAGCAAGTCGAACGTCTCGCGGCCTTCGCGATCCACCTTATTGATGAAGGTCACGATGGGCACGTCGCGCAGGCGGCAGACCTCGAACAATTTCCTGGTCTGGGTTTCGATGCCCTTGGCGGCATCGAGAACCATCACGGCGGAATCGACCGCCGTCAGGGTTCGATAGGTATCCTCGCTGAAATCCTCATGGCCGGGCGTGTCGAGCAAATTGAACGACAAGCCGCCATGTTCGAAGGACATGACCGATGCGGTGACGGAAATTCCCCGCTCACGCTCGATCGACATCCAGTCCGAACGCGCCCGGCGCTGTTCTCCGCGCGCACGGACGGCCCCGGCCATCTGGATGGCGCCTCCGAAAAGCAGAAGTTTCTCGGTCAGCGTCGTCTTACCGGCGTCGGGATGGGAAATGATGGCGAACGTGCGCCTGAGAGCAACGGCATCGGACAAGGCAGTCATGGTGTCGCGGTTTTCCAGGTTTGCGATAAAAAAAGCAAGCAATCTTTATATGGCGCGGGCGACGCAAAGTTCTCCCTGCAAAACATTTCAATGCTATAACGACTTCATTCCTAGATTGTCGAGCAGGTGCTATCATCGCCTATAAGCAGTCTCTCGATGCTAGGATCAGAAAGTCAAGATCTCCCGGAAAACATCCATAATGGATATGGCGCTCAATTTCGCTACCGGAGATTCAATATGGATCTAGCGAGCGGAATAAATAGTTTAATTCGAGATTTAGCGGATAGCCCGATGTGGCTTCCGGCGCTGCTCTTCGCTTTTTCGACATTGGGCTTCGCTCTTCTTTGGTTGCGGCTGCGCCGCCATATGCGCCGGGTCTGCGAGGCACTGACGGCCTCGTCCGACGCCAACAACGATCAAGCCGCCATTCTGCGGATGCGCCCCGACGATGTAGCGACGCTCCTCGCCGCATTGAGCCGGGATCTCGACGAGACGCGTCGGCGTCTCGCCGTCGTCATCGCCGAGCGCGAAACGGAACGAGAGGCCGCTCAACTGGCCGACCATAGCAAAACACGCTTCCTGGCGGCGGCCAGTCATGATTTGCGCCAACCATTGCAGGCTTTGGGGCTGTTCGTCGCCACATTGGCGCAACGGCAACTCCCCGCCGATATCAAAAATATCGTCGACAAGATCGAAGGCTCGCTTGAAGCCCTGGAACATTTGCTGGATGGACTCCTCGACATTTCGCGCCTGGACGCCGGCGCAGTCGAGGCCCACTCGGTCGCCTTTCCGTTGCAAAGCCTATTCGATAGGATGTCCTTGGAATTCGAACCACTGGCCGAACGCAAAGGGCTTCGTTTCCGGGTCATCAGGACCAGTGCCGTCGTCCGCAGTGATCCGGCCCTGCTCGAACGGATATTGCGCAATCTTCTGTCGAACGCCATCCGCTATACGCGGTCAGGTGGGGTATTGGTGGGATGCCTCAGACGGAACAAGGCATTGCGCGTGGAAATTTGGGACAGCGGCATGGGCATCGCACAGGAAGACCAGAAAGAAATATTCCGGGAATTTCGCCAGTTGTCCCGCGGCGTCGGCACCGAACGGCAAGGATTGGGTCTCGGATTGGCGATCGTCGAGCGGCTGAGCCAGCTCTTAGGCTTGCAGATCGAAGTGCGGTCCCTGGTCGGCAAAGGCTCGATGTTCGCTATCATTCTTCCGGCATCGGCGCACCTGTATGAGCGAACAAGGAATCCGACATCGGCAATTCACGCCGAGTAGCGCAATTATAAGTTGTGCTAGATTTAAACTCGTAAAGATAACCCTCGTGAACCAACCAGTTATATTCAATATACGATTTTTTCAAAAGCCCTCCATCTGGGCTGGATTTCCATGGTGTCTCGATAGATACCAAGCAAGCGGCGGTTTCTGTGGGGTCGACACGAAAGCCCCCCTATTGTAGGATGAATATTATCTCCCGATTCACACCCATTCAGTTCCGCAAAATTCCTTTTTTAGTTGAATAATAATCTTCGTTATATCGCTATAAGTTCAATACCAAAGGTCTTTTTGCATAAGCGGGTGTGCTACTTATACTACGTAGCGGAAAAAAGCGATTCGCCTCATGTAAGGCGATGCGATATCCTAAAGGTGGTGGGGGTTAAATGGGCGAATTGACGAAAGGGTGGAACGCCGTGCAGCTTGGTGACAAACCCATGAAAATCTTAATTGCCGACGACCACGAATTATTTCGTGATGGCCTGCGTCACGTTCTGACCCAACTTGATGGAACCGTATCCATTGTCGAGGCCTGCGATTATCCGCAGGCGATCACACTGGCGGAAACGGAAAGCGACGTTGGCATAGTCCTGCTCGATTTGGGAATGCCCGGCATGCCGTGGAGCGAGGGATTGCAAAATTTACGCAAGACCTTGCCTAGCGACGTACCGATCATCGTTTTGTCGGCGTCCGATGATCGCCGCCATGTCCTGCAGGCGGTCAACCTGGGAGCCGCCGGCTTCATTCCGAAAACGTCGAGCAGCCGTGTCATGCTGAGCGCCCTCAAGCTGGTGCTTTCCGGAGGCGTTTATCTGCCGCCGGCTCTTCTCGATCAAAGCAGCGACAATGCCCTTTCCGAACCCATCGGCAATGCCGGCCAGGAAAACAACGCCTCCTTCCTGACGCCACGGCAGCGCGAGGTCCTTACTCTTCTGGGACAGGGCAAATCGAACAAGGAAATCGCCCGAGTCCTGCAATTGGCCGAAGGTACGGTCAAACTGCATGTTACCGCCATTCTGAAAGCGTTGAACGTCAACAACCGGACACGAGCGGTCGTCGCGGCTTCGCAATTGGGTCTGACGAAAACAGATACGGCATCGTTCAGCCGCTAACGTCCGAGACTCCGCCAAACAAGAAGAACAATGGGGAAACATCCTACAGGCCGACATCGTCGGCCTGTTTTCTTGTGTGCCCGTGCCGGACGCAAGAAAACAGGGCAATCGCTTCATCCGATTGCCCTTGAATCAGACGGGCCGGGCCTCCTTGCGCGGCTTATTCCTCGCCTTGCGCCAGACTGCGTTTCAACAACTCGCGTAATTGCGAACCATTCACCGGCTTATGCAGGATCGGCAGACCGCTTGCGGCGGCCTCGCGCAACCGTTCAGCGCCGGTATCCCCGGTAATCAGAATACCCGGTATCGACTTCCGAAAAGCCCCCTGGATCGCTCGGATCGCAGAGACACCTGTCTGTCCGTCGCGCAAGCGATAGTCCGCGATAATCACATCCGGAGAATCTCCCGGCGATAAGCCCGCCAGCACATCCGCCGCAGCCCCCGCGGCAACCACCCGATACCCCCAACTCTCGAACAACATCTGATAGCCGATCATGACGATCGTTTCGTCTTCGACCACAGCCACCAACGGGGCGAGCCCGCTAACCGGAACGGACCGCAGACCGTCGTCCGCCAACCCTTTGGCTGTTTCCCCTACCTCAACCATCGCTTCACACAAACCCCAGTAGATCCGTCCCTTATATCAACGGTTATTCATAGTGCCCCCGTTGATAGGAGGGATGAAACCTACCGACGGTCATAGTTATCTATGCCGAAGGTCCAGGTTACCCAAGAATCACCCGCAATGAGGAGCCGCGAATCGGCCATGCGGGAAGGAACGTCCCCTCTCACACATCCCACCACCACAAACAGCAAGGGCCGCGTCTTTCGACGCGGCCCTGCCTTGTAGTTCGAAGGCTGGCTTCGGGAACCCGGACTTAGAAGTCCATGTCGCCCATGCCACCCATGCCGCCCGGGCCACCGGCCGGAGCAGCCTTCTTCTCAGGCTTCTCGGCAATCAGGGCCTCGGTGGTGATCAGCAGACCGGCAACGGAAGCCGCATCCTGCAGAGCGGTACGGACCACCTTGGTCGGGTCGATGATGCCGGCCTTGATCAGGTCGGTATATTCGCCCTTCTGAGCATCGAAGCCCCAGTTGGTGTCCTTGCTCTCGAGCAGCTTGCCGGCAACCACGGCACCGTCATGACCGGCATTCTCGGCGATCTGACGCACCGGCGCCTGCAGGGCCCGGCGGACGATGTCGATACCGACCTTCTGATCGTTGTTGTCGTGCTTCACCGCGTCGAGGCTGCGGATGGCATGCAGCAACGCAACGCCGCCACCGGCGATAACACCCTCTTCCACCGCGGCACGGGTGGCGTGCAGGGCGTCGTCGACGCGATCCTTGCGCTCCTTCACTTCGACTTCCGAGCTGCCACCGACCTTGATCACCGCAACACCGCCGGCCAGCTTGGCCAAGCGTTCCTGCAGCTTCTCGCGGTCGTAATCCGACGTGGTCTCTTCGACCTGCGCACGGATCTGCTTGATGCGGCCCTCGATGTCCTTCTTCTTGCCGGCACCATCGACGATGGTGGTGTCTTCCTTGGTGATGGTCACGCGCTTCGCGGTGCCCAGATCAGCCACGGTGACGCTCTCCAGCTTGATACCCAGATCCTCGGAGATGACCTGACCGCCGGTGAGGATGGAGATGTCTTCCAGCATGGCCTTGCGGCGATCACCGAAGCCCGGCGCCTTGACGGCGGCAACCTTGAGCCCGCCACGCAGCTTGTTGACCACCAGGGTGGCCAGGGCCTCGCCCTCGACGTCCTCGGCGATGATCAGCAGGGGACGGCCGGACTGCACGACCGCCTCGAGAACCGGCAGCAGGGGCTGCAGGCCCGAGAGCTTCTTCTCGTGGAGCAGGATGTAGGGGTTTTCCAGCTCGACGGTCATCTTTTCGGCGTTGGTGACAAAATAGGGCGAGGTGTAGCCACGGTCGAACTGCATGCCCTCGACCACGTCCAACTCGAAGTCCAGGCCCTTGGCCTCCTCGACGGTGATCACACCCTCGTTGCCGACCTTCTGCATGGCCTCGGCGATCTTCTCGCCGATTTCCTTGTCGCCGTTGGCCGAAATGATGCCGACCTGAGCGATTTCGCCGTTGCTCGAAACCTTCTTCGAACGCTTCTTGACGTCGGCGACGACGGCCAGAACGGCCAGATCAATGCCGCGCTTCAGATCCATCGGATTGAGGCCGGCGGCAACCGCCTTGGCGCCCTCACGGACGATGGACTGAGCCAGAACGGTCGCCGTGGTGGTGCCGTCACCAGCCAGATCGTTGGTCTTGGAGGCGACTTCGCGCACCATCTGAGCGCCCAGATTCTCGAACTTGTCAGAAAGTTCGACTTCCTTGGCGACGGTAACGCCGTCCTTGGTGATGCGCGGAGCGCCGAACGACTTCTCGATGACCACATTGCGGCCCTTCGGCCCCAGGGTCACTTTCACCGCATCAGCCAGGATGTCGACGCCGCGCAGCAAGCGCGCGCGGGCGTCGGTACCGAATTTTACTTCTTTCGCAGCCATTTTTCGTCTGTCCCTTGCTTAGGCGATAATGCCGAGAATGTCCGATTCCTTCATGATCAACAGATCCTGTCCGTCGATCTTCACCTCGGTGCCGGACCATTTGCCGAACAGCACCCGGTCGCCAGCCTTGACATCAAGAGCAACCAGCTTGCCGTCCTCACCCCGCGCACCCGGACCGACTGCGACGACCTCGCCCTGGGAGGGCTTTTCCTTGGCCGTGTCGGGAATGATGATGCCGCCCGCGGTCTTCTCTTCCTGCTCGAGACGCTTGACCACAACGCGGTCATGGAGCGGTCTGAAACTCATTCACAACCTCCGTCAATATTCGTTTACTAAAAAAAGGAACACCAAATGAAGGGTGTTATTAGCACTCTCATCGGGTGAGTGCCAACGATCTAAGGGGAGCCCCCTCATCTGTCAAGCCGATTCCCCCTCGCAAAGCCGAGAAACGGCAACTTTCCGCCGTTAATTTTTTGTTTCGCCAGGGAATTTCGACGGATGACCGGTCATATCCGCGAACAAGTCTGATCAACAGCTCGCCGGTATCATTCCATTTCCTGATCGATCGTCGCATCGAGGCTGCGACCGTGGCGCAGCCGCTTATAGAGATAGACCCCGAGAATCGCCGAAGCGACGAACAGCAGGACACTCAGGGAGACGCGCTGCACCGGATCGACCTGAATGCCGCTCCCCAACAAGACGAAAACCACGGTCTGCGGCAAATAGCCCAGGATCGATCCGGCGAAAAAGGGCCATGGTCGCACCGAGGACACTCCGGCCATCAGATTGGTCAGCAGATTGCTGCCGACCGGCAGAAACCGTATCAACACCGTCATCGTCAGGGGATTATCGCGCAAAAACTCGTCGATGCGCCGAACCCGCCCGGCGAATTTATGCATGACAAGATCGCGGCCAAGCACTCTCGCATACAGAAAGCACCCCATGCAGCCGACAATCGAAGCCAGCGACGCCCAAACTGTGCCGCCCCCCAGACCAAAGGCGTAACCGGCCAGAAAACAGACCGCTTGCCGTGGCAATCCCACGGCGATGACGAGGCTGCCGATTGCCAGGAAGATCGCCTCGCCGGCCAATCCATGGCCGCGAATCTCCGAATCGACCCAATGGGTATCGAGCATTTCGCCCAGCCCGGAGACCTTCAGTCCCCAACCGAGAAGGACGAGGGTGACCATCACGGTGAGCCCTTTGACCAGCAGCCGAAGCTTCACTCCCGCCACCGTCACTTCGTGCGATTCCTCGCTCATCGGAGCGTCAGTCCCGACGGTCGATGATCGGAACGCTGGCCCGGCGCTGCAACCACATCACACCGAAGAGATCGACGATCCCGACCCAAAGACGATTCCACAGACCATATTTCGAAACGCCCCGCTCGCGCGGGCGATGATTGACCCGCACGGAAACGACGTCGCCGCCGCGCCGGATCATCAAGGCCGGCAGGAACCGGTGCATGTGATTGAAACGTGGCATATCGAGGAAGGCGTCACGGCTGAACAGCTTGAGGCCGCATCCCGAATCCGGGGTCGCGTCGTTCAGCAGGGAGGCGCGGATACCGTTGGCCACCTTCGAAGACAGCCGGCGCAGACCATTGTCCTGACGTTTCTGGCGGAAACCGGCGATCAGGAGCAGATCCCGGTCGCTTTCCGAGGCGGACAGAAAACGCTCGAACAAAGCCGGAATATCGGCCGGATCGTTCTGCCCGTCACCGTCCAGCGTCGCGATATAAGGCGCGCGGGCGGCCTTTACGCCGGTGGCCACGGCCTGGCTTTGTCCGCAGCTCTCACGGTGCCGGACAAGCCGAAGCTGGGGGAAATCCCGTTTGGCGGCGGCAAGAACCGCCGGAGTTTCGTCGTCGCTGCCGTCATCGACATAAACGATCTCGAACGGCCAGCGGTCGGACAGGGCCGCCGTGATTTCGCCCAACAGCGGCAGGATGTTATCGGCCTCGTTCTTGACCGGTACCACCACGGCGATCCGGGGTGGGGAAAGATCCTTATCGGACATTGCGTCTCAACTATCCTGACCGTCGAAAACCAAAAAGCGCCCTTTCTTACAACGGAGCGTCCGGAGGCGGAACCGCTTTCTTCCGCCCCGCTTACAGCAGCGTCCCCTGGCGGACGTCAGCCCCCTTGCCGGACGGTTTCCGAGGGGTAGACTTCGCCGGTTCATGCTCCCCGTCGACGACCACCGGCACCGATTGCTGGCCCTGAAATGTGATGGTCCAATGATCGCCGGGATGCGCCTTCTCCGCCGCCGTCACCGCCTCGCCCGCCGCATCGCGGACCAGGGCGAAACCACGCCGCAGCACCTGTTCGTAGGAAAAGCTGTCCAGCAAAGCCCCGGATCGCTCGATCTGGCCGCGCCGCGCCTCGATCAATCGGGGCCATGCGGCGCCGAGACGAGACGCCATTTGACGCAAGGCCAGATCCTGCCGTTCCAGACGCGCCGCCTCGGCGGCGCGAACGGCGCGGACGGCCGCTTCGAGCCGGGTTGACTGCTGCTCCAGGGCGTGGCGTTTTTGCGCGATCTGTTCGCGCGGGTGGCGCAGACGCGCCGAGATATGCATCATGGAGGCCCGACGGCGCGCCAGATCATTGGGAAGCGCATTGGCCAGACGTTCGGCGCGATCATCGAGAATGCGCATCAGATCCTCGATACGGCGGCGAAGGTCCGGCAACCCCCGGGACAGCCCCTCAAGACGGGTCCTGCGCTCCTCGACCATGCGTCCGACCGCGAAGATCAACCGTCGCCCCAGCTCGATGGTCTGCAGCATCAGGTCACGGCGCACCGGCACAGCCATTTCGGCGGCTCCGGTGGGCGTCGGCGCCCTGAGGTCGGAGACGAAATCGATCAATGTGGTGTCCGTCTCGTGACCGACTGCGGAAATCAGCGGAATCTCCGAAGCGGCGACGGCCCTCACCACCACCTCTTCATTGAAGGCCCATAAATCCTCAAGCGAACCGCCACCGCGCGCGACGATCAAAAGGTCGGGCCTGGGAACCGGACCACCGGCTTGGATCCGATTGAACCCGGCGATGGCGGCGGCCACCTGCTCGGCCGCCCCCTCGCCCTGCACGGCGACGGGCCACAACAACACATGCCGGGGAAAACGGTCGGCCAAGCGATGCAAGATATCGCGAATCACCGCCCCGGTCGGCGAGGTCACCACACCGATCACCTCGGGCAGGAAAGGCAGCGCCTTTTTTCGCGCCTGATCGAACACCCCCTCGGCGGCCAAGCGCCGCTTGCGATCCTCCAGCAGTTTGAGTAGGGCGCCCTGTCCGGCCAATTCCAGCCGCTCGATCACCATCTGATATTTCGATCGACCGGGATAGGTGGTCAGGCGACCGGTGGCCACCACCTCCATCCCGTCCTCCGGCCGGATCGACAGCCGCCCGGCGGAACCGCGCCAGCAAACGGCATCGAGCACCGCCTCGCTATCCTTGAGGGCGAAATAGAGATGTCCCGAGCTATGCCGTTTGAACCCCGAGATCTCCCCCTTCACCCGCACATTGTCATAAGTCTGTTCGACGGTACGCTTCAGCGCGTTGGAGATCTCGCTGACGGAATATTCCGGAAAATTGTGCGACGCCGGAACGTCATCGGTTATTTCGGCCATGACCTCTCGCTGCTCGAAACGAGGCCCCATGCGAGGCTTCCGCCAGAGGATAGGGAGACGGCACTCCTACCGCAAGTCACGCCACGATGGAAAGCCCCCTTCACCACGGAGCGCTCCCAAGTTAACGTAGTGGGAATAGTCGATTAAGGAATCGAATATGCATTGCATTTATATCAACCTCGCGGAGCAACTGGATCGACGCCATGCCCTGGAGGCTAATTTTTTAAAAAATAATCAGAACAATTGGACACTCAAAAGATACGAAGCCGTAGACACGAAATTCGTCCACGAACAAGAAATAAAGGGGAAAAGCCAGCCAGCGGAGAAAGCCTGTTTTCTCAGCCATATCGGAGCCCTGAAAAAGTCTGAAAAATACCCAGGCCCCGTGATGATTATTGAAGACGACAGCATTATGGGACAGAAAACGCAGAACATCATAGATAATTTAATCAACACATTGGATCCACTGTCCTGGGATATGATGTATACTGATGTTATAATCACAGATATTCACGAGATGATCCTTCTCTACAAGGTGCGCCGCGCTCAATTTAAAAATGATCTCGTTACGGTTATGAATCTGAGACAGATGCCGACATTTGCGGGCTCTGCCGCTTACGTAATAAATGGATCATCCAAAGGAAAATTACTCAACTTATTGACGTCCGTTAAAAATTTTGACACCCCCTATGACATGGTCCTGCGCCAATTGATTTGGGATCAGAAAATAAACGCTTGCGTGACATTCCCATTCGTCACGACGGGATCCCCATTATCTCAGAGCTCTCAAATACAAAATCAAAAGAAAGCAATCACGGATCTGACCTGCGATCTCTTCCGGAAACTTATCTGGGCGGAACGTTCCGTAGAAGAGATTCAGGAAGCACTGGCCGATCTCGACCAGAAATTAGTTGACCGCGAGACGGCGGCTTTTGCCGATCTGTTGAAACTCGCTCTGTCATCGAATTTTCTCTATATATGAATCCCTGATTGACGAATGGCGTGGGGCGAGATCCGCTTGAACAGGCGATCCCCTGTCGCGGCCACGATACCGTCACCATGGACTTCGGCTCGCCGGCCGGCCATTCTGGAGTCCCGTCCAGGTACCTTCTTTCCTTCCTCCCCGACGGTCATGAAGGAGATTCCCGCATGCCCAGGAAAAAGAAGCCGACACCAACGAAAAAACCCGACCCGATGGCCAAGATGATCGAAGACTGCGTCAAGAAGTCGCAGGCACGAAAACGTTCCGGCCAAACCGACCGGGAATGGCGGGAGCAATATGCGAATTCGCTGAAAACCGACGATGGCGCGGCACCTTTAAGCCAAACCCCCTTCGCCGGCAACGCTTACAAGAAGAAGATATAACCTACGCCCTTACCAGGGCGCACTTCGACGCACCTCTTTTCGAAAGACTGACGAGTTCCATGACTGCGGACCCCATGGCCACGGCGCAACATTTGGCTCAACTCGCCCAGGAAGCGATCGACGACAACCGATTTGCCGAGGCAAAGGAATTATTCGAGCAGACCTATACCTGCCTCGTCGCGGCCCATAGCGCGCTCCCCATTTCCTTCAAGCTGGTGACGAGAGATTCGCTCCCGCATCTCGCCTCCGAAGAACATATCATCGCCAACA
Organism: Telmatospirillum siberiense; assembly: GCF_002845745.1. Classification (GTDB taxonomy): domain Bacteria; phylum Pseudomonadota; class Alphaproteobacteria; order Rhodospirillales; family Magnetospirillaceae; genus Telmatospirillum; species Telmatospirillum siberiense. The sequence goes on along the minus strand of NZ_PIUM01000002.1, from coordinate 158,781 downwards.
TCTCGCAAAGCGAGATCACCTTTATCGCGATGCTGGAATTCATCGCCCGCCCCTGCAGCGACTTCCGGCGCATGCCCATGCTCGGCCACCTCTGCTCCGACGTTGCCCGCTTCATTTCCGGGCCGGAAACCTATCAATGCGTCTTCGATACCGGCGACGGCTTCGACGAAGGCCCATACTACCGCTTCGCCTATTCGTCGGCACTTCCACAGACAGGGCTCATTTTAGACCCCTATCTCTATATTTTTCAGAATTACGATGGACTGAGAGTGCATGCGGCGAGCCAGGCACAACCATGGACTAACCGAAAGAACGTTCTGTTCTGGCGCGGCACGACGACCGGGCGGAGAAGCTATACGCCGGCCGCCGACACCTCGCCCGCCTGGGATTGGCTTCCCCGCCTGCATCTGTGCGCCGCCAGCCGGGCGAGCAGATTCGCAGACCATATGGATATCGCCATCACCGAAATGGGGCAGATCGGCGAACCCCACTTGCGGCAAGCCATCACCTCGGCGGGGCTGCTGGGGGACCCGATCGCGAAAAAGGATTTCTGCGATTACAAATATCAGATCGATATCGACGGCCATACGAACTCATGGAGCCTGATCGAGAAATTCATCATGGGCTCGACGGTGTTCAAGGTGCGTTCCGCCGAGGGCTTTCGTCAGTGGTACTATGATCGCTTGAAGGATTGGGATACCCATATTCCCATCGCGGCGGACCTTTCCGATCTCGACGAAAAGATGGAATGGGCGCTGACACATCCCGCAGAATGCGAGCGGATCGCCGCCAACGGCGCCGCGCTGGCCGCAACAATTCAACTGCCGGCGGCCTGGGCCGAGGCCCAGGCCACGCTGATCGGAAATTGGCGGCGAATCTGAACTGAAACAATCCCCTCTCCGCGCCCGGCGACATTTGTGCTAAAAGCGCGCCGAACGAGGGGAGTGCCGATATGAAAATTCTGGTCGTTGGTTCCGGTGGACGCGAACATGCACTGTGCTGGGCGATCCGTCGTTCACCGCTCTGCACTGAATTGCTGTGCGCGCCGGGCAATGCCGGCATCGCCGAATTCGCCACCCTGGTCCCCATCGGCGTCGAACAGGTCGATGATCTGACCGCCTTCGCCCGAACCAACGCCGTCGATTTCGTGGTGATCGGGCCCGAGGCGCCCCTGGTGCTCGGGCTGGCCGACAAGCTGGCGGCGGCAGGCGTCAAAGCCTTCGGGCCCAGCGCCGCGGCGGCGGCCTTGGAAGGGTCCAAGGGCTTCATGAAGGATATCCTGGCCAAATACGATATTCCCACCGCCGGCTACGGCCGTTTCACCGACGCCGACGCTGCCAAGGCGTTCATTCGCGCCAAGGGGGCCCCGATCGTCGTCAAGACCGATGGCTTGGCCGCAGGCAAGGGCGTGGTGGTGGCGACCAGCCTCGATGAAGCCCTGGCGGCGGTCGATGCGATGATGGGCGACAAATTGTTCGGCGCGGCCGGCGACGAATTGGTCATCGAGGAGTTCCTTACTGGGGAAGAGGCCAGCTTTTTCGCCATCGTCGATGGAACCACCGCCCTCCCCCTGGCCGCGGCACAGGATCACAAACGGGTGGGCGATGGAGACACCGGCCCTAACACCGGCGGCATGGGCGCCTATTCACCGGCCCCCGTCGTTACGCCGGACATCGAGGCCAAGGTGATGGAACGCTGCATCCTGCCGACCGTGCGGGGAATGGCCGCCGAGGGCCGCCCCTATCGCGGCATCCTGTTCGCCGGCCTGATGATCGACGAGGGCGAGCCGAAGCTGCTCGAATACAACGTCCGCTTCGGCGATCCCGAATGCCAAGTGCTGATGGCCCGCCTCGCCTCGGACATCGTCGCCTTGATGCTGGCCGCGGCCGAGGGCCAATTGGCGGGAAAAACGGTGGAATGGTCCGACGACCCGGCTCTGGTCGTGGTCATGGCGGCAAAGGGCTATCCGGGCAGTTACCGCAAAGGCAGCGTCATCGAAGGCCTGGACCAGGCGAACCAAGTGGAGGGGGTGCGGGTCCTTCATGCCGGCACCGAACGGAACGCCCGGGGCCAAATCGTCGCCACCGGCGGGCGCGTTCTCGGAATCACCGCAAGCGGCGCATCCGTGGCCGAGGCGCAGACGCGAGCCTATCAGGCCATCGACCGGATCCGCTGGCCGGAAGGGTTCTGCCGGCGGGACATCGGCTGGCGCGCCATCAAGCGCTGACCGGCGCTTCCCGTCAACGCCGTTCGCGAAAGAACGCCCTCAGCAATTCCGCCATCCGGCTTTCCTCCATCCCGCCCACCACCTCGGGACGATGGTGACAGGTCGGATGGTCGAATATTCGCGGCCCATGATCGACCCCCCCCCCCTTGGCGTCGTAGGCGCCGAAATAAAGCCGGCGGATCCGCGCGAATGAAATGGCGGCGGCGCACATCGGACAAGGCTCAAGCGTCACCCAGAGATCACATTCCTCCAGACGCGGCTCGCCCAGCCTCTCGGCGGCAGCGCGGAGAGCGAGGATTTCGGCGTGAGCCGTCGGATCGGCACGCTCCTCGACCCGATTGCCGGCACGCGACAGCACCTCTCCGGCCTTCACCACAACGGCGCCCACCGGGACTTCGCCACGCATGCCGGCAGCCTCGGCTTCGGCAATGGCAATCGCCAGAAACGGATTCATGGAAAAGATCTATCACGCGCCGGGATCGCCGTCGCCGTCCTTCAATGCCGGGTGATCGGGTGAACGCGCGGGCGTTGCTCTTCCGAAGATGCTTCCCGTCGCGTTGGCGCACTGAGCGCCCCGCAGCGTCAGCGGAGGAAGCCCAGGCGGACGGATGTCCGCCGCCCGGCGCGTGAGGGACAAAATTTAATGCGGGGTAATCGGGTTCACCCGATTACCCCGTCCTTCAATGGCCCAGAATGACATCGACGCTTTGCAGTCCCGCCTTCTGGGCATCGGCTTGCAGAGGACGCAATTCGACCGCGATGGTATTAAGCAAAACCCCGTTCTCGACCAGGGTGTCCCTCACCCAGAGAACTCTCTTGATCGCCAGCTTCTTCGAATAACCTCGATCCCTGGGATCGACCAGAGCGAGAAGGCAAACCGGCGCTTTGGCCTTCTGGATATCCTTTGCCAATTTTTCGAGATACTGCTTGTCGGCGTTGGGATCGCATCCCTTGCGGCAGACGACGTGGTCGTTCACGGCACTGGGCACCGGACAGTGCTGTTGCTGATCGGCCGCCAAAGCGGCGAAGGGCAAAAGAGCGAATCCGAATACGAAGGAGAAAATCGAATGCGGTTTCGGCTGGACGGAGACGAACATCGGCATTCCTCAAGCAATATGCGCCGCCCTGTGTGCTCATATGCGAACAAAATGTCAACGAAATGTGTAAAGTTCGACCGTAATTCCGGATGGAAACGCCATTATTTTTCTCAAAGGGGCGATGGATGACAGGCAGGGAAATGGACGCTAAAGTGGCAGCCATGACCTTTCCCACCATCGGCATCACGTTGGACAGCGAAGAGCCTGGCGGCTACTCGGCATTTCCCTGGTATGCGCTGCGCAGGAACTATTGCGACGCTGTCGGCCGGGCCGGCGGCCTGCCGCTGCCACTACCCCATCATCCCGAATTCGCCGGCGACTATCTCGATCGTCTCGACGGATTGATCGTCACCGGAGGAGCCTTCGACGTCAATCCCACCCTGTTCGGCGCGACCGTCCATCATGATCGCGTCAGGCTGAAGGAACGACGCACACAATTCGAACTGGCCATGATCACCGGAGCGCTGGAGCGGAATCTTCCCATCTTCGGTATTTGCGGCGGCGAACAGTTGCTGGCCGTGGCCCTGGGCGGCACGCTCATTCAGCATATTCCCGACGAAATTCCCGCGCCCCTCGCCCACGAGCAGTCCAATCCGCGCAATCAGGCCGGTCATGAGATCACCATCACCGAAGGCTCTCGATTGGCCGCAATCGCCAATTGCCGGACATTAGCCGTCAATAGCTCCCATCATCAGGCGGTCAAGACGCTGCCCGAGGAGGTCATTGTGAATGCCATCGCCACCGACGGCGTGATAGAAGGAATCGAGGTTCCTGGACGCCGTTTCTGTCTCGGTGTTCAATGGCACCCGGAATTCGCAATCAATCCCGCCGACACGGCTCTTTTTCACGCCTTCATTGAGGCCTCCCGCCCATGACCGACGCACCTCACGACGCCGCCAAGGGCGAACGCATTGCCAAACGCCTGGCCCGGGCGGGACTCTGTTCGCGACGCGACGCCGAACGCTGGATCGCCGATGGGCGCGTCAGCGTCGATGGCCAGAAGCTCACCTCGCCCGCAGTCACCGTCACCGAATCGAGCATCATCATCGTTGACGGCAAGCCCCTGCCCGAGGCCGAGCGAACCCGCCTGTGGCGATATCACAAGCCTACCGGACTGGTAACCAGTCACAAGGATCCGCAAGGCAGACCGACCGTTTTCGACCGCCTCCCCGAAGGAATACCCCGCGTCATCTCGGTCGGGCGCCTCGATCTCAATTCCGAAGGACTGCTCCTGCTGACCAACGACGGCGAACTCGCCCGGCGCCTGGAACTGCCGACCACCGGCTGGGTCCGCCGTTATCGCGTGCGAGTCCATGGAACGCCCGATCTGAAGCAATTGGCCGAGTTGGAACGGGGCGTCACCGTTGAAGGGGTCGCTTATGGACCGATCAAGGCCCTGCTCGATCGACAGCAAGGTTCCAATGCCTGGCTCACCGTCAGCCTCAAAGAGGGCAAGAACCGGGAAATCCGCAAGGTGATGGAGCATCTCGGCTGGACGGTCAGCCGATTGATCCGGATCGCCTACGGCCCCTTTCAACTCGGTCTTTTGGAACCGGGCATGGCTGACGAAGTTCCCTCCCGCGTCCTCAAGGAGCAATTGGGCGACAGAGGTTCCACCAAGGCCGGAGCCCCGGGGGAAGAGCCGGCCCCATCGCCGAAACCCGGACGCCTGAGAAGCAGCAAGCCGAAAAGCGACAGACAGGATCATACCACCCCCTCATCCCCCCGGAGCAGGACCAAGACCCATGCGGATCGTCGCCGGCCGTCATAAGGGGCGCGTGCTGCTCGCCCCCGAGGGACAAGCCACCCGTCCGACCTCTGACCGGGCCCGTGAAGCCCTGTTCAACATCCTGGGGCACGGGGAGCCGCCGTTGCAGGACGCCCATGTCCTGGACGCATTCGCCGGTTCCGGGGCCCTGGGGCTGGAAGCCCTTTCGCGCGGCGCCGCGCGGGCCAGCTTCCTGGAAACCGACGGCAGCGCCTTTGCCGTCATTCACGCCAATGTCCGGAAGATGGGCGTCGACAAGCAGGTGTCGATCCTGCGCAATGACGCGACCAAGCCCCCCAAGGCCCCCGCGCCATGCCGGATCGTGCTGATGGACCCCCCATACAAAAGCGGCCTGGCCCAGGCCGCCCTGCCGGCCCTGCTTGCCCAGGGCTGGGTCGCGCCCGACGCCCTGGTGGTGGTCGAAGTCGCGGCGGGAGAACCTTTCTCCTCGCCGATCGGGAATCTGTCCATCGTCGACGAACGCAAGTACGGCGCCGCCAGACTGATCTTCCTGCGCTTCACCAGTGAAGCGTCCTGCGTTTAAAGCGTAATGCCTTAATCTTCATTACGCCGGGAAGCGATCTCAGACTGAACAATATGCGTCACCATCGTGAAAGAATCCCAGCCCCTCTATCTACGCACATATGGTAAATTAATTACGGGCCTTCCGAGAAGGAGATACCTGACTTAGCCAGGTAGATAAAGAGATATGATCCCTCGTCAAATACATCGCATTTGGTTCGGCCCTTCCGATATTCCTGAAGAATATGAAAATTGGTGGAATGCTTGGCAGCGGCAATTTCCATCCTACGAGTTCACGACATGGGGTGATGACAATGTTAAGGATTTTTCATCCATAACAAAAATTCGGGAAGCGGACAGCCCTGCTAGGAAAGCGGACGTTGCGCGGTACGAAATTTTGTACAGACATGGCGGTATCTATCTCGACTGCGATATGATGCCGCTGAATTATTTTGATCACACCGACTATCCCGGCGATCTTTTACTTTGCGATGTCGAGCCAGGCACCTTCTGTTCGAACGCCTTCATGGCATCGACGGCGCGCAACCCCACGATGAAGCGGGCTTCCGATGCAATAAATCAGATGTCCGACATCAATGAGAACCCTCCGAATCACCAGACAGGCCCCTTCTTCTTGGGGAGGCTTTTGCAGGAAGAGCGTTATACGGAGCTCCCCGCTGAAACGTTTTACCCTTACGGCTTTGACAAGCCCTTTTCCTCGATCTGGGAGAAAGATCTCGGCAAAGTTTTCGGCATCCATGTGTGGGGAGGAAGCTGGGCGTCCGATGAGCAAAAAATCCTCAAATCCGTGCAGAAACTTCTTCACAGCGATGCGACGGAATCGGAAAATATGCTCAAATATTTTCCGGAATGTGGAGCGAAAACAGAAATAATTAATTTTGTCAGAGAACTGCGCAATTTTCGGCGGAACGAACTTCGGTTGGCCAAGAATGCCTTACTCGGCCACATCATTTCACCGACAAATCCTCGTTACTTTGATCTCTTTAAGACATGCTCATATCTTCTGACCACCAACCCGTCCGCCATTCTCTGGCAGCTTGGCGCCGGGGACGGAATACGGAACAACGCTCTCCGGCCTGTTATGATCAACTACGATCCAACGGCGTTATTGGCTGAAGCGGATACGGTTCTCTTCCAAAAATTGGAAAAGAACTACTCAAATAATAATAACGTTAAAATTGTAAATGCGACGCCGACCGCGTCAAAGGAAAATAACAAACAATATCAGGTTGATATATCAGAATTATTATCATATCATGAAAATAAATGTCCAGACGTCATATCATTCAACGAGTTTGACAATAAGATTGAAATATTCAATCGCATATTACTATCCGGAACCAAGCCGCTCATCTTAGAGTTTTGTTATTCCGGAATGCAGGATTTTGATAAATGGGCACTTCAAGGGCAGCTTATTGACGAATACCACCTAATAAATGCCGACAGCTCCTTGATTGCCTATAGAAAAGATTTTTTCTCACAATATTGCGAAAGCCTGTTCGTCGATTACGGTTTTCCCAATATTTTCCGTGATTGTCTTAAAGTGATAAATGGCTTTTAACGATTACGAGAATCGTAAAATCGGGACCCGGAATTGCCAAAAGAATGGGAAACCCATCAGAATCCACTACCTGCGACCGAACAATTTTTCTATATCGGCCAGCTTCAATTCGACATAGGTCGGCCGCCCGTGATTGCACTGGCCTGAATTGGGCGTCGCCTCCATCTGGCGAAGAAGAGCGTTCATCTCCGCTCCGTTGAGCTTGCGCCCGGCCCGAACGCTGGAATGACAGGCCATGGTTCCGCAGACATGGGCCAGGCGATCCTGCAATGCCAAGGCCTCGCCCCATTCGGCCAATTGGTCGGCCAGGTCGCGGACCAGCCCCTGCACGTCGCAATCGCCCAACAAAGCCGGAACCTCCCGTACCACCACCGCCCCCGGCCCGAAGGACTCCAGCACCAGTCCCAGCGCGGCCAGTTCGGAAGCACGGGGCAACAGGCGGGCGCAAGCGATCTCCTCCATTTCGACGACTTCCGGAATCAGCAACCCCTGGCGGGCGATACCACCGGCGGCGATGGCATCCTTCATGCGTTCGTAGACCAGTCGCTCATGGGCGGCGTGCTGGTCGACGATGACCAAGCCATCGGCGGTCTGCGCGATGATGTAGGTATCGTGAACCTGCCCCCGCGCCACACCCAGCGGATAGGAAACCGCCGTTTCCTCTTCCGTCCGATCGGGAACGAACGGTCGGCCCTGCGGAGCGACGTCGGAAAATCCCAACGGCGCCTGAGCCAACGACGCGCGATCGAAATCGTCCTGCCGCGGCCGGAAGGGCGGCTGCCAGCCGGAAGCGCCGCCACCATGCATCGGAAGCCGGATTTCCGGCGCATGAAAGGCGCCCAAAGCGCCCAGATTGCCGGAGGGCGCGGCGGCGCGATGCCCCGCGCCGGCCAAGGTATGTTTCAGGGCGCTGACGATCAGACCGCGCACCAGTCCCTGGTCGCGGAACCGCACCTCGGCCTTGGCCGGGTGCACATTGACGTCCACGGCATCGGAGGGCAGGTCGAGAAACAACGACACCACGGCATGGCGATCATGGGCCAGCACGTCCTGATAGGCCGCGCGCACGGCGCCGCCCAACAGGCGATCCCGCACCGGACGCCCGTTGACGAACAGATATTGCGCGGCCGAGGTCGCCTTGTTGAAGGTCGGCAAACCGATCCGGCCCGACAGGCGGACACCTTCGCGATCGGCCAGAACCTCCAGCGAAGCCGGCCCAAACTCACGCCCCAGCACGGCGATCAGCCGCTCGAGACGGGCCGTTTCGTCATCGCCGCCGCAAGCCGGCAGCTTCAGAATCGAACGCGCCTCGTCGGACAGGGTGAAGGCGACGCGTGGATGCGCCATGGCCAGGCGCTCCAGCACTTCGCGGGCATGGATCAGTTCGGTCCGCGGATGCTTGAGGAATTTCAAGCGGGCCGGGGTGGCGAAGAACAGGTCCCGCACCTCGACGCGCGTGCCCGCGGGATGGGCGGCCGGCTCGGGCTGTCCTTTCAGCCCCCCCTCCACCAGAACCGTCCAGGCGGTGTCCGCGCCTTTCGGCCGGCTGGTCATCCGGAGCCGGGATACCGAACCGATGGAAGGCAAGGCTTCGCCACGAAAACCCATATGGCGGATATGGGCCAGATCATCCTCGGGTAATTTTGAAGTGGCGTGGCGTTCCAGCGCCAGGCTGAGTTCATCCGCCGCCATACCGCTGCCGTCGTCGGTCACCGAGATCAGCGCCTGCCCTCCCTCGGCCAACACCACATCGACGCGGCTGGCACCGGCGTCGATGGCGTTTTCCACCAGTTCCTTGACCGCCGAGGCCGGCCGTTCGATCACCTCGCCGGCGGCAATCTGATTGACCAGATTGGAAGGAAGAAGACGGATGGTCATCGGGGCGGCACCTTGCTCCAGAAATATATCGTCTGCGTAATACCTCTCCGCGCTGATCGGCGCGAGGAATTCCGAACCGAGCGGAATGGCGCCCGACATCCATCGAAACGGGAAAGAAGCCTAACGCAGCGCCTTATAATGCCCGATCAACCCATTCGTCGAACTGTCGTGCGAGGAAACCGGCTGCGCGCCCCCCAACTCCGGCAGGATGACTTTCGCCAGTTGCTTGCCCAACTCGACCCCCCACTGGTCGAAGCTGTTGATTTGCCAGATCACGCCCTGCACGAAAATCTTATGTTCGTAAAGCGCGATCAGACGCCCCAGGGTGCGTGGCGACAATTCGGCGTAAAGCAGGGAATTGGTCGGGCGGTTACCGGCAAACGTCCGATGTGGAATGGCCTCCTCCAGCGCCTGACCGGAAAGGCCCTGCCGGGTCAGTTCGGCGCGCACCGCTTCGGCCGGCTTTCCCGTCATCAGGGCCTCCGTCTGAGCGAAGAAATTGGACAACAGCAAACGATGGTGATCGCCGATGGGATTCTGGCTTTTCGCCGCGGCGAGAAAATCGGCCGGTACCAGCCGCGTGCCCTGGTGGATCAGTTGATAGAAGGCATGCTGTCCGTTGGTTCCCGCCTCGCCGAAGAGCACCGGACCGGTCTGATAGTCCACCGCCCGTCCATCACAGGTGACGCTTTTGCCGTTGCTTTCCATGTCCGCCTGCTGGAGATAGGCGGGAAAGCGATGCAGATATTGATCGTAGGGCAACACCGCGAGGGTGGTGGCGCCGAAGAAGTCGATATACCAGACACCCAGCAGCGCCATGATCACCGGCATGTTGGCGGCCAGCGGCGCCGTCCGGAAATGCTCGTCCATGTCGTAGGCGCCGGCCAGCAGCTCCTCGAAACGCCCGAACCCGACGGAGATGGCGATCGACAATCCGATGGCCGACCACAGCGAATAGCGGCCGCCGACCCAATCCCAGAAGGCGAACATATTGTCGGTGTCGATGCCGAAGGCGGCGACGGCCTCCCGGTTGGTCGAAAGCGCCACGAAATGCCGGGCCACCGCGTCCTCACCCAGCGCCGCCACCGTCCAGGCCCGGGCGGTTTGAGCATTGGCCAGGGTTTCCTGGGTGGTGAAGGTCTTCGAGGCCACGATGAACAAGGTCGTTTCCGGCCGGCAGCCCTTCAGCACCTGATGGATATGGCTGGCATCGACGTTGGAGACGAAATGACAGGCGAGCCCATCCTGGGCGAAGGGTTTCAAGGCCTCGGTCACCATCACCGGCCCCAGATCGGATCCCCCGATGCCGATATTGACCACGTCGGTGATCCGCTGGCCGCTGGCGCCCCGCCATGCACCGCTCCGCACCGCCTCCGAAAAGACGCGCATCTGCTCCAGCACACGGCGCACCTCCGGCATCACGTCGACCCCATCGACGCGAATTGGCCGGTCCGAACGATTGCGTAACGCCACATGCAGCACGGCACGGTTTTCGGTGACATTGATGCGCTGGCCGTCGAACATGGCGGCGCGACGCTCCTCGACACCGCTTTCGACGGCAAGACCGACCAGCAGGTCCATGGTCTGCCGCGTGACGCGATTCTTCGAGTAATCGAGCAGCAGATCGTCAAGCCGTAGCGAAAAGCGCTGAAAGCGCTCCGCATCCTTGGCGAACAGATCTCGCATATGAAGGGATTGGACGGTTTCGAAATGCCGGGCGAGGTCTTGCCAGGCCGGCAAGGCGGTCAATGAGCGCATGGCTGATTCCACCAGGATCGACAAAAACTGATGGCACGGTAGCAGAGCAACTCCGCCACGGCCATCCCTCAAGGGTCTACCCGGCTATGACGTCATCGATCTCCTGGAAGTCGCGGTGGACTTTATGAACCGCTCTCGATCAGGGCGAGAGGGTCGAAAGGCGAAAGATTGTCGAGGAATTGATGGGTACAGGCCTCCCACGAAAAGGACAGGGCGTGGGCACGGCAAACGTCGGCGGAAATCCCCAGGGCGGCACGGGCGGCGACGGCCAGATCGCGATCGAGGACGCCGGCAGGTGAATTCCCGATGACATCCAGCGGGCCCGGCACGGGATAGGCGGCGACCGGAACGCCCGAGGCCAGCGCCTCCAGCAGAACCAGTCCGAAGGTATCCGTCCGGCTGGGAAAGACGAAGACCGAGGCGGCGGAGTAATGGGCGGCCAATTCCTCGCCCTGCTTGGCGCCGGTGAACAGCACATCGGGATGCCGGCGGCGAAGCTCGTCGATCTGCGGCCCATCCCCCACCACGACCTTCGTTCCCGACAGATCGGCCCCGAGGAAGGCGGCGATGTTCTTTTCGACGGCGACGCGCCCGACATAGAGGAAGATCGGCTTTTGCAAAGCGAGCAGGTCTGGCACCAGACCCTTTAGCTCCTCTCGACTGCGAGGGCGGAACAATGTCGTGTCGACCCCCCGCGACCAACGCCTGATCCGCTGGAAACCACGGGTCTCCAACTCGCTTTGAATGGTCTGGGTGGCCACCATGATGGTCGAGGACGGCGCATGGAACCGCCGCATCACCTTGTAGCTCAAGGGCAGCGGCACCCGGAAGCGGGCCCGGATATATTCGGGAAACTTGGTATGATAGGCCGTCGTAAAAGGAACCCGCCGTTTCAGGCAATAGCGCCGGGCGGCCCAGCCGAGGGGCCCTTCCGTGGCGATATGGATGGCGCAAGGCTGATTGGCCTCGATCGTTCTCGCCATGCGCCGGCCGGGACGGATGGCCAGACGGATCTCGGGATAAGTCGGACAGGGCAGTGAACGGAATTGGTCGGGTGTCACGAAGATCGTCTCGTGCCCGAACCGCGTCAGTTCGTCGCGCAAGGTCCCCAGCGTGCGCACCACGCCGTTGACCTGAGGATACCAAGCATCGGTCACCACAAGAATTCGCATGAGAGATCCCGCAATCGGTTCAGGGAGAGGCCGCCATATGGTCTTCGAACAGCGAAAGCTGGCGGGTCTCGGTCCAGCGGAGGATTTCCAGCCGTCCGTCGAAATGTTCCACCAGCGCCGTGCAGCTTTCGACCCAGTCGCCGTCATTGCCGTAGCAAATGTCTCCGAACTGCCTGAGCTCGGCATGGTGGATATGGCCGCAAATGACGCCGTCCACTCCGCGGTAACGCGCCACGTCGGTCATCGCCTCCTCGAATTTGGCGATGAACTGTACGGCGTTCTTCACCTTGTGCTTGAGATAGGCGGACAGCGACCAATATTCGTAACCCAGTTTACGCCGGGCCCAATTGAACCAATGATTCACGGCCAGCGCGATGGTGTAGGCATGGTCCCCCAGATGAGCCAGCCACTTGGCGTATTTGACCACCCCGTCAAACTGATCGCCATGCATGACGAGGAACCGCCGGCCGTCGACCATCTGGTGGATGGTTTCGTTCAGCACCACCACTTCGCCGAAATTGAAATCAAGGTAGTCGCGGGCGAATTCGTCGTGATTGCCCGGAATGAAGAACACCTTGGTTCCCTTCCGGGCCTTGCGCAGCAGCTTCTGCACCACGTCGTTATGGGCCTGCGGCCAGTACCAGGATCGCCGAAGCCGCCAACCGTCGATCATATCGCCGACAAGATAAAGATAGTCGGATTCGGTATTCTTCAGGAAATCGAGAAGAAATTCGGCCTTACAGCCCCGTGTGCCCAAATGCACGTCGGAGATCCAGATCGCGCGGTAATTCTGCACGCCGGACATCACCGTCATCGCCACCACGCCCATACACCAAAAAACTTATTACTCTAAAATCTTCTTATAGTAGTTCGAGCAATCATCTGTACATAAGGATAGTGTCTCTGATTTATTATTTCACAAAATAGACAAAATATTGTAACGCAAGTTTCATGCTTCATTCATTGTGGCTCCAGGTATAGACGGGCTCCATGCATATGACGACCACTCAGGCCCGATCGGAAGAAGGCGCGCCCCGACGGCGCATTCTGGTGATCTACAATCCGTCCGCCGGCCAATGGCGCCGTCGTCGCCTGAAGGCGACGTTGCGCGATCTTGAGATCCTGGGCGGCGAACTGACCTTGCATGAGACGACCCGCCCCGGCGACGCCGAAAGCACCGCCGAAGGATTATCCGCCACCGATTACGACGTGGTGGTGGCGGCTGGCGGTGACGGAACCATCAACGAGGTGGCCAACGGCCTGATCAAGGCGCGGGGGCCGGTGCCGCCGCTGGCCATCATCCCCTTGGGCACCGCCAACGTCCTGGCCCAGGAGATCGGCCTGCGCGGTCAACCCCCGATCATCGCGAAAGCGATCGTTTCCGGCGGGCGGCAAAGGGTTCATCTGGGCAAGGCCAACGGGCGCCACTTCATCATGATGGCCGGCGTCGGTTTCGATGCCCATGTGGTGGCCAATGTCGACCTCGCCTTGAAACGCCACACCGGCAAGATCGCCTATGTCCTGGAAACGCTGACCCAGGCGCTTCGCTATGGCTTCCCCCCCTGCCGGGTCGGCATCGACGGCCGGACATTCGACGCCTGTTCGGTGGTGGTCTGCAACGGACGCCACTACGGCGGCCCGTTCATCGCCGCCCCCGAGGCCAGTCTGGAAATGCCCGTCTTCCAGGTCTGCCTTCTCGAACGGGGCGGCTGGGCGCACGCCCTGCGCTACGGCGCGGCCCTGATACTGGGCCGCCTGTCGAGATTGCCCGATGTGCGGATCCTGTCGGGCCGCGTGATCAGGATCGACGGGCAGAACGGGCTGCCGGTACAAGGGGATGGCGACATCATCGCCACCTTGCCGGTGGAGATTTCCGTCGCGGTGGAAACATTGGAACTGATCGTTCCGGCCTGATCGTCGTTCTCTATTTTTGTCCTAAGGGCTTGGGGCGAAATGATCGCTCCAAGCCCTGAAGCCCGAGCGGCGCATGAGCCGGCCGAAGCCGGAGGCGCAGGCATCATATAAACCCTTAGGCTCTGGAGCGATTGTTTCGGCCCAGAGCCTAAAAGCCGGACAGCCACCAGCCGATCGCCAGAAGCGGCGCGACCGGCAACGCCGCCAGCGCCGGCCGCCACGCCAGCATCAGCACCAGCGGTACCGCGCCGACGCTGCCAAGTCCGCACCAGGCAACCGGACCGATGTCCCAGCCATATTCTCCGGCGGCCGTGAAAAACGACAGGACGAGAAGACCGCCGCCGGTGGCGCGCAGAACTGGCGCCAGCACCGCCGGGAAGGCCCCCCTTCCCAGCATCGGCCCCCCGTGCCGGGCCATCCCGGCGGCCAGCGCCCACCACCCGCCATAGGTCAGCGCGAAAGCCAGCAGCGTCATTTCGCCACCCGGCGACGGTTGCGGCGGGACAACAGGGACAAGCCGGCCATTCCCCCTCCCCCCGCCAGAAAAGCCAGATCGAAACCGGCGAACAGCCAGTCCCCGGCCGGCAGGCTGACCGGCAAGCCATGGCTTGTGGTCAGGCCGTCCAGCACGGGCAACGCCAGAAAAAGCCCCGCGGCACATCGAAACTGCGTCCTCCAGGCGGCGGCGTCACGATGAAGGGCGGCATGAATGCCCGCCACCATCCAGGCTGCGAAAAAACAAAGCCCTTCCCGATCGGCCCGCGCGGCCAATCCCACCGGCAGCAGGCGATTGGCCCAGAAGAAGGCGGCAATGGCGATCGGCAGTCCCCCGATCACGGCCAAATTGAGCGCCTCGGCGACGGGATGGGTTTCCCCCGCCGCCCGCCGCTTGCCCGTCCAGAGAATCAGACCGGCCCCCACCATCGCCGCCCCCAACAAACCCGAGCAGAAGAACAGGGCGTGCAAAAGGGGGCCGCCGAAACGACCGAGATGCATCCCATAGAGGGCGCGTTCCAACCGGGCCGGGCCGGGCAAGCCGTTTTCCGGTTCCGACAGCAGGGTTCCGCCGACGCCGTCGAAAATCAGCCGTGCCCGCGCATGGGACAGACGCGCGTCGTCGGCCACGGTGAAAACCACCCGTGCCGCCGCGTCCCCCGGTCCATAGACGTCGATCCGACCGACCGCCTCGCCCGGCCAACGACGCGCCGCCTCCGGCATCAGGGATGCCAGATCGACCAGTCCGGCAGGGACACCGGCGGCCGGCGGCGGCCGGAAGTTCTGGCCCGCCTCGGCGAAAAAGCGGGCGCGGTCCGTCCCATACAGGAGATCGATGCCCCAGGGCAGGTAAAGCGACATCAGAATCACCAGCCCCGAATAGGTGATCATCACATGGTAGGGCAAGGCGAGGACGCCGCAGGCATTGTGGGCGTCAAGCCAGGAACGCGGCCCCTTCCCCGGCCGGAAAGTGAAGAAATCGGCGAACAGACGCCGATGCACGATCAGACCGGTCAGCAGGGCAACCAGCATGGCCATGGCCGAGAAACCGACGATGAGACGACCGAGACGCCAGGGCATATGTAGATCGAAATGGAAGTAATAGAAAAAGTCTCCACCATGCGTGGCCCGCGCCGCGATCGGCATGCCTTGGCGCGGATCGAGCAGGTCATGGCGGTAGTGCGGCCCCGCACCCCGCTCCCTCCAGAGCGTGACGCCGGTCAGAGGCAGACGGGCCAATGGCATTTCGATCAGCCAGCGGGTCGCGTCCGGTGCGGTCCTCGTCAGATAATCCTGCGCCGCCCGGACGTCGCGGCCCGGATCCGACATCGCGCCGGACGGCAGTTCGGGCCTGGTCCATTGGGAAATCTCGGGCCGGAAATAACTGAGGCTTCCCGTGAGAAAGACAGCGAACAGAAGCCAGCCCGGCACCAATCCCGCCCAGCTATGCAAGAGAGCCATCGCCTGTCGGAAGCCGTGCCTCATGGCGCACCCAGCCCCGCCATCAAGGCCAACAGGAACGCCGGCCCCAAAAGGCCGATCCAGGCATGCCGCGCCGTCGGCGCGGCGAACGCCCACAGGACGGCCAGGGCACAAACCGCGAAAGCGCTCATCGAACCGATCAGCACGCCGTCCGCCAGCCTGAACGGATCGTCCGGATAAATGGCCGCCCACAAGACCGGCACGGCCATGACCCAGGCCGCCGCCAGCGGATAACCGCCGAGAACCGCCGGCCCCAGTCTGGAGCGCATGCCTGCCCCGGTCGTGCGCCGGGTCCCCCCCGACGCGCGCAAAAGCCCTCCTACCATCGGTATTTCAACGCGGCATAAACCGTCCGTCCGGCGCCGTAATAGCAGCGAACCGCGGCCAAGCAGGAGGAGACATATCGGGTGTCAGCCAGATTGGTCGCCGTCACGCTGGTCGACCAGCCACGGAATGACGACCCGAGGCCGGCGAGGTCATATTGCACCATCGCATCGAACAGCAAAAATCCGGGAACCCGGAAACTATTGGCGTCGTCGCCCTCGGTCGGCCCGACATAGCGGGTCCCGCCGCCGAAACCGACCCCTCGGAATTGACCGCCCTGTACCGCGTAATCGAGCCAGAACGAGGCGGAATGTTCGGGGATCCGTGCCGGACGCTTGCCTTTCTGGGTAACGGTGACGCCGTCGATTCCCGTGGCGGTGTCGTTGCTCGACGTCACCTTGGCGTCGAGATAGGTATAGGCGGCGGTCGCGTTCAGACCCTCGGCCAGGCTTGCCTTGCCCTCCAATTCCAAGCCGCGCGATTCGACCTCGCCGCTTTGCACCGCGTAACCGGGATTATTGGGATCGGTGGTGGCGACGTTGGTGCGGAACAGATCGAACACCGAGGCCGTAAGCAGGCTGTTATATCCGGGTGGCTGATACTTGACCCCCAGTTCGTACTGCTTGCCGTCGCTGGGCTTGGCGGGAATGCCGCCCACCAGATAGGTGCCGACCGTCGGATCGAAGGATTCCGAATAGCTGAAATAAGGGGCGGCGCCGCTGTCGAAGCGATACATCACCGCGGCCTTTTTGGTCAGGGCGTCGCTGCTCTGATTGGTATGCGTCCCTGTCAACTGATTGTCGGTACGGCTGTCGAACCAATCCTGACGCAACCCGAAAACACCGATCACCCGGCCCAGCGTGATCTGGTCCTGCAGATAAAGGCCGTTCTGGTTCGCTGCGGTCCTGCTCTTCTGGTAGGGCTTGGGGTTGAAGCTCAGATAATAGCTGGGGTCATAGAGATTGATGGTGGCGGCCGACGACTGCCAGACGCGATTGGTGTCGTTGCGAAAGATCTGGTCGTCAACGCCGAACAAAACTTTATGGGCCAGGATGCCGGTGGCGAATTTCGCCTCCGCCTGATTATCGATGGTCCCGTCGTTGGAATGTTCGACCATGCCGAAAGCCTGGCGTTTGGCGGTCGTCAGGCTGGACAGGGTGCTGATATAGACATTGGCGAAATCGAGCGAGTTGTGCATGTAACGGGCATTCTGACGGACCGTCCAGACATCGCTGACATGATGCTCGAACAGATATCCAGCCCCGACATTTTCACGCCGCCACTTGTTGTAATTGGGATCACCGGCAAAAAATTCGCGTGAAATCCTGCCGTTGGGATTGGAAAGCACGGTGCCGTAGGCGGGAAGCCAGTTGAGGGGCGACCCTCCGAAGTCATCCTTCTGATAGCGCGTGAGAATGGTCAGAGAGGTATCGGGGTTGGGGCGGATCGTAACGGCGGGCGCAATGGCCAGACGCATTCGGTGGGAAAATTTGGTTTGCGAATCCGTATCCCAACCAATGCCCGACACCCGATAGAGCAATTTGCCATCCGGGTCGGCACGGTCGCTGACATCGAAGCTGCCCTGCAGACGGCCGTAGCTTCCCGTCTGGAACTCGACCTCGCCCTGCGGCTGATCGGTGGGCCGCTTGCTCACCATATTGACGATGCCGCCCGGCGTGCTCTGTCCGTAAAGCACCGAGGCGGGCCCCTTCAAAACCTCGATCCGTTCGAACATGAAGGGATCGAGGCCGGAGACCACATAGCCGCTGCCGCCGAAGCGCATGCCGTCGAGATATTCATTGTCGGAGGGACCGGTGGTGCCATCGCCGCCGAAGCCGCGAATCGATGTGCTGTCGCCGCCATAACCGTTGGAATCGCCCATGGTGCCGGCCCGCACGCCGGCGGTATAGCCCAACGCGTCGGCCAGACTATGGGCCTTCCGCACATCCATCTCGTCACGGGTCACCACGGAAACGGATTGGGGCGTCTCGATCAGTGGTGTATCCGTCTTGGTGCCGCCGGCGGCATGGTTGGCGACCATGCCGCTGACGGGACCCCATGCCGTTTCCCGATCCGCCACCTGCCCCTCGACGCTGATCGGCGCCAGGATGGTGGCGTCGCCGCTCTGCGGCGTTTCCACCAGGCTGACCGTATCGCCGCCACCCAGGCGATAGCTCAGGCCGCTGCCGGCAAGCAGCGCCCGCAGCGCCTCGTCGGCCGTCAGATCGCCCTTCACGGACGAGGACCGCCGCCCCTCCAGGCGCGTCCCGGTGAGCACCAACTGCAGCCCGGTGATCCGGCTGAAGGCATTGAGGGCCTCGGTCAGCGGCTGGGCGGGTAAATCGAAAGAAAAACGCTGCGCGGCGAAAACCGGCTGGACCGGCGGCTCGGCCGCAAGGCCCCGCTCCAACGCCGCCATCAGGACCAGTCCCGATGCCCCCGCCAAGACGACCGCCCGAAACAACCGTTCCGCCGGCCTACAAACCGAAATCTTCATGTCATCCCCATTTATGCAAATGCGTATCGTTCGCATTATATGACGGGGGAACCGAGCAAACCCGGACAGCGGCGTCGGTAATTTATTTCGGCGGATTGGAAGGGGCGGCCAGCAACACCCCGCCGGGCCACGCCTCGAAACTCACCGGCATGGTCGAGGCAAGCGCCGCGAGCGCCCGCTCGGGCGCCGCCACCTGGAGCCGCGCGGTCACCGGCAGGGCGTCGAGCGCATGGTCGGCAAGCAGGATCGGCGCCCAGCGATAGCGTCCGATCTCGGCCAGCACCTCAGCCAGGGGGGTTCCCTTGAAATTCCGCCAGCCACCGGCCGCATCGGCGACGAGATCGGGATCGACCGGTTCAACGACGGACGACGGCGGCGCGCCGCCTTCCGCGCCGTCCTCCAGGCGCAATCGCTGCCCGGGCGTCAACAAAACGTTTCCGGCCCGGCTTTCCACGGCGACGCGCCCCTCCTGCACGGCGACGCTCAATTCCCCCGGCGCGGTATCGACCAGGAAACGGGTCCCGACCACGGTGACCACTCCCAGGTCGGTTTCAACCTCCAGGGGACGGGACGCATCATGGGCGGCCTCGACCACCATGCGTCCGCCTTGAAGACGCAACCGGCGACGGTCGGGCGTGAATGCCATGTCCGCCGCAGACGCCGCATCGAGCGTGATCCGGGTGCCATCCGGCAAGGTGAGCGCCCGCAGATCATGCAAGGGAGCGCGCAAATCGGCCAAGGCCCAGCGCAGCGGCGCGATCGGCGAGGGGATCGACCAGGCCGCGCCGAAAATCGCCAAGGCCAGCATCGCCGCCAAAGCCGTCAGTCGCCGGATCGAACCCGCCGGTTCCCTCCGCCGCAACGGCCGATCGACAGCCAGCGCGACCGCCAATTCCGGACTGCGCCACAGCGCGAGCGCCTCTTGCCAGGCACGCTCGTGGGCGGGATCGGCCGCCCGCCAGGCCGCGCAAGCCTCCCGCAAGGCGGGCGCCCCCCCATCGTCGAGGAGGACAAGCCATTCCAGAGCCGTGTCGCTCACCGATTCCGGGTGGTCAGATGAAAATAACGGCACAATACTCATGGGACACACATCGACGGAATTCGGAAAGTTCCGTCATCTATGACGGACGAAGCGGACGGACCCGGACCCGGACCAAAGGCTTGGCCGAAAGTCATGGGAAAGAGTCCCCCAAGACCCGGCGCAACCGTTGCAGGGCCCGGGTCAGGGTCTTTTCGATGGCCGCCGGACTGAGCCCCGTTTGCGCGGCGATTTCCGCATGGCTGAGACCATGCAGTCGCTTCAGGGTCAGGACCTGACGCTGCAACGGCGAAAGCTCGCCCATGGCGAGATGCAGGCGGGACAGCAGATCACGGTCCAGGACCTGCCTCTCCGGTGAAGGGTCCGCCGCCACCAGGGTATCGTCCATGCCGCCGGGGTCGAACAGATTTGCCGTCACGCGCTCGTGGCGCAAGGTATCGGTGGCAAGATTGCGGGCGATGCGAAACAGCATGGCTCGAGGGTTCTCGATCAGATCCGAAGTGTCTCCCCGGGCGGCGGAGAGCCTCAGGAAGCTGTCCTGCACCAGATCGGCGGCCGTCTCGCGAAACTCGGGCCGTTCCCCCAGGCAACGCTGAAGAAACCTCAATAATTCCTTGCGATGCGCGCTGAACAAATGCCCGATATCCAGACGAGGTGGCCCCACCGGCGCTGCTCTCCCTTCTCCGGCGGCATGCCGGGAAAACAAACCCTATGTTAGATGATAATGATTCGCAAGCGCATTAAGAGGCGGAAGATCCCCTCCCGCGCCGTTATGTTCCGGAATGAGCCTCCCCCACCGGAATGACCAGCGGACGGCCGGAAACCGGATCATCGATGACCACACTGCGCAGACCGAACAACTGCTCGATGAATGCCGCCGACACCAATTCCGCCGGGGTGCCCTGGGCGACGATCGCGCCGTTGCGCATGGCGATCAGGTGATCGGCATAGCGAAAAGCCTGGTTGAGATCGTGCAGGACCGCGACCAGCGTACGGCCATGATCGCGATTAAGTCGTCCCATCAAATCGAGCAATTCGATTTGATGGGCAATGTCGAGCGCGCGAGTCGGCTCATCGAGCAGCATCAACGGCGTTTGCTGCGCCAGCACCAGGGAGATCCAGGCTCTTTGGCGCTGCCCGCCCGACAGCTCATCGACGAACCGATCGGCAAGCTCGCCGAGTCCGGTCGCCGCCAACGCCTCGGCGACGGCGCGATCGTCGGCCGCCGACCAGCGCCGCAGAAATTCCTGATGGGGATAGCGCCCCCGCGACACCAGGTCGAACACCGTGATGTCGTCCGGGACCACCGAGTCCTGGGGAAGCAGTCCCAGGCGCCGGGCGACCTCCTTGGTGTGATAGCCGGCGATCTCGGCGCCGTCGAGCAGCACGGATCCCCCCGCCGGCGCGACGATGCGGGCCAGAGCCCGCAGCAATGTGGATTTTCCGCAGCCGTTGGCGCCGATAATCACGGTGAAGGCGCCATCCGGGATATCGAGAGACAGTTGGTCGAGAACCACCCGGTCGCGGTAGGCGACGGTGATCCGCCGCGCGCCCAGGCGGGACGGGAGCGATCCGAACGGGGCGGAATCACATGACATCAGACTTTTCCCTTCCGACGCGACCAGGACAACAACACCACGAGATAAACACCGCCGACCGCGCCGGTAATCAGACCGACCGGGATCTGGAACGGAGCCATCAGCCGCTGCGCCAGGAAGTCGGCGAACATCATCAACACCGCCCCCATCGCCGCCGACCCGGCCAGGCCGCTGTCGGGGGTGCGGAACAGGCGGCGGGCCAGGGGCGCAGCGGCAAGCGCCAGAAAATGCACAGGCCCGGCCAGCGTGGTGGCCAGAACGGTCAGACAGATTCCGAAGACCGTCAGCCACAGGCGGCTCGACCGGGTCGGCAAACCAAGCGCGGTGGCGAGGTCGTCACCCATCGCCAGCAGCCGCATGCGCGGCCAGAGCACGGCAACCGCCACCAACAGGATGATCATCGCCGGCACCGCCAGGACAAGATGGCTCCAGGACGCGCCGGCCAGACTGCCGAACAGCCAGGTCTTCGCCATCTCGGCTTTTTCAAGATCGACCCTGGTCACCAGATATTCGTTGAAAGCGGCAAGCATCGCGGTCACGCCCACACCGCTCAGAATGAAAGAATCGCCGCGCAGCCGGCCCCGGCTCACCAGTTGAACCAGCAGTCCCGCCCCCGCTCCGCCCAGCAGAGCGCCAATCGCGGTGCCTGAGGCGCCCAACAGGAGGATGCCTGCCAAAGCGCCGGTGGCCGCGCCGGTGGTGAAACCCATGACGTCGGGACTGGCCAGGGGATTGCGGCACAGGCCTTGAAAGATCGCGCCGGCCACTCCGAGACAGATCCCCACGACCACGGCGGCGATCAGGCGCGGCAACCGCATCTCCAGAATGATCAGATGCCCCATGGCGTCGGCCTGGCCGTTTAATGCCAGCCAGACCTGATCGGCAGACAGTCCATAACTACCGCGAAGGAGACTGAGCGCCGCGATGCTCAGGGCGACCGCCAGAAGACCGAGGGCCGCGGAAACGGCTCCCCGGCGCCCCCGCGCCGCGCCGCCGGCTGGAACCGATAGGGAATGGCGCATCATATCGGCCGCCGGTTCACCAGCCACAGCAACAACGGCGCTCCAAGGAAGGCGATGACGATTCCCGCCTCCAGTTCGCCCGGAGAAACGATGAGGCGGCCCAAGATATCGGCAGCGATCAGCAGCAAAGCCCCCAGCACCGCCGAATAAGGCAGGATCCACCGCCAATCGCCCCCGATCAACAGACGGGCGGAATGCGGCACGACGAGGCCGAGGAAGGCGATCGGTCCGACCAGAGCCGTCGACAGGCCGCAAAGCAGGACGATGGCGCCGAACAGCCCGAGACGCGTCGCCCCCGGCCGCAGCCCAAGCGCACGCATCGGCTCCTCGCCCAGGGCCAGCGCGTTCAGCCGCCCACCCCATAACGAGGACAGCCCCGCGAGCAGAAGCAGAATAACCAGAACGGCATTGATCCCCACCGGGAGCGGTCGACTGAGCGAGCCGACCACCCAGAAGCGGTAATTATCGAAAACCCCGCTGTCGGACATGGTGATGATCCCGGTACAGGCACGGATCGACGCCGAGACCGCGGCGCCCGTCAGCACCAGATGCACCCCACGGCGATCGCCGGGAGCAATACGGTCGAGGGCGTGAACGCCAAGAGCCGCGATCATCGCCCCGAAAAGGGCAAGCCCGGCCTGTCCGGCCAGACCGGGCGCAACGGACAGCGCCATCCCCAGGACCACGGCCAAGGCCGCTCCGGCATTGATCCCCAGCAGCCCCGGTTCGGCCAGCGCATTGCGGCAAAGCGCCTGGGTCAACGCCCCCGCGGTTCCCAATGCCGCTCCGACGACGGCCCCCATCAAGGTCCGTGGCAAACGAAGTTGCCAGACGATGACCGACGTCCGCCCGTCATCGGCATGCAGCAGGACATGCCAAAGATCGGACAGGGACAGGGTTCTCGCCCCGACGGCGATGCTGGCGGCCAGCAGAACCAGCAGCAGGCAGCCGAGGCCGAGCAGGCCGGCCAGGCGAGAGCCGGACGTGGAGGGCCTTCCCCGCGCCATGGGATCAGCGGCCGATCGCGGAGGCAACGGTATCGAGAACATGACGGGCGGCGGTCGGGCCGGCATTCAGATAAAAGGCATCAAGGTCGACGGCAACGGCATGCCTCGCGCGAACGGCATTCAAGGTGGGCCAGAGGGGCGAGGCGGCGACGCCCTCACGCGCTCCTCCGCGTCCCGCGAAAAAGATCCAGTCCGCATCGGCACGATCCAGCAGTTCGGCACTGATATCCTGCGACGTTTCGGAAAACCGCTGATCCGCGGGTCGCACCAGCCCGAGTTCCTGTGCAATGCCCCCGGCAAAGGAGGACACCCCGAAGACCCGCGTCCGACCGGCGAGAGACATCAAAAAGGACACCGCCGGAGGATGATCGCGCCATCGGACCGCATCGGCGCGCGCGTCGGCGTGGAAGCGATCGAGAAAGGCCTCCGCCGTTCCGCGTTTGCCCAGCGCGTCGGCCAGCAGCAGGAAATCCACCTGCCAATTGACCCCCGTGCCATGCGTGACCACGGTGGGAGCGATCCGGGACAACCGCTCATAGAGATCCCGCTTCAGCAGGGCGGCATTCATCAAGATAAGATCGGGATGAAGCTGGGCGATCGCCTCCACATCGGGACTGGCCCGTCCGCCGAGATCGGCCATGGCATCGAGTTTCGCCCGCTGGGAAGCGAAGGCATCCGCAAGATAGGCGCCGTAAAGGCCCCGCCCCTCGACGCGGGTGGCGCCGACAGGAACCACGCCCAAGGTCAAAGCCGCATCGATCTGTCCGGTGGACAGGACGACGATACGGGATGGCGCCGAGGGAATCCGGGTTTCACCGAACGGATGGCGAAGCTGGCGCGGGAACACTCCGTCCGGCTGAGCGCCGCCTTCGCCCCCGGGCAATGCCGTCTCGGCGCGGAGCGGATGGATCGCCGCCGCCAATAGGCACAAGACGGCGGCAAGCAGCGACAGATGGTGACGAAGGCTGGGCATGCTCATGGCCTTACCACCGATAGGACAGGGTGGCGAACACCGCCCGCCCCGTTCCATAGGAGCAGGAGACCGTTCGGGTACAGGCCGCGTAGATGGTCTCGTCGGTCACGTTGGTGGCATTGACCTGCAAGCGCCAGCGCTCGTAATCGACATGGCCGTTGAGATCGAAAACGGTCTGGCTGGGCACCTCGAAAGTGTTCGGATCGGTGCCTTCGGTCGTACCCTGGTAGCGAACCCCGCCGCCAAGGCCGACCGCCACACGCTCGTCGAGTGCCCAGGTCTTGTCCAGATAGAGCGAGGCCATCCGGCTGGGCACCGTGGTCGGCCGGTTGCCGACCTCTCCCGCCACATTGCTTTTGGTGATCCGGGGATCCTGGAAGGTCAGGGCCGCGATGAAATTGACCTGTTCGGCCAGGCTGCCCAAAACCTCGAATTCGACACCGCGCGTCCGGATTTCTCCGGTTTCGACGTTGTAGCTCGAATTGTTGGGATCGGTCGTCAGCACGTTCTGCTGCGTCAGATCGTAAGTGGCGACGGAGAACAGCGTCGAGCTTCCCGGCGGCTGATATTTGACGCCAAGTTCCACCTGATCGCCGGTCAGCGGCGAAAACGGCGATCCGCTGACATCGGTGCCGCTCTGCGGCTGGAACGACGTGGCATAGGCGACATAGGGCGAAATACCGACCGGGAAGGCATAGAGCAACGCCGTCCGGTAGGTGAACGCCTGGGGACTGCTTTGGGTCGTGGTATGGCTGTTGTTGTTGACGAGATCGCTGTCAGCGAAATCCTGCCGGCCGGTCAGAATCAGACGCCAGTTGCCGAGGCCGATCTGGTCCTGGCCATAGAGGCCGGTCTGCGATTCCGTCTGATTGGTGTTGATCTTATTGGCATAGCCGGGAGAGGTGACCGCGCGGTAGACCGGATTGAAGATATCCAGCGATGGCGCCGTGCCCTGGCCGCGCCGAAGCGCGATGAATTGCGAGGAAAAGTCGAGACCGGCCAGGAAATCATGGGAAACCAGGCCCGTATTGACCTTGTATTCCACTTGATTGTCCATCGAGACATTGTTGTAGGTCGACGACTGCAACAGCGCCTGGCGGGTCAGGGTCCGATTGTCGGAAAGCAACGCCACCGCGGTGACGAAGCGATAATTCAGATCCATGTGAGCGAAGCGGACATTCTGCCGGAAACTCAGGTCTGGATTGAACTGATGTTCGAACTGATAGCCGACCGAGGTCTGCCGTTTTGAATAAATGTCGAAATTGGGATCGCCCACCAGGAAATCGCGGGCGATCTTACCTTTCGGATTATATAGGACCGTTCCCAGCGCCGGCAGGAACTGCGCCGACGACCCGGCGTCGATCTGGGTATGACTGGCCAGAAGCGTAAAGCTGGATTTATCGCCGATCCATTTCAGGGATGGTGCCACATAGAGTCGATTGTTCTTGATATCATTGAAGTCGGTATCGGAATCGCGGACCAGGGCATTCAGGCGCCACAACAGCGAGCCGTCCGCGCTGACGTCACCGCCCAGATCCGCAGCCCCCTGGATACGGTTGAACGACCCGCTTTGGATTGCCAACTCGTTGACCTGGTCGGCGCGCGGCACCTTGCTCACGCCGTTGATGATGCCGCCCAGACTGCCGCCACCATAGAGTGCTGAACTGGCGCCGCGCAGCACCTCCAACCGCTCCAGCCCATAAGGCTCGAGATCGAAGGTCTGGGAGGCGGAGGCATCCGGCAGACGCAGGCCATCGAGATAGGTGTCGGCGGAAAAGCCGCGAATGGTTCCGCCGTAACCGCGAGGGTCATCGCGCCCGCCGTAATCGCTGACGCCGGCGGTATAGCGGATGGCATCGGCAACGCTCCGGCTGTTGGTCGCATCCAACCGATCCCGGCTGATCACGGTGATGGCTTGCGGCGTCTCGACCAGATCGGTGGCGGTCTTGGTCGCGCTGCGACCTCCCTGGGCGACGAATCCGGTCACCGCCCCCGTCGCACCGTCGTCCGTCTTCGCCCCTTCCACCGCGACGGCCGGCAGCGCGATCGCATCGGATGCCGAGGAAGCCTCCTCCGCGACCACGCTTTGCCCGAAACCCGAGGCCCCGACCATCATCGCCACCCCCGCAATACCGGCCACCACCGGACGCATCGCCACCTGCTTCATCACTCACGACCCCTTACCAACGGATAAGTATAATGCGTCTTATTCGCATTTGTTAACCGGAAACACCCCCTGAAGCCCGCCTCTCGGCCAATAATCCGGGCGGTCCCGACGCTAAGATTCAACGCATATGGAAACGGTCCTCAAATTGCAATTGCACATCATTATCAACTAAAATCCGGGGAACCACCGCCGAAACGACTTGCAGCATTGTTTGCGCCACCGTCGGAAGACGGCCTCAATACTGAAGGCAGCCACCGATCTACCCGACCACGACTTAGACAACACATAAAAACATGTCGATGTATTCAACAATTACCACAATAACAACCGGCACCACCCGACACGAAAAGACAATAACCCGAGGAATAATGTGTGGACAATCCCCAAAAAACCACGCATTTCCATCATGTTTTTTGATAGAAGAGCCATGATGAGCGCATCTCTTCCTTCCATTGATCAGATCACGACCTTTCTTGCGGTCGTCGAACACGGCAATTTCTCGGCCGCCGCCAAGATGATGAACCGCCCCCAATCGAGCGTGACCTACGCTATTCAGAAGCTGGAAACCGATCTGGGGATCACATTGTTCGACCGCTCGGCCAGACTGCCCATCCTGACGACGGAGGGACGGGCCCTGGTGCCGATGGCCCGACGCCTGGCCCTGGAGATGCGCACCCTGCAACGGTCGGCCGACAGCATGGCCCAGGGCATCGAACGAAAATTGCTGCTGGCCGTCGATTGCGCCTTCCCGACAGCCCGTCTCATTGCGGTTCTGGCGCGCTTCAACCGAGAATTCCCCATCGTTCGGGCCCGCATCACGATCGATTCGCTGCATGCGGTGGCCATGGCCGTCGTCGACGGGACCGCCACCCTGGGCATCGCAGGCCCCGTCATCGCGCAGTTCCCCGAACTGGCCAGCCACCCCATCGGCATGATCGCGCGGGTTCCCGTGGCGGCCCCGGATCACCCGCTCGGCCTCATGACCGGCCCCATTCCGCCGGAGGCTTTCCGCGAACAGGTGCAGATCGTCATGGCCAACGCCTCGCGGCACCCCAGGCAGCGGATGTTCAATTCACCGGAAGGCGTGATCTGGCGGATCAACGACATGGGCTTCAAGAAAAACGCCATTCTCAGCGGACTGGCATGGGGGCGCCTGCCGCTTGCCCTCGCCCGGGCGGATCTGGACGCGGGACGACTGGTCCGGCTGGAAGCCGAAGGCGTTACCGATAGCGACTGGTGCCGCCCGCTTCCGATGCACCTGGCCTATCGGCGCGACGACATCCTGGGCCCGGCGGCCAGATGGATACGCCAGGCCCTCATGGATGACGAAGGAGGGACTTTGCCCGGGACAAATTAAGGCAAAGGGTGCGAAGCAGTCCTGAAGCCGTGTACTGACGTTTGGACATTGGCAATTGGCCAGATGCTTTTCATCCTCTTGATGCTTCCGGCGCGCTCCGGCTTTTGATTAACCACCAAGGCACCAAGGTGGCGGAGTGTGCCACCGGCCTTTTCCCGTCCGGTCACCGGCTGTAGGCCGAATGCCTGCGGCGCAGATTGGCCGCCGCCGGATGATCCGAAAGGCGCCTTGGTGTCTTGGTGCCTTGGTGGTTCAAAATATCCGGGATTGCCTTTCAAGCCATTGGGAACCGGAGCAATGGGAGAAGCCTTAAGCCTCCCATCAAGGGGGGGCCATGCCCCCCTAGCTGATTGCTCCGCTCACGCCCCGGCGACGGTCAAGCCGTCGATACGCACGGTCGGCGCGTCCATGCCGTAACGGAAGACGAGATCGTTGGCCGGCGTCAGATTGAGGAACATCTCCTTGAGATTGCCCGCCACCGTCACCTCGCTGACCGGATAGGCGATCTCGCCGCCGGAAATCCAGAAACCCGCCGCCCCCCGCGAATAATCGCCGGTGACGCCATTGACGCCCATGCCGAACAATTCGGTCACGTAAAAGCCGTCGGCGATGTCGGACAGCAATTCGGCGGGCGTGACGGCCCCCGGCTCCAGCCAGAGATTGGTCACCGACGGCGAGGGCGGGGAACTCACGCCCCGTGAGGCGTGGCCGGTGGTTTCCAGGCCAAGTTGCCGGGCCGACCGCAGATCGAGCAACCATGTGGTCAGAACGCCATTCTCGATGATGGCGCGGCGCCGGTTGGCCACCCCCTCGCCGTCGCAGGGCTTGGAGCGAAGCCCCCGCTGCCGGTGCGGGTCGTCGATGACCGTCACGCCGGCCGGAAGGATTTGTTTTCCCAAACTATCCTTCAGGAAACTGGTCCCGCGGGCGATGGAGCTTCCGTTGATCGCCCCGGACAAATGGCCGAGCAGACCGCGCGAAACCCGCGGATCGAAAATCACCGGCACCCGTGCCGTCTTGACCTTGTGAGCGCCCAACCGGCGCACCGCCCGATGGCCGGCGCCATGACCGACGTCCTCCGGCGAACGCAGATCGGAGGCGTAAACCGCCGAAGAGAAATCATAGTCCCGCTCCATGCCGCCCTTGGCGTCGCCGGCCAGCACCGCTGCGGAAATCTGCACGCTGCTGACGCTGTAACTATGGGCCAGGCCGTTCGACCCGGCGAGAGCCACCATGCTTTTTCCCCACCCGGCTTCCGCCCCTTCCGAATTGGTCACGCCCGGAACGGCGCGGGCCGCCTCTTCAGCGCGCTGCGCCCAGTCGACCAGCGTCTCGGGTGCCGGCTCGACGGCGTCGCAGATATCGAGCGGCGGCAGATCACGCGCCAGTTGCGAGGGATCGGCCAAACCGCAAAAAGGATCCTCGGGCACCGCCCTGGCCATGGCGACGGCACGATCGGCCAGGTCATCGAGGGCCTGGCGGCCGCGGTCGGACGACGACACCAGGGCCTGACGCTTGCCGATGAAAACGCGGAGCCCGACATCTCCGGACTCCGAGCGTTCGACTTTTTCCGGCTGGCCAAGACGATAGGCCACCGACAGCGAAGCCTGATCGACCAGCAGGGCATCGGCGGCGTCGGCCCCCAATGTCTTGGCTTTGGCGATGAGATCGGTCAACAGGCTGAGGGCTTCCTCGGCGACCATATTCGGGCTCCTTAACGTCTCGGACGATAAATTTAAATTCGAACTATCGATTCAGATAGGACAGCGGCCGGTCATTTCCAAATGGGACGACCACTGCCGGGCAAGCCGTAGCGGGACCATTTGTCGGTGACCTCCTCGATCACCTTCTCGTCCATTCGGATCTTGACGCCCCAATCGCGGTGGGTTTCGGGCGGCATCTTGTTGGTGGCATCCATACCCAGTTTGCCACCAAGCCCGGAGTCGGGCGAAGCGAAATCGAGGTAATCGATCGGGGTGTTTTCAATCACCATGATATCGCGGGCGGGATCCATGCGGGTCGATATGGCCCACATCACATCCTTCCAGTCCCTGGCGTTGATATCGTCGTCCACCACGATGACGAACTTGGTGTAGATGAATTGCCGCAGGAACGACCAGACCCCCATCATCACGCGCCGGGCATGGCCCGGATAGGACTTGCGGATGGAGACCACGGCGATCCGGTAGGAACATCCTTCCGGCGGCAACCAGAAATCGACGATCTCGGGAAACTGCTGGGTCAGCAGAGGGATGAACACCTCGTTCAACGCCTCGCCCAGCACCGAGGGCTCGTCGGGAGGACGGCCGGTGAAGGTGGAGAGATAGATGGGGTCCCGGCGCATGGTGATCGCCGAAACGGTGAAGACGGGAAACTGCTCGACGGCGTTGTAATAGCCCGTGTGGTCGCCATAGGGCCCCTCATCGCCATAATCGGTCAGCGAGACATGGCCTTCGAGGACGATCTCCGCCTGCGCGGGCACCTTGAGCGGCACGGTCTTACAATCGACGAGATCGACTTTGCGTCCACGCAGCAGACCGGCGAACTGATATTCCGACAGCGTATCGGGGACCGGCGTCACGGCGGCCAGGATGGTGGCGGGATCGGCCCCGATGACGACGGCGGCGGGAAGAGGCTCGGCTTTCTCGCGAGCCCAGCGCTGATGATGCTGGGCACCGCCACGGTGGCGCAGCCAACGCATCAACGTCGTCCGTGGCCCCGTCACCTGCATCCGATAGATGCCCAGATTGAACGAGTCCCGGCGATCGGCGTCACTGCCGGACGCGCGCGGCCCTTGGGTCACCACCACCGGCCAGGTGATCAGCGGCGCCGGCTCACCCGGCCAGCAGGACTGGATCGGCAGCCGCGACAGATCGATGTCGTCTCCCGTCAGGACGATCTCCTGGCAAGGCGCCGATCCCACCGTTTTCGGCCGCATGGCCATGACGGTTCTCAACAGCGGCAGCATCTCGATGGCCTCCCGCCAGCCCCCCGGAGGCTCCGGCTGCTTGAGGAAAGCCAGCGTCTCGCCGACTTCACGCAATTGGCCTGGCTCCCGATCCATGCCCCACGCGACCCGTTCGATGGTCCCGAAGAGGTTGACCAGCACCGGCATCTCGTAACGCCTGCCATCGGGGCCGACGACGTTTTCGAACAGGACGGCCGGTCCGCCCTCCGCCAGGAGACGGGTCTGGATCTCGGTAATCTCCAGAACCGGAGAAACCGGTTCGGAGACGCGCACCAGGCGCCCTTCTTTTTCGAGACGGGCCATAAAATCGCGCAATGAGGAATAGGGCATGTTTCGTCGTCTAGCCGTCAAGGGAACGACATTGGACGGCCAATGTCCGCCGCCGTCAAGGGATGCCTTGGATTTCCCAGCCATGACGCCCAACTCCATGATAACGTGCCGCAACTATGACGTTTGCAGGGGGTCGAACGTATGACGTCGCCGACGACGGAACCGGGCACCGACATGCGTGAATTCCGCTATCGGCGTCTGATCGAACTGGGGATCGCCCTGTCGGCGGAGCGCGATCACAACCTTCTGATGGAAATGATCCTGCTCGGCGCCAAGGAATTGACCAACGCCGATGGGGGGACGCTTTATCTGACCGATGAGACGGGATGTGAGCTCCGCTTCGAGATCGTGAGAAACGACAGCCTCGGGATCGCCCTCGGCGGTACCACCGGACAGCCCGTCCCCCTTCCCCCGGTTCGCCTGTTCGACGAGGCCGGCCGCCCCAACCATCAGAATGTATCGAGCCATGCAGCCCTCAGCGGCAGCACGGTCAACATCGCCGACGCCTACGATACCGACATATTCGACTTCACCGGCACCGAGGCTTTTGACGCCAAGAACGGCTACCGTTCGACCTCGTTTCTTACCGTTCCCCTAAAGAATCACGACGCCGACGTGGTCGGCGTGCTGCAATTGATCAATGCCCGCGATCCGTCCGGTGGGACGATTCCATTTTCGTCCGACGTCGCTCCCCTCATCGAGGCCTTGGCCAGTCACGCGGCGGTAGCGCTCGACAATCAAATGCTGCTCGACGCGCAGAAAGATCTGTTCAAAGCCTTCATTCAGGTTCTCGCCAACGCCATCGACGCGAAATCCGCCTATACCGGAGGACATTGCCGCCGGGTTCCCGAGTTGACCAATATGCTGGCTCGCGCCGCTTCCGCCGCGACCAGAGGCCCCTTCGCCGATTTCCGCCTGTCCGAGGATGAATGGTACGCCCTTGAGGTCGCGGGAGGGCTGCATGATTGCGGCAAGGTGACGACCCCGGAATATGTGGTCGACAAATCCACCAAATTGGAAACCCTTTACAACCGGTTGCATGAAATCCGCATGCGCTTCGAGGTGGTCAAGCGCGACGTCGAGATCGCCTATTGGAAGGCGGTCGCAGCGGGTGGCGACGCGGCGGCGCTGGCGGAGGAGCGGAACCGCAGATTGGCCGAAATCGACGCGGACTACGGTTTCGTCGCCGAATGCAACCTTGGCGGGGAATTCATGGCGCCCGACAAGATCGAGCGTCTGAAAATCATTGCGGCCGTCACCTGGCAGCGCACGCTGGACGACGACATCGGCCTGTCATGGGAGGAAGCCCATCGCAAGCCGGCGGAAAAGGCGCCCCTGCCAGCCACCGAGTTCCTGCTGGCCGATAAACCCGAACATATCATCGCCTGGGACGAACCGACCTTGGGCGAGGACACCTCCAGGGGATTCGTCGTCAAGCCACCGCCGCATAAATTCAATCTGGGAGAGCTCTACAATCTGTCGGTCGGCCGGGGAACCCTGACCGCCGAGGACCGCTTCCATATCAACGACCACATCGTCCAGACCATCATGATGCTGGAAGCGCTGCCCTTCCCCAAGACCCTGAAGCGCGTCCCCGAATGGGCGGGCGGACATCACGAGAAAATGGACGGAAGCGGCTATCCGAAGGGCCTGACCCGCCAACAGATGAGCGTCCCGGCCCGTATCATCGCCATTGCCGATATCTTCGAGGCCCTGACCGCATGCGACCGCCCTTACAAGACACCGAAGAAATTGTCCGAATGCATCAGGATCATGTCCTTCATGAAAAAGGACAACCATCTGGACCCCGATCTTTTCGAACTGTTCCTCACCTCGGGCGTCTACAAACAGTATGCCGAGGCCTTCTTGCAGCCCGAGCAGATCGACGAGGTCGATATCGGCCAATATGTGAAGACGGCGGCACAATAGCGGAGATTAATCCCTATATTTGCCCCTCGCCGTTTGCGCGCTTTTTCAGGTCAGGCAACGGAGCGGCGGACACCGGCACGAAGGCCGGTGTCCCTTTTCATCCCGCGCAAATTAGGCGCCAACCGCAGCCAAACTCGCGATGACGGAACACCGCGAAGACCGGTCAAGCGGCCTTGAAAATACCGGACAGAGCCTGGACGCGGGCGTTCAGCGGCGCGAAGCTGCTGGTCACCACGCTGTTGGCCAATTCCTGGATCTTGCGGCTTTCCGAAAACAGGGCCTCAAAATTGCTCTTGGCAAGATCACCGTAGATGCTTTGAAATTCGCCGGGATTTTTGGCCGACGTCAACGCCTTGACGGCGCTGGAGGTCTGCTCGATCGACTGATTGGCCAGGGTCGTATAGGCCTTGGTCAGTTCTTCGAGGCCTTTTACGGCCAAAGAACCGCTTTTCACCAACGCCTCGACATTTTCCTTACTGAAAGCGACGATCTGATCGAAATTCTGAACGGTCATGACGGCACCTCTCCTGGGGGCGATAATGGCAACGCGCGGGTAATCCCCGATCGCTT
The DNA here is from genome assembly GCF_002845745.1 of Telmatospirillum siberiense. Taxonomy (GTDB): domain Bacteria; phylum Pseudomonadota; class Alphaproteobacteria; order Rhodospirillales; family Magnetospirillaceae; genus Telmatospirillum; species Telmatospirillum siberiense. Next base: position 125,105 of record NZ_PIUM01000002.1, on the reverse strand, counting down.
ATGCTGCACTGCACAATGGAGAGAATATCAATTCTTCCTCCGGTTGCAAGGGTATTTTTGTGCAGTGCACAAAAATACCCTTGGCCGACATCCTTATCTTCAGGCCGAGGCGGCCAAGGCCTCTTCTATGGCCGACAGGGCCTTTTCCACTTGTCCATTGTCGGGACCGCCGGCCTGGGCCATATCGGGCCGGCCACCGCCACCCTTGCCTCCCAGCGCCTCGGAGCCGATACGAACCAGATCCACGGCCGAGAACCGGGACGTCAGATCATCCGTTACCGCCACCACCAGGGAAGCCTTTCCGTCCGCGGCACCGACCAGGGCGACCACTCCGGATCCGATCTGTTTCTTGATTTCGTCGGCCATGCCCTTGAGATCCTTGGCCGGCACGCCATCCAGCTTACGGGCGGCAAAGGTTACGCCCGCCACCGTTTTGTTGGCCGCCGCCTGGGCTCCCCCGGTTGCCATCTGGCGGCGAAGCTCGGAAAGCTCGCGCTCCAACCGGCGCCGGTCTTCGATCAGGGTCTCGATACGGACCGGCAATTCACCCGGCGTCGCCTTCAAGGATTGGGCGGCGCGGCCCAGCAGATCGGACTGTTCGACCACCCAGGACTCCGCCGCGGCACCGACGACGGCTTCGATGCGACGCACTCCGGCGGCGACGGCGCTTTCCGCGACCAGCTTGAACAAACCGATATCGCCCGTGCGCCGGACATGGGTCCCCCCGCACAGTTCGACCGAATAGGTGTCGGGGCCCTCGCCCATCGAAACGACACGGACCTCATCACCGTATTTTTCGCCGAAAAGCGCCATGGCGCCGGCGGTAATGGCGGCATCGGGAGTCATCAGGCGAGTGTCGACCGGCAAATTGGCCCGGACGTGAAGATTGACGTCATCTTCGACGAGACGAATCTCCTCGGGCGACAATCCCTTGTTATGACTGATGTCGAAGCGCAGGCGGTCGGGCGCGACCAGAGAGCCTTTTTGCGTCACATGCTCACCCAGATGTCGGCGAAGCGCAGCATGCAGCAGATGGGTCGCCGAATGGTGAGCCCGCAAGGCGCCACGCCGCACGCCCTCGACCTGCAGATCGGCGAAATCGCCCACGGCGACCTCGCCTTCCACGACGCTCCCCAGATGCACGATAAGATCGCCCAGTTTCTTATGGGCATCGGTAACCGTGACCCGTCCCTTACCGGCCACGACGATGGTTCCCGCATCCCCCATCTGACCACCGGATTCGCCGTAAAACGGCGTCTGATTGGCGATCACGGCGACGCTTGCCCCGGTGCCGGCCTTCTCGACAGGCTTGCCATCCACCAGCAGGGCGACGATCTGACCTTCCGCCCGCTCGGTGTCATATCCCAGGAACTCGCTGGCTCCCACCTTTTCACGGGTCTCAAACCACACAGCCTCGGTCGCCGCCTCGCCCGAACCGGACCAGGCCTTGCGGGCCTCGGCGCGTTGGCGAGCCATGGCGGCGTTGAAGCCGTCGACATCGACGCTGATGCCGCGCGCCTTCAAGGCGTCCTGCGTGAGATCGAGGGGGAAGCCGAACGTGTCGTAAAGACGGAACGCCACCTCGCCGTTCAAACGATCGGAAGAGCCGAGCCGAGCCGATTCCTCGTCCAGAAGCTTCAGCCCGCGTTCCAGGGTCTGCTTGAAGCGTTCCTCTTCGAGTTTCAGAGTCTCGGTGATCAGGGGTTGCGCGCGAACCAGTTCAGGGAAGGCCTGGCCCATCTGGGCGACCAGGGCGGGAACCAGTTTCCACATCAGGGGATCGGTGCATCCCATCAGATGAGCGTGCCGCATGGCACGGCGCATGATCCGGCGCAGCACGTAACCGCGGCCATCGTTCGACGGCAGCACGCCGTCGGCGATCAGGAAACTCGACGACCGCAGATGGTCGGCAATCACCCGATGGGACACGCGATAGGGGCCGTCGGCGGCGGCGCCCGAAGCATCCGCGGAGGCCGAGATCAAGGCGCGGAACAGATCGATATCATAGTTGTCGTGTTGACCCTGCAGCACGGCGGCCAGGCGTTCCAGTCCCATGCCCGTATCGATGGACGGCCTCGGCAGATCGATCCGCTGATCCGGCGTGACCTGTTCATACTGCATGAACACCAGATTCCAGATCTCGATGAAGCGATCACCGTCGGCATCCGCGCTGCCGGGAGGTCCCCCGGCGATCTCAGGGCCGTGATCGTAGAAGATTTCCGAACATGGGCCGCAGGGACCGGTATCGCCCATCGCCCAGAAATTGTCCGAGGTCGGGATGCGGATGATCCGCGATTCCGGCAGGCCCGAGATCTTGCGCCACAAATTGAACGCGTCGTCGTCGGTGTGATAGACGGTGACCAGCAGACGATCGGCCGCCAGACCGTATTCCTTGGTGATCAGCCGCCAGGCGAAATCGATGGCGCCTTCCTTGAAATAATCGCCGAAGGAAAAATTCCCAAGCATTTCGAAGAAGGTGTGGTGCCGGGCCGTATAGCCGACATTATCCAGATCGTTGTGCTTGCCGCCGGCGCGAACGCATTTCTGCGAGGTGGTGGCGCGCAGATAATCCCGCTTCTCCATGCCGGTGAAGACGTTCTTGAACTGCACCATGCCGGCATTGGTGAACATCAAGGTCGGATCGTTACGAGGCACCAGGGGACTGGACGGCACCGGGGTATGGCCGTTCTTGGCGAAGAAGTCGAGAAATGTGCTGCGGATATCGTTTGCTGTTTGCATGACCTTCTTTGTACCCACACCGACGGTGCGCTGGCGCGCCTGGACCGTCTAGCCCAACGGAAATGCTGTTGTAACAAGCCCGTTGACGGGTGTCCATCGCGTCAAGGCGAGGCGAGGGTGATCCGAACCGCTCTTTCCGGTCTTGTCAGGCCAGACGGACCTTGCCGCGTTTGGCCCGGTACATCGCGTGATCGGCCCGAGCCAACAGTTCCTCGGCGGTTTGGCCGTCGATGGGAAACCGCGCTATGCCGATCGACAGACCGACATGCAGGTTATGGCCCTTGTAGGAAATCGGCGAGACCAGGGCGGTTTCGCATTTTCTCGCCACCAAGGCCGCTTCGGCGGCGATATCATGGAGGTCGCTGATCAGCAGCACGAATTCGTCTCCGCCGAAACGGGCGAGCAGATCCCCCTTGCGCGTCACCTTGGCCAACCGTCTGGCGACGTGGCGCAACACCTCGTCACCGGCCTCGTGACCGAAGCTGTCGTTGATCGGCTTGAACCCGTCGAGATCGAGATAAAGAAGGGCCAGTCCTTTGCCCTGCCGTCGGGCGCGCGCCAAATACCCATCCAGGCTGTCATTGAACTGCTTCCGGTTGGCCACCCCGGTCAGGTCATCGTGGTGCGCGAGATAGTCGAGATCGGCTCGACTGGCCAACAACGTCGCCAATAAGCGGTTGAACGCCTTGGTCAGGTGCCCGACCTCGTCGTCGCGCGCCACGGGAAGACTTTCGAATGGAATTTTCGCGAGCGTCATCTGATCCGCATGCGATGCCGCATATCGCAGATGGCGCAAAAGATGCCGCACGCTGAAAACGAGGAAGACGGAGATGACGACGCATGCCGCGAGAGCTGTTTGCAGGATAAAGGATTCCAGATAGTCGACGGAGGCGAAGATTTCCCGGGTCGGCACCCTCGCCACCACTGACCAACCCAAGGTCGGCACCGCGGCGGTCGCCGCCAGTTCCCGAACCCCGTCGGCGCGCATATCTATCCCCACCCCCTGGGAGGGCGTCACTCCCTTGCCATACAGGGAATCCCTGCTTTTCAGGGGAAGCGGATGCAGGACGACATCCGTCTCCGAAGCCGTCATCAACACATCGTCGCGGGAGGAGACAAGAATCAGGTCACCGGTCTTGCCTATCCTGGTGCTGGTAAAGGCGCCAAAAAAAGATGAACTGCGCAATGGCGTCATCCCGATCAGCAATCCCCGCACCTGACCGCCCTGGTCCCGGATCGGCACCGCCATTTCCAGTACTGGTGCGCTGACTTGCTCCCCTTTCCCGGGAAGGTCCGCGGCGAAACCGTTCTGGATCGCCCGAGCGATCAAATCAGCGTCAACCGGGAGATCGTCGACCGGTTCGGGGAATGTCGGATCCCTGGCCAAAAGGCGACCGCTTTCGTCAACGAGTCGGATGCCACCGGGAAACAGATTGCCGATACCGAGGAAACCTCCGACCCAGGCCCGCCACGCCGAAGCATCGACCGGCATCTGCCGGGGCGCATGAGACGCCAGCGCCTGCAGAAAATCGCGACGGCAGATGATGTCTCTATCGATGTCCTCGGCGACATGATGAGCCATCGCTTGCAACTGGGAAGATGACACCGCGACCATGTCGTTTCGCATATAGCTGCCGAAAAGGAAAATCTGCCCCACACCTCCGACGATGAGGAGAGCGTTGACCAGAACAACCAATCGAACGGTCAGGCTGCTGAAATTGAAGATCTTCTTCGCAAGCGCCACAAACATGGAAGCAATCCTTGTCCGCCCCCCTCGCCCACCCTCGAATTTTTCAAAGGTCTTTTGGCGGCCGGCCGGCCTCAACCACGCGGAGGGCGGCCTGGGGGAGCATTTGCAAACGCAAGGTTTCATCCCGGTAGGCTTCGCCGAGCCAATCCCACAGGTCTTGCCGATCCCGGAAAATCATCCGGCAGGCGGCGTCATCCTGTTCGGCCAGATAAAGATTGACCGTCTGCACCCGGTTGCCGAGACCAACCCGGCGCAAGGAACGGGCCATCTCGTCGAACTCGACGATGTCGAGGGGATCGCAGATTTGTCTGACGACGCGCCGGACCAGGGGCAAAAGAACCATGACGACCCCGAGCATTCCCAGCAGCAACGGCTGATAATGGCCGTTAAGCAACAGGTCGCCTCCGGCCTGATCTGAACTCAACAGCGGCCCGGCCAAACCGGCAAGCACGATACTGCCGGTCGAGAGCGCGACGATATCGGCGGTGATTGATATTCTGGCCATGAGTTTCTCCTGCAGACGCGGCGAAAGGGGCTGGATGGAAAAGTCCATCGGCGCCTCGATGCCAAAACAGGATTGGCCAATCACGGGGGATTCCAACATCCCCAATTGGGGACAGCCCCGTCCCCCGGCGGATAAAAATATCCCCGGTGCGACGACAATCGCACCGGGGCACAACCGGAAAAGATTATTCCTCGGTCACCACGCCATCGGCATCCACCGACACGGCGCCACTCAAGACATCGGAAATCATACCGGCGTTCTGTCGGATCGTGGCTTCGATCTCGGCCGCCATGGCGGGATTGTCACGCAGAAAGGTTTTTGCGTTCTCGCGCCCCTGACCGATCCGCTGGGAGTTGTAGGAGAACCAGGCCCCGGACTTCTCGACCACTCCGGCCTTAACCCCAAGATCGATCAGTTCGCCGGTTTTGGAGATGCCCTCGCCATACATGATGTCGAACTCGACGACCTTGAACGGGGGAGCCATCTTGTTCTTCACCACCTTGACCCGGGTCTGGTTTCCGACGACCTCGTCACGGTCCTTGATGCTGCCGATACGACGGATGTCCAGACGGACGGAGGCGTAGAACTTCAGCGCATTACCGCCGGTGGTTGTTTCCGGACTGCCGAACATCACACCGATTTTCATGCGGATCTGGTTGATGAAGATGACCATGCAATTCGAGCGCGACACCGTCGCCGTCAATTTGCGCAGCGCCTGACTCATCAGCCGGGCCTGAAGACCGACATGGGAATCCCCCATCTCGCCTTCCAGTTCGGCCCGGGGGACCAATGCCGCCACCGAGTCCACCACCAGCACGTCGATGGCGCCGGAGCGGACGAGAGTATCGGATATTTCCAACGCCTGTTCACCGGCGTCGGGCTGGGAAATCAGCAACTCATCGAGGTTGACCCCCAGCTTGCGGGCATAAGCCGGATCGAGCGCGTGTTCGGCATCGACGAAGGCGCAGGTTCCGCCTTTCTTCTGCGCCTCGGCAATCACATGCAGGGCCAGCGTCGTCTTGCCCGAACTTTCCGGCCCATAGATTTCGACGATGCGTCCACGCGGAAGGCCGCCGATGCCCAATCCGATGTCCAAACCCAACGAACCGGTGGAAATGGACTCGATATCGACCACGTCATGGCTGCCCATGCGCATGATAGAGCCCTTGCCGAACGCGCGCTCGATCTGAGTCAACGCGGCATCCAAAGCTTTCTGCTTATCCATCGTATCCTTGTCCACCAGCCGAAGTGCGGTCTGAGTCATGTTGCGGTCCCCAGTTATTCCATACCTTGCAAGGGCGATGCAATCCGCAACACTGTACCCTATTTGTTCCATCTTGCAAGAAAAGAAGTTCTCCTATTGTTCTTTTCCCGAGAAGGCGAGTGTCGTTGAACGGCGTCTCCGGCTTCGGCGGGGTTCACCGCACCTCCCCCATCACGTCCTTGACCTTGCCGGCCAGTTGTTTCAGCGAAAACGGCTTCGGCAAAAAATGAATTCCGTCCTCGCCGGAAAATTCGCCGAGAGCGACGTCTTCGGCATAGCCGGACATCAGGATCACTTGAATCCGCGGCCGCTCCATGCGGACAAGACGGGCCAGAGTGGCTCCATCCATTCCGGGCATGACCACATCGCTGACCAGCACATCGATGCCGTCCTCGCCGCGCAGGACGTCCAGCGCCGATTCGCCCGAACGGGCCTCCAGCACGCGATAACCTTTGTTGCGCAACGCCCGCGCGCCGAAAAGCCTCACCGCGTCCTCGTCTTCAACGATGAGGATGGTTCCCGTGCCGGTCAAATCGCCGGCATGCGGCGACTGGTCGACCGGCACAGATTTCACCCTGGCGCCGGCCTCCGCCGGATCAAGGCGCGGCAAATAGATGGAAAAAGTCGAACCATGGCCGGGCTGACTGTCGACAAAAACGAATCCGTCGGTTTGCCGGACGATACCATAGACTGTCGATAAACCGAGCCCCGTCCCCGCCCCGACCTCCTTGGTCGAGAAGAAGGGTTCGAAAATCCGGCCCAGATTGTCCTGGCTGATGCCCGTCCCGGTGTCGGCCACCTCGATCAGGACGTAGTTTCCCGGCGGCATCACGTCGGCACCGCGCTGATAGGGGCGATCGATATGGATCGCTTTGGTGACGACGGTCAATTGGCCGCCGCCCGGCATGGCGTCGCGGGCATTGACCGCCAGATTGATGATGACCTGGTCGAACTGCCCGGGGTCGACCCGCACCAGGCCCAGATCCCGGCCATGGGTGATCGACAATTCAATGGTCTCGCCCAGCAGTCGCCGCAACAGATTGGAGAGTTCGGCCAGCGCATCCGTAACGTCGAAAAGCCTGGGCTGCAAGGCCTGGCGCCGCGAAAAAGCGAGCAATTGGCGGACCAGGCTGGCGGCGCGGTTGGCGTTCTGCTTGATTTGCATGATATCGGCGAAAGACGCGTCGCCCGGTCCATGGCGCTGAAGAAGAAGATCACAAAAGCCGATCATCGCGGTCAGCAGATTATTGAAGTCGTGGGCCACGCCGCCCGCAAGCTGCCCCATGGCCTGCATTTTCTGGCTTTGCGCAAACTGCAGCTCGAGATTTTTCTGCTCGGTCGTATCAATGAAGTGCAGCATCAGGCCGGAAACCGCGCCTTCCTCGGCGGCCGGACTGACGAACAGCGTGGCGACCATTTCGCGATCGCGGCCGGCCAGGCGAACCGGGAGATGGGCGCCCGGGCTGGTTCCCATCAGGACACGGGCCAATTGATCGGTGGCCGCGGCCCGATCCTCGGCGGCGATGAATTCCGCGACGGGAAGGCCGTTCACCGCATCCGCCTCCAGACCGATCATCGTGGTGAAGGCCGCATTGCACAAACTGACCGAGGTGTCGGGATCGACCAGGACGATACCGACCGGCGCATCATCGAACAGCCAATGAAACCTGCGTTCCGAAGTCCTGAGAACCCTTTCCCAGTGGCGCTCCGGCATCAGGTCGCGCACGACCACGGATCTGGTCAGGGTCTCGCCGCCCTCATCGAACACGGTGTGGGTGACAAAGGCTTGGAAGACGTCGCCGTTGCGCCCTTTGAGGCGCATTTCGGCACGATCCTCCTCCGGATTGGGAATGACCCCCAGAACATCGACCAGGTCCATGCCGATCAAGGTGTCGGCGGAATGCCCCAGCCATTCCGCCAGATGCTGATTAACGAAGCGGAAGCGTCCTTCGGTATCCGCCGAATAGAAACCGACGGGCATGAAATCGATGAAATCGGCCAGCATTTCATGCTCGCGCCGCAACGTCTCCTCGATGGCCCGGCGTGCCGAAATATCTTCGCCCGACCACAGCACGCCTCCTCCATCCAACGGATGGACGGAGACCGACAGCCAATCGCGGATTCCGTCGGCGCCGATCACGGAAATTTCGGCGACATAGGTACCCCCGCGCCGGGCCGCCAGCTTCAGCCGCGCAAACTCCTCGTCGGCGCGTTCGTCTCCCTGGGCGCGGTTGGCGAGGACGGCACAAGGATCGTCGTCCGGTCCGAATAGGGTGCGGGCCAGCTCATTACGCGCCAAAACGACGCCATTCTGATCATAAACCAGTCTTGCGCGATGATCGGCATTCAGGGCGGCGGACAAGCGCCGAACCCGCTCCGCCCCCTCCGCGCGCCGCGTAAGCCCGCGCAACAGGCAGACCAGACTGCCGGAACCCAACGCCGCCGCGGCAATGGGACCGAGCGCCCACCAATCACCGGGCATGGGAAATAAAGCCGCGGCGGTCAGCAGACCGATGGAAACCACCATCGACCAGACCGCCGGCATTCGCAACGCCTCAGCGGCGGAGCTTGCCTTTGAGACGCATGACATAACTGATCACCTCGGCCACTGCCTTGTAATGATCGGGCGGGACTTCCCTGTCCAAATCCACTGTCGCATACAATGCCCGCGCCAGCGGGGGATTTTCGACGATCGGAACATTATTTTCCTTGGCGATCTCCCGGATGCGGAAAGCGACCAGATCCTGTCCCTTCGCCACGAGGGTCGGCGCATTCATGGTTTCGCTGTCATATTTCAAGGCGCAGGCGAAATGGGTCGGGTTGGTGACCACGACGTCGGCTTTCGGCACAGCGGCCATCATCCGCTGGCGGGCGCGAGCCATCCGCAATCCCCTCAAGCGGGATTTGATCAGCGGATCGCCTTCGCTCTGCTTGTTCTCCTCCTTCACCTCCTGCTTGGTCATCTTCAGCTTCTGCATGTAGGCGTGACGCTGATAAAACCAGTCGGATACGGCAATCACCACCATGACGGTGGCGACGACCATCATCAGCCGCACCAGGAGCTGATGCAGATAGGTGAGGATGGCGGCCATCTCCATGGACGGCAGCAAATCCAACTCGCTAACCCGGGGCCTGAGGACCAGGTAGCAAATGACCCCGACGACCACCAGTTTGGCGACGCTTTTCAACAATTCGACGAGCGAATGGACCGAAAAAAGCCGGCCGAATCCCGCCACCGGATTAAGCTTGGAGATGTCGGGCGTCAATTTTTCGGTCGACACCACCCATCCGGTCTGTCCGACCGACGCCGTCAGGCCGACGAGAAGAAGAAAGGCGAACGGCATAACCATGGCGAGGCCGATATTGGCGAGCAGATCGCTGGTCACGACGCTCAATTCCTCGCCCGTCGTCACGCGGATGGCGTGCGGCTCCCCAAGGAAACGCGCCAGATAATCGCGCAGCCGAACCATCGAAAGCGGCGCAATCAGCCAAACGAAAACGGCCATGGCCAGTAGCATGGCCGCCGTCTTCACCTCTTGGGATTGACTGATATCACCCTTGTCACGCGCCTCGGACAGGCGCTTGCCGGTTGGTTGTTCGGATTTGCCGTCGTCATCAGCGGCCATGGATCACCTCGGAACCATGTAGGCCAGGAGGCCGTCGGAGAAATTGCGAAGGAACCAGGTCATGATGGGGGACATGCAAAAACCCAGGATGCCCAGCCCCCCCAGAATCTGCATCGGCATACCGACGAAGAAGACCTGCATCTGCGGCACCAACCGGTTGAGCAACGCCAGCCCGGTATTGAAAGTCAGCGCGAAGACCAAACTTGGGGCCGCCAGCTTGAAGCTGACGAGCATTGCGTCGGAGGCGGTTCTCCATAAGGCCTGGGACAGGTCGTCGAACGGTATGGGCTGTCCCGGGACGAACAGGGAATAGCTGTCGACCACGGCCTGAAACATCAAATGGTGACTGTCCGTCAGGAAGATCACATTGACGGCGATCAGGTTGAGCATCCCCGTCAGCAACTGGTTCTGCTGAGCGGTGACCGGATCGGAGGTAAACATGTTCGTCAAGCCGACGGAATAGCCGATAAAACTGCCCGCCACATCGATCGGCATGATCAGGACCTGCATCACGATACCGAAAAACAGGCCGACCGTGATTTCTTCCGCGATCAGAAGCAACAGGGAGATGAAGTCCGGCGGCATGGGGGGCAGGCGCCCCGCGATGGAGGAAGACACAAGGAAGGCGGTCATCGCGGCCAGCAGCAGCCGGAACCGCACGGGAACCGTCGTACTGTTCAAACCGGGGAACAGCATCATGGCGGCGCCGAAACGTGCGAAAATCAGCAAGATCGCATAGACGTTGGAAGCCAGCATCTCGCGCAGCATCGAAGCGCCTCACCCGCCCGAGATCGCGCGGTCGAGGACCAGATGCATGAAATCCATCAACGTATGCAAAATGAACGGCAAAAAAATCAGCAAAGCGACGAAAACGGCCAAGACCTTCGGCACGAAGGTCAATGTCGCCTCTTGAATTTGCGTGAGGGCCTGAAACAGAGACACGGCGAGACCAATCACCAAGCCGGCGAACAAAGGCGGGGCCGCCACCTTCATCATCACCAGCATACTGGAATTGGCAATCTCGATAAGCTCTCCCTCGGTCACCTGCCGGGACCTAAATCGACATATGCAGAATTTCGTTATAGGCGGCGACCACCTTGTCGCGAACGGCGATGACCGTCTGCAACGTCACTTCGGCATTGTTGACCGCGGCAACCACATCGCGCACGTCGGCCTTCCCGGCCAAGCCCTGCTTCGACATTTCTTCGCTGTGCTTGCCGGCATCGATGGCCGCCTTGGCTCCGTCACGCAAAAGGCTGGCGAAATCCGTGCCGGGAGCCGTCGTCGTCTCATCGGAAGAAGAGCTTCCGCCGCCGGTGACGGCCTTCGCCGCATTGCTGTAGGCCGCGATGGCATCGGTAATCGAGGTTATGGCCATGATCTACCCAACAAGATTTGACGCGTCCATTCCGGACGGGCCGTTTGAACCAATTATTTCAGCATATCGACGGTTTTCGACAACATCGACTTCGAAACGCTCACGATATTGAGATTGGCCTCATAGGACCGCTGGGCCTCGCGCATATCCATCAACTCGATCAACGGATTGACGTTCGGCGCCAGAACATAGCCACTGCTATCGGCGGCAGGATGTTTCGGATCGTATTTCTTTTGGAATTCCGAACGATCGACATCGACCTTCTTGACCTTGACCACATCCGCGCCCGACGTCTTATCGAGGACGTTGCGGAAGCTGATGGTTTTACGGCGGTAGGGCGTCGCATCCGGAGAGGTCGGCAGAGAATCGGCGTTGGCCAGATTTTCCGAAACGACGCGCATGCGCTCGGCCTGGGCCTTCATGCCGGAAACGGCGATAAGCGATGACTTGTTCAGATCGTCCAAAGCTTACGGCTCCCTTTAGCTGCTACCCTTGCCGATGGCGGTCTTCAGCATCGTCAAATTCTTGGTGAAGAGATTGATGGCGAGTTCGTACTTGCCCTTGACGTCGCCGATCTTCTCCATCTGCTCTTCAAGCAGCACGGAATTACCATTCGGCTTCGATTCCTCGGGGCGCTTTTCCTTGACCGCATCGAACTTGGCGGGGATGACTTCCGGCGAGATATGCATCGGATTGGTCGTCGCCGCATGCACCGACTGGTCCTTGTCCAGCAAGCTCTTGAACGACAGAGGGGCGAGATCCTTGGCCTGATAGTTGGCCGTATTGGCATTGGCCACGTTCTCGGACAAAACCTCCTGGCGGCGTGACAGCCAATCCATGGATTTCTGCGCCATGGCGAACAGGGTAAGATCCTCTAACATTCCCTTGAGCCCTTTGACCTGCCTACCCAGCGTCTAGTATCGAGCATATCCGGGAGCGTTTAACAAACGGTGAATCCCGCCCATCCCAGGGACGAAAGCCCACCCTCAGGATGAGCCGACCATGGGACGCCGGTCAATGCTTCATCAAGGCAATCGGGTGAACCCGCTTGCCCCGTTTTAAATTCTTAGCCCCTCACGCGCCGGGCGGCGGACATCCGTCCGCCTGGGCTTCCTTCGCTAAAGCTTCGGGACGCTCATCGCGCCAACGCGACGAGAGTCTCTATCGGAAAAGCAGCTTTTGCGCGTTCGCCCGATTGCCTTGTGTCTTGTCGTTGGCCCTCACAACCGGGCGGGGCCCCGTCAGGTCGCGCCAAAACTCTGCACCAGGCTACCGGCGATCAGATACCATCCATCGACCAGAACGAAGAAGATCAATTTGAACGGCATGGCGAAGGTCGCCGGCGGCAGCATCATCATACCCATGCTCATCAGCACCGAGGCCACCAGCATGTCGATGATGAGGAACGGCAGATAAATGAGGAACCCCATTTCGAACGCGCGGCGAAGTTCGCTGATCATGAAAGCCGGAATCAGCACCTGCAGCGGCGTCTCCGCGCCCGTCACTTCGGGCGACGTATGAGACAGATCGATGAACAGGCGCAGATCCTGATCGCGAACCTGACGCATCATGAAGGCGTGCAACGGCTTGGCCGCCCGGTCGAAAGCCTCCATCTCATCGATCTTGTTGGCCAGCAGCGGCTGAATGCCCTGGGTATAGGACGCCTGAAGCGTCGGCATCATGATGAAGGCCGTCAGGAACAATGCCAGACTGGTCACCACCATGTTGGGCGGCGCGGTCTGAGTGCCCAAAGCCTGGCGCAGGAAGGAAAGCACGACGACGATACGGGTGAATGAGGTCACCATGACGAGGATGGCCGGCGCCAGGGAAAGCACCGTCATCAGGACGATCAACTGGACCAGCCGCCCCGTGGTGGAGGCCCCCTCTCCGAGATCGAGAGAAAGCTGCTGAGCGGCGGCGGGATGGGCCGCGCAAAGCCCCCCCATCACCAATGTGAAGGTCGCCAGTCCCCAATAAAGCCGCCGCCTCACTGATTCGTTTCCTTTTCCTCGACGCGCGCGAGATCGGCCGCGAAAGCCGTCCGGACGCCCCGATCCACCACAATATCCGATGTGCCCCCGACCAACAGCAGATGTTCGGAACCATCCCAACGAACCACCACCAGGCGCCGACGGTTATCGAGAGGCAAAATTTCCTCGATCGACAGCCGCCGCCGCCGGTTGCCACGGGGCACGAGGATTCCCATGCCCAACCGGCGGGCCAACCATGCCACGGCGGCGATGAGCCCCACCACCAAGGCCAGGACGGCCAAGCTCCGCAAGTAGATGTCCCAATTCATAGGTTCAAATCCCGCTTGCCGGCGATCATCCTCCGCTCGACGTCTTGCCGTCATCGGAGCCGCCGGCGTTTTCCGCCGCGTCGCCGCGACTAATCGTCAGCCGGAGTTCCAATTCTCCGCGCAACTGGTCGAGCTTATTGATCAACGAACGCATATCGTCCAGCAAACTCTGCCCCTCTTCGCGCGGCATCGCCTGAACGGTTCCGCATAAGATACGGACCCGTTCCTCCAATGCCGCCAGATCGACCAGTTTTCCGCCGGCCAACAAACGGCGCGCGGTCATCGCCAGCGACGATACCTTGGCGAGTTCTTCCCTTGTTTCCTCGGCACTGGTCATGATCCGCCACTCTGCGTAAATGAGGAGGCGGGGCCCGCCTGCTGATTGGCTTGGTACACATAGGCCAGGATTTCGGCCACAGCCATGAAGGCTTCCAGTGGAATGACGCTATCGACATCGACGGCGGCCAACAGTTCGACAAGATCCGCATCCTCCCGGACCTTGACCCCGTTGGCGAAGGCCCGGTCGAGAATTTCCCTGGCCACCGAACCCCGTCCGCTGGCGACGACCTTCGGTGCGCCGTCCCCCTGATCCGGTTTATAAGACAGGGCGACCGCGATCTCCTGCTTCGGCCCTTTCGTCGTCTGGGAATGGTCCACGGCCTGGGTCTCACGGAATGACGGAGGTTAACCATGCCCTGTTCGCCTTTAAGAAAGGCTTAAGCGGGCGGCGCAATCGGTATTGCCCCCGGCAACCTCCGGTCAATTGATTCCCGACAATCCACCCGCCCGCAGCCGCTTCTTGTAATTGCTCATGAAGGTCTGGAAGCCTTCGGCTTCCTTGATCTTCGCGGCGATCGCCGGCATATCGGGAAGATCCCGGTCAAGAGCGCTGGTCAACAATGTGAAGCCGTCGTCGTAAGCCGTGCCGGCGAACGACGGGCCGAAGGACCGCCGCAGCGCAGCCAATCCGCGTTCGTCATTGCCCAGGGCCAGGGCCGTCGCCCAATTGAGGACCAGTCGGGACGTCACGTCGTCGAGAGGCGCGCCACGGTCCGGACGGGGCACCATGGCTTCGAACGCCAGGGCGGCATTCGGCCAATCCTGCTTATGCCAATAGATTTCGGCTCTCAATTGAGCCGCCTCGCTGCTGGCATCGCCGACGAGCAGTTGGATGGCTTCCGGAACCCGATCAAGATCGGCCAAAGCGCGCGCTTTCAGGTGCTTGCGTTGACGCTGCAATTCCTGCGGCAAACCGTCGGCCTCGCTGTTCACGATGGCGTCCAGGGCCGGCTGCGGCTGGCGATTCAGCAGGTCCAGCAGAGCGAGCTGGGCTCCGACACGGGCCTTGTCGAGCCCCTGCAAGCGGTAAGTCACTTGATGCTTCAACAATTCGGCGGCACGATCGAGCAGATCGACCGAAGCTAGGCGGTCCGCCAATTTGCGGATCATTTCGTCACCCTTGGCTCCGGTGGGGGTCAGATCACGGAACTCGTCATAAAGTCCGATCGCCGACACCGGCGGCATCATGTCGGCCGCCCCTTCGAGGTAGAGCTTGGTAAAGGTGTCGGTCATCATCTTCGAGACCGAGGGAGTGTTCTTGTTGTCCGGATAATTGCTGACCACGGAGCGCAATGTGCGCAAGGCCTCGGGATAATCTCCCGCCCTGATCTGCAGCTCACCCAAACGCTTCAGCAGACCGAACTCGAAATCCTCCTCCCGCCAGCCGAACCTCAGCCGATCGAGCTTCTCGGCCGCATCCCGCGGCGTGATCCGCCCCAGCCTCAGCTGCAGCTCTATCGCCGCCAACGACGCCCGGGCCCGGTATTCGCGATTGTCCCCTTGCGCCGCGTGATCGTAATTATCGAGCGCCTGATCGAACTGCCCATTCATTTCGCTGTAGGCGCCATGCAGGAAATCCAGCAACACCGACTCGCGAGGAGACATGATCGAACGATCCAGAACATCGAGCGACTTCTGGGCGGCATCGTCATCCCCGGCAGCCAGCGCCGCCTTGGCGGAAATCACCGCCAGCGGCCAAGCCAAGGGCTTCGGATAATTTCCGAAGATCGGCAGCCCGGCGGCCAAGGGCTTTTCCCAACTGGCCGGAGCATCACCGGCAGCGGCGTGAGCAGCGGCCTGCCACACCCGGCTTTCCGGATCGTCCTTGACCAGGGGGTTGTCGAGATCGGCCACAGCCATCTCTTCGCGTCCCATCAACAATTGACAGGCGCCGCGCAAGGCCCGATAGGGTCCGGTGTCGGCCAGGGAGGGTTCCTCATCCGCCGCCAACCGGAGGAATCCCAATGCTTCGGCGGCAAAACCATTGGCAAAGAAGAATTGCGCCGCCTCCATATGGGCCCCACTCCGCCCGGCGGGAGGGATCATCGCCAAACCCGCCTCGAAGGTGCGCCGCTCGGCGGCAAAAGCTTCCGGACCACCGCGCTTCCAGGTCCCAACGTCGAAGAATCCTTCCCGGGAGGACCGTTTGACGGACGGAATCGCGCGATTGCCGTCCGTGGACAAGCGAAGCCCCGCCCCGGTCGGCATACCGATGGATACGCTGCCGCGTGTCGAACGGACGTCCAGCCCGTCGGCGTGGGGAAGCAAGGCGATTCCCTGCACGGTTGGCAGCAATTCAACGTCCGGCGTATCGCGTCCGGGGTAAACGCCTGAACCAAGAGTGATGACGGGAACCACCATCATGGTGTCGCCGACCTCGGGATCGGCAACGGAGATCACATTGCCGGCGTCCGCCACGGTGAGGACGATCCCGATGCCGTTGGTCAAGGCCGCCGGGGCCGTTATCCGGATCGGATCCTTGGGCTCCGCCGGCTGATGCATGAGATCGATGACCCATAGCAACCCCTCACGCCTCACGCTCGGCGCATAGTCGGGTTGAACCACCAGACGCAATATCGTCGCCTCGTGGTTGGGAATCTGCGTCACTTCGCTAACAGCCTCGCCTCCCAGACGGCGCATCAATTTCGTGTCGACCTCCTGCTTGCGGTCGAAAACCAGCCACAAATAACCCGCCCGGCGAAAGACGGCCGCAGCCACCGGTTTTTCCCAGGACACGCTGAGACTGAACACCTTGTCGTCGTCGGCGGGCAACGGATGCGCGGCCACCGCCGGCCGGGCGTCGGTGGCGGGCGGCGGCGGTTCGGTGGCGTTTGACTTCGCCGGCGGCTGGACCGGTTTCACCATGGGAGGCGGGGCCGATTGGGCCGCCGCCAGACTTTCGGAGGGCAGCGTCGGCTGATCCTCGGGAACCAGCGGCTTCAGAGACGGCAGCGTGACATCGTTGTTACCCGGAGGCGGGGATTGTTGCGCCGTAGCCGGGGGAGCCGGAGGCGGACTGTTGGAATCGCGGACGATATCCAAAACCACCTTGGGTCCAGAGGCAAAATGACGCAGCCGGGCATTTTCCGGAATCGAAAGCGCGACGGTCGCCGACTTCCCGCCCCCATCGGCGGAGAGAAGCCGGATATCCGAGGGCAAACTCGTCTGCAACCCCGCCAGATCGAAGCGAGCCGGCTTGGCGAACGTCACCGTGGCCCGCCCCCCCTGCTTCTCGACCTTATAGTCGACGGTCTGCGGCCAGGAGAAGACCACACGGTTGAAGCTGCCATGCTCCCCGGCGCGAACCTCGACGGCCGGAGCCTCACCTGCCGGCCGCTGCTTCGCCGCAACCGGAGGGGTGGCGGGTGCCGGCGGTGGTGCGGCGGCCGCTGACGGCGGCAATTGTGATGATGGTGGTGGTGCCGATGGCGGCAATAGCGACAGCGGCCCCTCGCCCTCCGTCGCGGATGACTGTGCTTGGCCGGAAGGTGCGTCGCCCGAAGAGGCCGAGGCCGGCGGCTTGGCTTCCGCCTGGTTCGAACGTGCGGAGGCGTCGGGCTTGTCCACCAAATCGACGATCACGCTGTTGCCGCTGCCCCCGAAAGCGCGCACCTGGATGGGATGGGTCAAGGGGAAGGTGGCCGTTTTGCCGTCGGAACTGACCGAAACCGTCTTCAAATATTGCGACAGCGGCCGCAGCAGACTATGAAAATCGCCCTTGACCGGCTGATCGAAGCGCAAGACCAACTCGCCATTGATCACGTCGGCGGAATAACTGGTCGGACCATCCCAATCGAAGACCATGCGGCCGAAGCCGTTGTATTGGGCTCCCCTTGGCGAGGCGCCGGTCTGTGAAGACGCCTGCCCCCACGCCGGAGCATTGGAAACGCCCCAGGCCAGCCCCCCCAGCAGCAGTATCCTCGGCAAGATCTGGAACAGACGCCGAAGTTCCATTACACGGCGCCTCCAGACCTCCGCAAGAGGCCGCCCCCCGATTGAGAAGAAACCGCCAATCCGGCCAGATTGAACCAAATCACCGTCCCCACAACGACAATGCCAACAGATAATCCAGCGGTGGATTTCACTTTGCGACCCGCTGGTGCATACGGCTTACGGCCGGAGATGCCATCCTCAAATGTTGTCGAAAAGGGCGTCGATGGAGGCCTGGTCGTGGGCCTGGTCTGGTAGCTGAGGACCATTCAGCAGATCCTGGTCGGTGAGAGGCGCCGTCTCGTCCGGTTTGGACGTCCCCGGTGCTGAAGTCGCAACCTCGGGACCGAAAGCGAGAACCAGTGCGTCAATGCGCTCTTCGATATGTTTGAGCGCCCTCACGACCTTGGTGATCCGCTGGCCGGTAATGTCTTGGAAATTGCAAGCCTCATAGATGAGGGTAATTTGCTCTGTCAGCTTCTGACCGACGTCCGGCGTCATGTCAGAGCTGAGAGAGTCCAGCTTTTCCGCGGCGTCGAGAATGGAATTGGTCGCATTTTCAGTGGCGCCGACGATGGCGTCCAACTCGTCCGTCGCCGAGGCGATATATTCGTGCTGAATGTCTTGTGGGCGAAGAGCCGCGATCTCGACTTTGGCGTTATGAATATAAGCCGCGAGCGCTTGAACCTCGCCATAAAGCTTGAGGTCGCCCGCCGAAACGTCGCCGGAAAGCGACGCCAGCAAAGAGCGGACCACATCGCCCACTTCCTCGACCTTGACCGTGTCCCCTTTTTGCTTGCGCAGCGCCTCAAGATGCAAGGCCAGATCACGGTCAATGGTCGACGACATGCAACGTCTCCTCAGAATTCGCCAAGGACGCTGACCATTTTGGCTTGCAAAGTTTCAGCGTTGAACGGCTTGACGATATAGTTGGAAACACCGGCTTCCTTGGCGGCAATGACGTTTTCCGACTTGGACTCGGCCGTCACCATGATGAAGGGGGTATTCTTCAGCTTGGCATCGCCACGAACTTCGCGCAAGAGCTGAAGACCGGTCATCGGTTCCATGTTCCAATCCGAGATCACCAGACCGTAATTACCGCCACGCATCATTTGCAACGCCATCGATCCGTCGGTCGCCTCGTCGATATTGACGAAACCCAACTGCCGGAGGAGGTTGCGGATGATACGCAACATGGTCTTGTAATCGTCCACAATCAAAACATGCATGTTCTTGTCGACTGCCATCCGTCACTCCTTTTACGCCACTGAGCAAATTGCCAATCGGCTAAAACAGTGGTTTTGATGTCTAGTTAAAATACAGAACTCCACTCGGATCAAGTGTTTTTCCAATTATTCGGCTAACTGCCGTTGCGACCTTCCGCTTTTGTAGCACGCCGCATCGCAATGGCGTCGGTCAATGTTTTAGCTTTCATCGGATCCATGGCTTCCATGACCGGAGCGACTTTTTGCTCTTTCATATGAGTGATCACGCCCAGCAGGATCGGCATGTCGAGTTGTTCGAAAATACGTGCCGCGTCTTTCGGTTTCATGTTCTCATAAATCTTGACCAGGCTTTTCATCTTTCCGTCGTCCTGGTCATCAACCTGCTTCAACATCGCTTCGACATTGGATTGCAGGCTTTTCATTTCCGAGATCTTTTTGTCGATTCGGCCTTCGGCCGCCTTGATCATATTCTCGCGCAGATCAAGATCGCGCTGCCTGGCGTCCAACGACTCGCGACGTTCCGACAACTTCTGCAGGACGTCGACTTCGTTCTGCGTGAAGGTCGGCGGCTCGCCTTCCGAGGCTCCGGCGGACGACGACGCGGCCACGGCGGGGGCCGCCGCCGGGGACGATGCGGCCTGCGAGGACGCGGAGGTGGAGGAGGATGCCGCCGAGGACGCAGTCGCGGCGGCACCGCTATCCGCGGTGGTGCTCGGCGAAGGTTGTCCGCGTTTGCGGCCGCCGGGCGGGGGTGGTTGCTGCGCCTGCGTCTCGTTCAACAAGACGGGAGAGACATCGATGGACGTCACCCCCCTCCAAATGTCGTTGACCCGAACCGACAGCATGAGAACCGCGACGAAAATCGTCACCGGCAGCAGGCGGATACCGGGCGCCGTCCGTCCCCTGTCAATCCCCTGCTGACGCGAGAACGGGGAGCTCGGAGCGGCAGGAATGGGCTTGGCTTTCTTGGCCATTGTCTTCCTTCCTGTCACCGAACGGCCTGCAGGGCGCGGAGAAGTTCGCGCTCCGCTTCCGAACGGTCATCATCCAAAGTATCGTCCCGGCTTGCCGTCAAAGGCGGCACGGAAACTTTCGGGACGGGCTGAGATGCCGGCGCGGGCCGTATGGAGGGACCACGAAGAGGCGCCGTACTGGAGGCCGGCGCCGGAACGGGCTTGGCCTCGCCACGGGCCGTGCGCACCGATCCTTCCAGCCGATTGGCCATGGCATCGGCCCGCTCGATCATGAACGCCAGATCGTCGCGCAGGGATTGAGCTTTCTCCACCCGGTCGATCAGGGTCGAGCTGGCCTCTTCGGAAGCCCGCTTCAATTTCGGGATACCCGCCTCGGCGCGAACCGTCGCATCATTGAAGGCGGCGACGAGCTTGGCCAAGTCGTCGCGGTTCTTCCGCAACTGATTGAGCTTGTTGTTGAGGACGGCCGCAGAGGCGATGGTCGCCGCCAACAGAATCGCAATGATGAGATCAAGAACGAGCTTATAGTCCATCAGACTTTCTCCTTCTTGATCTTCTCGTCGATGCGAATGGCGATGTGAGTGCCCTTGCGCCCCATCTTCCCTCCAAACATGGGCACGTCGCCGCATCTGAGCTCGACCTTCGAATCGGGCATGGCGTTCAGCATGATCTTCGAACCGATCCGCAGTCCGAGGATGTCGCGCAACGGCATCACCTGTTCGTCGAGCACCGCCTCCATTTCCACGTCGGTCAGCCACAGCTCTTCGGCCAAATGGGTTTCCCAAATCGAATCGCGGCCGAACTTCTCGCCCATGAACATCTGCAGCAAGAGCTCGCGAACGGGCTCCAGGGTGGCATAGGGCAACATCAGTTCCAGCCGGCCGCCGCGGTCTTCCATGTCGATGCGCAGCTTGGCGACGATGGCGGCATTGCTGGGTCGGGAAATGGTCGCGAAACGAGGATTGGTTTCCAGACGGTCGAAACGGAACGTCACCGGAGACAAGGGGTCGAACGCGGCCGACAGGTCCGCCAGGACCACATGGACCATCCGCTCCACCAGATTGCGTTCGATGGTGGTGTATGGCCGCCCCTCGATCCGCATCGCGGCTGTTCCCCGGCGCCCGCCGAGCAGCACGTCGACGATCGAATAGATGAGGGACGAATCGACGGTCAGCAGCCCGTAATTATCCCATTCCTCGGCCTTGAACACCGCCAGCATGGCCGGCAGCGGAATGGAGTTGAGATAATCGCCGAAACGCAGGGACAGGATGTTATCGAGCGAAACCTCGACATTGTCGGAGGTGAAATTACGCATGCTGGTCGACATCATGCGGACCAGGCGATCGAACACCACTTCCAGCATGGGAAGGCGTTCGTAGGAGACCAGGGCCGAATTGAGGATGGCCTGGATTCCCGAGCGATCGCCGCTTCCGCCAGCCGAATCGTCGAAGCCCAGAAGCGAATCGATTTCGTCCTGATTGAGAACGCGGGTGGTCGTGCCGCCACCCATGGCGCCGTCTTCGCCGCCGTCGGCATCGGCATCGTCGCCGGCCCCCAGCATGGCTTCCCATTCGGCGGCCATATCGCCGCCTTCGTCACCACCCTCGGCCGCCCCGGCACCGGCCCCACCGCCGGCCGCGTCGTCCTCATCGCCGCCAGCCATGGCGGCCCATTCCTTCATGAGGGCTTCTTCGTCCTCGTTCGAACGACTTTCCCCACCATCTTCGACGTTCTCAGCCATGCGGGCATCCATCCGTCACTGAACTAGCATTTCCTTGAACAGCACGTCGTTGACTTTGGCCGGCTTGACCGCGTTGTTGACACGGGTCAGCAGTTCCTCGCGCAAACGCAACATGCCGGCGGATCCCTGCAGATCTTCGATGCGCAACTCGCGCAGGTAGACCTGGAAGTTGTCGATGATCCGCGGCATCACGCCCTCGATCTTCGAAACGTCGAGCGGACTTTCCAATTCCAGACTAATCCGGATCTTCAAGAAATTCTGCTTGCGTCCCGACGTGTTCAGATTAACCAGGATCTCCGGCAAATCATAGAAAACCGCCGCGTGAACTTCCTTAGGTTTTTCTTCTTCGACCTTCTTCTCGCTCTTCGTCGAGTGGAAAAGAGAATCGAACACGCCCGTGAAATAAAGGGCTCCCGCCGCGCCGACCACGACAAGGATCAACACGACAACTAAAATCAGCTTTTTCCGGTTGGGTCCGCCACCGCGTCGTTCCGGCACGGACTCCAGTTCGTCGGAAGCTTCACCTTCTTCGAAATCGTCTTCAAGATCTTCGGCCATGGTGCTCCGTCCCCATTGGGCCCCTGGCCGGCGCCCGGAGTAACTCACCCCACACTCTAGCCACCGGCGGTTAACAAGAGATTGATAGGCCGACGAAATGTCGGCCGGCGGCGCACCATAACAAGTGGGCCGGTACCGGGCAATAACTACCCGGCACGGCTTACCCCGGCGGGACCCCGCCCCATGAAAACCCGGGTCGAAACATCAAGGAAACGAGACTTCCCGCCATTTTCCATATTCTGGCACGGCAACTGCATATCGGTTGGCGACTGTCATTTGCAGGACCAGTGTGATGGAAAACACATCTTACGTCGCCCTCTCTCGCCAAGCCGCCTTGTGGCGGCAGATGGAGGTTGTGGCGAATAATTTGGCGAACGCCAATACGCCGTCCTACAAAACCCAGCAGGTGATGTTCAGCGACTACGTCGTGAAGTCGAAGACCGACACCACACCGTTCGGCCAGAAGGTTTCCTTCGTCCGGGACCAGGGCATGCTGCGCGATACCCGCGAGGGTCCGGTCACCCAGACCGGGGCGCCGCTCGATGTGTCCATCCACGGCGACGGCTATTTTACCATCGATACCCCGGCCGGCCAGCGCTACACCCGCGAGGGCCATTTCCGCCTGGACGAAAACGGCATGGTGGTCACGGCCTCCGGTTATCCGGTGCTCCAGCAGAGCGACACACCGATCGTGCTCGCCCCCAACGAGGCGGAGATCTCGATCGCCGGCGACGGAACGCTGTCCAGCGAAAACGGCGTCATCGGCAAGATGAAGGTGGTGACGTTCGACAACGACCAGCAGCTCCGCGCCGCCGGCGACGGCACCTATCAGACCACGCAGACGCCGAACTTGGCCGACAGCCCCAATGTTTCGCAGGGAATGCTGGAGGAATCCAACGTTCAGCCGGTGGCCGAAATGACCAACATGATGACCATCATGCGGAACTACGAAAGCATCCAAAATCTCATCGACAATGAGAACAGCCGGCAATTGAAAGCCATGTCGGTGCTGTCTCAGTCCCAGCAGAACGCGTAAGAAGGAATAGAGACCATGCGGGCCATGAACATTGCCGCCACCGGTATGCAGGCACAGCAGACCAACGTGGAAGTGATCTCGAACAACATCGCCAACATGAACACCACCGCCTACAATCGGCGGCTTCCGGAGTTCACCGACCTTCTTTATCAAAATCTTCAGCGTGTCGGCACTTTCTCGTCGGACAACAACACCATCGTGCCGTCGGGCATCCAGCTCGGCCTCGGCGTGAAGACCGCTTCGGTCTACCGCGCCACCGAACAAGGCAGCCTGAGCAACACCAACAACACCCTCGACCTTGCGGTCCAGGGCAAAGGTTATTTCCAGATCCAGCTGCCGAACGGATCCACGGCTTATACCCGCGACGGCACCCTGGCGCTCAGCGCGGCGGGGCAGATCGTCACCGCCGAGGGCTACACCGTCCTGCCGGGCATCAACATTCCCAGCAACGCGTTGAGCACGACCATCAATAGCTCCGGACAGGTCTCCGTGACGCTGGACGGTCAGACCACGGCGACCGTCGTCGGCCAGCTTAATTTGGCCAACTTCCCCAACGAGGCCGGCCTCGAGGCGGAAGGCAACAACCTGTTCCTGCAGACCGCATCTTCGGGAGCGCCGATCACCGGAAGCCCCGGAAGCACCGGTTTCGGTACGATCCTGCAAGGCTATCTCGAGCAATCGAACGTCAATGTGGTCTCGGAAGTCACCAACATGATCAGCGCCCAGCGCGCCTATGAAATGAATTCCAAGGTGATTCAGACCACCGACAGCATGATGCAGACGACTTCTCAGCTCAAATCGTAAGGGGCAATCGTCATGAACCGCGCGCTTCTTCCCCTCGCATTCGCCTTCAGCCTCGTCGCCTCTTCGGCGTACGCCGGAGCGTTGCTGCGACCCAATGTCGTGGTCGACGGCGAGGTGCTGAAGCTGGGCGATCTGTTCGACAACGTGGGCGCCAAGGCCGAAGTCGCCATTGCCCGCTCGCCGGCTCCCGGCCGTCGGGCGACGCTCGACGCGGACTGGCTCCAGCGCGTGGCGATGATGAACGGCCTCGATTGGCGTCCGCAGAACGCCTTCGAACAAGCGGTGGTCGAGCGGGCCGGCGTGACCCTGACCCACGACCAGATTGAAGCGGAACTGTTGTCGGCCCTGGCCGGACAAGGTGTCGCCGGAGATTGCCAGATCGAACTGGCCAACCGGGCGGCGCAGATCGTCGTGCCGGTCGGCGTCGATCTGCGCATCGGCGTGCGCGATCTGTTCTACGACAGCCGCTACAAGCGGTTCACCGCGACCGTCGAAGTGCCGGCCAACTCACCCAGCGCCACACGCCTGCGCGTGACCGGCCGCGTCTTCCAGACCATCGATATTCCCGTATTGAACCGCCAGGCCACCCGTGGCGACGTGATTACCCAGCGCGACCTCACCTGGATGAAGATGCGCGAGGACGTGGTTCGCAGGGACGTCGCCATCGATCCCACCCAGATCGTCGGCATGACGCCGCGCCAGACGATTCGCAGCGGACAGATGGTCTCGACCGCCGATCTGCAAAAACCGGTGGCGGTGGCGCGCGGCGCCCTGGTCACCATGGTCTTGAAATATGGCTCGATGTCGCTATCGACCCAGGGGCATGCCGTCGAGCAAGGCAGCGTGGGAGACCTCATCCGGGTCACCAACAGCCATAGCAACCTGACCGTCGAAGGCCGGATCGAAGGGCCGAATGTGGTGAGCGTGTCGCTGAACGGCGCCACCGCCCTGGCCAATTGAGGAGTTAGACCATGTCGCGCAAGTCGTCGTTCTCATTCAAAGCCGCCCTGCTGCTTTCGGCGACGGCCTCGATCAGCGGCTGCAATTTCTTCGAACGCATGTCCGAAGTGGGCGAGCAGCCCAAGATTTCGCGGATCCAAGATCCGACTCAAGCCCCCAACTATCATCCCGTCAGCATGCCGATGCCGGCCCCGACATCGCCGCCGAACGGCACCAATTCGCTTTGGCGGTCGGGGTCGCGCGCCTTCTTCAAGGATCAGCGGGCCACGGAAATCGGCGATATCCTGACCGTCGCGATCAGCATCAACGAGAGCGGCTCTCTCAGCAACAAGACCTCGACGGGCACCACCGGCTCGGAAGCCATGGGCGTTCCGAATTTTTTCGGCCTGGAAAGCAGCATCGGCAAGGTCTTCGCCGGATCGACGGCCAGCAGCCTGGTCAGCGTGAACAGCTCGAGCGGCATGTCGGGGACCGGCACTTCGGCCCGGTCGGAACAGGTGACGATCAATCTGGCCGCCACCGTCACCCAGAAACTGCCCAACGGCAATCTGGTCATCGCCGGAAAGCAGGAACTGCGGGTCAATGGCGATCTGCGCGAGCTTTCGGTCCAGGGTATCATCCGGATCGAAGACATATCCTCGCTCAATACCATCACCTCGGACAAAATTGCCGAGGCGCGCATCGTCTACGGCGGACGAGGTACGCTGGCCGATGTCCAGCAACCGCGCTACGGCCAGCAGATCTTCGATACCATCGCGCCGTTCTAGACGGCGTCGACGCTCAAGGATCGCTTCACGTCAAAGAGCTTCAGGTCCAAAAACCTGAAGCTCTTTCCATTTCGGCCCGCCCGGGTTCGTCATCGGACAGGGCCGGACGGACATGAACAAAGAGCGCAGGCAAAATTTGCCTGCCCTTAGGGCCTATCGTCAGTTACCGGGATATCGTGCTGATTGCCTCAGAAACAGTCATGGCCGTGCTCGACACGGCCATCCACGTGGTGGGAGCGAACGACAGAGACTTGTTCGGGGCGTGGAGCCCGGCTCAAGGCCGGGCATAACGGCTTTTGATTTAATCGCGAAACCCAAGCGGCAACTGACGATACGCCTTTAGAACGCGATGACTTTACTGAATCCGGTCCTTAGAGATACTGCGCCAAGTTGACCTTGCTGATCTGGGCCACCGCCATATAAGACGCCTGCAACTGTGTCTGATACTGGGACACTTTTGCCGCCGCCTGCGCGGTATCGACGTCCTTGACGCCGCTCAACGAACTTTGCAGATAGGTCACATAGGTCGTGAGCTGGGTCTTGGCGGAACTCAACTCGCTGGATTTCACAGCGACCGCTTCCTGCTGGTTGGACAGATCGGTCACCGCGCTGTTGGCGGTGGCGAGCGCCGATTTCATCGTAGCCTGAAAAGACGTCGTATAGGTGGTGCTGGCCAGGCCGAGACCGGTTGGATCGCTAATGGTCAGATCCGTCGAACTGCTGCCGCTGGAAACCTGAAGCGCATAGGAGCTGCCGTTGTAGACGATCTTCGCCGAAATGGGATTCGTGGCGGAGGAGGCGGCATTGATGTTGCTGGCGATGGTATCGAGGGAATCGCCCGCATTGACCGTAATCGACGCGCCATTGATGTCGATGGTACCCGCGGTCACGGAACTGGAGGCCGACGGGTCGGTGGCCGTCAGCGTACTGGAATCCAACGCGCCGCCGGCGGCATCGCTCACCGCCTGCGTCGCCCGCAGGGCTTCTTCGAACCCGGCACTGTTCGCCGTCACGCCGTAGGAAACCGTCTGCTGGTCCGAGATGCGAACCGAGAGCACGTTGCTGTCGCCGTTATAATAGCTATAACGGCTATTCGTCCCCGCGCCGCTATAGCTTGACGACTGATAGTTGGTCAAGTCGACGGGAGCCGTGCTGGTGCTGCTGCCGGAGAACAGATAGTTCCCTCCAACCTGCGAATTCATCTGGGCAACCAGGGTCTTCTGCAGTTCCTGAACAGCCGCCTGCAAGGACGAATTATCGGCGGACGACGAGGCCGCGCTGATCTTGCTCTCCAGGGTGGTAACGGTCGACACCATATTGCCGAGAGACGAATACATGGCCTGCGTGCGAGTGCCGACGGATGTCGCGTTGGATGCCCAGGTTTGCGCCTGCCCGATGTCGTTTTCGAGATTGAGCATCTCGTTGCTGCTGGTTCCGCCAAGGCCGGCGAAATCCGAAGCAATCAATCCGGACGACTCTTGGATCTCGGCCTGGGAGTATTGGGATTGCACCCCCAATGCCGAACCAACGGTCACCGCATTCATTTGGAGTGTGGAAACTCTGGTCATCGGACTTTACTCCATCCCATCCTGCCGGCGTTAACCATTGACGGCCTGCAGAAGGGCATTGAACATCGTTTGAACCGTGCTCACCACTTTCGCCGACGAGGCGTAAGCATTCTGCAGCTCGGTCAGTTTGGCCATTTCCTCATCGGTATTCACACCGGATTGAGCGCTGAGATTGTTCGTCATCGTCGACAATGTCGTCTGTGAAGAGGTGGCCGCCGTCGATGCGTTGCTCGCTCGCGCGGCAACATCGGAAATGATCGAAGCGGCGTAACCCGAAAAGGTCGAGGACGTCGTTCCCAGATAGCCCGAGGGCGAGCTGGACAAACCAAGGCTGGAAATGACGTTGCCGCTGATGTTGCCGAAGGTCAGGGTCGACCCACCGGTGGTAATCTGTAACTGGTAATTTCCGTTGCCGACGACCGACGCGGTGACACCGGTGGCTCCGGCCGACGTTGCCGCCGTATTGATCGCCTCGGCGATATCCGACAGGGTCATCGTCGAGGTCACCGTCACACCGACCCGGCTGGTGCCGCCATCGATCGAAAAACTGCCGGATAATCCAAGGGGCGTCGTCGTGCTGGATTCGGCGGTGGTGCCTACCGCCGTATTGGCGGTGAAATTGTTGGAAGCCAGCAATGCGTTCTCAAGCGAGGTGGCGATCGAACCGTCACTGGCGCCGATTCCCGAATAGGGATAGGTCGTGCTCCCGGTATTTAAGGTCGCGGAGGGGAACAAGTCGGCATTCTTCAGCAACGACGAGTTGACCGAGATGCTCGTGGCGGACGAGCCCCCCGTAATCACATCGTTCAGATGGAAAAAGCTGCCGAAATTCGTCGAGGTTCCCGTCGTGGTGGTGCCATCCGTCAACGTGCTGACCGACGCCAGACTTCCGCTGACCGTGCTGACGGCGATTCCCTGCCCGGATGTCGTCGAGGACAGGACCAGTTGCCCCGATCCGTTCAAACTGGCGACCGGCGGCGTGGGCGATCCGAAGGCCGTGTTGATATCGCTGACGATATCGGCCACCGTGGCGGCGCCGCTCAGATCGACGTCCTGGAAGTTTTGCACCTGTCCCGACGAATCGACCATCGCCACCCGAACCGTCAAATTCGACGATGGGGCAACCTTATCGGTGGAAGCGAAGCTGGTACCCGTGGCGCTGGTCAGCGTCGAGGGGGCCGGATTGGCAGTCCCCTGGCTGGTGATGGAGTTCAAGGTGGAACTCAAACTTTGCGACAGCGTATCCAAGGCGTTCTGCGCATTCGGCAGCTCGGTATCGCGCTGCTGGATCAAACCCGCCAATTTGCCGGAGCTGATCTCGCTGGTGATGTCGGTGCCGCCCACCATGATCCCGTTGATGCCGCCGGAGGCATAGGTCGTATTGGCCGAGACCGGGACCGAGGTATGGGACAGCTTGCTGACGGAGCCCCCAGTGATCAATTGTTGCCCCGACGTGGTGAACACTTCCATCCCGCCGTCGCTTTTGACGTAATAGTTCACGTCCAGATCCGAGCTCAAGCTCTTCAACGCATTCATGCGCAAATCGCTGAGTGCCGCCGTCGACTGCCCTTGATTCTCGGCGCTGATGATCTGGTTGTTGAGACCGTTGATCGTGTCCAGTTGCGTATTCGCGTCGTCGACCGTCTGGCTGATCTGACTGTCGGCGCTCGTGCGCAGTTGCTGAATTTTCGAGGAAACAGACCGCAGATTGGACGTCAGGTTGTCCAGATCCTGCACCACGTTGGTGAGCTGCGCGGTATTGGAGGGCGTCGTCGACAGAGTGGACAGGGCCGTTTCCAGCGTGCCGAGCTGCGAAGAAATGTCGTTCCCGCCCGTTTCGTTGGAGGTGACCTGCCCCAACGCGTTCTGCAGATCCTGGTACAAAGAACTGTACGCGCTCGCCTGAGACGATTCGGTATTGGCCGACAACACCGAATTCTGCAGGAACTTGTCGACGTCGCTGACGGTCCCCAGATCGGTCACGCCGGTCCCGACGCCGCCCGTGACGGACGAGGCGACCTGAACCGACTCCTTCGAATAACCGGTGGTATTGGCGTTGGAGATGTTGTTCGAAGTGACGCTCATCTGCTTTTCGAGCAGAAGAAGCGAACTCACCGCGGTGGAAAGTGCAACGTTGAGACCGGCCATGGGCGTTACTCCGTCACGGCGACCTAGCCCCGCCGCGGCGAGGGCTGGTCATCGGAATTCCGGGTGTCGTCTTCTTCACAGGTGCGGATCGCATCCATCACCTTGTCGACGCGTCGACGGGTCGCGGCCAAGGCATTGCTCAGCAATTGACGGTTCTCTTCGGTCATCGCCACCAGTTCGGCCGAAGCCTCCAAAAGCTTTTCGCGCAAGGCGCCGTCGCTCAGGATCTGCCCCCCGGAGCGATCGACCAGGTCGTTGCCCAGAACTCCGTATTTCTGTGAAAGCTGTTCCTTTTCACCGATGGTCTCCAGCACCGACGCGGGCAGCCCCTGGCTCAGCAGATCGTTTTCCTCGGCGAGGATGGACTTCAACTCGTCCATCACGTCGACGAATTCACTGACCGCCGCGTTCCCGGGGGCGGCCGGATCAACCTGCGCAGGTATTTTGCGAGGGGCGTCCATTTTATCTCTCCTCACATATAGGCCGGACGATGCCGGCCCGCCCGCGCAACGGTTTTGCCATAGGCGCCGACCGCTTGGCCCTGCCGGTTGACCTTGCGCAATTCTTCGCCGATATCGACAAGCTGCTGCGACATTTCACTCATCAGACGCTCGAGATGGCTCATGGCGACGATCGCCTTCGCCTTCAATTTCTCGCGCTCGACCGGAGACAGTTCGGCCATCCGAAGCTGCGCCGCATGCTGCAGTTCTTCCAGACCGGCGGGCGCCGCGAGACCGGGAGCCATGAGCTGATGGATCTCGGCCAATTTGCGCGCCGCCTTCTTCTGCAGCAGATTAAGAGATTCGCGGCCTTCGCTATCATATCGCATGGCTCACCTCCACGACGTCAGGCTATGGCCTGCATCAGCGACGTAAACATCTGCTTATCGGTGCTGATAACCTGCGATGCGGCCGAATATGCCTGTTGCGTAGTGATCATGTTGGCGAACTCGGTCGTGGTGTTGACCGTCGAGGATTCGAGTGCCCCCCCTTCGATCGTCCCCGAGGCTCCTTCTCCGGCCGTATTGAAGACGGCACCTCCCGACGAAAGCGATTCGGAGTAGACGCCGTCCGACATGGCCGTGAGGCCGTTCTCGTTGGCGAAGGTCACCACGGGAATTTTGTAAATCGTCACGGAATTGCCGTTGGTGTAGGAGGCGACGACGTCGCCCGCGCTGCTCACCGCGACGCTGGAGAGGGTTCCCTCCCGCACGCCATCCTGCGAATAGCTGTTCACCGTGATGGAAACCGCTGTCGACGAAGACGAGGAATATTGCGACAAACCGTCCGACTTGCCGGAGGACCCGATGAACATCGAAACAGCCGATGTCCCGGTGGTCGGAGCGGCGCCATCGGTCCAAATCGCCGAAATTTCCGGCCCGCCCGTGGACGAAATGGGCGCCGACCCGGCCGTGCCCCCCGCGTTGGTTTCCCCCGTCCCCAGCGACGTGATGCCGGAATAGGTTCCGTCGGAATTGAAGCTGACCTCGTAGCTGTAGGAGCTCACCGACGAACCGTTGGAATCGACCAATGTCCCATCGCTCGCGGACTTGACCGTCATGAGCCACTTATTGTCGCCTGCCGCCGTATAGGTCACGGAGACGGCGTGGGAAACGCCCAGAGAATCGTAGATGGTCATCGATTTTGTCTGGCTGAAACCGGTCCCGACGGCGGTCGCGAAACTCGACCAACTGGTATAGTTGGTCGACAAGGATATGGTCGACGCGTCGCTCGGCGTGATATCGGGCAGCGTGGTGGTCGTCGTGTTCGTCGCCATATCGACCACGGCGGTGATCGCTCCGGCGGAGTCGACTGTCACGGAATAGAGGAGCTGACTTCCAGAAGTCCCCGTGCCATCGGTGATGGTGGTTCCGTTCGCCGCGTCGATCGCCACCTCATAGGTGGTGGTTCCGGCCGCGCTATCGGATCCGGTCTGCACATAGACGGCGGACAAGTGCTCGGTCGTGGACGGGGTCGAGGTCGTCGTATAGCTGATCGTTCCCAGATCGTTTTGCGCGGCGGCGGGAAAATTGGCCGACAGGGAATAGGTGGAGGTAGCCACCGGCGGGTCGATCTCCCGGCTTTCGATATTCACCACCGACAGCGACGAGGAGGCCGTTCCGCTGTTGACCGAGTAGCCTTCCAGATAATAGTTGGTGCCCGACAGATAGAGATTGCCGGTCGAGTCGGTGTCGAAGGCGCCGTTCCGCGTATAATAGGTCTGCCCGGCGGTCAGGCTCGTGGTGACCGCAAAGAGGCCGGCACCGCTGATCGCCATATCCGTCGTGACGCTCGTCGATGTGATCGTACCCTGGGCCAGCACATTCTGTCGCGCCGAGGCCGACACGCCACCCGACGTGTAGGTCGAACTGTTGGTCAACTCCGTGAGCAGGCTGGTGAAGGTCGTCGATACCGACTTGTAGCCCGTCGTCTGGGAATTTGACAAATTGTTCGAAATATTGGACAGCGCGGTGCTTTCAGCCAGGAGGCCCGAAACCGCCGAAGACATTGCTGCGTCCATGGTCCTAACTCCTTAAGATCACTACTCGGCCTGCGTCTGGCTTAACTAGAAATGGAATCCACATTGGAAATGGAAACGTCGACGTCACCGACCTTCAAAACGGTGGAGCCGCTTGAGCTGTCGATGCCGGTCACCGTTCCCACCAGATCGGTGGAGGTGGTGACCGTCGTGCCGTTGGCTGTTTTGGCCGCCACCGACAGGGTGTAGTCGCCACTGGTTTCCGTTGCCCCGTCGGTGGTCGTGCCGTCCCAGGTGAAGGAATGGGTTCCGGACGTGGTATCCCCCGTCGTGGAATAAACGGTAGTGCCGTCCTTATCCTTCACCGTCAGGGTGACGGTGGAAGCCGCCGAGTCGAGGGTGTAGGTCCATTTGGCCGACCCGCTCTGCATGGGGGCCGTACTGCCGCTCGCCGTCACCGTCTTGCCGATATAGCCGAGGCCGTTCGATGCGGTCATCGTGTTGAGGTTGGTGGAGATCGTCTCCAACTGCCCTTCGATGGCCAATTCCTGCTCGACACCCGACAATTGGATCATCTCGCTGGTGAAGGTGTCGGTATTGGTCGGATTCAGCGGATCCTGGTTCTGCAACTGGGTGGTCAGCAGTGTCAAAAAGGTGTTGTAAGACGCGCTGGCCGACGACGCGGCGGTCGCTGTCGACGTGGACGTAGACGTGGTGGACGTCGTTGATGTGACCGATGTCATCTTACCTGACTCCCAATTCCGATCGGTGCCGGGGCCACCCTTACCGCCCGCTCGCACCAGAACCGCTCAAATGTCTTCCCGTGGCCACTGCGCAAAAGATACCTAGCTGACACTAGGAAGATTTTTCCCCGTACTGCAGTTTTGACCCATCACGGGCCCACCAAAAACCGAGAAAACACTTGGCTTAAGCGTTTATCCCACCCACCTCTCTGCAGGAAGCATGCCAGATCAGGGGGCATCGATTGAAGGCCTCTCCGCGGCAGTCGGAGAAGGGCTGGCCCCGCAGTTCCGACGCCGCGGTGGCGGAAGCGTCATCCCGATCGATGGCATCTTGTGGATGCATTGTCTTTTTGAGGCCGCGATCGTTCGCATCAAGCTTTCATTAATCCGATGCGGCTATTCTGATCCATCGCCTGAATCGGTGGGGCGGCGCTTGACTTTTTCCTTGTTCGGTGTCCTTGGTGCAACACCCCTTTCACTCCGATGACCTTGGCGGGGAGAGATCCGCAGAATGAACCGCAAGCAGCGGCGCTCGGCGAAGCGAGTCTCCGGCCAGACGGCGGCAACCCAGGCGGAATCTCTCAACAAGCAAGGCCTCGCGCTGGTCAGGCGGCGCGAAGGCGAGCCTGCCGACAACATCGGCAAAGCCATCGACCTGTTCACCCGGGCCTGCCTTCTTCTGCCTGCCCACGCCGATGCCCACAACAACCTCGGCGCCTCGCTCCATCGCCTGGGACGTTACTCGGAAGCGATTGAAGCCTTTCAAAGGGCCTTGACCCTCCAGCCCGATTTCGCCTCGGCCTTTTATAACTGGGCGCTGGCGCTGAAGATGGCGGGACGCCTGGAAGAGGCCGTCATTCTCTATCGCAGGGCCCTGACGATCAGACCCGACGATCCTGGCGCTTACAACAATCTCGGGATCGCCCTCAACAGCCTCAATCGACAGGAAGAGGCCGAGG
The DNA here is from genome assembly GCF_002845745.1 of Telmatospirillum siberiense. Taxonomy (GTDB): domain Bacteria; phylum Pseudomonadota; class Alphaproteobacteria; order Rhodospirillales; family Magnetospirillaceae; genus Telmatospirillum; species Telmatospirillum siberiense. Next base: position 91,313 of record NZ_PIUM01000002.1, on the reverse strand, counting down.
CCGCGTTTCGCGCCGCCCTATCCTTCCGGGCCGACGATCCGGAAGCCTACAGCAACCTGGGCGCCGCCCTGGTGGCTCAGGGCAAACTCGGTGAAGGCGCGGATTTCTGCCGAAAGGCCATCATCCTTAATCCGGCGACCGCGGACGCCCACTCCAATCTCAGTTCCGCCCTGTTCGACCAGGGACGCTTCGCCGAAGCCGCCCGGGCGGCCCAGACGGCGGTCCGCCTGCTGCCCGATTCCGCGTCGGGCCACAACAATCTGGGTGTCGCCCTGCAGGCCATGGGCCGCCTGACCGAAGCGGAGAAGGCATTCCGGACCGCCCTTCTATTCCTCGATGACTTTCCCGCCGCGCACTACAATCTGGCCACCACCTTGCTGCAGAACGGCCAATATCTCGAGGGGTGGCGGGATTACGAATGGCGATGGAAGGGGGCGGTCCGCAGCCTTGTCTCCCGGCAGTTCGCCCAACCCTGCTGGAATGGCGAAGATCTGCGCGGACAAACTCTTCTGTTGCATGGCGAGCAGGGATTGGGCGACATCTTGCAGTTCGCCCGCTATGCGATTCCCCTCGCCGCACGCGGCGCGCGCGTCGTTCTCGAGGTCTATCGGCCGCTGGCGAGGCTTTTGGGCAGCGTACCGGGGGTGACCCAAGTCGTGACGATGGGTGATCCGCTGCCGGCGTTCGACATCCATCTGCCGATGATGAGCGCGCCCCGCCTTCTGTGCACGACGGTGGAGACCATTCCCGCCGACGTTCCCTATATCATCCCCGAGGCCTCCCGGGTGGCGGCGTGGGCCGAACAGCTTGCCCATCTTCGTGGTCTCAAGGTGGGATTGGTATGGTCCGGCGATCCTCGCCCCCTCGACCCTCGCGCCCATGCCACCGACCGGCGGCGCAGCATGAGCTTGAGGCGGTTGACCTCCCTGCTCTCCGTGCCGGGCGCCAACTTCGTCAGCCTCCAGAAAGGAAGTCCGGCCGCGCAACTGGCGGAGCTTCCCGCCGAACTCCGCCCGTTCGATCCGATGGACCAGGTGACCGACTTCGCCGACACGGCCGCGTTGATCGCCAATCTGGATCTGGTAATCGCCGTCGATACCTCGGTCGCCCATCTGGCCGGCGCCATGGGCAAGCCGGTGTGGATCGCTTCGCGCTACGACGGATGCTGGCGCTGGTTGATGGATCGCGAGGACAGCCCCTGGTACCCCACGGCCCGGCTCTTCCGGCAGGCCGTGCCGGGCGATTGGAGCCCGGTGATCGACAGGCTCACCCGGGACCTGGAACAACTGACGGGAACGCCGGGCACGCGCGCCACGGCGCCATGGCCGGAAGCCGCGCATTCGCAAGGTACGACCGAGGACATTCAGACCTCTTCGAGCACCATCGAAGAAAAGGAATACGGGGTCGGCCCCGCCCTTTCATTCACCCGGGCGGTGCAGCATCATCAGTCGGGCAGGTTAACCGAGGCGGAGGTTCTCTATCGAGCGGTTCTCGACGACATCCCCGATCACGCGGCCAGCCTTTACAATCTTGGACTGATCGCCCTTGGCAATGGGCGGGCCGATCAGGCGGTTCCCCTGATCAGCCGGGCCGTTGCGCAAAAGTCGGACGATCCGCACGCACATTACAATCTTGGTGTCGCCTATCACGCGACAGGCCGTCCTTCGGAAGCCGCCAACGCCTATGAGCGAGCTCTCGACCTTCACCCGAGCTACACCACCGCCCGGAATAATCTGGGAGCGGCCCTCATGGAACTGGGACAGCCGGCACGCGCCGCCGAGGCTTACCGGAGCGCCATCGAGCAGCAGCCCGATTATCCGGAAGCCCACTACAACCTCGGAACCGCGTTGCTGAAACAGGGCGCTTTCGCCGAGGGCTGGCACGAATTCGAATGGCGCTTTCGAGGGGGCGCGCGGAGCATCGCCGCCAGGGAAATCGCTCGTCCCCTTTGGCAGGGCGAGGATTTGGCCGGACGCACCATTCTGCTCCACGCCGAACAGGGCTTCGGCGACGCACTGCAATTCGCCCGCTATGCGCCGCTCATCGCCCGCCGCGGAGCCCGCGTGATTCTTGAAGTCCACCGGCCGCTAACGCGCTTGCTCGCCACCATCCCCGGCATCTCCCGCGTCGTCGCGCTGGGCGAGCCTTTGGAGGACTTCGATTACCACCTGCCGCTGATGAGTGCGCCGCGGCTGCTGGAAACGACGGTGGACACGATCCCCGCCGCCATTCCTTATATCAGTGCAAACACCGTCCTCACGACGATTTGGCATGAGCGCCTGGCCACCCTGCCCGGCCTCAAGGTCGGGTTGGTGTGGGCTGGAGAACCTCGCCCCGACAACCCCGAGGCCAATGCCATCGACCGGCGGCGCAGCATCGCCCTCGCCCGGATGGCTCCCCTGTTGGCCGTTCCGAGAGTCAGTTTCGTCAGCTTGCAAAAAGGGGCCGCGAGCGCGCAGAAAAACGACGTGGCGCCGGCACATCGTCCACATGACTGGATGGATGAAATTGGAGACTTCGCCGACACGGCCGCCTTGGTCGCCAACCTCGACCTCGTCATCACCGTGGACACGGCGGTCGCCCATCTGGCCGGCGCCTTGGGCAAGCCGGTGTGGATTCTGTCGCGATTCGACGGCTGTTGGCGCTGGCTCGAAGATCGCGACGACACTCCCTGGTATCCCAGCGCGCGGCTGTTTCGCCAAAAGGCGCCCGGCGATTGGGACGAGGTCATCGCCCGGGTCGCGGCGGAATTGGAGCGACGGACGGCCACGCCCCTTGCCACATCGCCCAGCGGACTGCCCGAAGCACCCCAACAGGCCGTTCTCTTCAATTTGGCTTTTCAGTTTCACCAGACGGGTAAGCTGGCCGAAGCGGAATCTTTGTACCGCAGCATCCTCTCCCAGGACTCCCGTCACGCCGGTTGCCATTACAACCTCGGCCTGATTTCTCTGCAAAAAAACGATGCCGATAGCGCCGTCGGCCAAATCAGCCGCGCCCTGGAGCTTGACCCGACCAACGCCGAGGCCCGGATCAACCTGGGCAGCGCCCTGCAATCCACCGGACGTTTGAACGAAGCCCTCACCGCGTTCCAAAGTGCCCTCGACCTGCGCCCCGACGATGCGCGCGTTCATTTCAATCTGGGCGTCACCCTCAACCTCCTGCATCGCCCCTCGGACGCGATCGCTTGCTGGCAGGCGGCCCTATCCCTTGCCCCCGCGCAGGAAAACGCCTACGCCAATCTGGCTCTTTGCCTGACCTCGCTCGCCCGGCTGCCGGAAGCCGTCACGGCGTTCGTTCGGGCTACCGCCCTGCAACCCGATGACGCCGAGATCCGATACAATTGCGGCTTGGCTCTTCAGAAACTGGGCAAACTCGATGACGCCCAGGCGAGCATCCTGGCGGCGCTCGATCGTGATCCCCGCCATGCCAGGGCGCACGGGGCTCTCGGCGCCATTCACCTGGAACGGGGACGGCCGCAGGAGGCCGAGGCCTGTTGCCGCGCGGCCCTAGCCATCGCGTCCGACAATCACGCGGCCCGTTCCAATCTCGCTGCCGCGCTGTTCGACCAGGGACGATTCCAGGACTCCCTCGCGATCGTAAAGACCGCCATCGCTCTTCGGCCCGATTTCGCCACCGCTTATCAAGGGCTGGCCGTCACCTTACAAATGATGGGACGCGCGGCGGAATCGAGGGCCGTCTACCGGACGGCCCTTCTCCTGGCGCCGGATCACGCCATGACGCATTACAACATGGCGACGGCGCTGCTGCAGGACGGGGACTATCCCGACGGCTGGAGGGAGTTCGAATGGCGCTGGCGGAAGGGAGCCGGAAATCTGACGCCCAAAACTTTCGCCAAGCCCCTTTGGAACGGCGAGGATCTCTCCGGACGGACCCTCCTGCTGCATGGCGAACAGGGACTGGGCGACATTTTACAATTCGTCCGCTTCGCGTCTCCCATCGCCGAACGCGGCGCCCGGATCATTCTTGAAGTCCCGGCACCATTGAAGCGGCTGCTGGCCGGTATGCCCAAAATCGCCAAGGTCATCGTGGCGGGCGAGACCCTTCCCGACTTCGACTATCACCTGCCGATGATGAGCGCACCCGGTCGCCTGGGCACGACGCTGGCGACCATTCCCGCCGACATCCCTTACATCTCCGCCGACAGTTCCTTGACGCCGTTCTGGAGCAAGCGGCTGGCGGCGCTGCCCGGCGTGAAGGTTGGACTGGTCTGGTCGGGCAATCCCAGGCCGCACCAACCGCGCTCCCAGCTTGTCGATGGCCGGCGAAGCATGGCCCTCACCCGCATGGCGCCGCTCCTGGGTCTTTCCGGGGTCAGTTTCGTCAGCCTGCAAAAAGGGGCCGCAAGCGCGCAGAGAAACACCATAGCCCCGGACCTTCGTCCACACGACTGGATGGACGAGGTGGGCGATTTCGCCGACACGGCGGCGCTGGTGGCCAATCTCGACCTGGTGATCACCGTCGACACTTCGGTCGCCCATCTGGCCGGCGCCATGGGCAAGCCGGTGTGGATCCTGTCCCGCTATGACGGCTGCTGGCGCTGGCTCGAAGAGCGCGATGACAGCCCATGGTATCCCACCGCCCGCCTGTTCCGCCAAAAGGCCCCCGGCGATTGGGACGAGGTCATCGCACGGGTCGTCCCGGAATTGAAAAAGCGCGCGACGGCGGCGACGAAAGGACACAACACCCCGGAGCCCTTGACCGAGATCGGACAACCAGCATCCTCCGCGCGGCATTTCGCCGCCCCCCAAGACGCCGAGCTTTTCAACGAAGCTCTGCGACATCATCAGGCGGGCCATCCGAACGAAGCCGCGGCTTTGTACCGCCGGATCCTCGATTACGCCCCAAGGCATACCGGCAGCCTCAACAATCTGGGACTGCTTCTGCTTGAACAGGGCCACTCGGCGGAAGCCGCCGAACTGATCGAACGAGCCGTCAAGGAGCATCCCGATGATCCGGAGGCTCATTATAATCTCGGCGTGATCTTCCAACGCACCGGTCAATGGGAACGGGCGGCCGGGGCCTTCGAGCGGGCGCTCAAGCGCCGCCCGGGCTATCCCGAGGCACAAAATAATCTGGGCAGCGTCCTCGTCGCCCAGGGGAAATTCGAGGCCGGCGAGACCGCCTACCGGACGGCCCTGGCGAAACGGCCGGATTATCTGGAGGCGCAGATCAATCTCGGTACGTCCCTATTCGAGCAAGGTCGTTTCGACGAAGCCGTCGCCGCCGCGCGCACGGCACTTCAAATCGAGACCGACTCGGCGGACGCCCACAACAATTTAGGTGTCGCCCTGCTTGCCCTGGGGCGCCGGGCCGAAGCGGAAACCGCATTCCACGACGCCATCCTGCATCGCCCCGATTTTCCCAAGGCGCATTGCAACCTGGCGGCGGCGCTGCTGAAAGCGGGCCGATATCCGGACGGCTTTCGCGAAAACGAATGGCGGTGGAACGGAGGAATCGACGGCGCCCTTCCCCGTTCCTTCGTGCAACCCCGATGGGCCGGCCAAGAGCTGACCAACCGCACCATCCTGCTTTACGGTGAGCAGGGATTGGGCGATGTCCTGCAATTCGCCCGGTTCGCGGCCCTTTTCGCAGCCCGGGGCGCCACGGTCGTTCTCGACGTCTATCCGCCCCTGAAACGATTGCTGGCGACCGTCCCCGGCGTATCCCGGGTGATTTCGACGGACGAGGAAACCACCCGTTTCGATTATCAGCTGCCGCTGATGAGCGCGCCCCATGCCCTGGGCACGACGTTGGCGGAGATCCCCGCCGCAGTGCCTTATGTGACGGCCGATGCCACGGCGGCGGCGGCATGGGGCCGGCGGCTGGCCAAGATATCGGGCCTCAAGGTCGGACTGGTCTGGTCGGGCAACCCCCGCCCCGAGGACCCTCGCGCCCACACCGTCGATAGCCGGCGCAGCATGCGCCTGACCGATCTGACACCTTTGCTGTCCACCGCCGGGATCACCTTCGTCAGTTTGCAAAAGGGGCCGGCATCCGGCGAAATCGGCGATCTGCCCTCCCGGATCAGGCCCCTCGACTGGATGGGCGAAATCGGCGACTTCGCCGACACCGCCGCCCTGGTGGCCAATCTCGATCTGGTGATTTCGGTCGACACCTCGGTCGCCCATCTGGCCGGCGCCATGGGCAAGCCGGTGTGGATCGCGTCCCGCTTCGACGGCTGCTGGCGATGGCTCGAAGACCGCGACGACAGCCCCTGGTATCCCTCCGCGCGCCTGTTCCGCCAAAAGGCCCCCGGCGACTGGACCGAGGTCGTGGCACGCCTCGCGACGGAGTTGGAGCGGTTGGTCCCGGCTTCACGGGCCATCGACGGCGATAAGACAGGCGGCACAGCCCGCCATGATGCCCCGCCCCCTCCTCCCCCACCCCTCTTCGCCGAGGCCTTGCGCCATCACAAGGCCGGCCGGTTGGACAAGGCGGAACGCCTTTACCGGCGGATTCTCAAAACCAATCCCGAACATGCCGCCAGCCTGAACAATCTAGGCCTCATCACCCTCGAACGGGACCGTCCCGAGGAAGCCTCGGACTTCCTCCGGCGAGCCCTTCGGCAAAAATCGGACGACCCGCAGACCCATTACAATCTCGGCGTCACCTATCAGCGCACAGGCCGGATCAAGGAAGCCATCGAGGCGTTCGGGCATGCCTTGGAGATTCGACCGGACTATCCGGAAGCCAACAATAATCTCGGCATCCTCCTGGTCTCCCAGGGAGCCCTCGACGCCGGGGCGGCGGCCTATCTGACGGCGCTCGCCGCAAGCCCCACCCACACGGACGCACAGATCAACCTGAGCACGGTCAGGTTCATCCAAGGCCGATTCGACGAGGCCGTCGCGGCGGCGGAAGCGGCTCTTCATACACAACCCGCTTCGGAAAAAGCCCTTAACAACCTTGGCATCCCGCTCCTCGCCCTGGGGCGTCTGGAAGACGCGGAAAAAGCCTTCCGAGCCGCTCTATCGCTTCGGAAAAATTCCCCGGAGGCCCATTACAACCTGGGCACAACCCTGCTGCGCGGCGGACATTACGGCGAAGGCTGGCGTGAGTATGAGTGGCGCTGGAAAAGCGGTTTCGCCGACCTCACGCCCCGGCCGTTTTCCCAACCGCTTTGGACCGGCCAGGACCTTTCGGGCCGCACCATTCTGCTTTACGGCGAACAGGGGTTCGGCGACGTCCTGCAGTTCGCCCGTTACGCCCCCCTTTTCGCGGCCCGCGGTGCCAGGGTGATCCTGGAAGCCTATCGACCGCTGACGAGGCTGCTGACGACCCTGGCGGGAGTCGCCCAGGTGGTCTCCAAGGGCGAAGCGCTTCCGGCTTTCGACTATCAACTGCCGCTGATCAGCGCCCCCTTCGCCCTCGGCACCACGCTGGAGACCATTCCGGCCGCCGTGCCTTATCTCACGGCCGATCCCGCGCTGCGGGAAAAGTGGAGGCCGCGGCTGGCCGACCGGCCGGGCCTCAAGGTCGGACTGGTCTGGGCCGGCAATCCGAAACCCGACGATCCTCGCGGCAATGCCATCGACCGCCGGCGCAGCATCGAGCTCGCCCGGCTCGCGCCGCTGCTGTCCATCCCCGGCGTCACCGTCATCAGCCTGCAGAAAGGAACGGCGGCGACGCAAACCGTTGGCGTCCCGCCGGAATTGCGCCCCCTCGACTGGATGGATGAGGTCGGTGACTTTGCCGACACCGCCGCCCTGGTGGCCAATCTCGACCTGGTGATCACCGTCGATACCTCGGTCGCCCATCTGGCCGGCGCCCTGGGCAAGCCGGTCTGGATCCTGTCCCGCTTCGACGGCTGCTGGCGCTGGCTGGTGAACCGCGAGGACAGTCCCTGGTATCCCACCGCCCGCCTGTTCCGCCAAAAAACCCCCGGCGCCTGGGACGAAGTCATCGCCAGGGTCGCGGCGGAACTGACGCGACGGGCCACCCCGGACCGGCATGCCGGCCGCGCCGAAAAACCGAAAGGGGACGGGAAAACCGAGATCCCCGTTTCCCGCTTGTTCGCCGAAGCCGTCGGATGTTTCGAAACCGGACGCTTGAGCGACGCGGCAGTCCTTTATCGCCGGATTCTGGCCGCCGAGCCAGATCATGTCGCCAGCCTGCATCATCTGGGACTGATCGCCCTACGCTCCAACCGCCTGGACGAAGCGACCGCCCTGATCAGCGCGACCATCGCCCTCGGACCCGACATTCCCGAAGCCTACAACAATCTCGGCATCGTCCGGACGCAACAAGGCGCCCTGGCGACGGGAGCCTGCCTCTTCCACCGCGCCGTCCTGCTCAGGGAGGATTACCCCGCCGCCCTGTCCAATTGGGGAAGCAGCCTGGGCGAGCAGGAACGATGGGACGATGCCGTGGTGGCCTGCCGGCAGGCCGTCGCCCTGCAACCCGACTTCGCCAACGCCTATTCCAATCTCGGCGTCATCCACAGCGAAATGGGGCGGCCGAAGGAAGCGGAAACGGCGTTCCGCATCGCCATCCGCCTTTCGCCCGGCTATGTGGAGGCCCAATACAATCTGGGAACCACCCTTCTCCTCCAGGGTCACTACCAGGAAGGCTGGAGCCAGTATGAATGGCGCCTGCGCGGCGATCCTCCGGAGGTCACGCCGAGAACCTATGCCCAGCCGCTGTGGACGGACGAGGATCTCGCCGGACGAACCATCCTGCTTTACGGCGAACAGGGACTGGGCGATCTGTTGCAATTCTCCCGTTATGCGTCGCTGTTCGCCGGACGCGGCGCCCGGGTCGTCCTGGAGGCCTATCCGCCACTGAGACGTCTGCTGGCCACGCTGCCCGGCGTCGATCAGGTGGTGAGCAAAGGCGAGCCCCTGCCACCCTTCGACTATCACCTGCCGATCATGAGCGCGCCGCACCGCTTCGGCACGACGCTGGAAACGATCCCGGCCCGGAGTCCCTATCTTGCGGCGGACCCGGCCCGGACGGCGGCCTGGGGCCGTCGCCTGACGGGACTGTCCGGTCTCAAGGTCGGTCTGGTCTGGTCCGGCGACCCCAGGCCCCATCGCCGAAGAGCCCATGTCATCGATCGACGCCGCAGCATGGCCCTTTCCCTGATGGCGCCGCTCCTGGAACTGCCGGGCATCTCCTTCATCAGCCTGCAAAAAGGGGCGGCGGCCTCCCAACTGGCCGATATCGCGCCCGGCCTGCGGCCGCACGACTGGATGGATGAGGTCTCCGACTTCGCCGACACCGCCGCCCTGGTGGCCAATCTCGATCTGGTGATCACCGTCGACACCTCGGTCGCCCATCTGGCCGGCGCCATCGGCAAGCCGGTGTGGATCCTGTCCCGCTTCGACGGCTGCTGGCGCTGGCTCGAAGACCGCGACGACAGCCCCTGGTATCCCACGGCTCGACTGTTCCGCCAGCGGACACGCGGCGACTGGACCGAAGTCCTGGCCCGCGTCGCGGCGGAGTTGGAAAAGCTGACGGCCTGCCGCCCGGTAACGACGGTGGCGGCGGCGGCGACGAAGGTGTCAGACCCGGAAGATCCCTCCTGCCTGTTCGCCGAAGCATTGCAATACCACCGGTCCGGACGCCTGGAAGAGGCCGAGGCTCTCTATCGGCGCGTCCTCGACCGCGACCCCGGCCACTTCGACAGCCTGCATCATCTCGGCTTGATCGCCTTGTGGTCCGGCGACGCGACCCAGGCGGTCGGCTGGATCAGCCAGGCCATCATGGTGAACCGGCACCATGTCGGAGCCCATGTCAATCTGGGCAGAGCCCTGAGCAAGGCCGGACGGATCGACGGCGCCGTCATCACCTTCCGCATGGCCGTAGCACTCGCGCCGGAAGACGTGGACGCGCGCTACCACCTCGGGATCGCCCTCCATGATCTGCATCAGTTGGACGAGGCGATCATCGCCTACCGTGACACCCTCGCGCTCAAGCCGGATTTTGCCGCGGCCCTGACCAATCTGGGCGGTGCGCTGGGAGAGCGGGAGCGGCGGGAAGAGGCGATCACCGCTTGCCGGCGGGCGCTCACCCTCACCCCCGAAGACGTCCGCGCCCGATCCAATCTGGGCGCCTGCCTTCATGAACTGCACCGGGTCGAGGCGGCCATCGAAACCGATCGGCAAACCATCGCCCTGGCGCCCGACCTGCCGGAAACCCACTACAATCTGGCGATCGCCCTGTTGCGACGGGGCGATTACGAGGAAGGCTGGCGCGAATATGAATGGCGATGGAAAGGTGCCGTTCCCGGCCTGTCGCCCAGGCAGTTTGCCGCCCCCTTATGGACCGGCGACCCTCTGGCCGGACGGACCATTCTTCTGCATGGAGAACAGGGCCTGGGCGATGGTCTTCAGTTCGCCCGTTACGCCAGCCTGCTGGCCGGTCGCGGCGCGCGGGTTCTGCTGGAAGTTCCAGCCCCCCTGACCCGCCTGCTGTCCACCGTCCCCGGTGTCGCCCAGGTGATCGACAGGGGAAATCCGTTACCCGCCTTCGATTGTCATCTGCCGCTGATGAGCGCGCCCTTGCGGCTGAACACCCGGCTTGAGACCATTCCCGCAAACGTTCCTTACGTATCGGCCAATTCCCAGGCCAGCGACCTCTGGCGAAAGCGGCTGTCCAATCTGCCGGGCCTCAAGGTGGGGCTGGTCTGGGCGGGCGATCCGCGGACCCTCAATCCCGGCAACCATGCCATCGATCGCCGTCGCAGCCTGACGCTCGGCGAACTGGAACCCCTGCTGGCGATCCCCGGAATCACCTTCGTCAGCCTGCAAAAAGGAGAGGCCGCCGGCCAGATCCGCAACATCGCCGCCGAGCGCAGGCCCTTCGACGCCATGGACGAAATGGAGGATTTCGCCGATACGGCGGCATTGGTGGCCAATCTCGATCTGGTGGTCGCGGTGGATACCTCGGTCGCTCATCTGGCCGGCGCCATGGGCAAGCCGGTCTGGATCTTCAATCGTTTCAACGGCTGCTGGCGCTGGCTCGACGATCGCGAAAGCTCGCCCTGGTATCCTTCCGTCCGGCTGTTCCGCCAAGAGGCCCCCGGCGACTGGACGCCGGTTATCGAGCGGGTCGCCACCGAACTGCGGCGCGTGGCCGAGGGCGGACGGATCCCCGAGCCGAGCCTGAACGACTTGTTCGCCGAGGCGGTGCGCCACCATCAGGAAGGACGACTGACCGAAGCGGATGATCTTTACCGCCGGATCCTCGCCCGGGAGCCGCGCCAGCAGGTTGTTCTCAATCACCGGGGCATCATCGCCCAGCAGAGGGAAAACCCTTCGCTCGCCGTGGCCTACATCCGCCAGGCGCTTTGCATTCAGCCGTCCTATATGGAGGCCTGGACCAGCCTCGCCACCGCGTTGCGCGACCGGGGCGAACAGGATCAAGCGGAACCGTGCCTCCTGCGCGCCATTCAACTGCGGCCGGACATCGCCGAAGCGCACAATAATCTGGGCTCCCTTTACACCGAATTGGGGCGCCTCGACGATGCCGTCGCGGCATTCCGCAAGGCCCTTTCCCTGCAGCCCGATCATCCGGAAATCCATTGCAATCTCGCCGCCGCCCTGCTGAAGACGGGACGCTACGAGGAGGGATGGCGGGAGCACGAATGGCGTCTGCATCCCGGCGTCCACTGGGCGGAACCGGTGCAGCTTCCCCAACCCGTCTGGACTGGCGAAGATCTTTCCGGCCGCACCATTTTGTTGCGAAGCGAACAGGGCCTGGGCGACGATCTGCAGTTCTCGCGCTTCGCGGCACCCATTGCCGCCTTGGGCGCCAAAGTCATCCTGGAAGTCCCGGAATCGTTGACCAGGCTTCTATCCACCGTTCCGGGCGTTTCCCGGGTGGTGACGAAAGGCGAGGTCCCGCCGGACTTCGACTATCACCTGTCGCTGATGAGCGCCCCCGGCTTGCTGGGCACCACCCTGGAGACAATTCCCGCCGATTTTCCGTATGTTACGCCCGACGAAGACGCGACGGCGGCCTGGAAGAAGCGTCTGGCCCGGCTGCCCGGGCTGAAAGTCGGACTGGTCTGGGCGGGCGATCCTCGGCCTCACGACAGGCGGGCCCACGCCATCGACCGCCGCCGAAGCATGCCGCTTGCCATACTGGAACCCCTGCTCGCCATGCCGGGGGTCTCCTTCATCAGTTTGCAAAAGGGTGAGGCGACCGGCCAGACCGCCGATATCGCGCCACCCTTGCGCCCCCTCGACTGGATGGACGAGATCGCCGATTTCGCCGACACAGCCGCCCTGGTGGCCAATCTCGATCTGGTGATTTCGGTCGATACCTCGGTGGTGCATCTGGCCGGCGCCATGGGCAAACCCGTCTGGATCGCGTCCCGCTACGACGGCTGCTGGCGCTGGCTCAAGAACCGGGACGACAGCCCCTGGTATCCCGCCGTCCGCCTGTTCCGGCAGAAGGAACCCGGAAACTGGCAAGAGGTGGTGTCCAGGATCGCCGAGGCATTGAAACTGATCATCCCGCCGCCCCCAGCCGATCACTCGGGGAAAAAGGACAAATCCGACGCGACGGACAGCGCCCGGCTCCTTGCCCGTGCCGTGGTGCATCACGGGAGCGGACGGCTGGCCGAGGCGGAAGCGCTTTACCGGCGCATCCTCGCACTCTCTCCCGACAATGCGTTCGTCTACCATCATCTTGGGCTGATCGTCCGGCAGGCCGGGAATTACGCCGCCGCCGAACGGCTGATCGGGCAGGCGGTGACGCTGACCCCCGACTACGCCGAGGCCCTGAACAATCTGGGCGCCGCCTACAACGACCAGGGCAAGACCGCGCAAGCCATCGCCTGCTGCCGCCGGGCGGTGATTCTGAAACCCGACTATGCCAAGGCGCACAATAATCTGGGCAAGTCGTTCAAGGATCTGCACGACGCGGACGAAGCGGCCAGGTCCTATCGCCGCGCCGTGCTCCTCGACCCGCAACTCGCCACCGCCTACAGCAATCTGGGCGCGGCGCTGCTGGACCAGGACAAACTCGCCGAAGCCATCGCCTGCTGCGAATATGCGCAGATCCTGGCCCCCGAGGACGCCGTCGCCAACAATAACCGCAGCGTCATTCTGACCCAGCAGGGTGACGTCGAGGGCGCCATCCACCACTACCGGCGCGCCGTGGCCCTGGATCCCGGCTATGCCGAAGCCCATGCCAATCTGGGAATGGCGCTGTTGCATCGCGGCGACTTCACGGAAGGCTGGCGGGAATATGAATGGCGTCTGCGCGGCGGGATGCGCTTCCTGCGGCAGCGGCCGTTCCCCCGCCCCCAGTGGAATGGCGAGGCGGCAGCCGGGCAAACGATTCTGCTGCATGCCGAACAGGGGCTGGGCGACGCCCTGCAATTCGCCCGTTACGCCACGCCGTTCGCCCGGCGGGGCATGCGGGTGATCCTGGAAGTGCAAGCTCCGCTCCGGCGTTTGCTCGCCACCATCCCCGGCGTGTCCCAGGTTGTGACGATGGGCGGGGCCTTGCCGGCGTTCGACTGCCATCTGTCGCTCATGAGCGCGCCGCTGGCCCTCGGCACCACGGTGGAAACAGTTCCGGCGGCGGTCCCCTATGTGACCGCCGATGCCGGCATGGCCGAACGCTGGGCCCACCGCCTGGCCGGCTTGCCGGGACTGAAAGTCGGCCTGGTCTGGGCGGGCAATCCCCGAGTCCACGATCCCGACGCCAACCGGATCGACCGCCGCCGCAGCATGACGCTTTCACAAATGACGCCCCTGCTGCGGTTGCCGGGGGTAACGTTCATCACCCTGCAAAAAGGCGGGCCGGCGGCACAACTGGCCGATATCGCGCCGGCCTTTCGCCCCCACGACTGGATGGACGAGGTTGAGGACTTCGCCGATACGGCGGCCCTGGTGGCCAACCTCGATCTGGTCATCACCGTGGATACGGCGGTCGCCCATCTGGCCGGCGCCATGGGCAAGCCGGTGTGGATCGCGTCCCGCTTCGACGGCTGCTGGCGATGGCTCGAAGACCGCGACGACAGCCCCTGGTATCCCTCCGCGCGCCTGTTCCGCCAAAAGGCCCCCGGCGACTGGACCGAGGTCGTCGCGCGGATGGCCGACGCCTTGCGCCGGATGCCTCCGCCGGGGTCGCCGGGAACCGATCGAGCGGCGAACCGTCCGGACGTCGACGCCGGCAGGCTTTTCGCACAGGCGATGGACCATCATCGGGCCGGACGTCTGGAGGCGGCCGTCGCCGCCTACCGCGACGTCATAGCCCGCGACGCTTCGGTCACCGCGGCTTACATCAACCTGGCCGTCGCCCTGATGACCCTCGACAGACCCGAGGAGGCGATCGGATTTTTCCGGGAAGCCATCGCCATCGATCCCCATGACGCCAAATGTCATCACAATCTGGGTCAGGCGCTGACGACGCTCGGCAAGATCGACGAGGCGGTCCTCGCCTTTCAGAACGCCGTCGATTGCGATCCGTTCCTCGCCAAGGCGCAAGGCGCGCTCGGCGCCGCGCTGATCCGCAAGGGCCGGCCGAAGGAAGCCCTGGCCGCCTGCCGGACCGCCATCCGCCTGTCCCCCGACGATGCCGAGGCCCATGCCAATCTGGCCGCCGGGCTCTTCGATCAAGGCCGCTTCGCCGAAGCGGTTTCCCCGGCGAAGGCGGCCATCGCATTGCGTCCCGATTTCGCCGCGGCTTACGGTGGGCTCGCCCTCGTCCTGCATATCCTGGGCCGCGCGGAAGAAGCCGAAGCCGCCTATCGGGCCGCCCTCGTCCTCCATCCCGATGACGCCGAAATCCGCCATAACCTGGCGATGGCCCTGTTGCGGGACGGCCATTACGCCGCCGGCTTCCGGGAATATGAATGGCGTTGGAGGGACGCCACCCAGCCCCAGACGGCCAAAATATTTTCCCAGCCGCTGTGGGCCGGTGAGGATTTAACCGGGAAAACCCTCTTGCTGTGGGGCGAGCAGGGCCTGGGCGACGTCTTGCAATTCGTCCGCTATGGCGCATTGATCGCCGAACGCGGCGCCCGGGTGATCCTGGAGGTCCACCCGTCCTTGGCCGCCCTGCTGGAGCATGTGCCGGGCGTGTCCCAGGTGGTGCCGGAAGGCGACGCTCTCCCCGCGTTCGATTTTCATCTGCCGATGTTGAGCGCCCCCCGTGTCCTGGGAACCACCCTGGACACCGTTCCCGCCACCGTTCCCTATCTGTGGCCCGATGACGATCGCAGACGGGCATGGCGGCAGCGGCTGGCCGACTGGCCGGAGATCAAGGTCGGACTGGTCTGGGCCGGAAACCCGCGTCCCGGCAATCCGCGCTCCCATCTCCTCGACGCCCGGCGAAGCGTCGACCAGGCATGCCTGGCCCCTTTGCTCTCGGTGCCGGGAATTCGCTTTATCAGCCTGCAAAAGGGTGCCCCGGCGGCACAACTGCTCGATATCGAACCGGAACTGCGTCCATACGACTGGATGGACGAGGTGGAGGACTTCGCCGATACCGCCGCCCTGGTGGCCAATCTCGATCTGGTCATCACGGTGGATACGGCGGTCGCCCATCTGGCCGGCGCCATGGGCAAGCCGGTGTGGATCCTGTCGCGTTTCGACGGCTGCTGGCGCTGGCTCAAGGACCGGGACGACAGCCCCTGGTATCCCACCGCGCGGCTGTTCCGCCAAAAGGCCCCCGGAGATTGGGACGACGTGGTCGGACGCGTCGCCGAGGAACTCCGCCGGTTGGCCGCGCCCCCCTCCGTTCCAAAGCTGGAAAAGACGTCCGGTGAAGAGTCGGCCCACCTGCTCTCGATGGCGATCGCGCACCACAAATCCGGCGATTTCGACGCGGCGGAAGAGGCTTATCGCCAGGCGCTTTCCCGCAAACCGGGCGACGCGGCGGCGCAAAGCAATCTGGGATGCCTGCTGCGGGCGCAAGGTCGCGCGGAGGAGGCCCTCGCCCTGCATGAGGCGGTCGCCAGACGCTTCCCCCGTCATCCGGACGTGCAGAACAATCTCGGCGTCACCCTTCTCGGTCTCGTCCGACCGGCCGAAGCCATCGAAGCCTTCCGCAAAGCCGTCGCCGCCAGGCCGGACGATGCCGGTCCCCATGTCAATCTGGCCCATGCCCTGCTGTTGTCCGGCCAATGGCGCGAAGGGTGGCGGCATTACGAATGGCGGTGGAAAGGTGTCGACTATTTGCGTCCCCGGCCTTTCCCGCAGCCGCAATGGTCGGGAGAGGACATCGCGGGACGCACAATCCTCCTGCATGCCGAGCAGGGATTGGGCGACACCCTGCAATTCGTCCGCTACGCCGCCTTGATCGCCGACCGGGGAGCCCGCGTCGTTCTTGAAGCCCATCCGCCGCTCAAACGGCTGCTGGCTTCGGTCCCCGGCGTCAGCCGGGTGGTATCCGGCGATGGGGAGCCTCTGCCTCCCTTCGACGTCCATCTGCCATTGCTGAGCGCACCCGGCATTTTCGACACCACCGTCGAAGCGGTGCCCGCCCCGGTCCCCTACCTGACAGCGGAACCGGCGCTGGTCGAAAATTGGAGGGCACGCCTTTCGTCCATCGACGGCTTGAAGGTCGGACTGGTGTGGGCCGGCGCGCCATGGACCGGCACCCGGGAGGCCCACGCCGCCGATGGCCGGCGCAGCATTCCCCTGGCGCGGATGACCCCTCTGCTGGAATGTCCGGGCGTCCGCTTCGTCAGCCTGCAAAAAGGCCGGGCGGCCGAGGAATTGCGGGGTCTCGCCGAGATCGTCCGCCCCCTCGACTGGATGAATGAGATGGACGATTTCGCCGATACGGCGGCCCTGGTGGCCAACCTCGATCTGGTGATTTCGGTCGACACTTCGGTCGCCCATCTGGCCGGCGCCATGGGCAAGCCGGTGTGGATCGCGTCGCGCTTCGACGGCTGCTGGCGCTGGCTCGAAGGCCGCGAGGACAGCCCCTGGTATCCCACCGCGCGACTATTCCGTCAGACGAGGGCGGGCGATTGGAATGATGTGATCGCCCGGCTGGTTCGGGAATTGACCGCGCTCGCCGGACCGCCATCATCGCCCACCACCGTCTTGGACAAGCGCCGGACCGACAGCGCCGACACGCTGTTCGCGCAGGCTGTTCCGCTTCTCGAAGCCGGACGGCTGAGCGAGGCGGAGGCTCTTTTCCGACGCCTCCTCGCCGTCGCGCCGGGTCACGCCGAGGGCATGAATCATCTGGGGCTGATCGCCTTGCGGACGGACCGCCTCGCCGAAGCGGCCAGATGGTTCGGCGAGGCCATCGCCCATGCCCCGGATTACCCGAAAGCGTACAATAACCTGGGGATCGTCCGGATGGGCGAGGGGGAACCGGCAACGGCGGCCCGCCTTTTCCACCGCGCCATCACGCTGAAGCCCGATTATCCCGCCGCTTTGTCCAATTGGGTGGGGACCCTGGCCGAGCAGGGGCGCTGGGATGAGGCGACGCTGGCCTGCCGACAAGCCGTCACCCTGCAACCGGATTTCGCCAAGGCCTATTCCAACCTGGGCGTCATCTACAAACAGATGGGCCGTTTCGCGGAAGCGGAAACGGCCTTTCGCACCGCCATCCGCCTTTCACCCGACGATGTGGAGGGCCAATACAATCTGGGGACCACCCTTCTCCTCCTGGGCCGCTATGAGGAGGGATGGGCCCAGTATGAATGGCGCCTGCGCGGCGATCGTCCGGAAGTCGCCCCCCGAACCTACCCGCAACCGCCGTGGGCGGGTGAAGATCTCGCCGGCCGGACCATTCTGCTTTATGGGGAACAGGGACTGGGAGACGTGCTGCAATTCTCCCGCTATGCGACGCTGTTGGCCGGGCGCGGCGCCAGGGTCGTCCTGGAAGCAGATCCGCTGTTGAAGCGCCTGCTGGCCACGCTTCCCGGTGTCGACCGGGTGGTGGGCAAGGGAGACCGTCTTCCCGCCTTCGACTGCCATCTGCCGATGATGAGCGCGCCTTACCGTCTTGGCACGACAATCGAGACCATACCGGCCGAGGTTCCCTATCTTACGGCCGACCCGACCCGGACGGAGGTCTGGAACCAGCGCCTGACGGGCCTGCCCGGCCTCAAGGTCGGCCTGGCCTGGGCCGGCGCCCCCTGGCCCAATGACCTGCGGGCCAGTTCCCTGGACCGCAGCCGCAGCATGCCCTTGTCCCGGATGGCCCCCTTGCTGGCCGTGCCGGGCGTCTCCTTCGTCAGCCTGCAAAAAGGGACGCCGGCGCTCCAACTGGCCGGTATCGCCCCCGAGCGGCGGCCGCACGACTGGATGAGCGAAATCTCGGACTTCGCCGAGACCGCCGCCTTGATCGCCAATCTCGATCTGGTGATCACCGTCGACACCTCGGTCGCCCATCTGGCCGGCGCCATGGGCAAGCCGGTCTGGATCCTCGTCCGCTTCGATGGCTGCTGGCGCTGGCTCAAGAACCGCGAGGACAGCCCCTGGTATCCCACCGCCCGCCTGTTCCGCCAGACGGAGCCCGGCGACTGGGGGACCGTCATCGGACGTCTCGTCGGGGAATTGGCGAACGCCGTCGGACAACAGCCTTTGCCGGGAATGACCCCGGCGGCGCCCGAGGAAAATCCGGCGCGGCTTTTCTCCCTGGCGGTCGACCATCATCGGGAAGGCCGCCTCGACGAGGCCCGAGCCCTTTATCTTCGCCTTTTGGAGAGCCATCCCGATACGCCCGGCCATGCCGAGGCCGCCTGCAATCTGGGACTTTTGATGCAGATGCAAGGGGCCGGAGCGGCGGCGGCGGCCTGCTTCCGGCGGGCGCTCACGCTCCGCCCCGGCTATGCGGACGCGCTCAACAATGCCGGCCGCGCCCTCAACGATCAAGGCGACGCCCCGGCGGCCGCCACATGCTATCAGCGCTCCTTGCGCATCGAGCCGAACGATCCGCGCACCCAGTCCAATCTGGGCGTGGCATTGCAAGAGATGGGACGACCGGTCGAGGCCGTCGCCGCCTACCGCCACGCCATCGCCCTGCAGCCCGATCAGGCGGGAACCCATTACAACCTCGCCCAGGCTTTGCTCCTGCTGGGAGAATACGAGGAAGGCTGGCGCGAACACGAATGGCTGTGGATGGGGGGCGTCGAAACGCTGAGACCGCGCTCCTTCGCACAACCCCGTTGGGATGGCGCCCCCCTGGCCGGCAAGACGATCCTGCTCCATGCCGAACAAGGACTGGGCGATGCCCTGCAATTCGCCCGCTATGCGACACTGCTGGCCGCCCTCGGCGGGCGCGTGCTTCTGGAAGTCCATCCGCCGCTGGTCAGACTGCTCCGCTCGGTATCCGGCGTCGCCCAGGTGATCGCCATTGGAACTCCGCTACCGTCGTTCGATTGCCACCTTCCGCTGATGGCGGCCCCCTACCGCCTCGGCACGCGCCTCGACACCATCCCCGCCGCCATTCCCTATATCGCGCCGGAAGCGACCGCCACCGCCCGCTGGGAAGAAAAGTTACGGATATTGTCCGGAATGAGGGTCGGCCTGGTCTGGGCGGGTGACCCGCGTCCCGGCGATCTCCGGGCGCATGCCGTGGATCGCCGCCGCAGCGTCGCCCTGGCCGATCTGACACCCCTGCTGAACGTGCCGGGCGTCTCCTTCGTCAGCCTGCAAAAGGGAAAAGCCACCGGCCAGATCGGGGGGCTTCCGCAAGGGTTGCGGCCGCACGACTGGATGGACGAGATCTCCGACTTCGCCGACACGGCGGCCCTGGTGGCCAATCTCGATCTGATCATCACGGTGGATACGGCGGTCGCCCATCTGGCCGGCGCCATGGGCAAGCCGGTATGGATTCTATCGCGTTTCGACGGCTGCTGGCGGTGGCTCAAGGATCGTGACGACAGCCCCTGGTATCCCACCGCGCGGCTGTTCCGCCAGCCCCGGCCCGGCGATTGGAGCTCGGTTATCGAGCGTATCTCCACGGATCTGAAAAGCCGCGCCGAGACCGCGCCCCGCGCCGCGCGGAAGGATCCCGGCGGGGCACGTCTGTTCGCCCAGGCCGTCGAACAGCATCAGGCGGGCCGTTTGGACTCCGCAGCCGCGCTTTATCGCCGCATTCTCGCCGACGAACCCGGCAATATCGGCTGCCTCTACCACCTCGGCCTGATCGCCCAGCAACAGGACCGCCATGCCGACGCCGTGACGCTGCTGACCGACGCCGCCGCGCGGCATGGAAGACACCCGGGCATCCACGACGCCCTCGGCACGTCGCTTCTCGCCGCCGGACGCGGGCCCGAGGCCGTCACCGCCCATCGCCGCGCCCTCGACCTGAACCCCGACTTCGTCGAGGCCTGCTACAATCTGGGCAACGCCTATCGGAGCCTCGGCGATGCGGGGCGGGCCGCCGCCTGTTTCCTGCGAACGCTCGTCCTGCGTCCGGACCTGCCGGCCCCCTACAACAATCTCGGCAATCTGCTGGCGTCGGAGAAAAATTTCGATGCCGCGACGGTCGCCTTCCATCGCGCCGTCCTTCTTCAGCCCGCCGATGCCGCCGCCCACAACAATCTCGGCAACGTCCTGAAGGAACACTATCAATACGACGCCGCCATCGCCTGCTTCAAACAGGCATTGCACCTGAATCCCGATTACGCCGAAGCCTTGTACAATCTCGGCAATACATTCCTGGAGGCGGCCAGGCCGGAACAGGCCGTTTACGCCTTCCGCCGCGTCGCGGCCTTGCGGCCCGACATGCCGGAGGTTCACAACAATCTCGGCACCGCCCTTTATCTCCAGGAGCATATCGAGGAGGCTTTGATCTGCTATGATCGAACCTTGAAACTCGATCCGGCCTTCCCCGAGGCGCATAGCAACATGGGCACGGTCTATCGCGAGAATGGCGATCTCGACCGGGCCGAGGCCGCCTATCGGCACGCCATCGCCCTCGACCCCAGTTACGTCCTGGGTCATAGCAATCTCGCCGTCACCCTGCTTCTGCGCGGAGATTTCGCCGAGGGACTGAAGGAGTTCGAATGGCGCCGCCTGGGTGAACGGAGCATCTTCCCAAAATCGCGCGCGGGCCTGCCCCCCCTTTGGAACGGCGAGGATCCGAGAGGCCGCGTCATTCTTCTGCGGGCCGAGCAGGGCCTGGGCGATGTCCTGCAATTTTGCCGTTACGCCGAGATGATCGCCGGCCGGGGAGCCCGGATCGTTCTCGAAGTCTATCCGCCGTTGAAGCGGCTTATGACCAGCGTTCCGGGGGTTTCGCAAGTGGTGGCGACGAACGAGCCGCTGCCGCAGGGCCTCGATTGGCATCTGCCGATGATGAGCGCCCCGGCTGTCCTGGGAACCCGATCGGACAGCATTCCCGCCAATATCCCCTATCTGACGGCGGATCCCGTCGATATCGACAACTGGCGCCGGCGGCTTTCCGGCCTGGAGGGATTGAAGGTCGGCCTGGTCTGGGCCGGCGATCCACGCCCTCACGATCCGCGCTCGCATGCCATCGACCGGCGGCGCAGCATCGCCCTGTCGCGTCTCGCCCCCCTGCTCGCGGTGCCGGGTGTGCGCATCATCAGCTTGCAAAAAGGTCCGCCGGCTGCGCAGATGGCCGATATCGCCCCTGATCTGCGCCCCTTCGATGTGATGGAAAGCGTGACCGATTTCGCCGATACCGCCGGCCTGATGGCCAACCTCGACTTGATGATCACCGTCGACACCTCGGTTGCCCATCTGGCCGGCGCCATGGGCAAGCCGGTATGGATTCTGTCGCGCTTCGACGGCTGCTGGCGCTGGCTGCAGAACCGCGAGGACAGCCCCTGGTATCCCTCCGCGCGCCTGTTCCGCCAGCCCCGGCCCGGCGATTGGGATACGGTGATCGCCCGGCTTGCCGGGACGCTCGCCGACTGGGCGGCCGGTGGTGGGGAAAAAGGCGATCGGTCGGAGACGCGAAAGATGGCCATCCGATGACGCATGCAGGCAGCCGAAACACCGAAACGATGATCGCGACGCTGCGCACATTGCTGCGCACTCATCCCGGCGATCCGAAGCTTCTCTACAATCTGGCGGTCTTTCTGGAGACGGACGGCCGGGCCGACGAGGCGATCGAGATCTACGAACAGGCGATCAATCATGCCCCGGCCCTCGCCGAAGCCCGGACCAACCTCGGCATCGCATTGCTGGAAAAAGGCCGCCTCGACGAAGCCGTCTCCTGGCTCGAAAGCTCCCGACGGCTGCAACCGGGCAACCCGACGATCCCCTACAATCTGGCCATCGCCCGGCAGCGGCAGGGCAAGCTCGCCGAGGCGGCCGAAACTTTCCGCGCCGCCATCGCGCTCAAGGCGGAGTTTCCTCAGGCCTATACCAATCTCGGCATCGTCCTACTGGCCCGGGAACAATTCGATGCGGCCATTGACGCCTTCCGCACCGCACTTTCCCTGCGAACGGAAGATGCCAAGGCCCATACCAATCTCGGCGTCGCCCTGGCGAAATCCGGCCGTCCCGCCGACGGCGTCGCCGCTCATCGCCGCGCCATCGCCCTGGCCCCTCTCGATGCCGAAATCCGCTCCAATCTCGGCGAAGCCTTGCGTCTTGACGGGCAACCCGAGGACGCCGTCGCCGCCTTCCGGGCCGCCATCATTCTCCGCCCCGACTATCCCGAAGCCTGGAACAATCTGGGCGCCCTGCTGCACGGACTGGGGCGGGACGACGAAGCCGCCGAGGCTTGCCGGATCGTCCTGACCATCAGCCCGGATCACGCCGAGGCCGCCTATAACCTGGGTCTGGCGCTGAAAGCCTCCGGACGCCTCGATGAGGCGAAGGCAGCCTATCGAACGGCGTTGAAGATCCGGCCGCTTTACGCCGAGGCGCTCAACAATCTGGGGGTGATCTTCCAGGCGCAAGACCTGCCGGACAAGGCCGCCGAGGCTTTCCGCGGCGCTTTGGCCGTCACGCCGGATTATCCCGAGGCCTACAGCAATCTAGGGGTCGCCCTGGTCGCCATGGGGCTGCCGGAGGACAGCGTCACGGCCTGCGGCAGGGCCATCCACCTCGATCCCGGTTACGCCGAGGCGCTCGCCAATCTCGGCAATGCCTACTACGACCAGGGCTGCTTCGAAGAGGCCGTGCTGGCCGTGCGGAAGGCCCTGGAGTTGCGTCCGGAGTTCCCCGGCGCCCTCAACAATCTGGGAATCGCCCTGCAGGCCGCCGGGCATCTCGACGAAGCGCTCGAAACCTACCGAAGCGCCCTGGCGCTGCGCCCCGACTACCCCGTGGCCCGCTACAACCTTGCCACCGCCCTGTTGCTGAACGGCGATTACGAGGAAGGGTGGCGGGAATATGAGTGGCGGGCGAGAGGGGGGGTGCGGACATTGTACCACCGGACCTTCGCAGAGCCGGCGTGGACGGGCGAGGATTTGAGCGGCGGCACCCTGCTGCTCCAGGGCGAGCAGGGCTTTGGCGACGTTCTGCAATTCGCCCGCTATGTTCCGTTGCTGGCCGAACGGGTGGCGCAGATCTATTTCGAAGTGCAGCCGGGACTCGAACGGCTGTTGGGACGCCTGGCTCCGAACGTTCGGGTAAGCACCGCCGGAGAACATCGTCCGACCGCCGACCGCCATCTTTATCTGATGAGCGCCCCCCATCTGCTGGGAACCAGCCTGGCGAGCATTCCGGCGGATAGTCCCTATTTGACCGCCGACCCCGCCCTTGCCGAAGCCTGGGGCAAACGATTGAGCCGCCTGGCCGGGATGAAGGTCGGCCTGGTCTGGGCAGGGAACAACCGTCCCCACGATCCCCCGGCCAACGCCATCGACCGGCGGCGCAGCCTCGCCCTCGCCCGGCTGACGCCAATGCTCTCCCTCGCCGGGGTCAGTTTCGTCAGCCTGCAAAAAGACGCGCCCGCCAGTCAGATCAAAGCTCTTCCCCCGGAACTGCGCCCACTCGACCTGATGGACGGAATTTCCGATTTCGCCGATACGGCCGCCTTGGTGGCCAACCTCGATCTGGTCATCACGGTGGACACGGCGATAGCCCATCTGGCCGGCGCCATGGGCAAGCCGGTGTGGATCCTGTCGCGCTTCGACGGTTGCTGGCGCTGGCTCAAGGATCGGGACGACAGCCCCTGGTATCCCACCGTCCGCCTGTTCCGTCAGACCAGTCCCGGCGATTGGGGCTCGCCGCTGGCGAAGGTCGTCCGCGAACTGGAACATCTGGCCGGGTCATGAACCGCAAGCAACGGCGCGCCGCCGCGAAACAGATCGCCCCGGGCCCGGAAGTCCGAGTGGCGTCCACGCCCGCCGAAAGCGGAGCGGACGTCTCGGGACGGTTCGCCGAGGCCGTCCGTCACCACCAGGCCGGCCGCCGGATCGAAGCCGAAAGCCTCTATCGGGCGATCCTGGCGGATCATCCCCGGCACGCCGAAAGCCTCAATCTTCTGGGCGTCGCCGCCGCGCAGGGGGGGCGCTACGACGAAGCCGTGCGCGCCATCGCGCAGGCAATCGCCATCAACGGAGAGAACGCCGCCTTCCACAATAATCTGGGCGAGACCCTGCGCTTGCAGAGCCGCTTCCCCGAGGCGGCGCGCGCGTTCGGCGCCGCCATCGTTCTGGCCCCGGGCTATGCCGAGGCCTGGAACAATCTCGGGGTGATCCGGCATGCCGCGGGTCTTCTGGAGGAGGCGACCCGTTATTACCGCAGGGCGCTCGACTGCCTGCCGAACTTCCCCGACGCCCTCGGCAACATCGGTGCCGCCTATCAGGAGCAGAATCGATGCGACCTGGCGGAAGTCCGCTACCGCCAGGCCATCGCTCTCAGACCTGATTTCGCCGAGGCGCACAACAACCTCGGAATGGTGTTGCTGACCCGCGGCGAATTCTCGGCGGGCTGGCACGAATATGAATGGCGGCGGCGGCTCGACAGTTTCCATGCCGTTCGTCCCTCCGGGAATCGACCGGAATGGGAAGGCGAAGACATTTCCGGACGAACCATCCTGCTTTATGGCGAACAGGGGCTGGGCGACTGCCTGCAATTCTCCCGCTTCGCCACGCCCATCGCGGCCCGGTGCGCCAAGGTCATCCTCCAGGTTCATCCGGTCCTCACCCGATTGCTGTCCAGCGTCGACGGCGTGGCGCAGGTGGTGGCCAAGGATGCCCCCCCTCCCTCTTCCGACGTCCAGCTTTCGCTGATGAGCGCGCCGCACCGCCTCGGCATCACCAAGGAGAGCATTCCCACGTCCGTTCCCTACGTCAGGCCGGATGCGGCCTCGGTGGAGAAATGGGCGGAGCGCGTGCGTCCGCTTCCCGGCCTGAAAGTCGGACTGGCCTGGGCGGGCGATCCCAGGCCTTACGACACGCGCGCCAATTCCATCGATCGACGCCGCAGCATGGCTCTCGCCGAATTGACACCTCTGCTCGCCTTGGCGGGAGTGAGCATGGTCAGCCTGCAAAAGGGTGAGAAAGCCCGGCAGATCTCCGACATCCCCCCGGCCCTTCGCCCCCTCGACTGGATGGACGAGATTTCCGACTTCGCCGATACGGCGGCCCTGGTGGCCAACCTCGATCTGGTGATTTCGGTCGACACTTCGGTCGCCCATCTGGCCGGCGCCATGGGCAAGCCGGTATGGATCGCGTCGCGCTTCGACGGCTGCTGGCGTTGGCTCGAAGACCGCGACGACAGCCCCTGGTATCCCTCCGCGCGCCTGTTCCGCCAAAAGGCCCCCGGTGACTGGACCGAGGTCGTCACCCGCATCGCCGCGACACTGAGCTCGGTTATCGAAGGGCACACCCCTCTCGCCGCCGCGCCCCCACTCCCCCATCCACCATCGACGCCGCGAAACGCTCCTTCTGGAGACGACGGGAAAACGCGGGCCAAGACGCTTTACGCGCAAGGAGTGGCCCTCCAGGGAGCGGGACGGCCGCTGGATGCCGAGGCGGCCTATCGGGCGGCGCTGGCCGCCGATCCCAATCACGCCGAAGCCCACAACAATCTCGGAAATATTCTCTCCAGCCAGGGCCGGCGCGACGAGGCGCTGGCATCGCTCCAGAAGGCCCTCGCCGTTCGCCCCGATTATGCCGAAGCCCATTACAACCGCGGCCTTCTGTTTCACAAGGAAGGGCGTCTGGCCGAGGCGAAAGCCGCCTATCTCGACGCCTTGCGCCACAAGGGCGATTTCCAGGAGGCGCTGATCAATCTCGGGGCGGCCCTGCAGGAACAGAACCGCCCGGCGGACGCCGAAATGATCCAGCGCGCCTGCCTGGCCGGACGACCGGGCGACGCCTTGTCCCTTCTCAACCTCAGCGTCGCCGTGAAGAATCAAGGCCGGGTGGAGGAAGCCCTCACCGCCAATCTGCGCGCCGTCATCTGCCAGCCCTCCTATGCCCTGGCCCACGTCAACCTGGGGCACATCCTGTTGCTGCGGGGGCTGTTCGAAGAGGGCTGGCGCGAATACGAATGGCGCTGGAAAGGGGGAACACCCGGCCTCACCCCGCGCTTTCCCGAGGAAAGGCGGTGGACCGGACAGGATCTTCGCGGCCGAACGCTCCTTTTCCATGCCGAGCAGGGATTGGGCGACAGCCTGCAATTCATCCGCTATGCGGCACTCTTCGCCCGGGCGGGGGCCTCCGTCATCGTCGAATGTCAGGCTCCCCTGGTGCGCCTGTTCAACGCCCAGGCGGGCATCGACCGGGTCATGGTCATGGAGACGGGCCTCGCCCCCTTCGACTTTCACCTTCCCATGATGAGCGCGCCGGGGGCACTCGGCACCCGGCTGGAAAACATCCCGGCGGAATGCCCCTATATCATCCCCGACGCCACCATGGCCGAGGCATGGGGCCGGCGGCTGTCCCGGTTGTCGGGCCTCAAAGTCGGCATCGTCTGGGCCGGCTCCCCCCGCCAGCACGATTATCGCCTGACCGCCGCCGACCGGCAGCGCAGCATCGAGATCACCCGGTTGACGCCGCTGCTCTCCCTGCCTGGAGTCAGTTTCGTCAGCTTGCAGAAAGGGGATCCGGCCAACCGGATCGACGATCTTCCGGCCGAACTGCGTCCGCTCGATCTGATGGCCGAGGTTTCCGACTTCGCCGACACCGCGGCCCTGGTGGCCAACCTCGACCTGGTCATCACCGTGGATACGGCGGTCGCCCATCTGGCCGGCGCCATGGGCAAGCCGGTGTGGATCGCGTCGCGCTTCGACGGCTGCTGGCGATGGCTCGAAGACCGCGACGACAGCCCCTGGTATCCCTCCGCGCGCCTGTTCCGCCAAAAGGCCCCCGGCGACTGGACCGAGGTCATCGGACGCATCCGCGACGCGTTGGCCGCGCACACCGGCCAGACGGACCATCGACCGGCTCCCCGCGCGGCAAACGACGACGCCACCGCCACGCGACTGCTGATGGAAGCCCGCACCCATCATCTGTCGGGACGTCTGGCCGAGGCGGAAACCGGCTATCGCCATCTTCTGGCGGCTTGGCCCGATCATCCCGACGGACTGCATCTTCTCGGCGCCGTCGCCCTGCAAACGCGACGTGACGGCCTGGCCGCCACCTTGATCCGCCGCTTCCTGGCGTTGGTTCCGGCAAGTCCCGAGGGACACAACAATCTGGGCAACGCCTACCGGGCTCAAGGGTGCCCCGACGCGGCGCAGGCAGCCTATCATCGCGCCTTGCGCCTCAAGGCGAACTATCCGGAAGCGCTGATCAATCTCGGCAAGACCTGGCTGGACCGGAAACGGCCGGACGAAGCGGAACGCGTCTTCCGCCAGGCGATCGCCGCGCGCCCCCTCGACCCGCACGCCCATTATTGCCTGGGCGTCGTCCTTCAAGAGCAAGGCCGTCCAGCCGAGGCCGCCACCGCCTACCGCGCGGTCCTGACTTTGGTTCCCGACGACGCCCAGACATTCAACAATCTGGGCAACGCCCTCAAGGATCAGGATCTCTTCGACCAGGCCATCGGCGCCCTGCGAACGGCCCTGCTGATCCGACCCGGCTACTGGGAGGCTCTCTATAATCTGGGCCTGGCATTTCAACATCATGGCCGGTTGCCGGAAGCGGTGGCCGCCTATCAGGCCGCCTTGTCGGTTCATCCCGACAGTTCCGAAATCAACACCAATCTCGGGAGCGCCCTGCGCGGCGCCGGCAGGCTCGCCGAAGCGGAGGCCGCGCAGCGAACCAGCATCGGGATCCGTTCCGATTATCCGAAGGCGCATAACAATCTGGGCATCGTCCTCAAGGAACAAGGCCGCCTGACGGAAGCCGTCGCCGCCTTCCGTCAGGCCCTTTCTCTCCATCCCGACTATGGCGAGGCCTATAACAATCTCGCCGTGACGCTGATGGAACTGCGCCGGCCGGATCTGGCGATCGCCGCCTACCGCTCGGCGATCACCTGCCGTCCGGACGACCCCGAACCGCAGAACAATCTGGGCGTGACGCTGCATCAGATGGGACGGCTGGAGGAGGCGATCTCAGCCTATGACCGTGCCGTCCTCCTCAACCCCCGCTATGCCGAAGCCCTGACCAACCGGGGCATGGCCCATCTGGCGAACGGCAATGACGAGAGCGGGTGGGACGACTATGAATGGCGCTGGAAAGGGGGGCTGGCCAATCTGGCGGAGCGCGATTTCAGCGAGCCCCGCTGGCAAGGCGAAGACCTGACGGGCCGAACCATCCTTCTGCATGGAGAACAGGGGTTCGGCGACGTCATCCAATTCGTCCGTTACGCTCCGCTCGTCGCCGCGCGGGGCGGCACCGTCGTCGTCGAGGCCTATCCGCCGTTGGCCCGCTTGCTGGACAGTCTCGACGGGACCTTGCGAATCGTGGCGGCCGGCGATCCCCTGCCGCCCTTCGACTGCCATCTTCCCCTGATGAGCCTACCGCATGTGATGGGAACGGCGATCGGCACCAGGCCGTCCATCGTGCCTTATCTGCGCGCCACGGCTGAGGATGTCGCCGCATGGCGCCATCGCCTCGCCGGACTGCGCAAGCCGCGAGTCGGGCTGGTCTGGGCCGGCAATCCGCGGCTACAGGATGCGGGCGCCCACGCCATCGATCGCCGGCGCAGCTTGCCATTGTCGCGCCTGGGCCCCCTTCTGTCTCTCCCCGGCATCGACTTCGTCAGTGTGCAGACGGGAATGGCGGCGGGTCAACTCGATGACGTCGCCCAGGCCCTCCGACCCGCCGATTTTTCCACCCACCTGGGGGACTTCGCCGATACGGCCGGGTTGCTCGCCAACCTGGACCTGCTCATTTCCGTCGACACCGCGCCGGCGCACCTGGCCGGGGCCATGGGCAAGCCGGTCTGGATCCTCTCGCGTTTCGACGGTTGCTGGCGCTGGGGACGCGGCCGGGAGGACAGCCCATGGTATCCGACGCTCCGATTGTTCCGCCAGATGGCCCCAGAAGATTGGGATGGCGTCGTCGAGCGCGTCACGGCAAGCCTGCGACAATGGATGGACTAATCGGTGACCGCAACCGGTCACCGAGCCCTCAATCGCCGGGCGGGGTGCCTCCGCACCCCTTGGCTTCGCGCCAACGATGGCGCGGGCCCTCAATGGGCCAGACCAGGTCTCGATGAGTTATCCTCATCGAGACCTGGTATAAAATAACCTTGCGGATCGGTAACCATGGAAGATGGAAAGAACGATGGCGACGCGGTCGCCGCCGAGGAAAACAGACGCAAAGCCCTGGTCGCGCTGGAAGCCAGGGCGCATGCGCTGCTCTCCAAGCAGCTATGGACGGCGGGCCTCTTTTCCGAGGCGGAAGCCGAACTGGCCCACGCGATCGCGCTGGCGCCCAATGACGCCTGGCGCATCCGTCAAGCGATCATGCTTCCCAGTGTGCCCGAATCGCGGCGGCAAATCGACGATCTGCGCGCCAGGATGGAGGAACGCCTGCGGGCCTTGCTGACGGAAGATCTGCATGTCGCCAACCCGGTAAAGGAAATCGACTGGACCTGCTTTCTGCTTGCCTATCACGGCGAACATGGCAACGGCCCTTTGCATCGGCTGTTTCATCAGGTCTGCTCGAAAGCGACACCCGACCTCGACTGGCAGGCCCCCCATGTCTCGGAGCCGCGGGCGCCCGGTCCCATCCGCGTGGGATTCGTCTCCTGGTTCTTCTGCGACCACACCATCGCGCGGCTGTTCACCGGCCTGATCGAGCGGCTGGATGCGGACAGTTTCGACATTTGCGCCTTCGCCATCGAAGGGAGCGACGCTTACCTCCGGCAGGCGGGCATGCGGGGAAAACGCATTGTCACTCTGCCCGCCGATCTCTCGGAGGCCCGCCTGAGGATCGCCGGGGAACGGCTGGACGTCCTTGTTTATCTCGACCTCGGGATGGATCCCTTCACCCTGTTCCTCGCCCATGCCCGTCTGGCCGCAACGCAGGCCGTGCTGTGGGGACACCCCGATACCACCGGCCTGCCCAGCATCGACGTCTTCCTCAGCAGCGATGCGATGGAGCCCGAGGAGGGAGAGACCCATTACGGTGAAAAACTGATCCGCCTGCCGGGAATCGGCAGTTGGGTCCGCCGACCGGACATTCCATCCGCCGCCCCGGCGCCGGGCGATTACGGATTGCCGGAAGGCGTCTTGCTGTATCTCTGCCCGCAGACGCCGCAAAAGTTTCATCCCGATTTCGACGCGGTCATCCGGCGTATTCTGACGGAAGCCCCCTCGGCCCACCTCGTACTGACGGCTGGCTGGACGGGACCGCTGATGCAGGCCGTGCGCGGGCGCATCCTCGGTCCCGCGCCGGAGCTGGCGGAACGGATTCATATTCTCGGGCCGCAAGATCGACCGCGCTTCATCGGCTTGATGCGCCTTGCCGACGTGATGCTCGACCCGCCCCATTACAGCGGCGGCCATACCACACTGGAGGCCTTCGCCTGCGGCACGCCCGTCGTCACCTGGCCCGGCCGTCATATGCGGGCCCGCCACACGTTCGGATTCTATCGGCTGCTGGGGATCGAGGACTGCATCGCCCGGGATCTCGACCACTATGTCGAAATCGCCTTGGCCATCGGCCGCGACCGGCAGCGACGGGACGAGTTGAGCCGCCGTATCGCGGCGGCAAGCCACGTCCTTTACGAGGACGAGATGGCGCTCCGCGCATTCGAAGCATTTCTATGGGCGGTGGGGAACAGGTGACGGCCAGCTCTATAGGGCCGGGCATGCGAAGAGTGCTTCGGCACGAGTCCGAAGCACTCTCGGAGGAAAGATGTCGTCCTAAGATAAAGCGGATTACTGCGCCGCGATCGGCGGCAAGCCCGAGATTTCCGCCCAGGCATTGCGCATATCGCGCACCGCCGAGATCAACTTGTCGCAAGCCTCTTCCGCCGAGGGCTTGCCGACCGAACGCAGCAAGGTCCGGCTGACGGCCTCATACATTTCACGCAGATTGACCGCAACCTGACCGCCCTGCGCCATATCCAGGCACCGGTTCAAGCCGTCGATAATACGGGTAGCGCTCATCACTTCGTCGAACTGCGCCTGGAAATCACCCTTGTGAGCAGCCTCGGCGGCCCGGCTCACATGTAAAAGGACGGTGTCGTAAAGCTGCACGACCGCCGTCGTCGAAGGCTCAGCCGTCACCGAAGGATTGGTCTGGGTCGTAGACATCGCTTACTCGCTCCCCAACAGCCGGGCATACCCTGAACTGCGCCCAGGCAAATATGTTCGGCCAATCATGCCTATTGGATGTTTAAGGAACGGTTACCGGAGAACAAAAGAATTATGCGGGTCTTTTGGCTCCGGTCAATTTCGGAGCCAAACCACGTCATCCATCGGGGGATCCAGTTCGAGCGCCACGGAAATGATGCGGTCGCTAAAACATTCCGGCGCGGCGGGCCCCATGGACCGCAAGGCCTCCCGCAACTCGCGAGCCTGGGCAATGATCTCACGGGCCTCGGCGCAGACGTCGATCAATTCCTGCGCGGCAGTCCGGCGGGACGCCGGCCACCAAGCAGGATCTTCGCCGTATTGATCGACGATGTCCTGCAGATCTTGCGGAGACACGAAAGCGTCCAAGGCAACTTCCGTCTTAAATAAGCATGCCGTCGGGACATGCGGTTGATCGTTTCAGAGCCCGGCCTCGGGGCCGGCTCACACGGCTTCCGAGGTGGAGAAATTTTGCGGCTTATCGATCGTTCCGCGGGACGCGGGATCGGCTTCGGCGATTTCCGCCCAGGCGTCACGCAACTCGCGGACGGCGACAAGCAGGCGGTCACAAGCCTCGGCTCCGGTCTCCTTGCCGACGGAACGGAACAAGGTCCGGGCGACGGCCTCGTAAGTTTCACGCAACCGGATGGCCACATCCCCACCCTTCTCCATGTCGAGATGGCGGTTCAAACCGTCGATGATGCGCGCCGCGCTCATCACCGCCTCGAATTGCCTCTGGGAATCGCCTTGCCGCGCGGCATCCGCAGCCCTGGCGATCCGGGCCAAAATGCCGTCATAGAGCATCACCACGATCTTCAATGGGGGCGTCGTGCGCTGGGCCGTCTCATAGGCGGAAATGGCGTAACGGGTCTGGCTCATCGGGGCACTCCTAGATCATCAACTACTGGTCTGCATGGCGAACATCGAACTCAGCACGGAACTGGCATAAGCCGCAGCCTGGACCGTCGACGTCAGACTGGAATACTGCTGGAGAAGGAACGTCGCGTAACTATTTGCCTGATTGATGATCGTATTGTACTGCGAGGTCAAGGCCGTGTCTTCGTCCTGAAGATTTTCAATCAGATTTTCAACAGTGCCGTTGAGCGTGTTCCCATAGTTTTTCGAGGTGGTATAGAGCTGATTGGCCAGCCCGACGGTCGCGCTGACCGTCACCGTCGCCGTGCCATTCTCACCGGTATAGGTTAAGTTTAGGCTATCGTAAGCGCTTCCGGAAACACCGGAAATCTTTTGCCCGCTGACGGTAAAAAGCCCCTTGGCCAAAGCATCGACGGTCGAGCCGTCGGCCAATGTCAGGGTGATTCCGGTGATGCTCCCCGACGACTTGGTGATCGTCATATTGAAGGTTCCGGAATAGGTACTGTAATCGGTACCCCGGGTCTGCAAGGTATAGGAACTGCTCGAAATATGGGACTGGAACAGGTTCAGGACATTGCTGAAATTGTCTTTGAGCTGGCTGGTCAGCGTCGTGGTGTCAGCTTCCAACTCATTGCTGCTGTTGAGCGTCAGGCCAATGTCGGCCAACGTCATGCTGCTGATCATGGAGGTGATCTTGCTATCGATATCCAGGCTGACTTCACGCAGGGTCGAATCGCCGAACAACGTGGCCGAACTGGACGCCGTCCCGTCACTGCCGGTCGCTTCGTTCATCTGAACGAAGGACTCCCAGTTATTGTAGGCGGTCATGAAGGCCAGAATGGTGTTTCCGATCGATGTGGTATTCGGCTGCACCGTAACCGTGACGATGGTATTCGAATCCGCCCCGGTCAAATCGAGCGATACGCCGCTCAAGGCGTCGGTCACGCTATTGGTGGTCCGGGTAATGCCCGAAACCCCGTCGATAGTCAAAATCGCCGCCTGCGCCGCATTGACCTGATTGACCGCACCGTTGCTCGCCACCTCATCAATGCCCAGCGTCGACAGCACATCGCCGGAAATACCGGAGAAGGACAAGGTGGAACCGCCAGTGCCGGAAGACAGCGTCAGCGTCGTGCCCGACAGACTGGCCATGGTTCCGCTGATACCCGCGGCCGTGGCGGCGGCGTTGATGGTGCTCGCGACATCGGCGAGCGACATCGTCGAGGTGATGGTGACACTCACCGCGGTCGCCGTGCTGCCCACCACGCCGCCATTAATGGTGAAGGCTCCGGCGAGGCCGAGCGCCGAGGTCGTGTCCGAAATGGTCGCCGTGCTGCTCTGGGTCGTCGAACTCGTATGAAGCCCGAGTTTGGACAAGATCCCGCTGCCGTCGCTGAATTCCAGCGGCACGTCGGTATCCTGTCCCGAGACCACCAGCACCGAATGCGTGCTATCGATCGTGACGACCGACGCGCTGACGCCCGTGGTGTCCGTGTTGCCATTGATGGCGCTGGCAACGTCGGTCAGCGACATCGACGAAGTCAGCGTAATGCTGACCGCCTGTTTTCCCGTTTCGGAAATCGAGAAGGTTCCGCCGACCAGGCTGCTGAAGGACGAGGACGACGACAGGACCGCCGTGCTCGACAGATTGATGGTGCTGCCGACATCTTCCTCGGCCGCGGCCAATTGGTTGACCACCACCGTATGGGTCCCGGAGTTGGTCCCCGAATTGACGGTCGCGGACAACAGCGTGCTGGCATCCGAGGGGGTCGAGCCACTGACCGCCGCCTTCGAGGTCAATCCGGCAGACCGGCTGTTGAAGACGTTCGTGCCTTCGGTCGATTGCGAACTTAAATTCGATGTCGCCGTCTTCAGGGCCAGCAGCAGGCTCTGCATACTTTGATAAGCGGCGATCTTCGTTTTGTTCGTGGTGATTTCCGTGGCGATGGAATCGGCACGGGTCAGGTAAGGCTGGACTTTGGTAGTAACAGCCGAGGCCAGCGACACGGAATAATTGCTGCTCTGGACAGTGGAAAT
The DNA here is from genome assembly GCF_002845745.1 of Telmatospirillum siberiense. GTDB lineage: Bacteria > Pseudomonadota > Alphaproteobacteria > Rhodospirillales > Magnetospirillaceae > Telmatospirillum > Telmatospirillum siberiense. Next base: position 56,825 of record NZ_PIUM01000002.1, on the reverse strand, counting down.
ATCCGTCGCATTGCCGGTCGAGACGGTGGACGATGTTGAGACGCTGCTCATTTCCAACTTCCCTGCTTGAGCGGGCCAGAACCGCCACGGCGTGGAACCGAACCCAGTTCCACGCCGTAACTTATCACCGACGTCGCCGGCAGCCTAGCCTCCGATGCCGCCGGGGTCTGCCGACAGATTTTCGACCAGCAGATCCAACACGTCCAAATCCAGTCAGGAAACTTACGACTGGATCAAACGCAGCAGTTCGGACGGCAACTGGGCGGCCTGGGTCAGAGCGGCGACGGAAGCCTGGGTCTTCACGTCGACCGACGACAACTGCGACTTCACCGAAGCAACGTCGGCATCGAGAACCACCGAGGCGGCCGCCGTGATGTTCTGCGAGTTGGTGGCGATGTCCTGGCTGCTGAAGGAGAACTGCGATTCGTAGGCACCGATCTTGGCGCGATCCTTGGTGATCGTATTGATCGCCGAGTTGATCTTGTTGATCGCCTGCAACGCCGTGGCCGCCGTGCTGACCGTCGAGCCCGTGTTACCCAGCAGACCGTTGGTGCCGCCGACGGAAACCGAGGCCACCGAAATGGTGATGAAGTTGGACGACAGGGTGCCGACGAGGAACTTCACGTTGCTGAGGAAGGAGCCGGAGAGCAGGGTCTGGCCAGCGTAGGTGGTGCTGCTGACGATGCTGCTGATTTCGCTCTTGAGCTGCGTGTATTCCGTATTGATGTCCTCGGAACGCTGGGAGTTGGTCACCTGGCCGGACGCGGCCTCGGTGGCCAGCGCCATCATGCGCTGGAGGACGTTGCTGATCTGGGCCAGGGCGCCGTCGGCCGACTGCAGGATGGCGGTACCTTGGCTGACGTTGGTGGCATCCTGGTTATAGACGGTGACGTTGGCTTGCAACTGGGTGCCGATGGCGAGGCCGGCGGCGTCGTCAGACGCCTGCACGATGCGCGAGCCACTGGCCAGCTGGGAGAGCAGATTGGTTTCTTTGTTGGAGTTGTTGTTCAGATAGTTCAATGACGCGTTGGCGGCATTATTGGTCGAAATAACGGGCATGCTGGCCTCCTAATAGTCCTTCACTCGGAATCCCCTCGGAGGGGGGCTGAATGAGCAATGCGATTAAGCTCATTCATTGATTGAACGGACCGTCCGGAAAAATCGGGCGCACAAAAATGAAGGTTTTTTCCGTCAGTCGGCAAAACCGGTTCGGATATCGCCCTCCGAACGCCGCAGAAGCTCGCGCAAACGCTTACGCCCCCGCTTCAATAAAGATTCGACCGCCCCGACCGTCGTGCCCATCACATCGGCCACCTCGATATTGCTCATGTCCTCGTAGTAGGACAACACCAGCGCCACCCGCTGCTGGGTCGGCAGCCTGTGTAGAGCGTCCTCCAGCCGTCCATAAACCCGCTGCCGATGGATCAGGGTAACCGCATCGGTAATATCGGCGGCGGGCTCCTCGACGTCGTCCAGCCATTCGGTCTTCAACAAGCGCTGCTTGTCGATACAACGATTGACGATGACCCGATAAAGCCATGTGCTGAACTTGGCCCTGCCGGCATCCCACCGATGCCGATTGAGCCACGCCTTGACGAAGGCGTCCTGAGTCACATCCTCGGCGTCGGCAGGGTTCTTCAAGATGCGCATCGCGACAGCATAGGCATGGTCGATATGCCGCTCCACCAAGGTACGGTAGGCATCCACATCGTCCTGCCGCATCCGCTCAAGGAGAGCATCGTCACTCCCGTCCAGCGGTGTCAACGCGGTCATCGTATTGCTGGCGAATGAAAGCATCTTATTCATGGCGCCGTTCGCTCCGGATCTCCAATGAGCCCCCTACCGCCCCTATCAGAGTCGGCAAGACCAATAGCCCGAAGAGACCAAAGCAAGAGGCATGCCACAAATAAACTGTCAGTAAATTCAAGCCTACAATGACATGAGACGGAATATTCCGGGAAGAATCTGCCACATCGAGATCAATTTGGTCGGCAAAATTTGCCCATGACGAGGAGGGGCGCCCCCACAAATAAACTTAAAATTTTTATCGAATTTTTATATTTTAGGCGGACGAGTTATTACTGAAAGACCACCTCAGGCAACATCCCGCCGCTGCGGGAATTCGCTCAATTGTCGAACAGCGGAGTGATCAGGACAGTCAATACGCTGACGGTCTGCTTGAATGCCGGAATGCTCAACAACAAATAGGCTTCCGGCTGAACGGCGTGAAAAAAAGTACCGTCCAACATTGCCCCGAGGGCCTGCAGTGTCTCGATGGGCTGAGGTTCTCCATAGCGGGTGGTGGTCGCCTCGGTGATATCGGCGCCGCCCTGCAAGATCAAGGACCGCACCACACCGCGAGACAAGGGCCCCTTCAAGGGAAGGGCGACAACGCTGTCCCCGTCCTTATTAAGAACGGGAATACGCAATCGCAAATCACCAAAGGGGGTCAGCGAGGCCGGTACGGGGATCGGCACCGCCCGCTCCTCCTTGATGATCGTCGCCTCGAACGCCCCCACCTCGACGTCGCCGAAGAAATCATCGGTCCCCAGACCGAAGCCGGTCGCCGCGTAACAGAAGCCGGCGGCGGCACTGTAGGCGGCCAGGCTCCCCCCCAACCAGACCGGCGGATGATGAATACTGCACACGGCGGGGAACGGCAGCGTCCCCATCAGGTTTTTGATATCGGCCGTAGTGATGGTGGCGATCAAGGCCCTGGAACCGAGACTGACATCATGCAGCAGCGGACCGAAGGTTTGGCATTCAAGACCGTTCGGCATCATGACGAAACGACTGAGAATGGCCGCCGTCCAGACACGATAAGTCTCGAAATCCTCCATTGGATCGACGCCGAAACGCTTCACGACGTCGCGATAGGCATCGAAATAACGGACGCATTCATCCTGCATTTCCAGGCAGAAGGAGATTTCCTGCGGAAGACGCACGTCGACCTCCCGGACCTCCCGCCCCTTATCGTAGCTACGCGCCGAGCCGACCGGAGCGCAGCAGAACTCCTCGATCAGCGGCGCATCGCGCATCAAGGCCCGTTTGGCCCCGGGGCTCATCACCGTGTCGTCGAGATAACCGCTGACCGTATCTTCGTCAGGCAATTCGACGAAGCTTTCGCCATGTGGCATCAGATAGATGCCATGCAGACGAATTTTCCGTCCCTCGACATTGAAAACCCGGCGCAGGCCCTTCTGTATATTGCCGGTATAGCCGATATCGACCAACACCATGTCGGTACAGCTCTCCAGATCATCGATCTTGACCCGCAGATAATCGAGAAGGGCGGCCCGCAAATTTTCGCTCAGCTTCTTGAGGGTCTTGCGCCCCATTAGACGGGGAATGGCCGCCGCGAACTTATCACCCGGAGAGACGTTGTCCTCCTGCTCGGCGAAAAAGGCCTTCACCTTGGCAGGCAGCTTGATCTTGAAGAAGTCTTCGACACCGGACGCGCTGACGAAAGGCATGGAGGCGATCAGCCCCTGCACGGTTTCCAGCCCCCCCTCGCCCTCGGCGCCGGCGATCATGGCGATGCGGCGATTGATTTCGACATACTCCGCCCGGCCGGCGCCGGACGCGCTCCACATCCGCATGGGCAGATAGCCATCGCGAGCCAGAAACAGCACCTTGATCCGGCGCCCCGGCCCGGCCAATTCGGCCAACCGTCGCTCGATATGGCGCTGGAAACCAGCCATGACCGGCCCAAGCACGGCGGCGCCGACGGCATGGTGAGGGGAAGCGGGCTGCACCTTGGCCAAAGCCAACCTGCGCATCAGCCGCAAACCTCCGTCGAGCCGCCAGTTGAATCCGCGATCCGACATGGCAAGCAGCCTTGCCGCGGCCTCTTCCCGCTTGGAGTGCCCCCCCCATGGGTCGGCAGGCAACTCATAGGGGATCAAAGCTATACCGGCCATCTGCTGTTCGACGGTATCCTCATCGATGCCGATATGAACGGCCTTGCTGGGCTTCAAGCCCTCGGACGCCCGAAAAAGCTTGAAGAGCCCCCCAGCCTCCACAGCCTCGGGCTGCGCCGAGGTATAGACAAAATCAAAGACCAGATCGGGCGCCACCGCCCGCAACAGCGTCCGCACCTGCTCGGGAGACCAGTGAGACTCGGCGACGATGCCGACCCGGCGTCCAAGCCGTCGCGCCTCCTGATAGAGCCCCAAAATGTCCGGATTGATGAAGCAGAGCTCCTGTTCGGCCTTCAATTCCGCTTCGACGAGGGCGGGCCGGATGGAACGCGGCAGATTGAGCGCATGAACGGCGAAATGATTGTAGATCGCCTCGATGGAAACGCCGGACACCATGGAGACGCCCCCCAACACGCCCCCCCCTTTGCGATTGATGCGCAGCATATTCTGCGCCAGCGTGCGATGCTGAATAAAGGATTCGCCCAACTGCTTCATGCGCTCGGGAACGGGAGCGTAATGGAGAGTCCGCTCGTAGACGCCTTCGACGCTCACGCACCGGCGGAGCAGCAACGTGCCAAAGAGCGCGAAGGAGACGGTCGAGATGCCCTTCTTGAAAATCAATCCATCCGACAGCTGGACCATTTCGGCAGTCATCATTATCGCTCCGCAAAGATACGCGGCGGGAAATCGCCAGCGCCGATATCGCCAACCGCGACACCAGAAAAATATGGACTAGATACCAGCTAACAGTAAGCTTCGGCAATTACGTGGTTAATTTGATTTGAAGACAAAATCCAATTATCTCGTTGATTGGAAAAAGCGGACGAATGTTTCCATCACCACGCTCATTCAAAATCATCATCGAATTTCCGACGGCCTGATCTCGCCGAAAATGAACATGGCGAGCCCCAGCGGTTTTTCGTCTTGGACCGCCGGGGACCTTCCGTCGAGGCCTTCCCTGACTCCCTCCGATCCGCGCACGCCCTCGAACTCAATTCGGGAATCAAATAAACGCCCCGTAATGCAACTGATGATACCGGATAAGACAATCAGGACAGCCCTTGTGCCATTCGAGGAAACCAACGTCTCCCGGCGACAATCCCGCATTGCTGGGCACGAAATCGCTGGATAGATGGCAGGAAAACAGAAATGAAACGAAATGGCTGCGGTTGGCCCGCTCCGGATGCAGCATCTCGGTAATCTTGATGGGCACCGGATCAAAATCGACAGGACGCCCAATCTCGCGCTCGGCCACCTTCAAAAGGCGCGTTTCCATGGTTTCCTTGAAGCGGACGATACCTCCCGGTATATGCCAACCGGCCCCGCAATATTGATCATTCCGCCAGGACAATAGAGTGCGCCCCGTCTCATCCTTGATAAGCAGATCCACGTTCAGCAGGGGAGTTGTCCGGCTGATGTAATAGAATACCTCGTCGGGCAACCCTTTGCTCGGATCGGGCACGGCACGATCAAGTACCGCAATGGCCTCTGCGAACGTCATCGTCTTTCCCCAATCAATCTTTGATGCATACCCCGGAACATTACAGGGGACGGAACTCCGTCATGTCCGCCCCTCCCTCGCCTGCTGTCCCGACCGGCGCAGCCAATCGACCAAACCACCAAGCGGAGGCCGCTCAAACTTAACGGCCACACAAGGTGTGGAGCGATTCAATCACGTAATCGATCCGAGACCGGTCCAGGCCCGGGAACACTCCGATCCAGAACACTTGCTCCATGACGAAATCCGAACGCTCCAGCGAGCCCACCACCCGATGAGCCACGCCGGCGTAAGCCGGCTGACGCAGAAGATTTCCTCCGAACAGAAGCCTGGTGCCGATGAGGCGCTGATCCAAGCCGGTCACCAGTTGGTAACGGGTCAGTGGCGCCTCGCGACGCACCGCGATGGGAAAACCGAACCAGGACGGGTCAGCATTGGCTGTGGCTTGGGGCAGGATCAGGATGTCCTCGAGGTCAGTCAACCCCTGACGTAACGCAGCAAAATTGGTGCGACGTGCGTCGATGAATTCATCCAGACGATCCAACTGCGACAATCCGACTGCCGCCTGCAGATCCGTAGCTTTCAGATTGTAGCCAACATGACTATATATATACTTATGATCATATCCGCTGGGCAGCTGCCCTTTTTGGGTGGAAAAACGGCGCCGGCAAGTATTGTCCTTGCCCGGAGGGCACCAGCAGTCGCGCCCCCAATCCCGCAGACTTTCCAGAACACGCTTCAAAGGACCGCTATTGGTCGCCACCGCCCCGCCTTCTCCGGTGGTGATGTGATGGGCAGGATAAAAGCTATAAGTTGCAATGTCGCCAAAAGTCCCGACCTTACGGCCGTCATAACGGGCTCCGAGAGCATCGCAGCAGTCTTCGATCAGCCAAAGGCCATGACGGTCGCAGAAAGCCCGCACCGCCGCCAGATCGAACGGGTTCCCTAGCGTATGAGCGAAGATCACCGCACGAGTACGAGATGACACAGCCTGTTCCAGCAGGGAAACGTCGGCATTGTACGTCGGGATGTCGACATCGATGAAGACAGGAACGGCCCCGTTCTGCAGGATAGGATTCACGGTGGTGGGAAATCCTGCGGCAACGGTGATCACTTCGTCGCCCGAGGTAAGACGCCGATCCTTGAGATCGGGCGAGGTCAGCGCCGAAACCGCCAGCAGGTTGGCCGATGAGCCGGAATTGACCAGCAGAGCATGCTTCAAGCCGCAAACGGCAGCGAACGCCTTCTCGAAGCGATCCGAAAAACGTCCGGCGGTCAGCCACATATCCAACGACGCGTCCACCAGGTTCCGCATGTCGGCTGCGCTCATCACCTTGCCGGAAACCTGGACCGGCATCTGCCCAGGAACGAAAGGAGGCACCGCGTGCGTCAAGGCATGATAACGCTCGGCCAGTGCCAGGATCTGTTCCCGAAGAGCCTCCGCCTCGTCTCGGGTTTCGCTTTCCACCGTCGTCACCGACATCGCCGCTCCTTTTCCCTCGGGCTCACCAGCATTTCCATTGCGCGCAACCCGAGGCCCAATAATCTTCCAACAGGTTCTTTTCCCGCAGGGTATCCATCGGCTGCCAAAAGCCGTCATGCAAAAACGCCCGCAACTGATCCCGCGCCACCAACGTCCGCAGAGGAAAATCCTCCAGGGGTTCCTGGTCGCCGGCGATCAGATCGATCACATCGCGCGAGAGAACGAAAAATCCGCCATTGATCCAGCTGCCATCCCCGATGGGCTTTTCATTGAAGCGGGTCACCCGATCCCCTTCCAAGTCAAGCATGCCAAAACGGCCTGGCGGCCTTACGGCGGTAACAGTCGCCAGCCGCCCATGCCGCTTATGGAAAGCCATCAGCGCACCGATATCGATGTCGCCCACGCCATCGCCATAGGTCAGGCAGAAGGCTTCTTCGTCCTGGAGATGATGGCGAACCCGTCGCACTCGGCCACCCGTCTGCGTAGACTCCCCGGTGTCCACCAAGGTCACACGCCAGGGCTCAACAGACTTATGATGAATATTAATATTGTTACTGTTAAGATCTATCGTTATATCAGAGTTATGTGTAAAATAATTAGAAAAATATTCCTTGACCATATATCCTTTATAGCCAAGGCATATCACGAAATCATTTACACCATAAGCAGAGTATATTTTCATGATATGCCAAAGAATTGGTTTTCCGCCTATTTCCACCATAGGCTTCGGCCGAAGCGAGGTTTCCTCTGCGAGCCTCGTCCCGAGCCCCCCCGCCAGGATAACGGCTTTCATATTCTTGTCTCCTTCCCCGTTACGCCAAGGATAGAACTTCCTCGGCGCATGTCTGCCCGCTTTCGAAAAGGGCAATGTGCTTAAAGGCCACTTCGCGCATGTCGGCCTCATCCAGCAACGCCTTGTTGAAGGCGACGACCTCGGCCAGGGCATCGGACAGCCGCCACGTCGGTCCCCACCCCAACCGGTGACGCGCCTTGGCGCAATCGAGTCTCAACGTCCCGGCTTCCCGCAACTGCGGCGAACCCGAGGCATCCCACGAGCAATCCCCGCCCCACAAAGCGCAAAGCCGATCGGTCAGCCGGTTCACCGGCCAAGCGTCATCCTCGGACGGCCCGAAATTCCAGCCCTCCGCGAAGGCGCCTCCTCCCTCTGGGAAGAGATGCTGCGCCAATATCAAATAGCCGGCCAAGGGATCCAACACATGTTGCCACGGCCGCACCGAATGCGGATTGCGCAACAGCGGACGCTGCCGCGCAATCAACGCGCGCATCAGATCCGGGACAAGCCGGTCGGCGGCCCAGTCCCCGCCACCGATCACATTACCCGCTCTCGCCGACGCCACGGCCACGCCATGTTCGGCATGACGATCCGATGGAAAAAAGGAGGCGCGGTAGGACGCCGTCACCAGTTCGGCACAGCCTTTGCTTCCGCTGTAAGGATCACTCCCCCCCATGGAATCGTTTTCCCGATAGCCCCAATCCCACTCTCTATTTTCGTAGCACTTGTCGCTTGTCACACAAATCACCGCGCGTATGCCGCCGCAATTGCGCACCGCCTCGAGCAGATTGACCGTGCCCATGACATTGATGGCATAGGTATCCACCGGTTGAGCGTAGGAAAGGCGCACCAAAGGTTGCGCCGCCAAGTGAATCACGATATCCGGATTAGCCTGCCGCAAAACAGCCTGCAGAAAGGGGAGGTCGCGGATATCACCCACATGGTGATCGACCAGTCCATCGACACGAGCCAATTCGAACAGCGACGGGTTAGTGGGTGGAGCCAACGCATAACCTGAAACCTGCGCACCCAGAGAGGTCAGCCACAACGACAGCCAACTGCCCTTGAATCCGGTGTGCCCGGTCAGAAAAACCCGCTTTCCGCGCCAGAACTCGCGAGAAATCATCCGATTATCCTTGCAGATCCGGCCTTCTCGTTTTCCACGCCACCGGGAGCACCATGCGCTCCGTTGCCACAGACACCAATGACGGCATCCTCATGCTCGCTGGCAAGGTCGGCCTCACTCAACCGGGGCGCCAGGGTGCTTGGGGGAAACCGCCGGCCCAGCGACATGGCGCACAACATTTCCACCCCGATGAGCCGATCGTCGACGTAATAGTCCGCTGCCGGCTTGCCGAACCGCAATTCATGATAGAGCAAGCCCCAGCGCTCGAACTGCTCCCGGGTCACATCCTCCCATGATAGACCGGTCGCCGAGCCACGCGCTGTCAGCATCACGATGCGATGACCTCGCCGATATAATCGGTTGATGGCGGCGATCACGTCGGGAAGAGGCCGCGCCCGCCGGTAGTCGTTGCCAGGTGTCAATGTGGCGACCACTCCATCCACGTCTATTACGAACGTGCGCGCCCCGTCCTCTCCGTCTCCCGACGCCACGATGGCCGCCCAGGACTCCAGGTTTGCCGCACCGGCGGATCGCCGCCAATCCTCCATCTCCTCCGGCGTCACGTCCAGCTGACGGCAAAAAACCGTCTCGCCGCAGAAGGCCTGGAAATAGGGATTTTCGGGCCAAGCTTCGCAAAGCGCCCGATCGGACAAGCCACGCTGAATCGACAATAAATAAAGACCAAGCATCAGTCGCCCCGACTTGGAAAATCGAGAGGCGTCGGCGATCAGACTTGGCCAGTCCAGAGTCCGCGACAAACTCAGCAAGGGGTGCCCAGGATCCAGATAATCGGACAAAAGCACTCCATCGCCAGCCATCAGTCGCGCACCTTTTCCGATTCGGGGGCCAAAGGTACCAGCATCTGAGCTCGCAACTCGGCGCGCGGCAACAAGGGAGACATATCCTCCAAAGGCATCGACAGCATGGAGCCATCCGGCTGTGGCAATGCCGCCGACTTAGGCCAGAGACTCTCGTCGTTCATCACTCGCACGTCCAGCAGCACAGGCCCGGTCTGCTCCAGAGTGCGCCGCACAGCGCTCCTGAGATCGGCGACATCGCTGACACTGGAGGCAGGAATACCAACGGCATTGGCAACGGCGACGATATCAGGGATGAACAGACCGCCTTCGGGTCCTGTCCCCACATAGCGCCCGTCGAAATAGTTACGCTGAGTGTTACGGATCGAAGCATAACCGTTGTTGTTGACGACAAACATGCGCACCGGCAGATTCTGTGCCTTCAGCGTCGCCAACTCCTGCAGATTCATTTGCAGGCTTCCATCGCTCTCGACACCGACGAACGGTTTGCGGCCATTGGCGACGCCCGCACCGATCATCGCCGGCAACCCGTAGCCCATGGCCCCCAAACCCGAGGTCAGAAAAACCCGCTGCCCCGGCTTGTTCTGGAAAACGGTATAGAACACCTCGACGGCCAGTCCCGAACTGCCGGTAACCACCAGGGTATCTTCCGGAATCTCCTCGGACAGGATTTGCATCAGGTGATAGTGGCTGATCGCCCCCGAAGTCGGAAACGGCTTGCCGTCATTGACGGTGTAGCGCCGCTTCCATTCTGCGCACCGGGCAAGCCACGGAGAACGATCTCGCGCTTTGATCCGGGAACGCCTTTCAAGCAGCGCGCCGATCAATGCCGCCGCGTCCGCCTCCACTTTCAAATCAATGTGATGCGTGAACTTGGCCAACTCCGCCGGATCCACGTCCACCACCACCTTGCGCGCATCTCTGCCGAAGCGAGCCGGATTGAATGCGGTCACCACATTGTCGAAACGGGCGCCGATGCCGATCAGAAGGTCGCAGTTCTGCACCGCGAAATTGGGGGCTCTCAGCGCCACGGTTCCAGGCTTGCCAACACTCAACGGATGCGAGGCGGGGATCAGATCCATGGCATTCCAAGTGGCCACCACCGGGATCTGCAGCGCCTCATACAACTGACGAAACGTCTCGGCCGCCCCCGCCAGACGAATACCATGTCCGGCCAAGATTAACGGCCGCTCCGCCTGGTTCAGCAGGTCGATGATCTCGTCCGCCGCCTTGGACAGATCTGGCTTTGCCACGACTTCGGGCACGAACGGCCGCAACGTCGCCCCATCGACCGTCGCCGCCTGGATATCCAGAGGAATGTCCACCCAAACCGGCCCTCGGCGACCGGAAGTCGCCAAATGGACGGCCTTTTCGAGATGATAGCGAATGTCCCCCGCGTCCATGACGGTCGCCGCATATTTGGTAATCGGTCGAACCAATGACACGATGTCAACCTCTTGGGGGCCGATCTGGCGGACACCTGTATCACCCTTCAGGTCGGCTCGTTTGACCTGACCGGAAATCACCAGCATCGGAACGGATTCGATCCAAGCCCCGGCCACGCCCGTGATGGCGTTTGTCCCACCCGGCCCGGTGGTCACCACCGCCACGCCCAAGGTCCCGTTGATTCGGGAATAGGCCTCGGCGGCAATGGAAGATGCCTGTTCGTGATGATTGGGAACAAAATCGACGCCCTTGGCGAGACCGGCCGCGTCGGCCAGAAACATGGCTCCGCCACCGGGAACGAGGAAGACGGTTGAAACCCCTTGTTCCGCAACAAAGGAAAAAACGTAATCGGCGACTCTCACAGGAGATTCCATTATTCAGTCCAGCCAATAGCTAAGAACGGTTTTGCGCTGTTTATTCTCCCCGATCCGGGAATCCGTATAGAACGAATCGTTCACGTAATGGGTGGAGGAGATTTCCTCGAAGACCACGCCTTCAGCGCTCTCGAAGGCATGTTTCACCCCCCGCTCAACCACGGCCACGGAACCAGCTCCATATGTCTGGACCGCACCATTCAGCGTCAGTTCGAGACTGCCATGCAGCACGACGAAGGTTTCCTCCTTGAGATTATGGTACTGCTCGGGATGTCGCTGGCCCGGCAGGACCACGATCAGCTTCTTGCAATACTCCCGATTGACGACCGTGATCATGGTAATGCCGCATTCATCGAAGCGCTCGAGCCCATAATGATGCGATATCTCAAGCTCCGCCTGACCGGGAACGATGATATTTCCCTTGCGTAACAGGGCCTTTACCCGCTCCACGATATTCAGCACGGTATCCCTGGTATTGATCTGGCGGGTATTGTCCACCAACACGGGCTGGTTGGGCTCAATCGCGCGTTCGGCATAAAACTGCGTATATTTGGACCAGTCATTGGCCGTCACATGCCCAGGCTGGGTCGGAATGGCAAAGAAGACATCGGCATCCGTAATCCGCTCTCCCGCGGCAATGTGCCGTTTGGCGTAACCGCCTCGTCGGAGCGCGAACAGGCTGTCTGCCTCGGCCTGAGACGGCTGCGCGCGGCCAGAAGTGGAACCGCAGCAGTGCAATGCCTGCTGTGCCGTTTCCAACCAGGCCGCCACCTGCGTGGGAGTTGCCGAATAGGCATTCAGCGCATATCGGTCCGTGGGCACGCCGATGTGCTTTTCGAAAATGGTACAGCCTTTCGCGATCGCCAATCCGACCGGCAGGGTCAGGGATGGATTCTCGTGGGTGGAATAACCGATCGGCACGTCGGGATAGCGAGCCTTGAGGAAATCGATCTGATTGATTTCCAGCTTCTCGGACGGTGTCGGATATTCGGCCACGCAATGCATCAATGCGAAATGCTTCTTGCGATTACGCAGGAAGGTTACCACCTTGTCGATATCGGACGGGGCCACGCCGGCAGTAGACGCGATGACGGGCCGGTCGGCGTCCACAACCTTTTCGAGCAGCGGCCAGTCGAAGAAGGAACAACTGGCAATCTTCAGGATGTCGAAGCCATCCTCGAGGATCAAATCCACCGACGCCTCGTCGAAAGGCGTGCACATGGCGATAAAGCCCTGATCCTTGATCTCGCGCACCAGGCGCCCGGTATCCGCACGAGACAGCCGTGTTTCCGAAAAGCGTTTGATGTATTTGATGTCCGTCCGCGCGATAAAATCGGGATGGATCAGACTGTCGAGATGACGGTACTGAAGCTTGAATGCGAACTTGAAAGGATAAGGCCGGCAGACCTCGGCGAATTCGCGAATGACGCGAAGCCCGTGCTCGACATCCCCCATATGATTATTGGCGATTTCCAAAACGAACAGGGGAGCTTCACAGAATCCAGTCATCCGACGGCCTCGCAGTTTATCAGTCCTTCACCGGCAGCTAATCGTCAATCCGGATATGGAATTGCGCAACGATAGCAGATACATCCTTGCATAAAGGTAAAAATTACAAATGCGCTCTTCGGGCGAGAGCGTTTACCCAGGATGGCATCTGCGTAATATAGAAGTGATGGGGTGGAGGCCCTCAACTCTAACAGTTTCATATCAGGAGGAGGTCATTGTTCAGGCGGTTGCATCCAGCAGAATGTCCCCACATCTCTTGTTGACAAAATTTTCCGGGTCTTTTTTTTGAAAAGAACCTAACCGAATCTTAGCGATTGCCCTTCTATATTCCACGAGCGAAAACTTAGGTTTATTGTGGCGGCTTGTTCGCATCGGTCGTGGGTAATAGACGAGCGCCTTCCGGAACCTTCCAGGAGCGAAACACTTTGACGGCAATCGACATCAGCGGCCACGCACCGGGAGGAACCCGTCGGAGACTGGCGGACTCGTTGCCATTGAAAACCCCCTTTGTCGTCCAGGTGTTCCCAGTTTATGCCTGCAACCTGAAATGCAATTACTGCATTTTTTCTGTCGACAAGTCCCTGCACGGGTTCATTTCCGACAAGACACTCCTGGATTACGACCTTTACCGCAAATGCGTCGATGACATGTCGGGTTTTCCCGAGAAGATCAAAGTGCTGCGGTTCGTGGGAATCGGAGAACCCCTGATCCACAAAAAGCTCGTCGACATGATCCGCTACACAGCCGAGCGACGCATTGCCAACACGATTGAAATCGTGAGCAACGCGGTACTGCTCACGCCGACCATGAGCGACGCCCTGCTCGAAGCCGGACTGAACCGGTTGGTGGTGTCCGTTCAAGGAACCAGCGCCGACAAATACTGGCAGGAAAGCCGCACCCGCATTGATTTCGAGCGGTTCGTGGATAACTTGGCCTACTTCTACCGCAACAAAGGCAAGGCCCATCTTTACGTCAAAATCGTCGACACCGCTTTGGACGACGACGCGGACCGGCAGCGCTTCCATGATATTTTCGGCAAGGTCTGCGACACCATCGCCGTTGAAAACACCGTCCCGATCCACGACTCGGTCAACTACGACGACATCCTCGGAGACCGGGAGAAACGCCTCACCCAATACGGCCTGCCCGTCACCGACGTCAAAGTCTGCCCCCAGCCCTTCTTCCATATGCAGATAAACCCCGACGGCAAGATCGTTCCCTGCTACTCATGGGATTACCCGGCCATCATGGGCGATTGTCGGGAACAGAGCATGGTGGAGATATGGAACAGCGAAACTTTCCGTAAGTTCCGACTGAGCCAGTTGCACGGATGCGATCAGGCCTCCCACGCCTGCAAGAACTGCAATATCATCAAATACCGGCTATTTCCCGAAGATGATCTCCGCAACGACGTAGAGCGCCTAATGCCATTCTATCTTTGATAGATATCCAGCCATCACAAGGATCGGGCTGCCGGAATATAGACAATAAAAGTCCGTGTATAGCAATTTATCAGATAACCATTTCTTGCGGAAAGGAATTGTGGCCGGAACCGCTTGGGTGGAGCCGATGATTTACCAATTCTTCATAAGCTCGAAGTATGGTTTAACCTCGATATACGATACGGTGCCTCCGATCGATTTTTTCGTCCGCCCCACTTCCGGCGGCGTCGCCCGGGTCTTCTCGACCATCGGCAGACGCCAGCGAAGAACACGGCTTCGATCTCATGCTGCACCGCCCTCTTCAGTTCTTTCCGAATGACGGAGTTCATCCCTATGGCCGCTACTAACGACTCTGTTGACAGCAAGCTCACCTCAGCCGAGTTGACCAAGCGAAACGACCTGCGGTCGCGCAAACCTTACGTGGCCGACAAACTGGCACAGATCGCCGTCATGGAAGAACGAGGAGAAATCAGCCCGATTATCCGCCTTGAAAAAAGTTATTTGTGCAATTTCCAATGCACCCATTGCTCCGCCGAATTCTATATGGACCGCCATCTGGAAAAAACCGGGGTGACGGATGAGCGTCGCAAAATGAACATGGACGACGTCCGCACGCTATCGCGACAGGCCGATGAACTGGGGCTGGCCCGTTTCGTCATTACCGGAGGAGAACCTTTGGTGATGAGAGATTTCGACGAAGTGGTGGCCGCCATCGATCCCGAAAAACATTACGTCATCACCGACACCAACGGTTGGTTTATGGACGAAGCCCGCGCCAAACATATCAAGTCGATCGGCGTGGAAAAGGCCCAGATATCGATCGACAGCTTTATCGAGGCCGAGCATGACGCTTTCCGCAACAAGCCCGGCGCCTACAAGCGAGCCATGCGCGGCATATATGCGTGCCTTGATGCCGGCCTGAACCTGATCATCCAAACCGTTCTGATCAAGGGCCGAGCACACACGAAGGAATTCCTGGATTTCTGCGAATTCGCCACCAAACACGGCATCGGCCTCTATGTGTCCTACGCCAAGCCGACCGGTTCATGCACACAGCACCCCGAGTTCGTTATCGACAAGGAGGAAGCGGACTTTCTGCGTGAACTGGAGAAAAAATACAACGTTTTCACGCACATGACCCCTTCTTACGGCTCCTTCAAGGGATGCATCACGGTCAAAGGGATCATCACGGTGACGTCGTCTATGGAAGTGACGCCTTGCCCGTATATTGATTTCTCGTTGGGCAATCTCCGGGAAACCTCGTTGAAGGAAGTTCTGGCACGCGGTATGCGTAATCCGTGGCTGGGCCCCTATCGACCGGACTGCCTGATCGGCGAGGACCCCCAGTTCATCAAGATGCATACAGAAAAAACCGCAGACGCCAAACTTCTGCCCCTGCCTTGGGGACAGGGCTTTTCGGATGAGGACAAGCTGATACCCTGACGCCTCGACGGCTCCGAGCCGGGTACCGCAGATTTTTATCCCAGTCTTTTTGGGCAACGAAGGTGGATTATGCCAGACGCAATTATTGATCTCGCCATTTTTGATGAACATGGCCGGTGCGTGCCATCATCAGACTTGAAGGCGGAGGTACATAGACGGACTCGCCGCCGTTTCGTCTGCATTCAGCCCGAAATCGACTATTCCGCCATCCATTCCCGCATAGCCGGCGCACTGAACGATGACGGGGGCCTGTCGCGCGATGATTTCGAACGACAAGCGCGGTCCGTGCTGGACAAGGTCAGCCGGGATCCTGCCACAAGTGGATTGGCCAAAGGCATCCACCTCCCATTTTTCCTGCCCAGAATGCCCGATGCACTGTCCCGAGACATTGGCTCGGACCTGGATAAGATCTACTTGCCAGCGGTGGAGAAGTCTTTCCTCGATGCCCATCCCCAGTCCAGCTACACCCGACATCACAAAGGCAGCCTGACAGGTCAATTGTCCGTGACCGGAGGCTCTCGCCACGACCGCTTGCTGCAAGCCGTTTCCCGGACGACCGTTGTCGGTTATTTCTTCCTGGCGCTACAGGAATATTCAGTGCCGGCGTCCGTCGAACAAGTGCGAAGACTGCCGGATACGTTCCTGCTGGCGGGCGGCGCCGATACCTGCGCGGCCTTTGCCGGGTCCCCCAGCCTGCTTCTGAACCCGGATGCCTATCCGCCATTGTTATGGCTCGCCGCCCTGAGCGCCGAAAAACTCCAGACGGCATACCATCTGGAGGCCTACGGTCGGAATTTGACCTTCAACCGCCGCGTCCATTTTGACCAGGCCGCTGAATATTGGGCAGCAGGACTGACGGTATTGGCGGAGTGACGTTCCGGAGTCCCCCCCCCTGTTCATCGCCACACTTTTATCAGTGACGCAAAATTAAGCAGCGTGAATGGCCTTGGGAACCTCTCCCCGACTCCCGCCGCAACGTGGCAGCGATAATAAATATATCAATCGTTTGCCCCGACCAGACGAGCCGGACTTGATTGTGTGACAGACCTCTCTTCCATGTTGCGCCACTAACACGAAAAGTCGTGTACCCTGCGGATCGCTAACCTTAGGCAGTAGTACATCATGAAACTTTCTATCGTAATCCCCAGCAACCGAGCGACCCTTTCGACCTGCGCACGACTTTTCGAGTATTGCTCCTGGGGTAGCAAAGACATACAGGTCGTAATTCGCGACAATTCGTGCGATCCAAAAAAAAGAGACCTGCTTTCACGGATAGAAGCTGAAAATTGCGACATCATATTCACTGACTACTGCCTCGCTTGGCAGAACACTCAGGAAGCATTCAAGTTGGCGCGCGGTGATTTCGTTGTGGGCTTTGGGGACGACGATTTCTGTGAACACAAAGCAATCGACATGGTGCTTCACTTGATCGAGCAACATGGCGACGATCATTCTCTGACCGGAATTACGGGAGATTACCTGCGCGAGAGGGCCAGGACGTCGGAAATCCTCCGATATCCCCCGCTCGATCAACTTGACGCCGTGGAACGCTGCCGCAACTATATTCTGTCTGGAGACGACTCAAATCACTTGGTTTACTCCGTCATCCGACGAGAAGTGATGAGCCGCATCCTTGATTTTATTATGTCGATGCCATTTGAAATGCCTTATCGAGATTGGCTTTCAACCCTGATGCAGGTCTTGAGCGGCCGTTTCCTCAATATCGGGCGGATTATCTACTATTACGACTTTAGCGTTTGGGAAACCAAGCGAAAGGATATCCACTGGTTCGAAGAAGTTGGCCTTGATCAAACGATACATTTCCTCTACCCGCTATACATCGCTTACGAAGGTTGCCGAATCATCGATTCGCCGATGATTTGCGGTCATCTTTCCGAGACGGAACGACAAACGATTTTGCGCACATGGTATGGCCACTGGCACTCCGTATTCGCAAAAGGGATGCCGCAGATCGAGGCAAGCAACCATATCCACACCATCGGCACGGCCCTGCGCTTTAAATGGATCAATCAAAGAAACGTCGATTTCCACGAGCTGTTGACGGATCTCTCTGACTTCATGGGACTCATCAACCGAGAACGAGGACAAAGCTACTATTCATTCTGGTCCTCGCTCTAGGCTTTCAGAGAGCTATGAAATCATGGCAATGAATCCCGTAATCCGCGCAGATGTAGCCGACATCCTCGCCGCAGATCTGCCTTGGGAGTCCTTTGCCGGCACCACCGTGCTGGTAAGTGGTGCGTCCGGACTGTTGGCCTCGTACATGGTCGAGGTTCTCCTGGCGATGCGGGAACACAAAGGTTTCGGTCCGACTCGTCTGCTTGGACTGGTTCGCGACCCTCAAAAGGCCTGGAACCGCTTCCCGCATTTGCGCGAAAGGAATGATTTCACCCTGATCACCGGCGATGTCATCGCTCCACCGCCCATTGAAGGACCGGTCAACGTGATCATCCATGCCGCCAGCATCGCCAATTCGCGACAGATGATGACTGACCCCGCGGGAACATTGACCGCGAACATGCTCGGCACTTACCGGATGCTCGAGCTCGGCCGCGAGCAGGGCAGCCGGCACGTCCTCTTTTTTTCTTCGGGAGAAGTGTGCGGATCGCCTGAGGCACACCAGATCCCAATGCGCGAGGATGTCTATGGCCCAGTTGATCCGGCTGACGCCCGCGCCTGTTATGCCGAGGGCAAGCGGGTCGGCGAGACGATGTGCGCAGCCTGGGCTCAGCAATATGGCCTGGAAACTCGGATCGTCCGGCCATTCCACACCTACGGCCCAGGCATGAATCTCGCTGGCGGCTGGGTCCATTCCGATTTTATCAACGACATCATGGCCCGACGCAATCTCGTGATTACAAGCGATGGCCTCGCCACCCGCTCGTTCTGCTACATCGCCGACGCGACCTTGGCTTATTTCACCGTAATGTTGCGGGGGCAACGAGCCCTCCCCTACAACGTCGGCACCGGGGTTGAAACCAGCATTCGTGGACTGGCCGACCTGCTGGTCGAGGAGTTTGGAGAGTTGGGCCTGTCGGTGGTAATCGAAGCTCCGGCATCACCCTCCCCACCAAAACGATCGGCGCCCGATATCTCCCGGCTGGCCTCGCTTGGTTGGCATCCCCGGACCACGATAGCCCAAGGCTTCCGACGCACGATCGAAAGCTTCGGTGGCGTCAAGAAAAACTGAACCCGCGAGGAAAAATGGACAACCTGATTTCAATCCGCAATGCCTTCCCCTCCGGGGCCTGGGATCGACTCGAATGCCGTATGAAGATGCTGGAGAAGCATCTGATTCTCAGGCAATACCAGGAACTGATCTCTGGTACCGAAGTCGCCAGCATCGAAATTCATCCTGAGGAATTGGTGGTGGTGACGCATAGCGGTCTGCGACTGCATTGGAATCTGGAAGATTCCTGCTATGCCCCAAGCGAATTGATCAATATCGGCCATTATGAAAGCGAGGAATGCCCGGTCCTGAATGATGCAGCTCGCGGGGCTTCCACCATTTTTGATGTCGGTTCCAATATTGGCTTCTTTTCGCTGCAATGGGCGGCCAACCTCGCCCCCGGTGGAAAAATCCATGCATTCGAACCGGTTCCTCTCTCCTATTCACAATTACAGCGTAATATTGTCCTTAACAGGAGAGAGAGTTGCATCGTCGCCAACAATACAGCGGTTGGCGAAACCGCAAGCACACTGACGCTGTTTATTCCCGAGTACCCTGGTCCAGCGGCAGCCTCGTTGAATCGACTTCACCCAAATAGCTCCAATGTCGAAATCTCTGTCCCGGTGATTTCACTCGATGAATATTATGTCCAGGCAGGTTGCCCCCAACTCGACATGCTGAAAGCCGATGTGGAGGGGGCGGAATTGTTCGTGATCAAGGGTGCATATAAAACCATTGCGGCGCAGCGCCCCCTGATCTTCTTGGAATTGCTACGAAAATGGGCAAAGCCGTTCGGCTATCATCCGAACGACGTGATCTCACTGTTGAGAGGCATCGGTTATCGGTGTTTCGTGCTGAACGATAACGCACTCGCGCCCTTCGAAGTGATGGACGAGGAAACAACCCACAAGAATTTTTTCTTCGCCGACCCACAGAAGCATGCGGATTTTCTGGCACGTCATGGTGTCTGAAACAAGAAGATTCCCGCTTTGAAACAGCGTGTTGCCGAGGAATAACGGGATGACTGAAACGGTTCAGACGATAGGTTCCCACGATGGCGAACGTATCGCCCAAAATTGCGTGTGCTGCGGTAGTCGTAATCTGGCGCGGTCGCCGGCGATACTGATGCCTTTTGTTGCCTATCGCGCTTTCGGCTGGCAGGCTGTGGAAATCACCCCAGAATGGGGCCTGCGGACGATCCCCACCGGACTTGCCTATCCGCTTTGCAACTCGGTCCAATGCGCTGATTGCGGCTTGCTATTCCTCGACATCCGCTTCAATAATTTCGAGATGAATGCGATGTATCATGGCTATCGCAGCAGCGCCTACGCAGAGATGCGCGGGCGCTTCGAGCCCGGTTATCTCGCCACCAACGTCACCATTAACAATGGTGTAACCTATGTCCCGCAGATTGAGGACTTCCTCTCCCCGCATCTACATTTCCCGGTGCGCATACTCGACTGGGGTGGAGATACCGGACAGAACGCACCCTTCGCCGCTCAGCGTTCTTTACTGCATGTCTACGACATTAGCGATCGCCCCGTGGTGTCGGGGGGCGAACTCGTGGGACAGGCAACCGTCCAATCGACCGAATATGATTTGATCATCTGCGCCAATGTACTCGAACACATCCCCTATCCGGGCGATGTCGTGCGCGACATCGGTCGTTCGATGCACCGCGATACGGTGCTTTATGTCGAAGTTCCTCGTGAACCGATATTTTCCGATGATGAAACATCGAAAGAACTACACAAGAAGAAACGTCACTGGCACGAACATATAAACTTCTTTTCAGATCAGTCGCTTACTGAATTAATGGAACGCTCTGGCCTGAAAATTATTGATAGGAAGCTGCTCAACGTCTCTGATGGGTACCATAATTACTATCGGGTTCTCGCCTGCAAACTAAAATGAGCAAACATCAACGATATCACTCTTGCCCCCCGAAGCAGGTCTCCCCCACCCCTAGCAGGCTGCGGAAAAAGTCTTCGTGACATCATTTCCGTCGTCATCCCCGCGAAAGCGCATAGGCGTTGACTTTAAAAGAAATTTCCGCCCCTCGCGGGAGGGGGGCATCAATTTCACTCAAAATACGTCAAACTCGCTCGATCGCGCTTCCTTTCCCGGTATTCATCGATTTTTGATAAACGGCATCAAACTGGCTCGGATCATCCGGTAGATTGAAATACTCAAAATACTTCTGCCAGGACGGGTTTGTTTTATACTTCAGGTATCCTTCTAATGCTTCTTGGTGGTCATTCTCGAGACCAAGCTCCTGATAACATTTCGTAAGAAAATAATACGCAAAAGCGTGGTCTGAGCGGAACCGTAATACGTTGTCGAAGCCTTTGACGGCAAGGTCGTATCTTCCGCACCGCATGTCGTTGTTGAATACAAAATTCAGTTCAAGATTCATGAGATATCGTTTTTCCTGAATAAACTCAGGAGTAAAATCTTCGGTTTCAATCAATGCCTTGTGGTAATCAGATCCCAAGACCTCTCCACTAATATAGCCTTTTCTTAAGGCAATCTCATGCATCTCGCTGCCGGCCAAGGGACTGGCGCACGCAATATTAAACCAGTTTACCGGTATATCTTTAAGATTTTCAATTGCCTCATCAATATCTTTCTTCGTTTCTCCCGGCATTCCGATCAGAATATTGGTATTCGTATAAATACCGAGATCTCGACAATCCTCTGCCACACGTTTTGATATTTTTATCTTTAGCGGCTTATGCATCTGTTCCTTAAGAACTTTTTCGCTACCGGATTCAACAGGCAGGACCAGGTGGCGAACGCCGGCATCGTAAAACGCCTCCAACATCGGACGATCCAGGGCATAGAGCGTCAATCCGTTTTGAAACAGAGCACTGAACTCCAATTCCTTCACCATTCGAAGGATTTCATAGACTCGCTCCCGATCACTCATCAGGTGATCATCCTGAAAGATGATTGTCTGTGCCCCACACTCGTTTTTCAGCCTGACCAGATCTTCCCTTACACGCTCAAGGCTGTGGTAGCGCATCTTGCGTCCATGGACACGATGGGAGGCGCAGAAGGTGCAGAAATAGGGACATCCCCTTGAGGTCATGACGTGATAACTCTGCTTCTGACCAGCATCGATCACAGCCTTGAACCCTGTTGTCAAAGGGTTCAAGCCATGTCGGGTGATGTCCACCAACCCATAGTCGTAAAAGGGGATTTCATCCAGATTTTCTATGAAATCATGCACCGGAAAAAATCCAGCTGGACTATTCCGAATTTTATCCATGGTGATCCACGAATTCGATTCCTCTAGATAGGAACGAACATCCGGAGCCCGAAGCAGCGCGAGAAGAGGCTTCTCCCCCTCACCGAAACACAGAGCGTCAAAATATGCACATTTCAAGTCGTTATAAATATATTTATAACTATTTGTCGGAATATTTCCTCCGCCGATAACCAAAGCATCCTTGAACAGGGATTTTGCGACCTTTGCGCAGTCTATAAAATTAAAGAAAGACGGCCCGAACAGCGACGAAACCCCAACGATATCGGGAACGAATGAGAGATCCTTCATGACGTCATAACAGAAGTCATAGAACCGATCGTAATTAAATGTCGGAGCGAGCATAGCCTCAACATTAAAGTCGATTAATTTAACATCGACATCTTCAAACTTCTTTATATACGCACTCATCGATAGCGGGCCGATGGGTAGATCCGTCGCTAGCGTTGAGAAAATTTTTCCGTCGGACTTCGCAAATGTTCTCATATTAAAAATGGGATTAACGAAGCTCTCAAATTCGACGTGCATGGGAATAAGGAAAAGAACCCTTTTCATTATTAGAACTCCGCAGATCCGACCAAATTCAGCTCATAGATGGAAGACACTTTTTACGTAATGCCGTTAAGCCGTCTTGTTAAGAGCGATATTGCGATCTCGGTGGAGGAGTCACCATGCATGGGATGCATTACGCCATGTCTCGGTTTCCAATTGCAATCGGAGACCAAATCCGTTCGCTGGAATAACGGGCGAACCTTCATGACACCACTCCCCCACCAACCCTAGTGCATTGACACAAACAGAGGATTCAACAATTTCGTCTTTGCACTCCAGCCTGCGCGGCGCTCGAGCGTTGAAAAAACGGAGCTTTTTCGCTCTTGCAGAGTCTAGAGCATTGAATCATCTGAATAACTCAATGCTCTAGGTCGTTTTCACCGTCAAGAAACCACCAGCGCGATGGGCTCGCCGGACTTGGCCTGCCGAACCATCGACGGCGGGTAAAGGTCGCTGTTATTCAAAATGATCTGCCTGAATTTTTCCGGATAGTTCGGCTTCACATCAGTCAGGTATATGCCCTCCTGATGATTGCGATAGTGGAAAAGAACCCGGGGTATTTGCTTGCCGAAATATCCCAATCCACCCGCCGCAACCCAGAAGTCGTAATCCTCGCAGCCGCGCACATTGGTGCGGTACCCGCCGACGGTCTCCCACACCTCACGTTTGTAGAGGCTGCAATAAGGCAGGAAATTTCCCAGAAGCAGCATGGGGAAGGAATATGGCTTGGCGTCATAGATCCCTTCCTTAATTCCGAAATCGTGCATGCAAGGATAGACGATCGATGTCTCCGGATGGCGGCGCATCCAATCGACGCACTCCTCGACCATCGTCGGAGCGAGCAGATCATCGGCATCCAGGCAAAGGATCAACTCGCCATCCGAGCGTTCAATCCCCTTGTTGCGGGCGATCGCCGGCTGGCCGGAGTTGTCCTGACGTATCACCGTCAACTTTTCCGGATATCTGATCCCGTAAGTCATGGCGACGGCAAGGCTATCGTCGGTGCTACCGTCGTCGACCAGGATCACCTGCAAATTTTCATACGTCTGCTTCAGCGCGCTTTCCAGGGCTCCAGCCAAGTACCGCTCGTAATTGTAGCAGGTGACAATGATCGAAACCTTCGGGTTGGCGCCAATCGGCTGGGGATGCAACGCCCTGCGGACGACGGACTTCATATCCGCGCCCTGGCGACGCTTTACGAAAAACGGGGCGGTATAGGCCATCCTCGCATTGTCGAGCAGATCACCCCGGCTGGAGCCGATATAGGGGACGGCGTCCATCGTGCCATGCTGAAAAAGATAGGACGGCGCGAAGCCGTCGCAGACATTGAGCGCCGAGCACGAGCCGCATTCCGCGGAAAAAAGCTTGTTGAAACCGTCAGGATGGCCGGGAATGCCGCGGGCCGCGATGAGCTTGACACCGTTCACGACTTCCTTTTTCTCGACGAGCCCGAAAACCCGCTCGATCTGCCCTCCCTGCAAGGGAAGCCGCTGGCCGTCCGTCGTGGGAACGGGGCTTTGGTGGTTGACGGCGTTCATCCATTCGTAGGGATCGTAGCGCACCCCCACGACACCGACGACGTTCTTTTCGACACCCGCCATCGTGCACAGGGGCGCATAGCGGATATTAACGGCAACGCCTCCTTCCTCCAGGATAGCCACCGCTTCCCGCAGATAGTGGCCCATTTCGACGTATCCGGCCTGAACTCCGGCGGCACGACCTTCCTTTGACCAGTAATGATACGCATTCATCGCGATAAAATTATGAAGATATACATTATGCTTCAATATTTCTCGCGCCAGATCCGGTAGGTGAGAATAGTTATCAGCGCAGACGGTCGTATTGCTGGTATACTGAATCCCCTTCTCATCCAGGAGATTCATCGCATCCCGCTGGACAAGCCACGACCCTCCGGTCAAGTGCTGGAACAACGTCTCGTCAACCGCGTGGCAGGAAAACAGAAAATTCGTCAACTGGGCGTCAAGCAGATCCTCGATCAACCGATCCCGTTTTCCGTTCCGATGCTTTTTCATCAGGAACTGTCCCAGGGTGATGAGTCTGGCGCTCATCCCCAGATCCACTTCGGCGTAACGGATCAAGTCGATGATGTCAGGATGCAGCGTCGGCTCGCCCCCTGTGATGTCGAAAGCCAGGAAACCGGATGCCTTCAACTGGGTGAGCACATCCCGAAGCGCGGCACCTTCCCGGAACTTGGCATGGCGCATCCCACTGAACTGATCGGTCGATCCATCCAGAAAACTGTAATAACAAAACCGGCAGGAGTGCGTGCATTTGAGCCCGACGTCAAGAACCGCGGCACGGCTCGGAAACATCGGCGCATGATAATAGTACGGATACCCCATTCGACACTCCTCTACAAACCGGGGGGATCACATTAGCGCAAAAGCGATCCTGCGCTCAGAATATAACCTTCGATATCATCACGCAAAAAGCGCTATGAAGCAGGACGAACCGAATAATGTCGTTAATTCAACCAAACAGGAATTCGCGGAAAAGGCACATTAAAATAATAGGTATTTGGCAAACATTAGAGATGTTTATCGCAACCTCGTTCAAATCCCCGTCTTGATTACTCTGATCCCGCCCCTTCATACAATGACCACCTCAGACAGAACAATGCATTTCCACCCCAAGCCGTGAATGTTCAGCCGGTGCCGGGTGCGCCATCGCCGTCATCACACTGAAAGACACAGCCAAGAGGCACCAGGATGACGGGAAATCCTACCTAAATGATTAATGCAAGAGAGATTCTGCGTCAGGAATGGAAATGCGTCCCCTCTGAGCATCACTCACCGACGGATGCCGCAGATCATCCCGGGCGCACCCAATGTGTTAACCCGAAATTAATGCGGACACCTTAATCATGGGTTCGGCTCGAAAATTTGATAGAAAATAAGTCTTTATGTCCTATCCCGTCGATAAATGGACGCATCCCGTCGTCGACACCTGGGACGTGTTCGACACACTCGTCGCGCGTTTCGGTATCGGACACGAGTATATTTTCCAATTAGTGGAAGAAACCTCCGGCCTTTCCGGTTTCGCCAAGCTCCGCAAAAGCGCCCAGTCCTATCTCGACAGAATCGGCCAGCCTTACGTCATCCACGCGATCTACCAATGCCTGCACGAACAATTCGGCGTCGACAGGTTGCGGGCCCGCCAACTGCTGGCTTTGGAAATCACCGCCGAAAAGGAACAGCTTCTTCCCATTCGCCGGCAGATCACCCGGGTCCGGCCCGAAGACCTGGTCGTCTCCGACATGTATATGGGGCCCGATTTCGTCGGCGACATTCTGCGCGGCATCTGCGGCTTCCATACCATGGCGCCCCCGGTCGTCGGCAACTGGGGCAAGTCGCGCGGCACGATCTGGCCGGTGCTGCTGGAAAAATATACGATCCGCTGCCATCACGGCGATAAGCTTGATTCGGATCTGCTGGTTCCCGCCCAATTCGGCATCGCCAGCGAACTGATCGAGGATCACAAGCTCGTCCCCTGGGAAACCTTCCTGCGAGACGCCGGCGTCGGCCATTTGGCCCTTGTCATCCGCGAATTGCGGCTGCGACAATTACCGGCCGGAGCCGACCGCTTCCACCACGTCGTCGTCGGCCCATTCTGTACCTTCCTATTGACTTACGCTCTCTATCTAAGAGCGTTTGCCCAGGCAAAGGGGATCCGCCGCTACGTCTTCGCCAGTCGCGACTGCGATCAGCTCTCCTATCTGTTCCGCCAATTGAACGACGCCATCGAGTGCGAGAACCTTAATTTGAACCGGGCGCTGCTCAGCAACGAAAACTACGACGGCTATTTTCTGAACCATCTGGGGCAGGATTCGACCATCGTCGACATCCTGGCTTCGGGCCGCAGCCTCTCAATGTTCACCAACCGGACGGGAATCGACATCCCGGTCATCGTCGGCATGCTCATGCAACGCTGGCTGTCCGAAGAGGAAATGGCGGAGCGGAACGCTAGATTCGCATCCGGGCGGCTGCACTCCCTCGCCAACATCGATGACTACAAGCATCATTGCCATGGATTGGAAGTGCTGCTGGAGTCGGGCTATCCCTCCGTTCTGGATCTTGGACTGGATGCGCCGTCCGGGGCCCTGGTCCGCCGGTTCGCTCCGGAGGATCGCACCACCGACGAACGGGCGCGTCATGAGTTCATTTGTGAATGCGTATCCTGTCTCGGCGATTTGCTGACGCGGCGGGGCGATCATTTCGACTATACTCTCGATCAATTGCGGACAGTCTTCAGCAAGGCGCTCGGTGAATGTTTGGCGGCCGAGTCGCACGCCCTCTTTCCAACTTTTCTCGCCAGAGAAAGAAAGCGCTGAAGGGGGCCACCCCGACATTCGTCCGGTAGCTGGAGCCGATGATGACCGATCAGGACAGAACGCTCGATATCGCCATCATTACTCCCGAGGTGGCCGGCTGTTATACCCCGGCACGCATCGGAGAATTCTATTTCGCACTGGCGGTCAAACTGACCGGCTGGGGACATCGGGTCACCCTGGTGCATATCGTCGAGTGCGCCGCCGAAGCCTATGACCAAAGGTTCGTCGGAGTCCGGGAACGGCATGAGCGGGCCGGTGTCACTTTCGTCGCAGCGCCCGACGAACCCGTGGTCACGCGCGGTCATGGCAGCCGGCAGGCATGGATCGTCGATCAATGGCTCAGCCGGCACCGTTTCGACGTCGTGCATGTGCCGGACCTGGGTGGTTTCGGCTATTACGCCATGACCGCACGCTCCGTCGGCCGCAGATATCGCGATACCCATTTCATCGTGACGGCCTTCGGAAGCAGCCTGCTTTACCAGGATGGACTGGGGTCCTTCGTCAACGACATCGCGCCCGTCACCAACGCCTTTTTCGAACGCACCTGCCTGGAACTGGCCGACGAGGTCATCGTCACCAGCGACTACGTCTACAGGGACTATGCGGCGGCCGAATGCGCCTTTCCGGCCCGGCATGTGATCGAACCGGTCTTGTTGGGGGTCGATTCCACTCATTCCGGACCGTTCCGCATGGAACCCACGATCCGGCGTGAAATCGTCTTCGTCGCCAGCCAGCCAGCCGGCACCTTCTGCGAAATGACCCGTCGCATCCTGCGCGCATGCGATAGCCTGCCGGCGGGAAAAGCCGGGCTGGCCGATGTCTCGTTGCGCATCCTGTCCGTCGACCCCGGACTTCCCGCCGACAGGCTGCGCCAGGAGATCGAGCCGGCTGCCAACGGTCGTCCGGTCAACTACGACTGGGTCACCTGGCAGGAAGCGGCCACAGTCCTGTCGATGCTCGACTGCCTTGTCATCTTTCCCTGTCCCGACGAATTGGCGGGAGCCCTGCAAGGAGCATTGGTGGCACGAGGCGTTCCGGTTCTCATGACCTCGCGGACGGATGCCTCCAGCCTGCTGGCCGAGGAAAGCAGACTGGACAACATGGGACCGCCCGCCGACACGGCACGCGTCGCCGAGAAACTGCTCGAACTGGTCGGCCGCGAGGCCTTGCCGCGCCCCACTCCCGCCATCTCGCAGGACGCGCTTTGGGAAATCTGGCGGGAACGCCATCGCCGCCTCGCGGCGGCACCACCCAATGTCCCACCGGGAAGTCCCCGGCCGCCGCTGCCGCTGGTCTCGGCCTGCATCACCCACTTCCAGCGGTCGCATCTCCTGTCGCAAGCGCTGCAATCGGTACAGGACCAAACCTATCCCAACATCGAAATCATCGTCGTCGACGACGGCAGCCGGGATCAGGTTTCGAAGGACAGCTTGGCCAGGCTTGAGAAGGAATGGCAGGGGCGGCCATTGCGAATCGTGCGCCAGGAAAACCTGTACCAGGGGGCCGCGCGGAACGCCGGAGCCCTGGCGGCCAAGGGAGACTATGTGCTGTTCCTGGATGACGACGACGCCTGGAAACCGGACATGGTTTCCATCATGGTCGCCGCCTCCCAGGCCCGCGGGGCGGACATCGTCACCAGTTTCTGCGAGCGCGTCGCCGGCGAGGAGCCGATGCAGGATTACGCCCCCGACCGCTTCCGTGGGTTGTACCTGTTTACCGGCGCCGATCTGACACGTGGCATTCAGGATCATGTTTTCGGTACCGTCTGCGCGCTAATCCGCCGCAAGATCTTCGACACCGTCCGCTACACCCAGGATTTCGGTATCGGCTACGAAGACAAGGAGTTCTTCGTCCATGCGCTGTTCGCCGGATTTTCGTTGATCTGCGTCCCGGACAGCCTGTTCTGGTATCGCGACACCGCCGGCAGCATGACGCGGGGCGCCACCCGCTCGATGTATCAAAGCAACATGCGCGGACTACGTCCCTATCTGAAAGTGGTTCCGGCCTGGTTGAGACCGGTCTTACGCTACGCGATGGGCTGTCATCTGGATAAAACGCCGCTGATCGCGCTGGCTCAACAGCTTCAACAGGAACACCAGCGCGCGATCCTGTTCGCCGAGCAGGTGGAAATGCTGACGCGCGAGGTGGAAACCCTGCGGCGCAAGACAGCCGGCTGGAACTGAGGGAAACAAATCTTGGCCCAATTCTGCCCCCGCCCCTTCGACCGGCTGGAAATCTCTCTGAATGGCGACGCCCTGCTTTGCCATTCCACCTGGATTATCGGCAACGCCGGTAATCTGACCGAACAGTCTCTCGATGAGGTATGGAACTCCGCCGCCGCCCGGACCATGCGGGAGAGTGTTCACGACCAGTCTTTCCGCTTTTGCCTGCGCGCCCGCTGCCCCCATCTCGCCACCCTGCCAGAAGCCGAGCGACAGTCCGATCCGGACTTGCGCGCGATCGCTGCCGACCGTCAGGTGACGCTGGAGCGACGTCCCAGCCGGCTGGTCCTGTCCTATGCCCCGTCCTCCGCGACGCGATGGTCCTCCGGCGTCGACGAAGCCATGCGAGCCGCCGACAATCAGCGGCGCGCCGTGGTGACCGACCGGCTGATCGCCGGCTTGCAATTCTGGAATACCCCCCGCTCGATCGCAGTGGTCGGCCCGGGAGATCCATTAGCCAGCCCGCACATGCTGCGCATTCTCCACCATCTGGCAGAACGCGAACGAGGCCCCTTGCGCCTCGACATCCAGACCAACGCGCAGAACCTGTCCGAGCAGACCTGGCGCCTTTTGAGCGGACTGGAGCGATACGACCTCGGCCTCGAAGTGACGCTGGATGCCGTCTGGCCCTGGTCGGAGGATCATCGACGCTCCGCCGTGACCTGGGAGGCCCTGTCCGGCGCACTCGACTTGGCCGCCAGCCTGCGCCGCAACGGCCGGCTGCGCCGGCTCGCCATTTCAATGACCGTCGAAACGGCAAGCCTGCCGCAAATGCCGACCATGGTGGAACTGGGCCAAACACTACACTGCGACCGCGTGATCTTTTCGCCCATCGCCGCGACGGCCTTCCTTCCGCAGCCCGCAGCCGCCCGCAAAATCGCCGATCCCAGCCACCCCGATCACGGCGCTCTTCGCGAGATGCTGCGCAACCCGATGTTCAGCGACCCGATCGTCGATCTGACCGAGCTTTCTAAATTGCGCGGCTGATCCGCGTCAGCCGCCCGTCTTCCCGCTTGCCGCAGACAGCGTCTGAGCCGCCTCGACCAGCAGCGCGATCCGGGTCTTCATGGCCTCGTCGATCCCCCCGGCGCTCTCTTCGTTACGCGTTTGAATGACGTACCGGCCGCGGTCGATCGCGCTTTTGGTGGCGTTGTAGATCATGTCCCCGTCCAGAAGGCTCGGCTCCACCTGGCTGCCGGTCAGCCAGTCGTTCCAGGATTCCAGGAAGACGAAGCGCTCGTCCGGCGCAAAGTTCTGTTGGGAAAACAGCATGGCGTTCTCAACGAACAAGCCATAGATATAGGAATCAAAAGGCTTGCCCTGGACCGCCAGATGAGTGGCGCCGCCATCCGGGTGCAACGCCCAGTCGTAGTAAGCCGGGAACACCCGAGGCATCACCTTGCCGCGCTGGGACCGATTGATCATCCGAGCCACGGCGAACAGGACGTAAGGAAAAAAGCGGTCCAGGTAGTCGACCGAATCCCTGAGGCCCGCCATCACCTCCAGAAAGGTCAGCCCGTTGGGGCGGTTGCTGGGCGAACAGGAATGCCACTCCGCCGGCCCGGGATCGACCAGCGCATCATACCCGTTGGATAGGAAGCGCCCCTTGTCCTCGGAACGGTTGGCGATGACGTAAAGGCCCGGCAAGCCCGCCCGGCAAGCCTCTTCCTTGAGGATCCCGAGAACCTCGCCCGGGTCGGCGAGTTCCTTGGGACGATCAACGATCATCAGAAGACGCCCGTCCGCCAGTATCGGCAGCCCCACCTTGAGAGCGGAAATCAGCCGCGACGCCCGTTCGGTCCGGTCGGACCTGGAGGCCGGCGCCTTCCAGAAATCCTCCTCGCCGTTGCGCCACTGAAATGCAAGAGCGAACGAATCTCCGCACATCGGAGCCAGTGCCTGCGCACCGGTTACGTAAGCCTCGCCGTCCCAGCGGCAATCGAGAACGAAGCCGTCGATACCCACTTGGCGCGCCATGGCCACGACTCGTCCCGCCGCCTCGGGCTGCGCCAGATCATATTGCCCCAGCGTCGATGGCAGATTAAGGGCGAAATGTTGCCGGCTAGCCGGTCGCGCCTCACGGACGCGACGCCAGGCATCGCCCTCGCCATATAACCGCCGGACATCGGCGCTCGACTGGTAACGCGCATCGAAGAAGGCTAGGACGCGGACCGACATCTTCTTCTCCTAGAAGGTAAAACCGTAGAGATCGCTCGCCATCCCGAGAATGGCGGTGATCAGTTGGGCGGGATCGGCGAAATTGGCGCAGTTCTCCCCACCCAACACCGGACAGGAATCGTGCCCCCCGCACGGATTGCAGGGGAGGTTGCCGACC
This sequence comes from Telmatospirillum siberiense, assembly GCF_002845745.1. Classification (GTDB taxonomy): domain Bacteria; phylum Pseudomonadota; class Alphaproteobacteria; order Rhodospirillales; family Magnetospirillaceae; genus Telmatospirillum; species Telmatospirillum siberiense. Next base: position 25,055 of record NZ_PIUM01000002.1, on the reverse strand, counting down.
ACCGGACGGTAATCCGGAGCCTCCTTCGCATCGGAATTGCAGGGTTTGGTATTGGCGAACAGGCCGATCGTCGGCCATCCCAGGACGTGCCGGACGAAATGGTGAGGGAAGGAATCGACGCCGATGAAGATGTGGTGGCTTTTGACCGCCGCCGTCAGCCGTTCGGTATCATCGCTGATGATCGATCGCACGCCAAGCCGCGCCGCCAGATCGGGCCGGTCGATGACCGTGATATCGCACCCCAGGGACTTCAGGACCGTGAATACCGTCGCAGCATCGTTGTCGCGATAGCTTTTCAGCGACCATCCCCCCACCAGATGAAATAACAGCTTCAAGGGGTGGGGCGGCAGATCGGGACGATCCGAACAGGCCGGAGGCTGACCATGCACCGTCCGGCTCACATCCGTCATCGACTCTCCCAGGGCGAACTTCACCTGGTCGATCAAGTGAAACGGTGGAACGCTGTAGTTGCGGGAATAGCGCATGAAGACAATGAAGTGATTGTCGATGACGTCCTGCCCCAGGCGCTCGAGCGACCGAGCGAGATATTCGAGTTCCCCGACGGAATTGTCGCGGGGCAGCCAGGGCAGACGCAACCAGACGGGCTCCAACGGGCCGGGGCAGGATTGATAGATGTCCTTGTACGTCCAACAAAGGATCTGCTTCTTGAAAAAACCGTCGGGAACCTGGCGCGCAGCGAGATTGAGAAACAGCAAGGAGCCAGCATGATAGGGCTGATAGGTGGCGAAGGGTAAATTCCGCCAGCCGGGATTGCGCTCGATGGTCTGGATGGCCGCCAGAGACAAGACCTTCAGCATCTGCTGGCGGACTTCCCCCTGGAACCAATTGGTCGGCGTCGTCACAGGGAAGTGCTTGATCTCCAGCCCGGGCGTGCGGATCTGGCTCACCTCTTGACCGGTCACCAACTGAAGCAGACGCCTATCGATGTCGCCATCCATCGTCGACAGCGATAGGAGGAAGCGCTCGAGGTCGTCGAAAAGTCGCCGGGGCAGGACGTAGAGAATGGGAAATTTGCGTGCGTCGGTGACGATGGCCGGGACGGATCGGACCGCGCCGCTCCATTCGGCCAATTGCTGAGGGCTGAGCGGCAACAGGGGATTGCCGATGATCAGCACTTCCGTGGAGGGAACCGCCCGGATCATGCGGCGGCCGACTTCCACGACATAGCGGCTGGGCGGGCAGGTCGCCGAGTCGAAGATCTCGTTATCGCGGAAGGCTCCCGAACCGAACACGAAGGAAAATCGTTCGACGGAACCCGAGGAAGTGACGGAAAGCCCAGCCAGCATGATCCTTAAGCGTCCGATTGTCTGCGAATGGGATAGGCGCATAGATAGCCGGTCTGTCGCGCCAGCCTCTGGAGGTGATGCGTCTTTCCGAAAATATCCTCGACGAAATCCAGGTTGCGCTGTCCTGACGGCGCCATCGCCTCGACGGGACAAGGACCATCCTCGAAGACACCACTTTCGTAAAGCCGAAGATCATCGATCAGGAAAACATCCCCCACGACATCGCGCAGGCTGGCGATCAGCCGCAAATCGCGCTCGAGCGGCGACGAGGACTGGCTCGCGTCGAAGGACGGCTCGGTGTCCATCCAGAAAAGAACCGGGGCGTGGGGCGGAATTTCGTCCAAAACCATCTTGAGACCGCGTTCGGCTTGGGCGTGCACGACCGTCATCTTAAGGTTCCGCGCATTGCGGAATGCCACCTTGATCGCCAGGCCATGGACCTTCTCGATGGAATAGACGTGATCGAACGCAAAGGTGGCGGCGAATTCCGCATCCACCCCCTCGCCGGTACCCGTTTCGACAAAAAAACGGCATCCATAATCGGCGATCAGACGCTCAAGCTGAAAGTCCGACAAACGACCCACGCCCCGCCTCCCTTCCGATGAACATGTCCCGGCTCTCCGTTCCAACCGTCACGGCTCGTAACCATAGGTCTCGCGCGCCAGATCGAAGATATCGGTCACGACCTTGGCCGGCGGCGCGTAATTGAGGCATTCCTTGGTCCCGAAAACCGGGCAGCCGTCATAGGCGCCGCAACGGTTACAGGACAGCGATAGATCCGATGACCGATAACCGGCCCGATACATGGAATCCGAATTACAGGGCTTGGTATTGCCGAACAGGCCAATGGTCGGCCAGCCGGCCACGAGGGTGGAAAAATGGTGCGGGAATGAATCCACCCCGACAAACAGGTGATGCTCTTCGATCAGCCGGCGCAAAGTTTCCGAATCCTTGCTTTCCAGGGACACCGCCCCCGCCGACTCAAGGTCGGGCCGGGACAGGACGCTGACCTCCACACCGAGCTTGCGCAAGGTGCCGATCACCACGCGCATCTTGTCCAGAGGATAGGTCTTCAAGGACCAGCCGCCGTTCAAATGGAACAGGACGCGCAACGGCTTCGTCGGAAGCCGGCAGCGCGCCTGCTCCGCGGCGGGCCGGCCATGGACCGTCTGGCTGATGGACTCGAGCGATTCGCCCAAGGCGAAACGCGCCTGATCGACCAGATGAAATGGCGAATGGTAATAAAGGCGAAGAATTCTCGAAAAAACGAGAACGTTTTCTTCCAAGACCTCGGACCCCAGCTTTTCTATCGCCTGGGAAAAATAGGTCAACTCGCTGACCGAGCCATCCCGGGGGATCCATGGAAGATCGAGGCGGATGGCTTCGAAACGGCTGCCGCAGGCGGCCGGGATGTCCATGTAGGACGAACAGACCACGTGCTTGCCGAAGAACGTTTGTTCGGCCATACGCGAGGCCACGCTCACGAAAAGAACGTCGCCGGCATGCATCGGATAGAACGTGGCGAACGGCAAGGTCCGCCAGTCGCTCCGTTCTTCGATGAGCTTCAGCGCGGTGCCGCATTGCAATTTAAGCGACAGCAGCCTCTGGTCGCCATTCACCCATCCGTTAGGGCTGGCCGACAGGGCCTCGCCGACGGGCTCCAGATCCACCTGCCGGCACGACACCGTCTCGCCCAGGAGCCTCGTCAGCAAACAGGCGTCGAGAGTGGCGTCCAACGCGGACAGAAGCAGCAGGAAGCGCTCCGCGTCGTCGAAAAGACGGCGCGGCAGAACATAGAAGACGGGAAAGTTGGCGCGATCGGTCGCCACCACGGGACTGGATGGGGGGCCGTCCAGCCAACCGGCCAGAAGATCGGTCCTCAAAGGCAGCAGCGGATTGCCGACAACGAACCAATCAGCCTCGGGCGTTTGCCGCCGCAACCGGCGGGCAACCTCCACGAGGTAACGCCCTGGAACGCTGAGCGCTGAATCGAAGATGTCCTCGTCGCCAAAGGTACCTTGCGAAAAACGGAAGTCGAATCGTTGCTGGCGTCCGGAAGACGTGGAAATGACCAATCCAGCTAACATTCCACCCTCGCCTCAAACCATCCGGGTCACCCCCAGCCCAATGGGAGCCGTCTTATACCAACTCTCGGTGATCGGCACCGATCACCTCTGTCCTCAATCGTCGGGCGGGTTTCTCCGAAACCCTGGGCTTTGCGCCAATGCCCTGTGCGCTTCGCGCACATTCCCGATAATTGCCGGCAAGGCCGGCGGAGCGCGGCTTCTCAATAGGCCAGCCAAGTCTCGATGAACCGCACTCAGCGAGACTTGGTATTACCCCATGGATAACACGCCTGCCACTTTCGAGCCAGACAAGACCAGGGCCATATCACAAACATGCGGTTTGTCAGCTGGATGTAGTCGCGTGATCCGATTCAGCGGGACTTGCCAAACGGCTTGGATCATGAATCACTGAATCCCGCCAACCGTTTACTCCAGATGCACCTGAACCGTTCATCGAGATTGGAGACCGCAGATCAACATGCCTATGGACTACTCCGATCTCCTCTTGGCCCAGGCCATTGAAAACGAAAAAGCCGGCGATTGGACGGGCGCGGAACTCTTTTATCGTGGCCTGCTCAAGGAAAACCCGACGCATCCCGAAGCAAATCTTCATTTGGGTCGGCTCTTGGTGCGCCGGGGATCGGCCGAAGAAGGCACTGTTTTCCTGGAACGCGCCGCCGATGCCGCGCCTTCCTCGCCGGAACCCCATATGCATCTGGGCAGCGCTTACCAAGCATTGGGGCAGCCTGACCGCGCGATGCTGGCCTTGGTCATCGCGACCAACCTGCAGGGCGTCATGATCCATCCTGACGACGTCCAGGCGTGGTTCCAATTGGGCGTCACCTTCTCCCAGGCCGACCGTCACCAAGCCGCGGCCGCGGCGTTTCGCCACGCGCTGGTGCTGCAGCCGGCCTTCGCCGAAATCCACAACAACCTCGGCATCAGCCTTCAAAACCTTCAACTGGCCGCCGAAGCCGTCCAGGCCCACCGGAGAGCCGTCGCGGCGGCCCCCCATGTCGCCGGACATCATGCCAATCACGCTCACGCCCTGCTGGCCGCCGGCCATCTGGCGGAGGGCTTCGCCGAATGGGAATGGCGCCCCCTCTCTCCGCCCAGGAGCTTCTCCCAACCGCGCTGGGACGGAAAACCCTTCGAAGGCCGGACTTTGCTGGCGCACGCCGAACAGGGTTACGGCGATGTCATCCAGTTCTGCCGCTATCTGCCGGAAGCGGCGCGACGCGGCGGACGACTGATCGTCGAATGCCGCGCCCCTTTGGCGGGCCTGATCAAACGGATGCCGGGCGTGGCCGATGTGATCGAATGGGGCTCTCCGCTTCCCGATTTCGACTTTGAAATCCCCATCCCCAGCTTGCCCTTCGCATTCGGCGTCGACTCGGACGTCCTGGCGGCGGCACCAGGGGATCCTTATCTCCACGCCGTGCCGGACCGCGAAGCGAGGTGGCGAAAAGCCCTTTCGCGGGACGACGACAAGCTCAAAGTGGGTCTAATCTGGGCGGGGAACGCCGCCGGGCTGGACCCGAAGCGGGCAATCCCGCCCAACCTTCTGTCCGGACTGACGCTCGTCCCCGGCGTGGCTCTTTACAGCCTGCAAAGGGAGGGAGGCGACACCATCCGGCGAACGGACGGAGGTCAAAGCGTCACCGATCTCGGAGGGGGAATTGCCGACTTCGATGATCTGGCTGCAATCCTTACCGGCCTGGATCTCCTGATCAGCGTGGATACCGCCGCAGCCCATCTCGCCGGCGCCATGGGGCGCCCGGTCTGGACATTGCTGCATGCCTCACCCGATTGGCGTTGGTTGCCGGGTCCGGACCGCACGGCCTGGTATCCGTCGATGCGACTTTATCGGCAAAACCGTCCTGGGGATTGGCGAGAAGTCATAACCCGCGTCGCCGACGACCTGAACTCCCAGGCCTGATCGGGCTCCGCATTTCCGCGAGGCGGCGGCACCAGCGAAACGCCGGTGCCGCTTTTCAGGCCTTTTCGCGCGTGCGGCTTACTCGTCGCGGTGGGTTCGTTCCAACCGCTCGTGGCGCTCCTGCGCCTCGATGGACAAGGTGGCGATGGGTCGAGCATCCAAACGGCGGATTCCGATCGGCTCCTGCGTTTCCTCGCAAAAGCCGTAGGTTCCATCTTCGATCCGCATCAGGGCCGCATCGATCTTGGCGATCAGCTTGCGGGCCCGGTCACGGGTCCGGAGTTCCAGCGAACGATCCGTTTCGGTCTGAGCGCGATCGGCGATATCCGCCTCCTGAGCCCCACCCTCCTGCAAATGCTGGAGCGTTTCATCGGATTCCCGCAACAACTCTCCGCGCCAGCGCAGTAACTTCTGGCGAAAATACTCCGTCTGGTATTCGTTCATGAACGGTTCGTCGTCACGAGGACGGTAATCCGGCGGAAGCGTAACTGTCATGCATTCCCCACGTTCGAGTGCGAATTCCGCCGCGGAATATAAGGACCGAGGCCGATCCCCGCAAGAAAGGAATGCAAGACGGATTGGTTGGGATGGATTTCGCCGGATTGGAGAGGCGGACCGGATGGGCGATTACGCCCCACGGACGGAGAGTTTCGCAAGCTCGACCTCCGCCCGCAACTCGATCTCGTCGAGCAGGGAGGAGAGCCTGGGATCGGCGACGTTCCCCCGGCGGGTGCGCACCATCTGGGCCAAGGCGATCAGCTTTTCCTTGGGGATGGCGCCCAGCAGCAGGCCATGCCGAATCTCCTCGAGTTTCTCGAGAAGATCCTCGCCATATCTCACCATTCGGCGACGCTCTTCGCCGTCGGTGGCATCCCCCACCCCCTGAGCGGCCAGCAAAGCGTCGATGCCGCCGACGGCGGAAGGCGCGTCGACACCCAGATTCTCTTCGACCGCGTCGAATGTCTCGGCCAATTTCTCCGCAAAGGCACCCGTCGACGTCTTGTCGGTCTTGGCCGTCTTTCTGGATTGTCCCGACCCTGCGGTCGCTCCGACGCCGGAAACTTTCATACTTCGCCTGCAAAGACTGGAATTTCAGGGGCGAGTGTACACTGTGGGGAGTCCCGTTGAAAACAGGGAAATCCGGCAAGGGGCCGTCACCCCCGCAACACATCACCCCAGGGATGAAAAAAAACAAAGCCCTTTGATCGGCGAAGGATAAGAATTCGAGACATCAGGCATTTTTGTTTCATCTTATCCGCACCTTTCGAAAGACCGCCGATGTTGAGGCCGCACCCCCGGGCCTTGTATCCGGTTCTTGTTCATAACCTTCCATTTTCAGCCAAACCGGGACGGAGCGGACCCGATGGGAAAACACCTCGGGCAGAAATTGCCGCCATAGCCGGACAGAAGTTGCCGACGCCGCCTCTTTCCTGTCGAAAAATGGCGGTTTTCCTGACCCTCCCTTCATGGCACGGGATTCGCATGAAGGTCAGCGCTGATTGTCCTTCACCAAGGGACCCGCAGGTCCTTGAAGCGATGTACCGGAGAAGATCGCCATGAACAGGGGTAACACCCGACCGTTTTCTGTCCTGAAAAACCTCGTCGCCGGCTTCTGCGCGCTGGCCATGTTGTTTGCCGGCGTGCCGGCCCAGGCCAGTTCGCGGATCAAGGACATCGCGACCTTCGAGGGGGTGCGCGACAACATCCTCATCGGTTACGGCCTTGTCGTCGGCCTTCAAGGCACTGGCGACGGCCTCGACAACTCGGAATTCACCAAGCAATCCTTGATCGGCATGTTGGAGCGGTTGGGTGTCAACGCCCGCAGCTCCGGCCTGGTGGCCGGGTCGAACACCGGCTTGAAGGCGAAGGACGTCGCCGCGGTGGTCGTTACGGCGACACTGGCGTCCTATGCCCGGCAGGGGACACGCATCGATGTGACGGTCAGCGCGCTGGGCGACGCCACCAGCCTTTACGGCGGCACGTTGCTGGTCACGCCCCTGGTTGGCGCCGACGGCGAGGTCTATGCCGTCGGCCAGGGCCAGATCACCGCCGGATACATCGCCTCGGGCGCCGCCGCGTCGGTCACAAAGAATGTGACGACATCCGGCCGGGTCGCCAACGGGGCGGTCATCGAGCGCGAGGTCGGCGTCGACATGAGCCGCATGGAATCGGTCCAGATCTCCTTGCGCAACCCGGACTTCACCACGGCGCGCCGCATCGCCCAGGCCGTCAATGCCTATCTGGGTTCCGACACGGCCCGCCCCACGGATCCCGCCACCGTCCGTCTCGCCGTGCCACCCCGCTATCTCGGCAACACCGTGGCGCTGCTGACCGACATCGAGCAATTGCAGGTGCAGCCCGACCAGATCGCCCGCGTGGTCATCGACAACCGAACCGGCACCATCGTCATGGGCGAGAATGTCCGCGTCAGCACGGTCGCCATCGCGCAGGGCAGCCTCACCATCCGCATTACCGAGACACCGCAGGTCTCCCAGCCTTCGCCCTTCTCCTCCACCGGATCGACCACCACCGTCAACCGAACCGACATCCAGGTCGATGAAGGCGCCGACAAGAAATTGGCCGTGGTCCGTGGCGGGGTGACGCTTCAGGAACTGGTCGACGGACTGAACTCTCTCGGCATCGCCCCGACGGATCTCATCAATATTCTTCAGGCGATCAAGGCGGCCGGCGCCATGCAAGCCACCATCGAGGTGATGTGATGCTAACCGATCCGACCCAGGGCATGGCCAGCCAGGCTCTCGCCACGCGAGCGATGAACGCCCAGGCCCTTGCGGCCCAGGAAGTGAGCGATCAAAGCGGAGCGACGACAGGCTCATCCTCGCACGCCCCCATCGACATGGTCGCCGCCAAGAAGGCCGCGCAGAGCTTCGAGTCGGTCTTTCTGTCGCAGATGCTTGGCCACATGTTCGAGGGTGTCGGCAAAAATACGCTGTTCGGCGGCGGTGCGGGCGAGGACATGTTCAAGCCGATGCTGCTCGACGAATACGGAAAGTTAATGGCGCAGAAGGGCGGTATCGGCATCGCCGACGCCGTCATGCGCACGCTGATCAAGCAACAGGAGAAGACACAATGAGCGCTCCGCCGCCGCGTTCCAACCTGCACAAACCGCCACCGAAAGCGGCACCTGGAGCGCGCGCTCCGTTGGCGCCGCCGCCAGCGCCCCCCGCCGTGGGAAACAAGCCCACGCGGCCGCCCATGGCCGCGAGCCATCCCGGGAAGCCGCCCGCCGTCGCCGGACGTCCTGGGCAGCCGGCCGCCACCGGACCAGCCGGACCAGCCGCGACGAAAGCCGCCGCCGGCACCGCGAAAGCCATGCCCAAAATCGACCCCAGGACGCTACCCGGCAGCTTGGGACCGATGGTCGAGGCTATCCAAGTCTATGACGACCTTTTGATCGAGGAGAACGAGGCGCTCAAAGCCGGCGATTCGAAAGCCGTCGAAGCCCTGCTCGATCGGAAGATGGCCGCCACCCGGCTTTACCAGGAGCGACTGCGCGCTCTGCTGGCCGAACCTCAAAACAAGCGCGGCATCACGCCTGAGCAACGGAGCCTGGTGACCGCCATGGTCCGCAGACTTGAGGAGCGGGCCAAGGAAAACACCACGCTGCTCAAAGCCAACATGAAGGCGATCGAACAGCTCTTCGAAGTCATCAATACCGCCGCCCGCAGGATGCGCCGTCAGGACGTCTCCTATTCCAAGGCTGGAATGATGTGCGACGGCTACATTCGAAACGGCGTCTCGCTCGCTTACAACAACACCATCTGAGCGGGCATCGATCGGAAATACCCGCATCCGGCGGCCCCGCCGCCGGATGCGGACCGGACGTAAACGGATCACGGGGGACGTGCGAGCATGGCGGCCACGGGGGAAACAGGCGCGGTAACCAATGGCCTGACTTGGGCGCAGCAACAGGCCGCGTCCAACGGCGGGGCCGCCTATGCGGCGGGCGCCGCGATGGCCGCGGCGGCCGCGCCGAAAACGAAAAAGACCAAAACCGAGCGCCCCGACGAATCCTGGATTCTGGGTGCCCTGTTCCCCCTCGAAGCCATCCAGAGCAGCGTCGAAGAGGGCCTGAAAGCCAGCATCCGGGATGCCATCGGAACGTTGCATACGCTGTTGGCCGACGACAAGATCAGCGAAACGCTCCAGAAGCTTCTGGGTGCGCCTGAGGATCCCGCCTCCATCGCTCATTCGATGCGCGATCTGACAGACGCCTTTGCGGACATGGCCGACCAGCAGGGGGCTTCCTCGAAAGCCGTGATGCGGGCGGCGGCGACCTTCACCGATAAGCTGAAAACCACGACGACGCAGATCCAGGCCCTGAGAAGCCAGGCCGATAGCGATATCGGCATTACCGTCGGGAAAGCGAATGCGATCTTGCGGCAAATTGCCGATCTCAACAATAAGATCGCCTTCAACGCGGCGGTCGGGCAGTCGAGCAGCGCCATCGGAACGGAACGGGACGCGGTGCTCGACACTCTGTCCGGCACCTTCGATTTTGCCTCTTTCAACCGTGACGACGGCACCGTCTCGCTCTACACCAAGGGCGGCACCCCTCTGATCAACGGCTCGGTAACCCCCCTTGAGCACAAGGCCACCGCGAAGATCGAACCGTCGATGACGCTGTCCAACGGCGGATTGAGCGGAATCACGGCCAATGGGATCGACATCAGCGGCCATGTGACGGCCGGCACGCTCCACACCCTCTTGAAAACCAGAGACGCCACCCTGCCCAACGTGCAGAGCCAATTGGACACTTTGGCGCAAACACTACAGTCGCATATCAATCAGATCAGCAACCGGGCATTGGCCCGCAAGGGGTTGACGTCCACCCGCCGCGGCAGCAGACGCTTCACCGATCCCACGATACAGAAATTCACCCTGTTGGGGGGCGATGTCATCCTCAGCCTTTCGACAGCCGAGGGAAAGCCGGCCGCCAGCGTCGGCCTGTCCCTGCTGATGAAGCAGTATCTGCGCTCCAACGGACTGCCCGGCAACCGCCCATGGACCGCCCCCCAGGCCGCAATGGCTTTGAATCGCTGGTTCGTTCAGCGTCTCGGGACCCGGAGCGAGCCTTACACCAGCCTCAACGAGGATGGGCAGATCGTCTTCCATCTACCCCAGGGCTCCGTCACCGGGCTAACATTTCAAGACCAGCGGAGCCTCGCCTATCGTTCGTCCAGCGTCGCCGACGCCAATAAGCCGCTCGGCCTTTCCGGAACGATCGCCTTCACCGACAGCGCCGGCAACCTCATTTCCACGGACCGCGCCAATCCTCCCCAGCCCATCGTTCCAGGCGACAGCCTCACCGCCATCGCCGGCAAGCTCAAGAGTTTGGAAGGGCTGGATGCGAGCGTGATCGAAACCGAAAGCGGCGTAGCCCTCCACGTCGCCACCACCATCGGCAGCGACATCAGCATCGAACCCGACATGGGCGGAACGAATGTCGTCGCCGGCCTGGGGCTTCGGCCGGCCCCCGACCAAGCGCAAGACGACGTTGTGGTCAATTATCAGCCCGATTCGCAAGGATCGAGCTTCCTCAGCTCTCCCCGGCCCGACGCGACGACTCCGCTGGGCCTGGATGGACCGTTGGTGTTTCGCAATCAGGAAAGCGAGTTGATCGCGCAACTCATCCTGAGACCCGACTGGACGCTTGCCACCCTCACGTCGCAGATCAACGGGGCCGCCAAGAAAAAAGACATCAAGGCGACGGTCATCCATGCCGGAAATCAGGTCGCCCTGAAGATCGCCGCCCCCATGGGCCAGAAAATGCGGATGGATGGCGCGCCGGACTCGTTCCGCAGCAGTCCCGCTGAAGCCTTTTCCGCCGCTGGCGGTACCTTGGCCGTCAATCTCGACGGAAAGGCCGTTGGCCGGCTCGACGTCAAGGCAGGCAGCGATCTGCAAACCATCGCCGAGACGATCAATGCCCCCACGGAGCCATTCGCCGCATGCGGCATCAGGGCCTCGGTGGAAGAGATCGGCGACTACTCCTTCCTGGAAATCGCTTCCGACACCGGCCTCCCCCTCGCCTTTCAGGGAGAATGGAAAGGACAGGGAGGCGGCGACACGCTGGCATTGCAATTGAATGTGCGCGACAGCCTGGGGCTCAATCCGCCGGCGACGCAAGCGATCCCGGGATTCACCAATTTCCTTGGCCTGAACGACGTCTTGGCCGCGACCCCCTTCGACGCCTTCGACGGCAAGGCTCCGACCGGGGTTTTCACCACGACGGCCATTCCGGGAACGGCCCAGTCTTTGAGCTTGAGCGCGGACATCCTCACCGATGCCTCGATCCTCGACGACCCGGCATTCATCACCCGAATCGCCAATCTGCTGCGCGGACAGGTCAATCTCGGCGCGGCGGGCAACATGCCGCGCGGCAGCCATACCCTGACCAACTACGCTGAAACGATCATCGCCACGGTGAAGGCTCAGGCAACCGTCTCACGCGGACAGATCGATTTCCAGCGCACGCTGCTCGACGGACTGAAACTGCAACATTCGCGAGTCGGCGGCATGAACATGAACGATACGGTCTCGACGCTGACGGCCTATCAACAGGCATTCCACGATTCGTCGCGCATCGTCTCTACCATGGCTCAATTGTTCGGAAGCCTGGACGCGCCGGTCCATTGACCAGAGGGACCGGCGAAATCGGGGGAGCAGACATTGCCTTTTCCCAAGAGGAAACTTTGACCGCCCGGCAAATAATGCTCACTTCGGCAAATCCTTCCGGATGGCTGAATTGGCGAAAAAGCGCACCTCTTGGCAACGCTCCAGTTGGCCCGGGAATTGCTTCACATACTCCAGTCCATTGACCCGCAGCAGGAAGCAGAAATTATGGCGCTAGAGGCCATTGCAGTACAATCCAACCGCACCTCTGCAACGCCCCTGACCGTCAATCGCCTGTCGGACGGAAGTTCCGACGGCTTCGCCAATCTCCTCATGCAATCGGTTTCCACGCTGGGGCAAGACCAATCCCAGGACCCCGCCGCCATCGGCAGGTCTCAACCTTCCGGCGGCGACGCCACGGAGAAGCATGCGAAAACGGCCTCGACGCGCCGAGGGACCAGCACCTCGCTCAGCGCGCTGCAGTCGTCTTCCACCGATGCATTGACGGCGTCGCTGGACTCGTCGGCCATGATGTCGCCCCCGTCTTCCCGTGACCTGACGAGGACCGGCACGTCCACTCTGACCGACTCAAACTCGTCCGGCTTGGCTCAACAACGCTCGGCCCTGGCCTCGAGCGGGTCCGCAACCCCCGCGCAAATCGGCAACAGCCAGGGGAGTTTCCCGACGCGCCCGCGCGCAGCCCCGCCCGCATCGTCATCCGGAACCGCAAAATCCTCGACGGCCGGCGCCGGCAAACAAAGCCGGAAAGCGGATACCCAAGCCAACAATACGGCCGACACGACGGCCGCAGCGGCCGGAAACGGCGTTCCACCCCAAACGAACGACGCGGTTCAAGAGGCTCAGGCGGCTCAGGCGTCCGCCCCCGCCGCCCAGACGACAGAGACATCGCCGAACGGAACGGATAGCCGATCCGAAACCGGCTCGAGCGTACCTTCCGACGCGATGGACCCTTTGTCGGGCGGCAATCCGCTCGGCCAATCTCCGGCCTCGGCCGCCTCGCCGGAAACGGCCGGCGCCGACGGACAGACAACCACTCCTTCCGCATCGGCATCGACCGGACAACAAGACGCCAGCGGACAGATCTCCGGTTTGGCGGCCTCCCAGAGCCCATCCGCCGACGCGGCACAACCTCAGGCCGGGCAGAATGCCGACGCGCAGACTGCGACACAATCGTCGCAGACCGCGGATTCCGCCACCGCGACACAAGCCGCCTCGCTGGGTCAAATCGCCGGTTCGACGCGGGTTTCGGTGAAAAGCTCCGGCACGGCAACCTCGGGAAGCGTGCCCCAGCAAAACACCAGTCAATTGGCGTCCAATGCCGCCGTTGCCGCCGCCGCCACCAGCGCGGAACCGGCGACCGCGACTTCGGTCGACACATCTTCCTTGGGCCAGAACGGCCTGACCGTGGGCGTCTCACCGATTACCTCCCAGTCGGGCGGACAATCCGGGACATCCACCTCATCCGGCGACCAGGAGGCCGACACCAAGGGAAGCGGATCATCGGCTTCGGCTTTCGGACTTTCGGGAGAACAGGACGCCTTCCATCTCGACGCGTCGTCTTCGGCGGGCAAGGCCGATATCGCGACCGCGATGACCTTGACGGGCGCGGCGGCTTCCTCATCCAACCCCGTCGAAGTAAAAGCCAATCTGGCGACCGATGCCGTCATCGCCGCCCCTGGTGGCGTCCAAAGCCTGACCCAGGCGCAGGAAACCTCCTCGGTAAGCTCCTCCCAGCCGGTTCGCCAGACGGTTCAACCCAGTCCGACCGATCAGATCAAGGTGCAACTGAGCAAAAGCCTGAAAGACGGCACGGATACCCTGAGCCTGCAACTGCATCCGGCGGATCTCGGCCGGGTCGACGTCAAGCTTGAGATGCAGAACGGACAAGTGAAGGCGACCGTGACCGCAGATCGCCCGGAAACCCTGCAACTGCTGAAAAACGATGCCAGCAGTCTGCAGCAGTCCTTGAACAATGCCGGCCTCAGCACGGACGCGAACTCGCTGAGCTTCCAATTGCGCGACGAACAGCAGCGTCAGGCGGCCCAGAACGGGCAAACCGGACAGAATGGAAACAACGCCGGCCTCGCCGGCGATAATTCCGGGGAAGACGACGAAGAGGGGGGAGCCGCCGCCCAGGCCTTGGCCGCCTTGCAGCAGACCGGTGGCGAAGGCAGCGGTCTCGACATCAACGTATAATACCGGCGAGCCGTTGATCTGACTTTTCGCCGGCATAACTGAGTTTCCGGGCGTTCATCCCGCCCGGCAGGTCAACAAACGATCCTCGCCGACCTCTCGGCCGGCCCACGATGTGTCCCGCCCCGGTTCCCCTCCGGGTCCGACCCGGCAAGATTTGCCCGGTCGTTAACCTGTGATTCATTTTCAAGGTATAGCGTCGGCTTGATGGAAAAAGCTGCGCAATGTCACGCGCATGCGACGTGGGGAACCCAGCCGTGAACGCATTCCTTCAATCTCTGAAAAATCTCGGCACGATGCGCCTGACCGCCATCGCGGGGGGTGGCGTCGCGGTTTTGGCCTTCCTCATTTACGTCATGGCGCGCATGTCGTCGCCTCCCATGGAAATGCTCTATGGCGGGCTCGACCTGCAAGACGCCAACATGATCGTGAACAAGCTGCAGGCCGACAAAGTTCCCTATGAATTGCGCAAGGAAGGCTCCGAAGTTTGGGTGCCCCGGGATCGCAAGCTCGACCTCCGCGTCAAGATGGCCGAGCAGCAACTGCCGAGCGGCGGCTCGGTATCGACCGGCTACGAGGTTTTCGACAAGGGCGACATGCTGGGTTCCACCAGCTTCATGCAAAACCTCAATCTCGTGCGTGCCATGGAAGGCGAACTGGCCCGCACCATTCATTCGATCGAGCGGGTGAAGTCGGCCCGGGTCCATCTGGTTCTGCCGAAACGTGAAATGTTCACCCGCGAAGTGCAGGAACCTTCGGCCTCGATCATCTTGAAGATGGACGGCAATGCCCGCCTGTCCAAGGCGCAGGTCAAGGCCATCCAGCATTTGGTGGCGGCGGCCGTGCCGAAGCTCAAGCCATCGCGCATTTCCATCGTCGACGACAAGGGCACGCTGCTTGCCAGAGGCACCGACGACGACCGGACAGCCGCGGCCGAAACCGCCGACGAATTGAAGCTGAACACCGAACAGCGTCTGCAAAGGACGATCGAGGATCTGTTGGAGCGGTCCATCGGCCCCGACCGCGTGCGCGCCGAGGTTTCCGTCGAATTGGATCTCGACCGCGTCGCGACGACGCAGGAGACCTATGATCCGGACAGCAAGGTGGTGCGCTCCCAGGTCACCGTCGAGGAAGGCGAGCAGACGCAGGACGCCGAAAGCAATTCGGTCAGCGTGCAGCAGAACCTTCCCGATGCCGGCGCCAACAACGCCGGGGCGAAGAGCCAAAGCAAACAGAACCGCACCCAGGAAACGGTGAATTACGAAATTTCCAAGACCGTCAAGAATCAGGTCAAGGAATTGGGCGCACTGAAGCGGGTCACCGCCGCCGTTCTGGTCGACGGGCGGTACGGGCCACCAGCCGAAGGGCAGAAGAAGCTGTCCTATCAACCCCGCAGTGAAAAGGAAATGGACCAGATGGCCAGCCTGGTGCGCAACGCCATTGGCTATGATGCCAATCGCGGCGACCAGGTCGAGGTCACCAATATGCCTTTCGCCGGGCATGACGAGCCCGAGCCCGACGGTTCGGAGAACAAGCTGTTCGGCTTCGATCGCGACTTCATCGAGAAGGTGGCCTCCAATCTCGGCCTGTCCGTGGTCGCCATCCTTTTCCTGCTGCTGGTTCTGCGTCCCCTGGTCAGCCGTGCGGTGGAATCCATGGCCGCGCAGGGCATGAGCGACCGGCGCCTGCTGACAGAAGGCGGCGGGCCGCCGTTGCTCGGTCCCGGCGCCATGCCGCCGGCTCCCGCCGCGGGCATGCTGACCGACGAGATGGAAAGCGTCGACGAGTTGATCGATATCGACAAGGTCGAAGGCCGGGTCAAGGCCTCCTCGCTCCGGAAGATCGGCGAAATCGTGGAAAAACACCCCGAGGAAGCACTGGGCATTATCCGGGGCTGGATGTATTCGGATACCTGACCATTGCTGAGTTAAGCGGAAGACCTTAAGTCGGGATCGAGCCCTATGGCACCACGTATGAAAGAAGACTATCGCAGCCTGACCGGCCCCCAAAAGGCGGCCATTCTGATGCTGTCCCTCGGTGAAGAACAATCATCGCGAATCTTCGCGATGATGGACGACGAGGAGATCAAGGAGATCTCCCAGACCATGGCCAATCTCGGCACGGTCAATGCCGGCGTGGTGGAACGCCTGTTCGTCGAATTCGCCGATCAGATCTCCTCGACGGGATCGCTGGTCGGTTCCTACGAGAGTACCGAACGGCTGCTGATGAAGACGCTGTCCAAGGACCGCGTCGACATGATCATGGAGGAAATCCGAGGTCCCGCCGGACGCACCATGTGGGACAAGCTGGGCAACGTCAACGAGACGGTGCTGGCCAACTATCTGAAGAACGAATATCCGCAGACGGTCGCCGTCGTACTGGCCAAGATCAAGGCCGACCATGCGGCGCGGGTCCTCTCGCTGTTGCCGGAAAACTTCGCCATGGAAGTGATCATGCGCATGCTGCGGATGGAGGCGGTGCAGAAGGAGGTCCTGGACGGCGTCGAGAAGACGCTGCGGACCGAATTCATGTCCAACTTGGCGCGTACGGCCCGCCGCGACGCCCACGAGTTGATGGCCGACATCTTCAACAACCTCGATCGCAACGCCGAAAACCGGTTCATGAGCGCGCTCGAGGAACGCAACCGCGAATCGGCGGAGCGCATCAAGCAATTGATGTTCACCTTCGAGGATCTGGTCCGCATCGACATGGCCGGCATCCAGACCCTGCTGCGAAGCGTCGAGAAGGACAAGCTGGGCATGGCCCTCAAAGGCGCCTCAGACACCATCAAGGAACTGTTCTTCAAGAACATGTCGGAACGCGCCGGCAAGATGATGCGGGAAGACATGGACGCCATGGGGCCGGTCCGCCTGCGCGATGTCGATCAGGCGCAAAGCGCCATCGTCGTTCTGGCCAAGGAACTCGCCGCCAGCGGCCAGATCGTCATCTCCGAGGGCCGCGAAGAAGATGAGTTGGTGTATTGATGGCGAAGCTTCAGAAATACCTCTTCGACCTTGATTTCGACGCGCCGCCGCCGCGGCCGATGGAGATCGTCGTCGAGGACGAATTCGCCGACATGACGGACGAGGCCCTGGAGGATGTGCCTCCGCCACCTCCGACCTTCTCGGAAGAGGAACTGGCGCTGGCCCGCGAGCAGGCGACGGAGGCGGGACGCCAGGCCGGACTCCAGGAGGCCGAAAGTTACAACGAGCGTCTGATCGCCTGGGCCATGGAGGCGATCGCCACCCAATTGCAGGACATGGCCGCCATTCAGGAGGCCGCCAACGAAGAGCGCATGCGCGACGCGGTGGCGGTGGCGACGGCGGTGATCCGCAAGCTTCTCCCCGAAACGTCGCGGGAGCACGATCTGGAAGAAATTACCGGCGTGGTTCGGGAATGCCTCTCCCACATCGAGAAGGACATCCGTGTCACCATTCGCGTCAACCCCGAGCACATGGACAATATTCGCGAGCAGGCCGAGCAAGCCGCCGAGACCACGGGGTTCGAGGGCAAGCTGATCTTCACCGCCGATCCGCGCATCGCCCCCGGCGATTGCCGCGTCGAATGGGGCGATGGGGGAGCCGAGCGGGACCAGGCACGCCTGTGGGAAGAAATCGATTCGGTTATTGCCCGGGCGATGGGGGAACCCCTGCCCGATCCGGTGGCCGAGGAGAATCCCGGGGATGCCGACGGCGAGGTTGCAATCGCGGATTAAGAATGGTTGTGTGCCCCGGCTGGAGGTGGCGATTGTCCACCGTCCAGCCGAATCGAAGGGCACCGGGTGACGGAATGACGGTCCCGCTCTGACATGGCGACAGAGTGCGATATCGGAGTGAGGCCACGGGGAGAATTTGATGTCGGATCTCGAACTGAACGAACTGAAGTCGGATATGATGGATGCCGACATCCCGGAAGGTCCGCGCTCGGCGCGCGACCTGGAAGCCGTCTATGACATCCCGGTGCAGGTCTCCGCGGTTCTCGGCAAGGCGACGATGCAGGTCAACCAGTTGTTGAAACTGGGCAGGGGCGCCGTCGTCGAACTGGATCGCAAGGTCGGCGAGGCCATAGACATTTACGTCAACAATCGTCTGGTTGCCCGTGGAGAGGTCGTGGTGGTGGAGGACCGACTTGGGGTGACGATGACGGAAATCATCAAGACCGATCGCAGTTGAATCGGTGGAGTAGGACAGCATGCAGCTTCTGATCATCGGTAGCTTGGACGGACAGGTCGGCGCCGCCAGCCAGATGGCGATGGCACGGGGAGCCAAGGTAACCCATGTCGACACCGTCACCGGCGGTCTCGAAGTATTGCGCGGCGGAATGGGGGCCGATCTGGTGATGATCGACGTCAAATTCGACGTCAAGGCGCTGGTCGACAGCCTGGTCAGCGAACGGATCAACATTCCCGTGATCGCCTGCGGTATCGGTACCGATGCGAGCGCCGCCGTCCGCGCCATTCGCGCCGGAGCCAAGGAATATATCCCGCTTCCTCCCGATGCTGATCTGATCGCCGCAGTGATCGCCGCCGTCACCGAGGAAAGCCACACCATCGTTTATCGCGACCCGGTGATGGGACAATTGATCCGCATGGCCGAGCAGGTTGCCCCCAGTGACGCCTCCATCCTGGTGACCGGCGAATCCGGAACCGGTAAGGAACTGATCGCCCGCCTGGTTCACAAGAAAAGCCGTCGCGCCGGCAAACGGTTCATCGCCATCAACTGCGCCGCCATCCCCGAAAACCTTCTCGAAAGCGAATTGTTCGGCCATGAGAAGGGCGCCTTTACCGGCGCCGTGGCACGACGCCTGGGCAAATTCGAGGAAGCCACCGGCGGCACCCTGCTTCTCGACGAAATCAGCGAGATGGATATTCGCCTCCAGGCGAAACTGCTGCGCGCCCTTCAGGAAAAGGAAATCGACCGGATCGGCGGCAATGTGCCGGTGAAAGTCGATGTGCGCATCATCGCCACCTCGAACCGCAGCATGGAAGATGAGGTCCGCCGCGGCACGTTCCGCGAAGATCTGTACTTCCGGCTGAACGTCGTCAACCTGCGCCTGCCATCCTTGCGCGAACGCCCGCTCGACATCGAGATGCTGGCCAACCATTTCCAGAAAAAATACGCCGAGGCGAACGGCCTGCCGTCAAGGCCGCTGTCCGACACGGCGAAACGCATGTTGCTCACCCATCACTGGCGGGGCAACGTCCGCGAGCTTGAAAACACCATGCATCGCGCCGTGCTGCTGGCCAACGGCACCGAAATCGGCTCAGAGGCCATCCTGCTGTCCGGAGCGCCGACGGTTGCCGATCCGGCTTCGACCGTCGTCGCCACCGCCGCCGCCGCCGCGTCCGCCGCGACCGGCGCCACCAAACAGCTGGTCGGCCGGACGGTGTCCGACGTCGAACGAGATCTGATCATCGATACTTTGCAGCATTGCCTGGGCAACCGGACGCATGCGGCGAACATCCTGGGGATTTCCATTCGCACATTGCGGAACAAGCTTCGCCTGTATGCCGACGAGGGCATTCCCGTTCCCTCGCCCGGCGAAGGGGAACATTCGGCCGCCTAGGATTCCGGCCTGA
The DNA here is from genome assembly GCF_002845745.1 of Telmatospirillum siberiense. Classification (GTDB taxonomy): domain Bacteria; phylum Pseudomonadota; class Alphaproteobacteria; order Rhodospirillales; family Magnetospirillaceae; genus Telmatospirillum; species Telmatospirillum siberiense. The sequence continues at coordinate 5,315 of NZ_PIUM01000002.1, read as the reverse complement.
ACGTTTACAGGTGTCGGATCCAAGGGGCCGGACAATACCCGACCCCGCCAGAGGCGAGGCGACTGCATCATTTGAAGTCTTCTGGGCATGGCGCGGTCCGCCGCATCATCCAGTAAGTTGGGGGAAGGAACTCTAACCGTGGCCGACAACGCCGAAGCCGCCTCAGCTCCCGTCGCCACGACCGCCGGCACCACGTCCGGCGTGGGTGGTGCCGGATTCGGCAATCCGGCCATGAAGGCGACGCTGGATCAGGTGATGCGCGCCCTCAAGCGCGGCGACATCGTCTTCGCCCTCGGCGTCGTCCTGCTGCTGGTGGCGATGATCCTGCCGATGCCGGCTTGGCTTCTGGACATCGCCCTGGCCTTTTCCCTGACCTTCTCGGTGATGATCCTGATGACGGCGATCTTCATCGAAAAGCCGATGCAGTTCAGTTCCTTCCCGACGGTGTTGCTGATCTCCACGTTGCTCAGGCTGTCCCTCAACCTGGCATCGAGCCGTCTGATCCTCACCCATGGCCACGAAGGAACGGCCGGCGCCGGCAACGTCATCCAGGCCTTCGCCGGCTTCGTCATGGGCGGCAATTTCGTCATCGGCGTGATCGTCTTCGCCATCCTGGTGATCGTCAATTTCGTGGTCATCACCAAGGGCTCGACCCGTATCGCCGAAGTGGCGGCCCGCTTCAACCTGGACGCCATGCCCGGCAAACAGATGGCCATCGACGCCGATCTGTCGTCGGGCCTGATCGATGAAGGCATCGCCCGGGCGCGACGCAAGGAGTTGGAAGGCGAAAGCTCCTTCTTCGGCGCCATGGACGGCGCCTCGAAGTTCGTGCGCGGCGACGCGGTGGCCGGTCTGATGATCACGGTGATCAACGTCATCGGCGGCATGATCATCGGCATGGTGCAACAGCATCTGGCCTTCAGCCAGGCGGCCGACTTCTATACGAAACTGACCGTCGGTGACGGCCTGGTCACGCAGATTCCGGCCCTGATCGTCTCCACCGCCGCCGGTATGCTGGTCACCAAGGCAGGCTTGCAGGAGGCGACCGACAAGGCCCTGTTCGGCCAGTTGTCCAGTTATCCCAAAGCGCTCGGCATGAGCGCCTTCCTGCTGATGTCGATATCCCTTCTGCCCGACATGCCGATGGCGCCCTTCCTCGGATTGGCGCTGCTTACCGGCGGAGCGGCTTATTTCCTCGACCGCAATGAGCGGAACCGGGTCGCCCAGGCCGAGGAGGAGGCGCTCAAGGCCCCGCTCAAGGCTCCGGTCGCCGAGGATCCCATCGCGACGGCGCTCAAGATCGACCAGGTCCGGCTCGAACTGGGCTACGGCCTGTTGGCGATGATCAACAATCCGCACGGTCAGAAACTGACCGATCAGATCAAGGCCCTGAGACGCGCACTGGCCTCCGAAATGGGCTTTGTCATGCCCAGCGTGCGCATCCAGGACAATATGCAGTTGCCGGCCAACAACTATACGGTCTTCATCAAGGAGGTGGAGGCGGGACACGGCGATCTGCGCCCCAACATGCTGATGGTCATGGACCCGCGCGGCGAAGACATCACGCTGGCCGGCGAGCAGACCCGCGAACCGACATTCGGCCTGCCGGCCGTCTGGATCGATCCCGCCAACCGCGAGGAAGCCTTGTTCCGCGGCTACACGGTGGTCGATCCCTCGACCATCATCACCACCCATCTGACCGAAGTCATCAAGGACCATATGTCCGATCTGCTGTCCTACGCCGAGACGCAAAAACTGCTCGACGAACTGGACAAGGAAAATCAGAAGCTGGTGGCGGACATGGTGCCGTCGCAGATCACCCTGGGCGGCATCCAGCGGGTTCTGCAAAATCTGTTGCAGGAGCGGGTTTCGATCCGCGATCTGGCCTCCGTTCTGGAAGGTGTCAGCGAAGCCTGCAGTCACAGCCGCAACGTCATGATCATCACCGAGCACGTCCGGACCCGCCTCGCCCGTCAGATCAGCGACGCCAACACCAGCGCCCAGGGTTTCATTCCGCTGGTCACGCTGTCGCCCGAATGGGAACAGGCCTTCATCGAATCGTTGCAGGGTACCGGCGAGGAGCGTCAATTGGTGATGGCCCCGTCCCGCCTTCAGGATTTCATCACAAAGACCCGCCAGACCTTCGAGCGTTTTGCCATGCAGGGCGAGACCCCCGTCCTGCTGACCAGCCCGACGGTACGGCCTTACGTCCGCTCGATCGTCGAACGCTTCCGTCCCGTCACCGTGGTCATGTCCCAGTCGGAAATTCACCCCAAGGCGAAAATCAAGACCATGGGGCAAATCTAAGCGATGCGGCTCAAATCATATACCGCACCCAGCATGGCGGAAGCCATGCACATGGTCCGTGAGGAACTGGGAGACGACGCGATCATCGTCTCGACTCAGCGGGCGGCGGGCGGCAAGGGGATTCGCATCACCGCCGCGCTGGAACCGACGGATGTCGAAGACGCCATCAACGAAATGCTGGCCGAGGCCAACAGCACGCCGGCCGCCGAAGTGGTGCGCGAGGCCCTGACCGAGCATGGCGTGCCGGCACGTCTGACCGAACGTCTGGTCAACGCGGTGCGCATGAGCGGCATCGAAGATCCGTTGGCGGCCTGCACCGCCGCCCTGGAAGCGGGTTTCGCTTTCGCGCCGCTGCCCGATCATGGCGCCCCCCGCCCTTTCATGCTGGTCGGACCACCCGGCAACGGGAAATCCATGGTGGTGGCCAAATTGACCGCCCGCTCGGCCCTGAGAAACCGGCGAGTAGGCGTCATCACCGCCGACAATGTCCGTGCCGGCGCCACCGAACAGCTCGCCGCCTTCACGCGCATTTTGCAAATCGACCTGATCCCGGCCCGCGGTCCGGAATCGTTGCGCCGCGCGGTCGAGCAATGCGCCGGCGCCTATGATATCGTCTTCATCGACAGCCCTGGGCTCAACCCCTTCAAGCAGACCGACATGGAATATCTGGCGGCCCTGGTGGAGGCCGCCAATGTCGAGCCTATCCTGGTGCTGGCCGCCGGCAGCGATCCGGTAGAGGCCTCCGAAGTCGGCGAGGCCTTCGCCGCCGTCGGTGCGACACGACTTTTAGCCACGCGCCTTGACACCACCCGCCGATTGGGCTCAATCATGGCGGCAGCAGACTCCGCGCCACTAATGTTTTGCGATGTAAGTGCGACACCCCATGTCGCGAATGGAGTAACCCCCATCAGCGCCCCTACCATGGCGCGCATGTTATTGCCCAACGTTTCTCAGATCAGCGCAAAGTCAGCCCCAACGACGACAGAGGCCACTTTATGACCGCAACGCCAGTCCCCACTCTTGCGCCTCGGCCGACTCAACGGGCCAAGGGACGCAATGTGCTCGCCGTGGCGTCGGGCAAGGGTGGCGTCGGCAAGACGTGGTTCTCCATCACGCTGACCCATGCGCTGGCCCGGGCCAATCAGCGCGTGTTGCTGTTCGATGGCGATCTCGGCTTGGCCAACGTCGACATTCAATTGGGGTTGATGCCCAAATACGATCTGGGCAGCGTGGTCACCGGGCGCCTGACGTTGAATCAGGCTGCCGTCAATTATCCCGAGGGCGGTTTCGACGTCATCGCCGGCCGGTCCGGATCGGGATCTTTGGCCAACATCCCCCTTTCGCGCCTGCAACTTCTTGGGGATGACCTCAATCTTCTGGCCTGCGCCTATGATAGAGTGGTCCTCGACCTGGGCGCCGGTGTCGAAAAGACGGTGCGGGCCTTGTCCAACAATGCCGGCACCATCCTGGTGGTGACCACCGACGAGCCGACATCGCTGACCGATGCCTATGCCTTCATCAAGGTGACATTGATGGAACGCCCCGGCACCGATATCCGCGTCGTCGTCAATATGGCCAATTCGACCCGCGAGGGCGAACGCATTTACAATACCCTGCTCAAGGCCTGCGAAGGATTTCTCAAATCCTCCCCCCCTCTGGCCGGAGTGATCCGCCGGGATCTCAAGGTCAGGGAGGCCATCCGGAACCAGAGCCCGCTGCTGACCCGATCGCCCAATAGCGAAGCCGCCGCCGATGTGGAAGCCATCGTCGACAAATTGCTAGGAGGCCGATGAGCACCATTTCCCCGTCCCTGCCGCCATCCGGGCCCATCGCGACGCCCACCCCGGCGGCAGGCGGAGTTACGGTGTTGAGCGACCCCGCAGCCCTGTTGTCCCGCCTTGCCGCGGGTTCGGTCATCGAATTGACATCGACCGGCACCGGGACGGCGCCGGCCAAGACGGCCGTCACCTTGCAAAATTCCGACGGCGCCCTTGAGGTCAAACTCCCTGTCGCGATGCCTGCCGGAACGACCCTTCAACTGCGCGTGGGCGACGCCGGCGACGCCGTTCCGCTTCGCCTGCTCACCGTCAACGGCCAACCGATATCCCCTGCCGGACAAACCGCTTTCCGGCAGCCCGCCGCGTTAGGTGGGACGGCGGCGGCGGCCCCGGCCGACACGGCCACGACATCAGCACCTGTCGTAAGCACGCCCCCCACCACCGATGTCGTCGCGTCATCACCGGCAAAAGGCGTCACCGCGACCGTCATATCCAACCAAACGGGCCAGGCCGAGAAGAACACGGCGGCGCCTCTGCCGGCCGGCGCCACCTTTACCGTCCGAATCGTCGATATTCAAAATGGCGCCGCCGCCCCTCCGGCCGGAGCGAATTCCGCCACCATCTTTTCCGGACCGGGCATCACGGGCGAGCCTTTGGTACCGGACAACCCCTTCACCACAGCCAGTCTGGCGCGGCAGGCCTATGGCCAATCGGGCACATTGATTCCGGGTCCGCCCCCGGCATTGAGTCCCCTGCCTCCGCTGGGAGGGGCTCCACTTCCACAAGCCCCCCTCCTGCCAATGGCTGAAAAGACGGCCCCCCCGGTGGCGGAGGACAAAGGAACCGCCGCGCCCCCCGCCTTGGCCTCGTCACTCCCCACAACCAGCCAATCGCCCGGTACCGTCGCTTCACAGCCGCTGCCGGTGACGTCAGGCCCCCCCCCGGGCACTTCGCCAACGACGCCGGCGGCGGGAACGCCTACGCCGGCGTCATCCCCGGACGTGATCGGCGCCCCTCAACAAACGGCCGGAGGAGCTCCCCTCTCGCCGACTCCCCCTGCGGGACTCGGGGGTCATCCATCCGATCCGCCAATTGCCGGACCGTCATCCCCCCCCGCCCCATCCGGTCACGCGGCCGAACCGCCATCACAACCTACGGTCAATCCCCCCGTCGCGTCGGATCCAAAGACAGCCGCTTCCGCGCCACCGGCACTGTCTCTTATACACATCT
>NZ_PIUM01000029.1 GCF_002845745.1 Telmatospirillum siberiense | reverse complement strand
TCGATCCCATCCTCGTAATCCAGGCCGCTCTTGCGCAAAAGCGTCTGGATCTCCCCGCGAAGCGAAACCTCGCTCGACGGGTCTACAGGGTAAAAATCGAAATCGTCGAACACGGGACGGGTGTCCTTGATCAAAGAATGGGGGCGGGCGGCATTCGCGCCTTCCCGCCCGCGCGGAGGTCCGTCAGGCGACCGCGGCGTCCCGAAGGATGACGTTCCTCAGCCGGCCGATCCGCTCGATTTCCACCTCGATCAGATCGCCTTCCTTGAGAAAGAGCGGCGGGGTGCGCTTCTTGCCGACGCCGCCGGGCGAGCCGGTGATGATCACGTCGCCAGGGGAAAGCGCGCTGAAGGTGCTGATATATTCGATCAGTTCGGGGATCCGGTGAACCATGTTGGCGGTATTGTCGTCCTGCACCATCTGGCCGTTGAGGAAGGTCCGGATGAACAAGGTGTGGGGATCGGGGATCTCGTCGGTGGTGACCAGCCAGGGACCGAAGGCGCCGGTCTGGCGCCAGTTTTTGCCGGCGGTGAACCAGCTATGCTGCCAATCGCGCACGGACCCGTCCATGTAGCAGCTATAGCCGGCGACATGCTCGTAGGCCTGTGCGGCAGGGATGCCCAGTCCGGCCTTGCCGATGATCACCGCCAATTCGCCTTCGTAATCGAATTCGTCGGTGTGGCGGGGCTTCAGGACCGGGCAGGCATGACCGGTCTGCGAATCGGGGAAACGGATGAACAGGGTGGGGGCGTTGTTGGTTTCGCCGAATTCCTGACGTTTTTCGGCGTAATTCATGCCGACGCAGAAAATCTTGTTGGGCTGTTCGATGGTCGGCAGAAAGACCAGATCCTGCTCCCGGTAGTCGGGCGCGTTCTTCTCGAATTTGGCCGCCTCGGCAAGGCCGCCGTTGGACAAAAGAGTTTTGATATCGGGGAATCGTTCTCTCAAATGCCGGCCGACATCAACGATGCCATGGGCCGTATGGAGGCCATAGCTCTTTTGTTTTCCGGTGGCAAAACTTACCAGCTTCATGATCGCCTCTTAAGAAAAATCACCCTTGCGGCCGTTGCCGGGTCCCTCGCGGAGAGCGGGCCGGTCGCCATCTTTCCGGGAGGGGATATTCGGCATGGCGATGGATTTTGAAGGAACTTTAAGTCCACCCGATTCGTTTTTATGAAGACGGCGGATCCGCCAGCTTCGCTTGTCGATTTTCCGAAAGGCTAGAGCGCCTCAGCTTTCATCTGGCTTTCATCCGGGGGATCCCGGTTCCGTTCATCGCTTCCCGAGGCGCTCTTCGCGCTGTATTCTCCCCGCCGATACCCTGATGCCGCTTGCGGAGATAAGCTGTGCCGCGCCGGGGAATGGGCCCATCCAGACGAAGGAGTTTCGTTTGTTCCCTCGCCTTTTGCGTGTCCTTGCGCTGATCGTTGCCGGCGGTCTGTCGATTGTGCCGGTGGAAGCCTCCACTCCCATCACCATCATCGTCAGTGGATTGGAAAAGCAGATCTATCTGCCGGCCATTCTGGCCGAGCGCCTGGGATATTTCGCCGACGAGGGGCTGGACGTCAGGCTGCTCAACGCCACGGCCGGGGTCGAGGCGCAAAACGAGCTTCTGACCGGGGCGGCCCAGGGGGTCGTGGGCTTCTACGACCATACGATCGCCCTTCAGGGGCGCGGCAATTACGTCGTCTCCCTCGTCCAGTTCGCCCGGGCGCCGGGCGAGGTGGAACTGGTGGCCGAACCCTTGGCCGAGCGGATCACCTCGGCCTCGCAGCTCAAGGGATTGCGTTTGGGCGTCGCCGGGTTGGGGTCGTCGACGGATTTCCTGACGCGCTACATCGCCCATTTGAATGGGCTGAAGTTCGGCGACTACCGGATGATTCCCTTCGAGGCGGGCAACCGTTTCATCGAGGCGATGAAACAAGGAAAGATCGATGCCGGGATGACGACGGAACCGACCGCCGGCCGTCTGCTGAAGACGACCGGGGCCAAGGTGCTGATCGACCTGCGCACGCCGGAATCGACCTGGGCGGTCATCGGCGGCTGTTACCCCGGCGCCGCGTTCTACGTTCGCGCCTCCTGGCTGTCGGCGCATAGGGAAGAGGCGGGGAAACTCGCCATGGCCTTCGTTCGGGCGATGCACTATATCGCCGCGCACGGCGCCGCCGAAATCGCCGATCAGTTGCCCAATGATTATTTCGAAGGCGACAAGCCGCTTTATGTCGAGCGTCTCTCCGAAAGCAAGGCGATGTTCACCGCCGACGGTCGGATGCCTTCCGGCTGTCCGGAAACCACCCTCAAGGTTCTGTCGTCCTTCAGCAAGGCCCTGCGGGAAAAGGAAATCGACTTGCGCCAGACCTACACCACCGAATTCGTCGACGCCGCCGAAAAAACCCTCGCCGCTTCCGAGAAGAACTGATGCCGGCGCCTCCTTGGTCTGACCTGTTCACCGGTATCGGCCGCCATCGGGGTGGGGATCACCCGCCGGAATTTTCCTCGACGGGCCCCGGGATTCTCACCTCGACGATCAATCCATGGCCGGTGGGGGGGGGGCGCAGGGTCACCTGTCCTTCGGCGGCGGCGACGACCTCGCGGACGATGGCGAGGCCCAGTCCGCTGCCCTCGCCGCCATTGGCCAGAACCCGGTAGAAGCGCTCGAAGACCCGGGGGGTCTCGTCGGGCGGAATGCCCGGGCCGTTGTCGGCCACGGTCAGGACGCACATTTCCGCCTGACGACCGATGCTGACCAGGACGGAGCCGCCAACCGGGGTGTAGCGCAGCGCGTTGTCGACCAGATTGACGATCATTTCCCGCAGCATGGTTTCATCACCGACGATGATCGTTTTTTCCTCGGCCTGTTCGAAGCCCAGATCGATTTCGCGGGACAGGGCGACGCCTGAGAATTCCTCAAGGACCAGCCGCGCCGTTTCGGCCAGATCGACGCGTTCGTGACGGGGGCGCCGGGCGCCGGGCTCGGCCCGCGACAGGGTCAAAAGCTGGTTGACCATATGGGCGAACTGACGGGCGCTGTTTTGCAATGCGCTCAGCGCCTCCTTGCGTTCGCCGGCGGCTTTCGCCCGTTCGGCGAAGGCCGCCTGGGTCATCAGCAGGGTCAGCGGCGTCTTGATCTGGTGGGCGGCGTTGGCGATGAAGCGTCGTTGCGCGTCCATCTGCGCGCGAACGCGCCGCTTGTATTCGTTCAAGGCCTCGACCAGCGGGCGGAGTTCGGTCTGCACGCTGGTCGTCGGCAAGGGGGCCAAGGCGTCGCGCTTGTCGTCCAAAACCGCGTCGCGCAGCCGCATGAGCGGCGCCAGGCCGCGGCTGAACCCGATCAGCACGAGGGCGGCGGCGACGGCCAGCAGGATCACCTGCTGTTCGATCGACCCGCGCAGCAGATCGATGATCAGCTCGTCATGGCTGTTCAGGGTCTGTCCGATCAGAACGGTGACCGGGCTTTCCTCCGGGGCGCCGATGATCGGATGGGTGAGAGCGACGAGATGCAGCGGCCGCTGGCGATAGGCGCCTTCGTAGAAAACCGGATGCGCGCCCGGCTCATGCGGATTCGGGGCCGGGACGTCGGGATAGCCGGCGAGCAGTTGACCGTTGCGCGTGCGCACGCTGTAGAAGACCAGATCGCCATGTCCGGTGTTGAACATCTCGATGGCGGCGGGAGGGATCTGGACGTCGATGACCCCGTCGATCACCGAAATTTCCTCGGCGATGGTGGTCGCCGAGGCCAGCAGGGTGCGGTCGGTGACCATGTCGGCCGTGTTGCTGGCGGCCAGATAGCTGCTGAAGACATTGACGAGAACCACGCCGGCGAGCGGGGCCAGCAACCAGAACAGAAGATGGGTTCTAAGGCTCTCGATCTTCATTGCATTGAAGGGCATAGCCGAGGCCGCGCAACGTTTTGATCTGGACGCCGCTTCCCTCGATTTTCTTGCGCAATCTGTGGACATAAACCTCGATCGCACTCTGGTCGGCCTCATCATCGAAATCAAACACATTGTCGCAGATCTGCGATTTGCTGACCGTCTTGCCGGCCTTGTGGATGAGGAATTCGAGGACCGCGTGCTCGCGCGGGGTCAGGGTCAGGGTCTTGTCGCCGATCGAGAACTCGCGGGTTCTGAGATCGAACGTGATGTCGCCGTAACTGATGGTCGGTGTCGCCAGGTTGTTGGCGCGCCGCAACTGGACGCGGATGCGCGCCTCCAATTCGGCGATCTCGAAAGGTTTAGCCAGATAATCGTCGGCCCCCTCGTCGAGCCCGCTCACCCTGCCGCGGAGACTGGAGTTCGCCGTCAGGATGATGACCGGAACGGTGTTCTTGCGCTGGCGCAGCCGGCGCAGAACCTCCAATCCATCCATTTTGGGAAGGGAGAGGTCGAGGATGACCAGCGAAAACTCATGGACCCGGAGGGCGTGGTCGGCATCCTCGCCGTCATAGACGCAATCGACGGCGAAATTGTCGCTGCGCAGCAGCTTGGCAATCCAGTTCGCCAGTTCGACATTGTCCTCAACGAGCAAGATCCGCATGCGCCCTCGTCATTCCTCCACGGCAACCGCTCTTCCCGGCGCCGTCATGAGTTACTGGCCGCCGCCATCTCCGATGCGGCGATCCTGCCAGTCTTGCACATGCGGCACATAGGCGCGATCGATCTTCAGAATATGCTCCTCAAGCCATTGCTGCAAAAGAGCCCGCACTTCGCCGTTTTCCAGATTGGCGCGGGAGCGCAGGTCTTCGACCCGTTCCTCGAAGGCGCGATGGGCTTCGCGATGGGAGGGCAGATCGGCATAGCCCGAACGCTCCATCAACGATTCCTCGTGCGTGAAATGAAGGGCGATGTAATCGGCCAGTTCGTTGACGATCCGCCAGGCGGTGGGCAGGGCGTCAGCACGGCCCCTGGCGTCGTCGAGCCGGTTGATCATTTCGATGATGCGGCAATGCTCCGCATCCATCTCGGGGATACCCAGGAAATATTCCACGTTCCATACAAGCGTCATCGGCGTTCCTCAGGGGGTGGGGGATGTCATGGCGCTCCGCCGCCCGGGTTCAGGGGAGAGCCCCCGGGCGGCGTCGCCGGTTTTCCCTGGCAGAACCAGGGATCAGTGAAGGATTTTCATCAACATCAGGGCGATGGTCACCACGCTGGCGCCGCCCAGACGGGTGGCGATGGAGCAGAACGGCAGCAACTGCAGGCGGTTGGCCGCCGACAGAATGGCGACGTCGCCGGTTCCGCCCTGCGCGGCCGAGCAGGAGCAGACCACCGCCACGTCGATCGGGTACATCTTGATGCGTTTGGCGACGAAGAAGCCGGTCGCCATCAGCACCACCACCGTCGAGACGATGACGATGATGTTGAGCAGCGTGAAGGCCGAGGTCAGTTTTTCCCAAGGCGTGATCGAGGCGCCCACCGAGAACAGCAAGGGATAGGTGACCGAGGTCGCGAAGAACTTCGAGATGACCTGGCCGCCCTGCTGCAGTTGCGGCGACACCGCCTTGGTGGCCTTCATCAGGAAGGCGACGAACAGCATGGAAACCGGGGCCGGGAAGTCGAACAGCTTCTGGCCGAGGACGCCGATGAGATAAAGAGCGACCGCGGTGACGCCGGCGGCGCCGATGACGGCGGGATCGACCACGCCGCCGACGGCGGCCCTGATGTCGCCGATTTGCTCGCCATCCGCGGTGATGCGGCCATTGCCCGTCAGATCTGGCCTGCGCATGCCGAGATGGTTCAGCAGGCCCGAGAAGATGATGCAGCTCAGGCTGCCCATCATCACCATCGGCAGGATTTCGGCCAGGATGGCCCCTTGCTCGCCACCGGTGATCAGGGCATAGCCGATCGAGATCGGAATCACCCCTTCGCCGACGCCGCCGCCCATCATCGGGACGATGATATAGAAGAAGGTGTGGTAGGTGCCCAGGCCGAGCAGGGTCCCGACCAGGGTGCCGGCGCAGGCCGCGACCACCACGCCGCAGGCCAGCGGCACGAAGATCTTGACGATGCCCCGGATCAGGGCCTGCCGGTCCATCCCGACGATGCTGCCGACGATGATGCAGGCGATGTAGAGATAGAGGAAATTGCTGGCCTTGAAGAATTCCTTGGTCGAGACGACCACCGGATCGGGCAGCAGATGGGCATAGACCAGATAGGACGGCAGGAAGGTCGCGAAGATGGCCGCGGCGCCGAGATTTTTGATGATCGGCAGGCGTTTGCCGATTTCACCGCAGGTGAAGCCGCCCACCGCGAGAATGGCGATCGAGACGAGGATGTCGGAAGACAGCTTGCCGTTGCCGATATGGATGAAGGCGGCGAGGAGGGCGATCAGGACGAAATAGATCGGCAGAGGCACGATGCCGATCTTGAAGTCGAAGATCTTCCACCATCCATGCGGCCAGAATTTCTCTTTGGCCGGGCTTCCCGAGGAAGACAGGGCGATCTCCGGCATGGTTTCGGTTGAGGCATTGCTAGGTGTCGACATTTCCAATCTCCATTGGCGCTTTCTTTTTTAGTGCGGGACGCGCCGGAACAGCTCTGCCGGTCGCGTCTCGACACTCCGGATGCTCCGGACCGGCGTATCGATCGATTGAGGTTTTCGTGAGCGGGGCGGTGTTTCCTCGTTCTTGCGGTCTGCCCGTCTTCGCGGGCTATTTCCGTCATCCTACGAGGGCGAACCTGTCAGAAAGCTGTCAGTCCCGGTGGGCGAGGAGATATGCCTCGGAGACGTCGCTCCGGCGCGGGCAGGCGCAAAACGGGGGCATGCGGGGTATCCGTCAGTTCCGGAGCTTGCATCCCGACCATTTGGGGGTTAAGGGCTTTCGCCGGACCTGCTGGGATTGTCTTCCTTCCTGTCCGCTTTCCGGCAGGACTCTGCCTCGCGGGTGGCCAAGGCATATCGGCACGTCGAACGCGTCCGGTCGGCCGGGCGTATTTTTGCCATGCTGCCGCAGAGGAACTTTATGATCGGTCCCATCGTCAACGGCTCGTCCATCATCGTCGGAAGCATCGTCGGTGCTTTTCTGGGCGAACGGATCGCCGAAAGAATCCGCAGCGCTCTCCCCATGACCTTCGGCGCCGCCTCGATGGCGCTGGGTATTGCGCTCATCATCAAGATCAAGCTCATTCCCGCCGTGATCCTCGCCTTATTGCTGGGCTCTCTGATCGGCGAGATTCTTTCCCTGGAACGGACGATTCAACGGGTCTCCATCAAGGCGCGGGGGCTTATCGAAGCCGTGCTTCCGGCCCGCGAGACGACGCTCACGCAGGAGGAGTTCCTGGAGAAATTCGTGGCGCTGGTGGTTCTTTTTTGCGCCTCGGGAACCGGAATTTTCGGTTCGATGACGGAAGGGATGACCAACGACTCATCCCTGCTGATGGCCAAGGCGCTGCTGGATCTTTTCACATCGGCAATCTTCGCCACCACCTTGGGCTATTCGGTGGCAGTCATCGCCATTCCGCAGTGCGCCATCCAATTTTGTCTTCTGCTGGGCGCGCGGCAGATCCTTCCGTTCACCACGCCGGAGATGGTCGCCGATTTTTCCGCTTGCGGGGGCGTCATCATGTTCGCCACCGGTTTCCGGATCTGCGGCATCAAGCCTTTTCCCGTGGCTAATCTGCTGCCGGCACTACTCTTCGTGATGCCGATCTCGGCATTTTGGTCCAAATATATCGTCGGCGGGTGATGTTTGGGATTCTGGATGGCGGGAGTGGCGATGGACGATCTGGAACGCATCCTCGCGTATATCAAGGAAAATACCGTTCTCACCCTGTGCTCGGAGCGCGATTCGCAGCCATGGGCGGCCAATTGCTTTTATGGCTTCGAGCGGACGGCGATGGCCTTCCTCGTCATGACCGAGCTGGAGACCCGGCATGGTGGCGAAATGGCCGACAATCCCCATGTCGCCGGCACCATTTCCTCCCAGCGCCCGACGGTCGCCCGCCTGAGGGGGCTGCAATTCTCCGGCCGGGCCCTCCGCCTGGACGGTTCCGCCGAGGAGGCGGGGCGAAGCCTTTATTATCGCCGCTTTCCCTTTGCCCGCCTGCGTCCGGCGCCCCTGTGGTCGATCTCGGTCGACCTGTTCAAGATGACCGATAACCGCTTGGGATTCGGCACCAAGCTGCATTGGCGGCGCGGGGAGGCGGCGTCCCGGTAAACCCGTCAAATCCTCCATGCCTCGGTATTTAGGGCTTGTCGCGAAATGATCGCTCCAAGCCCTTAGGCTCTGGGCCGAAACAATCGCTCCAGAGCCTAAGGGTTTATATGATGCCTGCGCCTCCGGCTTCGGCCGGCTCATGCGCCGCTCGGGCTTCAGGGATTGGAGCGATAATTTCGCTCCAATCCCTTAGTTTCATATGACGCTTCCGCTCCGCTCCAGCGGGCTCAAGCGCCGCTCGGGCTTAAGGGCCTATTGATTCGATAATTTATCAACAGGCCCTTACGACGCAGCTTTCCGCTGCGCCCCCTGCACCTGCGAGATGAAGCTTTCGATGGATGTCCGCAGGCTTTGCTGCTCGCGGGTCAGGTCGGCGATCGAACGGGTGACGTCGTCGGCGATGTGCTGGATGCCATCGCTGGCTTGCGCGATCACCCCCATGCTGGTGGTGACGCCCTTGGTGCCGTCCGATGCCAGATGCGCATTGCGCGATATCTCCTCGGTTGCCGCACCCTGTTCCTCGACGGCGGCGGCGATGGCCGTCGTGGTCGAGTCGATGTCGTCGATGAACCGAAGAATATCCTGGATGGCGCCGACGACGGCTTCGGTCGAGGTCTGCACGTCGGAGATCTGGCGCGAGATATCCTCGGTGGCCTGGGCCGTCTGGTTGGCCAGGGTCTTGACCTCGCCGGCGACCACGGCGAATCCCTTGCCGGCGTCACCGGCCCGGGCCGCCTCGATGGTGGCGTTCAGGGCCAGAAGGTTGGTCTGCTGGGCGATCACATGGATGAAGGAGGCGACATCGCCGATGCGCCGGGTGGCGTCGCGCAGGCCGTCGACCGTCGTGCCGATGTTATGCGCCCGGGCCTGGGCCTGACGGGTTTGCGTAGCACCCGAGGCGGCGCTGGTGCTGACCTCGCGGATCGAGGCGGACAGTTCCTCGGTGGCCGAGGCGACGGTCTGCACATTGCCCGACATTTCGGTCGCCGCGTCGGCGACCGTCTTCGTCTGGCTATTGGTGGTGACCGTCTGCTCCAGCAGGGTTTCGGCGTTGTGCCGCAGGCGCTGCGCCTCCTGGTCGATGGCGGCCAGGGCTTGTGCTCCGGCCTGGGCGAAGACCTCGCAGGCTTCGTGGACCTTGGTGGTGCGGATATCGTCCTCCTCGCGGCGGCGGTCGGCTTCGCCGCGGAGGCGTTTGGCGTCCAACGCTCCCTTTCGCAGAAGCTCAAGGGCATTGCTCATGGCGCCGAATTCGTCAGGGCAGGGGGCTTGGGCGACGGGCACGTCGAGATGATCGGCCGACAGGCGGTCGACCGCTTCGGTCAGGCTGCGCAGCGGCGTCGAAAGCCGCCGGTGGACACTGACGGCCAACAGGGCGGCGCCGGCCACCGTCGCCGCCAGGACGCCCAGGCAAAGCGCCAGCATCCAGACGGCCTTGTCGCGCAGGCTGACGGCGCGGGCCGCCGATTCGTCGAGCGCGGTGAAGCCGATGGCCTGCAAATCGCCAAAAGGCCCATCGCAAAGTTGGGTCCACTCGGCGGGGGGAAGGATCGCCGTGCCCGAACCGTCGAGCCTCTTGACGATTTTGTCGACGGCTTCCTGGGTCGAGGTGACGTTCTGACGGCCTTTCGCCACCGACGCGGTCACCGTGGCGGCGACACCGGGGCGCGTCAGATAATCTTCGAGCGCTTTCGAGCGTTCCTCGTAGATGGCGCGCCGTGCCGCCATGGTTAGGGATTGGCTGACTTCCGGCGGCTTGCTGATGGCGATGTTGGGACGAAGGGTCGAGCATTGCGTGCCGAAGGCGTCGCGGATAGCCCAGGCGTCACGACGCACCTGGACCAGTTCCGCCAACACCGGATCGGTCAGTCGAACGGCGTTGCCCGAGGTGACCGAAGCCTTGTTCAACAGGGCGATCACCCGATAGACGGACTGGCGCCAGGGTTCGGTTTCGCGGACATCGCGCTGATCGCGCGGAAGGTCGGCCAAACGGGTCAGCAGGCTTTGCTTTTCCTTCATCGCGCGATGGGATTCATCGAGTTCGCGGCTGAAGTCTCCGGCCTGCGGCAGCTCGCTCTTGCCAAGGATATCGAGGGCTGCGCGCAGCGATTTCTCGGCCTCGTCCTGTACCTTGGCGATGCTCGCCATCGGCTGGTCGTTGGACAGGACCAGCGTCTGCACCTTGGCGACCTGTCCGCGCATGGTCATCGTCGATTCGAAAAGCGCGCGATCAAGCTGGGTCAGGCGCAATGTTTCCGAAGCATCCTCGTAGCGTTGCCAGGCGGTCCAGGCGGCGACCGTCAAGACCGTGACCAGGGTCAGGGTCAATATCCATTGGGCGAACAGTAGAAGACGTTCGATTGACGTGCGAAACATGGATCAGTCCCCTCTACCAATCCTGCGGAGAGAATGCAAGATTACGGCTTTTTGGACAAAGATGAATGGATTTTCAACGGTTCGGCATTATTTTGTAATTTATCATTGATTTATGATAAAAATATTTCTATCTGCGAGCCTATTTTGAGGCGTTCGCGGGGAACTCCCGGTTGGTATTTGGGCTTCCCGCTTCGATTTGGCGACGGTAGTGTTCTCGTGTTCGTGTAAACGAATTCATCGCCTCGTTCTTCCAAATCAGCCTGGGGAAGCCAAATGACACAATCATGTCGCGTCGCCGTCATTACCGGAGCCGGGTCGGGAATTGGCCGAAGTACGGCTCTGGCGCTGCTGGAGGAGGGATATGCCGTGGTTCTGGCCGGCCGGCGACGACCTCCTCTTGAGGAAACCCTGACTTTGGCGGGCCCTCACGGCGCGCGGGCCCTCGCGGTGCCGACCGACGTCAGCGATCCCGCCTCGGTCGACGTCTTGTTCCATGCCGCCGTCCAGTCATTCGGCCGGGTCGATCTTTTGTTCAACAATGCCGGCATCAACGTCCCCGCCGTTCCGATCGAGGAACTGAGCTTCGAGCAATGGAGCCAGGTGGTGTCGATCAACCTGACCGGATCGTTTCTTTGCGCGCAGGCGGCCTTTCGCGTCATGAAGCAGCAGACGCCGCAGGGCGGGCGGATCATCAACAACGGTTCGATCTCGGCCCACGCCCCGCGTCCGAACTCGGCGCCCTACACCGCGACCAAGCACGCCGTCACAGGGCTCACCAAATCGCTGTCGCTGGACGGCCGGCAATTCGGAATCGCCTGCGGCCAGATCGACATCGGCAATGCCGCGACCGCCATGGGCGGACGCATGGCCAAAGGGGTTCCCCAGGCCAATGGCGCGGTCGTTGCCGAACCGGTGATGGATGTGGGCGAGGCGGCCCGCGCCGTCGTCTACATGGCCAGCCTGCCGCCCGAGGCCAATGTCCAGTTCCTGACGGTGATGGCCACAAATATGCCCTTCGTAGGGCGCGGCTAAAACTGGCCGGAAACCTCAGGGGCGCGGCGAAAATGTCAGGCTGTGCCTGGGCACACCCGGCAGCAGGCTGCCGGGTGTGCCTTGCACCCAGGCGGCGTGTCCGGCCAGGAAATAGGGGCTGAGCGGATGGCCGCTCTCTCCGCCGGGCATGGAGAACAGCGCGCGGTCCTCATGTCCGGGAGACACCACCATCCGTTCCGATTGACCGAAGCTCGGCCCGGCGACGCGCGGCATATCGGCGTCTCCCGGCAGGAGGTCGGCCGGCGCCGCCAGCCAGCGGGCCAGTGCGGGCATGAGTCTGACGAAGGGGTGCGTGATCCTCGCTCGGTTGCGCGCCCCCCAACGGGCCTGGGCGAGGGGAAGCCCTTCCTTGGCCAGGGCGTCGATGGTGGCGTCGATGGCCGTCAATTGCAGCGCCTGCCAGTCGTCGGCGCCTTGGGGCAGCCAGCCCGGGGGCCGTTCATCGACAAGCCGGGCGAGGGCGTGAGCCCAGCGGGGGTTGGCGGTGCGGAACGATCCCGCCGACGGGCCGAACTCGTGGCTCAAGGTTTCATCCAGGCTGCCGAAGACCTGCTGGTAGAGTTTCCCCAGGAAATCGTGGACGAGACGATAGCCGACGGACTCCGTATCGGCCCGGAGGTCCCGGTCTGCCAGCAGCAGCCGGCGGAATTCCGCCCGTCCGGGATGATCGGCGACGGCCTGATCGGTCAGCGCGGCCAAGGCCCGGTCGCGCCAAGGGGCCAGGAACAGCGCACGGTCGTCGAGGCCGATAGCATAAAGTCCCGCCTCGTCGGTCCTGCCGAGGCGGGTAAGGTCGTCGCGGATCTGCCGGGCGCGCCCTCCGATGTCGGTGCCCCCGTCACCCAGTCGCTGGTAGGCCGGACCGGCCAGTTGCCGGGCATTGGCGGTCCAGATCTGTCCGTCGGGCGGGTCGACCACCCTTGGATGGTCGGCGGCGCTTTGGTGGCGCTGCCAGCCCAGGCCGGCCTCGGTTGAGGAATAGGCGAATCCTTCCGCCGGCCGCCAATGCCGGCCGGGGAGCGGGCCGGCGATGGTCCAGCCGACGTGCCCCGCCTTATCGCCGGCCACCATGTTCTGCGCCGGCATTCCCGCCCGGCTGGCGGCGTCCAGCAAAGTGGTCAGATCGAGGGCGCGCTCGAAGGCCATCATGCCGAGGTCGATGGCCCCGGGATCATGGGCGATCCAGCGCATGGCATAGGATTTGCCGCCGATGGCCCACAGTGGTCCCAGCGGTGTTTCGAAGACGGGCAGGATCTCTTCCGCGCCGCCCTTCACCGCGATTTTCTCCTCGATCCTTTCGATCGACGCCCAGCTGCCATCTTCCGTCCGATAACGGGGTGCGCCGCCGGGGTCGGTCCGCAGTTCGACGAGGTCGAAATAATCGCCGTAACTGTTGGTGAAGCCCCAGGCGACATGGCCGTTGCTGCCGGCGATCAGGGCGGGCAGGCCGGGCAGCGTCACCCCGGCCAGTCGGCTTTGTCCACCGGTGCCGTCGCCGAAGACCAGGAGGGCGCGGTACCAGGTGTTGGGCAATTGCAGTCCCAGATGCATGTCATCGGCGACGATGGCGCCGCCGTGTCCGCTGCGCTCGCCGGCCACAGCCCAATTGTTGCTGCCCACCGCGTCGTCGATGCCGGGGATGTCGGCGGCGGCGCGGCGAACCGGGCGCCCATACCAGTCGGGAGCGACCGGCGGAACGGGGGGCGGCGGTTCGTCGATTGCCGGCGCGTCGAGGGGGGCGTCCCAGGGGCTCGACGTCGGCAGCAGGAAGGCCACCTGTTCCGGCGTGGCATGCGCCCTGAGCCAGGCGCGGCTCAGGTCCCGCCCGAAATTGCCCTGTAATTCGAAATACATGGCCCAGCCGACCAGCAGGGAATCCTCTGGGGTCCAGGGGGCCGGCGCGGTGAGCAGTAGGGCATATTCGAACGGTCTGGCGCGCAAAGCGGCCAAGCCATCGTTCACTCCGGCGGCGTAGCGTTCCAGCAGTACCCGGTCGTCCACCGGCAGACTGGCCAGGACCGCTCCGGCCCGCGACCGGAAGCGGTGGGGCCGGCGGCTGCGATCGATGGGCAGGGCGGCCGGGCCGAACAGCGCGGCCAGTTCGCCCCCCGCCGAACGGCGCAGCAGATCCATCTGAAAAAAGCGGTCCTGGGCGTGCAGATAGCCGGTCGCATAGGCGAGATCGGCCCGGTTTCCCGCGCTGATGGTCGGCACGCCCAGATCATCGCGGGTGACGCTGACCGGTTCGGCCAACCCGGCGGCTTCCATGCGTCCGTCGAGCTGGGCCAGACTGCCTTCCAGGAACAGCCATATCCCGCCCAGCGCCAGGAAAATGACCACCGGCAGCAGGAGGAGGAAGCGTGTCAACCATCGCCGAATCCGCATGGGGCGCTTCCCTTCAGCCAAGCTTGGGCGGTCAGCCTAACCGGGAAGGGGGCGATCAACAAGATCGGGCGACGGGTGCCTTGTCAGTGAGAGCAGATCTTCTCCGCGCTGGTGTTGAAGCCCGATTCCAGCGGCACGAACTTTCCCCGCTCCGTCAAAAACTCGACCAGACGCCTTGCGTCCATCCCTTCGGCCGAGCAAGTGTGGAACCTCGCATCCGCGCCGAAACGCTCTTCGATCGCCGCCACCAATGCCTCGACGGATGGAAATCCCTCCGCCGCCTCCAGCATCATGTGCAAAACTTCATGTCCGTGGATCGACGCCATCTAAAAAACCTCGTGAAAGAAACCCGTCCCCGCGGTACGACCGCCTCTCGGCCGCGCGGAGGCCTGCTGAATGACGTAAAGCCGGTTCCGGAATCAAGAATAAACTTTCAAGCTTGTGGCGCGTTTCATCTGAAATGAAAGGTGTCATCCAGCTCATGCGCGGTTTGAAGCCGGTCGGTCCCATCTGTGTTCATCTGTGTTCATCGGTTCTGATCTGTGTTTCCTTATGATCGCTTGCGGCGGATCATCCCGGGGGTAATAGGGCCGTTTTCTTGCCAAACCGGTGGCTTCCCGCTATCGTCGGAGTCGCATCAAGAGTTGAGCTGACGCTCAACGCCAACCTGCTCCCGGGCAAGGTGGCGTCCCCGATCTGCGGGGAGATGTGGCCGATCCGGCAACAAACGGGATGAAGCCGCGCGTCAGTTCTCTCCAGTGCCGCAAACTGACAGACGGAGAGCCTTCCATCATGACCGTTCCTTCCCAGCAGTTCGCCAGCGACAACTATGCGGGGGTTTGTCCCGAGGCCTGGGCCGCCATGGCCGAGGCGAATCACGGCCATGCGGTGGCCTATGGCGATGACGAATGGACCGGTCGGGCCTCGGATGCCTTCAGGTCTCTGTTCGAGACGGACTGCGAGGTGTTCTTCGTCTTCAACGGCACGGCGGCGAACTCGTTGGCGCTGTCGGCACTGTGTCAGTCCTATCACAGCGTCATCTGCTCGGCCGCGGCCCATGTCGAAACCGACGAATGCGGCGCTCCGGAGTTCTTTTCCAATGGCTCGAAGCTTCTGGCGGCCCCGTCGCCCGACGGCAAGCTGACCGCCGGGGCCATCCGGACGCTGGCCGTCGCCCGTCAGGACATCCACTATCCCAAGCCCCGCGTGGCGAGCGTCACCCAATCGACGGAGACGGGCCGGATCTACCGGCCGGAGGAGCTGCTGGCGATTTCCGAGACCTGCCGCGCGCATGGCCTCAGCCTGCACATGGACGGCGCCCGCTTCGCCAACGCCTGCGCCGGCCTGGGCTGCAGCCCGGCGGACCTGTCCTGGCGGGCCGGGGTCGACGTGCTGTGTTTCGGCGGCACCAAGAACGGGATGGCCGTGGGCGAGGCGATCCTGTTCTTTAATCGTCCCCAGGCCGAGGATTTCGACTACCGTTGCAAACAGGCCGGACAACTGGCCTCGAAGATGCGCTTTTTGTCGGCGCCCTGGGTCGGTCTGCTGGAAACGGGCGCCTGGCTGAGAAACGCCGCCCATGCCAATGCCTGCGCCCGTCTCTTCGCGGATCGGATTTCCGGCCTGCCGGGACTGGAATTCGCCTTCCCGGTGGAAGCCAACGCGGTGTTTCTGAACCTTTCAGACACCGCCATGGCGGCCTTGAGGCAAAAGGGCTGGCGTTTCTATACCTTCATCGGAGGCTGCGCCCGCTTCATGTTCGCCTGGGACGCCGATCCCGGTCAGGTGGATGCGCTTGCCGGCGACCTGAGCGCCATCCTGGAGGCGGAGGCCGGGTGAGCGATCTCGCTCAACCGATTGTCCCGACCGGGGGATGCCGGCGAAGAAATCAGCCGATCGCCTCGCGCGTCAGGCGTGCGGCTTCGGACAGCCACTCGGCGCGCTGTTCAGGCGTGCTGAGAATGACCGATTCGAAATTGCGGCGCTCGGTGGGGATGCCCAAGGCTCCCCAGACGCAGCGTTTCCAATAATTGTCGAGCGGATCGCCATAAAGCGCCAGTTCGGCGGCTTGCGGGGTATTGGACGTGGTGAAGACCAGTGCCTTGCGGGCCTTGAGTTGGGAAACCATGATCCCTTCGCCCTTGTCATTGGTGCCGAACCGGTAGGTTTCGCCGACCCGCAGCACGCGATCGAGCCATCCCTTGAGGATCGCCGGGGCCTGTCCCCACCAGTTGGGGTGGATCACCACCACCGCATCTGCATTCTTCAGGCGTGCGATTTCGGCGGCAAGACGCGGAGGGGCTTCAAAGTCTCGCTTCATTTCGTCGGGCGTGAAGAGCGGATCGAAGCCTTCGTCATAAAGGTCGCACAAGTCGACGGCGTGGCCCGACGCCTCCAGCGTCGCCCCGACGGTGGAGGCGATGGCGTGATTGAAGCTGTCTGTCCGAGGGTGGGCTAAAACAACGAGAACGCGCATGGTGATCAATCCCGACAAGAAACGTGAGCGTTGGATGTCCCGTTAACACTTGCACAGCCTTTCGTCCAGACCGGCAAGGCGGGAAACCGCTGCCTGAGGTGTCGCGCGGGGATCGTGCCTCTTCCCTGTGTCGCCGCTTGTTCCCGCCCAGGGCCATTCCCATCATCTTATCCATCTGCGTTATCCCCTCTGCCGATCGGCAGAGATGGTTCCGGCGCGAAGGACGGCCATGATGGACGTGAAAACCCTGTTGTTCCGGCTGAAGGAAACCTGCCTGCTGATGGTGGGGATTCCCAGTTATGACCGCTATGTGGAGCATATGAGGACCCACCACCCCGATCGTCCGGTGATGACGGCCGAGGAATTCTTCTGGGATCGTCAGAAGAGCCGCTATACCGCCGGCAAGGGCAGAATGCGCGGCGGCTGTTCGTGATTGCTGGAGGGGCGCCCACATAGACGCCCGGATAAGAAAAACATCCCCTCTCCCGCAAAGCGGGCGAGGGTTTATCTTAGCGCCTATGAGGGCGCCCCGGCGACCGGGTCGTTTCTTCCTAATCCCCGCTGTCGCGCGGCCTCTGCCAGGGCCTTTTCGGTGGCGCGGAAGGGCAGCAGGACGCAGTCGTGGCGGGACTTGTGGCGGTGCACCGGGCGGAAGGCCTCGAAATCGGTGAAGGTGGGCTGGGCGGCGAAGGTGTCTCCGGTGGTTTCCGGGTCGCGCAGCAGATGTTCGAGGGCGCGGCGGGCCTCGGCGATCCGCTCCGGCGCCAGGCCCTGCGCGGCCTCGGCCAGCGCGCTGGCCGAGGCCCGGCAGAGCAGGCATCCGCGGATTTCGTGGGCAAGGGCGGCGATGGTGCCGTCTTCCGCCAGCGCGACCGACACGCTGGCCCGGTCTCCGCACAGCGGATTGTCGATCACCGCCCGGCCCTGCGGCTCGGCCAGCGGGCCGGCGCCATGCGCCACCTGGGCCAGGGCCTTGATCTTCGCGTGATAAATGTCGTCGCTCATGCCAGCACCTTGATCGCATGGGTAAGGCCGCTCAGCAAAGCGGCCACGTCGGCCTCGTCGTTGTAAAGGGCCAGGCTGGCGCGCACCACGCCCGGCAGATCGAGATCGTTCATCAAGGGCTGGGCGCACAGTGCCCCGCCGCGCAAGGCGACGCCGCGTCCGCCGAGGATCTGGCAGATGTCGTGCGGATGGGCTCCGGCGACGGTGAAGGAGACCACCGGCAACCGCCGCTCCATGTCGCGCGGTCCGACGATGGTCACCCCCGGAAAAGAGGCGAGGCCGTCCAGCAGGTCTTCGGTCAGGCGGCGCTCGTGGGCGGCGATGTCGTGATGGTCGAACTCGTCGAGCCAGGTCAGGGCCGCGGCCAGGCCGATGGCCTGGGTGACCGGCGGCGTTCCCGCCTCGAAACGCTGCGGCGTGTCGAGAAAGACCGGCTCGTCGCCGTCGAAGCCGGCGATCATGCCGCCGCCGCCCATGGGCGGGGGAAGGGCGGAGAGCAGCTCGCGCCGGCCCCAGAGAACGCCGATGCCGGTGGGGGCGAAGACCTTGTGGCCGGAAAAGCAGTAGAAGTCGACCCCCAGCTTCGGCAGGTCGACCGATCCGTGAGGCAGCATCTGGGCCCCGTCCAGCAGCACCTTGGCCCCCACCGCCCTGGCCGCGGCGACCAGCGGCGCCACGGCGGTCACCGCGCCGGTGACGTTGGAGGCATGGGTGACGGCGACCAGGCGGCAGCGCGGCCCGATGATGTCGGGCGCCTTGCCGACATCCAGCCGGCCGTCGGCGGTCACCGGCAGGAAGCGCAGGCGGACGCCGCGGTTCTTGGCCAGCAGCAGCCATGGGACCAGGTTGCTGTGATGGTCGAGGCGGGAAACCACGATCTCGTCGTCGGGGCCCAGTCCGGCGCCGAAGGCCTGGGCCAGCAGATTGACCGACGCGGTGGCGCCCGAGGTGAAGACGATCTCTGTGGGGTCGGCGACGTGCAGATGACGCGCGATGGTCGTCCGGGCGGCGTCATAGGCCCGGTCGGCGCGCTCGGCCAGGGGATGCAGGCCGCGATGCACATTGGCCCGCGACAGGCTGTCATGGGCCACCAGCGCCTCGATCACCGGGCGCGGCATCTGCGCCATCGCCGCATTGTCGAGATAATGCAGGGGCAGGCCGCCGGGGCGGCCGGCGAACACCGGAAACTGACGGCGGATGGTCCGGGCGTCGAAGGTCATGACGGTCATGGCGTTCCTCCCGTGACGGGGCCGGCCTGGGACTTTTGTCCCTGGCCCTTAGGGCTTGTCGCGAAATTATCGCTCCAAACCCTAAGATTCCATATGACGCCTGCGCTCCGCTACGGCGGGCTCAAGCGCCGCTCGGGCTTAAGGGCCCGTTGATTCAATAATTTATCAACAGGCCCTTAGATATCATGCGCCACGAGCCGGGCAAAGGCGTCCGGGGTGTCGACGTCCTCGAGAACGGCATCGTCGGGCAGTTCCACCAGACGGACGCAGCCGGCATGCTTATCCATCAGCGAGCGGGCGCCGCGGTCACCCTCCAGCGTCATCATTTCGGCGAAATGCCGTCGTCCGAACAGCGCGGGATTGCCGCGTTTTCCCCCGAACACCGGAACGCAGATGGTGTGTCCCGCGCCGGGATCGAACGCCTCGGCGATGGCGCGCATGTGCAGGGCGTCCACCTTCGGCATGTCGCCCAGGCAGACAAGCACGGCATCGATGTCGTCGGGCAGGGCGGCGAGGCCGGCCTTCAGCGATGAGGACAGACCCTGCTCGAATAGCGGGTTATGGACCCAGGAGAGCGGCCGGCCGGACAACGCCGCGTGGACGGCTTCGGGATGATGGCCGGTGACCACGACGACCCGGGTGAAGCCGGCGGCCAGTGCCTGGTCGGCGGCGTGGGCGACCAGGGATTTTCCCGCCAATTCCAGCACCAGCTTGTTGGCGCCCATCCGGCTTGAACGGCCGGCGGCCAGCAGCAGGGCGGCAATGGCGGGCGCCGTCATCGCGGAACTCTTTGCCGGCCGTAACGGGCGCCGACGACTTCGGCCAGGACCGAGACGGCGATTTCGGCGGGGGCTCTGCCGCCCAGGTCGAGACCGATCGGCGCGGCGATCCGGGCGATGTCGGCGGGACCGAAGCCGGCGGCGGTCAACCGCTCGACCCGCTTGGCATGACTGCGGGCGCTGCCCAGGGCGCCGACGTAAAAGGCCGGCGAGCGAAGGGCGGCGAACAGGGCCGGATCGTCGATCTTCGGGTCGTGGGCCAGGGTGACGACGGCGGTCTGGCGGGTGGGGGGCGCCGTCTGTTCCATCACTTCGTCTGGCCAACCGACGATCAGATCGAGGCCGGGAAAGCGGTGCTCGGCGGCGAAGGCCCGGCGGGGGTCGATCAGCGTCACGTCGAAGCCGGCGAGGCGCGCCATCGGCGCCAGGAACTGGGCGATGTGCACGGCGCCGACCACCAACAGCGTCCAGGGGGCGGCATAGCTGCGGACGAACAGGATTTCGTCCAGCGGGCCGCTCACCGATTGATGCAGCATGCCGGCGATGGCCGCCGACTGTTCATCGGAAAGGGCCAACGTTCCCGGAAGGCCGCCCTTGCCGGGAACGAACAGCGCCTGGGCGCCGTCCCGCAAGTCGGTGACCAGGGCGACCGGCTCGCGCCGCCGGCGCAGCTCCTGCAATTCGCGGAACAGTTCATGCCTCATATCAGCGGCTCGACATAGATGCGGATGGCGCCGCCGCAGGCGAGGCCGACGTCCCAGGCTTCGGCGTCGCTGACGCCGAAATCGAGGGTGCGGGGCTTGCCCTCGGCGATGACCTCCTTCGCCTCGGTGATCACCGCCGCCTCGATGCAGCCGCCGGAGACCGAGCCCATGAAGTCGCCGCCGCTTTCCACCACCAGATGGCTGCCGGCCGGGCGGGGGCCCGAGCCCCAGGTGCGGACCACCGTGGCCAGGGCGACCTTCCTGCCCTCGCCCAGCCAAAGCGCGGCCTGGTCGAGTACCGCGTCGTCGTCATTGCCCTCCACCAGGGAGAACGGCAGGATATGCTCGTTGCTCATCGCCGTCTGGCTCACAAAAGGCCCGGCTTGCCGGCCCGCCAGCGTTCGTATTCGGTGGACAAGAGGGCGACATGCTCGCGTTCCTCGGCCGCCAGTTCGCGATAAAGCTGCCGTTCGGTCGAGTCCTCCGGCGCGCTGGCGCTGCGCTCTTCGTAGAATTCGACGGCGCGGCGCTCCAGTCCGATGGCGACGCGGAACAGATTGGCCGGATCACCGGGGCGGCTTTCCACGCCGGAATAGACGCTCAAGACCTCCTGGCGGATTTCCCGGGACGGTGCAGGGACGCTCGCGTGATAGCGCCGCGACAGGGTGGCCATATGCTCCTTTTCCATCTCGGCGAAGCGGCCGAACAGGGCCTTGAGCTGCGGCTCCTCCGATTGGGCGGCGGCCTGCAGATAGAAGGCCTGGCCGCCCAGTTCGATTTCGAAGGCGGTGCGGATGGCGGCCATGGTGGCGGCGTTCTCCTCCGTCCGGCCGGTCACGATGGACAGCTTGCCCCCGCAATGCGGGCAGGCGCCGTAGGGAAAGGCGAAGCCTTCGCTGACCTTGGCGCAATCGTCGCAGCGCCATTGCACCGTCTGATCGGCGCAGCAGATGTAGCTTTCGTCGCCTTCCAGCGGCTGATGGCATTTCGGACAGAGCATGGCGGACTTTCCTTCCGGAGCGGCGGGGAAGCTTCCCGGCACGAAGGCGTTGGCGTCGTCGATGGTGATCGGCCAGGTCTGCTTGCCGCCCTGCAGATAGGCGCCGATAGCCTTGGCGGCGCGGCGTCCGGCCCCCATGGCTAGGATGACCGTGGCGCCGCCGGTCACGATGTCGCCGCCGGCGAAGACGCCCGGCAGATTGGTCGCCTGGGTCTGCTCGTCGGCGACGATGTAGCCCCATTTGTTGAGGCTCAATCCCGGTGTCGACTGGCCGATGATGGGATTGGCGTTGGTGCCCAGCGCATAGATGACCGTGTCGCATTCCAGATCGACGAACTCGTCCAAGGGGACCGGCCGGCGGCGGCCCCTTTCGTCGGGTTCGCCCAGTTCCATCTTCTGCACCTTCATGCCGCGGACCTCGCCTTCCGCGTCGACGTTGATCTCCACCGGGGCATGCAGGAAGTAGAACTCGATGCCTTCTTCCTTGGCGTGGCGCAGTTCCTCGATACGGGCCGGCGCTTCCGCCTCGGAACGGCGGTAGACGCAGCGCACGGTCGGCGCGCCCAGCCGCTTGGCGACGCGCAGGCAGTCCATCGCCGTGTTGCCGGCGCCGATCACCACCACGCTCTTGCCCAGGCTGATCGGCGTGTCGAGATAGGGGAACTTGTCGCCGCCCATCAGATTGACGCGGGTCAGGAACTCGTTGGCCGAATAGACCCGCCCGGCGAATTCGCCGGGAATCCCCAGGAAGGAGGGGGCGCCGGCGCCGGCGGCGACGAAAACGGCGTCGAAGCCCTTTTCGCCGGTCAATTGCCCGACGGTGAAGGTCTTGCCGACCACCTTGTTGGTCTCGAACTTGACGCCGATGTCCTTCAGCCGTTGGACCTCGCGCTCGATGATGTCGCGCGGCAGGCGGAAGGAGGGAATGCCGTAGCGAAGCACGCCGCCCACCACATGCAGGGCCTCGTAGACGGTGACGTCGGCGCCGAAGCGCACCAGATCGGCGGCGGCGCCCAGGCCGCCGGGGCCGGAACCGACGATGGCCACCTTGCCCAGCTTGCCGGCGAAGGCCGGCGGGACGGCCTTGGGCGGGCGGGCATTGTCGCCGATGAAGCGTTCCAGGCGGCCGATGGCCACCGGCTCCATCTTGCGCCCGATGACGCATTGCGCCTCGCACTGCGATTCCTGGGGACAGACGCGGCCGCAGATCGAGGGGAAGATCGAGGATTCGTAGATCGTCTCCAGGGCGGCGGTGGTGTCCCTGACCAGCAGATGGCGGATGAAGCGCGGGATGTCGATGGCGACGGGGCAGCCGGAAATGCAGGTCGGCTTATGGCACTGGATGCAGCGCTCGGCCTCCTGATAGGCGTCGTCGATGGAATAGCCCAGATTGACTTCCTTGAAATTGGCGGCCCGCTCGTGAGGGTCGCGTTCCGGCATCTTGTGCTGATGGGGGGGCAGCTCGGACATCTTCTTGTAGGTCCGCTTGCCCTCGGTGAAGAGCTTCTTTTCAAGGTTGCAGACGTGGGCGAAGTCCTCGTTGGCCCGGGCCTCCTCGCTCTTGAAGCGTTTCTGGCGGGCGTGCAGTTCCTTGAAGTCGACCTGGTGCCCGTCGAAATCGGGGCCGTCGACGCAGGCGAATTTCACCTCGCCGCCCACCGTGACGCGGCATGATCCGCACATGCCGGTGCCGTCGACCATGATGGTGTTGAGCGAGACCATGGTCTTGACGCCGTAGGGCCGGGTGGTCTCGACGCAGGCCTGCATCATCGGCAACGGTCCGATGGCGATCACCAGGTCGGGCTTGTCGTTGTCGAGGACATCCTTCAGCGCCTGGGTGACGAATCCCGGACGGCCGTAGCTGCCGTCGTCGGTACAGAGAATCAACTGGTCGCTTTCGCGGGCGAACTTGTCTTCCCAGAACACCAGGTCCTTGTTGCGGAAACCCATGATGCTGGTGGTCCGGTTGCCGGCCGCCTTGAAGGCGCGAAGCTGCGGATAGACGGGGGCGACGCCCAGCCCGCCGCCGACCAGGACGACATGGCCGGCCTTCCCGATATGCTGGGGCAGGCCGAGGGGGCCCACGAAATCGTCGAAGCTCTCGCCTTCCTGGTAATTGTCGCGCATCTCGCGGGTGGTCTTGCCCAACGCCTGCACGACGATGGTGACCGTTCCCTTGTCGCGGTCGTAGTCGGCGACGGTCAGCGGGATGCGTTCGCCGCCCTCATAGAGGCGGGCCATGACGAAATGGCCGGGTTCGGCCGATTTGGCGACATCGGGGGCGAGAACCTCCCAGAGGAAGGACGTCTCGGAAAAAACTTCGCGGCGAACGATCGGATACATGGCTTTCTCGGAGGCTTGGGGGCGGAATTGTTTGGCCGGTACGTTAGCCTTCCGCCGCCTTGCCTTCAAGGAGCCTGTCGGTGTGTCCGGGGCAATCGGTGAACCGATTGCCTTAATATAAATTTTTGTCCCTCAGCCGGGCCTGGTTTTATCAGTGCAGCCCCCGCCTTGGATAAGCACGAGTGGCACCGGCAGGGACGTCCCTAGGCGCTCGGATTAAGAAAAATCTCCCCTCGCCCACGAAGTGGGAGAGGGAGGGGCCCGCGAAGCGGGAGGGTGAGGGTTTCCCCCGGTCTAGCTGCGCGAACCGGTGATTTATGCGATCAATCTCGGGACAAGTGATTGCCCTGAGGCCGATCCCTCTGTGGTGTGTAGGAATCCGTGTGAGTCGTTTGCCGCGCCGACGCGCGTACCCCTCACCCGCTCGCTTACGCTCGCCGCCCTCTCCCACAAGGGGCGAGGGCTTATGTTAGCGTCTATGGGCAGGGACGCCGGTGCCACTGAGGGATTACTTCCTCTTTTCCCGTTCAGTTCCTGCGCATGGCCTCGACCATGGCCGGGACATTGTTGCGGAACATCTTCAAATAGGTGTCGGCCGGACCGCCCTCCTTGGAAAGGGTGTCGGAATAGAGGGTGCCGCCGACCACCGCGCCGCTTTCCCGGGCCAGTTGCCGGATCAGCCGGGGGTCGCTCATCGATTCGATGAACAGGGCCTTGATGCCCTCCTTCTTGATCTGGCGGGTGAGCTGGCCCAGGCCGGCCGCCGTCGGCTCGCTTTCGGTGCTGAGGCCGACCGGCGCCAGGAAGGTGACCCCATAGGCGGCGCCGAAATAGCCGAAGGCGTCGTGCGAGGTGATGATCTTGCGCTTGGCCGACGGAATTTCGGCCATCTGCCGGCGGACCCAGGCGTCGAGGGCGGCGATCTCCCCGTCCAGTTTTCCGGCCCGTTCGGCATAGCCCGTCGCGCCGGCGGGATCGGCCTCGGCGAGGGCCTTGGCGATGTTGCGGACGTAAATCCGCCCGTTGGCCAGATTTTGCCAGGCGTGGGGGTCGGTGACGCGCTTGCCGTCCTTGGCGCCGTCCTCCTCCTCGACCATGGTCTGCGGCGCGATGCCGTCGGAGGCGACGAGGATCTTGCCGTGATATCCCGACGCCGCGATCAGGCGATCGATCCAGCCTTCCATGCCGAGACCGTTGACCACCACCAGATCGGCTCCGGCGATGGTCTTGGCGTCTTGCGGCGTCGGTTCGTAGACATGGGCGTCGCCGCCGGGGGCGACCAGGGTGGTGAGGGAAACCCCGTCGCCGCCGACGGTTTTCACCAGATCGCCGATGATGCTGAAGGTGGCGACGACTTTCAGCGGCGCGGCCGAGGCGGCGGAGGTCAACGCCAGCAGGATCATCGCGGCGGCGGCGGCGGATCGTCTCAACAGGCGGCCATTCATCGGTATCTCTTTCCTTGCGGCTGATGGGGAATGAATTGTTATGTTATAATATAACAATTGGCAAGGGCGCATTCACCCGCCTGCCTTGTACCAAGAACCCGTAGACAGGCAGGCGACAAACTGATTTGTTATAACATAACGTCTGGAGGTGTCATGCATATGGAGCGGCGGATGAACCGTGCCGTGCCGATTGTTTCGCCCATGCTGTGGGGCGCCGGCAGCCGTCTGGCTATCGCTGCTTCGACGGCGGCCGGGCTGTGGCTGGTGGTCGGCTGGGCGCTGGACTGGTGGAAATGACCGAACCGGATCTGGTGTCCCTGCGCGACGTCACCGTCGCCTACGACCGTCACCCCGCCATCCATCACGTGAGCTGCGGTTTCGCCAGGGGCAGCCTGACCGCCATCATAGGTCCCAACGGCGCCGGCAAGAGCACGCTGGTCAAGACCATCGCCGGACTGCTGAAGCCGGCCGAGGGCGCCATGCGCCTGCATGGGGTTTCTCCCAAGGACATCGCCTATCTGCCGCAACTGGCCGGCATCGACGACAGTTTTCCGATTTCGGTGCAGGACGTCGTGCTGTTGGGCCTGTGGCGGCGGACCGGGGCGTTCGGGCGGATCACCCTGGACATGCGCGTCGAGGCATCGAAGGCCTTGTCGACGGTGGGGCTCGACGGGTTCGAGGGACGGGCTTTCGGATCGGTCAGCGCCGGCCAGCGCCAAAGGGTGCTGTTCGCCCGGGTCCTGGTCGCCGACAGCCCCCTGATCCTGCTCGATGAGCCGTTCAGCGCCGTCGATAGCCGGACGACGGCCGATCTGATCCGACTGATCGACCGCTGGCACCGGGAGGGGCGGACGGTTCTCGCCGTATTGCACGATCACGATCAGGTGCGCCGCCATTTTCCGCAAAGCCTGCTGATGGCCCGCGAAGTGGTGGCCGGCGGGCCGACGGAAGAGGTGCTGACCCCGGCCAATCTGCTGCGGGCGCGGGCGATGAGCGAGGCGTGGGACGGCGACGCGGAAGTTTGTCGGGGCGCGGCATGAGCCTTCTCTATGATTGGCTGATCGGCCCCTTCGCCGATTTCGGATTCATGCGGCGCGCCCTGGCCGCCTGTCTCGCCCTTTCCCTCGGCTCGGGCGCGATGGGGGTGTTCCTGGTGCTGCGCCGGATGAGCCTGATCGGCGACACCATGGCCCATTCGGTGCTGCCCGGCGCGGCGATCGGTTTCATGCTGGCTGGCATGTCGCTGCCGGCCATGAGCCTGGGCGGTTTCCTGGCCGGTCTGCTGGTGGCGCTGGCGTCCGGCTTGGTCAGCCGTTTCACGCCTCAGAAGGAGGACGCGAGCTTCGCCTCCTTTTTCATGATTTCCCTGGCGATCGGGGTGCTTCTCGTTTCCACCCACGGCAGCGCCGTCGATCTGATGCATGTCCTGTTCGGCAGCATTCTCGCCGTCGACGATGGGTCGCTGATCCTGATGGCCTCGGTGGCCAGCACGACGCTGATGGTGCTGGCGGTGATTTTCCGGGGTCTGGTGGCGGAATGTTTCGATCCCCTGTATCTGCGGGCGCTAAACGGCAGGGGCGGCCTTTACCATGTGTTGTTCCTGACCCTGGTCGTGCTCAACATGGTGAGCGGCTTCCAGGCCTTGGGCACCCTGATGGCGGTCGGGCTGATGATGCTTCCGGCGACGGCGGCCCGCTTCTGGGTGCGCGAGGTCTGGTCGCTGATCTGTCTGGCGACCCTCGTGGCGTTCGTTTCCGGCTATATCGGCCTGGTGCTGTCCTATCAGTTCAATTGGCCGTCGGGTCCGGCCATTGTATTGGTGGCGGGGGCTCTCTATCTGTTGTCCCTGGCGATCGGTCCTCGGGACGGCATCCTGCTTCCCCTGCTGGTCAGACGCCATCTGCGATCGTGACGACCGCGGAGCCCCGGTGTGAAGCCGGGGGGCTTCCGCCCCTGCCGGGGGTGGGAGACACGTTCCTCCTTCAACGAGCGTCTCCATTCGTTCCGCCGCGTCATGGCGACCGCCCAATTAATATGTATACATATGATATGAGCGGGATACCTCCAATAATTTTGGCGGTTTTCTTGGGTAACTACATCTATTGACATAGATTGTATTTATGCGTACACGCATTTAGATGCCGCGACTGGGGTGCGGCGCAACGATCTTGCCAGAGGAAGAAGATGAGCAGTATCCGCCATGAAACGGTCCTGTCGGTCCATCACTGGACGGACGATCTTTTCAGTTTCACCACCACCCGCGACCGCTCCTTCCGTTTCCGGAGCGGGCAGTTTGTGATGATCGGGCTTCCGGTCGACGGCCGTCCCCTGCTCAGGGCCTACAGCATGGCCAGCGCCAATTACGAGGAAACCCTCGAATTTTTCAGCATCAAGGTGCCGGACGGGCCGCTGACCTCGCGCCTCCAGCATCTGCGCGAAGGCGATGAGATCCTGGTCGGCGCCAAGGCGACCGGGACCCTGCTGCTCGACAATTTGACCGCCGGCCGCAACCTCTATCTGCTGGGCACCGGCACGGGCCTCGCCCCCTTTCTCAGCGTGCTCAAGGATCCGGAAACCTATGAGCGGTTCGAGAAAGTGGTCCTGGTGCATGGTTGCCGTCAGGTGGCCGAACTGGCCTACCATGATCTGCTCACGCGCGAACTGCCGGAAAATGAATTTTTCGGCGAGACGGTGCGGGAAAAGCTGATTTATTACCCGACGGTCACCCGCGAGACCTTCCGCAACCAGGGGCGCATCACCGATCTGATGGCCAGCGGCAAGCTTTTCGCCGATGTCGGTCTGCCGCCGCTCAACGCCGCCGACGATCGCTTCATGCTGTGCGGCAGTCCGGCCATGTTGCGCGACACCCAGCGCCTGCTGGAGGAGGCCGGTCTGAGCGAAGGCAGCAGCTCGGATCCCGCCGAATATGTGATCGAGAAGGCCTTCGTCGAACAGTAATAGCGGCGCCCCTCATGCGCCCTTGGCGCCGCGCCGAACAACCTGCGATGAGCGCGGCTCATCGCAGGTTGTTTGCTTTCGGGCCGTGATGTCCGGATATTCTGCATAAAAAATAGTCTCTTTTAAAAGAGTCTTATTTTTGTGCATGCATCTTGTTTTTGTGCGTACACATATGATATTCCTGTCGTCGGGCCGTTTCTCCGGGCCGGGCTTCAGGGATCAGGGAGATCTGTGGTGAGTGACATCATCAACTGCGACGCTTGCCCGGTATTGTGCCGGATCCGCGAGGGCCGCGGCGGCGCTTGCGATCGCTATGCCAATGTCGGCGGGGAGCTGGTTCGTGTCGATCCTTTGATTGTACTCCAACGAACCATGGAGGCCGACGGCGACGCTGTTCCTTTCCTCGAACGGGAATGGGACGCCCAGGCGGCCGAGGACGGCCGGCAGTTCGTCACCGGCATCGGCGCCGCCACCACCTATCCCGATTACAAACCGGCCCCTTTCATCGTTGCCAGCACCCATGAGGGCGTCGACATGGTGACCGTGGTCACCGAAGGCATCTTCAGCTATTGCGGCGTCAAGGTGAAGGTCGACACCGACCGTTTCCTCGGGCCGGAAGGCGCCGTGGTGCGCCGCGACGGCGAGGCGGTCGGTCACGTCACCACCGGGGAATACGGCTCGCAGATGCTGTCCCTGGGCGGCGTCCATCATCTGACCGGCGGCAGCAAGGCCGAGGGGAGGCAGACCTGCCGGACCCTGCTGGAGCTGTCCAACCGTCAGGCGGTGGAGCTGGTCATCGACGGCGGGGCCCGCGTGCTGGTGCAGGCCGGCCGTCCGCCGGTGGTCAATGACGTGCCCGAGGACCGCATGCGGGTCGGCTGCGGTTCGGCCACCATCGGCATCTTCGCCAAGCAGTGGGCCGGGCTGGTCGACGAGGTGGTGGTGGTGGACGACCATATCACCGGCGTGCTGACCGAACATAAGGCCGGCCGCTATCTGGGCCTGCCGGAAAGCGGCGTGGTCCTCCGCGGCCGGCGGTCCACCCCGGGGCGCTACTTCCAGGTGGCCGATCCCGGCACCGGCTGGGGCGGCACCGACATCACCGAGCCCCTGTCGATCATCGAGCGCTTCGACGCCAGATATGCCCGCCCGGGCCTGCGTCTCCTGATGGTCAGCACCACCGGCGAGCATTCCGGCTATTACCTGCTGGATGACGCCCTGATCCCGGTTCCCGCGCCGATGCCCGACGCGGTGGCGGCCACGGTCGAAAGGATCCGGGAAAACTGCGAGCCGGCGTTGTGCACCGTTCTGTTCATCGCCGGCGCCGGAGGCTCGCTGCGCGCCGGGGTGACGGAAAATCCGGTGCTGCTCACCCAGTCCGTCAAGAAGGGGCTGACCCATGTGACCTGCGGGGGCGCGCCCACCTATGTCTGGCCGGGCGGCGGCATCACCTTCATGGTGGACGTCACCTTGCTGCCGAAGAACGCTTTCGGCTCGGTGCCGACGCCGGCCCTGGTGGCGCCCGTCGAATTCACCATGCGCCTCGACGACTATGTCGCCATGGGCGGCCATGCCGGCAACGTCGTCAGGGCCGGGCAACTGGAGCTGCTGGACCGCCGGAAGGTGCTCGCCTGGCCCTCCGGCAATCCGTGGCCGATGGCGTCCCACCACTACGCCTGGGGAGGGCGGCCCGGATGACGGCGCGGGCCACGCTTCTCGCCGACCGCCGGCGGCTGCATCTGCAGCACGGCCCCATCGATCTGGTGGTCGAGGCCTTCGGCGAACCGGCCGAGGTGGCGCGCGCCTATGTCCAGGCGGAAGCCCGTTTTCATCCCATTCTGCCGGTTTTGGCGGCACAGCTGCCTATTCTGCGGTCGTTCGCCCGTCCCGGCCTGCCGGTGGACGGCGCCGTCGCCCGGGCCATGCTGGGGGCCGTGCTGCCCCTGGCCGACCACTTCATCACTCCGATGGCGGCGGTGGCCGGCGCGGTCGCCGACCATGTGCTGGCGGCCATGCTGGACGGACGCCGGCTGTCGCGCGCCTATGTCAACAACGGCGGCGACATCGCCTTTCACCTGGCGTCCGGCCGGTCCTTCCGCATCGGCGTGGTCAGCCGGATCGATGGCGGGGCGGTGGATGCCCATGCGGTGATTGGGGCCGCCCAGCCGGTTCGCGGCATCGCCACCAGTGGTGCCGGCGGGCGCAGTTTTTCCCTTGGTATCGCCGATTCGGTGACGGTGCTGGGGCGCAACGCCGCGGAGGCCGACGCCGCGGCCACCGTCATCGCCAATGCCGTCGATCTTCCCGGACATCCGGCGGTCAGCCGCCGGCCGGCCAGGGATCTCGATCCCGACAGCGACCTGGGCGACCGTTCGGTCACCGTGGCGGTCGGTCCGCTGGACGAGGCGGATTGCCGCCGGGCAATCGCCGCCGGTGTGGAAAAGGCAAGGATATTGCTTCGGCGGGGGCTGATCGGTGGCGCGAAGCTGTCCTTGCGGGGCGTGGTCGAGGTCGTCGGCGGCGGTGTCTTTCTGCCGTCGGACGAAAGAGCGGAGTGCGCGTGATGAACAATATCGAGATCCGCAAGGTGGTGACACTCGCCGAGGAGATCTATCACGAGGGCGGTCCGCCGCCGGACGAACCGCTGCGGCGGGCGGCCATCCTGACGGTGATCCGCAATCCCTTCGCCGGGCGCTTC
The DNA here is from genome assembly GCF_002845745.1 of Telmatospirillum siberiense. GTDB lineage: Bacteria > Pseudomonadota > Alphaproteobacteria > Rhodospirillales > Magnetospirillaceae > Telmatospirillum > Telmatospirillum siberiense. The sequence goes on along the minus strand of NZ_PIUM01000029.1, from coordinate 56,575 downwards.
GTCGAGGATATCGCCTGGTTCATGAAGGATCTGGAACCCCTGGGCGCCGACATGGCGCGCCGGCTGGTGCTGATGTTGGGGGGCGGGCCCGCCACCATCCAGGGCTATGGCAAGGGCGCCATCGTCGGTTCGGCCGGCGAACTGGAGCATGGCGCCCTTTGGCATGTACCGGGGGGCTACGCCATGCGCGACGCCCTGGGCGAGGCCAAGGCCATCGTGCCCTCCACCAAGAAGGTGGGCGGGGTGGGGGCCAGACTCGACGTGCCGCTGACCCATGTCAACGCTTCCTACGTGCGCAGTCATTTCGACGCCATGGAGGTGGGGGTTGCCGACGGACCGCGGGCCGATGAGATCGTTTTGGTGCTGGTCATGTCCACCGGCGCCAGGATCCATCACAGGCTGGGCGGCCTGGCCGCTTCGGAAATTCAGGGAAAGGACGGGTTGCGATGAGCAAGGCGAAGATCCGCAAGATCGTGGTCACCGTCGAGGAAACCCATCGCGAGATGGATCGTCCGGTGGTTCCTGCCACCCGCAAGGCGGTGGCCGCCGCGGTAATCGAGAACCCTTTCGCCGGGGCCTATCACGAAAATCTCGACCTGCTGATCGAAATAGGCGAGGAATTGGGCGGTCTTCTGGGCCAGCGGGCGGTGGCGGCCCTGGGCATTACCCCCGCCCAGGCGCAAAGTTATGGCAAGGCGGCCGCCGTTGGTGAAAATGGCGAGCTTGAGCACGCCGCCGCCCTGCTGCATCCCAAGCTGGGCGCTCCCTTGCGCAAGGCGGTGGAAAAGGGCGCGGCCCTGGTACCGTCGTCGAAAAAGCGCGGCGGGCCGGGCGTGGCGCTCGACATTCCCCTGGGCCACAAGGATGCGGCTTTCGTGCGCAGCCATTTCGACGGCGCCGAGATCCGCATCTCCGACGCCCCCCGGGCCAACGAGATCGTCATCGCCGTGGCGGTGACCGACAGCGGCCGTCCGCTGCCCCGCATCGGGGGGCTGGCGGCCGAGGATATCAAGGGTGAGGACGGTTTGCGTTAAACAAGCCTTGTGACCAACGACTTAAAAAAGCGTGAAGGAACAGCGCGCATGGCAATCAGATCCGTATCCGCAGCATTGGGCGCGATGGGCGTCGTGGCCTCCTGCCTGTTTTCAGGTCCCGGCCGGGCGGCCGAGCCGATCAAGGTCGGCGAGATCAACAGCTATTCAACCCTGCCGGCCTTCACCTTGCCTTATCGCAACGGCTGGCAGATGGCGCTTGAGGAAATCAACGCGGCGGGCGGCATCAACGGCCGCCCCGTCGAGGTGATCTCGCGCGACGACAACGGCAAGCCGGGCGACGCGGTGACGGTGGCCAACGAACTGCTGTCGCGTGAAAACGTCAGCCTGCTGATGGGAACCTTCTTCTCCCACATCGGTCTCGCCGTGTCGGACGTCGCCAAGCAGCGCAAGGTGCTGTTCGTCGCCGCCGAGCCCCTGACCGACGCCATGACCATGGAGCAGGGGCATCGCTACACCTTCCGTCTGCGGCCGCCGACCCGTCCGCAGGTCGCCGTGCTGGTGGAGGAGGCCGCCAAGCTTCCGGCCAAGCGCTGGGCCACCGTCGCCCCCAACTATGAATACGGTCAAAGCTCGGTGGCCGTCTTCAAGGCCATGCTGTCGGCCAGGCGGCCCGATATCCAATGGGTCGACGAGCAATGGCCCGCCCAGGGCAAGATCGACGCGGGGGCCACCGTCCAGGCCCTGGCCCGCGCCCAGCCCGAGGCCATCTTCAACGTGACCTTCGGTCCCGATCTCATCAAGCTGATCCGCGAGGGCAACACCCGCGGTCTGTTCGAGGGCAAGGCGGTGGTCAGCATGCTGACCGGCGAGCCGGAATATCTCGATCCGCTGGGAGCCGAAACGGTGCCGGGCTGGATCATCACCGGCTATCCGGCGGCGCAGATCGATACGCCCGAGCATAAGGCGTTCCTCAAGGCCTATCAGGCCAAGTATGGCGAATTGCCCAAGCTGGGCTCGATCGTCGGCTATTCCACCATGAAATCGGTGGCGGCCATCCTGGCCAAGGCCGGCAGCACCGATACGGAAAAGCTGGTGGCCGCCGCCGCCGGGGTGAAGGTGGCGACGCCGTTCGGCGAAATCACCTACCGGCCCGAGGATCACCAGTCGACACTGGGCCTGTTCGTCGGCAAGACCGCCGTCAAGGACGGCAAGGGCGTGATGGTGGATTGGACTTATAAGAGGGGCGAGGACTACCTGCCGGGCCTCGCCGAGGTCAAGGCCCGTCGTCCGGCCGACTGAAACTGTTTTGGTGGACGAGGCGGACCCATCCTCCAATCCTTTACCGAGCAGAGGCGCTCTCCATGGAATTCCTGTTCTCCCAGTTCTTGACCGGTTTGGCGAGCGCCTCGTCTCTTTTCCTCGTCGCCTCGGGGCTGTCCATCATCTTCGGCGTCAGCCGCATCGTGAACTTCGCCCATGGCTCGCTCTATATGCTGGGGGCCTATATCGCCTACAGCCTGGTGGAACATTCGGGCCTGGGCGGCGGCAATTTCTGGATCGCCCTGCCGGTCGCGGCATTGGGCGTGGCGCTGCTCGGGCTGCTGCTGGAAGTGACCCTGCTGCGCAAGATCTACCATGCACCCGAGCTGCTGCAGCTTCTGGCCACCTTCGGCGTGGTGCTGGTGGTGCAGGACGCGGTTCTGATGATCTGGGGGCCTGAGGATCTGCTGGGGCCGCGTGCGCCCGGCCTCGCAGGGGCGGTGCGCCTCTTCCATCAGGCCATTCCCCAATATGATCTGTTCCTTATTTCCCTCGGGCCCGTGGTGCTGGCCCTGCTGTGGCTGCTGTTCCATCGGACCCATTGGGGCACGCTGGTGCGCGCCGCCACCCATGACCGCGACATGGTGGCGGCGCTGGGGGTCAATCAGGCCTCGCTGTTCACCGGCGTCTTCACCCTGGGCGCCCTGCTGGCCGGCCTGGGCGGCGCCCTGCAATTGCCGCGCGGCGCGGTCAGCCACGCGATGGATCTGCAGATCATCGTCGAGGTCTTCGTCGTGGTCGTCATCGGCGGGCTGGGCAACGTCTTCGGCGCCTTCCTGGCGGCCATCATCATCGGGGAACTGAACGCCTTCGGCATCCTGGTGTTTCCGCAGATGACCCTGGTGCTGACCTTCCTCGCCATGGCGGTCATCCTGGTGGTGCGTCCATGGGGACTGCGCGGTAAGCCGCAAAGTCTGGCGCACGGCGCCGCCGTGGCCGGCGGCCGGGTCCTGCGCCGGTTGCCGCCGGCCGCCGGCAAGGCTTTCCTGCTGGTGGCCGTCCTGCTGCTGGCGTTGCCCTGGCTGGGGAGCGGCTATGCGCTCAACGTCGCCACCGAAATGGCCATCTATGCCCTGTTCGCCGCCAGCCTGCATCTGCTGAGCGGCATCGGCGGCATGGTCTCCTTCGGGCATGCCGCCTATTTCGGCCTGGGGTCCTACGGCGCGGCCCTGGCGGCCAAGAGCCTGGGCCTGCCGATGGAACTGGCGCTGCTGGCCGGACCGCTGACCGGCGCCCTGGGCGCCCTGGTCTATGGATGGTTCTGCGTGCGGCTTTCCGGGGTCTATCTGTCCATGCTGACCCTGGCCTTCGCCCAGATCACCTACGCCGTGGCCTTCCAATGGTCGAGCCTGACCGGCGGGGACAACGGCATCCTCGGGGTGTGGCCGTCCCATTGGGCGTCGGGTCCGGTCGCCTTCTACTACCTGACCCTGGTCGTCTGCGGCGGCTCGATCCTGATTTTGCGCCATATCGTCTTCTCGCCCTTCGGCTATACCCTGCGGGCCTGCCGCGATTCGGAGATCCGCGCCGACGCCATCGGCATCGATGCGCGCCATCACCGCTGGCTGGCCTTCATCCTGTGCGGTTTCTTCGCCGGATTGGCCGGCGGGCTGTTCGCGTTCTTCAAGGGCAGCGTCTTTCCGGACAGCGCCTCCATCGGCACCTCGGTGGACGGCCTGGTGATGGTCCTGCTGGGCGGCATCCAGACCCTGACCGGCCCGGTGGTGGGGGCGGTGATCTACACGGCGCTGCGCATCTTCGTCAGCACCTACACCGACTACTGGCGGGCGGTCATCGGCGTGGTGATCATTCTGCTGGTGGTGGCCTTCCCGCAGGGCATCGTCGCCTGGACGGCGGACCGCTTCCAGGCGTGGCGGGCGATCCGGCCGGCCGTCAAGACCAAGGAGAAAGCCGCATGATCACCTTTTCCGTCCGGGGTCTGCGCAAATCCTACGGTGGCGTTCCGGCGGTCCGGGAGATGGACCTGGATCTGCGGCCGGGCGAGATCCTCGCCCTGATCGGCCCCAATGGCGCCGGCAAGAGCACCTGTTTCAACATGATGACCGGGCAGGTCGTTCCCGACGCCGGCAGCATCCGGCTGTTCGGGCGCGAACTGATCGGGCTGAAGCCTCGCCAGATCTGGCGCCTGGGAGTCGGGCGCACCTTCCAGATCACCGCCACCTTCGCCTCGCTGACCGTCCTGGAAAATCTCCAGCTCGCGCTGATTTCGCACCATCACCGCATCCGCGCCCTGCTGGCCCGCGCCGGCTCCCTCTATCGCGACGAGGCGCTGGCCCTGCTGCGGCTGGTCGGCATGGAGCCGCAGGCCGACCGGCCCTGCAGCATCCTGGCCTATGGCGATCTCAAAAGGGTGGAACTGGCGCTGGCCCTGACCAACGATCCGAAACTGCTGCTGATGGATGAGCCGACGGCCGGCATGGCCCCGCGCGAGCGGATCGAGCTGATGCGCCTGGTGGCCCGCATCGTCGGCGAGCGGAACATCTGCATGCTGTTCACCGAGCATGACATGGATGTGGTGTTCGCCCACGCCACATCCATCATGGTTCTGAACAGGGGGCGGCTGGTGACCCGGGGCAGTCCGGGGGAGGTCCGCGACAATGCCGAGGTTCAGGCCATCTATCTGGGCAGCGGCGCCGTCTATGACGCCGACGCCGTGAAAGGGGTGGCGTGATGCTGGCGGTGAAATCCCTCTGCGGCTACTACGGCCAGGCGCAGATCCTGAACGATGTCTCGCTGGATGCGATGCAGGGCGAGGTGGTGGCGCTGATCGGGCGCAACGGCGCCGGAAAATCCACCACGCTGAAGGCCGTCATCGGCCTGGAGGCGCGGCGAAAGGGCTCGGTGATCTTCGACGGCTGCGAGGTGATCGGTAAGCCGACCCATGAGATCGTCCGCATGGGGCTGGGCTATGTGCCCGAGGAACGGCGGATCTTTTCGGATCTGACGGTGGAGGAGAATTTGGCGGTCGGGCGCCGCCCGCCCCGTCCCTATACGCCGCAATGGACTCCGGAGACGCTTTACGCCCTGTTTCCCAACCTGGCCGAGGCGCGCAAGCGGCCGGGAGGGCGGATGAGCGGGGGCGAGCAGCAGATGCTGACCATCGCCCGCAGCCTGATGGGCAATCCGATGATGCTGATGCTGGACGAGCCCTCCGAAGGCCTGTCGCCCAAGATCGTCGAGCAGATGGCGTCGGCCATTCTGCGGATGAAGGCGGAGGGTCTGGGCATCGTGGTCTGCGAGCAGAACCTGCATTTCGCCAAATTGATCAGCGATCGCGCCTATATCATCGAGAAGGGCGAGATCCGTTATGGCGGCACCATGGCCGAACTGGCCGCCGACGACGAGGTGCGCAACACCTATCTGGCGGTGTGATGCCCAGGGCAATACCACGGTTGTCCGGCACAGTTTGTGCGTCGCCTCTATTTGAGTGGTGAGCACAACCCAAAACCGTCATTGCCGGACGTGATCCGGCAATCCATGGTTGTGCGGACCGACCGACGTCATTGGAAGCGGCACGTGGATGCCCGGATCAAGTCCGGGCATGACGACCTTTGGTAGATAAACCGGGCGTAATTTTTCCTGAATGTCGAGGGTAAAATCGTGCCGGACAGTCGCGGGGCGATCCCCTGATCCGGCCTGTTCACACCAGGGTGGGAATGGTTTCCGCCGGCGGCGTGTTGCGGCTGCGTCCGCTGCGCACCAGGCCGTCGATGATGGTCATGCCGACGCCCGGAATGTCGCCCAGATGGACGCTTTCCAGAATGGTTTTGCCGGCACTGTGCTGGGCCCTGTCCATCAGGACGAAATCGGCCGAGCGTCCGGGAGCGATCAGCCCGCAATCCAGTTTGTGGATGCGGGCGGTGTTGCCGGTGGCGAGGCAGAAGGCGATTTCGGCCGGAATCTCGCCCAGGCTCGACAGCATGGCGATGGTGCGCAGAATGCCGAGCGGCTGCACGCCCGATCCGGCGGGGCCGTCGGTGCCCAGGATGACCCTGTCCATCTGGTCGAGTTCGCGGGCGGCGTGCAGCGCCACCAGGGCGGCGCGCTGATTGCCGTTGTGCACGATCTCGATGGCGCGCTTGCAGCTTTCGCACAGGCAGCGGATTTGTCCGTCCGGCAGGGCGGTGTGCCCGCCGTTGATATGGCCGATGACGTCGGCGTCGGCCTCGAGAATGACATCCTTGTCGATCAGGCCTGAGCCCGGAATGGACGGGCCGCCGGTATGGATGGTGCTGATGATGCCGTATTTGCGGGCCCAGGCCACCATGGTCTTGGCCTCGTCGCCGGCCTTGACACTGCCCAGCCCGACCTCGCCCAGCAGCCTGACCCCGGCCTTGGACAGTTCCGCGAAGTCGCTTTCCTCCATGCCCCGCTCGATGACCGGGGCGCCGGCATGGACCTTGACGCCGCTCGGCCGGAAATTGTCGAAGCAACGCTGGGCCGTGACGGCCAGGGCCTTCAGGCCCACCAGATCCTTGGGGCGGCCGGGCAGATGGACTTCGCCGGCCGAGATCATCGAGGTGACGCCGCCGTGCAGCGAGCTGTCGATCCATCCCGTCTGGTTTTGCCGGGGTGTCCAGTCCCCGAACACCGGATGGACATGGCTGTCGATCAATCCGGGGGCCACGGTGGTGCCGTGGGCATCCACGATGGTGGTGGCGCCTTCCTGGTCGACGTCTCCGGCCTTGCCGACGGCGGTGATCACGCCGTTCTCGGCGACGATGGTGTCTGCGTCGAGGATCGGATCGGCCAGATCGCCGCTGAGGAGCAGGCCGATGCCGCGGATCACCAGTTTCTGCTTGCCGCCCGATGGCGCGCTTGGAGACGCATCGCCCATGAGACCTCCAGAAATGTTTGTCTACATATGAAAAACTTTAGGGAAATCCAAGGATGATTTCCAGATGATTCGCGGCATGAACAAATGTGTTTGTCACTTTTTTCATATGTAAGCATATGGAAATGGCGGACCTCTTCGAGGATTCCGGTGGTTGGCCGGGCGTGGTAAACTCCCAGCAACCGGAGAATTGTTGACGGACGACCGGTCAAGCGCATACACACAAATTAAATGATGGAATGCGGGAGGGCGCGGAAATGGCGAACCAGTCTTTGCGGCAGCGTTTGGGCGCCCGGCGGCCCTACGTCCTGGACGAACAGGTCGGCTTCATTCTGCGCCAGGTCTATCAACGCCATGCCGCCCTGTTCATGTCGGTGGTGGGCGAAGACCTGACCACCACCCAATGGGCGGCGTTGTCGCGCCTGCATCAGAACGGGCCCTGCTCGCAGAATCTGCTGGGACGTCATACCGCCATGGACGCCTCGACCATCAAGGGGGTGATCGACCGCTTGCAGGCGCGGGGGCTGGTCGAGCGTCTGGCCGATCCCGAGGACGGCCGGCGCCTGCTGGTCCAGCTTACCGAAGCCGGTCGCGAGGTGGTGTCGCGGACCCTGCCGCTGGCCCAGTTGGTCACCGAACAGACGCTGGCGCCCCTGAACCTGGAGGAGCGGCAGACCCTGTTGGACTGCTTGGCCAAACTGATTTAGGGCCTGGGGCGGAATTACCGAACCAGGCCCTCTAGTCTTACTGCGTCACAGAAGGTTTGACGGGTTGGACACCTCTAAATGCCCGCGTCCGCGCCGTAGGGCGCGGAACTTCCTCCGTTGAGCCTTATGACAAGACTCGGTCGTGTCAACATTTTTTAAAGCAATGACAACAGGTCCTCTATCGGCAAAGATAAGAGCTATGAGGATCCCCGGCTGCTGGCGTGCAGCCCAGGCGCCTCGAAGAAGGATTTCCACGAGCGGAGATTACTGCGGCAGTGGGGAGTGTCCTCGAGAAACAAACGGAGACAAAGGACGCTTTACTCCATTGTCTCTCAATTGACCTGGAAGTGAGCGTTCGCGACGCCCGGATTCACCGGTTCGCCGCCGTATGGGGCGATACTGCCCAGTCGCTGGTGTTTCCATTCGCGAAGAAATGCCCTTTGCCGGAGGCCCTGACGAGGCTGGATGACTTTGCGGAAACCGCTCAGTTTCTTCTCGGTCACAATATTGTCGCTTTCGATGTGCCGCACCTTGCCGCGGCCATGCCCCGGATGCAGCTTCTTGGCAAGCCGCTGGTCGATACGCTACGTCTCAATCCACTGGCCTTTCCCCGCAATCCTTATCACCACCTGGTAAAACACTACCAAGATGGTCAATTGAAACGTGGCCGGATCAATGACCCGGAACTCGATGCGCGGCTGACGCTCGAGGTCTTCCGCGATCAGAGGAAGGCCTTCGTCAATCTGGCCGAGCGCTCGCCCGATTTGGCGCTGGCATGGCATTGGTTGGTGACGCTGGAGCCCAAGCCCTCGGCGCTCGACTTGCTGTTCTCCACCATCCGCCGGCAGGGTCGTCCGACGGACGCGGAAGCGAAGCAAGCCATAGTCCGGTTGCTGCAGGGACAGGCCTGCCAGACCCACACGCAAGCGATCCTTGCCGATCTTAGTCGGGGAGGGTGGCCCCTCGCTTACGCGCTGGCTTGGCTTTCCGTTGCCGGCGGCAACTCGGTAATGCCCCCTTGGGTCCGCCACCAGTTTCCCGAGGCCGGGCATATCGTCCGACGGCTTCGCGATGTCGCCTGCGACGCCCCCGACTGCCAATGGTGTACAGAACGGCATAACCCGCGAAGGGAACTCCACCGCTGGTTCGGCTTCGATGCCTTCCGGCCTGAGCCACGGGACAAAGACGGCCGGTCCTTGCAGGAAAACATCGTCCATGCGGCCATGAGCGGGGGCCATGTCCTCGGAATCCTGCCAACCGGAACTGGCAAGTCCCTCTGTTACCAGATTCCGGCCTTGTCGCGTTACGATAAAATCGGCGCCCTGACCATCGTGATTTCTCCCTTGGTCGCTCTGATGGCTGACCAGGTCGCCGGTCTCGAGGCGCGCAATATTACCTGCTGCGCCGCCATCAATGGCCTGCTGTCGATGCCCGAGCGTTCCGACATCCTGGATCGGGTGCGGCTTGGGGATATCGGAATTTTGATCGTTTCTCCTGAGCAGCTGCGCAATCGCACCGTTCGCCGAGTCATTGGGCAGCGGGAAATCGGCGCCTGGGTGCTCGATGAGGCCCATTGCATTTCCAAGTGGGGCCAGGATTTCAGGCCCGATTATCGTTATGTCGGGCGCTTCATCAAAGAGAAGGCTGGCGACGACCCTGTACCGCCGGTTCTCTGCCTCACCGCCACGGCAAAGCCGGATGTCATCGAAGACATTGTCGGCCATTTCCGGGCCAAGGTCGGCATTGAGCTGAAAGTCTTCGACGGCGGCGCCAAGCGGAACAATCTTGACTTCGACGTCATCCCGACCACCACCGCCGAAAAATTTGCGCATGCTCATCAGGTGCTGATGAGCACACTTCCTCCGGACATGCCAGGCGGGGCGATTGTCTACTGCTCGACCAGAGCCAAGACCGAGGAGATGGCCGAATTCCTAACGGCCAAGGGCTTGGCGGCAGGCTTTTTCCACGCCGGCATGGCCCCTGAATCAAAGAAAAGCGTTCAACAGCGCTTTGTCGGCGGCGAACTGCGAGTGATCGCCGCGACCAATGCCTTTGGCATGGGTATCGATAAGCCCGATGTGCGACTCGTCATTCATGCCGATATTCCCGGCTCCCTCGAAAACTACCTTCAAGAGGCAGGGCGTGCCGGCCGGGACCGGGAGGCGGCCCGATGCGTGCTCCTCTATACGCAAGAGGATGTCGAATGGCAGTTCGGCATGTCCGCGCGGTCCCGGCTGAGCCAGTCGGAAATTCAAGTGATTCTGAAGTCGCTGCGGAACCTAGACCGCAAGAAGAAGTTGGGGGGCGAATTGATCGCCACGCCTGCTGAGATTCTTGCAGAAGACACGGAAGGAGTTTTCGAAAGGGATTCGGCCACGGACGATACGCGGGTCCGCACAGCGCTTTCTTGGCTTGAGGAGGCGAAGCTGCTGAGCCGCGAAGAGAACAGTGTCCAAGTCTTCCCGTCCTCGTTGCGTGTGGCCTCTGTAGAAGAGGCCGAGACCAAGCTGGCGGCCATGTCGATGGCTCCGGACTATCGACGTCAGCTACTGTCGCTGGTGCGTGCGCTCGTCGTGGCTGACCCTGATGACGGCATTTCCACTGACGAGTTGATGGGGGTGTCGCGGCTGAGTGCCGAAAAAGTGCGGACGGCATTGTACGACCTCGAACGGCTGGGAATCGCCAGCAATGACACAGCGTTGACGGCCTTCGTCCATGTTGCCGTCGAGCGCTCGTCGATGCAAAGGCTGGAAGAGGCGGATGCACTGGAAACGGCGCTGATCCAAGAACTTCGCTTCGCCGCTCCGGAAATGGACAAAGGTGAGTCGTCAGTGCTCCATCTGCGCCACGCTGCCCAGCGGCTGAAGGACGACGGCTGTACGAATGTGCTGCCTGAGAAGCTATGGCGGATCATCCGAAGTCTGGCCTCCGACGGGCGGACCGAGGGCAGCGGCGCGGGCAGCCTCCGCCTTCGGCGCCTTGACGCCGAGTCAGTCGAAATCCGCCTCGGGCGAGGGTGGGACGCGATCGTCAAGACGGCCCAGATGCGCCGTACTGCGGCCCAGCTCCTATTGGGTCATCTGTCCGGCTGCCTGCCGACTGGCGCGCGTGGCACCGACCTGCTGGCAGAAACCACTTTGGGCAAACTCTTGGCGGCGATGCAAGGCGATCTCTTGCTGAAGGCCGAAACGAAAGATCCGCAGAAGCTGTGTGACCGTGCGCTGCTTTGGTTGCACGAGCAGGAGGTGATCCGCCTTAATAAGGGCTTGGCGGTCTTTCGTCCGGCGATGACGATTCGCCTGGATGCGGACCGCCGCAGCTTCGTAAAGGCCGATTTCACGCCGTTGAAGCTACACTACGACGAACAGGTCGTGCAAATTCACGTCATGGCGGAGTACGCGCAGCGTGGCCTGAAGGCGATGGTCGAGGCGCTGCAACTGACGATGGACTATTTTAGCCTGGGTCGGGATACCTTTCTGCACCGATGGCTTCCATCCTCCGACAAAGAGTTGGCCCGACAAACCACACCAGATTCTTGGCGCACCATCGTGGAGCGGTTGGACAACCCGATTCAGCAGCGCATCGTGGCTGATGACCGCGAAATGACCAACGTCCTGGTTCTGGCAGGGCCGGGGGCCGGCAAGACTCGGGTCTTGGTCCACCGCATCGCCTATCTGGTCCGTGTGAAGCGGGAGAACCCGTACGGAATCATCGCGCTCGCCTACAACCGTCACGCGGCGGTGGAAATACGCAAGCGTCTAGCCCAGCTCATCGGCGATGACGCGAAAGGAGTCACCGTGCTGACCTGTCACGGGCTTGCCATGCGGCTGGCAGGGGCGAGTTTCGCTCAACGCGGGGACAGGGTCGGCAGCGAAGAGTTCAGGAAGATCATCGAAGATGCGGTGGCTCTCCTTAAGGGAGAGGGGCTCCCGCCCGAAGAGGCCGATGAGCAACGAGACCGCCTGTTGGCGGGGTTTCGTTGGGTGCTGGTCGACGAGTACCAGGATATTGGTCCCGAACAGTATCGGCTGATTTCTGCCTTAAGCGGTCGAACACTCCGCGATGACGATAGCCGCCTCAGTCTCTTTGCCGTCGGCGATGACGATCAGAACGTGTACGCGTTCAACGGGGCGTCGGTGGAATTCATTCGCTGTTTCGAGGCTGACTACCGTGCCAAACCGGCGTTCCTAACGGAGAATTATCGCTCGACAAGCCATATCATCGATGCGGCCAATCTGGTGATTGAACCGGCCGCCAGCCGCATGAAGGCCAAGTACCCGATCACCGTTGACCGGGCGCGACGGAAGCTGCCCCTTGGTGGCGATTGGCAAGCCAAGGACCAAGTGAGCCAGGGCCGCGTGCAAGTCATTCCAGCGAGCAATGACATGGCCGTGCAGGCTATCGTGGTTATGAGCGAGTTTCGCCGCCTGGCTGCGCTCGATGATCAATGGGACTGGAGCAAATGTGCGGTCATTGCGCGCGAATGGAAGTTCCTAGACCCATTGCGCACCTACTGTGAACTCAACGCGATCCCGGTACAGCTGGCGGACGAGGATACAGCACCAGTTTGGCAGCTGCGCGAAACCCGCGCCCTGGTTTTTTGGTTGCGCAAAACCAAGCTGGTGACGCCGACTGCCATGACCGAATGGATTCGGGCACGGCCGGAAGGGCCTTGGTGGACGCTCTTGCATGACGCCGTCGACGCCTATTCCCTGGAAACCGGCGGCGCGGAGCTGCCCTCAGGCCATTTTATCGAGTGGTTAGCCGAATGGGGCCGGGACGTGCGCCGCCGGCAGACGGGCCTGCTTCTCCTCACCGCCCATCGGTCCAAGGGGCTTGAATTCGATCACGTGGCGGTGCTCGACGGCGGGTGGGAAAAAACCGGTAAGAACGAAGACAGGGACTCGGCGCGCCGGCTTTTTTACGTCGCCATGACGCGGGCGCGAAAAACACTGATGCTCGCCCGGTTCGATGCGGGGCACGTCCTGATCGATACGCTGCCCAAGAAGCCATGCCTATTACGCCGGGAACGAGCGCACTTGGCGGAACCGGCGCCCGAAATGGCAAGGCGCTACCAACGGCTAACCCTAGAGGATGTGGACATCGGCTTTTCCGGCCGGCAACCCGAGGGAGCGAATATCCACGCCACGATCTGCCGATTGCAGCCGGGGGCGCCGTTGCGTGCCTACGAAACCAATGGCCGCTGGATGCTGGCGGACCCCAAAGGCCTTATCGTCGGGCGATTGGCACGCTCATTCAGCCCGCCTTCGGGTATGGCCTGTATCGAGGCTCGTGTGGTGGCGATCGTCGAGCGGCGGCGAAGCGACACTGATGAGAAATATCTTGATAGGTTGCAGTGTGAACAGTGGGAAGTCATTCTTCCGGAACTGACCTTCGCTCCAGTGGGGCCTTAGGCTCTGGGCCGAAACAATCGCTCCAGAGCCTAAGGGTTTATATGATGCCTGCGCCTCCGGCTTCGGCCGGCTCAGGCGCCGCTCGGGCTTAAGGGCTTGGAGCGATAATTTCGCCCCAAGCCCTTAAGCAGGAGACCGACCAATTTAGTGTAATGTCCGCTCTCCGGAACTGATGCTAACCCAAAGAAAGTCCATGAAGGGCGCCAACCAGTCAAAATCTCAGTGACGCGGTACTAGCCCGAGCGGCGCCTCTCGCCCGCCGACAGTGGGGCGGAGGCGTCATATCAAACCTCGGAGCCTCTTGCTCTTCAGTCGTAAGCTTAAAAAACAGGCATTACCTCAACAGGTCCAAATTTTGTGCATTTGGGGCTTGCGAGGCCCTCCACGGTTTCCCACATTGTTTGTATACGCATTATTTCGCGACCGCCGCTCGGTCGTCGGCGGACAGCGTGGGGGGTGAGGCGGCGCCTTATGGAAAGAACCTTCGAGCTTCGGGTGAACGGCCGTATCCATGCGATAACGGCCGATCCGGCGACGCCGCTGCTTTACATTTTGCGCAATGATCTGGCCCTCAACGGACCGAAATTCGGCTGCGGCCTTGGCGAGTGCGGCGCCTGTACGGTGCTGATCGAGGGGATGGCGGCGCGGGCCTGCGTCATTCCCGTCTCCGGCGCGGCGGGGCGGGAGGTGACCACCCTCGAAGGTCTGGGCGGCGCCCGGTCCCTCCATCCGGTCCAGCAGGCTTTCATCGACGAGCAGGCCGCCCAGTGCGGCTATTGCGTGAACGGCATGATCATGACCGCCAAGGCCTTCCTGGACCGGATCGCCCATCCCAGCGAGGCGCAGATCCGCGACGCCCTCAGATACAATCTTTGCCGCTGCGGCACCCATGTCGAGATCCTGCGCGCCGTTCAGCGGGCGGCCCGGCTGCTGGACATGGCGGATGCCGGCGCCGAGCCAACGGAGGCCGAACGATGAGCCCGATTCCCTCGCTGGCCGGGATGACGCCGGCCGACCTTCTGGAGGCCGAGGACGTGCTGGTGATCTGGCGGCCCCGCCCCCTGCCCGATGGCGGCGAGGGCGCTCCCGAGATATTTCTCGCCCTGTCGGCCGGTGGCGAGGTGGTGGCCTTTCACGGCCATGTCGACCTGGGCACCGGCATTCGTACCGCCCTGGCGCAGATCGCCGCCGAGGAACTGGACGTCGCCTTCGGGCGGTTGCGCATGGTGCTGGGCCATAGCGACCGCACTCCCGATCAGGGGCCGACCATCGCCAGCGCCACCATTCAGGTGACCGCCGATCCCTTGCGCCGGGCCTCCGCCCAGGCTCGTCAGGCCCTGGTCGCGCTGGCCGGCGAATGGCTGGGGTTGCCGGTCGAGGCGCTGATGGTCGAGGACGGGGTGGTGCGGGGCGGGGACGGCGCCAACCAGCGGGTCTCCTACGCCGATCTGCTGGTCGGCCGGCGTCTTTATCTGCGGCTGGCCGACCGGGTGCCGGTCAAGGCCGTCGATGATTACAAGGTGGTGGGAACCTCGGTGCCGCGAATCGACATTCCGGCCAAGGTCACCGGCGGCTTGACCTTCGTTCATGACCTGCGGATCGCCGGCATGGCCCATGGGCGGGTGGTGCTGCCCCCTTACGCCGGTATCGACAGCGGCCCCTTCGTCGGGACCAGCCTGATCGGCGCCGACCCGTCGTCCATTGCCCATATTCCGGGAATCCTGGGGGTCGTCGTGCAGGGCGATTTCGTCGGCGTGGTGGCCGAGCGCGAGGAGAACGCCGTGCGCGGGGCGGCCGAATTGCGGGTCGAGTGGAAGCCGGTCCCCCGGCTGACCGGTCTCGACGATCTGGCCGGCGCCATCCGCGCCAATCCGGCGACGTCCCGCCGCCTGCTGGACAAGGGAAACGTCGACCGGGCATTGGCCGAAGCCGCCGTCAGCGTCAGCCGCAGCTATGTCTGGCCCTATCAGATGCATGCCTCCATCGGCCCCTCCTGTTCGGTGGCCGATCTCCGGGACGGCAGGCTGACGGTGTGGTCGGGGACCCAGAATCCGTTGTGGCTGCGCCGCGACCTGGCTTTGCTGATGGATCTTCCCGAGGAGGCGGTGGTCGTCGAACGGCTGGAGGCGGCCGGCTGCTATGGCCGCAACTGCGCCGACGACGTGGGGGGCTACGCCGCGCTGCTGTCGCGGGCGGTGGGTCGGCCGGTGCGGGTGCAACTCTCGCGTGAGCAGGAGCATGAGTGGGAACCGAAGGGCAGCGCCCAGGTGATGGATGTGCGGGGTGGGCTTGACGGGGAGGGGCGGGTGGCCGCCTACGACTTCGAGACGCGCTATCCGTCCAATGGCGCGCCCATGCTGGCGTTGCTGCTGACCGGTGTGGTGGCGCCGGTCCCCGAGGTGCTTCAGATGGGCGACCGCACCTCGATCGCCCCTTATGACTACGCCAATATGCGGGTGGTGGTCCATGACATGCCGCCCATCGTCCGCGCTTCCTGGATCCGCGGCGTTTCGGCCCTTCCCAACAGTTTCGCCCACGACTCCTTCATCGACGAAATGGCCGCCGAAGCGGGGGTCGATCCCGTCGCATTCCGCCTGCGCCATCTCGACGACGCGCGGGCCGTCGATCTGATCCATCAGGTGGCCGAACGGGCCGGGTGGCAGCCGCACGTCACTTTTGGGACCCATGGCGGCGAGGGGGATGTCCGGCATGGCCGGGGCTTCGCCTATGCCGTCTATGTGCATAGCCGATTTCCGGGGTTCCCGGCGGCTTGGTCGGCCTGGGTCGCCGACGTGGACGTGAACCTGTCCACCGGCGAGGTGGCGGTGACCAAGGTGACCGTTGGCCAGGACAGCGGACTGATGATCAATCCCGACGGGGTGCGCCACCAGATCGAGGGCAATGTGATCCAGTCGACCAGCCGGGTGCTCAAGGAGCAGGTGACCTTCGACGAGGGACGGGTGGTCGACCGCGAATGGGGCGGCTATCCCATCCTGACGTTCCCCGAGGTGCCCGCCATCCAGGTGGTGACGCCGCCGCGCCGCGAGGAGCCGTCGCGGGGAGCCGGCGAGTCGGCTTCGGTGCCCAGCGCCGCCGCCATCGCCAATGCCATTTACGACGCCACGGGAGTGCGCTTCCGCGAGCCGCCCTTCACGCCGGAACGGGTGCGCGCCGAATTGGCCCGTCATGGGTTGGGGGCCGCCGAGCCGCCCTCCCTGCCGGCACCCGCGCGACGGAGGCTGGGCTGGTGGAGGGCGCTGACGGCGGCGGTGAGCGGAGCGCTGGGCGTGGTGACGCTGGCCATGCCGTTGCGGGGCGCTATCGATCTCGTCGAGCGGCCCGATCCTTCCCTGTGGTCGCCGGCCACTATCGAGCGGGGGCGGATTTTGGCGGCGGCCGGCGATTGCGTTGTTTGCCATACCGGCGCCGACGGCCCCCCCTATGCCGGCGGCCGGCCGTTGGAAACCCCCTTCGGGGTGATCCACAGCGGCAATATCACCCCCGACGTCGAAACCGGGATCGGCGGCTGGTCCTTCACCGCCTTCGAGCGGGCCATGCGCCAGGGCATCGGCCGGGACGGCCGGCATCTCTACCCGGCCTTCCCCTACACGGCCTATGCCCGCATCAATGACGCCGACATGCAGGCGCTCTACGCCTATCTGATGTCGCTGGCTCCGGTTCATGCCCCGGTGCCCGGGAACAGTCTGGCCTTTCCCTTCAACCTGCGTCCACTGCTGGCCGGCTGGAACGCCCTGTTTCACCGGCCGGCGCAATTCCGGCCCGATCCGGTCCGCTCCGCCGAATGGAACCGTGGCGCTTATCTGGTCGAGGGATTGGGACACTGCGGCGCCTGCCACACGCCGCGCAACCTGCTGGGGGCGGAAAAAGAGGGGGCGTCGAAATTCGCCGGCGCCATGGTGGATGGCTGGGAGGCGCCGCCGCTCCTCGCCGCGACCCATGCGCCGCAATCCTGGACGGCCGAGGATCTCTACGACTATCTGCGTTCGGGCTTCTCGCCCCGCCATGGCGTGGCGGCCGGTCCGATGGCCCCAGTGGTGGCGGAACTCTCCCATCTGCCCGATGCCGACATCCGCGCGATGGCCATTTATCTGGCCTCCCTTACCACGCCGTCGGGCATTACTCCGGCGAATGGCCCGCCGGCGGCGTCTCTCGTCGCCACGGCGCTCTTGGCCGGCCCCGCCTCACGGCTTTTCGAGGGAGCCTGCGCCGCCTGCCATCACGATGGGGGAGGCTCCCGGCTGTTCGGCGTGATGCCGTCGCTGGCCAACAACAGCAATCTGCATTCCACGCGGCCCGATAACCTGATCCAGGTCATTTTGCGCGGCATTCAAAGTCCGGCGCGGGGCGAACTGGGGTATATGCCGGGTTATGAGGGAAGCCTGACCGACGCCCAGATCGCCGATCTGGTCGGCTATCTCAGGGCCCGTTTCGCCCCAAGCAAGCCGGCCTGGACCGGAATCGAAGAAACGCTCGCCCGGCTGCGTGCGGCGCCCCCTGCTCCGAACGCCCGCCTGACTGTTACGAAGATCAACAGCCGCTGATGGTTGTCGCGACAATTGTTGCGATGCGTTGAGTTTCCATTTACATTTTTTTTGAGCAGTCCATGGCGTTTTTCGCTTAAATCAGGGGACGGCGTGTTGAGCTCGTGGGGGATCTGAATCGCCGATGACGTCGATCGTGTCAGCTTGGTCTGTCCGACGCGGCCGTTCGCAGAAAATCCCGTTACTTCGATTTATTTTGCGGACTTCGAGGGATGAATAGCCAGTCTTCGGCCGACGACGGCAATATGGTCAGCACGCTGACCGGCATGGATCGTGCCCTGCTGGTGGAGCTGGGGCGCTTGCGCAAGGCTCCACAGGGTGTCCGGGCCGTGCATATTCTGTCCTCGGTGGTCGCCTCGCGGCGGAAATTCGAAAAGGAGGCGGAGGCCGCCAATCAGGCGATCCTGGCGGTGCTGGTCACCGGCTCCTATCACAAGATTTTCAACCTCAGCAACGGCGATATCGTCTTCCTCTATTCCCAGGTCACCACCTCGGCCATCGTCACTTTGTGCACGGCCCTGGAGACCAGCCTGTTCGTCGGCGTCGAGCCGCACAAGAACGTCTATGGCGATTTCGGCAATTACAAGATTTTCGACCTCTCCCGCGACATCAACAATGTCATCGAGGGCATCCGCCTCACGCTTTCCGCGGAAAGGAAGGTCGTCAGCGCCAAGCAGCCGATCAGCGTCAAGCAGATGGAGTATGTGAACAACCAGATCCGCGGCGCGAATATCAGGTCGATCGTCTTCAATCAGCCCATCTACAACATTTCCCATCAGAAGCCGTCGATCGAGTTCCTTGAATTCTACACGTCGATCCAAAAGCTTGAGCAACTATACGTGCCGGACCGTTCGATCGCCGGCAATCCCTGGTTGTTCAATCTGATCAAGCGCGAACTCGACGCCGCCGTCATGCGCGCCATCAGCAGCGAAATCCCCAGCTATCGGCATAAGGCGTTCAGTCTCAATCTGCTGGTCGACAGCTTCATGTCCGATGGATTTCGCGAGTTCATCGGTTCCCTGCCGGCCAAATTGGGCGGGCGGATCTTTGTCGAGATCGAGAAGACCGATCTCGTTCAGCATTCCGATTTCCTGGCCGATATCTATGAACGGGCCAGGGCGATGAATGTGCCGCTCTGCATCGACGGTATCTCGTACCACGATGTGGAGCTGGTCCGCCTGTCGCGGATGAATTGCGATTTCGTCAAGCTGAAATGGTCGCCGGAAATTCTCAAATTGCCTGAGCGGCAGTTGGAGATCCTCATCGGCGATCTCAAGGCTTCGTCAGCCAAGATCGTGCTCACCCGATGTGATACGGCCAACTCATTGTCCTTCGCCCGCTCGGCTTCGATCGGCTTTATTCAAGGACATCTGGCCGATGAGTTCTTCCGCTCGGGCGAAATCCTGCAATAGGGCGGGTTTTGTTACAGGCTTTGGCGCATCCGCTCCAGCCAGGTGAGGCGTTCGCGAAGCTGGAGGATGTCGTGGTCGAGCCAAGCCAGAAGGGGCGCCCCCTCCTTTTCGCTGGCAGCCCGCAAATCCTCGAAGCGCACCAGTTCGGATTCGCAGACGTCAAGCAGCATATCGATCTGCTTGCCCTGATCCTTGGGGTCGAGAAGATGCAGAAAGCGGAATTTGAGGGTGATGACGAGCTTCGTCAAATCCGACGACGGGCGCAATCTTGTGGTCAGCAGCTTGTATAATTCCCGGCGACCGGCGTCGGTGATGGTCAGAAGGGCGTCGTCTTCCATGCCCTGGCCGTCGATGGCCTCGACCAGACCCTCATAGCGGAGCAGTTCGATGGAAATGCCCATCAGATCGAGCGACGGCCCCATGACCCGACCGCAAAAATGCCGGACGGAACCAGCCAGTTCGCTGTAACGCATGGGCCCGGCCGCGACGGTGCCCAGCGCGCAGACGCGGACGGCTTCCTTCGGGGTTAGGGTCTGGTCAGCGAACATGCCGGATCAATTTCCTTAAAAGCGAGAGACACACCAATAGAATATAGACCGGTTCTAGGGCTTCGTCCATGGGGGGGCAAAAACAAAGGGCGGGCCCCCGCAAGGAGGGTCCGCCCTTAAGGTTTACCGTGAAAATAGGCGTCAGGCGGCTTTCCGGATGCCCAACTGGCCCCAGACATCGACGATGGCCGCCATCAGCCGGTCCATCATGGCGTCGTCATGCAACGGCGTCGGGGTGAGGCGCAGCCGCTCTGTGCCCTTGGGAACCGTCGGATAGTTGATCGGCTGCACATAGATGTTGTGGCGGCGCAGCAGGTCGTCCGAAGCCTGCTTGCACAGCACGGCATCGCCGACCATGACGGGAACGATGTGGCAGACCGAGGGAAGCAGCGGAATGCCCGCCGCCGTCAGCCGCTGTTTCAGGGTTGCCGCGCGCTCCTGATGGCGTTCGCGGATATCGTTGTGATTCTTGAGATAGCGGATGCTGGCCAGGGCACCGGCGGCGATCGCCGGCGGCAGGGCCGAGGAGAAAATGAAACCGGGGCCGAAGCTGCGGACGAAGTCGGTCAGGGTCTTCGACGCGGCAATGTAGCCGCCGACGACACCGATCGCCTTGGCCAGGGTGCCCTGGACGATGGTGATGCGATCGAGCACGCCGTCCCGTTCGCAGACGCCAGAACCGGAATCGCCATACATGCCGACCGCATGCACTTCGTCGCAATAGGTCATGGCGTTGAACTTTTCGGCCACGTCACAGATCCGGGCCAGGGGGGC
The DNA here is from genome assembly GCF_002845745.1 of Telmatospirillum siberiense. Classification (GTDB taxonomy): domain Bacteria; phylum Pseudomonadota; class Alphaproteobacteria; order Rhodospirillales; family Magnetospirillaceae; genus Telmatospirillum; species Telmatospirillum siberiense. The sequence continues at coordinate 35,988 of NZ_PIUM01000029.1, read as the reverse complement.
GATGTCGCCATCCATCGAATAGACGGATTCGAAAGCCACCAGCTTGGGCGCGTCCGCATCGACCGAGGCCAGCAGGCGCTCAAGGTCTTCGACGTCGTTATGCTTGAAAATATGGCGCTGGGCCTTGCACTGACGGATGCCTTCGATCATCGAATTGTGATTGAGGGCGTCGGAGAAGATGTGCAGGTTGGGAATCTGATTGCCGAGCGTGCTCAGGGTCGTCTGGTTGGCGACATAGCCCGAATTGAACAGGAGGGCTGCCTCCTTGCGATTCCAGCCGGACAGCTCTTCTTCCAGCAGCACATGATAGTGATTGGTTCCCGAGATATTGCGCGTGCCACCGGCACCGGCGCCGCACCGCTGGACGGCCTCGCACATCGCTTCGAGCACCTTGGGGTGCTGGCCCATGCCGAGATAATCGTTGCTGCACCAGACGGTCACGTCATGAACGTTGTCGTCACGATAGTTCTTGGCCGTCGGGAAAGATCCCGCCTGCCGCTCGAGGTCGGCAAAAACGCGGTAGCGGCCTTCCCGCCGAAGATCGGCGATGCGATCGGCGAAGAACTGTTGGTAATTCATAACTGGCCTCGCTTCGCGCCGGCATGCGGCACGTCTTCAGGATTTATTTTTAAACGCCGCCGACGGCGATAGCCATCCCGACGATGGTATTGATGCGGCCCGGCTTCAGACGCCGTTCCGACGCTCCCTCCCATTTCCCTTCAGGATCTTAGCGGTCTGAAAACGACAGCGCAACTATCACCGGCTCGCTGGCGTTTCGGGTCATGGTTTGGTGTGAGACTTCATCCGATAGGCGTAAACATACACATGGTCGAGAGAGCTGGCGCCTTTTTGACCGCGCGTCTTGCAGACCGTCCGGAAATACTCCTCGACCTCCCATGCTTGCAAGTCGTCTTTCGCGCGCCGGGCAATCCAGGCGTCGCCGGTCTGGCGCAGTTTATGTACGTTGAACAACGCGTTCTTAGGTTTGTCGGTAACGCTGAGAAACCATTCGTTGTATGCCCCGCCAACATTGGCCATGTGCGCTTCGATCTCCGCGATGATCTGAGCCCGTGGCTTTCCGTTCATTTTGATCCCCACATCTTCCGTCCTGTGTCCCAGGGTATGTTACGAAACATCTTCCATCGAGAAAATTAATTATGGATATAGCGCGCTCTGGTTTCGAAGAGATGAAGATATCGGGCTCGGCGAAGTTTCGATCCCGGAGTCTTTTCAGGTCTCCGCGACGCCTTCACCGGCCGCCCCGGGGATCGAGCGTGTCCTGCAGTCCGTCGCCCAGCAGGTTGAAGGCGAGAACGGTGAGGAAAATCGACGCGCCGGGCCAAAGGGCCAGGGCCGGGGCGTTATAGAGCTGGTCCAGCGCGTTGGACAGCATATTGCCCCAGCTGGGCAAGGGCGGCTGGACGCCCAGGCCCAGGAAGGACAAGGCGCTTTCCAGAAGGATGATATTGCCGATCGACAAGGTGGTGGCGACGATCATCGGTTGGACGACGTTGGGCAGGATGTGGCGAGCCATGATGTGCAGCGGCCCCGCTCCCAGGGCCTCGGCCGCCCGGACGAAATCCTGCACCTTCACCGACAGGGCGGCGGCCCGGACCAGACGGGCGGAGGTGGTCCAGCCGACCAGGCCGATGATCACCACGATCCGGCCCAGTCCGGCCCACTCGGACCGGAATGCGTCGGCCGGCAATCCCAGCTTGGTCGGATCGACGGCGCCGAGGACGATCAGCACGGGCAGCAGGGGAAGCGCGATCACGCCGTCGGTCAGGCGCATCAGCAAGGCGTCGGCCGGTCCTCCCAGATAGCCCGCCGTCAGTCCGATCAGCGTACCCAGCAGGGCGGCCACCAATGCGGTGGCCAGACCGACCACCAGCGAGATCTGGCCGCCGCGGAGCAGGCGGACCAGCAGGTCCCTGCCCACGTCGTCGGTTCCCAAGGGATGGGACCAGGACGGGGGGGCCAGTTGCGCCAGGATATCGATCGATTGGGCGTCAACGCCCAATTCCCGCTCGATCCAGGAGGCGGCGCCGGTGGCCAGCGCCAGCAGCAAAAGGACGGCCAGGCCGAAACGCGCCGACGGATGGGATAAAAGACCGCGCATCATCTCTCGCCGATCCTGGGGTCGAGCAGGCCATAGGCGCAGTCGGCCAGCAAATTTCCGGCCAGGGTCAGGCCGGTGGCCAGCATGAGCGCCGCCAGCGCCAGATTGAAGTCGGCGCCCATGACGGCGTCGTAGATCAGCTTTCCCATGCCGGGATAGGCGAATACCGTCTCGGTGACCACGATGCCCGAGAACAAGGTGCCGAGATCGAGCGCCAGAATGGTGACCACCGGGATCATCGCGCTTCTCAGTGCGTGGCGCAGGACCACTTGCGTCCAGGACAAGCCCTTGGCGCGCGCCGTGCGGATCCAGTCCTGGCGCAGCACGCCGATCATCGCCGACCTGGTGTAGCGCATGTAGTGGCCGAAGCCGGCCACCGCCAAGGCCAGCACGGGCAGCGCCAGATGGCGCAGGCGGTCCACCGCGCCGCCGCCGCCGACCGTTTCGACGCCCGAGGCGGGAAGCCACCCCAGGCCGACCGCGAAGACGATGATGGCGACCAGTCCGAGCCAGAATACCGGCAGCGAGACGGCGGCGAAGGCGGCCAGGTTGAGCAGATGATCGAGGGCCCGGCCGCGGCGCAGCGCCGCGATCACCCCGGCCGGCACGGCGGCCAGCAAGGCCAATGCCAGGCTGACGGTCATCAGCGCCAGGCTGTTGGCCAGGGGACGGGGCAGGGTGGCGGCGACCGATTGCGCCGAGAGGCGGGAATAGCCGAGATCGCCGGACAGCACCGCGGCCAGCCAATGACCGTAGCGGATGGTCCAGGACTGGTCAAAGCCGTACAGGGCCCGCAGCCGGGCCACGTCCTCGGGCGTCATGCCGGGAGAGGCGGCGGCCATCAGGCTCACCGGATCCCCCGGCATCAGGGAGATCAGTCCGAAGATCAGGAAGGACATGATCAAAAGGATCAGAACCGACTGCAGCAGGCGGACGAGGATATGGCGAAGCATCGAGGCGCCCGCTATTTCTCGGCGCGCCAGTTTTCCGCCCATAGCGTGGTCGGATATTGCGTGCCCGTCGGCTCGACGCCCTTCAGCCATTTCGGCAGGACGAAGGGCACGGCGTGAAAAGTCAGCGGCAGGGCCGGCAGGTCCTCGGCATAGAGGGCCTGCAGCTGATGCCATAGAACGCGGCGCCTTTCCTTGTCGAGTTCGCCCTCGATGGCATCGAGCAGATGGTCCATCTCGGGGTTCTTGTAGCCGCCGGTGTTTTGTCCGGCGAAATTGTTGGCCTGCACGGGCGCCATGTCGGAGGCCAGGGTGGTGCGCGGCAGGCTTTCCGGATAGGAACTCCAGGCGAACAGGGCGAGTGACGGGAAGGCGTGGCGCAGAACGGTTTCGCCGAAGAAGGTGCGCGCCGGCTGATTGCGCAAGGTGACGTCTATGCCCAGGCGCTTCCAGGCCTGTTGGGCGACCAGTTCGACGGCTTCGCGATTGCGGTTGCCGGCCGTGGTCATCAGTTCGACGGCGAGCTTGTCTCCCTTGGCGTTGCGACGCGTTCCATCCGTTCCCGGAGTCCACCCGGCGGCATCGAGCAGGTCGGCGGCTTTTTTCGGATCGAAGGGATAGGTCTTGATGCCGGGGTCTGCGCTCCAGTCCATGGGGCTGACGTCGCTGTCGGCCACCGGCTGCTTGCCTTGGAAGATCTGCCGGACGATGCCCGCGCGGTCGAGGCCGTAGAGCAGGGCCTGACGGACCCTGCGGTCGGCGAGGATGGGGTTTTCGACATTGACGGTGATTTGTTCATAGAACAGCGTCGGCTTGTAGACGACCACCCATTCCGGCCGTTTGCGCCGTTCGAAGGAAACCGCGCCGTCGACCGTCATTCCCAGTTCGCCGGCCACCATGTCGATGTCGCCGGAGAGCAGGTTGGCTTCCAGCGAAGGGGTCGATTCGATGACCTTGACGATGATCTTGGCGAAAGCCGGCTTGTTCCCGTACCAGGTGGGGTTGGGCTCGAAAACGATGAATTGGCCGCGCACCACATTGGTCGGTCGATAGGGGCCGAAATAAAGCCCGGGATTGGTCACATCCGTTTCGTAGCGGCTGTTGGTCTTATAGCCGGCCGGCGTCCGGAAGGCCTCTTTTTCCAGATGGGCCGGCAGCACTTCGAAATCGTTGATGGCGTTGTAGTCGAAGGTGACCTTGTTCAGATGCACGGTGAAGGTCTTGGCGTCCGTCACGTCGATGGCGCGGATGCGGCGGAACATCTCGCCGTGCGAGACGCCGCTTTCGGGATGCCGTCCGACGGTCCAGGAAAACACGATGTCCTCGGAGCTCACCGGCACGCCGTCGCCCCAGCGCGCCTCCGGCTGGATGCGATAGGTGACCGCGATGCCCTTGCCTCCGTCGGGAAGGGGCTCGATGACCGCCTGGCCGTTTTCGATGGTCGGCAGTTCCGTGCAGAGCATGCAGACGAGGCGCCAGTCCTTGTCGTAGAGGGTCAGCGGCCGGCGGGCCAATCCCAGGACGTAGCTCTTGGCCACCGTGGTATCGATCAGCGGATTGAAATTTGTCGGAAATTGCGAAAGTCCGATGACCAGTTGATTGGTCTCGGCGAAGGCCGGGCCCGGTAACCAGGCGAGCAGGGAGATAAGAAGACTGGCTGCGAACTGCCGGCGTAACCACATCGGGTGGGTCTCCAAGAGCAAGGATGTGACCCGATGGTAATACAGCTTGGCGGGAAGATGTCCCTCCTTAATTCGGCGGAGGGGTGCCCCTTCCCCAAAATCGCAGGGTGACTTGGGGAAGGGGCGGTGCGGCGTCCAAAGGGTGGGGCATTGAACGCCGCGGGGCAGGAATTTCTGTGTTCGTTGAGAGGCATTAAGCCATGGCTCGGTAACGGCTTGATTGCGGAACGCGCCGTGTTTGGTATCGTTTTGTAACAGCGGCCGGGGGCGAAACCTCGCGTTACCGGAATTCGCTGTCGAGTGGAGTGGCGCACGCTATAGTTCGATCATGACAGAACCCGTAGCCCCTCATATCCTGGTGGTCGATGACGACCGGGAAATCCGTAACCTTCTGGCTCGCTTCCTGGTGAAGCACGGCTTGCGGGTCAGTTCCGCCAAAGACGGTCCCGAGATGATGAAGATCCTCGATGGGGCCGCCGTCGATCTGGTGGTGCTCGATCTCATGCTGCCCGGCGAGGATGGTCTTTCCCTGTGCCGGCGGTTGCGCGCAACCTCCACCTTGCCGGTGATCATGCTGACCGCGATGGGCGACGATACCGACCGTATCGTCGGACTGGAAATGGGCGCCGACGATTATCTGCCCAAGCCGTTCAGCCCCCGTGAATTGCTGGCGCGGATCAAGGCGGTGTTGCGTCGTGTCCATACATTGCCCGTCGCGCCGGTATCCAACGAGGAAATCTTGCGTTTCGACGGTTGGGTGCTTGAGCTGGGACCGCGCCGCCTGGTTTCGCCGAATGGTGACGAGGTCGAGCTTTCGACCGGGGAATATGAACTGCTGCTGGCTTTCGCCACCCATCCCCGCCGCGTGTTGAGCCGCGACCAGTTGCTCGATCTGGCGCGCGGGCGGTCGGCGGCGCCCTTCGACCGCAGCATCGATATTCAGGTCATGCGGCTGCGCCGCAAGATCGAAGCCGATCCCAAGGAGCCGCGCCTGATCAAGACGGTGCGCGGCGGTGGGTATGTTTTCGCCGCCGAGATCTCCGCATGAAGGCTTTCCTGCGGTGGTTCTTGCCCGATACGCTGGTCGGACGGACGGTTGTCGTCCTGTTGGTCGGTCTGCTGTTGTCTCAGGTGGCCGGCGTCATCCTCTATTCGATGAGCCGCATGGAACTGGTCAACCGACTGTCCAGCGAAGGTGCCGAGCATATCGCCGGAGTCGTCAAAGTGTTCGAGGCGACGCCGGAGGCCGACCGCCACCGGATCATTCGCGCGATGGAGCGTCCGGGATTGCGCATCGGCTGGGATCGCAATCCGTTGATTGCGACGGGCGACGGCGAGTATTCCGGCCTGTCGGTGATTCAAGACGAATTGAACAAACGCCTTCCCGGCTATGAGATGCATGTCTCGATGGGAAGGCTTCCGCCGATGCCGCCGTCAGACATGGACGGCCGCCTGGACCACCGTATGGCGCATGGTCCGGAGCCCCTGCCCGATTTTCATTTCGATCATCAGCCCTCCTCTCCGCCGGGGGAGGGGTTCGAGTCTCCGCCCGCTCCCGGCATCGGTCCGGGTCGGCGGCCCCATCCACCCGTGGTGGCCGTGCATTTGCCGGATGGCGGCTGGCTCAATTTCGTAGCCGACGTTCCCTTCGAGGAACCCCTTTTACGGCCGCGTTTCTTCGGTCCGTTGACCGGCGGGCTTCTGGTGGTGATGGTTCTGTCGGTTCTGGCCGTGCGGCGGGCGGCCAAGCCCCTGGCGCTTCTTGCCGCCGCGGCGCAGCGTCTGGGACGCGACGTCAACGCGCCGCAGATGCCGCTTTCGGGGCCGCGAGAAGTGCGCGCCGCCGCGCTCGCCTTCAACGAAATGCAGACCAGATTGCGGCGTTTCGTCGAAGACCGGACGCAGATGGTCGCCGCCATCAGCCATGACCTCCGGACACCGATCACCCGCCTCAAGTTGAGGGCGGAATTCGTCGATGACGACGAGCAGCGCGTCAAGATGCTCTCCGATCTCGACGAGATGGAGGCGATGATCTCCTCGACGCTGGCCTTCGCCCGCGACGACGCGACGCGCGAAAAGCGCCGCCCGTTCGATTTCGCGCTGACGCTTGCCGAGTTGTGCGTCGAGTTCGATGCCGGTTACGAAGGGCCGGAAAGCCTGACCGTGACCGCCGGCCTTTCCGGTTTCAAGCGGACGTTCGCCAATCTGTTGGACAATGCGCGGAAATACGGCTGCGACGTCCAGGTGGTCCTGGCCTCCGATGCCGGAATGGTCACTGTCCGTGTCATGGATGCCGGGCCGGGTATTCCCGAGGCCGAGATGGATCGGGTATTCGCCCCCTTTTATCGGGTGGAATCGTCGCGCAACCGCGATACCGGCGGGACCGGCCTGGGATTGTCGGTGGCCCGTTCGGTCATCCGCGCCCATGGCGGCGACATCACGCTGGCCAACAGACCGGAAGGCGGTCTTTGCGTGACGGTGGTTTTCCCGGCCTGAGGGCTCGCAACGGGGGGGCGTAATAGCGCCGCCCCGGGATGGGCCGGAAGCCGCCGGTGACGGCGCCCATTTCAAGCGGCGATCGAAGCGATGAACTGATCAAAAATCCCGATCACCTCCTGAAGCGGGTTCAAATCCTCGACATCCCAGCTCGGGAATTGCCCATCGATATACATGCGGGCAAGACCGTAGCCGAGCGCCCGCCCCGCGACGGCGTAACGAACCGGGTCTCCCCGGCGCAGCAACCCCGCGGCCTGCGCATCGCGCATCATGTCGGCCATGACGGCGCGAATCTCATCATTGCGCGCTCTCAACGACGATCCTTCGAAATCGATCACTGCGCGCGTGGAAATAACCTGGAAATGCACCGGATTGCCGAAAGCCCAGGTGAAAAACCCGATGCCGAGAGCGCGATAGCGCATCAGGGCATTCTCACCCGCCGCAGCGGCAAGAGCCTTGTCGATCTCTTCCCGCAGCCGATCCATGGCCTGCTCCGCCACAGCCGTAAGCAGGGCGGTCCGGGTTGGAAAATGCCGAAAAGGCGCGCCTGGCGATACCCCCACCATCTTGGCGACCGCACGCACGCTTACCTGGTCGAGGCCTTGGGTTTCGATCAGTTGCACCGTCGCTTCGAGAAGCGCCTGGCGCAGATTGCCGTGGTGATAACGCCGTCCCGGCGGTCCGCCGACGGATGCCTTGGCTGCTGGAGTACTGGGTCTGGACATCCCTCGACCTTAGCATCGCCACCGCATTTTGTAATCGTTGATTACATTTCATTGGACAATGACGAGCCACTCCGTGTAATCAATGCTTACATTTGGAAAATCCGTCTCGCCTTCAATATGCAGGTGACCCGCATGATTTCTCGCTCCGCCGCTCTCATCCTCTTTCTTGTCACGATATGCCCGCCGGGCTGGTCCACCGCCCGTGCCGAAGACCATGAGGCTCATGCCGTCCCGGCGGACGTGGGGGCGGAGGCCGCGGCGCATTTGCTGGTCAACCCGCCATTGGCCGGTCCGCTGTCCAGGGGACTGGTCATCGTCGCTTTCCGGACCGAGAATCTGAAGATCGTCCCGATCTATGGCGAGGCCGCGCTGCAGGTCACTCCGCGAATTGGACATCTGCATGTCACGGTCGATGACGGCCCGTGGCACTGGCTCCATGCCAGCGTGGAGCCGATCGTCATCCAGGGCCTGCCGGTCGGGCCACATCGGATCCTGCTCGAACTGGCTGACGCAAATCACAAGATCCTCGACGCCCAGACCGTCAGCTTCGAGATCTGGGCGCCTCGCTAAAACTTATCGGCAATTTTTTTGGCGCCTCGGCATTAGGGCGCGTGGACATTCATGACGGCCATGCCCCCTTGATGGGGCGCCTTAAGACTTCTCCCGTTGCCTCTGGTTCCCCGATGGCATGAAAGGAACCCCCGGATATTTTGAACCACCAAGGCACCAAGTCACCAAGGCGTCTTTCGGATCAGTCGGCGGCGGCCAATCCGCGCCGCAGGCATTCGGCCGACAGTCGATGCCGGGACGGGAAAATGCCGGCGGTACACTCCGCCACCTTGGTGTCTTGGTGCCTTGGTGGTTAATCAAAAGCTGGAGCGCACCGGAACGATCAAGAGGACAGAAGAGAATCTGGCCGATTGCCAAATGTCCACACGCCCTAACAGCCGTCATGCGATAGGAACCCGAGCGTAATGCCGAACGGCGGGTTAGGGCTATCTCCTGCCAGACAACGAATGGTCGTCGCAACCGATTCCCGACTGGACCGCGCATTCCACTCTTCCGCTTCGCTAACCCCGGAGGCGTCGCCCGGACGAAAAAACTATGAATCCGTCCCGGGATGGCGGCAGATGGCGAGACGATCACACATGCCCCAAGGAGCGATGATGGCAAAACAGGAATGGGGCGAGAAGCGCACTTGCCAAAGCTGCGGCAAGAACTTCTACGACATGATGCGTTTCCCGATCGCCTGCCCCGAATGCGGCGCGGCGTTCACCGTCGTCGAGCCGGTGGCGAGGCGCGGGTCCACGGGGGCGAGAGGCAAGTTCTTCGTGGCGAAGCGGGAGCCGGAGGAGGACGCCCTCTTCGATTCGAGGACGGTCGCGGAGGAGAGCGCCGACGAGGCGGAGGACGGGGAACGGGAAGACGACGGTGACGCCGGAGAAAACGGCGAGGACGGCGAGCCCGTTTCGGATGGCGACGAATCCGATGCGGTCGGGGAAGACAAGGTGGCGTGATCGCCGGCGACGAGGCCTGTTGCAAAACAGGCCCCGTGCGGCGTGACGGCCGACGGCTCAGCCGTGGAAGTCTTCGATATCCTTGGCCGAGGTGAGCATCAGGACGATGACGAACAGAAGAGCCGTCAGGCCCAGGCCGAGATAGATCGCAAATCCGAAGAAATTGATCTTGAAGACGGAGTAGCCGACGAAAATGCTCAGATAGACGATCAGACCGACCAGGGCGATGCCCAGGGAGCCCAAGGTCTTGGCGGTCGCGGACATATGCATTCTCCTTCTCAAGGCCAATGACGGACGAAACGAATGACGGTGGGCTTTAGCCGATGGTCATGAATTTGTCCACCGTGCCGAAAGTCCAGGCGGCACTTCAATCACAGTGCGACGAAACGCCGTCTTCGGTCAATGATCGGAAGGCGGGAACAAATCCGGGCTAGACCAACCGCCCATCCTGGCTGATCATGGTGGAATGGACGAGACAGGATTGCCAGCCAGCGAGGAGCCACGGATTGGCCAAGCCCAGTAAAAAGTCCAAGTCACCCCTGGATATGGCCATTGATGCCATTATCCGTGCCGACCATGGCGATCCCTTCGCTTTTCTTGGGCTGCAGGAAGGGGAGGACGGCCTCGTCCTGCGCTGCATGCAGCCGGGGGCCGCCGCCGTCGCGGTGATCGATCCCGCCAGCGGCGAGGTGATCGCGGATCTGCCGCGCCTGCATCCCGACGGCCTGTTCGGCGGCCCGGTGGGCCGGCGGCAACGCTTCGACTACCGCCTGCGGATCGAGGACGGAAACGGGAAAAGCCTCGTCCGCGACGATCCCTACCGCTTCCCGCCGATCCTGGGTGAACTGGATCTGCATCTTCTGGGCGAGGGGACGCATCTGCATCTCTATCAGCGCCTGGGGGCCCATGTCATGCGTCTCGATGACGTCCCCGGCGTCTCTTTCGCGGTTTGGGCGCCCAATGCCCGCCGGGTTTCCGTCATCGGCGACTTCAACGGCTGGGACGGGCGGGTGCATCCGATGCGCCGCCGTGGCGGCTCCGGGGTCTGGGAAATCTTCATTCCCGATCTGGCGGCCGGAGCGCTTTACAAATATGAGCTGACCGATGCCAAGGGACGGCTGCTGCCGGCCAAGGCCGACCCTTATGGTTTTTACGCCGAACAACCGCCGAGGACGGCATCGAAAGTCTTCGATCTGGGAAGCTACGGCTGGACCGATTCGTCCTGGATGGCCCGCCGCCAGGAGGCGTCGGCCCGCCAGGCGCCGGTCAGCATCTACGAGGTGCATCTGGGGTCGTGGCGGCGCAAGCCGGGCGAGGACAACCGGTCGCTGACCTATCGGGAATTGGCCGATGAACTGGGCGTCTATGTCAAGGAGATGGGGTTTACGCATATCGAGTTGCTGCCCATCCACGAACATCCCTTCACCGGGTCCTGGGGATATCAGCCGATCGGGCTTTACGCTCCGACCAGCCGCTTCGGTTCACCGGACGATTTCCGCGCCTTCGTCGATCACATGCACGATCTGGGCATCGGCGTCATCATTGATTGGGTGGCCGGTCATTTCCCCACCGATGCCCACGGTCTGCGCCTTTTCGACGGCACCCATCTCTACGAGCATGCCGATCCGCGCCAGGGCATGCACAAGGACTGGAACACGGCGATCTTCAATTTCGGGCGCAACGAGGTCGCCAATTATCTCTATTCCAACGCCTTGTTCTGGCTGGAGGAATATCATATCGACGGCCTTCGGGTCGATGCGGTGGCCTCGATGCTCTACCTCGATTATTCCCGCCAGCCCGGCGAGTGGATTCCCAACCGCTATGGCGGCAACGAGAATTTGGAAGCCATCGAATTCCTTCGGCGGATGAACGAGGTGGTCTATGGGGAACAGAAGGGGGCGGTGACCATCGCCGAGGAATCGACCGCCTGGCCGATGGTTTCGCGCCCCGTGCATCTGGGCGGACTGGGGTTCGGCTACAAATGGAACATGGGCTGGATGCACGACACGCTCCATTACATGAGTAGGGACCCCATCCACCGGCGCTATCACCACGACGATCTGACCTTCGGTCTGCTCTACGCCTTTCATGAGAATTTCGTCCTGCCGCTCAGTCATGACGAGGTCGTGCACGGCAAGGGCTCGATCTTCGGGCGGATGCCGGGGGACACCTGGCAGAAATTCGCCAATCTGCGCGCCTATTACGCCTTCATGTTCGCCCATCCCGGCAAGAAGCTGCTTTTCATGGGCCAGGAGTTCGGCCAGGAGAGCGAATGGAACATCGATGCCAGCCTTGATTGGCATCTGCTCGCCGAGCCGGCGCATCAGGGCATCCGCCGCTGCGTGGCCGATCTCAATCGCCTCTATCGCGATCTGCCGGCGTTGCACCAGCAGGACTGCGAGGCCCAGGGCTTCGCCTGGATCGATTGCAACGACCGCGACAATTCGGTCATCTCCTGGCGTCGCATGGCCGTGGATCCCGACGACTTCGTGGTGGTGGTGATCAATTTCACCCCCGTGGTGCGCGAGTTCTACCGCCTGGGCGTGCCGCGGGGCGGCTGGTATCAGGAGATGTTGAATACCGATTCCGGTTATTACGGCGGCAGCGACGTCGGGCTGGCCGGCGGGCGGGTCGCCGACGACATTCCCTGGCACGGCCATCCTTATTCGCTGGCTCTTCGCCTGCCGCCCCTGGCGGCGCTGATTCTGCGACCGGAACGGCGGTAGCACGGTCATGCCGCCGATCCGCCGCATCCGCCCCGGAAAGCCCTATCCGCTCGGCGCCCAATGGGATGGCCGCGGAGTCAACTTCGCCATTTTTTCCGCCCATGCCGAAAAGGTCGAGCTGTGCCTGTTCGATTCCGGCAATCAACGGGAAGTCGAACGCATTGTCCTGCCGGAATATACCGACGAGGTCTGGCATGTCTATCTGCCGGACTGCCGGCCGGGGCAGCTTTACGGTTATCGGGTGCATGGTCCCTACGAACCGGCGGCGGGGCACCGTTTCAATCCCCACAAGCTGCTGGTCGACCCCTATGCCCGGGAACTGGTCGGGCAATTGCGGTGGTCGGACAGCCATTTCGGCTTCCGGACGGATCATCCCAAGGCGGATCTTTCCTTCGATCGCCGGGACAACGCCCGCGTGATGCCCAAATGCCGGGTGATCGACACGGCATTCAGTTGGACCGACGACCATCCTCCGGCCGTGCCCTGGTCGCAAACCATCATCTATGAAGCGCATCTGCGCGGCTTGACCATGCGTCATCCCCTGGTGCCGAGGAATCTCCGCGGCACCTTCCTGGGCTTGGCGCAACCGGCGGTGATCGATCACCTGGTGCAACTGGGCGTGACCACCCTGGAACTGCTTCCCGTCCATGCCATCATCGATGAACGGCTTCTGATCGAACGGGGTTTGCGCAACTACTGGGGCTATAATTCCGTCGGCTTTTTCGCGCCCGACCCCCGCTATTATTCCGCCTCGGCCCATGGCGATTTCAAAACCATGGTCGGCCGGCTGCATGACGCCGGCATCGAGATCATTCTCGACGTCGTCTACAACCACACCGCCGAGGGCAACCATCTGGGGCCGACCCTGTCGCTGAAGGGAATCGACAATCTTTCCTATTATCGTCTGGTCCCCGGCAACGAGCGCTTCTACGAAAACTATTCGGGGTGCGGCAATACGCTCAATCTCCGGCATCCCAGGGTCCTGCAACTGGTCATGGACAGCTTGCGCTACTGGGTCGAGGACATGCATGTCGACGGCTTCCGTTTCGACCTGGCGGCCAGTCTGGCGCGTGAGAAGGCCGGTTTCGACGGAGGGTCGGGCTTCCTCGACGCCGTAAGGCAGGATCCGGTACTGTCCCGGGTGAAATTGATCGCCGAGCCATGGGATCTGGGGGGCGACGGCTATCGCCTGGGCGGTTTTCCGCCGGGCTGGTCGGAGTGGAACGGCCGTTATCGCGATACCCTGCGCCGCTTCTGGTGCGGCGAGGGGGGGCTGATCGGCGAGCTGGCTTCCCGGCTGACGGGCTCCTCGGACCTGTTCGGCTGGGGCGGCCGGCGTCCCTGGGCCAGCATCAATTTCATCACCGCGCATGACGGTTTCACCCTGCGCGACCTGGTGACGTTCGAGATCAAGCGCAACGAAGCCAATTTCGAGGAAAACCGGGACGGAACGGACGCCAATTACGCCTGGAACTGCGGCGTGGAGGGCGAAACGACCGATGCCGACGTCCGGGCGCTCAGGGCACGCCAGGTTCGCAATCTGATGGCGAGCCTGCTGCTCAGCCAGGGCGTGCCGATGATTCTCGCCGGGGATGAACTGGGACGCACGCAGCAGGGCAACAACAACGCCTATTGCCAGGACAATGCCATCAGCTGGACCGATTGGAGCCATGTGGACGAGGACCTGCACGCCTTCGTGCAGCTTCTGATCAAATTACGGCGCGATTTCCCGGTGCTGCGCAAGCAGCGCTTCTTCAGCGGCGAGGCGTTTCCCGACTCCTCGGTGAAGGACATTCTCTGGATCACTCCCGAAGGGCGGGAAATGAGCCATGGCGACTGGGTCGCGCCATACACCCATTCGCTGGGCTTCCTTCTGGGGGTCGACCCGTCCGACGAGGACGAGCGCGAAGCTCCGTTGCTGGTGCTGCTCAACGCCTATGTCGAGCCGATCACCTACCGGCTGCCGGACGACGGCGGCGGGGGATGGATCGTTCTGCTCGACACGGCGAGCGCCGCCGACGGCCGGCGCGCGGGCCGGGTCGAGCCCTTGGCCCAATGCGTCGTGCAGCCTTATTCCCTGGCGGTGCTGACACCGCTTTCCGGCGTGCGGGGCTACGGGCGCGAGAAGGGGGTTGGTGAATGAACGGACAGCATGACGCCTTGAATCGTCTGTCCGTTCTTGCCGGAATCGAGGAAGGCTGGGTCGATTTCTTCGGACAGTACCGACCGGTGCCGGCGGAGACCAAGCGCGCCTTTCTGACGGCCATGGGCTTCGAGGTGACGACCCCGGAGGCCGTCGCCGCCAGTCTGGCGGCGTTCGAGGCCAGACCCTGGCGTCGGACCCTGGATCCGGTGGTGGTCAGTCCCGAGGCCGCCGGCCCGCCGTCGATCCGCCTGACCTTGCCGGTCGCGGGCGGCGATGCGCCGGTCGACTGGGAGGTGGTCGAGGAAAATGGCGCGTTGCATACCGGGAAATGGATACCCGACGCCTCGTCGGTCATCGGCGAGCGGATCGAAGACGGCCTACAGCTTCGCCGCTTCCGCTTCACCCTGCCCGGGACGCCGCTGTGCGGGATTCATCGTCTGCGGATCGCTCGCGGCGGTCTGGGCGCCGAGACGACCCTCATCATCACTCCCGGACATGCCCATCTGCCGCGGCCGTTGCGGGACGGCAAGGGCGTCTGGGGATTCGCCACCCAGCTTTACGCCTTGAGGGGCGGGAACGACTGGGGAGTCGGCGATTTTTCGGCGCTGGCCGATCTGGCCGATCTGGCCGGACGGCAAGGGGCCGCCGCCATCGGCGTCAATCCGCTGCATGCCCTGTTCTCGGCACGGCCGGAGCGTTTCAGCCCCTATTCTCCGTCGAGCCGGAAATATCTCAACATCGCCTATATCGACGTCGAGGCCGTTCCCGAATTCCAGGCGAGCGCCGAGGCCCGCCGCTTGTTCGCCGAGCCGGCCTTCCAGGCCGACCTGGCCGCCGTCCGACAGGCCGAGTTGATCGATTACCCGGCCCAGGCCCGGTTGAAGCGGCTGATCCTCGAGGTCTGCTGGGAGGCCTTCCGGGCCGGCCCGGCGCAGGATGCCGAAAGCGACCGGGGGAAAGCCTATCGCCGGTTTATGCGGGACGGCGGCGACGATTTGCGGAATTTCGCCGTTTTCGAGGCCCTGCAGGCTCATTTCCTGGCCAGTGATCCGGGATTGGGCTTCTGGCGGCAATGGCCGGCCGAATACCACGATCCCGATGGTCCGGCGGTCGGCGATTTCGCCCGGCGGCACGCCGACGCGGTCGGGTTTCACATCTACCTCCAATGGCTGGCCGACCAGCAGTTGGCGGCGGCGCAGGGCGCCTGCCTCCGGGGCGGCATGCCGGTGGGGCTTTACCGGGATCTCGGCGTCGGCATCGCCGACGACGGGGCGGAGGCCTGGGCCAATCAGAAACTCCTCTGCCTGGGGGTGTCGATCGGCGCTCCCCCCGATCCGCTCAACCTCGCCGGACAGGACTGGGGATTGGTTCCCTTCAATCCCTTCGCCTTGCAAGACGGCGCCTATCTGCCGTTCCTTGCGGTGCTGGAGGCGAACATGCGCCATGCCGGAGCCATGCGTCTCGACCACGCGATGAGCCTGCAGCGCCTTTATTGGGTGCCCCAGGGGGCGAAGGCCGACCAGGGGGCCTATGTGCGCTATCCGGTGGAGGATCTGTTCGGTCTGGTGGCCCTGGCCAGCCGTCGGAAGAACTGCCTGGTGATCGGCGAGGATCTGGGCACCGTGCCCAGCGGCTTCCGCGAACGCATGGCCGAGCGGGACATCCTGGGCTACCGCCTGTTGGTTTTCGAAAAGCGGAAAGGACGGATGCGTCCGCCGGACGAGTTCCCCCGGTCCGCCCTGATCGCTTTCGGCACGCACGATCTGCCCAGCCTGGCCGGGTGGTGGCGGGGGATCGACATCGAATCACGGCGCCGTCTGGCCCTTTATCCCGATCCGGCCCTGGCGGACGAGGAGGTCCGGCAGCGCAGCGGCGACCGGTCGCTGCTGCGCGAGGCGCTGATCGGCGCGGATCTGCTCGACGCCGATTTCCCGGACGGCCCCGATATTCCGGACGATCGGCTGGAGCGGCTGGCCGAGGCCGTCCATCTTTATCTGGCGCGGACTCCCTCGCTGTTGCTGATGGCGCAGTTCGAGGATCTTCTGGGGCTCAGCCTGCAAATGAACCTGCCGGGAACCACCGACCAGCATCCCAATTGGCGGATCCGCTATCCCCGGGAGATCCGCGCCATGCTGGCCGACCGGCGATTGACTGCGCTTACCGAACGGCTGGCGCAGGAGCGTCCGACGTGAAAAATCCGACCCCACGCCGCTCCGGCGGATGGAGGGGGCTTGACTCGCTGCGGTCAAATATGTGCAGTGCAAAAGATATTCCCGCCTGCCGGGGGGCCTCGCGATCCGGTGTTGATGAGGAGAAAATGGCATGTTGAGGACGATGGACTCGCCGCTGCCGGCGGAGGCAGCCTTTGACGTGGCCGCGATCAAGCAGAGCCTGACGGATCATCTGCTCTACTCGGTGGGCAAGGACCCGCTGTTCGCCACCTCGCGCGATTGGTATCTGGCGGCGGCCTTTTCTCTGCGCGACCGTCTGATCTCGGCCTGGGTGCGCACCATGCGCAGCTACTACGATAACGACGTGAAAAGGGTCTATTACCTTTCCATGGAGTTCCTGGTCGGACGCGCCTTGACCAACTCCATGATCAATCTTGGGCTTTACGACGCTTTCCGCGAGGCGACCGAAAGCCTGGGCTATGATTTCGACGAATTGCAGAGCTGGGAGGTCGAGCCGGCCCTGGGCAATGGCGGCCTGGGACGTCTGGCGGCCTGCCTGATCGACAGCATGGCGACCTTGGGGCTTCCGGGCTTCGGTTACGGGATTCGCTACGAATTCGGCATGTTCACGCAGCATGTGGAGCGGGGCTGGCAGGTGGAATCGCCGGAAAACTGGCTACGCTACGGCAATCCCTGGGAGTTTCAGCGGCCGGGGGTGATCTATCCGGTTCGGTTCGGCGGGCGCGTCGTGCGGTACCGCGACGGCGAGGGCCGGTGGAATAGTCAATGGGTCGACTCCGAGGAAGTGATGGCCATGGCCTATGACGTCCCGGTGCCGGGATTCGGCGGCAAGACGGTCAACAACCTGCGTCTGTGGGCGGCCAAGTCCACACGCGAGTTCAATCTCAAATACTTCAATCAGGGCAATTATATCGAATCCGTCCGCGACAAGAACGAATCGGAAAATCTTTCCAAGGTTCTCTATCCCAGCGATTCGACAGCGCGCGGCAAGGAACTGCGTTTCCGGCAGGAATATTTCTTCGTATGCGCTTCGTTGCAGGACATCATCGCGCGTTTCCGCAAGACGCACAGCAATTTCGATCTGCTGCCCGATCATGTGGCGATCCAGATGAACGATACCCATCCGGCGATGGCGGTGGCGGAACTGATGCGAGTCCTGCTCGACGACCATCACTATGACTGGGAGCGCGCCTGGACCATCACCGTCAAGACCTGCGGCTACACCAACCACACCTTGCTGCCGGAAGCCCTGGAAACCTGGCCGGTCGACCTGTTCGAGCGGCTGCTGCCGCGTCATCTCGACATCATCTACGAAATCAATCAACGCTTTCTCAACGACGTGCGGCATCGCTGGCCGGGCGAGATGGATCTGTTGAGGCGGATGTCCCTCGTCGACGAGGACGGGACGCGGCGGATTCGCATGGCGCATCTGGCGGTGGTCGGTTCCCACAGCGTGAACGGGGTGGCCGAGATCCACACCGATTTGATGAAAAGCACGATCTTCGCCGATTTCGACCGCTTCCAGCCGGGCAAGATCAGTTGCAAGACGAACGGGATCACGCCGCGCCGCTGGCTTTTGTCGGCCAACCGTCCTCTCGCCGCGCTGATCACCGAGGAAATCGGTGACGGCTGGGTGACCCGGCTGGAGGAGCTTCAGGCCCTGGCGCCCCTGGCCGAGGACGCCGAGTTCCGGGAACGCTTCGCCCAGGCCAAGCGGACCAACAAGCAACGCCTGGCGCAAGTCATCGAGCAACGGCTGGGGGTTCCGGTCGATACCGACTCGCTGTTCGACGTCATGGTCAAAAGGATGCACGAGTATAAGCGGCAGCTTCTCAATGTGCTGCATGTGGTGACCCGCTACAATCGCATCCGCGCCAATCCCACCGCTTTTGCCGTGCCGCGCACGGTGATCGTCGGCGGCAAGGCGGCGCCCGGCTATTTCATGGCCAAGCTGATCCTGAAACTGATCAACGACGTCGCCGACGTGGTCAACAACGACCCCTTGACGAGCTCGCGGCTGAAGGTGGTGTTCGTTCCGAACTACAATGTCTCGACCGCAGAACTGATCATTCCGGGGGCCAATCTTTCGCAGCAGATCAGCACCGCCGGTACCGAAGCCTCGGGCACGGGAAACATGAAGCTGGCGCTGAACGGCGCCCTGACCATCGGAACCTGGGACGGCGCCAATGTAGAGATCTGCGAGGAGGTGGGCGAGGAAAACATGTTCCTGTTCGGCCTGACCGCGCAGGAGGTGGCCCGCGTGCACCGCGACGGCTGGGACAGCGCCGCCGCCATCGCGGCCAATCCGGAACTGGCGCAGGTCCTCGATATGATCGGTTCGGGTTATTTCTCCCCCGATCAGCCCGACCGTTTCCGTCCGATCGTCGATTCTCTGACCCTGGGGGGCGATCACTATCTGCTGAGCGCCGATTATCCCGCCTACATCGCCACGCAGGAGCGGGTGGACCAGCTTTATGTTGACGCCGACGCCTGGACAAGGAAGGCCATCCTGAACGTCGCGCGCATGGGCAAGTTCTCTTCCGATCGGACCGTCGCGGAATATGGCGAGGAGATCTGGAACGTCGGAAGCTAGTACATTGCCAGCCGTGGATAAAACAGTGGCACCGGCAGGGACGCCGGTGCCACTAGGGCTGGTTCGGGTCACTGCCTGTCCGGTTCCCGCTGCCGGGCGGCGATGATGTCCGGCCATCGGCGGGACTCGCCCGGAGGAAACAGGATCCGGATTCTGACCAGTTCCGGCGGCTGCCGGTCGGACCAGGACGTTTGCCAGCCGCCTGCCGCGCCCTCGGCGCCGGCGGGTTTCCAATAGCTGAACTCCACTTTTTCGACACCGGACAGGAGTTCGGTCTCGCCGGGCGTTCTCGGTCCGGCCAATCGCGTCGCATGCAGATGCGGAGTCCAGCGCAGGATCAGGCGGTGGTTCTCGACCAGCAAGGTGGCGTCGGCCCGCCGCGAGACGGAGGCCAGGGCGGCGGGAAGCTGGGTGGTGAAGCTGACGCGCCCGGTCTCACCCTCGAAAGATGTCGCGCCCTCTCCCTCGCGGGCGTTGGTTTGGGCGATCAGTTGGCGGAGCGCGCGGTCCACCGCGTCGAGCCGATCCCGCCGGGCGATGGTCGCCGCCTGGGCGTCCCAGACCTTGAAACCGTATTGCATTCCCTGCGCCAATCCCGCCATCAGCAGGCCTAGCACCGCCAGCCCGATCAGGATCTCCAGCAGAGTGAAGCCGGCGTCGGAGCGCATGCCTGTCCTCGCCCGGCGAGGGACAATGAGGCGAGTCACGTCAGTGCCTCGCCGGTCTCAGCCGCCATTGAGGCGGCGGCCAAGCCGATGGATATCGGCGCCCGGCGAGGGACAATGAGGCGAGTCACGTCAGTGCCTCGCCGGTAAAAGTCGTTCGCTTCGCAGCACCACCTCGCGGTCCTGGCCGCCGTCGGTCCAGGACAGGGTGATCTCGATGGCGTAGAGCGACAGGGACCGCTGGCGGACACCGCCGGAGGGGGCCATATCCGGCGGCGTGGACGTCGCCACCGGAGTGACGCGGATCCGCCAACGATAGCCGCCGCCGTCATCGCCTTCGAAGGTGCCGTCGGCCAGGGCGACGTCGCGGCCCAGGGCGGCAAGATGCGATTTGGCGCGGGAGACGGCCTCCTCGGTGCGGCCGGCCCTGTCGACGGCGGCGATGCCGTCCCCCGCCGCGTTGAACAGCAGGCCCAAGGCCGCCGCCGCGATGACGAAGGCGACCAGCACCTCCAGCAGGGTGAAGCCGTCGTCGTTGCGCATTTCAGGGCGTCGCCTCGGCAACGCTGACCCCGCCGGTCAGCCAGTCGACGGCGATCCTGAGACGCCGGCCGTCGTCGCCCAGATCGATGCGCCCGCCCGAGGAGCTGCCGTCGGGTTCGAAGCGGATGCCGGCTTCACGGAGGGCGCGGACTTCCCCCCGGATGGTGAGCAGGGCGATGGGCAGGTCGGAAGGCAGGGCGACGAAATCCTTGTCGCCGACGCGAAAGCGGCGCCCCGCCAAATCGATCACCAGGCTGACCGGGCGGTTGGTCAGGATCGCCCGCGACCGCGCCTCGCGCAGCCCCGCCGCGAGTTCTCCTGCGGCTCCCCGAAGTTCCAGCCCATGGCTCGACGGCGATCCCCGCCCGACGACGAGGCCCAGCATCGCCCCCAGGATGGCCAGCACGACGACCATTTCGATAAGGGTGAAGCCGTCGCGCCGCGCCTTTCTGGCGAGGTGACGGGATATTCTCCCCCTCATCCCAACCCTTCTCCCACGGGGGGAGAAGGGCTTTTCCGTCCCCAGCCCTCGCCCCTTGCGGGAGAGGGCGGCGAGCGTGAGCGAGCGGGTGAGGGGTGCGCGCGTCCGCGCGACATCAAGGACTTGTTTGTTTCCGCACATTTTTTCCGCGCTTTCGCGCCCCTTGCCGGCGACGGGGGCCGCGCTCATCTCAATGCGCCAGGTCATTGAGGCTCAGCATGGCCAGCAACAGCGAGCCGACGATGGCGGCGACGGCGCCGCCCATGGCGACGGTGATCGCCGGGACCAGCAGGGCGACCAGCCGTTCCACCGTCCGATGCGCTTCCTCCTGGTGGATGTCGGCGGCCTTCAGGGCCATCTTGGCCAGTTGCGCGGTTTCCTCGCCCAGGCGCAGCAGATGGATGGCGCGCGGCGGGAAAATATGCGATTCGGCGAGTGTCTGGGTCAGGCCGCCTCCCCCCTTGGCGGCTGCGGCGGCGCGTTCGACGGCGGCTACGGCGGCCAGGTTGCCGAGCGCATCCTTGACGATGCTCAAGGTGGCGACCAGGGGGACGCCGTTCTTGAGCAGGGTCCCCAGGGTGCGGCTGAAGCGGGCGGCCAGGGTATGGCGGAACAGCAGGCCGGCGACCGGCAGGCGCAATAGGATGCGATCGACCGGCAGGCGGATCGCCGGATCCTTCAGGGCTTGCCGGGCGGCCAGGCCGATGATCAGAAAACCGATCAGCATCCAGGGGCCGGCGACGGACAGGAAATCGCCCATTGCCATCATCGTGCGGGTCGCCGCGGGCATTTCCGCGCCATTCTGCGCGAACAGCGGCGCGAACTGGGGCAGGACCGAGGTCAGCAGCAGGGTAATGGTGCCGGCGGCCGCCACCAGGAGCAGGGCGGGGTAGATCATGGCCGACTGAATGCTGGCGCTCAGGGCGCGCTCGCGTTCCAGAAGCGCCGCCAGGTGATCGAGGGTGGCGGAAAGCGTGCCGCCGGCCTCGCCGGCCCGCACCATGCCGATATAAAGGCGCGAGAAGCTCCGTCCCTCCAGGGCCAGGGCGGCGGCCAGGGCGCCGCCGCCGCGCACTTTCGAGCGGACCCGGTCCATGACGATCCGGATCCGCGCGTTGGCGGCGGTTTCGACGATGAAGCGAAGCGCGCGGTCGAGATCCTGGCCGGCTTCCAGCATGGTGGACAGTTCGCGGGTGATGATGGCGACGTCCTGATGGCTCAAGGCGTCCCGTCGCCATGAGAATTCCGTCGCCACCAATTCCCCGAAAAAGCCGCCGGCGCCGGCGGGATCGGTCCGCATGGGGGTGAGGCCGCGGCGCTGCAGGCTATCGGCCACCGCCGCGCCGTCCGCCGCCTCCATGGTCCCCCGCTGCACCAGTCCGGCGGGATCGATGGCGAGATAGCGGAAGACCGGCATGATCAGCCATCCATCCGGATCGAGCGGGTCACTTCCTCGATGGTGGTTTCGCCGGCCAGGGCGGCAGCGAGCCCGGCGTCGAACATCGGGCGCATGCCGAGGGCGATGGCCGCCTGCTCGATGGCCGTGTGATCGGCGCGCTCGAAGATCAGGCGTTCGACGGGTTCGTCGAGGAGCAGGAATTCGGCGATGGCCATGCGTCCCTTGAACCCGGTGCCCCGGCAATGCGGGCAGCCGACCGGGTGGAAAAGGGTGTAAGGCTCAGGGGCCAGGCGGGAGAGGCCGAAACGTTCGACCAGTTCCGCCGAGGCCGGCGTTTCCCGGCGGCATTGCGGACAAAGCCGGCGCACCAGCCGCTGGGCCAGGATGCCGCGCAGCACCGCGGTGATCAGATAATCCTCAAGACCCATGTCGCGTAGCCGGGTGATGGTCGAGGCGGCGGAATTGGTGTGCAGGGTGGAGAGCACGAGATGGCCGGTCAACGCGGCCTGGGCGGCGATCTGCGCGGTCTCCAGGTCGCGGATCTCGCCCACCATGATGACGTCCGGATCCTGGCGCAGGATCGAGCGCAGTAGCGTGGCGAAGGTGAGGCCGATCTGCGGTTTGACCTGGATCTGGTTGATGCCGGCGAGCTGATATTCGATGGGATCCTCCACCGTCACGATCTTGCGGACCACGGTGTTGAGGCGGAGCAGCCCGGTATAGAGGGTGGTGGTCTTGCCGGACCCCGTCGGGCCGGTGACCAGGACGATGCCGTTGGGCTGGTCGAGCGCCGCGGTGAAACGATCCGTCGCTTGGGGCGACATGCCGAGCTTGCCGAAATCGAATTCGACGGCGTTGCGATCGAGCACGCGCAGAACCACCGTCTCGCCATGCAGCGACGGGATGGTGGAGACGCGGAAGTCGACCTCCTGGCCGCGCACGGCGAGTTTGATCCGGCCGTCCTGGGGCAGGCGGCGTTCGGCGATGTCGAGCCGCGCCATGATTTTGATGCGCGAGATGATCGCCGCCGTGAGATGGGCCGGCGGCGCCTCGGCCTCGTGCAGGACGCCGTCGTAGCGGTAGCGCACCCGAAGGGCGTTTTCGAACGGTTCGATGTGGATATCCGATGCCTGCGTCTCGACGGCCCTGGCGATGATCTGGTTGACCAGACGGATGACCGGCGCCTCGCTGGCCAGATCCTTCAGGCGTTCGGCGTCCTCCTCGATCGGCGTGGTCTCGCCGGCGTCATCCTCGTCCGCTTGCGGCTTGCCTTCCGACCAATCCGGATAAAGGCGGTCCAGGGCCGCTTCGAGGTCGATGGGAACGGCGACTTCGATCCGGACCGGTTTGCCGACGGCGGCGGCGATGCTCTGACGGGTGAACTGGTCGAAGGGGTCGGTCATCGCCACGATGACGCCATCGCCGTCGCAGGTCAGCGGAACCACATGGGCATGACGGAGAAATTTTGGTTTGAGCCGCTCGGAGAGCACGGGGTCTTCCGGAAAACGGTCGGCTGTGGCCAGCGGCAGGCCCAACAGGGCGGCATAAGCTTCGGCGAGCCCCCGTTCACTGGCCAGG
The DNA here is from genome assembly GCF_002845745.1 of Telmatospirillum siberiense. Lineage (GTDB taxonomy): Bacteria > Pseudomonadota > Alphaproteobacteria > Rhodospirillales > Magnetospirillaceae > Telmatospirillum > Telmatospirillum siberiense. The sequence continues at coordinate 12,176 of NZ_PIUM01000029.1, read as the reverse complement.
CCCAACTGGATGAGGACTCCGTCGAGCCTTCGCCCGGTGTCTTCCGCGACGCGGCGGGCCCGTTCCAGCGTTCTGGCGTCGACCAGGCCGCGCTCCATGATGACTTCGGCCAAGGCGTCCATCGCCGCCTCGGGGGAGGTGGCGGCAGGAGCGGGGAAAGACGGGGGAATATCAACGGTCATGGCGTTCCGTCACAGGCTGAGGGGGCCGTGCAGCCACGTCATCCACAACCCCAACGCCAGACATGGGCCGAAAGGGATGGGCATGCGGGGGTCGAGCCGGCGGCGGACCAGGGCGATGACCGCGATGACCAGAAGACCGGCAATCGCGGCCAGCAGGATGACGCTGGGTAATCCTTCCCAGGCGACCCAGGCCCCGGCGGCGGCGGCCAGTTTGGCGTCGCCTTCACCCAGGCCGTCGCGATGGCGGAAATGCCGGTAGGCCGACGCCACCAGGCGGAAGGAGATATATCCCGCCGCCGCGCCGGCGGCGTGGGCCGGCAGCAGGCCTGGCGTGGTCCAGGCGCACCATGCCAGGCCGGCGGCGACCAGCGGCAGGGTCAGGGCATCGGGCAGAATGAGATGTCGGATATCGATCCAGGAAAGCGCCAGCAGGCTGGTTCCGAAACCGCAGGCGAGCCAGAATTTCACATCGGGAATGACCGGAAGGGCATTCATTCGGCAGGCCCCGCTTAGTCATGAAAAAGGGTGGTTGGGATGGCCGTTCGGCGCACCAGAAGTATAAGCATAAGTTATGGTGGAGTGTCAGTATGTGTATTTATTGTTAATAATTCTGAAACGATTATGATATTGATATGATATCAAGTGATTTTGTAGTGCTGCATCAATACGGAAGTGTTATTTTTGTGCGGCTCAAAGTCCGGGTGACGGTTTGAGGGAGGTCGATCGTGTGCTGTGCGAAAAGGTGCTTGTCCGCCACGCTGAAGATGATCTTCGTCACGGCCATCCTGAGCCTGCCCGCCCTGTCCGTGGCGGCGGCGGCGGCGGAGGGCGGCGTCGCGGACGGCCCCTGCGTCGAGGTCGAGATCGGCGGAGACAAGGCGCCTTCTCTCACATGTCTCAATCAGCGTCTGCGCCAGCAGGTCGAACAGATCCACCCGACGCAGAACATCCCACCGTTGGATGCGTCGTCGTCGTCGGTGAAACTGGGTGGATACAATCAGGCGGCCCTTGCGCAGCAATATGGGGCCAATTTCGGCAAGTCGATCTACCCCTTCCGGCCCACCTCGACCTACGGCAGTGCCCTGAGCGTCAAACCCTGAGCCCGCCCCGGCCATTACGCAAAAATATCATATCTTGTTTCTAGCTGGCTTCCGGCCGGCTTGATATCTTATCTCCCTGTTCAATCATACGAATGGGGTCACGCCGAAATCTCCGGCCCGCGAGGCATCGGGACGCGGTGATGATGTGGCTTGCGGACACATGATGAATGGCCTGAAACGCGTCTCGTCTGCCGGTTCATCGTGTCGCATGGGGGTGATTCTCGCCTGTTGCGGAACGTTTGCGATGCTTGCGTCTCTTCCGGCGGGAGCGTCCGAAGACGAGATGGGGCGCCGCGCGGTTTTCCAAATTCCGGCACAGCCCCTGGCCGATGCGCTCAACGCTTTCGGCGAGACCACGCATATTCCCATGTTCGTCGACAGCGAGTTGATCCGGGGACGCCGTTCGAGCGAAGTCGCCGGATCGTTCTCCTCTCTCGATGCCTTGCGCGAAATGCTGGACGGGACCGGGTTGACCGCCCGCAGCGTGGACGGCAAAGGCTTCACTCTCATGTCCCTTTTGCCGTCATCGGGCCCCGATACGGTGGCAAGGCGTTCGATTGCCCGGGAGTTCGAGCGTTATTCCGCGGCGATCCAGGTCGCCTTGCATGAAGCGCTCTGCCGTCATCGGGAGACGAGGCCCGGCACCTATCGTTCATTGATCCGGCTGTGGATCGGCGAGACGGGCAGGGTTACCCGGTCCGACCTGCTGACGACGACCGGCGATTCCCGGCGCGACGTCTTGCTTGCCGGGGAATTGCAGGCCCTTGCCGTCGGGGAGCCACCGCCGCCGGGACTGCGGCAACCGGTTACCCTGCTGCTGCAGCCGAGCGCGGCGAGCGCCGCCGATTATTGTCTGCTGGCGCAGGCGGACGGCGGCGATGACTGAGAGTTTCGTGGCCATGCTGCGGCGGCTTCTCGTCGCTGATTACGGTTCCCTGAAGCAGCGGTTGGCCAGGCGCTTCGGATCGTCCGATTTCGCCGGGGAGGTTCTGCACGAGGCCTGGCTGCATCTCAATCACCTCGAAGGGAGCGGGGCCGAGGCCTCGGTCCGCAATCCGGCCGCCTATCTCTACCGGCTGGCCCTCAATATCGCGGTGGATCAGAAGCGGGCCGACAGCCGCTGGCTTGCCAAGGCTGAAATCGAATCCTATTGCAGCCTGGCGGTCAACGAGCTTGATCCCGGCAGGGTCGCCGAGGCCCGGTCGGAACTGTCGACACTTTCGCGGGCTCTCGAAAATATTCCTCCGCGCCGGCGCGCCATCTTCGTGGCGTCTCGCCTGGAAAACCTGTCCCACAAGGAAATCGCCGAGCGTTACGGCGTCACCGTGCGGATCGTTGATCGCGAATTGAAGGCCGCGCTCGATTACTTCAGCGAGGTTCTCGAAAAAAAATTGGCGCCGAGACGCGGACCGCGCCCTTTGAAAACGTCTTAGCAACAGAGAACTCATGTTTCGTTTCCAACGTTCGCAGCGCTTCGGTCACTGGCCGCAAAGGTTTCGGTACTTCGAAAACGGACGTCAGAGTATTGCGGAGGCGCCAAAATCAGCTCAAGAGATCACACGGCTATGATGACCCCTGACGGCGATTTCGCCGGAAACGACGTATTGCGCCAGCAATCCCTGGCCTGGCTCAGACTGTTGACGGGAGGCCGCGCGACCGCCGCCGACGTCGCCTCCCTGACGCGTTGGCGGGAAGCCAGCCCGGATCACGGCCGTGCTTTCGCCGAAGCGGCATTGCTGTGGGAGGTTATGGGCGACGCCGCCGCCCTGGCGTTGCAAAGCGATCCCGCTCTTGCCTTCGCCGCCTCCTCGAAGCGATCCGGTGTGGTGGTGGGGCGGCGAGCCTTCTTTCTGGGCGGGGGGGCTCTCGCCGCGTCTCTGGCCGGCGTGGCGTTGGTTCACCCCCCTCTCGGGCTTTGGCCGTCCTTTGCCGATTTACGGGCCGACTACAGAACCCGCCTGGGCGAGCGGCGGCGCATCGACATGGCGAGCCAGTCTTCGGTGGAATTGAACACCCAGACCAGCATCGACTTCCATTCGACGGAAGGCGGGGCGGCCATCGAGCTGATTTCCGGCGAAGCGGCCGTCAGTACGGGAGCGTCCCCGACGGAGATCGTCGTCAGTGCCGGAGCTGGCCGGAGCGAGGCCCGGCAGGGAAGCTTCAATATTCGCAAAGACGGGGAGGCGGTCTGCGTGACCTGCCTCGACGGCCAGGTGAATGTGCGGTTCGGGGATGGTGTTGTTTCGCTGCGGGGCGGTCAGCAGGTTTCTTATGACGACAGTGGTTTGCGTCCGACGGCCGCCGCCGATTCCGAAATCGTCGGGGCTTGGCGGCACGGGCTGTTGATATTTCGCGATGCGCCATTGTCGCGTCTCATCGAGGAGGTGAATCGCTATCGGTCCGGCAAGATCGTTCTTCTTGATTCGCATCTGGCCCAGCGCCGCGTCGTCGCGACGTTTCGTCTCGATCGCATCGATGACGCGGTGACTTTCGTCCGGCAGGTCATGAACGTTCCCGCCCGCTTTCTGCCCGGAGGGCTCGTCCTGCTGGGGTGATCGGGCGTTCTTGCCCCTCTTACTCGTCATGCCCATGCTTGACACACGGCTGTCGGACACGGATTTTCCCTCAATATTTAGGGAAAATTGTGCCGGGCTTATCCACCAAAGGTCGTCATGCCCGTGCGTGACACGGGCATCCACGTGCCCGCTTCCAATGACGTCGGCCGATCCATGCAATCATGGATTGCCGGGTCAAGCCCGGCAATGACGGTTTTGGATGGTGATCGCCACTGGTGCATCGAGGCCTGGGATAAGACAGCTTTTAATTTATTTTGTCGAAAATCTAATCTCTTCCATCGTTCCTTGTTCCCCGATTGTTGCAGTGGGATGAAATATTGTGGCCGAAAGACCGTCCGGAAGCCGGTACGGGGCACGATAAAATCAACTAACTTACTGTAAAATAATATATTTTTTCGAGACATGGACGAACGTCCTGGATCTCTATGGAATTTGGAGGGGAGGAGGTTTGTCCGGGTGGGCAGCGTCTATCCTTATGTCCGAGCCTGTGCGCAAGTACTCGTGATAGTAGAACAAAACTGTCATTTGCTAAGCGCCAACGGAACGGTCAGCCTGGAGGCGTCACGATGTCCGTGTGGACTTGTCCTGCATTTCATATTCCCTTCCCGCGGCTTTCGTCCCGCCTTCCTTTTTGAAAAACAGAGAGGATCGATCATGGCAACGCAACAAGTTTTGGTGCGTCTTCCCGAAGAGTTGGCGCGACGGTTCAAGCGGTGCGTGTCCGATCGTCGGCGCAGCGAATTCATCCGGAAATTGTTGGAGCAGGCCCTGCCGCCGGCCGATGGAAGCGAGAGCGATCCGCTTTATCAGGCCGCCTTGGCGGTGGAGCGCGATCAACGACTGGCTTCGGAAATGGCCGAATGGAAGACGCTGCCCATGGGCGACGGCGAGATCGGGGATGCAGCCTGGAGGGCGAGCGGATCGTGACCGACGCGGCGGCTGTAAGGCGAGGCGATGTCTGGTGGGTCAGTCTCGACGGTGCCGCCAACGATCATCAGAAAATGCGTGCGGCGGTGGTTCTGACGGCGGACGGACTGAACCGTGCCCGAGGAAGCATCGTCGTGGTGCCCTTGTCCGTGGAGGTGGAGGTCCGTCCCCCCATCGTCGTCGCCACGCCGTCCGTCGGTCAAGGAACGGTCGCCGTCTGCGATCAGCTCCGCGCGATCGACAAGGGATTGCTGGTGGAAGTCATCGGCCGCTTGGCCAACGGCGATTTGAAGGCCGTTCAGGACGGGGTACGGACGGTCCTGCAACTGTGACGGAAGTGTTGCCTGGCAATGAACGCGATGGTGCAAGACTATTGGCGATGGTGGGGGGAACAGATGGCGTCCCTTGTTCCTCCCGGTCTGCGGCGGGCCGGAGAGGACGAGGACGCCCTTCTGATCGAGCCGGCCGAGGATGCGGGGGAAAACTCCTGGACGGTCGCCATAAGCGCGTGTCGCCGTCGCCAGACGCGTCGCCTTGGCCGGTTTCGTCTCGACGCCAAAGGGGGGGCGGCCTTGCGCAACGAGCTGACCGCGGCCGGCCGGCCCGAGGCGGTGCATCTCATTTTGCCTCCCGGTCTGCTGATGGAAAAGGTCATGACGCTGCCTTTGGCCGCCGAACGGGAGATCGGCAACGTCCTCGCCTTCGCCATGGACCGGGAAACGCCATTTTCGGTGGCCGAGGTATGGTGGTCATTCGCGGTGGAGGGGCGCGACAGGACCGAAGGGAAGCTGACGCTGCGCCTTTCGGTCGTCCCCCGAGAGGCCTTGGCCGATCTCCTCGCCCTTCTCGACAGGGCCGGTCTGCGGCCGACCGCGCTGGTCGGAACGGGCCGGGACGGCGGCCGCAGGATAGTGCCGCTGGCCGCCGGCAAGGCGGGGCCCTGGCGGAAGCTGTCGTTGCCGCTGGCCGTCGGGCTGTGCGGCATGCTTTTGCTGAGCGTATTGGCAACGCCCTTCGTGCGGCAGTCCTTGGCCTTGGCCGAGGTCGAGCGCCACATCGCCGTCTTGAAGCCGCAGGTCGAGATGGCCGAAGCGCTTCGCCGTCGCATCGACGGTAGCGGATCGGGGGGGGATCTTCTGGCGGCGGAAGCGGAGCGCCTGGGTGATCCGCTCAAGGTTCTGGCCGCCGCCACGCGGGCCTTGCCGGACGACACCTATCTGACCGAGTTCTCCATGCGTCAACGACAGGTCGGCCTGATCGGTCAATCGGCCGATGCGGCGCAACTGATCGGGGCCCTGGCCCATGATCCGTCATTCCGGGATCCGGCTTTCGCCGCGCCGGTCACCCGCATGAAGGACGGCAATCGGGATCTTTTCTCGATCAAGGTGGAGGCTCGTCCCTGATCATGCCCTCCACCCTGCCGACAGGCCGCCGGGGACAGGTGATGGCGCTTCTGATCACGTTCGTTCCACTGCTCGCCCTGTGGTCCGTCGCGGTGGTGCCGCTGACCGATCTGTACGGCGAGAGGGCCGAGCAATTGACCGCCCGCCGGCGTTTGGTTCAGCGCATGTCGCTTTTGGCCGCCGATCTGCCTGCCCTGCAGGATCGGGCCGCGGCCATGGCAAAAAGCGACGGACCGGTGGTCCGGCTTCTCGACGGGACCAGCGACGCGCTGGCGGCGGCGTCGTTGCAAAATCGCGTGCAGGAGATGGTCGTCGCCGCGGGAGCCAGGCTGACCAGTGTCGAGATCATGGAGACCACCGCTGCCGGGGATTACCGCCGTATCGGCCTGAAGGTCGCGCTTTCCGCTCCCTGGCCGGTTCTGGTCGGGCTGCTGGGGGGCGTCGAGCAATCGTCCCTGCCGATGATGATCGACGGCTTGCAGATTCGCGCCGGCTCGGCCGCCTCTTCCAGCGGCGGGTCCGGTTCGGATGGCGCGCGGTCCTTCGATGCCGGTTTCACCGTTTCCGCCTTTCGCTCGGCTGCCGCCGCCGCGGCCGACGGTCCGGGGAAGGCGCCATGACGCGTCGCCCGCTTTGGAAAGGTCTCGGCGTCGCGGCGGGCGTCCTGTCGCTGCTGTTCGTCTTCGAAGTGACGGGGGGAGGGGACGAGCCGCCACCGCTCGCCGACGCCGCCACGGGCGAGTCCGCTCCACCGCCGGTTTCCCAGCCGGCGCCGAAGGATCTGCCCGGATGGACCGAGACGATTCTCCGCCGCCCGCTGTTCGATCCTGCCCGCCAGGGCGATCCCTCGGCGCCGGCCGGCCAACCGGTCGATTCTTTGCCCCGGCTGGCCGGAGTCATGCAGGCCGATGGCGAGCGGCGGGCGATTTTCCAGCCGGAGGGCGAGCGTAAACCCGTCGTCGTCGGCGAAGGCGACCTGTTGGGCGGCTGGAAAGTGCGCAGGATCGCCGATGGCGCGGTCACCATCGACGGGGCCGGCGGGACGAGGACGCTGCGACCGAAGTTCTCTTCCAAGCCGACGCCATCCCAGTCAGGACAAGGAGGGCGGTAATGCGCCGCACAGTGGTTTTAACGGTTTTTCTCGCTTCTTCGTTGGTGCTGGGCGGATGTCAAACGCCTCCTCCTCCGCCGCTTGCTCCCTTGCCGGCCGGGCCGGCGAGCGGGGATGACGGGACGGCCAGTCCTCGGATCAACGGCGACGTCATCGTCCGCAAGCCCTCTCCGACGGTGATGGAGGTGAGCGAGGGAACACGCTCCACCCCCCGCCAGCCGGGTTTTTCCTCTTTTGAAGCGGCCGGCGGCGACGGCGATGTCGTTCTCGATTTCGCCGACACCGATGTCCGGGCGGTGGTCCAGCAGGTTCTGGGCCAGATTCTCAAAGTCGATTACGCCATCGATCCGGCGGTGCATGGCACGGTAAGCTTCAAGTCGGCCAAGCCGATCGCGCGTCAGGCGGTCCTGCCTACGCTGGAGGCGCTGCTCGGGCAAAGCGGAGCCCTGTTGGTGCGCAATGGCGATCTTTACCGCGTGATTCCCGCCGGTCAGTCTTATCCGGCCATCGGTGGCGAGGCTTCGAGCGGAACCGAGATCGTTTCGTTGCGCTATACCTCGGCCGCCGATCTGGCCAAGGTTCTGGCGCCGGTGGTCGGCCAGGGCAATGCCGGCCAGGGCAACGGCGCGCCGGGCGCCGCCGGGCAGCAGGCTTCGCGCATCATCGCCGATCCGACCCACAACGCCCTTCTCATCACGGGAGATTCGGCGGCGCGGACGACCATCCGCAGTTTGATCCGCAGTTTCGATATCGACGCCCTCGCCGGACGGTCCTATGCCCTTTTCCCCGTTCCCGCTCCGGAGGAGCCGCGGCGCGTCGCCGCGCAATTGCGTGAGGTCTTCCAGACCGAGGGGGACGGCGGTTTGGCCGGCGTGGTCAGGATCATCCCCATGGATGCGGCCGACGCCGTTCTGGTGGTCGCCCCCGAACCGCGGTTCATCGAGGATGCCCGGCGATTGTTTCGTCTGCTCGACCAGACCCGCGAAACCACGGCGCGGAACTGGCATGTCTATTACGTGCAGAACGGCGAGAGTTCCGACCTCGCCCATGTGTTGCAACAGGCGTTCACGCCGAACAATGTCACCGAGCAAGGCAGCGCGGCCAGCAAGGGGCAGAAGGCGGTCGCGCCGGGTCAGGGCCTGGCCCAGTTGAATTCCGGCGGCTCCGGTTCGAGCGGTTCCAACACCTCCTCCAACTCCAGTTCCGGTTCCAGCGGTTTTGGTTCGTCCGGCACCTCTGGCACCTCCGGCGCGAGCGGCGGCGGGACGGGGGCCGGCGCCACCGGATCGGGCATGTCCGTCGGCGGGGGTGCCGCTTCCGCCGCCACCCAGTCCCTGTCGTCGAATGCCGAGGGCGGCGGTGACGGTAGCGCCTCCGCCGACCGGATCCGCATCATCGCCAACCACGTCAACAATGCCATCCTGATCTATGCGACCCCCGAGGAGCAGAGCACCATCGAGGCGATGTTGCGCAGGATCGACATCCTGCCCCTGCAGGTGCGCATCGACGCGGCGATCGCCGAGGTCACCCTGACCGACGACCTGCAATATGGGACGCAGTTTTACCTCAAGCATGGCGGCGTCAACGGTCTTCTGACCACAGCCTCTACCTCCTCCACGAGCTTGAGCGGGACCTATCCGGGATTCGTCCTGACCGCCAAGTCGGGAAGCGCCGAACTGGTGCTGTCGGCCTTGTCCAGCGTCACCAATGTCCGCATCCTGTCCTCGCCGCAGATCATGGTGCTGGACAATCAGCCGGCCCGCCTGCTGGTGGGCAATCTGGTGCCTTATTTGAAGGAGACCTCGCAAAGTACCCTGACCTCGACCTCGTCGGTGGTCAGCAGCATCGACTATCGCGAGACCGGCATCATTCTCGACGTGGTGCCGCGGGTCAACAAAGGGGGGCTGGTGACCCTGGACCTGTCGCAGGAGGTCAGCGCGGTACAATCCACCAGCAGCGGCAATATCGAATCGCCGACCTTCACCGATCGCGCGGTGCGTTCCCGCATCGTCGTGCAGGACGGGCAGACCGTCGGCTTGGCCGGCCTGATCAGCGATACCGACAGCCAGGAAAATTCCGGACTGCCCTTTCTCAAGGATATCCCCGGTCTGGGCTTTCTGTTTTCCACCCAGACCAACAGCCGCACCCGGACCGAACTTCTGGTGCTGATCACGCCCCATGTCATCGAGGATCAGCGGGCGGCCCGCGCCCTGACCGAGGAAATGCGCCGCAACCTGCCCGACGCCGCCCTGGCGCCACAGCAACTGGGCGTCCAGGCCCCCTCCGGCTCGTCCAACCCCAATGCGTCGCTTCTGGAATAGACATGTCCGAATCGCGGAACGGTTCCCAGCCCTCCCGCGAGTGGAGACGGGCTTTTCCGTCGTCCCCAGCCCTCGCCCCTTGTGGGAGAGGGCGGCGAGCGTGAGCGAGCGGGTGAGGGGGGCGCACGTCGGCGCGACATCAAAGACTTGTTTGTTTCCGCACACTTTTTCCGCGCGTCCGCGCGTAAGTCCCCTCACCCCACTCGCTTCGCTCGTCCCCTCTCCCGCAAGGGGCGAGGGGATATTTCCCCTATCCGGACGCCGATGGGCGTCCCTGCCGGTGTCCGGCCGAAAGGCGGACGACGATCCCCGCCGGGCGGCCTCCTCCGCCGGGTTCGCCCTGCTTCTGGTGCTGTGGACCCTGGTGCTGCTGTCGCTGGTGGTCACCCACATCATCACTGCGGGGCGGGGCGAGGCGCGGATCGCTTCCAATCTCAGGGCCAACGCCGCGGCGGAAGCGCGGGCCGACGGGGCCGTCTACGAGGCGCTTTTCCGCCTGGTCGATAGCTCCGACGCCCGCTGGAGGGCCGACGGGGCGCCCAGGACGCTTGCCTTCAAGGACGCCGTGGCGACCGTTCGCGTCACGCCGCTGACCGGCAAGGTCAATCCCAATCTCGCCTCCGAGCCGTTGCTGGCCGCCTTGCTGGCGGTGGTGGGGGCTGATCCGGACAAGGCGTCGTCCCTGGCCGGGGCGATCGCCGATTGGCGCGGCCGCGACAGTTGGCACTCGCCCCTGGCCCAGCGCCTGGGTCCCTATCGCACCGCCGGTCTCGACGACGGGCCGCCCGGATCGCCGCTCGAAAGCCTGGATGAGCTGGCGTCCGTGCTGGGCATGACTCCCGCCTTGCTCCAGGCGCTGAAGCCGCATCTGTCGCTTTATCAGATGGGGCCGCCCGACCCCCTGTCGGCCGATCCGGCGGTGGCGCAGGCCCTGCGGCATCTGCCCACGGCGCAGCCGCAGCCATCGCCGGCGAGCGATCCCTCTCCCCGCGTCCCGCAGGCGGGGGTGGCTACGGTGACCATCGAGGCCGATGTCGCCACGGTGGATGGAGCCCGTTTCACCCGCCGTGCCGTCGTCCGCATCGGAACCGTCTTTACCCGCGGCTATGCCGTCCTCGCCTGGGGTGGAGAACTGGACGAGGAGTAGTGGCGCGTTTCATCTTCAATGAAAGGTGCCACCAAGCCCGAGCGGCGCTTGAGCGTGTTCGAGTAGAGAGGGGAGGGGCTATCGGTTGCAGATCTGGGCGCTGGCGTCGGAACCGCCCGATTGGTCGGTGGGACCCTGGGAACAGAGATCGAAGTCGCGCCCGCCTCTTTGAGAGGGGACCCGGTAGAGATAGGGGCGATCCCAAGGGTCTTCCGGCAACGCGCCATCCTTGATGTAGGGGCCGTGCCATCCGCGGACGCCGGGGGGGGCGGTGATCAGTGCCCGCAATCCTTCGTCGGTGCTGGGGTAGCGGCCGACGTCGAGTTTGTAGAGGTCGAGCACGCCGGCCAGGCGGACGACCGATTGCTGGGCGATTTTCTCCTTGGCGTTGCCGAGTTGCCGCAGGGCCGCCGGGGCGACCAGTCCGATCAGCATGGCAAGGACGGCAAGGACGACCAGCAGTTCAAGCAACGTGAAGCCGCTTTCACGGCTGTCAGTACCCCGCCGTGACGATATTTCGGACATTGTCATGAAACATCTCAATAATTTACGTTCTCTACCCGCGACTATATGAAATAAACATAAGGTGATTGTGTGAAAATTGAATGACGTGAATTGCTTTATGGTCATATGACTATTTGTGTATGTCTTGGAAAGATAATTTTATAATGGATATGATATCATCTATTGATGATATTTTATGTAACATTTCCTTCATAAACTTGCCGTTGCCTCTCTTCGTCGTCGAGAGGTCGTTCTTGTTGCAGTTTGATGAAAGTTCTCCGCCGGAGAGGGGTTTGATCGAGCGGGCTCCGTCTACCTTGCATGGGATACGACTTTTTGTTGCATGAGGTTCCGATGCCCCTGGTCGCGCCACCTTCTGGAGTTCGTCATTGCAGTGTTCGTCTGGACGTGATGTTGCGGTGACGAAATGAAGATAGGCGACTTCTAGAGAGGGCTTATTTTATATACTTGAATATTGTGTGTAATGTGTCGATGTATTGTTTGGCGCATTTGGTTAGCTTTGTCTTTTATGAATTTATTTTTTATTAAAATGTCACGCAAGAGTCTTTTTTTGTTGGTCATATATCGGTGTATATCGCCGTAAATATTTTTATATGCCGTGTTTCGTTTGGCGGCACGCAGTGGGGGTGTTGGTGTTCGATCATTTGCGCCAAGGGATCGTTCCTTATCGATGGGGGCGTCCGATGACGAGAAATTTGCTTTGGGGGATGCCCACGGTTTGCGCGGTGCTGACGCTGGCCGCCGCCGCTTCGCATGGCGCGGAAGACGGGGGCCCATCGCCTCGTCTGGTTGACATCTACGAGTATCGCGTTGAGGGGGCACGGACGCTTCCCGTTGAGGAGGTCGAGGCGGCGGTTTATCCGTTTTTGGGCCCCGGCAAGACG
>NZ_PIUM01000028.1 GCF_002845745.1 Telmatospirillum siberiense | reverse complement strand
ACGATAACAAATCTAAACAACCACCCAACTTCCGCGGGGTGGAGCAGCCCGGTAGCTCGTCAGGCTCATAACCTGAAGGCCGCAGGTTCAAATCCTGCCCCCGCAACCAAATTAACAAAAACGCCGCAGCCTCAAACGCTGCGGCGTTTTTGTTTGTCCCGGCCCGCTGCGGCGCCACCAATTTCCCCTGTTCACGACGGTCCTTCGGTAAGCTTGTCCTGCGTCTTGGTATTGAAGTCGTCGGCGTCGTGGCGTTCATGGAGCTGCTCGGACGGTTCTCCGCTTGTGCGGTTGACCATGCGTCCGCGTTTTACGGCCGGGCGGGCGAGGATGGCGTCGGCCCATCGCTGCAGGTTCTTGTAATCCTGCACCGACAGGAATTCGGCTGCGCCATACAGCCAGCCCTTTGCGAGACCGGCATACCAAGGAAACACCGCGATGTCGGCAATGGTGTAGTCGGCGCCGCCCAGAAATTCGTTTTCGGCCAGACGGCGGTCCAGCACGTCGAGTTGGCGTTTGACCTCCATGGCGAAGCGATCGATGGCATATTCGATCTTGGTCGGCGCATAGGCGTAGAAATGGCCGAATCCGCCGCCCAGATAGGGGGCGCTGCCCACCTGCCAGAACAGCCACGACAGACATTCGGTGCGCTCCGCGATCTCGCTCGGCAGGAAGGCGCCGAATTTCTCGGCAAGGTAAACCAGGATCGAGCCCGATTCGAAGATCCGGATCGGCGTGGGGCCGCTGTGGTCCACCATCGCGGGGATCTTGGAGTTCGGGTTCACAGCCACGAAGCCGCTGCCGAACTGGTCGCCATCACCGATCCGGATCAGCCAGGCGTCGTACTCGGCGCCGGAATGGCCCAGGGCCAGCAGTTCCTCCAGCATGATGGTGACCTTGACGCCGTTCGGCGTGCCAAGCGAGTAGAGCTGCAGAGGGTGCCGGCCGACCGGCAGTTCCTTGTCGTGCGTCGCTCCGGAGATCGGACGGTTGATGTTGGCGAAGTGGCCGCCGCTGGGCTTGTTCCAGCCCCAAACCTTCGGCGGGGTGTATTCGGATGAATCGCTCATTTCTCGAACTCCAGGCATCGGGGGAAACATCGGCCGAGTGGCGCCTTAGCTTGGCCGAAGCCGGAGGCAAAGGCATCACAAAGAATCTCTCCACTTCATCCCGGCTGACTAGGGCATGTGGAGATTCAGCAAGTGGCCGGATGTACTTCGCCCTCTTGATCGTTCCGGTGCGGTCCGGCTTTTGATTAACCACCAAGGCACCAAGACACCAAGGTGGCGGCGTGTGGCACCGGCATTTTCCCGTCTTGTCATCGACTGTCGGCCGAATGCCTGCAAAATCCTTCGAACTGGTCATCAAGCGCGTCACAGGTCGATCTCGCGCCCGCCTTAGTGGGGACGGGGGAAATCGATATTGGCGCCGACCTACGCCGCCGCCACGCCGCCGGAGCGAACTTCGACGACGGACCGCCCGCTGCCGCGCTTTTCGACCTTCACCTGGACGGATATCCGTTCGACCATCGCCGCGACATGGGTGACGACTCCCACTCGGCGACCGTATCCCTGCAGCGTTTCCAGGGCGTCTACCGCCACATCCAGGGTCTCGGCGTCCAACGACCCGAACCCCTCATCGATGAAGAGGGTGTCAACGAATGACCCCCGGCCTTCGAGCCCCGACAGTGCCAGGGCCAAAGCCAGGGACACCAGAAATCGCTCGCCGCCGGAAAGGCTCCGCGTGGTCCGGATTTCGTCGCCCATGTCCTGATCGATGATGTTGATGGCCAGATCAAAGGCCGTTCCCCGGCTTAACCGGTAGCGCGGACTGAGCGAGCTGAGATGATCGTTGGCGAGCGCCAGCAGGTGGTCGAGGGTAATACCCTGTACGAAGCGCCGGAACCGGTCGCCCGTCGCCGACCCGATTGCGGCGTCCACGGCCTGCCAGACCGCCAACTCCCGCATCGCCGTTTCTATTTCCTCGCTCAGCGCCCCTACTTTCAACCTTGCTTCGTCGTCCAGATGCAGGGCATGGGAAATGCCGCCCAGGATCTGGTTGATCTCATCGATCTCCGCCGTCAGTCCTTTGATGGTCGCCGCCAGAACCTCCCGATCCAGGCTCTCGTCGAAATCTTCGCGGAGCAGGGCGAGGTCATCGGCCCTCTGCGTCCGCAGCAGGGTGGCGCCTTCCATGTCCCGGTCGAGCTTGGCCAGGCTATTCCGAAGTTCGGTGCGCCTTTCCGCCGGTATTGCGAGCAAGGTCTCGGCCTTGCCGGCCTCGATGCCGGCCCCTGTACAGACTGCGGAATAATCCGCCAGGGCTTTCTCCAGTCGGTCCTTGGCGGCCTTCCCGGCCGTCGTGGCCTCCTCAACCCGCGCCTTCGTCTCGGCGAGCGCTTGCGCGGACTTGGTCTGGGCTTCCCGGGCCCGTGCGAGAGCTGTCCGGGTCGCCTCCCAGTCATCACTGATTCGTGACCGATGGACCCCGGTCGCCTCTCCTCCCAGCAGGTCATCCCGCCGTTTCCGCAAAGCCTGACCGGCTTCCCGCCGCTTCGCGAGGTCCATGGCGGCGATCTCGCTGGCCTGCTTCGCCGCATCGAGCGCGCTGGCCGCCGTCGCCAGGGCGAGCCCGAGCCGACGGCCTTCCTCCTCAAGAGCATCGAGCCGGGTCCGCAGCCGGCGGTAAGCGTCGGCTATATCCCTCAGTTCCTTCGCAACGACCGACGGGGCTTCCTCCAAGGCCGACAACGCCAACCCGGCCGTTTGCAAATAGGGCAGAATCTCTCGTCCAATGGACTCCAGACGTGTGCTTTGTTCCCAGTTCCGAGTCGAGGCCTGTTCGGTCTGTAGATCTGCCGCGTGGCGCTCATCGACTAATTTTTGGATGTTCGTCCGCATCGTTTCCAGAAGCGGATCCAGCCCATCGATCTCGCGTTGATACCCGTCGATCTCGCCGCGCAACCGTCGGGCCTCGTCAAACGGTCCCGTTACGGCGGCAATGGCCTCCGTGATCGCAGCGTCAAACCCGGAAAAGACATCAACGGCATCGGCACCGAGCGCGAGGGGAAGCACGCCGGCGATACCGCTCGCCGTCTGCCCGTCCGACAGTTGCTGCGCCATCTCGGCGTAGACATTCGAGGCCCTTTGGATATCCAGACCGGCCGCGTCCTCGACCTTGACCGCCTCGGCTCGCCTGGCCTCCGCCCTGGCCAGGTCGCCTTCTCCGGCGGCGACTTCCCGCTGTGCCGCCTGAATGGCGGAGTCTTCATCCCGGCGTCTCGCCCGGATTGTCTCAACCATTTTTGCCAAGGCATCGCCTTTCCCGACATGGGGATGATCCTTGGCTCCGCAGACCGGGCAGTCTTCGCCATCGATCAGCAGGCTCCGCAAGTGGATCGCTTCGGCCGAGACGGTCTCGTCGGCAAGTTCCGCCAGCCCGGCGATCGCCGCCCTCGCCGCCGTGTGCCGCGCCTCGGCGCCTCCGCCGTCCGAAATCCTCTGTTTGGCCTTCACGATATCGGCGTCGGCCCGGGTAATCTCCCCAATCGCCTGATTTTTCCGTACGGTCCGCGCAACGGCCTGCTCATTCAGGTCGAGGACCCGGCGGATCTGTGCCGCGAAGGACGTCAGGGCCCGCCCTCGCGTCTGCAAGGCCGCCTCACCAATTCCGGCGAGGGCATTGCGCCGATCCGTGATTTCTCCGACCAGCAAGTTTCGACGGCTTTTTTTGGTGTCCAGCTCTTCGGTCAGATGCTCAATCGCATCCCGGAGCGTTCCACTTTTCTCCTTCGCCTCATCGGCCAGTTTGTCGCTTGCGGCCAAACTGGCCCGGATCTCCGCATATTTCTTCACCAGCTCGAGGGCATCATCAATCCCTGCGGCGAGAGCCTCCTTGCCGATCCCCTCCGCCAGTTGCGTCCGCCCCAAATTCAGAGCCTCGATATTCTCCGCGACCCGCTTTTCCAGGTCATTGGCTTCAATCTCTTTTTCCTTGTGAAGAGCCACGGCTCCGTCCGCAAGATCCCGGGCCTTGCGGTATTCCGCCTGGGCCGTGACGATCTCGGCGTCCAGCCCCTCCGCGGCGCTCCACTGCGGCCCGAAAGCCTCGAACCGCCGCTCGGCTTGGCGCTCGGCTTCGATAGCCTCGCTGAGCGCCGTTTGCCTTGCTTTGTCCTCGTGCTGTCTCTCTTGAAGGATCGGCCCAAGGCGCGCCAATCGCCCGGCCGCCAGGTCTTGATCGGCCTTGGCCTGTTTCACCTCCACTGAAAAGGGCCGAAATGGTTCGGCTTCATCGAGCCGGCCCAGAAACTCCCGGTCATCCATCGCCCCATCGTGCCGGCTTCGGGCGTCGATCAACGCCAGTTCCGCCTGCTCCAGGGCGGCGCGCGCCGCTCCAATCGCGTCCAGGCGAGTCAGTTGGGCTGCGGCGTTGGTCCGGGCTTCCGATTTTCCGCTGACCAGCATCTGCAGCCGACTGCGATCGTCCTCTTTGGCTTTCCTGGCATTGTCATCCAGCAGGCCGACGTCCCGCCGGCGCTGCTCCAACCGATCGACAACCTCCTTCCGGGCGTCCCGTCCTTCACGGACCTTGATGGAGATCGTCGCGTAGATTTCCGTCCCGGTGATCTTCTCCAGAAGTTCGGCCCGTTCTTTTTCGGCGGCGGCCAGGAAGGCGTCAAAATCGTTCTGGGCGAGCAGCACGGTCCGGCGAAACTGTTCGAAGGTCAGCGCCGTCAACCGTTCGACCGCGTCGCTGACATCCTTCTTCCCGGCGGCGACGCCGCCGCCGTCGGACAGTCGCAAGAGGGAGCGTTGAACGTTTTGCAGCTTCCCGTTGGCTTTTCCGCGTGCGCGATTGGCTTCCCAGCGGACACGATAGGCAATGCCGTCCTGACCGGTGAAATCCACCTCGGCATAACCACGCCCGGCGCCGCGCCGCAGAATCACCCGCCCGTCCTGAATGGACAGTGGTTCGCCGCCGGGGTCGGGAGCCTGTTCCCGGTGCCCGACCAATCCTCGGGGATATTGGTCGTAGAGAGCCAGGCAGAGGGCATCCAGAATAGTCGATTTGCCGGACCCCGTTTCCCCCGTCACGGCGAACAGTCCCGCGCCACCCAACGGCTCGGCGACCAGGTTAAGTTCGAATGGCGCTGCCAGACTGGCCAGGTTCTCACCGCGAATTGCCAAAATCCGCATGATCAGATCTCCGCCTGGACGCGATGGAACACCTCCATGTGGGCGGCCTCCGGCGGCGTTTGGAATTCCCGCTCGAAGGCCAGCCTGAACATCTCCTCGGGGGCGCGTTCGGCGAGACGAACCGGGATCGTCCCCCCATCGCCCATGGTCGGCGCCTGGGGCAGCGCCTGCAGCTTGACCTCCACCACCCGTACCGGAAAGCCCTCGGCAACCCGATCGATCTCTTCCCGAAAGCCGGGGGAAAGACCCTCGCGGGCAAGACGGATCTGCAGGAAGGGCCGCTCCTCAAGCGGAAGGTCCGCCGCCAAATCCAAGGCGGCGAAATGGTCCCCGAGATCGGCGAGATGCAGATCCCCGTCTCCCGGCAGCCTGAGGAACGGCACCGGCCGGTCGATGGGCACATGCTCCACCTGAACGGACCGACCGTCGTCCCCGATGGTTACCACGCTGACACCATGGCGGTAGGGCTGTTCCGTTGCCGACAAGGGAAACAGCGAGCCGCTGTAGCGAATCGTCTCCCGCCCGACCGTTTGCGCCTTGTGCAGATGTCCGAGGGCCATGTAACAGAAATCCTCCGGGAAGATGTCCGGCGGAACGGCATGCTGGCCGCCAACCAGGATGCGTCGCTCGGCGCCTTCGGATTCCGTTCCTCCGGCGACATGCAGATGACCGGTGCCGATCAGGGGAAGTCCTTGGAACCGTGGACGCAACTGTTCCACCAAATCGGCATAGAGTGTTGCCACGGCCCGGACCACCAGGGATCCGGTCTCATCCTCCAGCCTGGGCAGATTGGGAAGACAAGCCGCTGTCGGATAGGACACCGCCAGGACATGAGCGGCAACGTGACCTTTGGCATCGGCCACGGGGATTAAATGGCGTTCGGCATCCACGACGCCGCCAGCCCGCCGAATATTGCCGACCACATGGATATTGAACGACGCCAGGAATGGCTTCGGCGCCTCGAGGCGCACGGCGGAATCATGATTGCCGGCCAGGATGACGAACGAAAGTGCCGGCCGCACACTCCTGAAATGTGCCAGGGTCTCGTAGAACAATCGAAGTGCGTCTCCGGATGGGTTCTGCGCATCGAAGATGTCGCCGGAAACGATGATGACGTCGATTTCACGCAGGGCGATGATCCTGGCGATCCGGTCGAACACCTTGCGGTGTTCGAATTCGCGGGAAAAGCCCCGCAAGGTTTGTCCAATATGCCAATCCGCCGTGTGAAGAATACGCACCATCAGCAAGCCTTCGAAAGCAAGACAGCGGCATCCGCCGCACCGCGGATAATCCCGCGGCCGGGGAGACTATAGAACTGTGCGAACGCCGGAAGTAGGGGACTGGGAACAGCCCGCGCGACGGACGAGACTGCGGGCGAAGCGGACGATGCGCCGTCCGGCCTCGTCGAGGGCGTCGTCGGGGACGGTCAGCGACAGGCGCAGATGCCCGGCGACGCTGGGGCCGAAGCCGTCGCAGGACAGCGCGGCGACGCCTTCCCGCTCCAGCAGGCGCTCCGCGAAGTCCTTCGATGAAAGTCCGCTCTGGCGAATGTCGAGAAGAACGAACATGCCTCCCTCCGGGGACAGTGCCCGGCAGCCCGGCGCTCCGGCGAGGCCGGAGACCAGGCGGGCGGCGCGCCTGCGATAGATGCCGTTCATCGCCAAGGCTTCCGGCAGGTCGGCGGCGACGGCGGCCAGGGCGCCCTCCTGGATGAAGGGGGGGCCGCCATAGGTCATGCACAGCAGCAGATTGAACATATGTCCGGCCACCAATGGGTCGGCGATCATCCAGCCCAGGCGGAAGCCGGGGGCGGCGTGGGATTTGGACAGGCTCGACACCACGATGGCGCGGTCGCGCATGCCGTCCAGCGACCAGACGCTGACGGGGGGCCGCGCGTAGGTGAGCGTCGCATAGACCTCGTCGGCGATCAGCCACAGATCATGCCGGCGGCAAAGCTCGGCGATCGCCTCCAGTTCGGGCCGGGACAGGACGGCTCCCGTCGGATTGTGCGGGTTGTTGATCCATATCGCCCGTGTCCTGGGGGTGATGGCGCGGGCGACGGTATCGGGATCGGGGTGGAAATTCCGTTCCGGCGACAGCGGCACGGTGACCATGGTGGCGTCGCAGGCGCCGATCACCGCCTCATAGGTCGCATAGATCGGCTCGGGCACGATCACCTCGTCGCCGGGGCCTGCGACCAGATGCAGCGCGCTGAACAGCCCTGCCTGCGCCCCCGGCACCACGACGACGTTTTCCGCCGTGCAGTCCCGCCCGGTCGTCCCGGCCATCCGCGCCGCGATGGCGGCGCGCAACTCCGGCAGTCCGGCGACGGGGGCATAGCCGCATTTTCCGGCCCTCAATGCGTCGATGGTCGCCTCGATCACCTTGCCGGGCGGCCCCTGATCGGGATCGCCGACCGTCAGCAAAATGACGTCGCGGCCCCTCGATCGCTGTTCAAGGGCTTGGAAATGCAATGTCCACGCATCGGCCCCACGTCCGCCGATGCGATCCACAAGACTGGAAAAACGCACGATGTCCTCGTCGTCCTCTCTGCCCGGGAGGCGGGCAAAATATGCGGGCGGACCCTGGGGGGGGCACCGGGGCTTGCCCCCATGCCGCTTTCGTCCGTCCACCGAGCGGAAACCTTACATCGCGGTGCCGGGGATGTCAGCCGCCGCCCCATCGGTCGTCCTTATTTCTCCGGCACCTTCCGGAAGCCTTGAAATCGTGGATTGTAGGGCGCTACGCGACTTCGCACAGATGCCGTCGCGCCCATCCATCAGCTTCGGCGACCGTGCTCCATGTCATGAGATGTGGAAAACCCCTGCTTTAAAATTTATTAACATTCCACAGCCATTCTACTTAAGATTGTTTTTTTTCCAGAGGTTTGGCCAGCCAGACGATTGCCGAAACAACAGCCGGTTCAAGGGCGATGATTTTCCACGAAACGACCGGGGTGTCATGATGATTCTGGATCACTTGCGTATCGCCAACAAGCTCAATCTGGTGGTGGGCGTTTTTGCCGCCGCCTTCATCGGCACGGTGGCCCTGGCGGTCGTTCGTATGCATGGCATCGACGATGCCTATTCCGACCTGATCGCCCGTGTCGATCGTTCCACTGTCTTTTCCTCGCGTGCCGGACGACAGCTCGAAGCCTACGCTTCATTGGGATATCAGATTCCCGCAGCGGATACCCAGGAGCAAAACGAGCTTCTCAGGAAAAAGATAAAAGAGACGCAACAGCGTTATGCGGAACTGATGGGCTCCGTTCGTAAAAGTCTGCCCGAAAAGGCGACTGAACTCGATGCCATCGACAGGTCGGTACGAAACACTTACGACGCCTGCGCGCCGGTCTTCGAGTTCGGTCTCACCGCTGTCAGCGATGCCGACAATATGACGGCTTTAAGGCGCATGAAAATCGAGTGCACGCCTTTGGCCCAGAAAGCCCTGGCCGAAATGACGACGTTGAACGACGGTCTCCTGGTTTACGCCGACAAGGCTTCCGACGATCTGACCGACAGCACGAACCACACCATCACGACGGTGATCGTGCTGGCCGGCGCGGGTATTCTGCTGGCGCTGGCGCTCTCCCTGTGGATCAGCCGCAAGGGGCTGACCGTCCCCATCGCCGCCTTGCGTAACGCCATGGATCGTCTGGCCCGCAACGACCTGTCCGCCGATGTGCCCGGTGTCGCCCGCAAGGACGAGGTCGGCGAGATGGCCCGCACCGTCGAAGTCTTCAAGACCAACGCCCACCGCGTCAGGGAGATGGAACGCGAACAGGTGGAGGCCAAAGCCAAGGCGGAGGCCGACCGCAAACGGGCCATGTTGTCGATGGCGGACAATTTTGAGGCCTCGGTGATGGGGTTGGTCAAGGGTGTCTCGTCGCAGGCGAACGAGTTGCAGACGACCGCGCAAGGCATGGCCGCGGGGGCCAGCCAGGCTTCGAGCCAGGCGGAGACGGTGGCCACCGCGGCGCAGAACGCGACGACGAATGTGCAGACCGTGGCCTCCGCCACCGAGGAATTGTCATCGTCCATTTCCGAGATCTCTCGCCACGTGACCGAGGCCGCGAAGGTCTCGACCCTCGCCTCCGAGGAAACCGCCCGGACCAATACCATGGTGGAAGGGCTTGCCCGCGCCGCCGATAAAATTGGCGAAGTGGTCAAGCTGATCAATGACATCGCCAGTCAGACAAACCTGTTGGCGCTTAACGCGACCATCGAGGCGGCACGTGCCGGAGATGCCGGCAAGGGATTCGCCGTGGTCGCCGGGGAGGTGAAAAGTCTGGCCAATCAGACCGGCCGGGCAACCGAAGAGATCTCCAGCCAGATTTCCGCCGTACAGGAGGAGACGCGGCGCACGGTGGAGGCGATTCGCAATATCGGGGCGGTCATCAATCAGGTTCGGGAGATTTCGTCGGGTATCGCCTCGGCCGTCGAGGAACAGGGCGCCGCCACGCAGGAGATCGCCCGCAATGTTCAGCAGGCGGCCGAGGGAACCCGGGATGTCTCGGCTAACATCGGCGGAATATCCCGGTCGGCTGGGGACGCCGTTGCCGGGGCGCATCAAATCCTGGCCGCGTCAGGCGATCTCGCGAAAAATTCCGAAACGATGCGCGTCGAGGTGACGCGTTTCCTGGACGGCGTGAGAGCCGGATGATATCGGCCGACGGCATTTTCCGGTAACGTCTTGAACTCGCCTTGTTCCGTTGCTTTTCCGCCGCCACGCTAGGGCGTGGCGAGTCCCAGTTCGGCCCGTTTCTTTCTTGATAGTCCTTGAGAAACGATGCTGTGCGATTGGCGAATGTAATTTTGCAACTCGCCGTCGCCGAGCCCCGGCCTTTCGAAATGCTGAATCCATTTCAGGCCCCGCGACGCGAGATAGGGGGCGGGGCGCAATCCCGGTTGTTCCCGGAGAATTTCGTAGGAAAGGGGGCTCGTCTTGAAGGTGACGGCCATTCCCTCCTCCGTCCAACCGCCGATCGCGAAAACTTTACCGCCAACCTTCCAGACATCCGCTCCACCCCATTGGACCACGTGGGTGGTGGCGGGCAGGTTTCGGCAGAACGCGTTGAATTCCTCTTGGGTCATGCCGCCTTCTTCCTCCGGCTTTTGGAAAGGTGACGCTTTTCAGCATGGGGGAGGGGAAATCGCCCGTCATCGAAATTGAGGTTTCACCCCACGGCCTAAATTTTTTTGGCACATATCTTGGGCGTTTTTGACGATTGCCCAAATTTTGGACGCTGGATCAAAAAAGCGTCACTTATTTTCGCGATGAACCGATTTTGCGGTGTTTTCGCCCCAGCCACTCTCGCGTGAGCAAGAATCACCACACTATTTCAGCAAAAACTGCAATAAAAACGGGCAGGCCGTTTCGCCGCATGCACCCGCGTGCCCGGGTGTCCGGCGGTAGCCGTTCTCGCAAATAATATAAATATTTTCAATAAGTTAATGTCAATGTGGGCGACTCGCCAACAGCAAAAGTGATCGCTGGCGATCGGAAAAACCGTCTTGCTACCGGGGGCGGCCTGTTCACAATATGGTTGTAACGAATGATGTATTGGGAAGGGCTTTTCTATGGTTGGCGTCAATAACGCGCAGGTTCCTGGATATCTATTTGTCTGGACAAATGTAGACCCCGCGCATGAAGACGATTTCAACAAATGGTATGACCGCGAGCATGTCGAGGAACGGATCGCTCTTCCGGGATTCGTCTCGGGAATCCGTTATATCGCCGAAGACGATTCGCGGCGTTACCTCGGGCTTTATCGCACCAGCTCCCTCGACGCCTTCCGTAGCGAGGCCTACCGGCAGGCGTTCGGTCATCAGACCGCCTGGTCGGTGACCAATCTCGGCCGCATGCGGGACTGCATGCGCCGCGTCTGCACCGTTGAGGCCGAAACCGGCGTGGGCACCGGCGCCGTGCTCGCCGTGCTGCGCCTGGGCCGGCCGGCGCAAGCGGGCGATGTCGAGATGTTGAGCCGCTGGGGCCGCGATCTGCAAACCGTCGACGGCATCATCGCCACCCGCGTTTTACTCCCCGACGTCGGCTTGAGTTCTCCGCTGCCGGCCGAAAAGACGGAAGGACGCGTGCTCGATCCGATTTTCCTGGTCGAGGCCACCTCGGAGGAGGCGATCCGCACCGCGCTCGCCCGGCCGTCCCGGGAAGCGCCGCCGGCAATGAGCCCGGCGATGCTGCGGGTGATGTGGCAATTGACCGAGGCCGATCTGGCCGCCGCCCGCACATCCGAATCGCTGGAGGGTCTTTGCCGATGAGCGGGAAATCGGCGAACGGGGCGTCCGCCGCCCGCCTGGAAGCCTGTCTGGCGCGGATCGCCGATCCCGCGCTGGAGGGGGATAAGGTCTTCTCGCAAGTCTTCGCCGAGGAGGCCCGTCTGGCCGCCGCCGCCGCCGACCAGCGGGCCGCCCCGCTGGGGCCCTTGGACGGCCGGGTGGTCTCGGTGAAAAATCTCTTCGACGTGGCCGGCCGGGTAACGACCGCCGGTTCGGCCGTGCTGCGGGGGCACCCCGCGGCGCCACGGGATGCCGCCGTGGTCGCCCGCTTGCGCGGGGCGGGGGCGGTGATCGTCGGCAAGACCCACATGACCGAATTCGCCTTCTCGGGCATCGGGATCAACCCGCATGACGGCAATCCCGGCAATCCCCGCGACCGGTCCCTCATTCCGGGCGGTTCGTCGTCGGGCGCGGTGATCTCCGTTCTCGACGGCATGGCCGATATCGGCCTCGGCTCCGATACCGGCGGGTCGTTGCGCATTCCGGCCGCCTTGTGCGGCGCCGTCGGCTTCAAGCCGTCTTCCGGCCGGGTTCCCACCGATGGCGCCTTTCCCTTGTCGACGACGCTCGACACGGTCGGCGCCATCGCCCGGACCGTCGCCGATTGCGCCTGGGCCGACGAGGTTCTGAGCGGCGTTCCCCTGCCGGCGCCGCAGCCGTTCGACCGCGACGGCCTGACCCTGACCATTCCCCGGGGGCGCCTGTTCGACATGCTCGACGCGCCGGTGGCGCGGGCTTTCGAGCGCGCGGCCGACACATTGCGCGCCGCCGGTTTCCTGGTGCGCGACGGGTCCATCGAGGCGGAACTCGATCTGCAGGCTGAACTGGACGGGGTCGGCACCTTTCCTTCCGTCGAACTATCGGCCCGCCTGGAAGCGGAAGGGCTGGCCGATCTCGCCGGCATCGATCCCAAGATCGCCGCGCGGATCGAGGCGGGGCGTCGTGTCCTGGCCACCGATTACCTTCGCATGATCCGTCTTCGCGCCCAAATGGTCGAGCGCATGGACCGGCATCTGGCAAGCGGCGAGATCCTCGTGCTGCCGACGGTTCCCATGCTGGCCCCCGCCATTTCGCGTCTGGTCGAGGACGACGCCGAATTCCACAGGATCAACGGTTTGATCCTGCGCAATACCCGGGTCGCCAATCTTTTCGACCTGCCGGCCATTTCCCTTCCCGTCGGGGGGGCGCCGCTGCCCGTCGGGCTGATGCTGGCGGGCCGGCGCCTGTCGGATCGGCGCCTGTTGGCCGCCGCCGCCGCCATCGAGCCCCTGATCGGCGACCGGTAAAGCGCCGGGTCGGCGGAAGCGCCCGGCCCACTTGATTTTTGCGAGAAAGGAGAACGACGACATGGAAGCCACCGAAGCGATGACCATATCCGATGTGTCGGGGTCCATGACCTCCGATCCCGCCGGTGGCGGGGCGAGCCCGGCCATGATGAAGCGTCTGGCCGGGGCCAGCATGGTGGGAACCACTCTCGAGTGGTACGACTTCACGGTCTACAACACCATGGCCGCCCTTATTTTCAACAAGCTGTTCTTTCCCTCCTTTTCGCCCCTGGCCGGCGTCATTCTGGCCTTCTCGACCTATGCGGTGGGCTATGTCTCGCGGCCCCTCGGCGGGATCTTCTTCGGCCATCTGGGCGACAAGCTCGGCCGCCGCGTGGTGCTGGTGGTCACGCTGCTGGTCATGGGGGTGACCACCTTCCTGATGGGCCTGCTGCCGACGTTCGACGCCATCGGCGTCGCCAGTCCGTTGCTGCTCGTCCTGCTGCGCTTCGTCCAGGGCGTCGCCCTGGGCGGCGAATGGGCCGGTTCCGTCCTGTTGTCGGTCGAGCACGGCCGTCAGGACCGCCGTGGTCTCAACGCCTCCTGGACCCAGGTTGGACCCTCGTTGGGAACGCTGCTGGCGACCGGATTGATCACCGTGGTCACCTTGGGCCTCGCCGATCAGGATTTCGTCAGCTGGGGCTGGCGCATTCCCTTCCTGGTCAGCGCCATTCTGGTCGGTTTCGGCCTGTGGGTGCGGATCGGGGTCGACGAGACGCCGATGTTCAAGCAGATCGAGGCCTCGCACAAGCAGGCCAAGGCTCCGGTCGGCGAAGTGCTGACCAAGCATCTGCGCAGCCTGCTGATCGCCGGCGGCGTGCGCGTCGGCTCGGACGTCCTCTACGCCCTGGTGGGGTCGTCTTCACCATGACCTATGTCACTCAGGTGTTGAAGCTGCCCCGTCCGCTGGCCTTGACCGCCGTGCTCATCGGGGCGGGGCTGAACGCCATCTGCGTGCCGCTGTTCGGGCGGTTGTCCGACGCCGTCGGCCGCCGGCCGGTCTATGCCGTGGGCGCCGTCGCCGGCGCGGTATGGGCATTCGTCTTCTTCGGCCTGATGGATACGGCCAACCCCTGGCTGATCGTGCTGGCCGTGGTCGCCGGGCTGGTCTTCCATGCCGCCATGTACGGCCCCCAGGGCGCCTTCGTCACCGAGCAGTTCGCCACCCACGTGCGTTACAGCGGCTCCTCGCTCGCCTATACCTTCGCCGGCGTCGTCGGCGGCGGCTTCGCTCCGCTGATCATCGTCTCGCTCTACCAGGCCTATGGCTCGACGCTGGCCGTCTCGCTCTATGTCACGGCCGCCCTGGTCGTCACCGGCATCGCCCTGGCGGTCGCCCGGGAAACGGCCCACGCCCCCTTGCGGGATTGACGCGGGCGATCAGCATCGGAAGAACCGGGGCGGCGCGCCCGACTTCGCCGCCCCTTTCCCATCTCCAGTCAGAGGATTTTCATGCCTTCCAGCCTTCCACTCGACCTGATCCTCGCCGTTCCGGGCGGCGAAACCGAAAGCCTGCGGTTTTTCCCGGAGAGATTGGTAATCGCCGGATGGGCCGGCCGCGACCAGGAGGCCGTGCGCCATCACATCGAGGAGTTGCAGGCCATCGGCGTTCCTCCGCCCAGCGCGACGCCGCTGTTCTATGCCGGCTCGCCGGCTCTTTTGACCACCGATGAGACGGTGGCGATGCTGGGGCCGCAAACCTCGGGAGAAGTGGAACCCGTGCTGGTCGCCACCGCGCGGGGGCTCTGCGTCGGTGTCGGATCGGACCATACCGACCGTTACGCCGAGGAATGGTCGGTCGCCCATGCCAAGCAGCTTTGCGCCAAACCCATCGGTACGACGCTATGGCGTCTGGCGGATGTCATCGGGCATTGGGACGCGCTGATCTTGCGCTCCTTCGTGGGAGAGGCGGGAAGCGATCAGTGGACGCCATACCAGGAGGGCACGATGGAGGCGTTGCGGCGGCCCGAGGATCTGCTCGATCGTCTGGGCGGACTGCCCGAGGGCGGGGTGATGTTCGGCGGGACCATCCCTGCCATCGGCGGCATCCGTCCGGCTTTTCGGTTTCGCATGGAAATCGAGGATCCCGTGCTTGGACGACGGATCGGTCATAGTTATGTTATCAATGATCTGCCGGTCGTGGCTTGAAGGAGATCCCTCCCGGCGCCGGCCGATAAACGGCGGGTGACGGGTGAATACGCGGTTTCTGGAGACTTTCGTTTGGGTGGCCCGTCTCGGCTGTTTCCGTGACGCGGCCGAGCGTCTGCATCTCACGCAGGCCGCCATTTCGGGCCGGATCGCCTCGCTCGAAGAGGATTTCGGCAAGCCCTTGTTCGACCGGACCGGGCGTGAGACGCGTCTCACCCCGGCGGGGCGCATTCTGCTCACCTACGCCGAGCGCATGCTCGACATCGGCCGTGAAATGCGGACGGCCCTGCAGGCCGACGCCCCCTTGACCGGCGTGCTGAGGATCGGCGTCGTCGAGACCATCGTCCATACCTGGCTGATCGATTTCCTCAACCGTCTGCAGGCCGGGCACCGCGGTCTGGAAATCGAGCTGACCGCCGAATCGACCCAGCAATTGCACGAACGGCTGCGGCGCGGCCAATTGGATGTCACCCTGCAGACCGACCCGGTGCTGGGCGACACCATCACCAATCTCGGCCTAGGTCAGATGCCGATGTGCGTGATCGGCCGGCCCGAGGATGGTTGGCGGGCCAACGCGGTCTATTCCTTCACGCAATTGTCGGAACAGTCGATCATGACCATGACCCGGGGCTCGCAGCCGCATCTGGGGTTTCTGGAGGTGTGCCGGCGGGAAGGCGCCAGCCCGAAAAGCGTCCATTGCATCGGTTCCCTCGCCGCGATCCTGCGCCTGGTCCGCGCGGGCATCGGCATCGCCGTCATTCCGGCGGCGGCCATCCGCGACGAGTTGCAATCGGGCAATCTGATCGCCATTTCCACGACATCGCCCTTGCCGCCCTTGCGGCTGACCGTCAGCTACCGCCTCGATCCGCGCACCGACGCCAATGCCATCGTCGCTTCGCTCGCCTGCGAGGAGGCCGAGCGTTACGCCCTTAAGGTCGGCCCTCAACTCGCCTTGCCGGCGAGTTGAGGGCCGATTTTGGCCCGTCAGCGGTTCCTTGACAGAAACGGCTGACGGGATCTATTTGTCCTCAATATAAAATTATTTGGCGCTCATAGATAAATGGCAGTCATCAGTGACAGCGATCTTCTCGAACGAGTGAAAAGTCACTTTATTTCGCAGGGGTTAAAACCCGGCGACAAGGTTGAAGGTGAAGTTTCCCTGGCCGAGAGGTTCGGTGTTTCCCGCCACCATATCCGCAAGGCATTGACCGTCATGGTCCAGGCCGGGATCCTGGAAAGGGCCACCAAACGCGGCACCATCATCCGCGATTTCGACGCCAATACGTTGAGCGAGCACATCCGCTTCCAGTTCGAGGTGGCGCAGTTCGACACCTACGAATTCAAGGAGGCGCGCGTCGTCGTCGAACGCGCCATCCTACCCCTTGCGGTCCGGCGTATCACCCCGGTCGGCATCGCCAAGGTCGAGGAATGCATCGAATTGATGCTGAAGCATCAGGATGAGCCCGAGAAGGCCGACAATTACGACCGCGACTTCCACCTGCAAATCTTTCGGGCCTGCGGCAATCAGGTGCTGTCGGCCTTTTCCGGCGTGCTTTCGACCTTGTTCCGCAGCGTCGAATATCGGCGCCAATACTGGACCCACGAGCGCATCACGCGCATCGCCGACGAGCATCGCCTGATCCTGGAAGCGATCAAGCGGGGTGACGCTTTGGCTGCAGTGGCGGCCCTGGACGCTCACCTCGGCTATTCCAAGCTGAGCTTTTCTTCCTGACCTTTGGGCGTTCGGACCATGCCGTCCGTCGTCGGCATGGCACTTGACAGCCATTTTTTGTCGGTTTATTTGTCGACAAATTAATGTGATGTGGTGACAAATATGCTCGCCCGCCAACGGCGACGCCGACCGAAGCAGACGGTGTGATGCTCTCTACCGAAACTGACCACGTCTAGGATTTTTAGGAAGACCAGTCATGTCTGAGACTTCGTATCGCAACAAGTTGAAGAAATACCTTCGGGAACAGATGACGTTTTTTGGCGCGGCCCTGACTTTCGGGTCGACCCGAGTGACGGAAGTGATGGCTCGGGCAGGTTTTGACTTCCTGATGGTCGATGCCCAGCACGGAAACTTCGACAAGGCGTCAGCGACGGATTCCATAAGGGCCGTCGCGGCCACCACCTGCGTTCCCTTTGCCCGAGTCGCCGAAAATTCGGCTGGGGCCATCAATGACCTGCTTGACGCTGGCGCCCTTGGCATCGTGGTCCCCATGGTCAATTCTCGGGCCGATGCCGAAGCGGCGGTTCGAGCCGCTTTCTACCCGCCTCTTGGCGCGCGTTCGAAGGGGGGGATGGCGCCGGTCTTTCACGGTGAGGACTATCCGCAATGGGCCAATGACGAGATATTGTTGACCGTCATGATCGAAACTGCGGAGGCCTTGGCGGCGGTCGACGAAATCTTGACGGTTCCCGGCGTCGACCTCTGTCTTGTCGGCACGTCGGATCTCTCTTTCGAGATGCGCTGTCCGCGCAGCGGAGTCGAGATCGGACAGGCCGTAGCGTCGGTGATCGCCGCGGGGCGCCGCCACGGTGTGCCGGTGGGTGTGGCCCTCGGTTCGCCTTCCGAAGTCCAGGCTTACGAAGAACACCCCCCCGCCTTCTTCCTGATCAGCCACGATTATGCTCTGTTGAAGGGGGCTTCACGGACGCTTGTGGCGGACATGGGCCGGGCCCTGGGTCGCCCGGGAGGGTGAGGCTCATGCCGAAAACGACATCCAAAGAATTCGTTCTTGGCCTGGACGTCGGAACCAGTTCGGCCAAGGTGTGTGTCCTCGATTTCGGCGGGCAGCTTCTGGGCGGCGAAAACGCGACCTATCCGACTATCGTCCCCAAACCAGCTTGGGCCGAACAGGAGCCCGACGCCTGGCTTCCCGCCCTGGGAACGGCCTGCCGGCGATTGCTGGGCCGCCTTGGTCTGGATGGAGCGAACGCCCGCGGCTTGGCTATTACCAGCGCCGCTCATATCGGCGTTTTGCTTGACGGCCATGGCCATGTTTTGCGGCCGGCCATTCTGTGGAACGACCAGCGTTCGAAGGTCGAATCGGAAGAACTGTCGCTTCGCCATGGAGAAAAGATCTTCGGCTTGGCCAATAACTGGCCGGCGCCGACCTGGACTTTGTCTCATCTTCTGTGGATTGCCCGCAACGATCCTGCCGTCTGGAACAAGGTTCGTCACTTTCTGTTGTCGAAGGACTATATCGCCTATCGGCTGACCGGCCGCATGGCCAGTGATCCTGCGGCGGCGGTTTCAGCTTTGTTGTACGACGTGAAGACGCAAGACTGGTCCGCTTGGCTTGCTGCCCTGGCAGGTCTGCCGGACGGAGCCCTGCCCGAGATCCTGCCGATTTCCGCCCCGATTGGCCCCTTGTCGCCGGAAGGCGTGGATTTGCTGGGGCTCTCCCAAAAGACCATCGTCTTCAACGGCACCATGGACAGCACCGCCGAGACCTTCTCGGCCGGCGTGCGGCGGGAAGGGGAATGCGTCATCCGGCTAGCCAGCGCCGGCGGCATTCACGGCATTTCCGCATCGCCTCGCGCTCATCCCAAACTGATTTCCTATCCTTATCCGATCGCCCCATTCTGGCTGTCCCAGGCCGGCACCAATACCTGTGCATCGGCGGTGGCCTGGGCCCGCCAACTGCTGCAGGGCGGCGACACCAATGAGCCCGATTTCGACGCCTGGACCAGGCTTGCCGAACAGGCCCCGGCCGGCGCCAATGGACTGCTATTCCATCCCTATCTCGCCGGCGAGCGATGCCCCTACTGGGACGGCTCTCTCCGGGCGAGCTTTATTGGTCTTGGTCTCAATCATGGCAAGGCCGATTTGGCGCGAGCGGTTTACGAAGGTACCGCTTATGCCTTGCGCGACGCCCTC
Organism: Telmatospirillum siberiense; assembly: GCF_002845745.1. GTDB lineage: Bacteria > Pseudomonadota > Alphaproteobacteria > Rhodospirillales > Magnetospirillaceae > Telmatospirillum > Telmatospirillum siberiense. The sequence goes on along the minus strand of NZ_PIUM01000028.1, from coordinate 68,720 downwards.
GGTGTGCTGGAAGCCCAGGGCTTCTCGCTGAGCCGGGTCAAGCTGGTCGGCGGGGGAGCACGAAGCGCGCTTTGGTGCCAGACGGTCAGCAATGTGCTTGCTTGTCCGGCCCAGGCCGTGCCAGAGGCCGATTCCTCGGTCGGTGCCGCCTTGCTCGCCTTGGTGGGGCTGGGCGTATTTGCCGATGCAGCGGAGGTGCCGGCCGGCCTTTGCACACCGGATTTGGCACCGCAGTTGGTGCCGGACGAAAGGCGACGTTCCGCTTACGACGACGCTTTTGCCCTTTACCAGGAGGTCCAGGCGAAACTGGCTCCGATCTACCATTTGAAATGGCCCATTTTCAGATCGGCTCGCTGAGTCGAGGCGTGAAAGGCGATAACGGGCGGCTCTTTTCCTTCAGATTGACTTGTCCAAATGAAATCGCTCGCGACCGGCGAAAATCAGGGGGATGCTTGCGCTGATGCGGGGTGTGACTTAACCTGTTGATCGCATTTGGGGGCAAGGCGACCGGTGAGAGCTGGCGAGAGAAGTTATAGCAAAGGCGAGATCATCTATCGGGCGGGGGAGCCGTGTGATGCCGTCTATGTCGTCGTAAGCGGCCGCGTCGAGCTGTTCCGGGAGGATTCCGACGGGGCGGTGGTGACCGGTCGCGTCGGTCCGATCGAGATGTTCGGCGAGACCGACGTTCTGCACGAAGGCCCCCGCGAATCGGGCGCGCGGGCCATGCAGAAGACCGTGGTCAAGCGGGTGCCCCGCGATGAATTCATGGTGTGGGTGCAAAACGAACCGAACGCCGGGATCCGTGTGCTGGGCCTGCTGGTCGAACGGTTGCGCGCCGCCGACGCCATCATCACCCATAGCCGCGAAGGCGGCGAGGTTTTCGGTCCGCCGGCCGAGGGGCTGGGGTGGAGCCTCATCCAGGCGTTGAGAGCCTGGCTGCGTTATCGCAAGCACCATTCGCAAGGTGGCGGCTTGAGCGATGGGGCCAAGCCGTTTTCCATCGGCATCGCCATCGTCAACAACGACGTCGAGGAAGCCTGGACGCGCGCGCTCGCCGGCCTGCTGGAGGAGCGCTTCGGGATCAGTGTCCGCGTGCTGTCGGTATCGTTGCAGTTGGATCCGGGGGCTGATCAGAACCAGGTCAACGCCGTCGTGCTGAGGGCCCGCCAAATCCTGGCGCGCGAAGCCGGTCTCGATCTGCTGGTCTGGGGTGACGTGCATGCCGACGGCTACTCGTTATGGTTCACGCCGGCGGGGCAGGGCGACGAGGAACGGCCGGGGTGTTTCAGTCCGTATCTGTCGCTGGAACTGCCCGGCGATCAGGAACCCCCCGCGGGCGATATGTTCTATCTGATCGTCCTTGCCGCCATCGAGCCGATGACCGAGGCTCAGCGCGGCCTGCAGCATGAATTGCTGGTCGCCGCCCAGCAGGCTTTGCCGGCCATGCCGGACGATTTGCCGGTGAGCTGGAACATCGACCAGCAGCGGACGGTGTTGACCTGCTACGGTCTGGCCCTGGCCACCATCGCGGGACTTGAGCCTGACCCCGGCTGGTACGATGTGGCGGGCGATGCCTACAACGCCGCCATCAACCGGCTGCCCCAGGACGATCACGGGATAGAGGAGGCCCTGCTCCATAAATACTGGGGCAATGTGTTGTCGGCGGTGAGCGAGCGCCGGCAGGACGTCGCCGCCCTGGAACAGGCGGTCGAGGAATATCGCGCCTCGGTCGAGTGCCTGGTCAAGGCCTCCTATCCCCTGGAATGGGGCGGGGCCTACAACCGTCTCGGCCAAGCCCTCTACAAATTGGATCTGGCGACGGGGCAGCCCAATCTGTTGAAAGAGGCGATGGGGGCCTTTCAGGCGGCGCTGCAGGTCTATACCCGGACCGAATCGCCGCAGCGTTGGGCCGATGTCATGAACAATCTGGCTCAGGTGCTCCAGGTTTACGGCGATCAGGTGAAAAGTCCCGAAGTCCTGGAGCGCGCCGTCGACGCCTGCCGGGCCGCGCTGGAATTCCGCGCTCGCAACCGCACGCCTCTCGGCTGGGCGTCCTGCCAGAACACGCTGGGCACAGCCCTCTTCCTGCTCGACAAGCACCGGCAGAGCACCGAGCATCTGGACGAGGCCGCCGCCGCCTACACGGGCGCCCTCGAAGTCTATCGCCAGATGGGCGCCACCCGTCAGGCCGCCATCGCCGAAAAGAACCTGGCCCATGTCGAGCGGTTGAACAAGATCCGCGTCGAACGTCGCGTCGCCCTGCCCGATTGGGGCGATGACTGACGGTTAAATTTCCCGCGTGGCGCCGGCCAGCCAATCGGCGGTCGGCGCGTCGAGCAGGGGGGTCAGTTCCTTGCGCACGCGGCTGTGATAGGCGTTGAGCCAGTCCGCCTCGTCTTTCGACAGCAGATCCCGCTCGATCAGCGCGAGATCGATGGGGGCCAGCGTGAGCGTTTCGAATTCCAGGGTTTCCCGCTCGGCGGTGCCTGTCCATGGGCGGACGGCCTGCAGATTCTCGATGCGGATGCCGTAGGCGCCGGTCCTGTAGTAGCCCGGCTCGTTGGAGATCACCATGCCGGGCAGCAGCGCTTGGGGACTGGGCATCTTGGAGATCCGTTGCGGACCCTCGTGGACGCCCAGATAGCTGCCGACGCCGTGGCCGGTGCCATGGTCGTAATCCAATCCCTCGGCCCACAGATACTGCCGGGCCAGGCCATCCAGTTGGCTGCCGGTGGTGCCTTTCGGGAAGCGGACGCGGGCCAGGGCGATATGTCCCTTGAGTACCAGGGTGAAGTGACGCCTTTCCTCGCCGCCGCAACGGCCGATGGCCACCGTGCGGGTGACATCGGTGGTGCCATCGAGATATTGCCCGCCGGAATCGACCAGATAAAGCTGTCCTTCGGTCAGCCGCCGGTCGCTCGCGGCGCTCGCCTGGTAATGCGGCAGGGCGGCGTTCGGTCCACAGGCGGAAATGGTCGGAAAGCTTGGGCCGCGATAGTGCTCACCGCCTTTTCTGAAGCCGTCCAGCGTGGCCGCCACCGAGATTTCGGTCAGTTTTCCGGTCCCGGCGGTCTCGGACAGCCAGGCCAGGAAGCGGGTCAGAACGGCGCCGTCACGACGATGGGCCAGGCGCGTTCCCGCAAGTTCCACCGGATTTTTACAGGCGCGCGGCAGAATGCAGGGATCGGCCCCCCGTTCGATATGCGCCCCGGCGGCGCCAAGCCGGTCGGCGATCCAGGCGGGCACCGTGGCCGGATCCAGCCGCACATGCTTGTGCGACAGCCCGTCCAGGGCGGGGCCCAGGCCGACCGGGGGCGCCGTCCGCACCGCCTTTCCAAGGTGGACGGCGGTGTCCGCCGAAAGCTTTGCCGGATCGATGAACAGATCGACCGTAGCGTCCCGATGGGCGACGGCGAAGGAAAGGGGCAGGGGGGTGTAAGGGACGTCGGCGCCGCGCAGATTGAGCAGCCAGGCGATGGAGTCGGGAGCCGACAGGACGACCGCGTCCACCTTGTCCGTTTCAAGGATGCGGGCCAGGTCGGCGCGCTTTTCGGCGGCGTCGCGGCCGGAGAAAGCGATCGGATGGGGAACGGCCGGCATTCTCGGCGACGCCGGGCGGTCGGTCCACACGGCATCCAGGGGATTGCCGTCGCAGGCGACCAGATGGGCATTCGCCTTGACGCAGGACTGCCGCATCTGCTCGACGGCGTTCGGCGTATGCAGCCAGGGATCGTAGCCGAGGCGGGTGCCGGCCCGTAATGAGGCGGCCAGCCACTGATGCGGCGGACGATCGATCAGATGAATCTGTTCGAACAGATGGCCGTCGACCTGCTGGGCGGCTTGCAGGGTATAGCGGCCGTCGATGAAGAGGGCCGCCCGGTCGGCAAGGACGACGGCCAGCCCGGCCGAGCCGGTGAAGCCGGTGATCCAGGCCAGGCGAAGCGCCGACGGCGGAACATATTCCCCCTGATGCTCGTCGGCATGGGGAATGACGAAGCCGTCCAGGCCACGCCGGGACAATTCCTGCCGCAACTGGGCCACATGATCGGCGATGGTCCCATCGCCCTTTTCCGGATCCTCGCTTCGCACCCTATGATGTCCTTTTCGTTTCAGACAAAATGAACCTGGGTATTCCTTCAGGGTTTGTCGCGAAATAATCGCTCCAACCCTTTAGATTCCATATGACGCCTGCGCTCCGCTACGGCGGGCTCAGGCGCCGCTCGGGCTTAGGGTTTGTCGCGAAATAATCGCTCCAACCCTTTTAGATTCCATATGACGCCTGCGCTCCGCTACGGCGGGCTCAGGCGCCGCTCGGGCTTAGGGTCTGTCGCGAAATAATCGCTCCAACCCTTTTAGATTCCATATGACGCCTGCGCTCAGCCCGGGGCAAGGCGCGTCATGGCGATGGTCCGGGGCGAGCGGGCGAGGACCAGGGTGCTCCATCCGTCGATGCGGATGCGCCCGACCAGTGACAGTCCCTGGCTGCGGTGGGCCGCCAGAACGAAACGCTCCTGGCGGTTCAGCAGGCCGGACAGCACGGCGACGCCGTCGGACGCCAGATGCCGTCCGAGATCCGCCGCCATTGCCGCCAATGGGCGAGCCAGGATGTTGGCGACGATCAGGTCATAGGGACGGTGCCGGGCCAGGGTGCGGCATCGGTATCCGTCGCTCCGGCATGCCGAGATCCGCCCTGCCACCCCATTGCGCTTGGCGTTGCGCGTCGCCACCCGGACGGACACCGGATCGATGTCGGCGGCCTGGACCCGGCGGGCGATGGTCTTGGCGATGGCGATGGCCAGAATGCCCGAGCCGCAGCCCAGGTCCAGCGGCCGGCGGAAATGGCGCCGGCGCATCAGATGAGCCAGCGCGGACAGGCAGCCGAAGGTGGTGGCGTGTTCGCCCGAGCCGAATGCCGTGCCGGCATCGATCAGCAGGGGGATCTTCCCGGCCGGAATCCGACCGTTGAAATGGGAGCCGTGAACGAAGAAATGTCCCGCCGAGATCGGCGGAAAATCCCTGAGATTGGCCGTGACCCAGTCGGTGTCGGGAAGCTGTTCGATCGTCAGGGGCGGCGGCTCCCGGCCCAATGTGGCGGCGCCGACGGCCAGGGCCGCCTCGATGCCTGCGCGGTCGAGAGGGGTCTTGGAAAAGCCTTCCAGCCGCCACAGGACCCGTTCATCGCTTTCGTCCGAGGTCGGGTCGTCGAGAAACCAGGATACGGCGTCGGCGTGCGGATCCAGCACGGCTTCGAACGTCTCGACGGCGGCCAGGGGGGCGGTGAGGGAAACGCGCCAGATGACGGGATGGGCTTTGGGCATGCTTGGGCTTTCGTAATAATTGACGGCCTGGGGGTGGATCGAGGGGCTTCGGACCCTGATGGTTTTATATGGCGCTTCCGCTTGTGCTTTGGCGAGGGAACGGCGCCGGTTAAGCCATGGAGATGAAGCTGTCGATGATTTTTTTCGTGCCGGCCTTGTCGAAGGCGATTTCCAGTTTGTTGCCGTCGACGGCCTGCACCCGGCCATAGCCGAACTTCTGGTGAAAGACGCGGTCGCCCGGCGCGTATCCATCCTCGGGCGCGGTTTCGCCGGAAGACGGCGTTTGGGCCTCCGACCACTGATGGCGCTGGCGTTGGGTGACGTAGCCGCCGTTCCAGCCGCCGCCCCAGGCCGCCGCCGCTTCGGTTACGCCGCCGAACAGGCCTTTTTCGGCCTGTCGTTCGACCATGTCGGAAGGCAGTTCCTCGACGAACCGCGACGGCAGATTGTTCTGCCATTGATTATAGACGCGCCGGTTGGCGGCATAGGAAACATAGACGCGCCGCCGCGCCCGGGTCAGGCCGACATAGGCCAGCCGGCGTTCCTCCTCCAGGCCCTGCGCTCCGGACTCCTCCATCGCCCTTTGATGGGGAAAGACCCCTTCTTCCCAACCGGGCAGGAAAACCACGTCGAACTCCAGGCCTTTGGCGCCGTGCAGCGTCATCACATTGATCCGTTCGACGTCGGTCTTTTCGTCATTTTCCATGACCAGGCTGACATGTTCGAGGAAGCCGGCCATGCTGTCGAACTCGTCCATGGCGGAGGCAAGTTCCTTCAGGTTCTCCAGCCGTCCCTGGGCGTCGGGGCTCTTTTCCTTCTGCCACATCCCGGTATAGCCGGATTCGTCCAGGATGGTCGCCGCCAGTTCGCCGTGCGGAATGGCCGCCAGCAGCGATCGCCAGCGGTCGAAATCGGCAATCAGGCCGGCCAGGGTTTGGCGGGCTTTCGGCTTCAATTCGTCGCTGCCGACCAATTGCCGGGCGGCGGCGACGAGCCCGATTCCCTGGCTGCGGGCAAGGACGTGGACAGCCTGCAGCGAGGCCTCGCCCAGTCCGCGTTTCGGTAGATTGACGATGCGTTCGAAGGCCAGATCGTCGGCGGGTTGCACCACCACGCGGAAATAGGCCAGGGCGTCGCGGATTTCCTGACGTTCATAGAAACGCAGGCCGCCGATCACCTTATAGGGGACGCCGGTGGTGATCAGCCGCTCTTCGAATTCGCGGGTCTGGAAACCGGCGCGGACCAGGATGGCGATCTCGTTCAGCGAGGTGCCGTCGCGATGACGGGCCTCGATCTCCTCGACCACCCAGCGGGCTTCCTCCTCGCCGTCCCACAATCCGCGTACCATGACCGGTTCCCCGGTTTGCTGATCCGCCGATCCGGGTCGCAGGGTCTTGCCCAGGCGCCCCTCGTTATGACCGATGAGGCCCGAGGCGGCGGCCAGGATGGCCGGCGTCGAGCGATAGTTGGCTTCCAGCCGGACGACCGCCGCGCCGGGGAAATCCTTTTCGAACTTCAGGATGTTGCCCACCTCGGCGCCACGCCAGGAATAGATCGACTGGTCGTCGTCGCCGACGCAGCAGATGTTCTTGTGCTTCTGGGCAAGCAGCCGCAGCCACAGATATTGCGCGATGTTGGTGTCCTGATATTCGTCGACCAGGATGTAACGGAACTGCTGCTGGTAATCGGCCAGGACGTCGGGATGCTCCGGATCCCTGAAGATGGACAGGCAATGCAGCAGAAGGTCGCCGAAGTCGCAGGCGTTCAACGTGCGCAGCCGGTCCTGGTAGGCCTGGTAGAGGGCGACGGCCCTGCCCCCGGCGAATTCGCCGGCCTCGCCGGTGCCGACCTGGGAGGGGGTGAGCCCCCGGTCCTTCCAGCGCTGGATGGTGCCCATCAGCGCCTGGGCCGGCCAGCGTTTCGAATCGACCCTTTCGGCCTCCATCACCTGCTTCAACAGCCTGAGCTGGTCGTCGGTGTCGAGGATGGTGAAATTGCTTTCCAGTCCGGCCAGACGGGCGTGGCGGCGCAACATTCTGACGCCCAGGGCGTGGAAGGTGCCCAGCCACAATTGTTCGGCGGCGGCGCCGACCAGGGCGGAAACCCGGTCGCGCATCTCCCGCGCCGCCTTGTTGGTGAAGGTTACCGCCAGCATGTTCCATGGCCGGGCCTGCCCGGTGATCATGATATGGGCCAGCCGGGTGGTCAGCACGCGGGTCTTGCCTGTTCCCGCGCCGGACAGGACCAGAACCGGCCCCTCGGTGGTCTCCACCGCTTGGCGCTGTTCGGGGTTGAGGCCGTCGAGCCAGGGCATGGCTGCGGGAAGCGGACGGGCCGCGGGGAGCGGGTGCCCCGGTGCCGGCTGGGACTCGTCATCGGAAAGATCGAAGGGATCGGACATAGTCTTGTACTATATCTGTTCTGGCGCGGGCGCCAACCCTAAAGCAAACACCATGACGGTGGCCGACCCCTGCGCCGCTCGCCCCCTATCGGCGCCGTCCATAAATCCTCGGTCGTTTGATCTCTTGGTCAGCGGTATCGCGCGATATCGTTTTTGCGGGGGATCGCATGACGGGACTTGAACAATATGTCGGAATGGATACCCTCGCCGGAAACTATCGATATGAAATTTGGGGGTGTCCGTGAAGAATCTTATCCGCATCGGTCTGTTGGCGAGTGCCGCGCTCGTTCTATCGGCGCTTCCGGCGAGGGCCGCCGACTATCGTGCGGAATACCGTTTGTCGACGGTTCTGCCGGAAAGTTTTCCTTGGGGGGCGGGGGGATTGCGCTGGGCCGAGCTGATCAAGGAGCGGACGGGGGGGCGCATCAACGTCAAGATGTATCCCGGCACCAGTCTGGTCGGCGGCGACCAGACCAAGGAATTCACGGCGCTCCGCCAGGGAACCATCGACCTCGCGGTCGGCTCGACCATCAATTGGTCCCCCCAGGTCCGCGAATTGAATCTCTTCGCGCTGCCCTTCCTGATGCCCGATTACAAGGCCATCGACGCCCTGACCAAAGGCGAGGTCGGGCGCGACCTGTTCGCCGTTCTGGCCACCAAGGACGTCGTGCCGCTGGCCTGGGGCGAAAACGGATTTCGCGAAATCTCCAATTCCAAGCGTGACATCCATGTGCCGGACGATCTCAAGGGATTGAAAATCCGCGTCGTCGGCAGTCCGCTGTTCGTCGAGACGATCAGCGCCTTGGGCGGCAATCCCGTGCAGATGAGCTGGGCCGATGCCCAGCCGGCGATGGCCACCAACGCCGTCGATGGGCAGGAAAATCCCCTGTCGGTCTTCGCGGCGGCGAAGTTGCACACGGTCGGCCAGAAGCACGTGACTTTGTGGGGTTATGTGGCCGATCCGCTGATCTTCGTGGTGTCCCGCCAGGTATGGGACAGCTGGTCGCCCGAAGACCAGCGTGCCGTTCGGGAGGCGGCCGAGCAGGCCGCCGCAGAGGAGGTCGCCCTGGCCCGCAAGGGAATCAGCGGTAACGACGACGAAATGCTGAAGGCGATCGCCGCCAACGGTGTGAGCGTGGTCCGCTTGACCGAAGCCGAAAAACAGGCCTTCCAGAAAGCCACGCGGCCGGTGTTCGACAAATGGGTGAAACTGGTCGGCGCGCCCCTGGTGACGAAGGCCGAGGCGGCGGTCGCCAAACGATGAGTGCCGATCCGGCGGCGCCGGCCGAAGGCGCGCCGGCGTCACCGCCGCGCGTACCCCTGAAAATCGAGGAGATGCTCGCCGCCGCTTCGCTCGGGTTGGTGGCGATCATCACCTTCGCCAATGTGCTGACCCGATATTTCTCGGATATCTCCTTCGCCTTCACCGAGGAATTCTCCATCTGCCTGATGGTCATCATGACGCTGTTCGGCGCCTCGGTTGCGGTGGTGCGCGACCGCCATATGCGGATCACCTTCCTGGTCAACAAACTGTCCCCGTGCTGGCGGCGGAGGGCCGAGATGTTCTCCATGGCGGCCATCGCGGTGATGTTCGCCATCCTGGCGGTGTTCGGTTGGCAATTCGCCTATGACGACTATCGCTTCGAGGTCACCTCGCCGGCGCTGGGCGTGCCGCAATGGCTTTACTCGCTGTGGCTGCCCTTGCTGTCGGTGGTGATCACCGGCCGCGCCCTGGGCGCGTTGGTCCGCCTTGCCGGGAGGGGCGGGGCGTGATCGCCTGCGGACTGTTTGGCGGATTTTTCATCCTGCTGCTGCTCGGCGTGCCGATCGCCGTCGCCCTGGGGCTTGCCGGAACCGCGGCCATTGCCTCGGCGCATTTGGGAATTCTGGCGGTGCCGACCAACGTCTATGCCGGTATCGCCAAATATCCGCTGCTGACGATCCCGATGTTCGTCTTTGCCGGCACCATTTTCGATCGTTCCGGCGTGGCGCAGAAGCTGGTGCGCTTCGCCACCGCCCTGATCGGGCAGGGGCGTGCCTCGCTCGCCGTGATCGCCGTCGTCGTCGCCATGATGATGGGCGGCATCTCCGGTTCGGGGCCGGCGATCGCCGCCGCGGTTGCCGGGGTGATGGCGCCATCCATGATCAAGGCCGGTTATCCGCGATCCTTCACTGCGGGCGTGATCGCCGCCGCCGCCGCGACCGACATTCTGATCCCCCCTTCCGTGGCCCTGATCATCTATAGCGTGCTGGTCCCCGCGGCGCCGGCGACCGCGATGTTCGCCGCCGGCATCATCCCGGGAACCCTGGCCGGGATCGCGCTCATCGGACCGACCTGGTGGCTGGCTTACCGCAACGGTTTCGGCGCCTCGCAATCCAAGCTGCCACGGCCTCCCCTGTGGGAAAGCTTCAAGGACGCCTTTCTCGGGCTGCTGGCCAAGGTCCTGATCCTGGGAGGCTTGCGCTTCGGACTGTTCACGCCGACCGAGGCGGCTGTGGTGGCGGTGGTCTACGGCCTGTTCCTGGGGATCGTCGTCTATCGCACGCTCAAGCCGGCCGATATCTATCGGATGATGGTCGAGGCCGCCGAGATCTCGGCGGTGATCCTGACCGTGGTCGCGCTCGCCTCGGTTTTCGGTTGGGCGATGAGCACGCTTTCCATCATCGATCCGATCACCACCGGCATCATCCACCTGGGTCTCAATCAGTATTTCGTGATGGGGATCCTCATCGTCATGCTGATCGTCATCGGGACCTTCCTCGACGGCGTGTCGACCTTCATCATCCTGCTGCCCCTGCTGATACCCGTGGCGCAGCATTACCAATGGGATCTGGTGTGGTTCGGGGTGATCTTGACCCTGAAGATCGCCATCGGCCAGTTCACGCCGCCGATGGCGGTCAATCTGATGGTGACCTGCCGCATCACCGGGGCCACGATCGAATCCACCGTGCCCTGGGTGCTGTGGCTGATCCTGACCATGTTCCTGACCCTGGTCCTGGTGATCGCCTTTCCCGAACTATCGCTTTGGCTGCCGCGCTATTTCGGCTTTTTGTAAGCATTGGACGAAAAATCGGAATGGCCAGAGCGGATCCGGTGGCTTTCTCAAGCCTGGATTTCGTTCTCGCCGGCGACCTTGTCGCGGCCCGTGGACTTCGCGAAATAAAGCGCTTCGTCGGCGCGATGGACCAGTTCCGAAGCCGGCTCGCCCGGGCGGTATTCGGCGACGCCGATCGACAGGGTGATCTGGCCCAGGGAGGCGCCCGTCCGGCGGTTGACCACCCTCTTCATGGAGACATGGCGGCGGACCAGGTTGGCGGCCTGGACCGCCGCGTCGAGGCCGGTGTGCGGCAGGATCACGGCGAACTCCTCGCCGCCGTAGCGGGCGACGGTGTCCCGTCCCTTGATACATTCCTTCATGTAGCGGGCCACCAGTTTCAGGACGTTATCGCCCAGCTGATGGCCGTGGGTGTCGTTGAAAACCTTGAAATGATCGATATCGATCATCAGGAGCGCCACCGGCTGCTCCTCGCGCGAGGCCATGGCGATGGTTTCGCGCAGCATGATGTCGAAACTCTTGCGATTGGCGATGCCCGTCAAGGCGTCGAGACCGGCCTCGCGTTCCAAAAGATCAAGATGTTCGCGCAGCAACTCGATCTCCCGGGCCGACAGTTGCAGCCGCTCTTCCAGGAGATCGTTGATTTCGGCCATCTTGCGGGTTTCCGACAGGACCGTGCCGATGGCTTCGCTGAGTTCGGCGACGACGCGGAGATTGGATGGATCGATCACGTCGGCCAACTGATCCGCCGATCCGGAAAAGTCGGCGAGTACTGAACCGTAACGTTCGGCCGTATCGCTGGCCTCGTCCAGGCAATCCGATACATCGGCCATGGTTCGGCCGATGCGTTGGCTGGCGGTGCGTAGTTCCGTCTCCTCCAGGAAGCGGCCGAAGAATTCATCATAAAGTTCGTCCAATGCGACCGCCGTCAGCTTGTCGTGGCCGAGCAGACGGTTGACCGCCTTCGAAAGGTCGGCCATCTCGCCGCATTGATGCAGGAAGACCAGGGTAAATCGCGACGGCGTCGGCGCGATGCGAAGCTGGGCCAGAAGATCGATCGTCGACCGGGCGCGGCGCAGCGCGTCGACGAAATCGTCATCCTGGGGAACCGGGCGCACGGGCGCCATCAGTTGCATTGCCCGATAGACCCCGCCGCGCAGATCAGGCGTCCATCGGTCCAGGTGGCGCCGGATAAATCGGCGTTGAGCATGTCGGCGCCGTTCGTTTTGGCGCCCGACAGGTCGGCGCCCTGCAAATTCGCCCGGAAAAAATGGGCCCGGCGGAGATCCGCGTTTTTCAGGCTGGCTTTGCTCAGGTCGGCCTTGGTGAAATCGGCTTCCTGAAAATTGCCTTGATCCAGCTTGGCGCCGGTCATCACGCTGCTGATGAATTTGGCGCGATAGGCATTGACGTCCGACAGGACGGCGTTGCTCAGATTGGCTCGTTCGAAGCTGGCGTCTCTCAGGCGCGCCCGGGTAAGATCCTTGCCCTGCAGATCCTTTCCATCGAAATAGCAGCGTTGCCAATCGACGTCGGGCGATGGCTGGCTGGTGCAATCGGTCGCGCCGGCGAAGCGTGGCACGGCGAGGAGGGCGATCATGACGAAGACGGGAAAACCCTTGAACATGGAGGGATTGTATCCGAAGGGCTCCGGGAACACAGCGATTTTTCCGTCATGCCCTATGCCTTTCGGTCATATCCGTTTGTCGTGGCCTCCCCGATACGATCCGGCAAGCGCTCTTGCCGGATCGGAAGGTCCGCCCGCGGCCGACGCGAAAGAAGGCGTCGCGGCCCGGATGCGGAAATTCAACGGGCCGCCATCACATAGTCGCGTAGCGAATCGACCTGCATCGTGGCTTCCTCCAGGCGTGACTTGACCACGTCGCCGATGGTGATGATGCCGATCAGTTCCCCTTCCTCGACCACCGGCAGATGCCGAACGCGCTTGTTGGTCATGATGCTCATCAAGGTGTCCAGGGAATCGTCCGGGCCGCAGACCAGAACGGCACTGGTCATCAGATCGCGGACCTTGAGATCCTCGGCCTTCGCGCCGTGAAGCGCCATGCCGCGCACGATGTCGCGCTCGGAAAGAATCCCCACGATGCCCTGTTGGGGGTCCATGACCACCAGGGCGCCGATCCGCCGGTGGTGGAGGGCTTTGGCCGCTTCGGACACGGGCATTTCGGCGAAGGTCGTTTCGACGTCGTTGTTCGCTTTCTGCTTCAGAATCGCTTTAACGATCATTGCCGGTCCTCCCATACATTGATGGCCGCTCGGGGACACCGACAGGCGCCGTTCCGATGACGCGATGAAGGCCAAGCGGCCAATGACATTAGGGGGGGCGCCGGAGACCGATCAAGTGGACGTTGGTAGCATGTTATCAGGCGATCAATGCAAGCCATTCCTCTTCGGTGAGGATCTGGACGCCGAGATCGCGGGCCTTGGTCAATTTCGAGCCGGCATCCGCGCCGGCCACCACGTAATCGGTCTTTGCCGACACCGAGCCCGCCACCTTCGCGCCCAGTTCCTGGGCGCGGGCCTTAGCCTCGTCACGGCTCATGGTTTCCAGGCCGCCGGTGAAGACCACCGTTTTGCCGGCGACTGCTGAATCGTTGCGGGCGGAAGGGGTGAAGTCCTCGACGCGTTCAAGCTGTCCGGCCAGGTCGTCGAGAGCCTGGCGATTGTGTTCCTCCAGGAAGAAGTCGGCGATGTCGTTCGCCACCGCCGGACCGATCTGGTCGATCGACGTCAACTGGCGCCAGGCTTCGCCCTCGCGGTCTTGGGCGGCGGCCAGCATGGCGCTGCGCCAGGCGTCCAGCGACCGGTAATGATGGGCCAGCAGCCGGGCCGTCGCCTCGCCGACCTGCCGGATGCCGAGACCGTAGATGAACCGTCCCAGGGGGATGATCCGCCGGGCGCGGATCGCCTCGAACAGGTTCTGGGTCGATTTCGCCCCCCAGCCCGGCTGGGTGCGCAGGGGCAGCAGCGTCTGATTTTCCTGTTCCTCCAGGCGGAAGATATCGGCCGGACTGCGGATGCGGCCGGTACGGAACAGGAAATCGACGTTTTTTTCGCCCAGGCCTTCGATATCGAAGGCATTGCGCGAGGCGAAATGGATCAGCCGTTCGACCCGCTGGGCATCGCAAGTCAGGCCGCCGGTGCATCGACGGATGGCTTCGCCTTCCGGTTTCACCGCGTGGCTTTCGCAAACGGGACAGGTATCCTTCGGTTCGAAGGGGCGGGCATCGGCCGGCCGTTTGGCCAGGACGACCGAAACCACCTGCGGGATCACGTCGCCGGCCCGCTGGATGATCACCGTGTCGCCTTCCCGGAAGTCCTTTCGCAGAATTTCATCTTCGTTGTGGAGCGTCGCCCGGCTGACCGTGACGCCGCCGACGGTGATCGGGTCAAGAATGGCAAAGGGAGTGATCGCGCCGGTTCTCCCGACCGACGTATCGATCTTGCGCAGAATGGTTTGCGCCTGTTCGGCGGGAAATTTATGGGCGGTGGCCCAGCGGGGGCTGCGGCTGACCTGACCGAGCCGGGTCTGCCAGTCGAAGCGGTTGACCTTGTAGACGACGCCGTCGATGTCGTAGGGCAGCAAGGCCCGTTCGTCGCCGATGGCATGATAGAAGGCCAGCGCCTCCTCGACGCCCCGGCACAGGCGGACGCGATCGTTGACCTTGAATCCCCAGGCGCGCAGCCGGGCGAGAAAATCCCAATGGCTTTCGGCGACGGTTTCGCTGGTCTCGCCCAGCGCATAGCAAAACAGGCTGAGCGGCCGGCTGGCGGTGATTTTCGGGTCGAGTTGCCGCAGGGATCCGGCCGCCGCGTTGCGCGGATTGGCGAACAGGGACTTGTCGCCCTCGGCCTTGCGGGCCTCGTTCATGGCCAAGAAATCCGTCCGCAGCATATAAACCTCGCCACGGACTTCGAGGATGTCGGGGACGGCTCCCGACAGGTGCTGGGGAAGGTCTTTCATCGTTCGCAGATTGGCGGTGACATCCTCGCCCTCGGTGCCGTCGCCCCTGGTGGCGCCTTGCACGAAGCGTCCCTTTTCATAACGCAGGCTGATCGACAGCCCGTCGATCTTCGGTTCCGCCACCAAGTCCACCGGCTGTTCGTCCGGCAGTCCCAGGAAACGGCGGATGCGCCCGACGAATTCGAAGACGTCCTCGTCCGCGAAGGCGTTGTCGAGCGAAAGCATGGGGCGGGCGTGCCGCACCTTGCCGAATCCATCGACCGGCGCCGCGCCCACCCGGCGCGTCGGGCTGTCGGCGCGGACCAGTTCGGGGAAGCGCGCCTCGATGGCGGCGTTGCGCAAGCGCAGCGCGTCATAGTCGGCATCCGAGATGGATGGGGCATCGGCCTGGTAATAGGCCTGGTCGTGCCGGGCGATCTCTTCGGCCAGACGCGCCAATTCGACGGCGGCTTCAAGAGGGGTCATGTCGTCGATGGGAAGCACTTTGGGCTCGCTCATGTCATCACTCGGGAGTTGCTCATCGGAAATTAACCACCAAGGCACCAAGACACCAAGGCGCTTTTCCGAACGCCGCGCCGCAGGCACTCGCCTTCATAAGGTTTTGACGCTCGCGCGGGTTTAGGCGCCGGGCGTGGCCAACAGGCTTTCTGCGGCGGCGCGGGCCTGGTCGGTGACCTGGGCGCCCGCCAGCATGCGGGCGATTTCCTCGCGCCGCTCGTCGCCGGAGAGAGCCTGGACACGGGTCACCGTCGAGTCTCCGCCGTCGCTGCCTTTGGCCACATGCCAATGGTGGGCGCCTTTGGCCGCGACCTGCGGCGAATGGGTGACCACCAGAACCTGGACATCGGCGGCCAGACGGGCGAGTCGTTCGCCGACCGCGGCGGCCACGGCACCGCCGATGCCGCTGTCGACTTCGTCGAAGACGATGGTGGGGGCTGAAGTCGTGCGGGCCAAGACCACTTTCAAGGCCAGCATGAAGCGTGACAATTCGCCACCCGAGGCGATTTTGGCCAAGGGGCCGGGAGCGATGCCCGGGTTGGTGGCGACTTCGAAGGCAATCCGGTCCAGGCCGGTCTCGCCCCAGGCGTCCTCCTCCAACGGATCGACGCGGGTGCGAAAGGTCGCCTTGTCGAGCTTGAGTGGCGGCAATTCGACGGCGACCGCCGCATCCAGGCGCCGGGCGGCCGAGGTCCGTTGCGCGGAAAGGGCCTTGGCCCGTTCGTGATAGGTCTGTTTGGCCTTCCGCTCGGCCTCGGCGAGCCGCGCCAGGCCGTCGCCGCCGGCGTCGATGGCTCGCAATTCTCCTGACAGACGGTTGGCGAGCGCGGCCAGATCGTCGACGGCGACACCATGCTTGCGGGCGATGGCACGCAGGGAGAACAGGCGTTCCTCGATTTTTTCGAGGGCGGTGGGGTCCAAATCGATGGTCTGAGAAACCTTTTCCAGCAGGTTTTGCGCCTCGGAAGCTTCGAGGGCCGCCCTGTCGAGAGCCGCGATGACGGGATCGAGACGGCCCTCGGCCCGCTCGGCGACCCGCTCCAGCGCCCTCTGAGCGGCCCGGATGCTGCCTTCGACGTCGCCCTTCTGGCTCAGCGCCTGCTGGGCCGCGTTCATCCCTTCGAGGAGCTTTTCGCCATGCATCATGACGGCCCGGCGTTCCGCCAGGCTGGCTTCCTCGCCGGACTTGGGGGCCAGGGCGTTCAATTCCTCGACGGCATGGCGCAGGAAATCTTCCTCGCCTCGCGCCTTGGCGAGAGAGGCTTCGGCGTCGCGGCGGATGCGGATCGTCTCCTGCCAGGCTGACCAGGCTTGGCGGACCGCCGTGACGTCGGTTTCGGCGAAAGCGTCGAGGACGCCGCGATGCGTGCCGGCGTCGAGCAGGCCATGGCTTTCGAACTGTCCATGGATTTCAACGAGGCTGTCGCCGATGCGGCGTAGAAGTCCGACGCTGATCGGCTGGTCGTTGACGAAGGCGCGGGAGCGGCCGTCGGCCGAGACCACGCGCCGCAGGACCAGTTCCCCGGCGGCGTCGAGGGACTGCTCGGCCAGGATTTGCACGGCGGGATGGTCGGAGGGGACGGAGAATTCCGCGGCGACCGAGAGTTGCTCGGCGCCGCGGCGAACCAGACCGCTTTCGGAGCGTGCTCCCAAAGCCAGGCCCAAAGAATCGAGAAGGATGGACTTTCCCGCCCCGGTCTCGCCGGTTAGGACCGACAAGCCCGGGCGGAAACCGATGTCGAGGCGGTCGATGAGAACGACGTCGCGGATCGACAGTCCGAGCAGCATGGCGTGCCGATCACCACCAGTCGAACCAGCCGCTTTGCTTTGGCTTCGGGATGTCCGGCGTGATGCCTTCGACCAGATTGTAGGTGTCGGAATACCACTGGTCGCCGGGATAGTTGAAGCCGAGGACCGCCGCGGTATTCCTGGCCTCCTGCGTCAGTCCGAGGGTTTCGTAGCACTCGGTCAGGCGTTCCAGTGCCTCGGGAACGTGGGTCGTGGTCTGGAAATTGTCGACGACGACGCGATAGCGGTTGATCGCCGCCAGATATTGCTGCTGGCCTTGATACCAGCGGCCGATCGCCATCTCCTTGCCGGCGAGATGGTCGCGGGCCAGGTCGACTTTCAGCTTGGCGTCGCGGGCGTATTTGCTGTTGGGGAAGCGATCGACCACCTCCTGCAACGACTTCAACGCATTGTCGGTCATCTTCTGGTCACGGGTAACGTCGGCGATCTGCTCGTAGTAGCACAGCGCCTTCAGGTAATAGGCGTAGGCGACGTCCTTGTGACCGGGATGCAACTGGATGAAGCGGTCAAGGGAACTGATCGCGTCATCGAACTTGTTGTGGACGTAATGGGAATAGGCCGACATCAGCTGGGCCTTGGTCGCCCACACCGAATAAGGATGCTGGCGCTCGACCTCATCGAAGGCTTTGGCTGCCTTGTCGTACTCCTCGTCCTTCAGGAGATCCATTGCGTTGTTGTAGAGCTCCTCGACGGGAAGCTCCTTGTACGTGTCCTGTTTATCCGCGGCACAGCCGCCGAGAAGCGGCAGAACAACGGCCAAGGCGAAGACGGTGGCTATGGTGCGGGGGAGGGACAGAATCGACATTACCTGCTCTGGATACAAATTGGGCCGGCGCGACTATATCACGCCGGCCCACGAAATCGACAACGAGCTGAAAAATCAAGCGGTGGCTGCGGCCAGCAGACGCGGAGCGGCGAAAGTCTGGGCTTTTACCGGCTTTTGAGCGGCAAGATCGACCATGGTCCAGGCGCTCTCGTCGGCGAAAAGCGCCCGCAGAAGGAGATTGTTCATGCCATGCCCGCAGCGGATGCCGTGAAAATGGCCAAGGATGGGAGCGCCGGCCAGCGTCAGGTCACCCAACGCGTCAAGGGCCTTATGACGAACGAATTCGTCCTCGTAACGCAGCCCTTCCTCGTTCAGAATCTTTTCACCGTCGCTGGAAATCACCACCGCATTGTCGAGGGAGCCGCCCTTGCCGAGGCCGGCGGCCCGCATGGCGGCCACTTCCTGCTCGAAACCGAAGGTGCGGGCGCGGCTGATTTCAGCCTTGAAGGCGCCGCCGCTCATCGGCAGGAAGCATTCCTGGCGGCGGATGGCGGGGCTCGGAAAATCGATTTCGACGCGCAGGGAGAAGCCATGGTCCGGGATCAGCATGGACATCTTGTCGCCGTCTTCGACCATCACCCGCTTCAGGACCTTGAGAGCCCGGCGGGGCGCGGCCTGTTCGACCACTCCGGCGCATTCGATCAGGAACAGGAAGGGGGCGGCGCTGCCGTCCATGACGGGCACTTCCGAGCCGTTGACCTCGATGAGGACGTTATCGACGCCCATGCCGGCCAAAGCGGCCATCAGATGTTCGATGGTATGAACCGAGGCGCCGTTGGCGGCGATACAGGTGTTGAGACGGGTATCGGACACATTGGACCAGGAGGCGGGGATCAGGGCGCCGCCGCCGGCGATGTCGGTCCGCCGGAACACGATGCCGGCATTGACTTCCGCGGGACGCAGCGTCATCGAGATTTTTGCGCCGGAATGCAGTCCCACCCCCGTACAATTGATGGAGGTCTTGAGCGTCCGCTGCCGGACCGTCGCCGGAGCGGCGAGCGAACGGAGTTCGTCACTGCCGGAGCCGTTCAGCGGAAGGCCTTCTAAAGACACGCCGGTATCGAACATAAATTCACGCCTTTGCGGTGTACCCGTTTTTCGAGGCTCTACATCTAGCAGCGGCGAGTCGATGGCTCAAATCAATCATTGTTACGAAATATTACGCTTTTTAGACGGTGAAATATTATTTGATATCAAATAGTTGCTGATTTTTCGGCAAGTGTCGCGTGAAACGGAAAAAGCGGTGGACGAGGGCGCATCCACCGCTTTTTTCATTTTTGCCCGCCGTAACGGAACGCCGGGGGCGCCCCGGTTAAAGCGCGAAGATTATTCAAGGGGAACGGCCAGGACGTGCGGGATCCTTCCGTTCCTTCCCTTGACAGCTTCTTCCCGCCGGACGAACCGGCGGGTGGCCCGGCCTCAGTTGGCCTGTCGGCGCAGGAACGCCGGGATTTCCAGCAGATCCTCGTCGTTGCGCGACGTCGGCAGGCGATCGGCCGGACTGATCCGGGTCGGCTGGGCGACCGGTTGCTGCCGGTCGGCCTGCGGCTCGGGCGCGGCCGGACGATGGGCGGGCTGGGTCGCGCTGGCATGCACGTGCGACGCCGTCTTGACATGTCCGGCCAGCCGGTTGAGGAAACCGCTGCGGCGATGTTGCTCGGGAACCGGTTCTGCCGCGTCGGCCTGGGCGCGCTGGGCGACCTGGGCGTAGCTGGCCGCCGGAGCGCTGGGCCGCAAATCGGCGCGGGGCTCCATGCGGGGCGCGGGCGATTCGATGTGCAGGCTGCCCTGGGCCGGTTCGGCACGGGCCGGCGTTTCATGGCGGACGGACATCGTCGGTTCCATCCGCTGGCTGGGGGCGGCTTCGGCACGTGGCGCGTAAGTCGGCTCCGGAGCCGGTTCGCTGCGGACCGACAGGCTGGGCTCGCTCTGGTAACGCTCGTCTTCCTGGCGCGGTCCGCCGATGGCGGCGTCCAGTTCCTCTTCCAAGTCGGGCTGGGCGATGGCGGCGGTTCCATGGAACATCGGAGCCGTGCCGGCGACGCGTTCCGCCAGGGTCAGTCCGGCGGCCTTGGCCGCCGGCTGGATCGCCGCGGGCTGGCGTTTCTGGTCGACCAGCGAAATCAGTGTCGGACGCGTCTGGGTCTGTTCCGCCGATTCGATCCCGGTGGCGACGACGGAGACGCGCATCTTGCCTTCCAATTTTTCATCGAAGGTCGAGCCGAAGATGATGTTGGCGTCGGGATCGACCTCGTCGCGGATGCGGTTGGCCGCCTCGTCCACTTCGAACAGGGTCATATCGAGACCGCCGGTGATGTTGATCAGCACGCCCCGCGCACCCTTCATCGAAATGTCCTCGAGCAGGGGATTGTTGATCGCCGCCTCGGCGGCTTCCAGCGCGCGCTTTTCGCCTTCCGCCTCGCCGGTGCCCATCATCGCCTTGCCCATTTCGCTCATCACGGTCCGGATATCGGCGAAATCGAGGTTGATCAGGCCGGGCATGATCATCAGGTCGGTGACGCCGCGGACGCCCGAATAGAGCACGTCGTCGGCCATCTTGAAGGCGTCGGCGAAGGTGGTCCGCTCGGACGCGATGCGGAACAGGTTCTGGTTGGGGATGATGATCAGCGTGTCGACATATTGCGACAGCTCCTCGATGCCCGAGTCCGCCAGACGCATGCGGTGCTGGCCTTCGAAGTTGAAGGGTTTGGTCACCACGCCGACGGTCAGGATGCCATGCTCGCGGGCGGCCCGGGCGATCACCGGGGCTGCTCCGGTGCCGGTGCCGCCGCCCATGCCGGCGGTGATGAACACCATGTTGCTGCCCTGCATCTGCGAGATGATCTCGTCCAGGGTCTCTTCCGCCGCCGCCCGGCCGATGTCCGGACGGGCGCCGGCGCCCAACCCCTGCGTCACGTTGGAGCCCAGTTGGATGCGCCGGTCGGTGCGCGACTGCGCCATCGCTTGGGCATCGGTATTGGCGACGATGAACTCGACCCCCTCAAGATGGGATTGGATCATGTTGTTGACGGCATTGCCTCCGGCACCACCGACACCGATCACGGTGATTCGCGGCTTCAACTCGCCGGTATTGCTGGGATGGAAATTGATCATTGTGTTTACCCTCCGCACTGAATTGGAACAGACCCGTCTGCTTGCTTTGAAACTCTAAAAATTCTTGCGTAACCATGAGGTCAGGCGACCGAACTTGCCGGTGCCGTCACTTTCCGTGGCGCGTGCCGGCTTGGCCGCCGTTTCCGCCCGCGCATTGAGCAGGGCATAGCGCAACAGTCCGGCACAGGTGGCGAAGGCCGGTCCGTTGGTCGCCTCGGGCAAGCCTTGCATGCCGACCGGACGGCCGTGCCGCACCTGCTTGTCGAGGACCATCGCCGCCAGATCGCGCACCCCTTGCATCTGCGCGGCGCCGCCGGTCAGCACGACGCGCCGTCCGGCTACCTTGTCGAACCCGCCCGCCTCGAGATGGCTGCGGACCAGTTCGAACGTTTCTTCGAGGCGTGGCTGGATGATCTGCACCAGCATGGATCGGGGAACCTGATTGGTGGCTCCGTCCTCATCCTCGCCGACCAGGGGAACCTTGAGGATTTCCCTGTCGTCCGAGGGCGAGGGCAGGGCGCTGCCGTATAGCGTCTTCATCCGTTCGGCATGCACCAGCGGGGTCGACAGCCCGCGGGCGATGTCGTTGGTGACGTGCACCCCGCCGACCGGAATGGTGTCGGTGTGCATCAGATGGCCGCCCTGAAAGACGGCGATGGTGGTGGTCCCGCCGCCCATGTCGATGCAGGTGACCCCCAGGTCCCGCTCGTCGTCGACCAGGCAGGCCAGGCCCGAGGCATAGGCCGAGGCGACGCGCGCCTCGATGTCCAGGTGGCAGCGATGCACGACGGTCGAAAGATTGCGCACCGGGCCGGGATTGGCGCTGACCAGATGAATGGTGACCGCCAGGCGCTCGCCGAACATGCCGCGCGGATCGCGGATCCCTTCGTTCCCGTCGACGGTGAAGCCGACGGGAATGGAGTGGATCAGATCGCGGTCGGTGGACTGGGTATGATGCCTGGCGTGATCGAGCATGCGGCGGATGTCCTGTTCGCCGATCTCATGGCCGTTGACCGCCACCTCGACGGTGACGTTGTTCGACGTCGGCTGGCCGCCCGAGACATTGACCAGGACCTCGCGCACGCGGTCCTCGGCCATCTGTTCGGCGGCGTCGACGGCGGCGCGGATGGAGGTCTCGGCCTCCTCCATGTCTACGACGGCGCCATTGCGCATGCCGCGCGACAACTGATGTCCGATCCCCAGGACACGAAGCGATCCGTCGTCGGTGGCGCGCGCGATGAAGCAGCACACCTTGGTGGTGCCGACATCGAGGGCTGCGATCAATCCGTGGCGCATCTTTGCTTTGGGCATGGGTTCTCAGGCGTCCTTGCCGGGGTGGTTCTTGCGTTTCGTCTGGTTGGAAATATTCGATTCCTCGGCGCCGCCGGTCGAGCGCAGGACCAGCCGGTCGGGCAGGCGCATGTCGATCAGGGTCACCTTGCGTTCCAGCAGGCTCTGTTCCTTGTCGAGGTTGGCGAGGTCGTGCCAGGCGGCGATGGGGTTGTCCTCGGGCAGCCGGACATCGATGCCGCCCGAGGTGCGGTCCAGCGTGATGTTCCAGCGCCGCTCGCCGACCCATTGGGCCGCCTTGACGCGCTTCTTCAACGCCGGTTCGGCATTCAGCAGGTCGACCAGTTCGGAGGCATGATCGGGCGCCCCTTCGCCGACCATCAGGGGCAGATCCGCATATTCCTCGATCTCGTCGCCCACCACCTGGCCCTCGCGGTCGACCAGATAGTATTTTCCCTGGTTCTGCCACAGGACGATGGGGTTGCGTTCACTGATCAGAAGATGCACTTCGTTGGGCAGGCGGCGTTCGATGGTCGCGTTCTTGACCCAGGATATCTCCTCCAGCCGCTGACGGGTGGCCGCCAGATCGATGCCGAGGATCGGATCGCCCCGCTGGACGCCGAGAGCGCTCAGCAATTCCTCGCGCGGGGTGCGGTTGCGTCCGACGACCAGGATCTCCTCGACGCGGAAGCCGGCGCGGGCGGACATCTGAACGGCTTGATGGCGGGTGTCGTCGATCAGGCGCTGCGCCGTGCCGGAATGTATCATCCAGGCCGGAAACAGCACGCCGCCGCCGACCGCCAGGGCGATCAAGGCGGCCCGCCGGGTGCGCTTGCGCAAAAAGGGCGGCAGCCAGCGCCGATGCAATTCCTGGCGGCTTCCCGTGCGGGCGCTCTTGCCAGGGGCCCTGGGCTGGCGGCTCGCCGTCGCGGGACGCGAATGCGCCGCCTGCGACGGTCCCAGCCGGTCGCCGATTTCGATGGTGATATCGTTCATCCGTCGCATTGGGCGTTCTCCACCATCCAGGTGACGAGATCGGCGAAACCGATGCCGGCATGCGCCGCCTGCTCGGGCACCAGAGATGTGCTGGTCATGCCCGGCTGGGTGTTGATTTCCAGCATGTAGAGCTTGCCCGGCTGGCCGGGCTCGGTGTCGTCGTAGCGCAGATCGGCGCGGCTGACGCCGCGGCAGCCCAGGGCCTGGTGCCCCTTGACGGCGATCTCCATCGCGGCCTGCTGGATCTCGGGGGGGACGGGCGCCGGAATCAGATGCAACGAGCCCCCGGCCGCGTATTTCGCCGTATAGTCGTAAAATCCCCGTTCCGAGGTGATTTCGGTGACGGCCAGGGCCTTGTCGCCCATCACGCCGACGGTCAGTTCTCGGCCGGGAATGAAGCGTTCGGCCAGGACGAAATCGCCGAACGGCCAGTCCTCGCCGGCCAGCGGGTTGCCGTTCTCGCCTTCGCGGACGATATGCACCCCCACCGAGGATCCCTCGTTCAAGGGCTTCAGGACGTAAGGCCGCGGCAGGACGTCGCCGGCCAGGACGTCGTCCTTCCGCACGATGCGTCCCTCGGGCACCGGGATGCCGGCGGCGGTGAAGATGCTCTTGGCCGTCGGCTTGTCCATGGCCAGGGCCGAGGCGCGCAAGCCGGAATGGGTGTAGGGGATCTTCATGATGTCGAGAATCCCCTGGATCGAGCCGTCTTCGCCGAAGCGGCCGTGCAGGGCGTTGAAGACGACCCAGGGCTTGGTCGCTTCCAGGCCGGCCACCAGGGTTCGCAGATCGCGGCGGACGTCGATCGTGGCGACGGCATAACCGGCTTTTTCCAGGGCGCCGGCCACCGCGGCGCCGCTGTTCAGCGACACTTCGCGTTCGACCGAAAATCCCCCCATCAACACAACGACGCGTTTGCTCATGTTCTTCACTTCCTAGCCCGCACACCGATTCGGCGGATTTCCCACACGAGAGTGACGCCGGACGTTTCGAAAACGCGGCGACGGACGTCCTCGCCCAGATCCTCGATGTCGGCGGCACTGGCCGAACCGGTATTGATGAGAAAATTGCAATGTTTTTCCGAAACCTGGGCGCCGCCCCGGGCCAGACCGCGGCATCCCGCCCGGTCGATCAGCTGCCAGGCCTTTTGGCCCGGCGGGTTGGCGAAGGTCGATCCACCAGTTCTGGTGCGCAAGGGTTGGCTGTCTTCGCGCTGCCGTCTGATCTCGGCCATGCGCCGGGCGATTTCCGCCGGTTCGTCGCGGCGGCCCTGCAAAAGGGCGTCGATGAAGATCCAGTCCTCGGGGACCGCGGCATGGCGATAGGAGAATCCGATGTCGTCCCGGGTCAGTTGGTGCATGCCGCCCCGCCGGTCGAGGGCGCGGGCCGAGAGGGTGACCCCGGCCATCTCGCCGCCATAGGCCCCGGCATTCATGCGCAACGCGCCGCCGATGGTGCCGGGCACGCCAGAGAGGAATTCCAGTCCGCCCACCCCGGCTTCCCAGGCACTGGTGGACACCGTGAGATCGAGGGCTCCGGCGCCCACCGCAAGGCGGTCGTCATCCCAGTCGATGCCGGCGAAATCGCGTCCCAGCCGCACGACGACTCCCGGTACGCCGCCATCACGGACCAGAAGGTTGGAGCCCACGCCGATCACGGTCAGCGGAACGTCCTCCGGCGTGCCGGCCAGAAAAGCCGCCAGATCGTCGGGATCGGCCGGCTTGAACAGGACTTCGGCGGGTCCGCCGGTGCGGAACCAGGTGACCGAGGCGAGGCTCGCTCCTTCGGTCAGGCGTCCGCGGACGGCGGGCAGGCGTTCGATCAGCGGGGGCTGCACGGGCATGGCGTTCATTCTCCAGGCTCCGGCAGCGGACGGCCGTCGGCGATGGCGTCCAGTTGCGACGGCAGGGCGTTTGCCCAGGTCGTGATGTTGCCGGCGCCCAGGCAGACGATGAAATCGCCGGGCTTGGCCAGGCCGTGCAGGAGGGCCGGCAATTCCTGCGGCGAGGACAGCGCCACCGCCTTGCGATGGCCGCGCGAGAGCAATCCGCTGACCAGGGCGTCGCGGTCGATTCCCTCGATCGGCGTTTCGCCGGCGGCATAGACATCGGCGACGATCACCGTGTCGGCATCGTTGAAGCAGCCGCAGAATTCCTCGAACAGGCTTTGCAGGCGGGTGAAACGGTGGGGCTGGACGACGGCGATCACATTGCCGGTGGAGGCTTGGCGGGCGGCGCGCAGAACGGCGGCGATTTCCACGGGATGGTGACCATAGTCGTCGATCACGGTGACGCCGTGGCTGGTGCCGGTCTTTGTGAAGCGCCGCTTCACGCCGCCGAAACCCCCGAGACCGGCGCGGATCACTTCGTCGGAGAAGCCCAGCTCGTTGGCGACGACGACGGCCGCCAGCGAATTCTGCACATTGTGCTGGCCGTACATCGGCAGATGCACCTGGGGAATGGTGCGGCTGTCTCCGCTCGCCCGGTCGACGATGACGATGTCGTAGGTGGCGCCGTCGGGTCCCAGCGTCACATTGACCGCCCGGACGTCGGCCTGCGGGTTGAAGCCGTAGGTGACGATCTTGCGGTCGGGGACGCGGGGGATCAGCGCCTGGACTTCCGGATGGTCGCTGCAAAGCGCGGCGAAGCCGTAGAACGGGATGTTCTCGACGAAAATGCGGAAGGCCTCCCGCACGCGATCGAAGGTTCCGTAAAAATCCAGATGTTCGGGGTCGATGTTGGTGACCACCGCCATGGTTGCCGGCAGCTTGGTGAAGGTGCCGTCGGATTCATCGGCCTCGACCACCGCCCAGTCGCCGGCGCCCAGGCGGGCGTTGGTGCCGTAGGCGTTGATGATACCGCCGTTGATGACCGTCGGATCCATGCCTTCGGCATCCAGCATGGCGGCGATCAGCGAGGTGGTGGTGGTCTTGCCGTGGGTGCCGCCGATGGCGATCGCCCATTTGAGGCGCATCAGTTCGGCCAGCATCTCGGCGCGGCGGACCACCGGAATCAGGCGGGCGCGGGCGGCGACCACTTCGGGATTGTCCGCCTTCACGGCCGACGAGATCACCACCACCCGGGTGTTGCCCAGGTTTTCCGGCCGGTGGCCGATATGGATGGTGATCCCCTGCGCGCGCAGGCGCTTCACGTTGGCGTTGGCGGCGATGTCCGAGCCCTGCACCGCATAGCCCAGGTTGTGCATGACCTCGGCGATGCCGCTCATGCCGATGCCGCCGATGCCGACGAAGTGCACTGTGCCGATGGAAAGCGGCAGGGATCTCATGGAACAACCTCAAGCGTATCGGATGTCAGCCGTTCGACCAGATCGGCCAGTCGTGTCGCCGCGTCGGGGATGCCGGCGGTGCGGGCGCAGGCGGCGGCCATGGTCAGGCTGTCGGGACGGGTGAACAGGGAAAGCAGGCGGGCCGACAATGTGGCGGCGTCGAAGGCCGTCTGCGGAATGAGCCAGCCGCCGCCGGCATCGTCCAGGGCGTGCGCATTGGCGGTCTGGTGGTCGTCGATGGCATGCGGATAGGGCACCAGGATCGACGGTCGGCCCAGGGCGGTCAGCTCGGCGACGGTCGAGGCGCCGGAGCGGGCGATCACCAGATGGGCGGCGGCCAGGCGTTCCGGCACATCGTGGAAAAAGCTCTCCAGCGTCGTGTCGATACCAGTGCCCTCGTAGGCGCGGCGCACGCCCTCCAGATCCTCGGGGCGGCACTGCTGGGACAGTTTCAGTCGGTGGCGCAGCCCTTCGGGAAGCGAAGCCAGGGCGGCGGGGATCACGTCGGACAGCACCCGGGCGCCTTGCGAGCCCCCCAGGACCAGGAGATGGATCGGACCGTCGTCGGACAGGGCGGGATAATCGCAACCCCTCTGGGCGATGAGGGCCGGCCTGACCGGCATTCCGGTGTGGACCACCTTGCCCCGCCAGGCCGGGGCGATATGGCTGACCTGGGCGAAGGAGGTGGCGATGCGGGTGGCTCGCGGCGCCAGCAGCCGGTTGGCGCGTCCCAGTACGGCGTTCTGTTCGTGCAGCAGCGTCGGAATGCCGGCCAGCGACGCCGCCAGCATGGCCGGCACCGAGGCGTAGCCGCCGAAGCCGACGACGGCCGCCGGAGCCAGCGATTTCAACAGCGAGCGGGCCTGCAGGAATCCGATGCCCAAGGCGGCGATGGCCGACACTCTGGCCGTGACTCCCCGGCCGGCGATGCCGCCGGCGCTGATCCGGTGGGTGGCGAGTTGACCCAGCGTGCCGCCGTAGGCCTGTCCCCGGCGGTCGGTGACCAGGGCCAGCGCATGACCGCGGCCCAGCAGCTCGGCGGCCAGGGCCTCCGCCGGGAAGACGTGGCCGCCGGTGCCCCCGGCGGTCAGCACGATGAGACGGTCAGGCCGGGTCATTGCCAGCCCTCCCGCCCGTAGCGCTTGCGGGTCAGCGCCAGCACCATGCCCATGCCCAGCGCCAGGGCCAGCATCGACGATCCGCCGTAGGAGATGAAGGGCAGGGTCATGCCCTTGGTCGGCATCAGATGCAGGGTCGAGGCCATGTTGATGATGGCCTGAAGGCCGAATTGCACCAAGAGGCCGGAGGTGGCGAGAAGAACGAAGAGATTTTCCTCGGTCAGCATACGGGCGAACCCGCGCAGCACGATGAAGGCGAAGATGCCGACCACGACCAGGCAGAGGATCAGGCCGAACTCCTCGCCGGCCACCGCCATGATGAAGTCGGTATGGGCGTCGGGCAGTACCGCCTTGACCCGTCCCTCGCCTGGTCCGCGCCCGAAGAAGCCGCCGTAATGGAAGGCCTGCAGGGCGGTGGTGACCTGATAGCTGTCGCCGGCCGATGGGTCGAGGAAACGGTCGATGCGGCTGGCCACATGGCTGAAGGTGAAATAGGCGGCGACCAGTCCGCCCAGGCCGACGACCATGCCCATCAGCACCCAGACGATGGGCAGCCCGGCCAGAAAGAACTCGACGAACCACACCGAGGAGACCACCAGCGTCATGCCGACGTCCGGCTGGAGCAGCAACAGGCAGGCGACCAGCAGATAAAGACCGAGCGAGATCATGTTGCCGGGAAATGCCTCCGACAGGCGCTGTTCCGAAAACATCCAGGCGGCGACCACGGCGAAGGTGGGCTTGACGAATTCGGAGGGCTGGATGGAGATGCCGGCCAGGCTGACCCAGCGGGTGGCGCCCTTGATCTCCTGTCCGCCGATCAGGGTCATCATCATCAGGAGCACGGCGCCCAGGAAACCCAGGCATGCCAGACGGCGGATGTTCTTCGGCGAGAGCAGCGATACGGCGAAGATGACGAGCAGCGCCGGCGGCAGGAAGACGAACTGGCGGCGCACGAAATGGAAATGATCGGCGCCGATGCGCTCGGCGACGGCCGGGCTGGCGGCCATGATCAGCAGGGCGCCGACGGCGACCAGGGCGGCCAGCGCCGCCATGGTCCAGCGGTCGACGGTCCACCACCAGCGGCCGATGACGGAGGTGTCGGTGCGTCCCAGCAGGATCATGCGTCCCTCCGCTCGTCCGCGGGGACATCATGGTTTCGTTTGCCGGGAAGGGCGCCGACCAGTTGCCGGAAGCGTTCGCCGCGATGTTCGAAACTGGAAAACTGATCCCAGGAGGCGCAGGCCGGCGACAACAGGACCACGGCTCCCGGCTTGCCGTCGGCCAATGCGGCGTCGCGGGCCCGCCCGACGGCCACGTCGAGGGTACCACACCGTTCGAAGCCGACCTTGCCCTCCAGGGTCAGGGCGAATTCATCGCTGGCCTCGCCGATCAGAAATGCCCGGGCGATCCGTGGAAACAGGGGGACGAGGCTGGTGATGCCGCCCTCCTTCGACTGACCTCCCAGAATCCAATAGACGGTGTCGTAGCAGACCAGGGCCTTTTCCACGGCGTCGGCATTGGTCGCCTTGCTGTCGTTGACATAGGCGATCCCGTCGATCTCGGCGACCGACTCCTGGCGATGGGCGAGGCCGGGATAACTTTTCAGGCCGCGGCAGATGACGTCCGGAGACAGCCCGGCGGCCCGCGCCGCGGCGTAGGATGCGCAGGCATTCTGCCAGTTGTGGCGGCCCGGCAGGTGGGGCAGGGTGCGCAGATCGAGAATTTCGACGGCCTCGCCGCCGCAGTCGTCGACCAGAATGCCGTTTTTCGCCGAAACTCCGCCCGCCGCCGGTCCTTCGACGGAGATGGGAATGACGCATGCCCCGTCGGTTTTGCGCAGGCGCTCGAAGATGGCGCGGCTGTGCTCGTCGTCGATGCCGACGATGGATACGCCGCCCGGACGCATGCGGTCGAAAAGGCCCGCCTTGGCCGCGACATATCCTTCCATGCCGCCATGCCGGGCCAGATGATCGGGCGTCAGGTTGAGCAGGAGGGCGATGTCGAAACCGGCATGGTCGAGAAGCTCGATCTGGTAGGAGGACAGTTCGAGGACATAAGTTCCCTCGCTGTCCTGGGTAGGCAGGTCGAGGGCGGGCGTGCCCAGATTGCCGCCGGCCGCCACGGCGCGCCCCGCCGCCTGGAAAATGTGGGCGGTCAGGGTGGTCGTGGTCGACTTGCCGTTGGTGCCGGTGATGCCGACGAAGCGGGCGGCGGGGCTCGCCATGGCCAGCAGTTCGACGTCGCAGACCAGGGGCACGCCGGCCTGCCGGGCCCGTTCGGCGAAGGGATGGCGGCGGGGGTGGGTGTGGGGAATGCCGGGACTCCACACCACCATTCGCAACGCCGAGACGTCCAGCGTGGCGGGGTCGCCGATGACGAGCCCCGCCGCCTGTCCGGCCGCCCGGGCTTCCGGCTTGTCGTCCCAGGCCACGACGCGGACGCCGCTTTCCATCAGGGCGCGGGCGGCCGAGACCCCGGACTTGCCGAGGCCCATGACCGCCACCGTTTCACCGCGCAGGAAGGGGACGAGCGCCATTCTCACCTCACCGCAGCTTCAAGGTGGAAAGGCCGACCAGGGCCAGGATGCCCGAGATGATCCAGAAGCGGATCACCACCGTCGGCTCGGCCCAGCCCTTCTTTTCGAAGTGATGGTGCAAGGGCGCCATGCGGAAGACCCGCTTTCCGGTCAATTTGTAGGAGGCCACCTGGACGATCACCGAAACGGTTTCCAGGACGAACAGGCCGCCGACGATGGCCAGGACGATCTCGTGCTTGGTCACCACGCTCATGGCGCCGAGGGCGCCACCCATGGCCAGCGAGCCGGTATCGCCCATGAAGACGATGGCCGGGGGGGCGTTGAACCACAGGAACCCCAGGCCGGCGCCGACCAGCGCACCGCAGAACACGGCCAACTCGCCGGCTCCCGGCACATGGTGGATCTGCAGGTAATTGGCGAACACCGCATGTCCGACCATATAGGCGATCAGCGAGAAGACGCCGGCGGCGATCATCACCGGAACGGTGGCCAGCCCGTCGAGGCCGTCGGTCAGGTTGACCGCGTTGGAGGCGCCGACCATGACGAAGACGGCCATCACCATATAACCCCACCCCAACTGCAGCAGGACGTTCTTGAAGAAGGGAACGGCCATGGCCCGCGACAGCGGCTCGGGCGACAGGCGCATGATGAAGATCGTGGCGACGATGGCGACGGCGATCTGCCCCGCCATCTTCAGCTTTCCGGGAAGGCCCTTGGTGTTGCGCTTGCTGACCTTGAGGTAATCGTCGGCGAAACCGATCAGCCCGTAGCTCAAGGTGACCAGCAGCACGATCCAGATGTAGGGGTTGGTCAGATCCGTCCACAGCAGGGTCGACAGAGTCAGCGCCAGGAGGACGAGGATGCCCCCCATGGTCGGCGTGCCCTTCTTGGTCAGGTGGGATTCCGGCCCGTCCGTGCGGATCGGCTGGCCCCGTCCCTGTTTGCGGCGAAGCCAGCGGATGACCGAAGGCCCGGCGAAGAAGGAGATGAGAAGCGCGGTCAGCACCGCTCCGCCCGTGCGGAAGGTGAGATACTTGAAGAGATTGAGAATGCCGGCCTGGTCGGCCAGCGGGAACAGCAGATTATACAGCATGAATCACGGCTTCTCCTCGCAGCAGCCTTCGGGGGACGCCTCCGGCGCCGCGGTTTGCTCTAGGGCTTTGATAACGCGCCCCATCACGCTGCCTGCTGAACCTTTGACCATGATCACATCGCCGGGTTTCAAAGCCTTGACGAGTTGCAAGGCCGCTTCGTCGGCGTCGGCGGCGTGACCGCCGCGCCGATCCTGCGGTAAGGCTTCGTGCAGATGACGCATGAGGGGACCGGCGGTGTACACCAGATCGATACGGTTCTCGACAAGGGTTTGAGCAAGGGCGCCATGCAGGACCGGAGAGTCTTGCCCGAGCTCCAGCATGTCGCCCAGCACGGCGATGCGTCTGGCACCCCGGGGCCGCTCGGCGGCCGCCAATGTAAGGATGGCGGCGCGGACGGACACCGGGCTGGCGTTATAGGATTCGTCGATGATTTCGATCTTGCCCCCGCCCCAGGGCAGGGTCCTGCGGGCTCCACGGCCTTTCGGGGCGCTCATCGAGGACAGGCTCCGGGCGGCCCGATCCAGGTCGGCCCCGGCGGCTCTCGCGGCCAGCAGGGCGGCCAGGCTGTTGCTGGCCCATTGCAACCCGGGCACGCCGACCCGGTAACTGATGGCGTCGTCGCCGAACAGGGCGAGCACCAGGGTCGCGGAAGGGTCGATCGCCCCGTCGAGCAGGCGCGCGCCGGCGTCGATATGGCTGCCGAAGCTGATGATGTTGGTGATCCCGGCCCGCCGCGCCGCGTCGAAGAGAAGGCGATAATGCGGATTGTCGCGCGGCAGCACGGCGAATCCATCCGGTTCCACACCGAGGAAGATCTCGGCCTTGGCCTCGGCGATCTCGCGGGTCGAGGCGAAATGGGCCATGTGCACTGCCTCGACGGAGGTGACGACGGCGACATGCGGCCGGACCAGGCGGGTGAGCGGCGTGATTTCGCCGGCGTGGTTCATGCCCAGTTCGAAAACGCCGAAAAGGGCTTCGCGCGGCAGCCGGGACAAGGACAGCGGGACGCCCCAATGATTGTTGAGGTTGCCCTGGCTGACGTGGGTCGGGCCGGTGGCCTCAAGGGCGAGCTTGAGCATTTCCTTGGTGCCGGTCTTGCCGACGCTTCCCGTGACCGCGACGATGCGGGCGTTCGACCGCGCCCGCGCCGCTCCGGCCAGGGCGGAAAGGCCGGCCATGCTGTCTTCGACCAGAAGCAGGGGCGCATCCTTCGGCGCGTCGGCGGGAATCCTGTGCACCAGGGCGGCTGCTGCCCCTTTCGCCAGGGCGGCGGCGACATGATCGTGGCCGTCGTGGTTGGGACCGGCCAGGGCCACGAAAAGGGCGCCGGGTTGGACGGAACGGCTATCGATGGAGACGTCGGTGGCCTGCCATGGCGTTCCGCCGAGGCGTCCGCCGGTGGCTTCCGCCGCCTCCTCCGATGTCCATAAGATGGCGCTCATGCCAATTCCTCCACGGCGCGGCGCGCCTGTTCGGCGTCGTCGAAGGGCAGGACCCTATCCTTCACGATCTGCCCGGTCTCGTGACCTTTTCCGGCCACGATCAGCAGATCGCCGGCCCCGAGCGAGGCGACGGCCTGGCGGATGGCTTCCCTCCTGTCGCCGATCTCGCTGGCGCCGGGGCAGGCCGCCAGGATCTCGGCGCGGATGGCCGCCGGGTCTTCGCCGCGGGGGTTGTCGTCGGTGATGATGACCCGATCGGCCCACAGGGTGGCGATCCGGCCCATCTGGGGCCGTTTGCCCTTGTCGCGGTCGCCGCCGCACCCGAAGACGGCCACCAGATGGCGCGCGGTGTGGGGCCGCAGCGCCTTCAGCGCCGTTTCCAATCCGTCCGGCGTATGGGCGTAGTCGACGAAGATCGCCGCGCCCCGGGATGTGCTCGCCACCTTCTGCAAACGTCCGGGCACTTCTTCCAGACCGGCCAGGGCCGCTACGGCGGCATCGGGCTGGATGCCGGTGGCCAGGACCACCCCCAGGGCGCATGCGGCGTTCGACGCCTGGAACGCCCCGACCAGCGGCAGATGTAGTTGATATGGCCTTTCCATGACGATCAGGGAAAGATCCTGCCCCTCGCTGGTGGCTGCGACGCGGCTCAGGCGGATGTCGGTGCCGGCGGCGCCAAAGCTGATGATCCGGTGTCCCCGGTCAAGGCATAGACGAGTGAGCAGGCCGGCTTGCGGGGAATCGGCGTTGATCACGGCGACTCGTCCGGCGGGCATCACTTCGCCGAACAGACGGCATTTGGCCTGCCAATAGCCATCCATGCCGCCGTGGTAATCCAGGTGGTCGCGGGTGAAATTGGTGAAGGCGGCGATACTGACGGCGACGCCGTCCAGGCGGTATTGGTCGAGTCCGTGGCTGGAGGCTTCGATGGCGGCATGGGTAACGCCGTCCGCCGCCAGTCGGTCGAGGTTCCGGTGCAGGCTGACCGGATCGGGGGTGGTCAACGATCCCGGTTCGACGCGCCCGGGCGCGTTGAGCCCGAGGGTGCCCAGGCTGGCCGCCCGCAAACCGCTTTTCGCCCAGATCTGGCGGGCAAAATTGACGACCGATGTCTTTCCGTTGGTGCCGGTGACCGCCGCGACGACTTTCGGCTGCCGGGAATGGAAACGGGCGGCCATCAGGGCGAAGCGCCGGCGGGGATTGTCGTCGGTGAACAGTACGGCGCGCGCATCGGGGAGCGCTGTGCCGAGCGGCGCCAGGACGGCCGCGGCGCCGCGCGACAGGGCGTCACCGATGAAATCGCGTCCATCGGCCTTGGCTCCCGGCAGGGCGGCGAACAGATGACCGGGCTTGACCGCCCGCGAATCGGCGGTCAAGCCGGCGATGTCCGGATCGGACTCGAGGGCGGGCGCCAACAGTTCACTCAGCTTTGGCAAGGCTCACCCCCTTTTTCTGCTGAGGGGGGGCGTCTTGCGCCAGGCGGGCTTTTTCCTTGGCGGCCGGTTCGGGAATGGCCGACGGCATCAATCCCAGCAGTGGGCCGATTTGCGCGATGACGCGGCCGACGGCGGGCGCCGCCGTCCATCCGGCGGTGGCGAAGCCATAGCTTTCCTTGTTGCCCTGCGGTTCATCGATCATCGCCAGCACCACATATTTCGGATCGGACACCGGGAAGGTGGCGATGAAGGACGACAGCAGGGACTTATGGCGATAGCCGCCCGCGCCGTTCTTCTCAGCGGTACCCGTCTTGCCGCCGACGTCGTAGCCGGGCACATCGGCTTTCTTGCCCGTTCCCTCGACGACCACCATGCGCATGAGATCGCGCATGATTTTTGAGGTTTCCGGCTTCAGCACCCGCTGGCTGGGAATGGATTGGCCGTCATCGTGCCTCAACAGGGTCGCGGAATGGAAGTTTCCGCCATTCACCAGGGTGCTCACTCCGGTCATCATATGGAGCGGCGAAACCGCCATGCCATGGCCGTAGGCGATCGTCATGGAATTGATTTCGCGCCAGGGATTGGGGACCAGCGGCGCGCTGATCTCGGGCAGTTCGATGGAGGCGGGGCGCATCAGGCCCATGCGGGACAGAAAGGCCTTCTGATTGTCGATGCCGAGATCGAGCGCCATGCGCGCCGAGCCGATGTTCGACGAGACCTTGAGGATCTCGGCGACGTTCATCGGATGGTGTTCCGGCTCGTAGTCGTAGATTTCGAAACGGCCGACCTTGATCTTGTGAGTGACGTCGTAGGTGCTCGAAAGGGTCGAGGTTCCGGCATCGAGGGCGGCGGCCGTGTTGTAGAGCTTGAAGGTGCTGCCCATCTCGTAGACGCCGCTCGTCGCCCGGTTGAACATCGCCTCCGGCGTGGCCGAGGCCAGATTGTTCGGATTGAAGTCCGGCAGCGAGACCATCCCCAGCAACTCGCCGGTGCGGACGTCCATCACCATGCCGGTGGCGCCGATGGCGTGGAAGTCGGCGACGGTCTTCGCCAATTCGTTGCGCAGGACGGTTTGAACCCGGATATCGAGCGAAAGGCGCAAGGGGTCCCGTCGGGCCTTCAGTTCGTTTTCGAAGGCTTTCTCGATTCCGGCGATGCCCTTGTTGTCGAGGTCGGTGAGGCCGACCACATGCGCGGTCAGTTCGCTTTGCGGATAGATCCGTTTCTCGGCCTTCTCGAAATAGAGTCCGGGAATGCCCAGGGCGTTGATCTCATATTCCTGGCGCGGCGTCAGATTCCGCCGCAAATAGAGGAACGCCCGGTCTCCCTGCAGTCTGCTCTGCAGGTCGTTGGCGTTGATGTCGGGCAGCACGCGCGCAATCTTCTGCGCCGCCTCTTTCTTGTCGCCGATTTCGTGCGGGTGGGCATAGAGCGAGACCGAGGGCAGGCTGGTGGCCAGCAGGACGCCGTTGCGATCGACCACATCGGCCCGCTCGATCCCCAGCTCGTTGCTTTTGCTTTGCCGGGAGTGCTGGACCGTGACCGACTTGATCACGGTGACGTCGACCATCCGTCCGGCGATCACGCAGAAGGCCAGGGTGAACATGGCACCGGTGACGATGAGGCGGGTCCGGCCGATTTCGATGGCGCGTTTGCGGGCGCCGTCCAGATGCACCATTCCCGCGCTCTCGTCTTCCCCCTGGTAAAGGGTCGGGCGGGGCTTGAACAGGTTGAGGAGCGGGCGGATCATGGCTGGGCCCGCGTGCTGGCAACTTCCGGGTCGGCAAGGGCCGGCGATTTGATCACCATGACGTTGCCGCTGCTCGCCGTCTCGCTGGAGGCGGATCTGGCCGGGGTGCTCGTATAGACCGGCGTGGCGCCGGCCGCGGGGCGCGGTTGTGCCGGCGTCGTCGTCGGTTTGACCGGCTTGGCCGAAGCGACGGCGGTGGGTTTCGCCGGACCGGGCTTGACGGCGGGCTTGGACGCGGGGACCGCCTTGGCCACGACTTTGGGCGCCGGTCCCGGCGCCGCCTTGGCGATTCCGGCCGCCGGGGCGGGGGGGGCCTTCTCGGCCATCATGCTGCGCGCCGGCTTCGAGGGGACCGGCGCGGGCGCGGGTCCGGGGGCAGCCTTGAGCGGCGGAC
Source organism: Telmatospirillum siberiense (assembly GCF_002845745.1). GTDB lineage: Bacteria > Pseudomonadota > Alphaproteobacteria > Rhodospirillales > Magnetospirillaceae > Telmatospirillum > Telmatospirillum siberiense. The sequence goes on along the minus strand of NZ_PIUM01000028.1, from coordinate 32,375 downwards.
TGGGCGTCTTGCGGGTGACCACCGGCGCCGGCGGAACCGTCACCGCCGGCGCGGCCTGCGGCAACGCCGGGCCTTGGGCGATGGGGGCTTCGTCGGTCTTCGGATCCCTCATCGGCAGGCTGGCGATGGTGACGATCTGGTTCGGTTTCAGCGGGTGCAGGCCCAAATGGCGCTCCGCCTGCTCGCGCAGCCGTGCCGGATCGTTGAGATAGCTCCACTCGGCCTTCATCACGTGAATGGATTCCTGGGCCTCGACGATGTCCTTGCGAAGGCCGGACAGCCGCTGCTCCTGGGCCTGAACCTCATATTTCAACATGAAGAGGCTGGTGCCGGCGGCGGCGGCGAGAACCGCCCAGAGGATCGTGGCGGCGCGCATCATGCGTGCCCTTCCGGCGAGGGCCAGGCGGCGGCGGCGGTCCGCTCGGCCAGACGCAGGCGCGACGAACGGGCGCGGGGATTGGCCGCCGTTTCCTGCGGGCCGGGGGCGATCGGCTTCCTGGACAACAGCCGGAAGCTCGGTTCCCGGGCTTCCCCGGCGACGGGAAGATGGCGGCTCGGCTGGGCTTGGCCGCCGCTGCGGGTTTTCAGGAAATCCTTGACCGCGCGATCCTCGAGCGAGTGGAACGAGACGACGGCCAGCCGGCCCCCCTCGGTCAGCAGGCGCTCGGCGGCAGCCAGGCCGCGCTCGACCTCGCCCATCTCGTCGTTCACCGCGATGCGCAGTCCCTGGAACGTCCGGGTTGCCGGATCGATGCCGTCCTTCGACCGGGGGACGATGCGGCGGATCAATTCGGCCAGCTGCCGGGTGGTGGTGAAGGGCTGCGCCTTGCGATCGGCCACGATGGCCCGGGCGATGCGGCGGGAATGCCGTTCCTCGCCGAACCGCCAGAAGATGTCGGCGAGATCGGCTTCCGGCAGCGAATTGACCATGTCGGCGGCGGACGTCCCGTCCTTTTCCATGCGCATGTCGAGCGGGCCGTCCTTTTGGAAGGAAAAGCCGCGCTCGGCCTCGTCGATCTGCATGGAGGAGACGCCCAGGTCCAGGGCGACGCCGTCGACCCGGTCGATGCCGCGCTCGGCCAGCAGGCTGTCCATGTCGCCGAAACGTCCAGCGAGCACGGTCAGGCGGCCGTCGTAATGCCTGGCCAGTTCGGCGCCGCGAGCCACGGCGGTCGGATCCCGATCGATGCCGAAGACGCGGCAGCCGGCGGCGTCTAGAAGCGCCCGCGAATAGCCGCCCGCGCCGAAAGTGCCGTCGACGAAGATCTGGCCGGCTTTCGGGGCGAGGCCGGCGACGACCTCGTTCAACAGGACGGAGATGTGGGGCGCGGCGGTCATTTGACCTCCGGCGTGCGCAAGGCGATCTGCGGCCGGTTCTGCAGGGCGCGCTTGCGGGCTTCCTCGGTATGGCTCTTCAGAGCCTGGGGTTCCCAGATCTGGAAGGTGCGGCCCTTGCCGACGAAGGCCGCCTGTTCGGTGATGTTGGCGTGCGCCAGGATCTCTTCGGGCAGCATGACGCGGCCTTCGGGGTCCCAGGCCAATTGATGCGACGACGAGAAAATCAGCGTGTTGAGGTCGTCCTGTTCTGGGGAGAACAGGTCGAAGGCGGCGGTGGTGCTGGTGGCCAACTGTTCCAGGAAGTCGTTGCCGCATCCTTCGATGGCGGCCGCGGTGAAGGACGGGAACACGACGATGCCCTGCGGCATCTGATTGGACAGGGCGGCACGAAACGGCGCCGGGACGGATACGCGTCCCTTGCGGTCGACCTTGTTGACAAACGTGGAAACGAACAATGCCATCTGTCGTCCGCCCACAAAGACCCCTGTTTCACCGACCCAGACTTCAGCCACCTTCCAGGCATGGTGGTGGCATCGCTTGGGTCGTTATGGGATAGCATGGGAAAACATGGGCGTCAATGGAATCTCATAGTAAAACAATGGGAAAAGCCGACTTCTTACAGTGTCGACAGGAAAAATTCTAAATTTCATTCAAACGCCAAAAAGCCTTGTATTGCATGCCGTTAAAAAACGAAGCGGATATGCGCCGCGAAGGTTGTTCCTTCTTCGTTCCATTTAGCCTGCCGGGGGTTACCATCGTATGTCGCAATGAGGGCGGGAAGCGGGCGGGAAAATTTGCGTCAGATGGCCTATAAGCCGGGTTCTGTCCCCCGCCCGAGGGCGGATGGATGGCCATTCATCTGGGACGCCCGTTACCGGACGCCTCGCGCGACCGACCCGGACGACAGCGCGGAAATGCGCCTTGCCAATCAAGCCCTGACGGGCTTTCCGACCGGCATGCCGTCCCTACTTGGTCTTGCTCCCGGTGGGGTTTGCCGTGCCGCTCCCGTTGCCGGGCGCGCGGTGCGCTCTTACCGCACCCTTTCACCCTTGCCTGCCGGCGGTCCCGTGAGGGGCCGCTTGAGCCGGCGGTTTGCTTTCTGTGGCACTTTCCCTGGGGTTTCCCCCGCCGGACGTTATCCGGCACCGTATTTCCGTGGAGCCCGGACTTTCCTCCCCCCGGTTACCCGGAGAGCGGCCATCCAGCCATCTGACGCAGCGCGAAAGCTAGGCAATCCGCAGCGGCGGCGCAAGGGTTAATGTGACGGAGAAATCGGCTAGAAAAAATTAGAATGGAAGATCGCGAATACTTTTTCTTGATTGGTGTGATGGTCATCACACCTTGACGAATTCAACGAGACATCTCTCCGGTCATCTCGAGAAGCGCGGTCATCCTGGAGATGGTCTCGCCATCCGCCATGCCGTCGAAGCGGCGCGGACGGTAATGTCGCTGGAAGGCGACCAGGGCCGCGCGGCTGCCGGTTCCCTTGGTTTCCCCGGCGAGATCCGCCACGTCATAGCCCAGCCGCTCCAGGAGATTAGGCCAGTCGGGAGGAGGGGGGGCGTCAGTCTCGCTGGCGGCGGGCCAAAGGCCGATACCCTCGGCCGCCAACCTGCGCCAGTCGAACAATTCGCCAGGATCCTCCTTGCGCCGGGGGGCGACGTCGGCATGGCCGACCACGTTGCGCGGCGGAATGGGATGGCGTCCGAGAATGTCCCGGGCCAGCCGGATGAGGGCTGTCATCTGGGCCTCGGGGAACGGACGGTAGCCGAATTCGTGGCCGGGATTGACCAGTTCGATGCCGATCGAGCGGGCGTTGAGGTCGGTCCGCCCGCGCCAGAACGACCGGCCGGCATGCCAGGCCCGGACGTTTTCGTCGACAAGGCCGTGGCAGGCGCCATCCTCGTCGATCAGATAGTGGGCGGAGACCTGGGCGGCGGGATCGGTCAGGCGCTCGATCGCGGCCTTGGCGCTGGGCATGCCGGTATAGTGCAGAACCAGCATGTCGATGGATGTCCCGGCGGGCCGTTCGTCGAAATTGGGCGAGGGCAGATCGATCATGGTTCCGGCCACCGCGATAAACCCGCCTCCATGGTCGGGGAGCGGGATGGGGCGGTGTGCGGAAGCTCTGGCGGAATCTGCGCCGCGAGGTGATGGGGAACCACCAAGACACCAAGGCACCAAGGCGACGGAATGCGCCGCAGGCATTCCCCATCCATCCAGGGACCAACGGTTGGACCGTCGGATGATTGCCTGCGGCGCAAATTCCTAATCGGGATCGATGCGGGACCGAAGATCGCGGGAAACGCCTTGGTGCCTTGGTGTCTTGGTGGTTCAAACAGCGGGAGATGATGCCCCCGGACCGAGGAGAGACGCCACCGCCATTCCACGCCCCCCCCGTTCATGTCCGGCCCGCCGCCAGTTCCTCCCGTTTCATCTCAAGCTCCAGCCAGCGCTCCTCGGCGGCGGCGAGAGCCGCGCGGGCTTCTTCCAGGCGCGTGCTGCGCCGGGAAAAGCCGTCGGGATCACGGCTGTAAAGCGCGGGATCGGCTAATTCCCGTTCGATCCCGGCGATTTCGGACGCCAGCGCCTCCTGGCGGGCGGGAAGCTCTTCCAGTTCCCGCTGGTCCTTGTAGGAAAGCTTGGTGACGGTCTTCTGCCGTTCTATCCTGGGCGCCGCCGCGGGCGCGTCCGTCTTCGCCGGCTGGGATGGGCTGGCGGCCGGCCGCCAGCGCAGATAGTCAGAATAGCCGCCGACATATTCATCGACCGCGCCATTGCCCTCGACGGCGATGACGCTGGTGACCAGCCGATCGAGGAAGTCGCGGTCATGGCTGACCAGCAGCAGGGTTCCGTCATAGTCGGCCAGCATCTCCTCGAGCAGGTCCAGCGTGTCCATGTCGAGGTCGTTGGTCGGTTCGTCGAGGATCAGCAGATTGGAGGGCTTGGCCAGCAGCTTGGCCAGCAAAAGCCGGTTGCGCTCGCCGCCCGACAGGGATTTCACCGGCGAATGGGCCTGGCGGTCCTCGAACAGGAAATCGCGCAGATAGCCCATCACGTGGCGGGGCTGGCCGCGCACCGAGACATTGTCGCCGGCCCCTTCGGTCAGGGTGTTCCAGACGGTCGCTTCCGCGTCGAGCTGGGCGCGTTGCTGGTCGAAGGTTGCCGTCTGCAGATTGGTGCCAAGGCGGACCGTTCCCGAATCGGGGGCGACGGCGCCGGTCAGCAGGCCGAGAAGGGTGGTCTTCCCGGCGCCGTTGGGGCCGATCAGCCCGACCCGATCCCCCCGGCTGATCCTTGTGCTGAATCCCTTGACGATCACCGTGTCGCCGAAGGATTTCGACAGGTCCTTGGCCTCGATCACCAGTTTGCCCGAGACGTCCCCCGCATCGACCGCCAGCTTGACCGAGCCTTGCACCTGGATGCGTTCGGACCGCTCCTTGCGCAAGCTTTGCAAGGCCCGCAGGCGGCCCATGTTGCGCTTGCGCCGGGCGGTGACGCCGCGATGCAGCCAATGGGTCTCGGCGGCCAGGCGCTTGTCCATGCGATCCTGTTCGGCCTCCTCGGCGGCGTAGATTTCCTCCTGCCAGGTTTCGAAGGCGGCGAAGCCGTTTTCGCTGCGCCGGACCAGTCCTCGGTCCAGCCACAGGGTTTGCCGCGAGATGGTGGCGAGGAAGGAGCGGTCATGGCTGATCACCACCAGGGCGCCCTTGTAGGTGGCCAGATGGCTCTCCAGCCACAGAATGGTCGGCAGATCCAGGTGATTGGTCGGCTCGTCGAGCAGCAGCGCGTCGGGTTCGCCGACCAGGGCGCGGGCCAGGGCCGCCCGCCGCCGTTCGCCACCCGACAGATTGGCCGGGGATCGCCCGCCATCGACGGACAGGCCTTCCAGCACGGCATCGACGCGATAGCGCTGATCGCGCTCGTCGGGGGAGAGGCCCGTCGCCACCCAGTCGCCGATGGTCGGCGTTTCGATCTGCGGATCCTGCGCCAGATAGGCCAGTCGGATACCCGGTTGCACGAAGAGCTCTCCGGAATCGAGGACGACTTCGCCGGCCAGCACCTTCAACAGCGTCGATTTGCCGCTGCCGTTGCGTCCGACCAGGCAACATTTCTCGCCCCGTCCCACCTGGAAGGAGACCCCGGTGAACAGGGGACGTCCGCCGAAGGTGACGAAACCGTCCTTCAAGGCGAGTAAGGGCGGCGGCGCCATCAAATTTCTCCTCTTTCATTGCGGATACGGTCGTAGGCGGCGTTGATGGCCGCCATTTTCCTGGTGGCGAATTCGATATGGTCGGCGGGAACGCCTTTCGCCATCAGGGTGTCGGGATGATGTTCGCGGGTCAGCCGGCGCCAGGCCGCCTTGATTTCGGATGCCGGGGTGTTACGGGTGACGCCCAGCACCGAATAAGGGTCGCTTTCGACGAGGTCGCCGTAGCGCTCGGCGAAGGGGCGGTCGGCAAATCCGAAAATGCCGGCGACCTTGTCGAGGAACGCCCGTTCCTCGGGCTTCAACGGCCCGTCGACAAGGGCGATGCGGTGAAGGGAATCCAGGATATCCTTCAATACCGAGGGTTCGTCGAAAAAAGTCTGGGCCAGGCGCTGGGCGTGAATCTCATAACCGCGCGGATCGCGCTTGGCGTCGTCGTAAAGGGCGGCGATGCCGGCGCGTTGGGCCGGTGGAATGACGAATTCCGCCTTGAAGGCATCGACCTCTTCGCGCAGGACGACGCCGTCGACCTTGGCCAGCTTGGCGGCCAGGCTGACCACGCAGGTCGAGAACACCCTCTGGCGTTCGACCGTTCTGGCGCGGGCCGAAACCGGCGGCTTTTTTTTGCCGCGCAGTTTGCGGAGCAGGCGCACGTCTACCCAATGCCCGACGACGACGCCCAGCACCGCGCCCAGCAAGCCGTGGCCGAGAGCAAATCCCGCCATCGCTCCGATGATTTTGCCCCAGTACATGGCGTCTGCCTACAACGCCCGGCGAGGGATAGCAAGGACGGAACTTGGCGAAGGATGGGTGTATTGGGACAGGGGGATCCTTTGGATCGCCGATGTCCAAGAAAATTTTGCCGGCTGCGGTGACTGTGCCTGATAGCACACCCTCACTCCAGCAGACATCCGGTCGACCCGTGATGGGGATGGGCGGGGTCGCCCAAGCCAATCTGGAAAGATCGGTTACAGCACGTCGGGAATGAGTTTTCGATAGTCGGACATGTCTTCCAGAAAGGCGCGGAGCTTGTCCTTCGGTACGAAAACCGGCGCCGCCATCTCATCGTCCTCCCGTTGTGCAAACCGCAGTTCGGCATCGGTCTTCGAGAGCCGCACGCGGGCGTGCCCAACGATCAGAACGTTGCTGGTGCCCGACAACAAGATGCCGATTCCGCTCATGCTTTCGACAGCGTTTGCGGGAATGCCCACCTCTTCGCGAATTTCCTTGAAAAGGTTTTGTTCGATATCGGAGCCGTTGGAGACCGCCAGCTCATCTTTTTGGACGCCGCCGCCAATGAGGTCGATGGTTCCGTTCCCAGTTCGTTTGCCGAACAGGTAGTAATCGTCAGTCGTCTGGATGAGGGCGATTGTCGAAAGATGATAAAGGGCTTCAAGACGGCATTTCCGATGCTCCTGGTAGAGAGCCGGGAGCGTCGCGACATAGCGATATCGAATTGTGCCCAACCGAAACATCGGCGGGGATCTCGAATTCTCCGAGTCGGCGATGTTCATCACCCGATAGTAGGTGCCGTCCCAAATCGGATACGTCGCCTCGGAGATCCGTTTCCTCCACTCGGCCTCAACGATGCGCTCGTATTCCGGAGGTGCCACCCATTCATGATCCTGCACCGTGACAGCGATGTCCGCGATGGAGAAGCGCTCTTTCCTGAGTATCCGTGGCGTGAACATAAAAGATCCGCGTTTTCAAGACTCAAGCGTCGATGGGCTCAAGCGTCCTTTTTCCGCGCCGGCAACCCTGGCCGGCGCGATTGCGTGGTCTGCTGGGTATAGAATTTCTGGCCACCATGCTTGCGTCCCGCCCGAACGCCTTCGCCGCCGGACAATCCGGTGCCGGCCGGCTGCCAGTTGGGGATCAGGTGATGCTTGCCGGGACCGATCAGGTCGGCGCGGCCCATGCGTTTCAGGGCCTCGCGCAGCATCGGCCAGTTCTCGGCGTCGTGATAGCGCAGGAAGGCCTTGTGCAGGCGGCGCTGTTTCAGGCCCTTGGCGGTGACCACCTCTTCCGAGCCGTTGCGGCGGACCGGCCGCAAGGGATTGCGGCCGCTGTAATACATGGCGGCCGACAGCGACATGGGCGAGGGCAGGAAGGTCTGCACCTGATCGGCCCGATAGCCGTTCCGTTTCAGCCACAGGGCGAGGTTCATCATGTCCTCGTCGGTGGTGCCGGGATGGGCGGCGATGAAATAGGGAATGAGGTAAAGCTCCTTCCCCGCCTCACGCGCGAATTTGTCGAACATCGCCTTGAAGGCGTCGTAGGTGCCGATGCCCGGTTTCATCATCTTGGCGAGCGGGCCCGCCTCGGTATGTTCCGGGGCGATCTTCAGATATCCGCCGACATGGTGGGTGACCAGTTCCTTGACATAAGCCGGATTGCGCACCGCCAGGTCGTAGCGCAGGCCGGAGGCGATATGCACCTTCTTGATGCCGGGAAGGGCGCGGGCCTTGCGGTAAAGCTCGATCAGCGGCGTATGGTCGGTGTTCAGATTCTTGCAGATGTCCGGGAAGACGCAGGACGGCCGGCGGCACAGGCTTTCGGTTTTCCGGTCCTTGCAGGCCAGGCGGTACATGTTGGCGGTCGGTCCGCCCAGGTCCGAGATGATGCCGGTGAAGCCCCTGGTCTTATCGCGGATGTTCTCGAGTTCCTTGATGATCGAGGCTTCCGAGCGGTTCTGGATGATGCGTCCCTCATGCTCGGTGATCGAGCAGAAGGAACAGCCGCCGAAACAGCCGCGCATGATGTTGACCGAGAAGCGGATCATGTCCCAGGCGGCGATCTTCGCCTCGCCGTAAGCCGGATGCGGCGCCCGGGCATAGGGCAGGTCGTAGACGCCATCCATTTCCGGCGTGGTGAGCGGAATCGGCGGTGGATTGAGCCAGACCTCCTTGTCGCCGTGGCGCTGGATCAGCGGCCGGGCGTTGCCGGGGTTGCTTTCCCGGTGCAGAAGCCGGGAGGCATGGGCGTAAAGCACCGGATCGTCCCTGACCTGTTCGAAGGCCGGCAGGCGCACCACCGTGCGATTTGAATCCGTGTCGCCCTTTGAATCAGCGGCACCGGCGTCCCTGCCGGCGTGGGCGCCCTCACCGGCAGGGACGCCGGTGCCGCCAAAGGCTTTTTCGAGGGCATTCTCCCTGATGCCTTCCCAACCGGCGTCCGGCACTCCGGGCTCGTCGTCGAGATGGTCGCTGGCCTCGACGGTCCAGTCCCCGGGGACGGCGTTGCGCAGGAAGGCGGTGCCCCGAATGTCGTCCAGATGCCCGATCGCCTGACCCTTGGCCAGGCGGTGCGCGATGTCGATGATCGCCCGTTCGCCGTTGCCGAAAACCAGCAGGTCGGCCCGGCTGTCCACCAGAACCGAACGGCGCACCTTGTCGGACCAATAGTCGTAATGGGCGATGCGGCGTAGCGAGGCCTCGATGCCGCCGATGACGATGGGGGTGTCACGGAAGGCTTCCCGGCAACGCTGGGAATAGACGATGACCGCCCGGTCGGGGCGTTTTCCCGGCTCGTCGTTGGGCGTGTAACTGTCGTTGTGGCGTATCCGGCGATCCGAAGTATAGCGGTTGACCATCGAATCCATGTTGCCGGCGGTCACCCCGAAAAACAGATTGGGCTTGCCGAGCGCGGCGAAAGCCTTGGCGTCGCTCCAATCCGGTTGGGCGATGATGCCGACGCGGAAGCCTTGCGCCTCCAGCGCGCGGCCGATCACCGCCATGCCGAAACTGGGATGGTCGACATAGGCGTCGCCGGTCACCACGATGATGTCGCAGCTGTCCCAGCCCAGCGCCTCCATCTCGGCGCGCGACATGGGCAGCATGGGGGCCGGACCGAAACGGTGCGCCCAGTAACGACGGTAGCTGAAAATAGGCTTGGCGCTATCCATGGCGCGGGCTCGGCAGTCCTCTTTTGTCGGCAGGGGCCGGATCATAGGCGAAACCCGAGGGCAATTGGAAGGGTTCCAGCTTCCCCTTGGGCCAAGGTAACACTCACCGGCGAATATGTTACACTATGTTACGCGCAATCCTCGGGCCGCGGCGCTAACCATGATCCGACAAAATCATGCGTTGCAATTTATGCCGCGTAACGAGGAGCATCGAAAATGCGTTATCCGTTTCAGCGCCGCTTCGCCACCCTGCTGGCGATCTGTACCCTGACGATCATGGCGGCGGGGAGCGCCCACGCCGATCCCAAGGATTACCGCTTCGAGGCGGTGCAGGCCCATGTCAAGGCGGCCGGCGACACCGTGGTGGCCTTGCGTCTGATTCATATCCCCGACAACAAGCCGGTGACCGACGCCGTCATCTTCGGCAGCAAGATGGAAATGCCGATGGCCGGCATGGCCCCCATGGCGACCAAGGTCGCCGCTCTGAAGTCCACCACGCCGGGTGAATACCGTTTCCAGACCGATTTGTCGGACGGCGGCTCATGGACATTGACCGTTTCGGCCAAGGTTCAGGGCGAAACCGGCACGGTGAGCGGCTCGGTTCCCTTCATAGCGATGAAGTGATCCTGGGGTAAAGGGGAATGGCGATGACCTTGATCAAAATGTCCTGCCGTGTGGTGGCGTTGCTCCTGTTCCTGCCGACGGCGGGTTGGGCGGACGAGCACCATGACCAGGCAATGGACGCGCCGGATCTCGATCAATTGATCGCCATCGCCCGGCAGATGAGCCCGGAACTGGCGGCGGCGGCCTTGGAAAGCGACGCCGCCGCCGCCAAGGTCGCCGGCGCCGACAGCCTGCCGGATCCGAAATTTCAGTGGCAGCCGATGGATATTCCCCGCGGCGCCGATAATTATCTGCCCAGCCAGTTGCCCCGCACCGACAAGTTTTTTCTGCAACAGGAATTTCCCCTGTGGGGCAAACGCGACCTCAAGCGCGAAATCGCCGAGGCCGACGCCAAGAAGATGGCGGCGCTGCGCGGTGTGGTGGAAAACGAGGTGGTGGCCCGGGTCAAGGCCGCCTATGCCGAGTATCACGAGGTCCATCAGGCGATGGACCTCGATCGCGAGTTGCTGCCCCGGCTGACCACCGTCGCGCGGCTGGCCTCGGCCCGCTATGCGCAAGGGGTGGGCAGTCAGCAGGAAGCCACCAGCGCCGAAATCGAACGGACCCAGTTGCAGACGGAACTGTTGGTGTTGGAAGGCCAGCGGCGCACGTTGAAGGCCCGCCTCAATACCCTGATCGGCCGCGATCCTCGCGCGCCCATCGTCGAAACTCCCCATTTGCGCGCTTTGCCGGGCGACATCGAATTGGGCGACTTGACCGAGCGCGCGCTCCGGCTCAATCCGGACTTGCGGGCCGAGGACTCCGCCATCGCTTCGGCGAATAAAACCGCCGATCTCGCCGAGAGGGGATTGTATCCGGACATCGCCGTCACCTTCGGCGGCGTCAAATCCTATGGGCGGTTTTCCGGTTACGAGGGGATGCTCGAAGTGACGCTGCCCATCCGCGGCGATCTTCACGACGCCGAGATCGGCGCGGCGAAAGCCAGCGCCGGGGCCGCCCGGTCGAAACGCGACGCCAAGGAACTGGCGATCCAGAATGACCTGAGCGAGGCCTATTGGAGCTTCGAGACGGCCAGGAAGATGGAAAAGCTGATTGTCGAAAGCTCGCTTCCGCAAGCCCGCCTCGGCTTCGAGAGCGCCCAGCACGCCTATGCGGTGGGCAAAGGAGAGTTCATCATGGTGCTGACTGCGGAACAGCAGTGGCGGAAAACCCACCTCGACCATTTGAAGGCCCAACTCGAGCAGCAGATCCGTCTGGCCGAGATCGAAAAACTGCTGGGAGGCGAGCTATGAGCCGGAAGACCTCATCCGCCGCGATCGCCATTGCCGGTGTCGCCGTCATCGCCGCCCTTGGCGGCGGCTATTGGCTGGGCCGTTCCCAGATCGTCCCTCTTCCCTCGTCGGCGGGAGGCGAACATTCCGCCGCCGCCGGGCATTCGTCCGGGGAACCGGAGGCCCGCTCGGGCCAGGCCCATCCTCACCCGCAAGGGGAGACGAAAAGCAAAACGGTCCTCTATTACAAAGACCCGATGGGCAAAGCCGATTTTTCGCCGGAACCCAAGAAGGACGCCACGGGCATGGATTACCTGCCCGTCTACGCCGAGGAGGAGGCGGCGGCCGCGCCGGCCGCCGTGGCGCTTCCGGCTCCGGTCCAGGGCAAGGGAAAGATCCTTTTCTACCGCAATCCGATGGGCCTGCCCGATACCTCGCCGGTTCCCAAGAAGGATCCCATGGGCATGGACTATGTGCCGGTCTTCGAAGGTGACGACGACGGTGGACCGATCGTCAAGATCTCGGTCGACAAGGTCCAGAAACTGGGCGTCAGAACGGCGGCGGTGGAACGGCGCCAACTGACCCATACCGTGCGGGCGGTCGGCACGGTGCAGGTCGACGAGCGGCTCCTGCGTCTGGTGACGCCGAAGTTCGAAGGCTATGTCGAGGCGCTGCATGTCAACACCACCGGCCAACTGGTGCGCCGGGGCGAGCCCTTGATGGAGATCTACAGCCCGGATCTGGTGCTGGCGCAGGAGGAATATCTGGCAGCCGCGAAAAGCCTGGAAAGCCTTGACGCCGATGCCAGCACCGAAGCGCGCGCGTCGGCCCGCCTGCTGGTCGACGGCGCCCTTCAGCGTCTTCGCAACTGGGACATCCCGTCCGGAGAACTGGCAAGACTCAAAGGCCGGGGGATCGTCTCGCGCACCCTTGCCCTGCCCTCCCCGGCGGACGGGGTGGTCCTCGAGAAGAACGTCATCAGCGGTCAGCGCTTCATGCCCGGCGAAGTGCTCTACCGGATCGCCGATCTGTCCAACGTCTGGCTGATCGGCGAGGTCTATGAGCAGGAACTGTCCTATATCCGGGTTGGACAGACCGCCCGGGTGACCTTCAACGGCATGCCCGGTGAGACCTTCACCGGCAAGCTGACCTTCATCTATCCGACCTTGTCGGCGGAAACCCGCACGGTGAAGGTGCGCATCGAGTTGCCCAACCCCGGCTTGCGCCTGAAGCCCGCCCTTTACGGTTCGGTGGATATCGCGACCGCCGCAGCCGACCATGCCGCGCTGGCCGTGCCCGATTCGGCGCTGCTCGATTCCGGCACGCGCAAGGTTGTCCTGGTCGAACGCGGCGAGGGGCGATACGAACCTCGCGAGGTGACGACCGGCGCGCGGGCCGACGGCTATGTCGAGATCGTCGACGGCCTGGCGGCGGGGGAAACCGTGGTGACCAGCGCCAATTTCCTGATTGATGCCGAAAGCAATCTGCGCGCCGCGCTGCAAAGCTTCCATCACTGATCGCCGCCGGAGTTTCCAGTCATGATTGCCAGCATCATCCGGTGGTCGGTGAAGAACACTTTCCTTGTTCTTCTGGCCACGGTCGCCATCATCGCCGCCGGCGTCTATGCGACGGAACATCTGCCGCTCGACGCGCTTCCCGACCTGTCCGACACCCAGGTGATCCTCTATACCGACTATCCCGGTCAGGCGCCGCAGGTGGTCGAGGATCAGGTTACCTATCCGCTGACCACGGCCATGCTGAGCGTGCCGAAGTCCAAGGTCGTGCGGGGATTTTCCATGTTCGGCACCAGCTTCGTCTATGTCGTCTTCGAAGACGGCACGGACATCTACTGGGCGCGTTCGCGGGTGCTGGAATATTTGAGTTTCGCCGCCAAGAGGCTGCCGCCCGGGGTGACCCCGTCGCTCGGGCCGGACGCCACCGGCGTCGGCTGGGTCTATCAATATGTGGTGCAGGCGAAGAACAAGAGCCTGGCCGAACTGCGCACCATTCAGGACTGGTTCCTGCGCTACCAGCTGGCCAAGGCGGAAGGCGTCGCCGAAGTGGCCGGTATCGGCGGTTTCGTCCAGCAATATCAGGTGGTGGTCGATCCGCAGAAGCTGCAGTCCTACAACATCTCGCTGGACAAGGTGTCGTCGGCGATTCGCAAGAGCAACACCGACGTCGGCGGGCGCTCCATCGAAATGGCCGAGACCGAATTCATCGTGCGCGGACGCGGCTATCTGCGGAGCATCGAGGATCTCGGGAAGATCGCGCTGAAGGCGCAGAACGGCACGCCGATCCTGCTGCGCGACGTGGCAAGGGTGGAACTGGGGCCGGACGAGCGGCGCGGTTTCGCCGAACTGAACGGCGAGGGCGAGGCGGTCAGCGGCATTGTCGTCCAGCGCTATGGGCAAAATGCTCTCGACGTCATTCAAAACGTCAAGGACAAGCTTGCCGAGATCGCCAGCGGTCTTCCCGAAGGAGTGAGCATCAGTTCGGTCTACGACCGTTCCGACCTCATCCTGCGGGCGGTGCATACGCTGAAGCGGACGCTTATCGAGGAAAGCCTGATCGTCGCCGCCGTCTGCATCATTTTCCTGCTGCATCTGCGCAGTGCCCTGGTCGCCATCCTGATGCTGCCGGTCGGCGTCCTGATCTCCATCATCGTTATGCAATTCCTGGGGCTGACCTCGAACATCATGAGCCTGGGCGGCATCGCCATCGCCGTCGGCGCCATGGTGGACGCCGCCATCGTGATGATCGAGAACGCCCACAAGCATCTCGAACGGATGAAGCCGGGCGATTCCCGCGTTCAGGCGCTGATCGAGGCGGCTATCGAAGTGGGGCCGTCGCTGTTTTTCGGCCTGCTGATCATCACGGTGTCGTTCCTGCCCGTGTTCACCCTGGAATCGCAGGAAGGCCGGATGTTCAAGCCGCTGGCCTTCACCAAGACCTTTTCCATGGCCGGCGCCGCCGTGCTGTCGGTCACCCTGGTGCCGGTGCTGATGGCCCTCTTCGTTCGCGGAAAAATCCTTCCGGAACATAAGAATCCGATCAACCGCCTCCTCATCTGGCTCTATCGGCCATTGATCAGGATGGTGCTGAATTGGAAGGGGGCGACCATCCTGCTGGCCCTCGCCATCCTGGGCATTTCGGCCTATCCGATCAGTCAGGTGGGCTCGGAATTCATGCCCCGCCTCTATGAAGGGACGCTGCTTTATATGCCGACCACCTTGCCGGGCGTGTCGGTGACCAAGGCGGCCGAGTTGATGCAGACCCAGGACAAGATCATCAAGAGCTTTCCGGAAGTCGAATCGGTGTTCGGCAAGGCGGGGAGGGCCGACACCGCCACCGATCCGGCACCCATCGAAATGTTCGAGACGACGATCAATCTGAAGCCACAGGAGGAATGGCCGGCCGGCATGACCATCGACCAATTGATCGCCGACATGGACAAGGCCTTGCAGATCCCGGGCGTCAGCAACGCCTGGACCATGCCGCTGCGCGGACGTATCGACATGCTGTCCACCGGCATCCGCACGCCCATCGGTATCAAGGTGTTCGGCAAGGACCTGACCGAGATGGAGCGGGTGGCCAAACAGATCGAGCAGGTGGTCAAGGCGGTTCCCGGCACCACCAGCGCCTATGCCGAACGCATCATGGGCGGCTATTATCTGGAGATTCTGCCCGATCGCGACGCCCTGGCCCGCTATGGGCTGGTCGTCGGCGACCTGCAGGAAGTCATCCTGACCGCCATGGGCGGCGAGATGGTGACCACTACCGTCGAGGGCCGCGAGCGATTCTCGGTCAATGTGCGCTATCCCCGGGATTTCCGCAGCGATCCGCAAGCCATCGGCACCCGCATCCTGGTGCCGACGATGGATGGCCAGCACATCCCCCTTGGTCAGTTGGCGAAGATCCAGCTGACCAAGGGCCCCTCCACGATCCGGACCGAGAACGCCCTGCTGTCGGCCTACATCTACGTCGATATCCGCGATCGCGACATCGGCGGCTATGTCGCCGACGCGAAAAAGGCGGTCGAGACGCAGGTGCAGATGCCGCCCGGCTATTACGCCACCTGGAGCGGCCAGTTCGAATATATGGAACGCGCCAAGCAGAAGATGAAGATCGTGGTGCCGGCAACCATCTTCGTCATCTTCCTGCTGCTCTATGTGAACTTCAAACGCCTGACGGAGACCTTGATCGTCATGCTGTCGCTGCCCTTCGCCCTGATCGGCGGCGGCTGGCTGATGTGGTGGCTGGGCTTCAACATGAGCGTGGCGGTGGCCGTCGGCTTCATCGCCCTGGCCGGCGTCGCCGCCGAAACCGGGGTGGTCATGCTGATCTATCTCGACCACGCCTTGCAGGCGGTGCGGGCCGAACGGGAAAAGAACGGCGAACCCTTGACCCGGGCGGATCTATACGCGGCCATCATGGAAGGCGCGGTCGAACGGGTGCGGCCGAAGATGATGACGGTGGTCGCCATCATGGCCGGCTTGTTGCCGATCATGTGGAGTACCGGAACCGGTTCGGAAGTCATGCGCCGCATCGCCATGCCGATGGTGGGCGGGATGATCTCGTCCACCGTGCTGACCCTGGTCGTCATCCCCGCCATCTATGCCCTGGTCAAGGAATATACCCTGCTGCGCCATCCCGGGGCGCAGGCGCCGAGGGAGAAAAAATGATGGCGGGCGGTTCTCCTCCGTCGGGGGCCTGTTGATGAGTTTTCGAATCGATTTCCCTGGAGATGCTTTAGATCCGCATCACGTTCCAGCTTGTTTTCCAAACCCTTGGCTCTAACGGAGGCATCCGCGTGCCTGGTGCGGCCTCATACCAATTCTCGTCGATCGAAACTTGGTTTCCGCGCCGAAAGACGTCCGATCACTCTTCAGAGTTGGCCAGAACCTCCAGGGACATCGGCTCCAACGGTGGGCGCACGGTCATTTCGCCGACGTCCTCCATCGTCCGGCCGGTTTCCGCCACCACCAAGTTGGCGAGGCTGGCCGAGCAGAACCGGCCCTGGCAGGACCCCATGCCGCAGCGGGTGAAGGCTTTTATCTGGTTGACGCCGGCGCATCCATCCCGCAGCAAATTTCGCACGGTGCCGGCCGTTACCCCTTCGCACCGGCAGAGGATGGTTTCGTCCGGCGGCGCCAGGAAACCGGCGCCGGGCGGAGCGATGCGGTCGAGGAAGCGCCGCAGCCCCATGGCCCTGCGGCGGGTTCGTTGCAGCGGTCTGGCCAGCCGGTCGCGCTCGGCCACCGACAGCCGGTGCAGGCGACAGGCGGTGTCGAGGGCGGCCATCCGACCGGCGGCGATGGCGGCGCGCCAGCCCGCTATGCCGGTGCCGTCGCCGGCCACGGCGACGGTTTCGATGCTGCTGTTGCCCCAACCATCCAGCCGTGGCCGCCAGCTCCATTGTTCCGCCGACCATTCCTGAGCGCATCCCAAAAGGCGGGTGATCCGCGTGTCGGGAATCAATCCGGCATGGAGCAGGACAAGATCGGCGGCAATGCTGCCTCTGCCCCCGGGGCCGTCCCAGAAGATTGTCTCCGCGGGTCCGTCGTCCCCCTTGCCCAGGATGCGCAAGTTCTTGACGCCGCGATGGATCGGGATATGGGCGCGGCGCAACCGATGGACCAATCGGAGGCCGTAGGACAACAGGTCCGGTCCGCCGGAAACGGCCGCAGGCAAGCGCGGCAGGCCGGCCAGGGCGTCGCCGATGGTCGACGTGTCGAGCACCGCCGCGACGTCCGCGCCGAAGCCGGCAAGCTGAGCGGCCACCATGGTCAGCAATGGCCCGCTTCCGGCCAGAACGACACGGCCGGTGGGAACCAGCCCCGACTGCTTCATCAGCAATTGCGCCGCGCCGGCGGTCATGACGCCGGGCCGCGTCCAGCCCGGGATTGGGCAGGGGCGCTCCTGGGCGCCCGCGGCGATCAGGAGACGGCTCGCGTGCATGGTTCTTGGCCCGGCGGGCGTGCTGGCATGAACCGATCCGTCGGGTTCAACAGACCAGACGGAGCTGCCCGACAATATTGTCGTTCCTGCCCGCTTCACTGCCGCAAGAAGTTCGAGGCCGGCCTCGGCATAGGCGGAAAAACAGGCTAGATCCCCCGGCCGGTGGCGTGCCGCCGCGACGAGATCCCGGAACACCGATCCTCCCGGCTCGGGATGATTATCAAGAATGAGCGATCGAACGCCATGACGGGCGCTTTCGACGGCCGCCGCCAACCCGGCTGGACCGCCCCCGATGATGATCAGGTCAAAGCTGTCGGACGGTCCGCTCATGGGAGGTCCTTTCGGGCGAGCGTATCGAAGTCGATCCGCATGCCATCCTGGACGGACGTCATGCAGGCGCGCCTGCCGGATTCTCCGTCGATGGTGACTCGGCAGCCGAAACAGGCGCCCATCAGACAAAAAGGGCCGCGAGGACGATCATCACCGGTTGACCCGGAAACATTGCTCCCGCCGGCCAGCAGGGCGGCGGCGGCGGTGCTGCCGAGGGGAACGGGAACCGGCCGGGAATTGATGATGACCGTGACGGTCGGAACGGTCTCAGACCGGGGGCGAAACATGGAAGCGCTCCAGTTGGAAGGTCCGAAGACCGTCGGGAAGCAAGCCGCCGGCGATCGCCGGCGCGAGGACGAGGGCGTGGACAGGGCTCAATGTCACGCCGCTGTGGCAACTGATGATGAAACATCCGGGGTGGTCGGCGGGGCTGTCGTAAATCGGAAGGCCGTCGGGGCTCATGATCCGCAAGGCGCCCCATGCCCGGACAACCTGGACCTTTTTCAGAAACGGGAAGAAACGGATGGCCTTCCGGGCGATCGCGGCCAGCACCTCGGGCCGGGTTCCGGTATCGAATCCCACATCCTCCTGGGAACTGCCGATCTGCACGGTGCCATCGGCGGTCTGCCTGACGATGCTGGTGGGCAACCCGAATGCCGGGGCCAGACGCTCGGTGATCAGAACCTGTCCGCGGATGGGGTGCAGGGGGACGGCCACGCCCAGTTGTTCCGCGACGGAGCGAGTACCCAGTCCGGCGGCGAGCACCAGTTGGGCCGCCTCGACGCCGCCCGACGAGGTTTCGGCGACATAGCCGCCGTGGTCGAGGGCGCGCAGGCCGACAACGCCGGCGTGGGAGCGGACCGGGACTCCCAACCGGGCGAGGGCGGTGTGCAAGGCGGAAAGCAGGCGCAGGGGATCGACATGTCCGTCATAGGGCGTGAAGACGCCTCCGGCCACATCGGCGGCGATGCCCGGAAAATGGCGCCGCAAACCTTCCGCGTCGAGCCGTTCATAGGCAAAGCCCAAGTCCCGGGCCTCGGCGGACAGTTGTTCCATCTGGTTCAGCCGGTTTGCCAGTTCCTGTTCGGTCTGGCAGAGCTCGACGCCGCCCCTCTGCTCGAAGGGCACCGCGATGCCTGAAATATCGGTCAGATCGGTAAGAAATTGCCGCCACAGGCCGGCCGAACGCCGGGTCCAGCGGGCATAGGCGGGAGCGCCCAGGCCCTTTCCTTGGACCCAAATCAAACCGAAATTGCCTCGGCTGGCGCGCAGGGCGACATCGCCCTCATCGAGCACGCAAACGTTCACCCCCTGCCTGGCCAATCCGTAAGCGATGCTGGCGCCGATCAGTCCGGCCCCCACGACGAGCACATCATGGCTTCGGTGATCCGGGGGGGTGTTCCTTCCCTTGGTTACCCGGCTGAGACTTGCTTCCTTCAATTTTCACGGACCCGGATCATTCGAGCAAAATCAACAAAGTTAATATGTTAATTAAAAAATTTGACACAAAATAACGTTTATATATTTTTGTTTCCACATAAATCCCTGATTTGTCACCGGGCAGCCTATAAAAAGGTTCGGATTCGCCATGAAACCAAACATATCGTTCGTCGCCGCTCTTCGGTCCGTCCTGGCGGCCATTGCGCTGATCGCTTGCGGCACGAGCGCCCATGCGGCCGAACAGCCCTTGCGCGTTGGGGCATCGCCGGGTCCCTTCAGCGATTTCCTGCAGGAGGCCGCGAAACTTGCCAATGCCCAGGGATTTCCGGTGCAGGTAACCGAATTCACTGAACCGACCCAGATCAACGAGGCGACCCAGGCCGGCGACATCGACGTTTCCAATTTCCAGCATGTCCCCTACATGCAGCGACAGAACGAATCGAGGAAGTACGACATCGTCTCGATCAAGCCCAGTTTCGTGGCCCCGGCCGGCGTCTATTCCGCTCGCTACAAATCCATCGCGGAAATACCGGCCGGAGCCAAGATCGGCATTCCCAACGATCCGGCGAATGAGGCTCGCGCCTTGGTGCTTTTGCAGCGAGAAGGTCTCATCACGCTCAGGGACCCGCAATCGCTGACGGCCGGTGTCGCGGACATCGTCGAGAATCCCAGGAGGCTCGATATCCTGCTTCTGGACGAGGTTCAGCTTCCCCGCGTCTTGACGGATCTCGGCGCCGGCGTGGTCACCCTGAACAAGGGAGTGCTGGCCGGCCTCAATCCCAAGACGGCGTTGGCTCTGGAGGACAAGACCTCGCAATGGGCGATCGTCTGGTCGGCGCGTGCGGACCGGAAGGACGATCCCAGGATCCGGCGTTTCATAGAGATATTCGAATCCGATGCGATCAAAACACTCATTCTCACCCGCTTCAACGGGACGGTAATTCCGGCCTGGTGACCTTTCGCAGAGGCGCTTTTCATGAGCATCATTTCTCCTGTCGATCCCGATCGTCTGGACGATCAGCGGCGTCAGGCCTTTCAGGACGAGGTGACCCGCGTCGGGCAGGTCACCAATATGAAGCGGGCTATTTTGCATTCCTTGCCGGCCTATCGGACTTACAAGGAGTTCTACGCCCTGCAACTGGCGACGAGGCAGCTGGTCGGCGAGCGCGCCTTCAATATCTTTGCCTACGCCATCTCCTCGGGATCCGATTGCCTGCTCTGCTCGACTTTTTTTCGCCGGCTTTTGCGCGAATCCGGTATCGATCCCAAGGATTTTGAGCCGACAGCGGTCGAGAAGATCCTGATCGATATCGGCGGTGCCATCGGGCGCGGGGAGAGAGCGCTGCCGCAGGAAACGCAGGCCCGACTGCGACAGCATTTTGACGAAGCCGGCATCGTTACGCTCGTCGCCTTCGCGGGGACCATGGTCGCGACCAACATCTTCAACAGTGTTCTCGAAATCGATCTGGACGACTATCTCCAAGGTTATCAGGATGCCTGATGCCTGATGCGTGAGGTTTTTAGCGGTTGTCCGGAAATAACGGCGTCATTTCCGGACAAGGCCCTGGAGGGGAAGGGACGTTTCATGACCAAAAAGACCTTTTACGGGGTCTCCGTCGGCATTCTGATGGTGAAAACGCATTTTCGACGGTTTCCCGGCGATATCGGCCACGCCGGGACTTGGTCTTTTCCCGTTCAGTACCGCATCGTCAGCGAGGCGGTCCCCGCCCGCATGACGGATCTGCACAATGCCGGCCTTCTGGAGCCTTTCAAGCGGGCAGCGGTGGAATTGATCGAAAGCGGCGTCGACGGGATCGCGACTACCTGCGGTTTTCTATCCATCTATCAGCGTGAACTGGCGGAATTCTGCGGCGTCCCCGTGGCCACCAGCAGCCTGCTGCAAGTGCCTATGGTCAAGCGGTTGCTGTCATCCCGACAGGAGATCGGCATCCTGACCTATGACGGAAGCGCCCTTAACGGCCCCTATCTGGAGGCGGTCGGGATTGCTCCCGATACGCCGGTTGCGGGCATGCCGCCGCAGTCCGAATTCGTCCGCTCGATCAAGGAGGGGGACGACACGGTGGCCTACGAAATCCTCCGCGACGAGGTTCTGGCCACCACCGAAGCGCTGCTGCGGTCTCGACCGAACATCGGCGCCATCGTCAGTGAATGCACTAATCTTGCTCCGTTTTCGGCGGCGATCAGCGACCGTTTCGGGCTTCCTGTTTTTGATGCCGTCACCTTGGTAAACTGGTTCCACGCCGGATTGCGACCCCGGCACTATCCCGTCGACTGACCGTCGCTGGCATTCAATCCGGCAATGCCGCCGCTGTCTCGTTGCAGGGCGGTCGGAAAGTAGTCTGGTCGGGGCCCGCTTCCTCGATGCCTGCTACGCCTGAGATCTCGACTTCCGGCGAACCATCGCCGCGAACGAGCGCGGCTCCAAGTGCGGAAGCAATCTCTGGCAGCCTCATCGGTTCCGCCGCGGGCGACGCCCATCATCTCGTCAACAAAACCGGGGCCGATGTCCTCTATCTGGAGATCGGCGACCGCACTGCGGGGGACGCCGTTTCCTACCCTGACGACGACATCGCGTTGGCACGCACATCGGAGGGGCAGTGGAAGATCCTCCACAAGGACGGTTCGCCCTATGAGGGGGGAGCCGTTACTCGCTTGGCTGAGCCGCCATCCCGGCGGAGGTTCTGCGCGCCGCCACCAGCGGCCAGAAGAAATTGAGGGCCAAGCCGCTCAGCACCAGCGCGGCGGCGGCCAATTTCCAGGGCTGCAGGGGTTCGTTCAGCCATAGGGCCGAGGCGCCCATGCCGAACACCGGTACCATGAGGGCCATCGGGCTGACGCTGGCGGCCGGATGCCGGGCCAGCAGCCAGGCCCACAGGGCGTATCCGAACATGGTGTTGCCGACCGACTGCCAGAGGACCGCCGCCCAGGTTCCCGGACCGGCCTGAACGAGGCCGGCGGCGATGGCCGGCCACCCTTCGAGGGCGAGCGACAGGATGAGAAGCGGTGGCAGCGAAAACGGGCTCGCCCACACCACATAGGCCAGCATATTGATCCGGCCGTTGCGCCGCGCCACCAGATTGCCGCCGGCCCAGGACAGGGCGGCGCCCAGCACCAGAGCCAGCCCGAACGGGGTGACCGAGCCGTTGGCATGCAGGCCGATCAGGCCGATGCCGGCACAGGCCAGCAGCACGGCGAGCCATTGAAAGCCGCGGACCCGCTCGCCGCTCGTCAGCATCGAAAGGCCGATGGTGAAGATCACCTGGGTTTGGACGACCAGCGAGGCGAGGCCGGGGGAGATATGTCCCTGCATGGCCAGATAGAGCAAGCCGAACTGACCGACGCCGATCAGGATGCCATAGGCCGCCAGATTGCCCCAGGTCGCCGCCGGGCGCTTCAGGAAGAAGATGGCCGGCAGCGCCACCAGAGCGAAGCGGAGGGTGGCGAACAGCATCGGCGGCAGGACGTCGAGAGCTTCCCTGATGACCACGAAATTGGTGCCCCAGACGGCCACGACCAGAACCGCCAGCGTAACGTGACGCCAGGGCAGGGGGGCGGAACGGGTCGTCATTTTCTAGTCTCCGGATGAGAGCGCCTTCGGTTCGCTAAACAGGACCGATGATCGCGGCGGCGGGGCTTCGTGGCTGTTCATATTGGCGGGCGGGACCAGGTTGTCCATCTCCCGCCCGTGTTTTTTTGACCGTCATCCGGCCGGTGACGCGTCTTACGTCACCGGGACTGGGCGTCGATGCGGTATCGTCAATATTTTGGGGCCGCGAGCGGTTCGTATCCCTGCTCCTTCAACGCCGAAACGCATTTCTGTTCGAGGATGGAGACGTTGGTGTTCGTCGTCGTCAGCAGATGGTTATAGGGGCCGCATTGGGCGGTGGCGCCGGTCGCAGCGTTTCGCAGATAGATCGGTTCGCTTTTGCAGGCGGTCAACAGACAAACGGCGGCAAGGGCCGCGACGGTCGTAATTCTCATGGTCATGGATCGTTCCTTCCCCCGACAAGGCCTTCTCCCCTCCCCCGTTTCCCCGGGATAGGGGCGTCGTCGGCGCGACTTTACTCCGGCGAAGAGGTCGGCGCGACCATAATAACGCCCTCCAGGGCGTCGAGCAGGGGCCGGGCAAGGTCGCCGTAAACGTGCCAACGTCCCACCGAGGTCGCGTACAGCGGTTGGCGGACCTGCATGGCGCTGGCGGTGCGGACCACCCGTTGGGTCCGGTGGAAATCGAGGCACCGGGGATCCCATTCCAGGCCGCAATGTTCCAGGATGCGTCGCGCCTGCCCCTCCATGTCGGCGACCACCTCCTCATAGCGGACTTCCAGCATCACGTCGGTGGGCAATGTCCGGCGCCAATAGGCCATCAGGGCGTCGTAGGCCCGGTAATAACGGCCCAATTCGGCCAGATCGTAAGCGAAGGGGTGGCGCCCGGAAAACAGCTTGGAGAAGAAGGACAGGCATGTGTCGACGGGATCGCGGACGGCGTGGATGATTTTCGCCTCCGGCAAGGCCAGGCGGATCAGGCCGATCTGGGCGAAATTGCCGGGCATCTTGTCGACGATATGGGGATGCCCGGGCGCGCGGCGCGCCACGGCGTCCACATAGGCGGCGCCCAGACGGCGCCATGCCTCCTTGGGCAGCAGGGGGGCGGCCTCGGGCAGGGGCAGGCCGCTCGATCGCGTCCACTCGTCGGCGAGATGCTGGAGATCGCGCAATTCGCCGGCTCCGAAAACCTGCGGATGACTGGCGAGAATCTGCTCGATCAAGGTCGTTCCCGATCGCGGCATGCCGACGATGAAGATCGGCAGGCGGGATGAAAAGCCCGCCTTGGATTCGCGCGCCAGCAGTTCGGGGGTATAAATTTCGGGAAGGCGGGCCAGCGCCTGCAAAGTGGCGGCTTCGTCATAGACGAGGCTTTGCCGCTTGAGCCGGTTGCCGGCCAGCATTTGGCGGAACGAGTCCTCCTGGCGGCCGGCGTCGGCATAGACCTTGCTCAGCGCGAAATGCAGCTCCATCCGGTCGGCTTCGGGCAGCGACGCCATGTCGGCGGCGAGATCCTCCATGCGGCGCAGGTCGGGTCCGTCGGGGGCGACCTTGCCGGTTTCGGCCAGCATGCGGTGGAAGCAGCCGCGCCGGGGCGCCAGGTCGATGGCCAGTCTGAAGGCGCCGTAAGCGCCGACGGCGTCGCCGGTGTCGAGCAGGGCGGTTCCGATATTGTAATGGGCCTCGGCATAGGCGGGGGCGAGGGTGGTCGCCCGCCGGTAGCAGGCCAGCGCTTCCCCGGCACCGCCGAGCGTCTGCAAGGCCGAGCCGAGGTTGTTGTAGGACTTGGCATCTCCGGGCAGTAGTGCTACGGCGGCGCGATGGCAGGCCAGGGCCAGGTCCGCCCGTTTCAGTCCCTGCAGGGAGTTGCCCAGATTGTTGTAAGCCTCGGCGAAATCGGGATGGAGCGCGAGAGCCTGCCGATAATGGCCGCAGGCTTTCCGGTGATGCCCGAGGGCGGCGCGCAGATTACCCAGCCCGTAATGGGCCGCGGCCGATTGCGGTTCGAGGACCAAAGCCATCCGGTAACAGTCCGCCGCCGCCTCGTGACGCCCGCAGACCGCATATCCATCCCCGAGATTGACGTGGATATGCGCCGACAGCGGATCGAGGGCGAGCGCCCGGCGCAATTCCGTCATCGCCTGCCCGCCCTGGCCCTTCAGCATCAGCACGGAGCCGAGATTGGCCTGGGCGGCGGCGCTGGTCGGATCGAGGGCGAGCGAGCGGCGATAACAAGTCAGCGCCTCGTCGCCGCGGTTCAGGGATTGCAGGGCGTTGCCCAGCGTGAACAGCTTCTCGGGCGAGAAGAGCGGGTTGCCGGACTCTGCGTCGCTATCCTGGAAAGGGGGTGTGTTCAAGGGAACCGCGCTGCTGGAGGATGACGAAGGGATTATGCTCGATTCCGCATTGGACAATGCGTCGGATGCGGATGTTTTTTTATAACGCCGTCAGAGGCATGTCGTCATCGTCCACGATGGGGTACTGCGAAAGTTGTTACTTCATTGTCTGATCGAAACGACACCGCTTCGCCCGGTCCGCCCGGTTGTTGGGCGAGGGCGGAGTGGGGGCAGGGCGGGGCCTGGTCGTTTTCTTATCGTAATGAGTGACGGGCGGCTTTCGAACGGGCGCTCCGCGCGGTACACTCCCAAAAAAAACTCAAGGACGTGATTTCCCCATGGACGATATCCGGCTTCCCTATAGCCCCGAGGCGCTGTTCGCCCGGCTCGACGCGCTGGGCATTTCCCATCCGACCACCCGTCACCCGGCGGCCTTCACCGTCGAGCAGGGCAACCGGGTGTGGGGCGACATTCCCGGCATGCATTGCAAGAATCTGTTTCTCAAGGACGCCAAGGGGAAGCTCTGGCTGGTGGTGGCGCCGGCCGAGCGGCGGATCGATTTGAAGCGCCTGCCCGACGTCATCGGTTCGGCCCGACTGTCCTTCGGTTCCGCCGCCCTGTTGGAGGAGGTGCTGGGGATCCGCCCCGGTTCGGTGACCCCTTTCGCGCTGGTCAACGATCCTGGTCATCGGGTGCGGGTCGTCCTGGATGCCGGCATGATGGACGAGCCCCTGCTCAACTACCATCCGCTGAGCAACGAGGCGACCACCACCGTCACCAATGCCGACTTTCGCAAATTTCTGAAGGATTGCGGCCACGAGGTGCGGATCGTCCGCCTGCCGGGCTAACTTTCCTTGTTCCGCCCGCCCGGCTTGGATAAAGTCCGGGCTCTCGTGGTGGAGGTCCCATGTCAGACCGTATTCTTATCGTCGATTTCGGCTCGCAGGTTACGCAACTGATCGCCCGGCGCGTGCGCGAAAGCGGCGTTTATTCCGAAATCCATCCCTTCAACAAGGTGACGGCGGAAAGCCTCAAGGCTTTCGCCCCCAAGGCCATCATTCTTTCGGGGGGGCCGGCCTCGGTCACCGAGGCGACGACGCCACGGGCCCATGAGGCGATCTTCACCCTCGGCGTGCCCGTGCTGGGCATCTGTTACGGCCAGCAGACCATGTGCGCGCAACTGGGCGGCAAGGTCGAAGGCAGCGATCACCGCGAGTTCGGCCGCGCCTTCGTCGATATCGTCGACGATTGCGCGCTGTTTCACGGTGTCTGGGCCAAGGGCGGCCGCGAGCAGGTGTGGATGAGCCACGGCGACCGCGTGACGCAGTTGCCCCCCGGCTTCCGTGCGGTCGGCACCTCGGAGGGGGCTCCCTTCGCCGCCATCGCCGACGACGCGCGGCGCTTCTACGCCGTCCAGTTCCATCCCGAGGTGGTGCATACACCGCACGGCGCCCAGCTTCTGCATAATTTCACCCACCGGGTGGCCGGCTGTTCCGGCGACTGGACCATGCGGGCGTTCAAGGATCACGCCATCGAGACGGTGCGCCGTCAGGTCGGCTCGGGCCGCGTCATTTGCGGCCTGTCGGGTGGCGTCGACAGTTCGGTGGTGGCCGCCCTGCTGCATGAGGCCATCGGCAGCCAATTGACGTGCGTGTTCGTCGATCACGGCCTGATGCGCGCGAACGAGGCCGATCAGGTGGTCACCGTCTTCCGCGACCGCTTCAATATCAAGCTGGTCCACAAGGACGCCTCCGACCTGTTTCTCGGCAAGCTGGCCGGCAAGACCGACCCCGAGGAAAAGCGGAAAATCATCGGGGCCACCTTCATCGACGTCTTCGAGGAGGAGGCCCGCAAGGTGGGCGGCGCCGATTTCCTGGCGCAGGGCACGCTTTACCCCGACGTCATCGAATCGGTGAGCTTCACCGGGGGGCCGTCGGTGACCATCAAGTCCCATCACAATGTCGGCGGCCTGCCCGACCGTATGAATATGAAACTGGTCGAACCCTTGCGCGAACTGTTCAAGGACGAGGTCCGCGCGCTGGGCCGCGAACTGGGCCTGCCCGACGAGATGGTCGGCCGCCACCCGTTCCCCGGTCCTGGCCTGGCCATCCGTATTCCCGGCCAGGAGATCACCCGCGAAAGGCTGGAAATCCTCCGCAAGGCCGACGCCGTCTATCTCGACGAGATCCGGAAGGCGGGGCTCTACGACGCCATCTGGCAGGCCTTCGCCGTCCTGCTGCCGGTCCGCACCGTCGGAGTGATGGGCGATTCGCGTTCCTACGACTATGCCTGCGCCCTGCGCGCGGTGACCTCGACCGACGGCATGACCGCCGATTTCTACCCCTTCCCCCACGATTTCCTGGCCCGCGTCGCCAACCGCATCATCAACGAGGTCAAGGGCATCAACCGGGTGACCTACGACATTACCAGCAAGCCGCCGGGGACCATCGAGTGGGAGTAGGGGAATCGGCGGGAACCGGCGGTTCTGGCGCGAAATTACGCTGAAAAGGTAGCGATTCCCGTCGTTTCTGTTTACGGCTGCGCCTGCATCATCAACGGGACGGGGTGATTCGCTAAAGGGCTGATTTTCAGGCGTTTCGCACGTCGGCTTTTTTGTGGGATGCCAAGCAGCGAGAAAAATTGACGGTATCTGCCGGGCGTGGACATGGCCAAAAGCAAAATACCGTCGGCGCAAAATCGCCTCTGACGGTACGGTTTCTGCCCTTAACTCGCTGATTTTGTGCTGAAAATCTGAATCCAGCGGCAGTGTTTTTGCCTGACGGTATATGGCGCCCGATGATAGCTGGCTTTCGGGCTAACTCATTGCACTAAGAAGAGAATTTTCGGGGGCATCTGTGCTGGGCGAAAGGCCTTTTTAGCGCCCATGGTGGTCGTTTCGAAGGTTGCGCCAGTTCCCGAGAGCGGACCTTCCGCAAGCCACCTGCGCCGACAGGATTGGGCCATGAGCGGCCCTAGCCGGCTGGCACGCAGCCGAAACGCGTGATAGCATTTCTTCAGCGCAGGGGCTTTGGAAGCGGTGCTGCACGAAAATCAACCTCATGAGAGCTATCCTGATCGCCCAGCGACGGAGGGATCGGCATGGGAAGCGTAATCGTCACTAAGGAGACTGCGGCGCAGCGTCAGATCGACGCCGCCATCAGGATGTACTTCGCGCAAGAGGACGAACTGGCGGTGCAAACGGTGGCAGCCGCAGCCTACACGATCCTCAGGGACCTTCAGGATCCTTTGCCGAAGAAAAAAGACCAGCCGAAGGAAGGCCTTTGGTATCAGGACATAGTGAAGCGCGGTCTGGGGGTTCTGGCTCGGAAAATGGAACAGGGACCGCTTGACGAGCGGGACATCGCTTTTTTGGCTGAGCCCACCTACCGTTCGCTGGTCGAAAGGTTGGTTCTGGCTCGGAAAACCCAGTCGGATTTTGATGAACGGTTTCTGTTCGGCGAACTCACGTCCGAGGATGAACGGATCATTGCCGAGAACGGAGGTCAACCGCCTAGCTTCGTGAAAGATGCCCTGTCTCTCGTGGACAGCAAATTCGTGAAGAAAATAGCCGATTATTTCAACGAAGTGCCGAATTTCCTGAAGCATGCCGACCGGATGAAGGTGGCGGGTCTCAAATTGGACGAAGTTGACAATGTCACCCTGCTAATCCAGGCAAGCGCCGCATTTAGGTCCTTGATGTCATATTTCACCTTGGAAATGGAATTGTTCCTCGATGTCTGCGCTGCGGAAGGCTCGTTTGATTACGATCCTTTCCTATTATCTGCGGAGGACTTCAACGATCTTGACCATGCTGGTAAATGTGGGAAGTGCCTCGACCTCATAAGGCAAGCGAGGGCAAAGTTCCCTTCGTTCATTGCGATCCCCATAGGGTGAGGTAAATTCTGGAGTGGTTCTTTCGCCCGACCTCGGGGGAATCTTCCCAACAGTAATGAGACGTTTATTCCAGTTCTTCCGCGGCGCGGCAACCGATCACCGCCCCTTATGCGCCGGGCGGGACGCCTCCGCGTCCCTTGGATCCGCGTCAACGATGGCCCTGTGTGCCAATGATTCTTGCGACAACCTCGGGCTATGAGGTTTAGTGAGGATCACACAGGAGGCAGTCAGTGTCGGATGAACGGCCTGCGTATGCAGGCGGGACGGGTGTTGAGGTTTCGGGGTCACCTCCGGATCCGGAGGTGACCCCGAAACCTCGGCGGAGAACGCTGACCGCCGCCTACAAGGCGGCCCTACTGGCGGAATTGGATAATTGCCAACCAGGAGAAGCTGGTGCGATTTTGCGCCGGGAAGGCATTTATTCTTCTTCGATATCAGAATGGCGCAGACTTCGGCGCGCGGGGCAATTGGTGGAGACCAAGCGTGGCCCGGCGCCGCTTGTGCCCGTAAAACAGGCTCCTGAAAACAAAGAACTTCTTCGTGAAAACCGCCGTCTGAAGCGCGAACTGGAAACGGCTCACCTGATCATCGATATCCAAAAAAAAGTAGCGATGTTGATGGAAGCCAAACGGAACGACGACGACTCCTGACGGGTTTTATCGTCGCCATGCCGAAAGGGCAGCGCCGGGCCGCCTGTGTGGCGACCGGCTTGGTCCGCTCGCGCTTGTACAGCCGCTCGACGCGCGTCACCGTCGTGACGCCGCAGCGCCCTCACCATCGAGCATTGACGCCGATCGAGCGGCAAGCCGTTCTGGATGTCCTGCATGAAGTGCGGTTCATCGACCAGGCGCCTGCTGAAATCTATGCGATCCTGCTTGATGAAGGCCGTTACCTCTGTTCGATCCGGACCATGTATCGGATCCTGGCGGCCAATGCCGAAGTGCGCGAGCGCCGCAATCTGCGCCGTCATCCCGTTTATACCCGGCCGGAATTACTGGCCACCGGCCCCAATCAGGTCTGGTCCTGGGATATAACGAAGCTCAAGGGACCGGTGAAAGGACAGTTCTTCAAGCGTGGCCGGTTTGCCATCACTCCCTCGGGAACGGCTTTGCTCGCGAACCCGCCCACCAAGCTTGACACCCAACACCTACTGTCCGTGCCGGCGTTCCGCGAGTTCTACCGGGCCGATCAACCCGAGGAGACAGTCGGCGCGACGACGCAAGGTGCAGCGCCCAGTGCGACACCCGAGGAAGTGATCGAGGCAGCGTTCAACGCCACGCAGGCCGCGCTCCGAACAGAGCTTTTGGAACGCATCCTCCAGAACGGACCGGGCTTCTTCGAGGGGCTGATTGTCGATCTTCTCGTTGCCATGGGCTACGGCGGTTCGCATCGAAATGCGGCGGCTCAACTCGGTCGAACCGGCGATGGCGGTGTCGACGGCGTGATCAACGAGGATGTTCTGGGCCTTGACCGCGTTTATGTGCAGGCCAAACGCTACACCCCCGGCACATCCGTTGGTCGTCCTGACGTTCAGGCTTTCACAGGCAGCCTGGTCGGGCTCGGTGCGACGAAGGGCGTGTTCGTCACGACCTCGACGTTTTCTCCGCAGGCCGTCGAATTCGCCGCACGCATCCCGCAACGCGTCATCCTGATTGACGGGAAGAGGCTCACCGAACTCATGATCGAGCACGGCGTCGGCGTCCGATCGAGCCGCGTGCTGGAGTTCAAGCGTATCGATGAGGATTTTTTTGTCGAGGAATGACCGGCACGGTTGCCGCATTTCGCGGTCTTGCGTTCATGCCCTGTGCCTTCGATCTCCCTCTCTCGATGAGCAACGAGAACGCTGGCCGCCGCCGCGGCGCGGTCTCGACATATTCTCTCTCCTGTTCGTTCAGCCACCTCGGCCGCTCACAGACGGAAAGACCACTCAACGGGCCTGTTCAGATGCCCGCGCATTCTCGACAAGGTCTGGGAAACCGCCTGAGATGCCCGCTTCAAGCTGCCTGGGATGGGTATGCGGAGATGGCTCGCATCATACGCTGCAAATTTCGCGGTGATTGCCCTTGTCCATGCGGAGAAAGAAGACCATATTCACCGCGAAAGGTGCGGTGAATATGGTCTATATCCACGAGTTGGAAGATTGGCCACGGTTCAGGTGGGCGGAGGCAGTGATCAGCGGGCCGCTGGCAGCCGTTCGTCATCGCCAGGGCCGGCTGATTGGTCGCATGGAGGCGCTCGGCTTCGATCTCCGGACCGAAGCAGTTCTCGCCACTCTGACCGAGGACGTGGTCAAGTCGAGCGAGATAGAGGGTGAGAAGCTCGACAAGGAGCAGGTGCGCTCGTCGATCGCCCAGCGCCTCGGCCTGGACATCGGCGCGCTCACTCCGGTCGATCGAAACGTCGAAGGCGTGGTCGAGATGATGCTCGACGCCACGCAGAACTATGCCCGGGCGCTGACCGAGATGCGGTTGTTCGACTGGCATGCCTCGCTCTTCCCGACCGGGCGAAGCGGCATGACCAGGATCGCCGTCGGAGCCTGGCGCGACGAGAGTTCCGGTCCCATGCAGGTGGTCTCTGGTCCCTATGGGCGCGAGCGCGTGCATTTCGAGGCACCGAATGCGGGCCGATTATCTCATGAGATGACGGCCTTCCTTGTCTGGTTCGAGGGCGAAACGGGCATCGACCCCGTATTGAAGTCCGCCGTCGCGCATCTCTGGTTCGTGACGATCCATCCCTTCGAGGATGGCAATGGTCGGATCGCCCGGGCGATCGCCGACATGGCTCTCGCTCGTTCAGAGGGCAGCCCGCAGCGCTTCTACAGCCTATCGGCCGAGATCCAGTTGGAACGGAAGGGCTATTACGCTGTCCTCGAGCGCACGCAGAAGGGCGATCTCGACATCACGGAGTGGATCACTTGGTTTCTGGCCTGCCTCGACCGGGCGATCGACGGAGCCGAGGCGGTCCTCGGCAATGTTCTTCGCAAGGCCCGCTTCTGGCGGCAAATGGAGGGCCAACCGCTGAACGACCGGCAGCGTGCGATGATCAACCGTCTCCTCGACGGCTTCGAGGGCAAGCTGACGTCGTCGAAATGGGCCAAGCTCACGAAAGTGTCGCCCGACACGGCCCTGCGTGACATCAACGATCTCATAGGGCGAGAGATCTTGATCAGAGATGAGGCCGGGGGGCGCAGCACGAGCTATTCGCTCGCGCCCAGCTAATTCGAATCCGAGCTCTATGATTTTGCTCCGGATTCGTTTTGCTCGCACTCCGGGTTCCCTTACGTGGATGGAGTGATGAAACCTCTGCCATCTGCGGAGTTTGCCGAGGAAACCTCACAGTGCCACCTACATTTCCGAACTACGATGATTGGTCATATATGAACGATAATACGTAAGCGGTGTTCTCAGGCCACGGCCTTGATACTGGCGGCGGCGTAAGCCCAAGGCAGCAGATCGTCGAGGCCTGTTTGCGGATGGCCGGCGACGATGCGGGTGATGACG
>NZ_PIUM01000027.1 GCF_002845745.1 Telmatospirillum siberiense | reverse complement strand
CGACCCCGCAACACTCGTTACCAGGCGGGCGCTACCCCTTACCTGGGCCGGACTTCCACCGGCCGGATCGCGCCAGCTTTCCTGACGCACCGCTCAACGCGCCAACGCGACCAAAACACGCTCGGAAAAACAACGCGCGCGCGGTCACCCGCTTGCCCTGTTTGCCGCCTCAACTGATATGTCAGAAATACCAATAGTGTGATATATATGGTTGAGACGGAGGTCTCCGGAATGAGATCCTCCATGTCGTCCTCTTGCGGGAGATTTTGAACAGAGTCACAGTATTTCCGACGAATCGGGGCGCCGGTCGTCGATAATAATGGTGTCGGAAACCGCCGCCTAAAATAAATAATGAGGTTTGGGATGAGGAAACTCGCAGTTCTGGCCATGATGATGGTCTTCGGTGGTGCCGGCACCGTCGGAGCCGTCGATTTGAAGCTTGGGCATTTCGCCCCCGACGGACATCCTTGCGATGTCGCGGCCAAGCAATTCAAACAGAATGTCGAAAAGCGCACCAACGGCGCGGTGAAGATCGAGCTGTTCGGCAACAACGCGCTGGGCTCTCCACCGGAGGTTCTGGAGCAGGTTCTGATCGGCGCCGTCGACATGAGCCTGTCCGGACAGGATCAGCTCGCCAAGCATCTGCCGTTCTACGACGTGATTTCGACCCCCTTCGCCTTCAAGAATTACCAGGCCGCGGACAAGGTCATCGATGGCGAATTCAAGGAATGGGCGGCGCCCGACTTGCTCAAGAAGAATCTGGTGCATCTGTCGGATTGGGAATGGGGATTCCGCCAGCTCACCAACTCCAAGCAGCCGGTCATGGTGCCGGCCGACATGAAGGGCATGAAGATCCGCACGCCTCCGGCCTTCGCCTATCAGGCCTTCGTCGAGGCGGCTGGCGGCAACGCGGCCACCATCGCCTTCTCCGAGCTGGTGATGGCGATGAAGCAGGGCGTGGTCGACGGGCAGGAAAACCCCATCGGCACCATCTATTCGCTGAAGCTTTACGAAACCCAGAAATACATGACCATCGTCAACTACACCTATTCCTCGATGGTCCATGTGGTGAACAAGCGCAGCTGGGAAAAGCTGACGCCCGAGCAGCAGGCCATCGTCCGCGAGGAATCCCGCTCGTCGGCGCTGCTCGCCCGCAAGCTTCTGCGCGATGCCGAGGCCGAACAGTTGAAGGATCTCGAAACCACCAAGGGAATGGTGGTGGCCCATCCCGACCTGAAGCCCTGGAAGGACGCGATGGGACCGGCCTGGGATAAGGTGAAGGCGCGCGTCGGCGCCGACAACTTCGCCCGGTTCATGACCATCGCCGACAAGGCCAACCAATAAGAGGGCGACGCCGTCCGGGATTTCCGCCCGGACGGCGCCCTTCGGCTCATCGGCCGCCGCCTTCGGGGGGAGGGCGGGCCGGCCCGTTTCGCGGTCCTCCGCACCATCGTTCGGGAGGAAGGGGATTCCATGCTGACTTTGGCCATTTTCGGCATATTGCTGGTTATGCTGGCACTGGATGTGCCGATCGCCGTCGCCATCGGCCTTACCGCCGTCGTCTTCTTCGTCGGCCAGGGACGGGCCGAATTTCTGGCCATGCTGCCTCAGCGCATGTATTTCGGCACCACCGGCTTCACCCTGCTGGCCATTCCGTTCTTCATTCTGGCCGGCAATCTGATGAATACCGGCGGGACCACCCAGCGCATCTTCCGTTTCGCCCGGGCGCTGGTCGGCCATGTCGCCGGCGGTGTCGGCCAGGTTGCCGTGGTCTCCTCGATGATCTTCTCCGGCATGTCGGGATCGGCGGTGGCCGACGCCGCCGGCCTCGGCCAGATCCAGCACAAGGCCATGCTCGACGCCGGCTACAAGGCGACCATCTCGGCGGCCATCGTGGCCTCGGCCTCGACCATCGGGCCGGTCATCCCACCATCGATTCCCTTCGTCCTCTACGGTGCCATCACCAATGTTTCGGTGGCCCGGTTGTTCCTGGCCGGCGCCGTCCCCGGCGTGGTCATGGGCATCGCCATGATGATCGCCATCGGCCTGATGGCCAAGCCGCGCGGCCTGCCGAAGGACGAGCGCTCATCCTTGCGCGAAGTGCTGGTCAGTTTCCGCGAGGCCTTCTGGGCGCTGATGACGCCGGTTTTCATCATCGGGGGCATCACCACCGGCTATTTCACCCCCACCGAGGCTTCGGTGATCGCCTCGCTCTATGCCGGGTTTCTGGGCTTCTGGTATCACGACTTGAAGGTCTCGGACCTGCCGCCGGTTCTGTTCACCTCGCTCAAGCAGACCTGCGGGCTGATGTTCATCATCGCCACCGCCAATTTCTTCGGCTGGTTCACCATTTTCCAGCGTATCCCGGACGAGTTGATCATGCAGCTTACCGCGATGGGCTCGACCCAGGGCGACTTCCTGTGGATCGTCATCGGCGTGGTGCTGGTGCTGGGCTGCTTCCTGGACGGCAATGCCATCTTCCTGATCACCCTGCCGATCTTCATGAAGATCTGCCCCCTGTTTAATGTCGACATGGTCAATTTCGGCGTGGTGATGACGCTCCTGATCATGATCGGCAATCTGACACCCCCGGTCGGCATGTGCCTGTTCGCCGTGGAAAGCTTCGCCAAGGTGGGAATATGGAAACTGGCCGGCGAATGCTGCCCATATCTGGTGGCCATTCTGCTGGTGACCATTCTCTGCGCCTTCGTGCCGGAGATCGCCCTGTGGCTGCCGTCCCACATGATGGCCAATTGAGCGGACGGAAGCGGAGCCAAGACATGAAAAATTCCCTGCTGCAAATCCTCGCCCGCGTCGACCGCGTTCTGCTGTCCCTGCTGGAAGTCGTCTGCATCACGCTGTTCGCGGCGATCACGGTGATCCTGACCCTCAATATCGTCGTCCGCTTCATCCCCTTCATGTCGATGCATTGGTTCGACGAGATCCTGGAAATGCTTTACGGCGCGCTGATCTTCTACGGCGCGGCGGCGGTGTGGGTGGGCCGTGGTCATTTCAGCGTCGGCGATTGGCTGTCGCGCTGGCTGCCGCTGCGCGTCCGCTTCGCCTACCGGTTCCTGGTGGAACTGGCCTCGCTGGTTTTTATCGCCATCTTCTTCAAATATTCCCTCGACCTGACGGCGCAGACCACCGAGGCGACCACCGCCTTCGCCATGTCGAAGGCCTGGCTTTACGCCTGCATGCCGATCTCAGGGGGGATCATGCTGATCTATTCGATCAAGAACATGTATCTGGAAATGGTCGCCATCCTGCATCCGGAGGCGGCGAAGGACCTGGGACTGTGAGGTGGGTATTTACAGCACGATCCGCTTGATGCCGGACGCCTTCAGATCATTGACGATCGCCCGGGCGAGAGCCTTCGGGTCCTTCAGTCCGGCAGGGGCCATCCGCTCGATCGTCGCGGCGACGATCTCCTCGATCTCCGTTCCCGAGGCTTCGAGGGGGGCAAAGGGAATGAGGCCGTCGATGCACATCTTCAAAATCCTTCTTCAAGACCGTCCTGACGCCGAGGCCGTCGCCCGGGCGAGTGCGGCCAGCAGTGTCTTGGGCGAGACGGGTTTCGTCAAATAGTCGTTCATGCCGGCGGACAGGCATAGTTCCGCGTCGCCCTTGATGGCGTTGGCGGTCAGGGCGATGATCGGCGTGCGGCTTTTCTGGCCGGACAGAGCGCGGATGCGCCGGGTGGCTTCCAGCCCATCGAGCACCGGCATCTGCATATCCATCAATACCACGTCGAAGTCCCCGGATTCCACGGCGGCCACCGCCTCGGCGCCGTTGTCGACCACGCTGACGTCGTGCTGGCGGTTCAGCATGGCGCTGGCGACCATCTGATTGACCACATTGTCCTCGGCCAGCAGGACGCGCAGCCGGCGCGTCGGCGCCGATGGCTCCTCCGCCGGCGTCTCGGCCGTCACTGCCGGTGCCGTGCCGCCGGCGGCGGGGCGCACCGGAACACGGAACCAGAAGATGCTGCCGCGGCCATCCTCGCTGTCGAAGCCGATTTCGCCTTCCATGGCCGAGACGATGCGTTTGGAAATGGCAAGGCCCAGACCGGTGCCGCCGAACCTCCTCGCCATCGAGGAATCTCCTTGGGAGAACCATGTGAAGATGTTGGCCTTCGACGTCTCCGCGATGCCGATGCCGGTATCCTCGACAGTGATGTGAAGGCAAGGTCTCCCGGCGTCGTCACGATCCATGCGCGCCGTCAGCGTGACGGATCCCCGGGGGGTGAATTTCAGCGCATTTCCCGCCAGATTGATCAGAACCTGACGCAGCCGGCCGGCGTCGCCCAGGAAGGTTCCCGCCACCTGCGGATCGACCCGGGTCTCGAAGACGACCTCCTTGCCGCGCCGGGGCTCCAGAATATCGACGACCCCCTGGATCAGCGGGGCGACCTCGAAGGCGATATCCTCAAGCTGCAGATTGCCGGCTTCCATCTTCGAAAAGTCGAGAATGTCGTTGAGAACGGTCAGCAGCGATTCGGCGGAGGTGCGGATGGTGTCGGCGTAATGGCGCTGGTCGGCGGAGAGCTGGGTGTCGATCAGGAATCCGGTCATGCCGATGATGCCGTTCATCGGCGTGCGGATTTCATGGCTCATCGTCGAAAGGAATTCGGACTTGGCGCGATTGGCCGCCTCGGCCTGATCCCGGGCCCGTTCCAGGGCGGCGGCATAGTCGCCTTCCCGGCGCGCCATCGCCTCGGCGCGTTCCTTGGCCAGCGCCAGGCTGGCCTCCCGCCGCAACGCCAGATCGAGGATCCGATGGAAACGCCTGGTGGTGGCCAGCATGGCGGCGGAAAAGGCGATGGACATGACCCCCATGCCCAGCACCCATTTGTCCAACGGCAGATAGAAGCTGCTACAGATGAAAGGCAGGGCCAAAGGCAGGAAATAGGCATTGTAGGCCAGCTTTTCGGCCGACAGCAGGGGGACGGCGCCGGCGGCCATGCCGGCCATGACCAGCGCGGTGAAGAAAATGCCGGCGTCGGTGGAATGAGCCAGCATCAAAGCGCCGCCGCCCCCCCAGACGAGACCGGCAAGCAGGCAGCTCGCGATGAAAAGGGCGAGCCAG
Organism: Telmatospirillum siberiense; assembly: GCF_002845745.1. GTDB lineage: Bacteria > Pseudomonadota > Alphaproteobacteria > Rhodospirillales > Magnetospirillaceae > Telmatospirillum > Telmatospirillum siberiense. The sequence continues at coordinate 82,648 of NZ_PIUM01000027.1, read as the reverse complement.
CGATGATCGGCGTGCCTGTCCCGATGACGCAGGAACCGACGATTCAGATCGAGCCGGCCGAGGGCGGTGAGCATCGCCACCAGCCACCAGCCGGCGATCAGCCGGGGATTTTCGGGGTAATGCAGAAAGGCCAGCAGGGTTCCATTGCCGATCGAGACCATCTGGCTGGCGATGACGTTCGAGAACAGCAGGTCGAGTTTTTTGGCGACGATGGTGTGGTCATAGGGACCGACTTCCGCGTCGGGTTCCAACTCAGTCGGTAAGGGTGAAACTGTGGGGTCGCTCGGCATGAATATTCGTCGGAGACCTTCCTTGGTCGCTGCCGTCCGGGTCTTTTTTCGGAATGATCGCCCGGATGTGAAGAAGGCTGTCCCCGCAGGAACCATTCCTGGTTGTGACGTTCCCGATTATGCTGGGTGATCCCCACCTGTCAATCCCGAGATTTTTCCCCATGGATGATGGCGAAAATGCCCTCTGATCGCCATCCGTTCGCCCCGTGGGCATGGTGGGATGCTTCCCTGTCCGGCCAATCCGGCAAGGGAGATATTCTCATGGTCCACGGAAGAAATCTGCGCGTCCTTCTGGCGGTGCTGCTGTTCGGCGTGGGGATGTCGCTGTCCTCCTGCATCGTCTACGAACGTGATTATGGCCCGCCCCGGCATGGTCCCGGATACGAGCATGACCATGACCGTTGGCGATGACGGATGGGGAGGATTTGCCTTCCTTGAAGAGGTCTCGCGCACTGGTTGCCGTTCCGGTGATCAACTTTCTATCGTCGGGACAAAAGTCGCGCATCTGACGCCGATGAGATGTTCGCAACGTATGAAATGGGTTTCTCCATGCGCTGAAAAATTTCCAAAACCATGAATATTGCTTTTGACGAATCATTTGATGGGGAGGGATTGTTTATGCGGATATTCAGTTGATAAGAGGTCTAAACCATGAGTATTACTGGTATTCCGCAAGCCCCGCAGCGGCCAGTGGATCCCTCCATTTCCGGATCCAATCAACAGGCATCTTCCTCCTCGACGTCGCAGACGACCACCAGCGCGACCTCCACGACCACATCGAGCGATTCGTCGTCCTCCTCCACCACCTCGGCCTTCGCCTCGAACGATGCCGATACGGTGACCCTGTCGAACCTGGGTGGTTTCGGTGGACCGAACGCGATGGGTGGTTTTGGCGGCGCCAATGCGCTTGGCGGCATGCAAGGCGGCCCCGGCGGGGCCCCGGGCGGACAGGCTCCCACGGGAGACAAGTCGGGAAGCCAGCTTCCCCAGCTACCCTCGGGCGGCGTTTCCGCCTAAAGGTTGCTACACTCTAATCGGTACCCGACCGGAGACGATCGAAGCTCGGATCGCCTCCGATCGGGGGCCTTCTATAACCGTCTCGATATCAGTCCGGACATTTGTCGACCGATCCGGACCGATGACGAGGTTTCCAGATCATCCGGCCAACGGTTCCTTGGCCGCCCAGTTTCCGGCGATGTAGCCCTGGCAGAAGGCGCGCGCCAGGCCGTGCTGACCGAACCCGCCGGCCGATTCGCCGCCGCAATAAAGTCCGGGAATGACCTGGCCTTCCATGTCGACGACCTGGCATTTCGCGTTGATCCGCACCCCGGTCCGCGTGTCGTGCAGGCAGGGCGTCGCCCAGGCCGCGTAGAAGGGCCCGGTGGCGATCTTGTACAAAGGCTTGGGTTTTCCGAAGTCTTCGTCGACCCCTGAATCGACGAACGAGTTATAGCGGGCGACCGTCGCTTCCAGATTTTCCGGAGGCATTGGGACGCGCTGGTACTTCATCTCGATCTTCTTCGCCAGTTCGCCGATGCTGTCGGCCTGGAAGAAAAAGCCGTTGTCCATATCGACGTTCGGCGGAGTGGGTATCCATCTTTCCCGTTTCACCGCCTCGGCGTCGAAGATGGCCCAGATCGGGCCGCCACCGTTATGACCGTCGCCGATTCCGGCCATGGCCGCGTTGAGCCAGTTCGCGGGACTGTATTTGATGTTCTTGGCGTTGAGATAGCTGCCGGGCGTGTAGGGATCGATGGATTTGTAGCCGTTGCCGCGGAATTGCGGGCCGGTTTCGTCATAGAACCGCTGTCCCAGCATATTGACCGTGATGGCGTCCTGCCAATTGACGATCCTCAGGCCCGCCGCGCGGGCGAGATGGAAGACCTCGCTTCCGGGCAGCCACTGGAGCGTGCGATAGCCGTATTGGCATCCCAGTTGTTCGGGCTTGGTGATGGTCCAGCCGAACTCGCCGACCTCATTGGCCAATCCCCACAGGGCGGCGCCGACGGACATGGCGGCCAGTTCGCCGCTGGCATCCTGGTTGGACCAGGGCATGCCGCCCAGGCCGCAATATTCCTCCGTCAGACGGGGGTCGATCATGCGGCGGAAATTGACGTTGCCGGTCGAACCGCCCGTGCCCAGGAAAACCGCCTTGCGCGCGCGGATGTTCAGGGTTTTGCCCTTGTGCTCGACGGCAATGCCGACCACCCGGCCGTCTCGCCGATGGAGCGCCGTCATCCGGTGTTCCAGCAGGATCGGGACGCCGGCCTTCTGGGCCGCGACTTCGAGCGAGCGCATGAGGCCGTTGCCGCCGTAGGCTTCGAAGGCGGTCGTCTGCAGGGCCTTATCGGCGGGCTTGCCGCTTTGCACCAGCGGCCAGTGCCGGATCGCCGCATGATTCATCCGCGGGACCGAATTGCCGACGCCGCCGCCGCCGATGGTGTCCGGCTTCATCTCGACCCAGACGACGCCGTGGGAGGTCAGCCAGTCGAAGGTCGCGACATTGTTGTCGGCGAAGGCGCGGATGATTTCGCGGTCGTTGTAGCGATAATCGGCGGCTCCGTTGGTCTCGGTCACCGACCAGTCCGTCAGGTCCTGGAAGATCAGATCCGGCGTGTCCTCGATGCCGTATTTCTTTTGCATGGCCGTTCCGCCGCCCAGCGGCACGTTGCCGGCGCTCAGGATGGCGTGGCCGCCGATGTGGCTTTCTGCTTCCACCAGGATCACCGACGACCCCGCCTCCCGGGCGATGATCGCGGTTGGAAACCCGGAGGCGCCCGCACCGACGACGACCACATCCGTCTCGTGATCCCATTTGACCGACTGCGCGCTCTTGGCCAGCGCCTCTTCCGAGGCGGCGATGCCGGCAGCCAAGGCGGCCCCCGTCACCGTGGCGCCCCTCAGCAGGTCGCGCCGCGAAATTTTTGACTTCGATGTCATCTTGATCTCTTCCAATCGATGTTTCCGAACAGTCCTCGCACCCGCTTCCGGGGGGGCCTGCTCGACTTTTGGGGTGTTCCGTCGGCTCAAGGCGTCTTCATGTCGAAGTTGTGGCAGGTGTTGCAGGCGACCACCGATTCCTTGTGAACGTGATGACAGCTTTCACAGGGAACGTCGCCCAGACGTCCGTGATGGGCGTAGTGGGGGTTGGGCTGCGGCCCCTTGGTCGAGACGACGTCCTGATGGCAACTGACGCAGGTCGCCGTCGCGGGCGCCTCGGCCGGCGGTTTTTCGGCATGGCAGGCCGCGCATTTGACGTGGTGGGCGACGTGCTTGTCGATCAGAAAGCCATGCCCGCCGCCCGGAACCGCCGGCTGGGCCGGCTGAGCGTCCGCCGACGGGGCCGTCTGGGCCAGGACGGTGTTTGCCATCGTCGCGATGCCGAAAATGACCAGAATTGCCAGGATGGACGAGAACGCCGCCCGTCCGCAGGCGTGCCACAAGGCCTGCCGCGCGGTGCGCTCCCTTTTTGTATGACTGCACATAAGCAAATCCCTTCGCTCGCTTCCGGGTCGGGACCGACTGCTGCGACGAGGACGGGGCAGCTGATCGGGAATCGGACGAGAAGCGGCTATTCCAATGATTGAGGCCGGCCGAAGGCCGATGTCGGCGGCGAAGAGTGGAGGCCGCCTTCCGTCCCGCCCCGATGCGGGATCGAGCAAAGCCGGATGGTCACACCCACAAGAATCATCCGAGAGGAGTCCCTAAACGCCGCAAGGCCGGGCCGGCCTTTTCCAAAGACCATGTGCCATGGAGGATGGAAGACGCGATGCGCTTCCTCATGACGACATATATAGGAATTTCATCGCATACCCCCATAATGTCAATAAAGAAATTATGGATTTATCGGCCTGCCGAAATGCGGCTGATTCCTGGGCTGCGCGGCGATTCAAGCTTTGCGGGTTCCCGCGCGGGCCGGGGTTCAGCCGGGGTTGTAGCGGGTAGGCCGCCGGCCCGCTTCAAGGCCCGTCATGGGGCGTCAAAAGCCGGAGGCGTCATATGCCATCGCACGAGATCGTCCATTCCCACCAATGCGACCTTGTCGGAGGCCTTGGCGGAGCGCGTCGCCTCGGCGGTGAAAGCCGACGTCGTGACGAAGTAACCACGTAAGGCCTGGTTTTCCTCGATGACGCCTTTGAATTGTTGAATGGCGGGTCGCCCGATCAGATTGGCGGGGGCATTGCGTTTGCATTGAACGACCAGCAGCCCGTCCTCATGTCGTGCAAAGCCGTCGACGCCCATATCGTTCGATTTCTTGGTCACCCAGGCCACCATGCCCGTGGCCGAGAAGAATCCCATGACATGGCGTTCGAAATCGAAGGGATCCATGGCCAACAACGTTAATCGCAACGCTTCCTCTTCGGCGGGCATTTCGAAGGTTTCCGCCTTATGAGGTTCGCTCCGCATCGCTTTTCTCATTGCCGCGGTGGTCCGCCGAAGGATCTCGTCATGGGCGATCAGTTCCAGGATTCCGCCGATGTCTCCACCCCCATCCCGGTTTCCGGAAAAGCTCTCAAGAACGGCGGTGATTCCCGCCGTCCCGACGAAAATGAGCAGGAGGGCGGGAAGCCCGATGGCGCCGCCAAGGGCCGCGATTCCCACACCCTGGCCACCGACGAACGGTGCGGCCAGAAGCGTCAGGGGCACGGCGACCTTCACGGCGAGCGGCAGATCCGAATTTTTGTAGTTCTGGACGCTTTCGCTGACGCTGCTGAACGCGATTTGAGCGGCTTTCCGGCCATTAAGTTGGGCGTAAAGCTCGGTGAACTTCGCTTTTGCCGGTTTGTCGGTTCCGACGATGTCTCTTGCCCGGGTCAGCCAGGCCAGCACATCCGCCCGGTCCTCCTCTTTTGAAATCCCCCGGATGGCCTTGATGAAAAGGCCGACCAGCCAAAGCCTGAGACGTTCGGTCGCGAAGTTCGTTATCATTTTGAATCTGCACGATGAAGGACGGATGTTCCTCCTTCATGTCTTAACGCACCCCATGCCGATGCGCAAAAAATACGATCGCAGCGGAGGCCCGGTCAATCGAGCGCTTCCGGGGGATGCGGCACGATGCTTCGGAATGCCGGATCGTGACCGAAAACGATGCGTGCGCCTCCCCGTTCCAAGGCTTCCAGCCGGTCGAGGGAAGCAAGCATCGCTTCGCGATCGTCCGCATATCGCGGCAGCCTTCGTTCGCGCAGGGTTCGGCAGAAATAGCAGGCATCGGCAGCAAGCACCAAATCGCCGCTGGCGAGGCGCAAGCGCAACGATTGATGCCCCGGCGTGTGGCCATGCGTCGGCAGGCAGGTGACCGAGCCGTCGCCGAACACGTCGTATTCTCCGTCGATCAGGCGAACCTTATGGCCGATTTTTGCGAGTCGCTGGCTCGGTTGTGAAGCGCGAGTCCGGTTCGCAGGCCGAGCGATGATCCGCACACCGACATAGTCCAAGCCGCCGCCTTGGACCGTTCCCAAGACCCATTGGATGTCATCGCTCCACACATCAAAAGGAATCAGTTCGGGCGCATCGGCACTGCAGCGCGGCATTCGATACCCCAGCCCAACCAATCGCCCGCGTCTCAGATCTTCAATCAAGCTGGCTTGCAACAGCTTCAGAATTTCGTAGCTCCGGGTATTGATGCTTTTTCTCGGATTGTATCGGTCTCTTGGGGCTTCCCAGCGATGGGCCTCGTTCCAAAAATCGGGAAGGACCTTGATACTCGCTTCCGCTTTTGACGCGGCGAATTTCTCAAGCGCCTCAAAAAGCGTTCGGCCATGGAAATGCAAATCACGAAGGCCGTCATCCGAATCGGTGGTCACGCGCGATGAAATCATTTCCCCCTCCCATTGCCCGCAATGGTAGCGGAAGACCGAAAGCCTGCAAGGCCGGAGGTGTCTGTTTTTCCCATGGATTACGCAGCCGCTTGCTTCCCCCGTGCTTCCCCGGAAAAATCCGGATTGCGCTCGGAGGGCACGGCCATCGCTAACCCATTGAGATAATTGGTGCCCCAGGTCGGACTCGAACCAACACGCCGTTGCCGGCAACAGATTTTGAGTCTGCCGCGTCTACCATTCCGCCACTGGGGCACCGGGTGGTAGGACGGCAGACTATAGACGAGGTTTTTTTTCGGTCAATAGTCTGCACGCAATTGTCCGTTCCCTCCGCATTCGGCCATTGCGCTTGGCGGGGCGGGGCGCTACATCAGGAGCCGGGCGGCGTGGGTGCCAGTGCCCGGTGCGGACCTTCACCCCGCCGGGGGAATGGACGCGCCCCGACGAGCATGACCGGTTGCCGGAGAAACGTCCCTTGCTGAAGCGCGTTTATGACTGGATGATGGGGCTGGCCAGCCATCGTTACGCCCTGTGGTGGCTGATGGCCGTTTCCTTCATCGAAAGCTCGGTCTTTCCCATTCCCCCCGACATCATGCTGATCCCCATGGTGCTGGCGGCGCGCGGCAAGGCCTGGCGCTATGCCGCCCTGGCGACGGTGGCTTCGGTGGCGGGCGGCTGGCTGGGATACGGGATCGGCTTCTTTCTGTTCGATGCGATCGGCCGGCCGATCATCGCGCTTTATCATCTTGAATCCGGGTTCGCCACCTTCCAGTCCTGGTTCGCCGAGAACGGCGGCTGGGTGATCCTGGCCAAGGGCTGGACGCCCATTCCCTTCAAGCTGATCACCATCACCGCCGGCTTCAGCCACCTCGATCCGCTGGTTTTCACCGTCGCCTCGATCGTCTCGCGCGCCATGCGCTTTTTTCTGGTGGCGGGTTTGCTCTATTATTTCGGCGAACCGATCCGTGATTTCATCGAACGTCGGCTGACCCTGGTCACCACCGCCTTCGTGGTGGCGCTGGTCGGCGGCTTTCTCGTCATACGGTATATCTGATGATGACTTTTCCCGTCCGGCTTTTCCCCTCCCTGCTGCTGCTGGCCTGCGTGGGCGCCATGGGAACGGCGCTGATCACGCAATACGGCTTCGGCCTGGAACCCTGCATCCTCTGCTTCTATCAGCGTATCCCCTATGTCGTGGCCGGCGTTCTGGCGGTGATCGCCCTGTCGTCGAAGGTGCCGGTGCGCGGCAAGATCGTGCTGATCGCGCTCTGCGCCCTGGCCTTCGCCATCGATTCCGGGATCGCCTTCTACCATGTCGGCGTCGAACACCATTGGTGGGAATCGGCCTGCGTCGGCGGCGTCAATCCCGAGGCCAACAGCGCCGAGGCCTTGAAGGCCCTGCTGGCCGGCCCGCCGCCGGTCCCCTGCGATCGCATCCCCTGGTCGGTGTTCGGCATCTCGATGGCCGGATACAACGCGTTGTTCACCTGCGGCCTGGCGGTGTTCTCCGTCTGGGCGGCGCGCACCCTGAAGAGGCAAGCATGAGCGAATCGCAAGAGACGCCCGCCGGCGGACGGGCCGACGGCGAAGGCTTCATGCCCGGCGATCCGGCACCGCGCCGGATGATCGAGAAGATCCTCAGGGTCGATCACGCCGGCGAGTTCGGCGCCGTGCGTATCTATCAGGGACAGCGCGCGGTGCTGGGCCGCAGCGCCTCCTGCGGCGATGCGTTGCGGCGGATGGAGGAGGAGGAGCGCCGCCATCTGCAGACCTTCGAGACGCTGGTCAGTCAGCGGCGCGTGCGGCCGACCCTGTTGCAGCCGTTATGGCATGTCATGGGATTCGCCCTGGGGGCCGGTACGGCGCTGATGGGCGAAAAGGCCGCCATGGCCTGCACGGTCGCCGTCGAGGAGGTCATCGAGGGCCACTACGCCGGGCAGCTCGAACAATTGGGCGAGGACGAGACGGATTTGAAGCAGACCGTCGCGGAATTCCGGGAAGACGAGTTGCATCACCGCGACGTGGGTCTTGCCGGCGGGGCCGAACAGACCCCGGCCTATCCGGTGCTCAGCGCCGCCATCCGTTCCGGCACGCGACTGGCCATCTGGCTGTCCGAACGGATCTGATCCGCCGCCGGGATCAGACCGGATCCAGCTCGGTATCCCAATAGAGAAAATCCCGCCAGCTTTCGTGCAGATAGTTGGGCGGGAAGGCGCGGCCATGGTCCTGAAGCTGGAAATTGGTCGGCGCGACCGGCCGGACCAGGGGGAACATCTTGGCTTCGCGGGGCAGGCGGCTTCCCTTTACCAGATTGCAGGGCGAGCAGGCGGTAACCACGTTCTCCCAGGTCGTATGCCCACCTTTCGATCGCGGGATCACGTGATCGAAGGTCAGGTCATGGGTCGGCAGCGATTGTCCGCAATATTGACAGGTGAAGCGGTCCCGCAGGAAAACGTTGAAGCGCGTGAAGGCGGGGCGGCGTTTGGAGGGAATGTATTCTTTGAGCGAGATAACGCTGGGCAGCGCGATGACGGAGGAGGGTGACCGGATAAAGCGATTGTAGACGGAGACCACATTGACCCGGTCGGAAACCACCGCCTTCACTGCTTCCTGCCAAGGCCACAGGGACAGCGGGTAATAGCTCAAAGGGCGGAAGTCCGCATTCAAGACGAGTGCCGGACAACTTTCAAGTGCCAGCGACAAGATCCGCTTACCTCAATCAGTAAGAGTCACCATATCTAGGGTATCTACCAGAAACGGTTGCCAAGCAAGCATAACAATTCCGTGAAACCGGCAAACCTCCAGGTCTCTAAGCCCGAGCGGCGCCTGAGCTTGGCCGAAGCCGGAGGCGCAGGCATCATATAAACCCTTAGGCTCTGGAGCGATTGTTTCGTTCCAGAGCCTAAGGCGTCTCCGGGGGAAAGGCGAGGCCGAAGGCCTGGGTGACGAACTGCATCCCGGCCATCAACCCGTCGTCATTGATCGAATGGCCGAGCCCGGGGCAGGACAGGGTGTCGACCGGGATACCCACCACCGACAGGGTCTTCTCGGCCAGCGCCAGAAAATCGTGGGGAACCACCTCGTCCTCCTCGCCATGCACCAGCAGGATCGGTGGCCGGGCCGTCGCCTCGGCCGGCAACCGTTCGGGCGCCGCCAGCAGGCCGGAATAGCCCACCACGGCGGCGCAAGGGGTGTGACGGCGCAACGCCACATGGAGCGCCATCATCGTACCCTGCGAAAAGCCGACCAGGGCCAGATCCCCATCGGTCAGGCCGTGGGCGGCCAACTGCTCGTCCAGATAGCGATCGAGGGACGGCGCGGCACTCGCCACTCCCTCGGAGATGGCTTGCGAATCGAGGTTTTGCAAGCTGAACCACTGTCGCCCGACGGGGGCCATGTCGAAAGGCAGGGGGGCATGCGGGGCGAGAAAGGCCGCATCGGGCAGCCATCGGGCGAAATAGGGGGCGAGGGCGATCAGATCGTCGCCGTCGGAACCGACTCCATGCAGGAAGACGACCAACTGCCTGGCCGGATTTCCCGACGCCGTCGGGACGGATGGTCCGCTCAAGGGATGCAACGTCATCGGAATCCTCGCCGCAAGCCAAGCCTTCTTCGACAAGTCCTATCCGAAAAAGGATGCTATTGTCACGCCATCATGTCTGTCGTCACGCGTTTCGCTCCCAGTCCCACGGGAGAGTTGCATCTGGGACACGCTTTTTCGGCCCTGTTCGCCGCCGACCGGGCGCGAGACGGCGGGCGTTTCCTTCTGCGCATCGAGGATATCGACGCCACCCGCAGCCGTGCCGCCTTCATCGCCGGCATCGAGGAGGATCTGGCTTGGCTGGGCCTCGATTGGGTCCGGCCGATCCGCCGCCAGTCGGAACATCTGGACGACTATCGCGCCGCGCTCGTCCGTCTCGATCGGATGGGGCTGGTTTATCCCTGTTTTTGCACGCGCGGCGAGATCGCCCGCGAGATCGCCGCCGCCGGCGAAGCGCCGCAGGGACCGGATGGGCCGCGCTATCCGGGCCTCTGCCGGGCACTGACGGCGGCTGAGGCGCAACGGCGCAAAGATGCCGGCGCGCCCTTCGCCCTCAGACTCGACATGGCCAAGGCGGCGGCCTTGGCCGGCCCCCTGTCCTGGACCGACGAGGCGGCCGGCCCCGTCCAGGCCCAACCCGAGCTGTTCGGCGATATCGTGCTGGCCCGCAAGGATGCGCCGGCCAGTTATCATCTGGCGGTCAGCGTTGATGACGCCCTGCAGGGCGTCAGCCTGGTGACGCGCGGCCTCGATCTGTTCCCCGCCACTCACGTGCATCGGTTGTTGCAGGCACTGCTCGATCTGCCGGTGCCCCGTTGGCATCACCATCGGTTGCTGACCGATGCTTCCGGCCGGCGATTGGCCAAGCGCGACAAGGCGGCCAGTCTGCGAAGCCTGCGCATGGCCGGCACGAGCGCCGGGGAGGTGCGTGCGATGCTTGGGTTTTATACCAAGTCTCGATGAGGATGACTCATCGAGACTTGGCTGGCCCGTTGAGGGCCCGCGCCATCGTTGGCGCGAAGCCGAGGGATACGGATGTATCCCGCCCGGCGATTGAGGGCTTGGTGATCGGTTCCGATCACCAAGAGTTGGTATTAGAGTGCGTCCCATCAAAAAGAGCATGACCGTCATGAATATCCGCATGCCCTCGCCGGGGAACAGAGAAACGCTTCGCCGGAAGCGGTGGGAGAGTCTTGAAATGGCTGCGGATTTGGGTCTTTTGAATCAACTAAAAGAGGAACTGCGTAAAATTTTACGCGATATTGTGAGTACTTATTAATATTGATAACGGAATACTGGGGATATAGAGTCGCCACCTTAATGGATTATTAAGGTGGGCTTGGGCCATGTTCGTGAACCTCGGAATTTCCGGAAAGAGTGGAGCGCTGCTTGGCGTTTTCCTGACCGGTCTGGTCATGGGCTTTGGCTCCTTCGGGTCCGATGCCCTGGCGCGCGACATCACATTGGGTGGTCATCGCGAGGAGGACCAGCACAGCAAGACCGACAATCAATTCAAGGCGAAGTTGCCGGACAATGCGGTGGCCTTGCCGCGTCTGGTGGCTTCGGTGCAGAACCGGGAAACCGGCCGTTGGCAGCGGGTGCTGGTCGATGCCTATCTGCAGACGTCCGACCCCAAGGCACTGGGGCAGGCCCGCGACCATGTGAAGGACATTGCCGCCGCCGCCAAGCCGCAACTGCAGGCCCGCCCGGCCGAATTCCTCGAATCGGCGCATAGCGGCGTGCGCGAAGCCAAGGACGCCATCCGCCTCGCCATGGAGGAAGCCCTCGGCCATGGCTGGTCGGGCACCATCTATATCCGCTCGCTCGCCGTCTTCTAAGCGGCGTTTGCTCCCCTTTCTTATTCTTTCTTTCGCGACAGCGGATGATGTTGCCTGACCAGGCTTTTCAGCCTTTCGTCGAGGACATGTGTGTAGATCTGCGTGGTGGCGATGTCGGCGTGCCCCAGCATCTGCTGAACGCTGCGCAGATCCGCCCCATGGGCCAGCAGATGGCTGGCGAAGGAATGGCGCAGCACATGCGGCGAGACCTTCGAGGGCGGGATGCCGGCGGCGATGGCCAGTTCATCCAGCATCTTGGCGAAGCCGGTCCGGGTGAAGTGGCCGCTTTCGCCCTCGCCGGGGAAAAGCCAGCGGCTGGCTCGCGGCTGGCGGACCTCGAGCCAGGCGCGGATGGCCTGGCGGGCGGGCTCGCCCAAGGGGACCATGCGCTCCTTCGAGCCTTTGCCGCGCACCACCAATGTCTCGGGATTTCGGGCCACCGCGGCCAGCGGCAGGCCGACCAATTCGGAGACGCGCAATCCGGTTGCGTAGAGCAGCTCGAGTAGCGCCTGATCGCGGCGGCCGGCGACACCGCTCTTGCGCCGGGTGGCCCGGATCAGATCCTCGACCTCGGTTTCGGAAAGATATTTGGGCAGCGGCCGGCCCAGTTTTGGCGCGTCGATGATCTGGCTGGGATCGTCGGCGCGGACGTTTTCGGCGAACAGGAAGCGGTGGAATTGGCGCAGGGTCGACAGCCGGCGGGCGGCGGTGCGGGGGGCCAGACCCTGGCGTCTCATCGAGGCGATGTAATCGCGCAAGGCCTCGCTGTCGGCCTGATGCTCGTCCAGGCCCCGCGATCCGAGAAAGTCGCCGAAATCGTCGAGATCCCGACGATAGGCGTCCAGAGTATTGGCCGCCGCGCCCCGCTCGGCGGCCATCATTTCCAGGAAGGCTTCGCTATATCTAGAGCCCATTGGCGATGGCGGCTTCCACGGCCAAGGCGCGGGCGTCGGCATCCAGTCCGATCAGACGCAGCGCCGCGACGATGCGATAGAGATCGGTGGGGTCGGCCTGGTTGAGCCCCACCTCGCCCAGGGTGGCGAGCGAGAACATCACCGTTTCCCCCTGGCGCAGCTCGTCGGAGGCGACGCGCAGGCCCTGCCAGAGGACGCCCCGCAAGGCCGTGGCCGGCGGCTGCGCGGGCGCGGCGGTCGGCTGAGGTTCGTCATAGAGGGTTTGCCATTCGTCCGCGGCGATTTTGTCGCCCAAGGCGGTGAGCAGGCCGAAGCAGGTCAACTGCCGGCGCAAGGCGACGGCCGGCGGCAATTCTCCCCGCGCCTTCCGCCAGGCGGCGAGCGTCGCCGAGGGAATGGTTTGCGGCGTGCCGGCGCCGGCCATGCGGGTCAAGGGCCACAGGCCTGCGGCGGCGCCGGCCACCGAAGGATCGCCGCCGCGCGCCAGGGCGACCCATGGCGCCGCCGCGTCGCTTCTTTGCGCGGCATAGAGGGCGCGGGCGGCGACGACGGCGAAGCTCGCCAATTCGGGCGTCGGCCGCAAGGCCGTGATTTGCGGGGCGTAAAGGCGGGCCGCGGTGAAATAGGCCGGCCCGTCGCCGGCCAGGCCCAGCGCCTTGGCGATGATTTCCACCTTGGCGGTGGGCAAGGTCTGCTGGACGGCGGCGCGGAACAGCAAGGCGCGGCTGCGGACGCCCTTGTCGGTGCCGGCGGCGTTGACCGGCGCCGACAGTTCCTGGGTGGTGAAGGTCACCTGTTCGTAAAGCTGGCGCAGCAGTTCGGTGTCGATGGAACCCAGGGACTCGGCCTTCTCGGCGGCGGCCAGGCGGGCTTCCGTCGTGGCGGAGTCCATCGTGGCGATGGCGCGCAGGAGGGAGGGCGAGGAGGTGGCCGAGGCCACGGATTCGGGCAACGGCAGCTTGGCGGCGCGGGCCATGGCCAGCGTGAGCGGCGTGGGATTGGCAAAACCGTCCATCTTGCCCGGCGCAATGCCGGCCAGGGCGTCGGCGGCGGCGAAAAAGGCCGGATCGTTCACCTTCTGCTCCCGCAGGAGATCCACCCCCAGTCCGGCCTCGTTGCCTTTGCCGGTGGAGAACTGGCAATACACCTGCAGCTTGGCCGGATAGGCGTCGCTCGCCGCCTGGGATCGCAAGGCCGCGGCCTGTTGACAGGCTCCGGCGCTGTCGCCGGCGACCAGCGCCGCATCGACCTGAAGGCGGCGCAGGGCGGGGGTGAAGGCGGGATCGGGCACGCCTTTCAGCAAGGCGTTGAGGCCGTCGACGTCACCCATGGCCCACAGCCGATCGGCCCGGAGCTTGATCAGCGAATCGCCGACGGGTTTTCCGGCCGGTACGGCGGCGGTGGTCAACAGCAGCTTGCGCTCCAGGGCCCTGAGGCTGCGCCAGGGGGTGGCGCCGGGCATCAGCGGCAGGACCTTCTGGACGATGTTCATGGAGGATCCGGCCCACATGTCCGAACCGAATCCTCCATGTCCCTCATCGATGACGCCGGTGGCGTTGGCGTCGAGAACGCCAAGATCCTGTACCTGGATCCGTTCTCCGCGCGGCAGGACGCCTTCCGGCGTCGGCGAGCCGGCGGACGGCGAGACGATGACCGCAGACGGCGGCGGCAGGATGCTTTGCGCCGGCGTCGCCGGTGTGGACTGGGGCGGGGCGAACTGGGGCGCCGCCGAGGGTGTCAGGGGCGTGGGGCCGTCCTGAGCGAGTGCGGCCAGCGGCGAAAGAGCCAGCAAGACGGCCAAGCGCCAGGGAGTGACGCGGCATGAGGCGCGCGTCGCCTTGGGTTCAACGCTGGAAGCGCTCATCCGGTATGACCTTTTCGATCTTCGAGGAGGGGGCGGGGATATCCCACATGGACAGGGCGACGATCCCGCCGACCAGAATGACCACGACCAGGACGACGACAACTCGAACCAAACTGCTCATCGAAGTAAACTGCCTTTTGCAAGACTTATGGACGGCACGCGACTGGACGGATACAAGGCCAGGGCCGGCCTTGCGGGGCGGTGGCCCCGGATACGCATACAGGCCTGCTGGATTGTGTTAGGGTTTAACCATGGCGAACGACGGAAGTTTATCGGTACGGCCGGAGGAGTTCAATCTTGCCGGATGGTTCCACGGAAATCCCCCGGGCGTGATTTCCGGAGACTTGCGCGCGTCCACCTCAATTTTTCCTATCGCCGAGTTCGAGCATGGCCTCTGATAGTCTCAATCTTCCCCGATCCGTGGCCCTGGTGGGCCTGATGGGCGCCGGAAAAAGCTGTGTCGGACGGCGTCTGGCCGCTCGGCTCGGCCTTCCTTTCGTTGACGCCGACGTTGAGATCGAGGCGGCCGCCGGCTGCACGATCAGCGAAATCTTCGCCCAATATGGCGAGCCGGCGTTTCGCGATGGCGAGCGCCGCGTGGTGCGTCGTCTGCTCGAAGGACCTCTGTGCATCCTGGCCACTGGCGGTGGGGCCTTCATGGACGCCGAAACCCGTCAGGTGATCGCCGAAAGGGCGATCTCGGTATGGTTGCGTGCCGATCTCGAGCTGTTGACCAAGAGGACGGCGGGGCGCGACCACCGGCCATTGTTGAAAACGGGAAATCCGCGCGACATTCTGCGGGGATTGATCGAAAAGCGTTACGGTACTTACGCTCTGGCCGATGTTACGGTCGATTCGATGGACCGGCCGCCGGAAACGACGGTCGACAGGGTGGTAAGGGCGATCGCCGATTATGTCGGCGACCCCTTGCCTGTGTCGGAACCCCAGACCTGAGCCGCGTCCGAACCGGGATCCGGGTGGGCTGAATTTTGCGAGACTTGTGCTGATGACCTCTGCGATTACCGTCGCCCTGGGCGAGCGTTCCTACGACATCCACGTGGGATCGGGCCTGCTGTCCCGGGCCGGACATATTTTGCGTCCCCTTCTTGCCGCGCCAAAGGTGTTCGTCGTCACCGACGAGAATATCGAAGGATTGCATCTCGAAGCCTTGAAGGAGTCGCTGGACGACGCCGGGCTCGATAATCACGGCGTGGTTCTGCCGGCCGGCGAGCAGACCAAGAGTTTTCCGCATCTGGAAAGCCTGCTCGACGCGATGCTGGAGGCGCGCTGCGAGCGTGGCACCACCATCATCGCCTTCGGCGGCGGCGTCATCGGCGATCTGACCGGCTTCGCCGCCTCGGTCCTTCTGCGCGGCGTGCCTTTCGTGCAGATTCCCACCACCTTGCTGTCCCAGGTCGATAGCTCGGTCGGCGGCAAGACCGGGATCAATACCCGGCAGGGCAAGAATCTGGTCGGCAGCTTCTATCAGCCGCGCGCCGTGCTGGCCGACATCGACGTGCTGTCCACCTTGCCGCCGCGCGAATTGAAAGCCGGTTACGCCGAAGTGGTCAAATACGGCCTGATCGACGATCCCGCCTTTTTCGACTGGCTGGAAACCCGCGGCGTCGCCGTCGTGGCCGCCGACGCGCAGGCCGGCCGTCAGGCGGTGTTGACCAGTTGCCGGGCCAAGGCCCGCATCGTCGCCGCCGACGAGCGCGAGTCCGGCCAGCGGGCGTTGCTCAACCTCGGCCATACCTTCGCTCATGCCCTGGAGGCCGAAGGGGGCTACGGCGAATTGCTGCTGCATGGCGAGGCGGTGTCGATCGGAATGGTCCTGGCCTTCGATCTGTCGGTGGCCATGGGGTTGTGTCCGGCCGCCGACCGCGACCGCCTGGTCCGTCATCTTCACACCGTCGGCCTGCCCGTCTGCCTGCCGCCGCTTCCCGGCGGTGAATGGAGCGTCGAGCGGTTGTTGGCGCATTTCGGCAAGGACAAGAAGGTCAAGGACGGCCGCGTCACCTTCGTCCTGGCGCGGGGCATCGGGCAGGCCTTCCTGTCCCCGGACGTTCCTGCCGCGACTTTGAAAAACGTGCTCGACGCGGCGATCGGTCGCGCGGGAGTCGCCCGGTCATGATCGTCGACATCGTTCTCGTCGTCGTTCTGTTGCTGCTGCTGTTCTTTTTCAGTTGTGCCGAAACCTCGCTTACCGTCGTTTCCCGGCCCCTGATGCATCAGCTTGAAATCGAAGGCGACAGCCGGGCGGCCCTGGTCAACCGTCTGCATAATCGCAAGGAGCGGTTGCTGGGGTCGATCCTGCTCGGCAATACCCTGGTGCAGATTTCCGCTTCGGCGATGGCCACCTCGGTGGCCATCGGGCTGTTCGGCGACGCCGGCGTCGCCTACGGCACCGTGACGATGACGGTCGTGGTGCTGATTTTCTGCGAGATTTTGCCGAAGACCCTGGCGATCCATCAGGCCAACGCCCTGGCGCTGGGCATGGCTCCGGTGATGCGCGGCGTCGTCTGGTTGTTCGGCCCGTTGATTCTCGGCGTCCAGGCCCTGGTCAATGCCATGCTGCGGCTGGCCGGCGTTCCCTTGCGGGCCTCGATCGGGCCGGAGGCGACCATGGCCGAACTGCGCGGCGCCATCGATATCCACACGGTGGAAGACGGCGTCAATCACGAGCGTAAGATGCTGCGTTCGATCCTCGACCTGGGCGATGTCGAGGTCGGCGAGATCATGGTCCATCGCAAAAATGTGGCGACGATCAATGCCGACATGTCGGTTTCGGCGATCCTCGACCAGGTGACGGCGTCGCCCTACACCCGTCTGCCGCTTTGGCGCGGTGAACCGGATAATATTGTCGGCGTGATCCATTCCAAGGATCTGCTGAGGGCGGTGCGGGAGAATACGGGGGAGATCGACGACATCGATATCGTCGGTCTGGCGGCCCCCCCCTGGTTTATTCCCGATTCGACATCCCTGCTCGATCAGTTGCAGGCGTTTCGTAAAAGGCGCGAACATTTCGCCCTGGTGGTCGACGAGTACGGCACGCTGCTGGGGGTGGTGACGCTGGAAGATATCATCGAGGAAATCGTCGGCGACATTTCCGACGAGCACGACGTCCTGGTGGCCGGGGTGAAACCCCAGACGGACGGTTCCTTCATCGTGAATGGCGACGTCACCATCCGCGACCTCAATCGCGAATATGATTGGCGGCTTCCCGATGAGGACGCTTCGACCATCGCCGGCCTGCTTCTCCATGAATCCCGCATGATTCCGGAAGTCGGACAGAGTTTCCTGTTCCACGGATTCCGTTTCGAGGTTCTGCGGCGGCTGCGCAACCAGATCACCTCGCTGCGCTTGACTCCTCCCAAGGCCGACGATTCGGAACAGGGCGCATGAGCCTTTCTCCTCCGGCGGATCGCCGGCCGATTCACACGCGCCGGGTGGTCTGCCAGGGATTTCGGCGCAACGACGGGCTTTGGGATATCGAGGGGCATCTGATCGACACCAAGGCTTACGATTTCGCCAACCGCGATCGCGGCGGCGTCATCGCCGCCGGCGAGCCGATCCATGAGATGGTCGTCCGTCTGACTATCGATGACGCCTATATCATCCGGAAAGCCGAGGCGGTGACCCTTCACGCGCCCTTTTCCATCTGCGGCGCGGTGGCCCCGGCTTTTTCCAGCCTTGAGGGCGTATGCCTCGGTCCGGGATTTCTGCGGACGGTGCGGGAGCGGTTTGGGAAAACCGCAGGCTGCACTCACCTCGTCGAGCTGATGGGGCCGCTGGCCACCACGGCCTTTCAGACCCTGGCTCCGCTGATCGGGGCGGAGGCGGGAAACGGGGCGCGGCCGCGCATCATCGACAGCTGCCATGCTCTCGCCGCCGACGGCGAGGTGGTGGCACGCGAATGGCCACAATTTTCCACGCGCCGGGCGACGGATCCGCTCGGCGACGCTTGAGCCCGCTGGAGCGGAGGCGTCATATGAAACTAAGGGATTGGAGCGATTATTTCGCGACAAGCCCTTAGGATCTGGGGTCAGCCGCCGGCCATTCGCCGATTGATCGGCAGGGAGGCGCCACCCGGGGTGCCGATCGCCATCCTGGGGGCCAGCTTGCGGTCGACCCGGCCTCGCTGATCGCCGATCAGGCCGTGCCCCGCCCCGAGATGACCATCTTCGGTGGCTGCGGCCCGGAAATAGGCCAGAATGAAAGCACGCGTGGCCGCCGTCAGATTATAACCCTTATGATCTTTGGCGATTCGTGTGCAAATATCGTGAATTGCCATGCTTTCACGGCAACATATCTCATCGAGAGCGTCCCACATACCCGGTTCGAGCTTCATGCTCGTCCGACGGCCCCCGATGGTCACGTTCCGATTGCGCAGAGAGCTCACAACCATCGCGACCTTCCATTCTTCCCTCAAAGGATGTCTCCCGTTTCGGGAGTTTATGTCAATCCGTTTACCAAACGGCATGCTTGTGTAAACGGATGGTGTCAAAACTATGCATTAGTCTTAAAAGAATGCAACGAAAATACTCATCGGTACCGGTGCCGATTAGTAAACTTTGGTTGAGATGCCCGGTTCGCGCCGATGCCGGGCTCACCCTGATCGGCGCGTGACGGAGCGGGATGGCGGGACTTTTCAGGGGGTCTTGGTTTCGGCCGGCGTCCGGGTCTTGAGCGACAACGCGTGAATCCGCGTTTTCAATTCGTCGGCCAGCAGATCATAGACCAGGCGCTGGCGGGCCACGGCGGACTTGCCTTCGAAGGCGGCCGAGACGATCTCTATGTGAAAATGGCTTTCCCCTTCCGCGCTGGTTCCCGCGTGCCCCTGGTGGCGGTGCGATTCATCGACGATGTCCAGGCGCTCGGGCGAAAGACCGGCGGTCAGCTTTTGTTGGATCAGATTACGCACCTGCATGCGGCATTCCTTGTCTCTAAAATGACCTCGAAGACGGCACCCGGCCCGCCGGCGGCTTCGTTGCGGCGAGGGGCGCCGGGATATTGCCAGCTTTCAGGCTTGCGCTCATAGTGGGTGATCATGAACGGGCAATCACGAAAATTCTGGCCTCCGCGCGGCAAACCGGAGGCCAATGCCAATCAGCGGGCCTGCGACCATCCGGGTTGCCGGGGGGAGGGGGAATTCCGTGCGCCCAAATCACGTGAAACCTTGACCGATTATTACTATTTCTGCCTCGATCACGTCCGGGCCTACAATGCCGCCTGGGACTACTACGCCGGCATGCGGCCCGAGGAGATCGAGCGGATGGTCCGGCTCGATACGACCTGGCAGCGGCCGACCTGGCCGCTCGGACGCATGGGCGCCAATCATCACATCAATCCCGAGCACATCAAGGATCCCTTCCATGTGTTCAGCGAGGATTTCTGGCAAGGTCCGCCGGAGAGAAGCCAGGCTTCGACGGCGGAAGAGCAGGCGATGCGGGTGATGGATTTGAGCGGGCCGCTTACTCCGGATATTCTCAAGGCCCGCTACAAGGAACTGTGCAAATTGCACCATCCGGACGCCAATGGAGGGGATAAAGAAGCCGAAGAGCGATTCAAACGAATCGGTCAGGCTTACAAAACCCTCCGAGAGAGCCTAAATTTGTCATAATCGCTCGGGCTTGCCGCCCTTTTTCAGTTCAGTCGAAAGCAGTACTTCCATGAATGACTTCACCACTCTGGCCTCGGACAACCCCTTGGGCACGCCCGACATCCAGATCTCGGTGCGCCAGACCTTCGGGCTCGACACCGACCTGATGGTGCCGGCTTTTTCCAGCACCACGGAATATGTTCCGGACCGGGACGACAGCTACCGTTTCGATCACGACACCACCCTGGCCATCCTCGCCGGTTTCGCCTTCAACCGGCGCGTCATGGTGCAGGGCTATCACGGCACCGGGAAATCGACACACATCGAACAGGTGGCGTCCCGCCTCAACTGGCCCTGCATCCGCGTCAACCTCGACAGCCACGTCAGCCGCATCGATCTGATCGGCAAGGACGCCATCGTGCTGAAGGATGGACAGCAGATCACCGAGTTCCGCGAGGGCATCCTGCCGTGGGCGTTGCAGCACGCGACCGCTTTGGTGTTCGATGAATACGATGCCGGCCGGCCCGACGTGATGTTCGTCATCCAGCGGGTGCTGGAGGTCGAAGGCAAGTTGACGCTGCTCGATCAAAGCCGGGTCATCCGTCCCCACCCCGCCTTCCGGCTGTTCGCCACCGCCAATACGGTCGGCCTGGGCGACACCACCGGCCTTTATCACGGCACCCAGCAGATCAATCAGGGCCAGATGGACCGCTGGAATATCGTGGCGACGCTGAACTATCTGGAACATGACGCCGAAGTGGCCATCGTGCTGGCCAAGATTGCCGCCTTCGACAATGGCGAGGGCCGGGATACCATCAACAATATGGTCCGGGTGGCCGATCTGACCCGCCAGGGCTTCATCAACGGCGATATCTCGACGGTGATGAGTCCCCGCACCGTGCTGACCTGGGCGGAAAACACCCAGATCTTCAACGATGTCGGCTTCGCCTTCCGTCTTACCTTCCTCAACAAGTGCGACGAGACCGAGCAATCGATCGTGGCGGAGTATTACCAGCGCTGTTTCGGTGTCGAGCTGCCGGAGACCATGGCCCGCGTGGTTTTGGGCTGACGGGCGCGCAACATCATGGAAAAGGGCGGCGATAAGCGTCTGTTCGGCAATCACGACGAGGCGCCGGCCGAACTGGTCAAGCGGACGACCTCGGCCGTTGTGCGGGCCATCGCGGGGCGTGACGATGTGATC
Organism: Telmatospirillum siberiense; assembly: GCF_002845745.1. Taxonomy (GTDB): domain Bacteria; phylum Pseudomonadota; class Alphaproteobacteria; order Rhodospirillales; family Magnetospirillaceae; genus Telmatospirillum; species Telmatospirillum siberiense. The sequence goes on along the minus strand of NZ_PIUM01000027.1, from coordinate 61,582 downwards.
GTCAATTACGCCGTCGGGGCCCCGGCGCTTCGCGACAACCAGGTGCGCCTGCCGTCGCCGCCGCGCAAGATCCTGGCCGAGGATATTGCGCGGCTGCGCGGCGCCGCCGATTCGGTGGCGCTTCGATTGCGCTTCCACGACGAGGCCGTGCATAGACGGCGCATGCCGCATGGCCAGGACGCCAAGGACATCTACAACGCGGTGGCCCAGGCGCGGGTGGAGGCTCTGGGGTCGCGCATCATGCGGGGCGTGGCGATCAATCTCGCCTCCGCGCTGGAAGCCCGCTACCGCAGCGAAGGTTACGCCTCCATCGCCCAGAAGGAACAGGTTCCGCTGTCCGAGGCGGTCCGTCTGATCGCCCGCGAGCGTTTCACCGGGCAACCGGTGCCGCCCTCGGCCCGGCATGCGGTGGATTTATGGAGAACCTTCGTCGAGGAAAAAGCCGGCCATAGCTTCTCGAACCTGACGGAAACCCTGGCCGATCAGGACCGTTTCGCCCGGGCGTTGCGCGATTTGATCGCCGCCCTGGATATCGAGCATTTCGAGGACGAACCTCCAGACGAGGGCGAGGCGGACGAGCAGCAGGATGCCGAGGGCGCCAATTCCGGCCCGCAGGAGAAGAAGGACGGCAGCGAGGGCGGCGCGAGTTCCTCCGAGGGATCGGGCGATACGGCCACCGGCGAGGCCGAGAGCATGAGCGCCCAGGAGGGCGAGGCGGGCGATGGAGACCCGACGCTGGTTCCCGGTCACGGCAGCGAGGAAGCGGGCGGCCCGGCCCGCCACCGGCCCGGCGAATCCTTGCGCAACGATCCCCTGGAACGGCCTTACGTGGCTTACGCCACCGCTTTCGACCAGACCGTCGACGCCGCCGAATTATGCGATCCCGACGAGTTGCAGCGACTGCGCCACCAACTCGACCAGCAGCTTTTGCATCTGCATGGGGTGGTCAGCCGTTTGGCCAACCGCCTTCAGCGGCGCCTGATGGCCAAGCAGACGCGGGCCTGGGATTTCGATCTGGAGGAGGGGTTGCTCGATGCCGGGCGTTTGGCCCGGGTGGTCACCAATCCCACTCAAAGCCTGTCCTTCAAACAGGAAAAAGACACCGATTTCCGCGATACGGTGGTCAGCCTGCTGATTGATAATTCCGGCTCGATGCGGGGCCGTCCGATTACCGTCGCCGCCATGAGCGCCGACATTCTGGCGCGGACGCTGGAGCGTTGTGGCGTCAAGGTGGAGCTTCTGGGCTTCACCACGCGGGCATGGAAGGGCGGCCAGGCGCGGGAGAAATGGGTGGCCGACGGCAAGCCCGCCAATCCGGGGCGTCTCAACGATTTGCGCCATATCATCTATAAGGCGGCCGACCTGCCCTGGCGTCGTGCCCGCAAGAATCTCGGCCTGATGTTGCGGGAAGGCATCCTCAAGGAAAACATCGACGGCGAGGCTCTGCTTTGGGCCTATAACCGGCTGATCTGCCGGCCCGAGCAGCGCCGCATCCTGATGGTCATCTCCGATGGGGCGCCCGTCGACGATTCGACCCTTTCGGTCAATACGGGCAGCTATCTGGAGCGCCACCTGCGCGAAGTGATCGGCTGGATCGAGACCTCGACGCCGGTGGAACTGGCGGCGATCGGTATCGGCCATGACGTTACCCGCTACTATCGGCGCGCGGTGACCATCATGGATGCCGAGGAATTGGGCGGTACCATGCTTCAGCAACTGGCCAATCTGTTCGAAGAGGAAACGCCGCTGTCACGCCGCCGGGCGCGGTAGGGTCCCGTCGTCTCATCGCGGGTTGCTTAAGGATCCGTGATTCCGCCAGCCTCGCGGACAAAGAAAAAGCCGGGCCGATGGGGGCGGCCCGGCTTTCTCGACCGCGGCGACAAGCGGCCAACTTTTCGGGAAACCGGCGGAGAGCGTGTGGGGCAAACTCGTCCGCCGGCCATTTTCCCGTTCGTCCTCTCCGCGTGGACCAGGGCTTGGGGGGAGCGCAAGGACCTTCCGCGAAGTTGACACTGTACCAGGCGATTTCGCACGAGAGCGTCCGGTACAGGGTCGCGAACCTGATGGGACTTTGATTTGCCGCTACCGAAAGGGGGGGTTCGGGAGGACGTTGTCACCACCAGTTCCGCTCTGAGGACAAAAATTAGAGGTCGAGTGTGGCGAGAATAGGGCGGAGTTTTGATGATCTTTGGGCGAAAAAAAAGCCGCTCCAAGGACTGTGCCTTGTCTGCGGCTTTGAAGTTTCCCCGATGAAAGACGGCGGCGCCGACCTCTGATGTCCGCGCCGTTGTTAACGGATCAGGCCTTGATCGGCGTGCTGGCGCGCGCCAAAAGCTTCCATCCCTTTCCGGCTTTGACCCAGACCTGCAGCACTTTGATATGCGCCGAACTGGTCTTGCCTTCCGGCAGATTGTTGACCGAATCGAAAATGTGACGGACGACGGCGACGTTGCCGACAACGTCGATCGTCTGGTCGGAAAGGGCCAGCGAGGCGAAGGAGTTCTTCCCGGCGAGTTCGTCGAGCACCATCGCCTTGGTCTGGAGGTGACCGTCCGAGTGCGAATAGGTCAGCCGATCATGCAGAACGGCTTTCAAGACCTTGCCGTCGCCGGCGACCATCGCCGCGCGCAGCACCTCGACGATCTTGGCGACCGCCGCCGTGTCGGCGGATGTCTCGGCGGCTTGGGCCGCTCCTCCCATGGCGGGCACGACGAAAGCGGCTCCGAGTGCCGCGATCATGGTTCGCCGGGAAGGATTGAATTGGATGTTGGCCATTTCCTGAAGTCTCCCTTGTATCGATCGATGGTCGATTTATTTCCGTATGAAAAAGCACAAAGTGCCGCCGTTTCGCCGGCCGGCGGCGACCGAAGGTTGATGTGTACTAATATATTAGATATTTATGTTTCTGGCCAGCCGAGAACGTCACCCCGCCAGGGTAATCGGGTTCACCCGATTACCCTGGTTTAAATTCTTGGTCCCTCAGGCGCCGGGCGGCGGACATCCGTCCGCCTCGGGCTGCCTCCGCTAAAGCTTCGGAGCGCTCAACGTGCCAACGCGGCGAGAATCATTTTCGGAAGAACAACTCGCGCGCGTTCACCCGATTACCCTGGTCACCCCGCCAGGGTGCCCGCGTTGGTGCGGTCTATCCGGCGTTTCATGCGCTCAGGCGATCGCGCACCACATCCCAGTTGATCAGGGTGTCGACCACCGCCCGGACATGGTCGGCCCGGCGGTTCTGATAGTCCAGATAGTAGGCGTGCTCCCAGACGTCGACCACGGCCAGGGGGCGTTTGCCATGGGCAAGCGGCGTATCGGCGTTGCCGCCGTCAAAGAGGGCGAGTTTGCCGCCGTCTTCGACCAGCCATGCCCAGCCGCTGCCGAATAATCCCACGGCATGGGTGACGAAGGCGTCCTTGAAGGATTTCAGATCGCCGAAGTCCCGCTCGATCGCCTGGGCGAGCGCACCGCCGGGAGCCGAGCCGCCCGGCTTCAGGCCCTCCCAGTAGAAGTTATGGTTGGCGGCCTGGGCGGCGTTGTTGAAAATGCGGGGATCCGGGCCGCTGGCGGATTTGATCACCACCTGCTCCAGGGTCATTTCGGCGAAGGGCGTATTGGCGGTCAGTTGATTGAGCTGGGCGAAATAGCCGGCATGGTGCTTTCCGTAATGGAATTGAACAGTTTGCGCGGAAATGACGGGGGCGAGCGCCGTGTCGGAGAAGGGCAGGGGCGGTTGGACGAACGGGGCCGCTGCCGCGAATCCCGCATGCGGCGTGGTGATGCCGCCGGCGGCAACGCAGCCGGCCGCGGCCATCGTGATGAAATGGCGTCGCGTCACAGAAGACATGAAAAAGTCCTTTCCGGATTGCATCGACAATCACCGTCATATGGCGATTGCCGCATCCGGATGGAATGGCTTTCGGGCGTCGTGACCGCACCAGGTGTAATCACGACGCCAAACCATCATCCCGCCAACGGAACCCGATGGAAAATCAGGAGAGGCCGACCTTGCCCATGGCGAGGAATTTTTCCCGCCGCCGTGCCCTCAGCACGCCCCCCTCGATCAGGCAGAGCGTCTTCAACGAGCGTTCGATATGGTCGCCCAGGGTCGAGATGGTCACTTCCGGATTGCGATGGGCGCCGCCCAACGGTTCCGGCACGATCTCATCGATCACCTCAAGGGCGTGGAGATCCTGCGCGGTGAGGCGCAGCGCCTCGGCGGCGTCCTTGGCGGCGTCGCCGCTGCGCCAGAGAATCGAGGCGCAGCCTTCCGGACTGATGACGGAATAGATGGCATGCTCCAGCATCAGCACGACATTGCCGGCGGCGAGAGCGATGGCGCCGCCCGAGCCGCCTTCCCCGATAATCACCGAGATCAGGGGGACACGGATATCGAGGCAGGTTTCGATCGACCGGGCAATGGCCTCGGCCTGGCCGCGTGCCTCCGCGTCGACGCCGGGATAGGCTCCGGCGGTATCGACCAGCGTGAGGACCGGAATGCGGAAATGGTCGGCCATTTCCATCAGACGGCGGGCCTTGCGGTAGCCCTCGGGCTTGGCCATCCCGAAATTGTGGAGAACCCTCGATTCGGTGTCGTGGCCCTTCTCATGGCCGATGACCATCACCGACTGCCCGCGGAAACGGCCCAATCCGCCTATGATCGCCTTGTCGTCGGCGAAGGAGCGGTCGCCGGCCAGGGGCGTGAAGTCCGAGACCAGCCGGGCGATGTAGTCGGACAGGTGCGGCCGGTCGGGGTGGCGGGCCACCTGCGACTTCTGCCAGGGGCTGAGCTTGCTGTAGGTGGCACGGAGAAGCTTGTCGACCTTCAGCTGAAGGCGATTGATCTCCTCGGCGATATTGATCTCGTCGGAGTCGCTTAAATGACGCAACTCCTCGATCTTACCCTCAAGTTCAGCGATGGGTTTTTCGAAATCGAGAAAGTTCATGGGTGGGGCTTTTAACACAGGCTGCGCATTGGGGAAAGCCTTCCTCGCACCGGGAGAGCGGGTGAGCGCGTGCGAGTTGTTCTTCTTATGGTGATTCTCGCCGTGTTGGCGTTCTCGGCGCGTCCCGAAGCCAATGCCGCCCGGGAAGATCAGGCCGGAAGCCAGTTCACCCCGGCGACCCGCCAGCCGGTGTCGACCGCGTCGATGCGGGTCAGGGACAGCGGTTCGATAACGAAGGAAAGCGCCGCTTCGGGCGAGATGTCGAGGGCGATGGCCAGGGCGGCGCGGATGGTTCCGGCGTGGGCGACGGCCAGGATGTCGCGCCCGGCCCAGTCGGAGGACAGGCGTTCGATCACCGGGCGCACCCGTTCGATCACCGAAGAAAAACTTTCTCCGCCCGGAGGCGTGGCACTGGCGGGATTCTGCCAGAAATTCTCCAGGTCCGGATCCTGGGCCGCGGCCAGGGTGCTCCAGGCCCGACCTTGCCAGCGCCCGAAGTCCTGTTCGGCCAGATCGGCTTCGATGTGGGCGGGTGGCAGGGGAAGACCCGCGGCTTCCAGGGCGCCGATGGTCTGGCCGCAGCGGATCAGGCCGCTTTCCACGAGAACGGCGTTGCGCGGCAGACGGTTGGCGAGAATGGCGAACCATTCGCTGTCGGACGTGTCGCAAGGCAGGTCCAGGCGTCCGGAAATGCGTCCCTCCGGATCGGGCACCGGGGCATGACGCAACCACCACCAGCGGCTGTTCGAGGCGGAAGGCAAGGGCGTCTCGGTCATCGGAAGGCAACCGCCGCCAGCAGGACGGCGATCTCGGCCACCTGCTCGGTGGCTCCCAGCACGTCGCCGGTCTGCCCGCCGATCTGGCGCCAGGCCAGCCAGGCGACGCCCAGCGTCGCCACCAGGGCCGCCATGCAGGCGGCGAAAGCGGCGCCCGCCGGCAATGCGGCGGCGGCGATCAGCAGGGCCAGCGTGGCTCCGATACCCGCCGTACTGATCGACGGCGTGCCGACCGTGGCCCCCAATCCGGTCTCCCGGGCGGGGGCCAGTAATTGCATGGTCAGCGGAATGGCCGCCCGGCCCAGGGCATGGGCCGCGATCAGGGCGCCGGCCACCCAGCCCGGCGAGGCCAGTGCGGCCAGGGCGAAGGCTTTCAGCGACAAGCCGAGCAGCAAAGCGACGGCGCCGTAGCTGCCCAACCGGCTGTCCTTCATGATGGCGAGCTTGCGTTCGCGATCGACGCCACCGCCGAACCCGTCGGCGATATCGGCAAGGCCGTCCTCATGCATCGCCCCGGTGACGGTCGCGGTGGCTGCGACCGCCAGCAGCGCCGACAACGGCGGCGGCAGCAGAAGCGACGCCAGGGCGTAAGTCAGCGCGCCTGTCGCGCCCACCACGACGCCGGCCAGCGGAAACAGGTGCATGGATTTCGCCAAGGCGCCGGGGCCGACATGGCGGGGACTGGGGAGGGGGAGGCGGGTCAGGAAACTGATTGCCATGTGGAAGGCGGCGAGCGGGCCAAGACGCACCGCTTCGTTTTCCCGATCGGCGGAGGACGGTGGCAGGGCATCCGACATCTGTTTCTCCGCCTTTTCCTTCAATGGGCAGTTGGGTTTCCGGCACAAGGGGTTCGGCCAGCGGCACCCCTTGCGGCAGGGGGCTCTCATCGACGTCTGTACGGTCATTCACCCATTCCCAGGAACAAGCCCTTTATCCGCGTCACATAATAGACGCGCAAGGACCACGGACGAAACCACCAGGTCGACGGACCATCCGATAATCGGCAGATTGATGAAAAAGACGAGAAGCGGCAAGCGCCCCGCGAGAAAATCGACCAAGTTGTCAGGGAACGCGGTCGTGCCCCCTCTCTGGACAGATGACGCGCCCGACTGGTGGTCCAACCCAGACGCTTGGGCACCAAGCGTCTGGGTTGGACCACCACTAATTGAATTGTGGTGAAAATCTGACGGATGGCGGGGGCACCATCCGTCAGATTTTCACCATTAGCGTCTGCGCAAACCGCCCCGTTTACCGGCATTGGCGGCCAACAGCGATTCGACGTGGCGTCCCTGGAAGAGGGTGATGCCGACCGACTGGCCGAAATCGATGGCGTCCTGAGCGTCGCAGCGGCAGAGAATGGAACGGGATGGTCCGCAGCGGCGGACATAATCCTCGAGCGACGCGCCGTTCGGCAGGGTGCCCTGGGTCATCGCCGGGTCCCAGATGATCTTCACCAGATCGATGCCCAGACGTCCGCGATCGACGAAAGGCAGGGACTCCAGATTCACTCCGTCGATGCAGATGCGATAGCCACGGTCATGGGCGAAATCCCTGGCGAAAAGGAATGCGCCCAGGTCGGCGAAGATGTCCACCTTCTGCAATTCGAGTACCTGGGTGCCGCGCATGCTGGCTTTGATATTGTCGTCGAAAACGAGGAATTCCGGAGAAAGCAGCGTCTGGACGTTGAGATTGATGCTGATGTCGCCGGCCACCGTGCGGTCGTCATGCTTGTTGAGCAGCGATAGGACGCGCCGGTCGAGTGTTTCGGTGAGCTGCTGGAACAGCCAGGGACTGGACGCCAGGTTGACGGTGGGCAGCAATGTTTCCCGCAGATCGGCGATGGAAATGAACAGCTCGTTGAAGACGGGTTGCGGCGGGGTCTTGCCGACGATGGCGCAGACCGCCTGACGGCGCATCATGTTGGCCAGGTCGGCGCTGGCCAGAGCCTCTTCCAGCTTGGCCAGCATCTGGGCGCTCAAGGCCTCGCCACGGCTGGCCACCCGACGGTTGCCGATGGGCGGCTGGCCTTTCGGCATTTCCTGGGTGCGGCGTTGTTCCTCGTCGCTGGTCATGCGCTGGGCCATGTGCAAAAGGCTGTCGTAGTCGCGTTCGAGGAGGAACCAGTCGAAAAAGGCCGCCCGTCCGCCGATGGCTTCGTCGGCCAGCGCCGGATCGTCGCCGAACATGAAGCGCAGCTTGACGATGATGCTTTCCACCTCGTGCAACGCCACTTCCTTGAAAACGAAAATGAGGTCGGCGTTGGACAGGGCGAAGATCTGTCCCTTCAACTGCTTGACCAGCGGTTCGAAGGTGTTGACGGCGATGCGGATATGATGCTCCCGCCGGTTCTCCGCCTGTAGATTGGAGAGCCGGGCGATGACGGCCCGTCGTCCCTGGCGATGCCGTTCCAATTTATGCAGGTATTCGAGCAGCAGGGCTTCCCCGGCCGGCAGCCGCTGGGCGATTTCCTTTTGACGCTCGGTCAGGGGACGTTCGAAAAAGGGACTCACGAGGCGCCTCCCTGTTGGCCGCGCGCTCGCGGCGCCATCATCACGGGCGAGGAATCGAGCATGTCGTTGTTGCCGCATTCGTCCCGCAGCGGGCCGGAGATCACGGCATGTCGGCCGGTGCATTGCGCCAGGGTGCAGGCCCCCGCCTTGTCGCAGCTTTGCATGGTGTAGGCGGATAACATGGAATCGACGTAGCGGCCCTGGAAACGCGCGATGCCGCGATTCAATCCCCAACCGATGGCCGCTTCGGAATCGCAGCGGGCCAGCAGAATCTTGTCGGTGTCGATAGTGGCGATGGCTTCGGCCATGGCGGCGCCATGTTCGCCCTCCATCATGTCCGGGCTCCAGGTCACCTTGTAAAGATCGGCGTCGAATTGCGAGATATCCATGAATTGCATGGTCAGCTCATTGAGGCCGTCGACCACCACCATATGCCCCTTGTCGCGCAGACGCTGGCGGGCGGCAAAGAAGCCGCGGCTATCGGCCAGGATGTCGAGAACCTGCAGTTCGACGGAGATTTCAGCCTGGCCGGCAATGCCCGCCTCGAAGGCTTCGAACGCTTTCGAGCCGATGGTGGTGATGTTGAGGTTGAGGCTGTAGATCTTGGGCTTCGCGCGCAATGTCATCTCGCCCAGCGCGCCCAGCACCTTGAGATCGAGTGTCTGGCTCAAATGCTGGAACAGCCAGCGGTTGCCCAGCAGGTTGACGTTCGGCGCCAGGGCCTTTTGCAACTCGGCCATGGCCACGAAGAATTCTTGAAAATAGACGAGAGCTTTCGCGTCCTTGCCGACGATCATCGAGGACTGGCGGCGAATCAGGCCGGTGACGTTCATCTTGGCCAGACGGGTAAGAAGATCGTCCAGCCCTTTGCTGTCGAGGGGAGGGAGTTCCGGGCGGGCGGCGACTTTTCCGCGGGTGCGTTTGCGGGCCTCGTCCGTGGCCTCTCTGGCGACGGCCAGGAAGGCCTCGTAATCGCCGCTGTCGCTTAGTTCGTACCAGGAACAGAAATTGTCGCGACCGTCCCCCTCGTCGCGGAAGGTCAGGGGATCTTTCGAGAACAGGGCGCGGAGTTTGTAGACCATGTTCTCGACATCGGTGGCGTTGGGATCCTTCAGCAGGAAGACGATGTCCGATGTTCCCAACAGGAATATCTGTCCGCGATAGGCGTTGACCATCGGTTCGAGCATGCGGTAGGCGATGCGAATCTGGCCATCCTGGCGATTCTGCGGCTTCAACCGCGACAGGTGAAGATGGACCGCCACCCGGCCGTCGCGAATTCGGGCAATTCTCTCCGCAGCCCCCAGCAAAAGACTTTCCTGGGTGACGATTTCGGGGCCATCCGCTCCCGGAACCGGCATATTCATCACGTCACCTTTCGCCCCATTCCCTAAGTCCAGCCGCGTCGTTTCCAGATGCGGGCGAACCCCGATCTAGAGATAGCATTGCACACTCGGGTCAACCAGAGGAGAATCATCGTCGGCACCTGCCGCGCCAATCCCCTTGCAACCGGCTTCCGCTTGGGTTAGCCAACCGACACATCATTTTGCCGGGACGTAATCGATATGACCGATCTTTCCGCTCTTGCCGCCCGCGTACATGCCTTGAAGCAGGTCCCCATTCTTTGCATCGGTGACGTGATGCTCGATCAGTTCGTCTATGGGGATGTCGAACGCATTTCGCCGGAGGCGCCGATACCGGTGTTGAGGGTGCGCCGCGAGACCGCCATGCTGGGCGGCGCCGGCAATGTGGTGCGCAATCTGGTGGCCCTGGGGGCGTCGCCCCATTTCGTCTCGCTGGTGGGCGACGACATGGCCGGACGGGAGGTGAGCCGGCTGGTCGGACAGCACGCCGAAGTCGACCCTCTGCTTATCGTCGAATCCGGCCGGCAAACCACCATCAAGACCCGGTTCTCCGCCGGCAGTCAGCAGTTGTTGCGGGCCGACCGGGAAACGGCGACGGCGTTGAGCGAGCAGAGCCTGGCGACCCTGCTCAGCGGCGCGCTGAAACTTCTGCCGAAGGTCGGGGCCATCGTCTTGTCCGATTACGGCAAGGGCGTGCTCAGCAAGGCGGTGATCCGCGAGATGATCGACGGCGCCCGCGAGGCCGGCCGCTCCGTGGTGGTCGATCCCAAGGGGAACGACTATTCGATTTATGCCGGCGCCACGCTGGTGACCCCCAATCGCAAGGAACTGCACGAAGCGACGGGGCTGCCGGTGGGCGACGACGTGGAGATCGTCGCGGCGGCACGTCGGCTGATCGCCGATTGCGCCATCGCCAACGTCCTGGTCACCCGCAGTCAGGACGGCATGACGCTGGTGACCAGCGAGGGGGACGTGCATCATCTTCCGGCCGAGGCGCGTGAGGTTTTCGACGTCTCGGGCGCCGGCGACACGGTGGTGGCCGCCATGGCGGCCGCCATCGCCAGCGGATCCTCGCTGGCCGAGGCGGCGAAGCTTGCCAATGTGGCGGCCGGGATCGTTGTCGGCAAGGTCGGCACCGCGGTGGTTTACGCCTCGGATCTGGCCGCCTCCCTTCATCAGGCCGAGAGCAATATCGTCGAGTCCAAGGTGGCCGCCCTGGCGGCGGCGATCGATCAGGTGGCCCGCTGGCGCCACAAGGGGCAGAAGGTGGGGTTCACCAACGGCTGCTTCGATCTTCTGCATCCGGGGCATGTGTCCTTGCTTTCCCAGGCGCGGGCGCAGTGTGATCGCCTGGTGGTGGGCCTGAACAGCGATCAGTCGGTCAAGCGTCTGAAAGGCGACAGCCGGCCCGTGCAGTCCGAAACCTCGCGGGCCACCGTGCTGGCTTCGCTGGCCAGCGTCGATCTGGTGGTCGTCTTCGATGAGGAGACGCCCTACGAACTGATCGCGGCCTTGCATCCCGACGTTCTGGTGAAGGGGGCCGATTATACGGTCGATCAGGTGGTGGGTGCCGATCTGGTCCAGGGATGGGGCGGCAAGGTGGTGCTGGCCACGTTGGCCGAGGGGCACAGCACCACGGCGACCATCGCCCGCATGGCGCGGTAAGGGTTTGGGAGCAAAAGGGAGGGTAAAAGCCCTTCTCCCCTCGTGGGAGACGGGTTGGGATGAGGGGGCATTTCCGCCGACAGGCGGAAGGAAAGCTCTCAGGGTCCGTGCGATTTTCCCCCTCAACCCTCCCACCGAGGGGCGAGGGAGAAGACTATGAAGTCCGGCCTTTTGCCCCTCTTACCTCAGCAAGGGCCAAGCTCGGATAAACTATCGGGACGCATCACTGCGTGATGCATAGAAGAAAGAGATCATCATGTCGCAGAAGCCCAAAGCCGTCGTTCTTCTCTCGGGAGGGCTCGATTCGGCGACCTGTCTCGCCATCGCCCGGGATCGCGGGTTCGCCCCCTTGGCCATTTCCTTTCGTTATGGCCAACGCCACCTCCATGAACTGGCCGCCGCCGCCCGCCTCGCCAAGGCCCTGGGGGCTCAGCGTCACATGGTGGCGGACATCGATCTGCGGGCTTTCGGCGGTTCGGCCCTGACCGCCGATATCGCCGTGCCGAAGGATCGCGCCGAGGGCGAGATGTCCAGCGGCATTCCGATCACCTATGTGCCGGCGCGCAACACCATTTTCCTGTCCTTCGCCCTGGCCCTGGCCGAGGTGGAACAGGCCCAGGACATTTATATCGGGGTCAATGCCGTCGATTATTCCGGCTATCCCGATTGTCGGCCGGATTTCATCGCCGCTTTCGAAAAGATGGCGAACCTCGCCACCAAGGCGGCGGTGGGCGACGGTCGTCGGTTGACCGTCCATACGCCGCTGATCACGCTGTCCAAGGCCGAGATCATCAAGACCGGCCTTAAGTTGGGCGTCGATTACGGCATGACCACCAGTTGCTACGATCCGACGCCCGAGGGGCTGGCCTGCGGCCATTGCGACGCCTGCAAGCTGCGTCTCAAAGGATTTGCCGAAGCGGGGCTGACCGATCCCGCCCCTTACGCGTGATGCGTCAGGCGGCCACAACTCTGACTTTCCGTACCTCCGGCGCCGGTTTGCTGGAGATCACCGGGCCGGTCGCGGACTGGGTCGTCGCTCAGGGCATGAGAGACGGGCTGCTGACGGTTTTCGTCCGCCATACCTCGGCCAGCCTGGTGATCCAGGAAAACGCGGATCCGGCGGTCCGTTCCGATCTGGATGCCTTTTTCCGTCGCCTGGTGCCGGAAGATCCTCACCTCTACCGCCATCAGGACGAGGGGTCGGACGACATGCCGGCCCACATCCGTTCGGCGCTGACCAATGTCGATCTGCAGATTCCGCTGCTGGACGGGCGTCTCGTCCTCGGAACATGGCAGGGCATCTATCTGTTCGAGCACCGGCGGGCGGCGCATCGGCGGGACGTCGTCCTTCACCTGATGGGAGAGTGACAGCGGGTGCGGGCGCTGCTTGCCGGATGACGGAGCTCGCCGCAAAAGCGTCGGTCAGAGCCGCAGGCGATGGAAAAGGACGCGCGGCAGGCAGCGGATCACCAGCATGATGGGTCGCCAGAACCAGGGCGTGTAAAGAACCGTCCGGCCGCGGGCGATGGCCTTGTCGATGTCGGCGGCGACCTTGGCCGGAGTTGCCCAGAGTGGTCCATTTTTGTTCATGTCGTCGGTCATCGGGGTATCCACCAATCCTGGTTTGACCGTGAGCACGCGGACCGGCGTCCCCGCCAGCCGATGGGTCAATCCCTCCATGAAAAGGGCCAGTCCGCCTTTTGCCGCCCCATAGACATAGTTCGAACGGCGCCCCCGATCGCCGGCCACCGAGGCGATGGCGGCGATGGTTCCGTGGCCTTGCCGTTCGAGATGGTTGGCGGCCGCCGTCAGCCAGGCGCAGGCGCTGACCATATTGGCGTTCAAAAGGCGGACGGTTTCAGCCGGGTCGGCTTCGGCGGCATCCTGGTGTCCCAATGCGCCGTAAGCGAGCAGAACGATATCGAGTCTTTCGCCGAGACGGGAGGCCAGGGACGTCCAGGCGGCCTGATATCCGTCCGTGGGAGCCGTCAGATCCATGTCCGGGATCTCTACGGTTTCCGCTCCCCGCAGCGTCAGATCTGCGGCGATTTCGGCCAGCCTTTCGCTGTCGCGTCCGACCAGCAGCAGGCGTGCGCCGCGTTCCGCCTGGAGGCGGGCGTATTGCTGGGCGATGGCCGATGTCGCCCCGAGAATGATGATCGCCGTCCGGGACATGCTCGTTCTCCGCTCCGACGCAGGTGTTGTGACGCAATGGCCTGCATGGTTGTTTCAGACACGATGGGAAAATCTAAATCGAAAGTCGTCGCTTAAGGTCGGAGTCGAACGCCGGATCGAGGAATGTCCGGAAGCGGTCCAGTTCCGGATAGCCTCCGTGGAACATCGCCGGGACCATGCGCGCATCCTTGGCGGCATAAAGACGCCCGCCGCAGCGGACGACGATATCATCGAGGGCTGCGAACAGCGCCAATGTGCGGTTGCCCCGGTTGGGAAAGTCCAATGCCAGAGTTGTGCCGGCCATGGGAAAAGACAGCATGCCCGCCGCTGGAGCATCGCCGAAATTCTTCAGCACGACCAGACAGGAGGCCTGTCCCGAGGCGGCGATGCATTTCAGCATTTCGATGGTCCCGCGCCGGGCGGTTTCGGGCGGCAGCACGCTTTGATATTGGTAAAATCCGCGAGGACCATATGCCCGGTTCCAATGATGCAGCCGGTCCAAGGGATAGAAAAAAGGATCGAAATGGGTTCGGCCGGTGAAGGTGGCGCCGGGTCTGCGGTAATAGGCCTCGTTGAACAGGCGGACGCTGAGCGGCGTGACCAATCCCACGGGAGGGGTGACTGGGATGCCAAGCCCTCCTTTGGCGCGTGCCGCGACAAGCGCGCCGGTTTCGGCATGGCGTCCGCGCATGAAAATACCGCGGCCCAGCGCCGATCCCTGGCTCAGACAATCGATCCAGGACACCACATATGGCCAGGAGACGCTGTCGGCAGACATCTCGAAGAAGCCTTCCACGCCGGCAAAGCGCAGGCTTTGCATTTCGATCTCCGCCGACGCGATGGGCTGCAGATCGATTTCCACCCATTCGATCAGTCCGGTCAAACCGAGGCCGCCAATGGTGGCCCGGAACAGATCGCGCTCCCGGTCCGGTCCGCATTCGGTGACGCTACCGTCCGATCTCCGCAGCGCCAGTTTCCGCACGAAGCGGCCGAAAGTGCCGGCGAGGTGATGGTTCTTTCCGTGGACGTCATTGGCGACGGCACCGCCCAGCGTGACGAACTTGGTTCCCGGCGTGACGGGAACGAACCACCCTTTCGGAACGGTGAGACGAAGCGCCTCGCCGATGGTCACTCCCGCCTCGGCGCGAAGAATCCCCGACGTGGCATCGAAGGTCAGGAAACGGTCCAGGCGCTCGGTGAGGAGAAGTCCCTTGCCGGTATTGAGGCAGACGTCGCCGTAACTGCGTCCCAATCCATAAGGGAGAACGGATCGGCATTGCGCGATCAGCTCGTTCAGCGCCATCGGTATTTCATCATGGAACGAGGGCGCCGCCACCATATGCCCGCCGTGGCTCAAGTTGCCCCAGGAGGCGACGGTTTTGGCGTGCGGGCTCATATCGCGACCAACACGATCGCCAGGATGACGCCACCCACGACCCAACTGATTTTGTCGGTGGCCGTGTAAACAACCGGGTCATCGTCCAGCAGGCCGCGGTGGGCCAACATCAGCAAGCGACTGATCCAATAGAGCAGAGGGGGGCAGGTCAGCCAGAGCAGTTCGGGCGCATGGTAAAGCGCGTGAACCTCGGGGCTGTGGAAATAAAGGGCGAGAACGAGGACGGCGCCATAACCACTCGCCGCCGCCAGCGAGGACAAGATGGGAAGGTCGTCGAGGGTGTAGCTGCGGCCGGACGGATTTCCCGCTTGGCGCTTAAGTCGGCCGATCAGCTCGATGTATCTCTTGATCAAGGCCAGGCATAGAAAGAAGAACGTGGAAAAAGCCAGGAACCAGGGGGAAAGGGGAACCTGGCTGACGGCGCCGCCGGCAATGACACGCAATGTATAGAGACCGGCCAGGGTCATCACGTCGATCAGCAGGAGTTGCTTCAGGCCGACGGAATAGGCGACGGTTCCGGCGAAGTAGATGGCGAGAAAGCCGAGAAAGCGGAACGGCAGCGCAATGCCGATGAGCGCGGCGACGATCAGCAGCAGGACAGCCGACGACACACCTCGCATCAACGGCATCGCACCGCTTGCCAACGGTCGGAACCGTTTGCTGGCATGGGTGCGATCATGGGGCAGGTCGAGGAGGTCATTCAGCAGATAGGCGCTGGAGGCGGCCAAACTGAAGGCAATGGCGGCCAGGGCTGCCGACGAGAGGGTTTGGACGGTGATGACGTGGCCAGCCAACAAAGGCGCGAAGACGAGGACGTTCTTGATCCAATGGTGGACGCGAAAGGCCGAGAGATAGGTGCGGAAGGAGACGGTGGTCCTCGGCAGAGCCAAAGGGTCCCGCCCATTCCGCCTGATGCGGCGCAGCAGGCCGTCCGTCGCATTCGCGACGATCGCCTGACGGCAAAACTTCCAGACATTCAGATCTTTACGGTCGTTGCCCAGATAATCGAACCCCTTTTCACCGAACTCATCGCAGAGAAGCTGCGCTTTGGTCGTGCCGGAGAGGTTGCGCTCCATGGTTGTTCCGAACGAGCCATCGAACAATCCCGTTCGCTGGGCGAGAGCCTCCACATAACGATGGTCCGAGGCGGATGCCAGGTAAATGGGGCGGCCCCGTTCCCGTTCCGCCCGGACATAGGCGAGGACCGTGCCGTCCAGGGGAATGTTGTCGATGTCCAGCGTCGCATGGTCCGCAAGGTAGGTTTTCAAGGCGGCCTTGCCCCGAAGCAGCCGGGTGAAAGCCACAAGAGCTTGCAGAGGACTTTTTGCCAAAAGAGAGAAAAAACTTTCCAAAAGAAGATCCGATCTGATGAGCGTTCCATCAAGATCGACCACCAATGGAAATAATCCTGTTTTCATATGATTATATCATATTTCGGCTGTTGGTTTTAAATCTCGGAAATTTTTGTAAATATTGTCGACGTTTTCTGCGCTGATTTGAATTTTTTCAGACTACGCTGGCAAGGGATCGTATTCAAGTCGGAACCCTGCGTCCGGTCTGGACAATAGGCATCTTCTTCGGGCTATATTTCGAAGCCCGAGCTTAGCGGATCCATGGGAGTGTTTCCATCTTCGGGAGATCATTTTGCGGGGCTGGTTCCAGCGTTTTCTGCTTGTCGGACTGGGGGTTTGCGCTGTTGGCGCATGTTCCTCGGCACCGCGTCCGTCGTCTTCGCCTCCGCCTATGGATTCCGCCGCCGCCTGCATGCGCGGGCTCGACCAGAAGCATATTTTTTATGAGCGTCTCCGGGATTGGACCTCGCCCGAGGGATGCGGCATCGAACAGGCGGTGCGCGTCGACCGGTCGGCCATCGAATGGAACCGCAAGACCATGATGGCCTGTCCCCTGGCGACGGCGATCTGGGATTTTGAAACCCGGGTGGTGCAACCGGCCGCGCAGCGTAATTTTGGTCAGACGGTGCGCAAGATGTCGAATGCCGGCAGCTACAATTGCCGAGGCGAGGTCGGTGGACGTCCCGAGCGGCTTTCCCAGCATTCCTTCGGTCGGGCGTTGGATATCACCGGCTTCGAGCTGGCCGATGGAACCGTCATCTCCGTCCTGCGGGACTGGCGCGGAAATGGCGCCAAAAGCGAATTTCTCCATCAGGTGGCGCAGGGGGCCTGCCCGATGTTCAGCGTGGTGCTGACCCCCAACCGCAACATCGAACACCGCGACCATCTGCATTTGGACATCGGTCCGCACAAATTATGCGGCTACTGAGGCGGTGACGAACGGCCGTGGGGTTCGTTCGGAAAGAACAGCGTCGTTTCCGAACGAACCCCACGACTTCATATGACATGTCCGTCCCGCTCCGGCGGGCTCGGGTGTTTAACTGACGGTCCTGATCCTCCCGATCAAAGGACCGTCAGCATGGCTCCGACCAAGGGATGGCGCACGATGTCGCGGTCGGTCAGCGTGACCACGGCGACTTCGGGCAGCACCGAGAGGCGCTGGGCGATGTCGGCGAGACCCGACATGCCCGGCAGCAGATCCGTCTGGTCGGGGTCGCCGGTCAGGACCATGGTCGAATGCCAGCCGAGACGCGTCAGCAGCATCTTGATCTGTCCGTAGGTGCAGTTCTGCGCCTCGTCGATGACGACGAAGGCGTTGTTGAGGGTACGTCCGCGCATGTAGGCGACGGGGGCGATCTCGATCGAGCCGTCGGCCAGGCATCCTTTCAGGCGTTTGCCCCCCAGGCGATCGGAGAGCGCGTCATAGAGGGGGCGCAGATAGGGCGCCAGTTTCTCCTGCAGATCACCCGGCAGAAATCCAAGGCTTTCGCCGGCTTCGACGGCCGGACGGGAGAGGACGATGCGACCGATCCGACCTTCCTCGAGGGCCTCCACGGCAGCCGAAATGGCCAGATAGGTCTTGCCGGTTCCGGCCGGGCCGAGGGCCAGGGTGAGATTTTTCTCCTCCAGAGCTTCCAGCAGGGCGCGCTGGTTGTCGCTTTGCGGCCGGACTTTCTTCACATAGCTCTGATCTCGCTGTTCTTCGCCAAGGGGATTCCATCTCCCTTGCGAGGCACTGCCATAAAGAGGGTGGACGTTGGTTTCTGATCTCGGCTGGACGGCTTGACGGGGACGCTTGGCCATGAACAGCTCCTCACGGTACGAAAAAACAAAAAGCCTCCACGAAGGGAGGCTTGACGAGAGGTGGTTCGGAAGAAAACGGCACCGGGATGCATGACGGTGTCGTTGGAAGACGGGGCGTCGCGTCGCGGCGTGCCACGATATGGACAAAGGGTGGGCAAAGATAGACGCGACCCATGGGCTGGGCATGCCTCCAATAGAGTTGCCGTTGAATAACCTAGGCCGTTTCTTGCACCTGTTCCACTCTTTATTGCGGTTGTAAGATAAGGTTCACCCTACATCTAGACTCTCAAGCTATCGCGGTGCCGGTTCCGCGTGACCCCGGCACCGCGATCCGATCATCGCCTTTCGCGGCGATTGATGGCCGAGATCACCGCCTTCAGCGAAGCGGCGACGATGTCCTCGTCCATCCCGACCCCCGACAAGGTGCCGTCCCGGCCGGTGATTTCGACATAGGCGACGGCCTTGGCGTTGGCGCCGCGACCCACCGCATGTTCGTGATAATCGACCAGCTGGACCTTGATCCCGATTGCCTTCAGGCCGTCGATGAAGGCGTCGATCGGCCCGTTGCCCCGCCCCTTGACGGTGTGCCGGGAGACCCCGTTCTCCACGGTGGCGGTCATCACGCCGTCCTCATTTTCCCCGTGATGTTCGAATTTATGGGAAATCAAGGAGACGGGATGGTCGGCCTTCAGGAATTCCTCCTCGAAATGTTTCCATATCTCGGCGGCGGACAATTCTTTCCCGCTGGCGTCGGCGCGGCGCTGCACCACCTGGGCGAATTCCACCTGCAAGGCGCGCGGCAGGATCAGGCCGAATTCCTGTTCGAGGAGATAGGCGATGCCGCCCTTGCCGGATTGGCTGTTGATGCGGATCACCGCTTCGTAGGAACGGCCCAGGTCGGCGGGATCGACCGGCAGATAAGGAACTTCCCAGAAATTGGCGCCCGATTGGCGCAGGGCGGACAAACCCTTCTTGATGGCGTCCTGATGGGATCCGGAAAAGGCGGTGAAAACCAGGCTGCCGGCGTAGGGATGCCGGGGATGCACCGGGATCTGCGTACATTCCTGCGAGACTTCGATGATCCGGTTGATATCGGACAGGCGCAGTTCGGGGTCGACGCCCTGGGTCATCAAATTCATCGCCATGGTGACGACATCGACGTTGCCCGTGCGTTCGCCATTGCCGAACAGCGTCCCCTCGATGCGTTCGCCGCCGGCCATCAAGGCCAGCTCGGCCGCCGCTACCCCGGTGCCGCGATCGTTATGCGGATGAATGCTGACGATGATGTTCCGTCGATCCTTGATGTGGCGGCAAAACCATTCGATCTGGTCGGCGTAGATGTTGGGCGTCGCCATTTCGACGGTGGCCGGCAGATTGACGATCATCCGCTTTTCCGGAGTGGGGCCCCATGCCGCCATCACCGCCTCGGTGATTTCCACGGCGTAATCCAGCTCGGTGCCGGTGAAGCTTTCGGGAGAATACTGGAAAACGACCTCGGTGCCGGTCATCTGGTCGGCCAGATCCCTGATCAGTTTCGTGCCGGTCACGGCGATGCCGGTAACCGCCTCGCGATCGGCGCCGAACACCACGCGCCGTTGCAGCTCGGACGTCGAATTGTAGAGATGCACGATGGCCTTGCGGGCGCCCTTGATGGCCTCGAAGGTCCGCCGGATCAGATGTTCGCGCGATTGGGTCAGCACCTGGATGGTGACGTCGTCGGGGATCAGCTTCTCGTCGATCAGCAGCCGCAGAAAATCGAAATCGGTCTGCGAGGCGGCGGGGAAACCGACCTCGATCTCCTTGAACCCCATCTCCAGCAGCAGTTCGAACATGCGGCGCTTGGCGTCCGGGCTCATCGGTTCGATCAAGGCCTGGTTGCCGTCGCGCAGATCGACGCTGCACCAGATGGGGGCAGTGGTGACGGCGCGGTTCGGCCATTGCCGGTCGGGCAGCGAAATGGGAGTGAAAGCGCGGTATTTGTCGAAAGGCATCTTGTTCATCGTCGTGACTCCTCGAAATGCGGATTGGGTGGATCGGGGGAGAAGCCGCGTCAAAGTCGCGCCAGATGCCGGACGCGCAAAAGCCTCAGCCGACGTTCTCGGCTGAAGGGGCAATGTTCTGACTTTGTGATGAAAAGCTTAGAAAAGCGGGATCCCATGAACGGCAGACTCCACAAACGCAACACCAACGACACTGTCCCGGTCTCCTAGGGAGGCCGGGCCAAGAAGTCGCAGAAGCGCCTGCTGGGTAATCCGTACGTTCATGCGATAATCATTAGCATCACCGATCCTTCACGTCCAGAAGTTCGATGTTGCGCCGCGCCAGATCGGCCGCCGGGGAATTGGGGGCGATCTCCAGGACCTTGAGCCAGGCCTGCCGGGCCTGACCCTCGTCGCCGGCCAGGCGCTTGAGGATGCCGTTTTCCAGCCAGGCGTCCTGATAGAGCGGATCGAGCTTCAAGGCCCGGGCGATATCGGTTTCGGCTCCGGAGCGATCGTCGACGTAGCGTTTGGCCGTCGCGCGGAAGGTCAGCGCGTCGACCCGGTCGGGAGCGATCTGGAGCGCCCGGTTGAGGTCGGCCAAAGCATCCTTGTAATTTTGCGCCGCGGCCAGGCTTTCCGAACGGTCCACCAGCAGGTCCGGCGCGTCGGGGACCAGTTTCAGGGCCGCGGTCTGGGCGGCATTGGCCCGTTCGGGATTTTTCGCCAGCAGCCAGGCCTGCCCGGCCTGGGCCAGCATACCGGCGCGCAGTTTGGCGTCACCGTGGCTGGCCGCCGCCAGATCCTCCAGGCGGCTGGCGCCTTCCTCGAACTGTCTGAGGCCGATCAGGGCGATGGCGGCACAATGTCGCGCCGGTTCGCCGCCGCCCAGGCTGCCCCAGGCCAGTGCCTCTTCCCAACCTTCCTCGGGCTTTTGGCGGGCGAGGGCGATGCAATGCTTGTATTGGGCGATGTTGTCGATGCCCTCCCCGTTCCCGCGGGGGGCGGTGTTGGGCGTGGCGGCGCCCGACGTCGAGTTTCCGGCTTTCGGTCCCGCCGCGTCCTTGCCGGCGGCCGGCAGGCAAAGACTCTGGGCGGCCACCAGGGCGAGAACCAGTAAAAGGCGTCTGGGCATATCTTGTTCCTGATTGGCTAACGGCGGTACAGTCCGTCCAAATGTCCCAGATTGCAAGGACCGCCATGCAGCCCCGTCTCTTCTGCTTCGGTCTCGGCTACAGCGCCGAGGTGTTGGCCCGCCATTGCCGGGCGGCCGGTTGGCAAATCGCCGGAACCGCCCGCGAGACGGACCGGCTGGCCTATCTGGCAAACCAGGGCTTCGAGACTTTCCGTTTCGACCGGCAGCATGGCCTGCCGGGCGGCGCCCTGGCCGGGGCGACGCATATCCTTTCCTCGGTGCCGCCGGACGCCGACGGCGATCCGGTTCTCGATCTGGCCCGTCCGGCCATTCTGGCGGCGGGTGCGGGGCTGTCCTGGATCGGTTATTTGTCGACCACCGGCGTCTATGGTGACCATGGCGGCGGCTGGGTGGACGAAACCTCTCCCCTGCGGCCGACGGCGTCCCGGTCCTGGCATCGGGTCAATGCCGAGGCCGCGTGGCTCGATCTGTGGCGGGGATCCGGCCTGCCGACCCACCTGTTCCGCCTGGCGGGCATCTATGGGCCGGGCCGTTCGGCCTTGGACGAGGTGCGTTCCGGCCGTGCCCGCAGGATCGTCAAACCGGGCCAGGTGTTCAGCCGCATCCATGTCGAGGACATCGCTGGCGTCTTGCAGGTGTCGATGGCAAAACCGGCGCCGGGAAGCGTCTACAATGTCTGCGACGACGAGGCGGCGCCGCCCCAGGACGTGATCGCCTTCGCCTGCGACTTGCTGGGTGTTCCGCCTCCCCCCGAAACGCCTTTCGATCAGGCGGTCCTCTCGCCCATGGCGCAAAGCTTCTGGGCCGACAACCGGAGAGTGCGCAACGATCGCATCAAGCGGGATCTGGGCGTCGCCTTGCGCTATCCCACCTATCGCGAGGGGTTGCGGGCATTGGCGGAGTGAGGAAACGGCGTCCGCTCCTGACCGCCCTCAACTGTTCTCGACCTTTCGCAGCAATCCTTCCAGAACCGCTTCCATCCGTTCCATGTCGTGGGGTTCGCTCAGCCGGTGGGAGGATGACTTGACGATGGTCACCTCGACGTCGTCGGAGATCAGATGCTCCTGCAGGCGGAGCGCGGTGCGCCAGGGCACGTCCTCGTCCTTCTGGCCGTGGATCAGGCGGATCGGGCAGGTGAGATTGATCGGGCCATGCAGAAGAAGATGCTGCCGGCCGTCCTCGATCAATCTCCGGCTGATCGAGTAGGGGGCTTCGCCGTAGGCATCGTCGATCAGCACCCGGCTCTCCCGCAGCAGCGTCTGCTTCTGCTCAAGGCTGAAGGCGTCGAAGATCAGTTCCTCGGTGAAATCGGGTGCCGCCGCCAGGCCCAGAAGCCCGGCGACGCGGTCCCGCCGGGCGAGGGCGGCCAACAGCATCAGCCATCCCCCCATGCTCGATCCCACCAGAATCTGGGGACCCTCGGTCAGGGAATCGAGGACGGCCACGGCGTCGTCGGCCCACTGGCCGATGGTGCCGTCTTCGAAACGGCCGGAACTTTCCCCATGCCCGGTGGCGTCGAAACGGACGAAAGCCTGGCCGCGCCGCCGGCAGAATTCTTCGAGAGCCAGGGCTTTGCTTCCCGATTTGTCGGATTTGAAGCCGTGCAGGAAAACGATCCCGGGGTTTTTTCCGGCGAGTTTGCTGTATGCGATTGTGGTGTCGCCGCCCCGTGCTAATATCCCGGCCGTTCCGGTGGTCGGAGCCGCCTTCTCATTATCCGTCATTTCCATTTTCCCAAGTTCGGAATGTCTTCAGAAGATAACGATACCATTGCCGTTTCACCGCAGAGTGAACGCCGAAAGGTGGTGCTGCAAGTCTTGCCGTCACTGGTGACCGGCGGCGTCGAGCGCGGCACCATCGATGTGGCGGGCGCCTTGGTCGAGGCGGGGTGGACGTCCCTGGTCGCCTCCAATGGCGGACATATGGTGCGTGAGCTGGACCGCTTGGGAGCCAAGCATATCCAGCTTCCGCTGCACAGCAAGAATCCCCTGGTCATGCGCGCCAACATCGGCCGCCTGGAGGCGGTGATCCGTCACTATGGGGTCGATGTGGTCCATGCGCGCTCGCGCGCTCCGGCCTGGAGCGCCTTTTACGCGGCGAAAAAGACCGGAGCGCATTTCCTGACCACGTTCCATGGCACCTACAATTTAGGCATGCTGGGGCTCAAGAACGCTTATAACGCGGTGATGACCAGGGGCGAACGGGTGATCGCCATCAGTCACTTCATCGCCGATCACATGCAGTCGGTCTATCACGCCGACCCCAACAAGATCCGCGTCGTACACCGGGGCGTCGATCTGTCGCGCTTCGATCCGGCCCGGGTCAGCCAGGAGCGCATCATCCAACTGGCTCAACGCTGGCGCCTGCCGGACGGCTATCCGGTGATCATGCTGCCGGGGCGGTTGACGCGCTGGAAGGGGCAGACCGTGCTGATCGAGGCGCTGGCCATGCTGGGGCGGCGCGACGTGCGCTGTCTTCTGGTCGGTTCCGATCAGGGGCGCGACGCCTATACCGATGAACTGAAGTCGCTGGTCGAGCGGCGGGGTTTGACCGACGTCGTCCATATCGTCGGCGACTGCAACGACATGCCGGCGGCCTATATGCTGACCGATGTGGTGGTTTCGGCATCGACCGATCCCGAAGCCTTCGGTCGCGTCATCGTCGAGGGTCAGGCCATGGGACGGCCCGTGGTGGCGACCAACAACGGCGCGGCCCGCGAGAACGTTCTCGACGGGCAGACCGGCACGCTCGTCCCGCCCGGTAATCCGGCGGCGTTGGCCCAGGCCTTGGACGCGGCCCTCGCCATCGGTCCGGACGAGCGGGAATCCAGGGCCGAGGTGGCGATCAGGTTCGTGCGGGAGAACTTCACCCGCGAATTGATGTGCGCGCGGACCCTGGGTGTTTACGACGAGGTCATCGACGGCCTTCCGGCGGAGAGCGAAACGGGATGGACGGAGCAAAACGCGTCCTCGTGATCAAGTTGTCCGCCCTGGGCGATTTCGTCCAGGCGATGGGGCCGTTCGCCACCATTCGGTCCCATCACCCGACGGCTAAGATCACGCTTTTGACGACCAAGCCATTCGTCGCCCTGGCCGAGCAAAGCCCCTATTTCGACGAAATCTGGGTCGATTCCCGCCCCCGTCCGTGGGAGGTGGCGGCATTGATGCGTCTGCGCAAGAAATTGCGGTCGGTCAAATTCGACATGGTTTACGACCTGCAGACGTCGGACCGCAGTTCCTCCTACTTTCATATCATGGGCGATCCGCCATGGTCGGGGATCGCTCATAATTGCTCGGCCCCCCACGCCAATCCCGACCGCGATCTGATGCACACCATCGAGCGGCAGGCCGAGCAGCTCGTCATGGCTGGTATTCCCCAGACGAAGGCGGCCGATCTGTCGTGGGCCAAGGCCGACGTGGCGCGCTTCGACCTGCCGGAGCGCTATGGCCTGATCGCGCCGGGCGGCGCGCCGCACCGCCCGGGCAAACGCTGGCCGGCCGAGCGCTTCGCCCGCGTCGCGGCCCATCTGGCGGAAAGGGGTGTCGTTCCGGTGCTGTTGGGTACCCGCGACGACGAGGAACAGATCGAGGCGGTCATGACCGCTTGTCCGGCCGCGAAATCCCTGATGGGTCAGACGAGTTTCACCGACATCATCGTCCTGGCCCACGGCGCGGCCGGGGCGGTGGGCAACGATACGGGGCCCATGCATCTGATCGCCGCGGCGGGATGTCCGGCGGTGGTGTTGTTTTCGGCCGATTCGGACCCCGCTCTCTGCGCGCCGCGCGGGCTGGTGAGCGTGCTCCGCCGGAATGATCTGGCGGCGCTCGATGTCGAAAGCGTCATCGCGGCCCTTTCCTCGGGGCCGGCCTCTCTGCGCTGATCAAACGACGGCGGAAAGGCCGATGCTGGCCGAGAAGCAGGCGAGCAGGATGGCCGCCGCCCGATGCGCGAGCTTGGGCGAGATGCGGCTTTGCGAACTGGCGAGCGAGGCGCCGAAGGCGATCCAGGCCAGCGTGATGGGAACCAGGGGTGCGGCGAAGGCCAACGCGGTCGAATAGAAGACATCGGACTGGGTGAAGGCCGTGGCCGGGAAAATGCCGGTGGCGAACAATAGCGCCTTGGGATTGAGCAGCGTGGCGAGCGTCAGGGTGCGGTTGGTGATCGGCGAGGCCGGCGTCGCCGCCAGGCTGGTGGTGCCGCGCCACAGGCGCAAGGCCGTGGCGGCCAGGAACAACGCGCAACCCAGCCGGGCCAGGACCATCAGAGGCGGCCAGGCGGCGCTCGCCGGAATCAGCAAGAGTCCCCAGGCGAGGATGGCTCCCAGATAGGCGGTGAGCACCACCGCGACGAACCGGATGGAGACCCGGATACCCTTTGTCGCTCCGGCCGTGGCCAAAAGCGCGTTGGTCGGTCCGGGGACGGCGAGAATCGTCGCGGTCTGGGCCAGGAAAAGCGGGTCGAGGAGAAGCGGGATATCCGTCATGGGGCGCGAAGATAGCGGGAGATGACCTGCCAAGCAACGGCTCCCGCTATGACCATTCTTATTCCGTCGGCAGTTTGACGCAGCGATAAGCGCAGGTTCGATAAGGAAAGGCGATCTCCGGTTGGTTCGCCAGGGCGGGGTGGGTTGCGATCAGATGGCGCAGGCGGGCTTCGACCTTGTCCCGTTCGGGGGCCTCCAGGGCCCCGATGAAACTTACCGAGAGGATGCGGTCGACGATCACCCTGTCGGGCGAGCCCCGATGTTCATGGAGAAAGGTCTGCTCGTCGAGCGGTGACAAGCCGTCGGCGGGAAATTGCCGCTTCCAGTCGCCTTTGGCGAAACGTGGGGCGTCACCCTCGTAAGGGGTGATGATGTCGCTGACCGCCGCGACCCAGTCGACGCCGACGTCGCGCGCGTTCCACACCAGGCCGAGGGCGCCGCCCGGCTTCAGAACGCGGGTGATTTCCACCATTGCGGCCTTGGTGGCGAACCAGTGGAAGGCCTGGGCGCAGACCACGGCGTCGAGGCTGGCGTCGGGAAAGGGGATGGCCTCGGCGTTGCCCTCCAGGATCGGCACGTCCGGGAGAACCTTCGTGAATTGTCTCCGCATTTCGGCGACCGGTTCGACGGCGCTGACGGTTGCTCCGGTGCCTGCCAGCCGGCCGGTGAATTTACCGGTACCCGCCCCGAGATCGATGACGGAGCGGTTCGGTCCCAGGCCGAGATGACCGGTCAGCCATTCCTGGATGGCTTGCGGATAGTCGGGGCGTCCCCGTTCATAGGTCGCGGCCTGGGCGGCGAAACCCGCCTGGGCGGAATGGTGCACGGGCATCCCTGGGCTCTCCTTAAACTGTCATGCCGAAGCTATGATATCACGGCCGCGGCGGCATTCACCGCGCTGGAAGCGCGGCAGCCTTGTCCCAGGGCTGCTTGACTTGCCGGGTGATCTGCTTATTGTCCTCGCCCTACGGCTTTTTTTTCTGAAACGTGAGTGCGAAGTCCATGGTTGCCATTACCTTGCCCGATGGAAGCGTGCGTCGTTACGACCATGCGGTGACGGGGGGCGATATCGCCCGCGACATTGGCCCCGGCCTGGCGAAGTCCGCCCTGGCCGTACGCATCGACGGCGTCCTGAAGGATCTGTCGATCGAGGTCTCGGCTGACGCGCAGGTGGCCATCCTTACCCATCGCGACGCCGACGCGCTGGAACTGCTCCGTCATGACGCGGCTCATGTGATGGCCGAGGCGGTCAAGGAGCTTTATCCCGAAGCCCAGGTGACCATCGGGCCGGCCATCGAGAACGGCTTCTATTACGACTTCGCCCGCGCCACCCCCTTCACGCCCGAGGATCTCGAAAAGATCGAGGCGCGCATGGGTGAGATCGTCGCCCGCGACGAGGCGATCACCCGCGAGGAATGGGCCCGTGACGACGCCGTCGCCTTTTTCGAGGGCTTGGGCGAGAAGTACAAGGCCGAACTCATCGCCTCGATTCCCGCCGGGCAGACGATCAGTCTTTATCGGCAGGGGAAGTTCATCGACCTGTGTCGCGGTCCGCATCTGCCGTCGACCGCCAAGTTGGGCAAGGCCTTCAAATTGATGAAGGTGGCCGGTGCCTATTGGCGCGGCGATTCAAGAAACGAGATGCTTCAGCGCATCTACGGCACAGCCTGGTTCGATGAGAAGGATCTGAAGGCCTATCTCACCATGCTGGAGGAGGCCGAGAAGCGCGACCACCGCCGCCTGGGCCGCGAGATGGAACTGTTCCACCAGCAGGAGGAGGCCGTCGGCAGCGTCTTCTGGCATCCCAAGGGGTGGACCTTGTGGCGGACCGTCGAGAGCTACATGCGCCGCCGCCTCGAGCAGAACGGTTATGTCGAGGTGAAGACGCCGCAACTGGTCGACCGCTCCCTGTGGGAGGCGTCGGGCCATTGGGACAAGTTCGGCGCCAACATGTTCACCGTGCAGACGCCCGATGAGCGGACGCTGGCCATCAAGCCGATGAACTGTCCGTGCCATGTGCAGATCTTCCGCACCGGCATCCGCAGCTATCGCGACCTGCCGCTGCGCATGGCCGAGTTCGGCTCGTGCCATCGTTACGAGCCCTCGGGGGCCATGCACGGCATCATGCGCGTGCGGGCCTTTACCCAGGACGACGCCCACATCTTCTGTACCGAGGATCAGATCACCTCGGAAACCGTGGCTTTTTGCGAGCTGCTGAAAGCGGTCTACAAGGATTTCGGCTTCGAGGACGTCCGCGTGAAGTTCTCCGACCGGCCGGCGACCCGCGCCGGGTCCGACGAGATCTGGGACAAGGCCGAAGGCGCCTTGCTGGAAGCCTCCAAGGCGGCCGGGCTTGAAACCACGCGCAATCCCGGCGAAGGCGCCTTCTACGGGCCGAAGCTCGAATTCGTTCTGCGTGACGCCATCGGACGCGATTGGCAATGCGGTACGATGCAGGTCGATTTCGTGCTGCCCGAACGTCTCGACGCCTCCTATGTGGCCGAGGACGGCCATAAGAAGCGCCCCGTGATGCTGCATCGGGCCATCCTGGGATCCTTCGAGCGCTTCCTGGGGATCCTGATCGAACATCACGCCGGGCGGTTCCCGTTGTGGCTGGCGCCCGTCCAGGTGGTGGTGGCGACGATCACCAACGAGGCGGACGATTACGCGAAATCCGTTCTGGCACGCCTGAAATCGGCGGGTTTGCGGGCGGAACTCGACCTTAGGAACGAGAAAATCAATTACAAGGTGCGCGAGCATTCCCTCGCCAAGGTTCCGGCTTTGCTGGTCGTCGGCAAGCGCGAAAGCGAGACGGGGGCGGTCGCCGTGCGGCGGTTGGGCAGTTCGGCCCAAGAAACGCTTGCGCTGGAAGACGCCATTGTTAAACTAACCGCCGAGGCCCTCCCACCGGGGGTCTGATCATTTCCGTGACGGAGCGAAGCGCGTGGCTATGGGGCCATCTGCGCCTGTCCCGTTTCCGTCCCACCGTAGGAGAGTTTACATAGTCAAGCCACCCGCACCTGCGCAGAAGGACCAGGATGGTCCGCGCATCAACAGCGAAATCGACTCCCGCACAATCCGGCTCGTTGACGCCGATGGGGAAATGGTCGGGGTCGTTTCCCTCCGTGAAGGTCTCGATATGGCGGCCGAGGTCGGTTTGGACCTGGTCGAAGTGTCGCCCAATGCCGAGCCGCCGGTCTGTAAGATTCTGGACTACGGAAAATACAAATACGAAGCCCAGAAAAAGAAGGCCGAGGCGCGCAAGAAGCAGAAGGTGATCGAGGTCAAAGAGATCAAGCTTCGGCCGAATATCGATGACAATGACTATGACGTGAAGATGCGCGCCATGCGAAAGTTCCTCGACGAGGGCGACAAGGTCAAGGTGACCTTGCGGTTCCGCGGCCGGGAAATGGCGCACCAGGATCTCGGCATGAAGGTTCTGGATCGCGTGCGTGAACATCTCGACGATCTGGCCAAGGTGGAGCAATTCCCCAAGATGGAAGGTCGCCAGATGGTCATGGTGATGGCGCCGCGTTAAAGCGCGGCGCTTCCTATTCGGCAATTCGTCATTGCGAGTTCCACACCGGCAGGGACGGCGTTGCCATCTGCGCCTCTCTGAGTTCATCTGTGTTTATCTGTGCTCCTTTTGACAAGGCCCCGGTCCGGGTCGGGCCTTCGGGAGCAGCTC
This sequence comes from Telmatospirillum siberiense, assembly GCF_002845745.1. Classification (GTDB taxonomy): domain Bacteria; phylum Pseudomonadota; class Alphaproteobacteria; order Rhodospirillales; family Magnetospirillaceae; genus Telmatospirillum; species Telmatospirillum siberiense. The sequence continues at coordinate 32,295 of NZ_PIUM01000027.1, read as the reverse complement.
GATTGGCCCCGGGATGATCCGCCGCAATCGATCAAAGGAAGCACAGATCAGCACCGATGAACGCAGATGAGCGCAGATGGGATCGAAGCGCTCCAGGCGGCATGCCTCCGAACTCAGGTTTCGATTTTTAACATCGGCGTCATGCCCGGCCTTGAGCTACGGCTGTCCGATGCGGATTGTGCGTCGCCTCTATTTGAGTAGTGATCACAATCGAAAACCGTCATTGCCGGACTTGATCCGGCAATCCATGAATGCACGGATCGACCGACGTCATTGGAGCGGGGCATGACGACTCTTGGGAGTGAGCCGCCAAATGAAATTGCCGGCGCCAACCGGTTGTTAACCTGAATTCGTTGCCCTGATGGCCGCGAGCGGTGCTTGCAATCGAACGACCGCGCGATTATAACCTCCGCTTCCATCGGATGGCCGAGGCGAGTGTAAGGGCATGCCCCGCCATCCATGAATCGCTCGTGTATTTTGCTTAAAGGAAGCGAAAATGCCCAAAATGAAGACGAAGAGCTCCGCCAAAAAGCGGTTTCGGCTCACCGGTACCGGCAAGGTTCGGGCCAATGTGGCGTTCAAGCGCCACTGCCTGTCCGCCAAGACGTCCAAGATGAAGCGCCAGCAGCGCGGCACCTTCATCGTCGCCGAGGTGGATAGCCCCAACGTCAAAAAATTCTACCTGCCTTACGGAGCCTAAGCCATGGCGCGCGTTAAACGGGGCGTCACCACGCACGCCCGTCATCGGAAGATTCTCAAGCTGGCCAAGGGCTACCGTGGCCGGTCCAGCACCAATTTCCGCATCGCCATCGAGCGGGTCGAGAAGGCGCTTCGTTACGCCTATCGTGATCGCCGCGCGAAGAAGCGGAATTTCCGGGCCCTCTGGATCCAGCGCATCAACGCCGGCGCCCGTCTGAACGGCCTGACCTACAGCCGCTTCATGAGCGGCCTGAAGAAGGCTGGCATCGAACTGGACCGCAAGGTGTTGTCCGATATCGCGATCCGCGAGCCGGCCACCTTCAAGTCGCTGGTCGACCAGGCCGCGCAAGCCCTTAAGGCGGCCTGACAGCCGCTTCCGCCGGCCGGTTTCCGGTCGTCGGTCATCAAAGAAGGGGGTCGTCTGCGGACGGCCCCTTTTTGCTTGTCTGGAAAGTTGGAAGCAACGATGGGCAAATTGGAAGAAATCCGCAAAAGCGTCGAGCCGCTGGTCGCTCAGTCGCTTGACGCCGTGACCTCGGCCGCGACCCTGGAGGAGTTGGATCGCGTCCGGGTGGCCACCCTTGGCAAGAAAGGGTCGCTTTCGGCGCTGATGAGCCAACTGGGCAGCGTTTCGCCGGAAGAGCGCAAGGAGGCCGGCGCCGCTCTCAACGCCGCCAAGCAGGCCGTTTCGGATGCCATCGACGCCCGCAAGACGGCGCTCGAGGTCAAGGCGCTGGACGAGCGCCTGGCCCGCGAGACGATCGATGTCACATTGCCCGTCCGTCCGGAAAGCACCGGCCGTATCCACCCGATCAGCCAGACCATCGACGAAGTGGTGGCGATCTTCGGTCAGATGGGGTTCGGCGTGGCCGAGGGACCGGATATCGAGGACGACTTCCATAATTTCACCGCGCTGAATTTTCCGCCCGAGCATCCGGCGCGCCTGATGCACGATACCTTCTTCCTGCCGGAGAAGGCCGACGGTTCGCGCCATCTGCTGCGGACCCATACCTCGCCCGTCCAGGTGCGGACCATGCTGAAGCAGACGCCGCCGATCCGCGTGATCATTCCCGGACGGACCTACCGCTGCGACTCCGACATGACCCACACGCCGATGTTCCATCAGCTGGAGGGGCTGGTCATCGACAAGACGACCAACATGGGCCACCTGAAGGGGTGTCTCAGCGAGTTCGTCAAAACCTATTTCGAGGTGGACGATGTTCCGGTGCGCTTCCGCCCCTCCTTCTTTCCCTTTACCGAGCCCTCGGCCGAGGTCGATATCGGCTGCTCGCGGGCGGGCGGGGAACTGAAGATCGGCGCCGGGGCCGACTGGCTGGAAATCCTGGGCTGCGGCATGGTTCATCCCAACGTGCTGAGGAACTGCGGCATCGATCCCGACGAATATCAAGGCTTCGCCTTCGGCATGGGAATCGAGCGGATCGCCATGCTGAAATACGGAATTCCCGACCTGAGGACCTTTTTTGATTCGGATCTGCGCTGGCTCAGGCATTACGGCTTCGTGCCGCTCGACGTGCCGACGCTTTCCGGAGGACTTGCCCGATGAAATTCACCCTGTCCTGGCTGAAGCGCCATCTGGATACCACCGCCGGCGTCGACGCCATCGCCGAACGCCTGACCATGCTCGGTCTTGAAGTCGAATCCCTCGACGATCCGGCCGCCCGCCTCGGCGGCTTCATCACCGGCCAGGTGATGGAGGCCGGTCCCCATCCCAACGCCGACCGTCTCCAGCTCTGCAAGGTGTCGATCGGGCGGGAGACGCTTCAGGTCGTCTGCGGCGCGCCGAACGCGCGGGCGGGGCTCAAGGTCGTGGTGGCGCTTCCCGGCGTGGTGGTGCCCGCCACGGGCGAGGCCCTGAAGAAAGGCAATGTCCGCGGCGTCGAATCGCAGGCCATGATGTGCTCCTGGCGGGAATTGCTGCTGGGCGAGGATCATTCCGGCATCATCGAATTGCCGAGCAATACGCCGGCCGGCGAACCTTTGACCAAGGTGCTGAGCTTCGATCCGGTGATCGACGTGGCGATCACGCCCAATCGTGCCGATTGCCTCGGTGTGCGCGGTATCGCCCGCGATCTGGCGGCGGCCGGTCTCGGCAAGTTGAAGCCGTTGTCGGTCGAGCCGGTCAAGAGCTCCTTCACCAGCCCGATCGGCGTCAGCCTCGATTTTCCGGCCGAGGCGCCGGGCGCCTGCTCGCTGTTCGCCGGACGGACCATCCGCGGCGTGCGCAACGGCGAAAGCCCCGGCTGGCTCAAGGATTGGTTGACCGCCGTGGGCCTGCGCCCCATTTCGGCGCTGGTCGACATCACCAACTATTTCACCATCGATCTGGATCGTCCGCTGCATGTCTTCGACGCCGCCAAGCTCAAGGGCGACGTCCGGGCGCGCCTGGCCCGCGACGGCGAGACGCTGGCGGCGCTGAACGGCAAGAGCTACGATCTCGACGGCTCGATGACCGTGATCGCCGACGATGCCGGCCCTCAGGCCCTGGGCGGCGTGATCGGCGGCGAGGCCACCAGCGTGTCGGCCGGAACCACCGACGTGTTCCTCGAAGCGGCCTTGTTCGATCCGATGCGGACGGCCGCCACCGGGCGCCGGCTGGCTATCGAATCGGATGCCCGCTATCGTTTCGAACGCGGAATAGATCCGGCCTTCGTCGTCTCCGGCATGGAACTGGCCACCCGGATGATCATCGAGTTATGCGGCGGCGAGGCATCCCAGCCGGTTATCGTCGGAAAGGCTCCGGCGGAAAGCGCCCCGATCACCTTCCGCCCGCATCGCGTCGAGCAGTTGGGGGGCGTATCCGTGCCCGAGGAGGCGATGGTCGCCGCGCTGGAGGCGCTGGGCTGCAAGCTTTCCAAGGTCGGGACGTCCTATGCCGTGGTGCCGCCGTCCTGGCGCGCCGATGTGACGGGAGAGCACGATCTGGTGGAGGAGGTCATCCGTATTCACGGCTATGACCATATTCCGACGGTGTCGATGCCCCGTCCGTCCGTCGTCCGTCCGGTTCTGACCGCCGCGCAAAGGCAGGCCAACTGGGTGCGGCGGGGTCTGGCGGCGCGTGGCCTCGTCGAGACCGTCACCTGGTCCTTCCTGCCGTCGTCCCTCGCCGGACTTTTCGGTGGCGGCAAGGCGGAGCTGACGTTGGCCAATCCCATTTCCAGCGATCTCGATTCGATGCGTCCCTCGGTGCTGGCCAATCTGGTCGCCGCCGCCGGACGCAATGCCGACCGGGGTTTCCGCGATATCTCCCTGTTCGAATTGGGGCCCGAGTTCAACGGCGACCAGCCGGGAGATCAGCGGTTGGTGGCCGCCGGCATCCGGGCGGGGCGGGCCGCGGCTCGCCATTGGGCCGAACAGGCGCGTCCGGTCGACGCCTTCGACGCGAAAGCCGACGCGGCGGGTGCCGTCGCCGCGGCCGGCGGTCCGGCGGAAGGCTTGCAGGTGGTGGCCGAGGCGCCGGCCTGGTATCACCCGGGGCGATCCGGCAGCCTCAAGCTGGGGCCGAAGACGGTGATCGCCTCTTTCGGCGAGATCCATCCGCGGGTGCTGGCCGCTCTCGACATCAAGGGGCCGGTCGTCGGTTTCGAGGTGTTCCTCGAAGCGGTTCCCCTGCCCAAGGTGCGGCCGACCAAGGCCAAGTCCCTGCTCAAGGTCTCGCCCTTCCACGCCATCGAGCGCGACTTCGCTTTCGTCGTCGACCGCTCGGTCAGCGCCGAAGCCGTTTTGCGGGCCGCCAAGGGGGCCGACAAGGCGTTGATCAGCGACGTCCTGCTGTTCGACCTCTATGAGGGACCGCATGTCGGGGAAGACAAGAAGAGCCTGGCCATTCAGGTCACCCTGCAACCGGTCGAGAAAACGCTGACCGACGCCGAAATCGAAGCGATCGCCGCAAAGGTGGTCGATGCCGTCGGCAAGGCGACGGGCGGCGAACTGCGCGGGTAACGCGATTTTGCGGGCCAGGCGCACGGATGCGTGCCTGGCCCCGTTCCCTATGACGGTGGCCGCCGCCGCGGCGGGCTCAAACGCCGCTCGGGCTTATAGGACGCCTGTTCTCCAGGCCCCTTAGGCTCTGGGGCGAAACAATCGCTCCAGAGCCTAAGGGTTTATATGATGCCTGCGCCTCCGGCTTCGGCCGGCTCATGCGCCGCTCGGGCTTCAGGGCTTGGAGCGATAATTTCGCCCCAAGCCCTTACTCTTTCTTGCCCAATTCAGTCCGTCGGCGGGCTTCCTGCAGGCATTGCGACATGCGCCGGCGGATTTCCTCTTCGCTGGCCCGTCCGGCGAGGTCTTCGGCCAGTTTGTCGACCACCGTTTCGTGATCGTCGCCGTGGACCTGATCCTGCGGATGTCCGGGGTGGACGACGGTTCGGACGTAATCCTGGGCGGCAATCCCGATCAGGCCGAGCAATTCCGCGGCCCACAGGCCTGCCAGGCGATTGCGTCGATGGGTAATGTCCAGCATCGCGGGTACAGCACTTGCCGGAGGGGGGGGCCGTGACTCGGGTCCAATCCCAGCGTCGCCGATGTTTGGCATGGCGAGCTCCTTGTTCTGTGCCGATTAATTTTACGCCGACCGTAGCGGCTGGTCCAGTCGGCAGGTTCCCGGGACAGATGGTGCGCCGCAATGCCCAAGACAAGTCATGCCTCGGCCATAGCCCCTATTGCAGGGGGGGGCCGTGCGTCGAGGTTCTGGACGAAAGACGGCGCCGGCCGCCGGGAGATCGATGGTGAGGCCAAAGATGTTGCCTCTGAAAAAGACACGGGAATAACTGCATGAGCAGTGGTGTGTTCCGAAACGACCGGATAAACGGTGCCGAGGCGAAACGAAATGGCCGGTCTCAAAGTAGGCGCCCATGCGCTTGCGCGGTTTTAGGGCCTGTGGACAATTGGCGATTGGCCGGATGGAGTTCGGCCTCTTGATCGTTCCTGTGCGCTCCGGCTTTTGATGAACCACCAAGGCACCAAGTCACCAAGGTGGCGGAGTGTGCCACTGGCATTTTCCCGTCCCATCATCCGCTGTCGGGCAAATGCCTGCGGCGCGGATTGGCTGCCGCCGGCGGATCCGAAAGACGCCTTGGTGACTTGGTGCCTTGGTGGTTCAAAATATCCGGGGGTTCCTTGCATGCCATCGGGGAGCCGGAGGAAACGGGAGAAGCCTTAAGGCGCTCCCCATCAATGGGCATGACCACGCTGCTAAATGTCCACAGCTCCTAGAAGGCATCCTCCCACGGGGCGGAGAGACGCATGGCCGAGTTCACCAGTCCGACCATGGAATAGGTCTGCGGAAAGTTGCCCCAAAGGGTTCCGCTTTCGGGGGCGATGTCCTCGGAGAGCAGGCCCAGGGGATTGCGCCGTGCCAGCATGCTTTCGAACAGGCTTCGCGCCTCCTCGCGCCGTCCCAGGGCGGCAAGCGCGTCGACATACCAGAAACCGCAGATGACGAAGGTGGTTTCCGGAATCCCGAAGTCGTCACTGGTCTTGTAGCGGAACAAAAAATCGCCGCGCCTGAGGTCGCGTCCGATGGCCTCCACGGTGGCGACGAAGCGCGGATCGGCGGCCGACAGGAAGTTCAACTCGTGGAGCAGCAGCAAGGTGGCGTCCAATTCCTCGCCGTCGAACTGCGAGACGAAATGTCCCAGACGCGGGTTCCAGGCATGCTCGCAGATGACCGCATGGAGACGATTGGCCTGCTTGCGCCACCAGCCGGCGCGCTCGGGACGGTCGAGAACGGCGGCCACCTTCGACAACCGGTCGCATGCGGCCCAGCACATGACGCTGGAGAAGGTATGCACGGCGGCGATGGTGCGCAGCTCCCACGGGCCGGCATCCGGCTTGTCGAAGGCGTGAATGGCTTTTTTTCCGAGAAGTTCCAGGCGTTCGAACAACTCGGCATTGCCCGGGCGGATCAGTCGATGGTCGAAAAACGCATGAGTGGCGGCCAGCACGACGCTGCCGTAGACATCGTTTTGAATCTGTCCGCTGGCCTGATTGCCGATCCGAACCGGCAGTTGTCCGCGATAGCCGGCGAGGGTGGCGGATTCCCGCTCCTCGATGCCGCTTTCGCGGCTGATGCCGTAGACGGGGCGCAGGGCGTGCTCTCTGGATTCGTCGACGATATTCGTGATGAAGCCCAGATAATTTTCCATGGTGCGGGTCACGCCGAGCCGGTTGAGGGCGTGGATGACGAAATAAGCGTCACGGAGCCAGCAGAACCGGTAGTCCCAGTTTCTGCGGCTGTCCGGCGCTTCGGGGATCGATGTGGTCAAGGCCGCGACGATGGCCCCGGTTTCTTCGAAATTGCAAAGTTTCAGGGTGATGGCCGAGCGGATGACGGCGTCTTGCCATTCGAAGGGAATGGAAAGGGAGCGGACCCAGCCGCGCCAGTGATCGAGGGTCCGCTCGAACAGGTCGCGCGCCGTCCGTTCGATGTCTTCCCGCAGGCTTTCGTCCGGGCCGATGATCAAGGTCAAGGGCTGGTCGACCAGGAAATGGCGTTCCTCGAGAATATAGGAGATCGGCGCATCGGTGGTCAGCCGCAGCGTTTGCGAGGCGCCGACATAACGGATGTGATTGCTGCCCCGGGTAATCTGGGGCAGCAGTTCGCCATACTGGAAGCAGGGACGGACCCTGATGCGCAGGCGCGGACGCCCGCGAATGGGGCGGATCTGACGGATCAGCATCGGCGGCCGGTAGATCCGTTCGTACAAGACGAAGCGCGGTGCGAAGTCGGTGATCTCCGCCACGCCGCCGTCATCGTCGTAAAGGGTTGTACGCAGGATTGCGCTGTTGGGCAGATAAATCTGTTCGGCATGGATCTGGGAGGCGAGATCGAGGGAGAAAAAGCCGTTCGCCGGCCCGTCTTGCCCGTCCCCGTCCTTCCCTCCATTGATCAGGCTGAGAAAGACGGGGTCGCCGTCGAGGCGGGGAAAGCCCCACCAATTGATGGTGGCGGAGGCGTCAACCAAAGCGGCGACGGCGCCATTGCCGATGACGCCGAGATCGAGAGAGGTCATATGGGCTCACCGTTATCGAGGGGTTTTTCGATGCCTTGCCGTTTCCGTATGCGGGCGGCGTCCATCAGCATGCGGCCGGCCCAGAAATAGATGTTGTATTCGGCGACCATCTCGCGCATCAGCCGCATGCGGTCCCGCCGCTGATCCGAAGACATGCTCAGCCCCTGATGAATGGCTTCGCCCATGCCCCGGATGTCGTAGGGATTGACGATCAGCGCCTCCAGCAGTTCGCGTGACGCGCCGGCGAAAGTGCTGAGAATCAGCACTCCGTCGTCATCGTCGCGGGCGGCGACGAATTCCTTGGCCACCAGATTCATCCCGTCGTGCAGGCTGGTGACCACGCAAAGATCGGCGGCGCGAAACAGCGTGCATATCTCGGCGGCGTCGTGATGGCGGGCGATCAGAATGATGGGCTGCCATCCATCCCGGCCGAAGCGGTCGTTGATCGCCCGGGCGACGTCCTGCGCTTCGACCTGGACGGCCTGATAGGCGGCCAATTGGGCGCGGCTCGGCGCCGCGATTTGCAGCAGGCAGAAACGCCCGATCCATTCGGGATGGTTCTCCAGCAGGCTTTCGACGGCGCGGAAACGATCAGGGATGCCCTTGGTGTAGTCGAACCGTTCGACACCGATCGCCAGCCGGATGTCCTCCGACAGGTTGAATTTTGCGTAAACGGCCTTGCGGCATCCGGCGATATCGGGCTGGCCGGCGAGAGCGGCGGCCGGCCATTCGATGGAAATGGGATAGGGGCGGATCAGGGTGGTGCTCGCCCCGGTGGTGACGGTGCTGTGTTCACGGTCGATATGGCATTCGAGAAAGCGGTCCACCGAGTCCAGGAAATTGATGCAATGGAACTGGGTGTGGAAACCCAGGATCGAACTGCTGAGCAGGCCCGAGAGAATCTCCTCGCGCCAGGGGCAGATGCTGAACATTTCCGGGTTGGGCCAGGGGATATGCCAGAAGGTGATGATGGTGGCGTCGGGCAGGCTCTCGCGGACCATCTTCGGCACCAGGGCGAAATGATAGTCCTGGACCAGGACCAGGGGATTCGGGCTTTTGGCTTCGGCGACGATCGCATCGGCGAATTTTCGGTTGACCGCGACATAATGCTGCCAATCGGCCGCGCGGAAGGCGGGGCGGATGAAGGCGATGTGGCAAAGCGGCCACAAACCCTCGTTGGCCAGCCCGAAGTAGTAACCCTCCACCTCCTCGTCGGTCAGCCAGATGCGGCGCAGCACATAGGAGGGGGCGTCGGGAGGGACGGCCACGTGATCCTTTTCATCGACGCTGCGCCTATCGGCCGAACCGCTGCCATGGGCGATCCAGATGCCGCCGCAGGCTCGCGTGATGGGTTCGAGCGCGGTGACCAGACCGCTGGCGGGGCGCTGAATCCGGATTTCGCCATCGACGTCGTTGTGAATGTAGGGTTCGCGGTTGGAGACGACGATAACCTCGGCATCGGGCAGTTCCGTCTTCAAAAGGTGCTTCAGGCTGTCCGCCGTCCAGTCGACGCGAATCATTTCGGAGGGTTCGCGTTGTCCCTCGCCGTCTCGCAACATTTTCTGAACGTCGCCGACCAGCGAGGCGATTTCCGGGGACGGCGGCAATCGGGCATCCGCGGTGTTGGCCAGGCCTTCGCGGACGGCCTTGACCCAGCCCCGCATGGTCAGCCTGGTGATCAGGACGGCCACCGCCACCGCCACCGTCGCCAGCAGGGCAAACAATCCGACCGTGTAGGCCTCCGCCCAGCGGCTGCGGTCATCGATGAAGCGAAGGTCATGAACGAACACCAGATAGCCGGAGGTCGGACCTTGCGACGGCAGGGCGAAGGCGGATGTCAGAATTGGTCCGCTCTTCAGGCGGCCTTTCGTGAAAGCCCGTCCCCGGTCGGGAGGCGTGGCCGGGCAGCCGAGCGGCGGCGGCCATCCGGCGGAACGGCGGGTCAATTGTCCTTCGGGGGTGCAAAGCCCGAGAGCCAGGAGATGCTTGTCGCCGTTGATCCGGCTGATGAGCGTGGCGATCTGGTCTTCGGTGAGATCGCCCGTCAGGGAGTCTTTGAGGGAATCGAAAAGCAATTGGGCATGCGACTCGACGTCTCCGCGAAACCAGCGATCGACCAGATTGGCCATCAGCGGCGATGCCGCCCAGGTGATGCCGCCAAGAATGAGAAGAAGGGGGAGGGCGAATCTGAGCGTCATTCTCATGGTCGCGGCCTCTTTCAAGGAAGAAGCGTCGTCGCGCAGATGCGACTTGGCGTCCTTATATTCGAAAATAAGATCGATCTTATTTGATATGTTGATTGTGGCGACACGATGGCCGGGATGATTCAGGGTAAGCGGGTTCACCCGATTGCCCTGCGGGATGATTACTTTCCACGGGCGGGCCGGACCTTGCATGCGCCGCCGCCTTCATTATAGTCGGGCGGCGCGTAAGCAGGTCAGTCTTGTCCCATTAAGGTCATCGTTACCATGAACAGAATTTCTCTCTTTCTTACCGCCGGTGTTTTGCTGGGAGTATCCGCTTGTGCCTCTTCCGACGTGAAGGTGGTCCGGATGTCCAATGTATGGTCCACCACTTGCGGGAATGGCGGTCAAAGCGTCGTGATCAGCGCTCCCACGCTGGCGCAATTCCACGCCGCCGTCGAGCAGGCTCCCGAATGTGCCCGGGGCTATACGGCGACGCCGCCGGCAAACTGAATTTTCCCGCCGTCATAGTCCGAGAGCGGCCAGCCAGGCGTGCAGCGAGGGGACGTCGGCGAGGCGGAACTCCGCGCGGGTTGGACGGACCGGTCCCACCAGAATGCCGATGCCGCCCAACGCCGCGGCGGCTTCGAAGCCGTCCTCGTCGGTCAAGTCGTCGCCGAGGAAGACCGGGCGGCGTCCTTGGAAGGGCGTGCTCTCCATGAAGGATCGGAGGGCGGTCCCCTTGCTGAAATTCCGGGGTTTTACTTCGTAGACCATCTTGCCGGAAAGCATGCCGAGGTCTCCCGACACCGTCCGTTCGACGGCGTCCCGGCATGCCCATTCCAGATGCGGCACCTGCCGGTAATGCAGAGCCAGGGTGCATTCCTTGTCTTCGAGAAAAACCCCCGGATGGTCGTCGGCGAAGGCCCGCAATGTGGCGCGCGCCTCTGCCAGCAGGGGCGAGGAGGGGGCGCGCAGCATGCGTCCGTCGGCCAGCCGCCGCTCCAGACCGTGGCAGCCGGCGAGGGGCAGCTCGGCCGGCGCGATCAAGGCGCGCATGTTGGAGACGGATCGTCCGCTGACCAGCGCGACGGCGCCGCCGACGCGCCGCCGCAACGCCTCCAGCAGTTCGGGCAGGCGGTGAGGCTTGCGCAGCGACGAGGGTTCCCCGGTCAGTTCGATCAATGTGCCGTCGATATCGAGGAACCAGGCCCAACACGGATCGGGGGCGGGCGGAGGGGAAAGCGTCTTGCCGGTATCATGCATGATGGAGTCCTTATACCAACCTGCGCTGATCAAAACTGATCAGCGCCCCTCAAGCGCCGGGCGGGATACATCCGTATCCGTTGCTCGCTTCGCTCGGCCTTCGGCCCGCCTGCGGCGTCGTTTGCCCTTCGGGCTGCACGGCTTCGCGCCAACGATGGCGCGGGCCCTCAATGGGCCAGACCAAGTCTCGATGAGGCATCCTCATCGAGACTTGGTATAAGATGTCGCCGGGCGCCGGGACGGACCTCGTGGCCGCTTCCCCCATTGCTCCCGGATCGCTTGTGCCCTATGTTCCGGCAAACCCTTTAGCTGCCGAGACCGATGACAGATCTTAAGCATATTCGCAACTTCGCCATCATTGCCCACATCGACCATGGCAAGTCGACGCTGGCCGATCGCCTGATCCAGAAATGCGGAGGCATCGAGGAACGCGAGATGCGCGACCAGATCCTCGATTCGATGGATATCGAGCGCGAGCGGGGGATCACCATCAAGGCGCAGACGGTACGTCTGGCCTACAAGGCCAAGGATGGGGAAACCTACGAACTGAATTTGATGGATACGCCCGGCCACGTCGACTTCGCCTATGAGGTCAGCCGGTCGCTTGCCGCTTGCGAGGGATCCCTGCTGGTCGTCGACGCAAGCCAGGGCGTCGAGGCGCAGACCCTGGCCAACGTCTATCAGGCGATCGAAAACAATCACGAGATCGTGCCGGTTCTCAACAAGATCGACCTGCCCGCCGCCGAGCCCGAGCGGATCAAGCAGCAGATCGAGGACGTCATCGGCCTCGACACGTCGAACGCCGTGATGATCTCGGCGAAGACGGGTCTGGGCATCGAGGACGTGCTGGAGGCGCTGGTGACCCGGCTGCCCTCGCCGCAAGGCGACGCCGACGCGCCGCTGCAGGCGCTGCTGGTCGACAGTTGGTACGACAGTTATCTCGGCGTGATCATCCTGGTGCGGGTCAAGCATGGCATCCTGCGGAAGGGCCAGAAGATCCGCATGATGAACACCGGCGCCAGCTATCAGGTGGACGGTGTCGGCTATTTCACTCCGAAGATGGTGCAGGTCGACGCCCTCAATCCCGGCGAGATCGGTTTCCTCCAGGCGTCGATCAAGGCCGTGGCCGACTGCGAGGTGGGCGACACCATCACCGACGAGAAGCGCCCGGCCGACAAGCCGTTGCCCGGATTCAAGCCCAATGTGCCGGTGGTGTTCTGCGGCCTGTTCCCGGTCGACGCCGCCGACTTCGAGGATTTGCGCGATTCCCTGTCCAAGCTTCGGTTGAATGACGCCAGCTTCGAATATGAGGCCGAGACGTCCGCCGCCCTGGGCTTCGGATTCCGCTGCGGTTTCCTGGGCCTGTTGCATCTGGAGATCATCCAGGAGCGATTGGAGCGGGAGTTCAACCTCGACCTGATCACCACCGCCCCCTCGGTGGTCTATCGCATCGAGTTGACCAACGGCGAGCAGGTCCAATTGCACAATCCGGCGGATATGCCGGAAGTGACCAAGATGGCCAAGATCGAGGAACCGTGGATCAAGGCCACCATCATGGTGCCGGACGAATTCCTGGGGCCGATCTTACAGCTCTGCACCGAGCGGCGCGGCGTTCAGCTCGACCTGACCTACGCCGGCAACCGGGCCATGGTGGTCTATCGCCTGCCGTTGAACGAGATCGTTTTTGATTTTTACGATCGACTGAAGTCGATCAGCCGCGGTTATGCCAGCTTCGATTACGAGATCGACAGCTATCAGGAAAGCGATCTGGTCAAGGTGACCATCCTGGTCAATGCCGAACCGGTGGACGCGCTGGCCTTCATCGCCCACAAGGGTCAGGCCGAATCGCGCGGGCGCCAGATCTGCACCCGCCTCAAGGATCTCATTCCCCGGCAGATGTTCCAGATCGCCATCCAGGCCGCCATCGGCGGTCGCATCGTCGCCCGCGAGAGCCTGTCGGCGCTCAGGAAGGACGTTCTCGCCAAATGCTATGGCGGCGACGTCAGCCGCAAGCGCAAGCTTCTCGAGAAGCAGAAGGAAGGCAAGAAGCGGATGCGGCAGTTCGGCAAGGTGGAAATTCCGCAATCGGCATTCCTCGCCGCCCTGAAGATGGGTGACGATTAGGGCCTGTTGAAATCAACAGGCCCTGTCTCGATAAAGTCCGAAGCGCCCCAAATACCAAATCCCGGTGACCGGAACGGATCGCCGCCGCCCTCAAGCGCCGGGCGGTTTTCCCCTCAGGCCACCCCCTGGTCCTTCAGGGCCGACCAAAAGTCCTGAAGCTGATCATTGATCTTTTGCGTTTGCTGGGCGGTGTTGTAAGGCGCCGCGGCTTCGTTCGCGCTGATCATTTGTTTCATGTAGGCGTTCCAGTTAAAATTGCCGGAGAAATCCGTCATCCTCATATCGGATCCATCGACGGCGACAGACGGGCCTCCGATCATTAACGCCAATGTTGCCGCATCGCCCTCGCTCATGCCGGCCGTGGTCTTCTCCCATGCCGCGCGCAATTCGGGCGATGCATTGACCGGGGGAAATTGGAATCCAAGCGACGCCCCCGTTTGGATCATGCCGTCACCGTTGAGATCCACCGCCTCGGTCGGCGCGAGGAGGAGGTTCTCCGCCCCTTCTTCCGACAAAGACGCAACATCGACAGGCTCGGCGAGGCTTGCCGCCTCTTGCAGCAGACTTAAGGATTGCGTGTCCAAGCCCGACAGGAAGTCCTTCGCCCGCCCGGTTTGCACCGCCGAACGGCCTTCGGCATAGACCGCGCCGACCGCGTCCTGCGCGTCCGCATTCAAGCCGCGCATCGACAGAATCTGATGATCGTCCTGAGTGAGGGCGAAGATTTGAGAAAAATCGGGCGTATGACGCCCTTTGCTGATCAACGGATTTTGCGCGCTTGTCGCGCTTGTCGTACTGGAAATATCCAAAATTCCCCTCCCTGCAGAAACTGCCTACCGGCCCCCTTCCCCTTCCAAAGAGCTCCGCACACCAACACGCTCAATGGAAAAAATTGCCGGTATAAGGCTCGAAAACGCGGATACAGGGAAAATCGAGCAAATTTCGGACCAAAAACGGAATCACGCGGGACACGGTCCCACATGATGAAGCCGCGCCGCGCCTCGTGGCGTTGGCCCTTTTCGTGTCCAGAAGACGTTTCATCGTCTGAACACAAATAGAATCAAGGCTGTACGCCATGTCCGATACGGATTTTCAGATGGTCTGGCTTATGGTTTCGACACGGGGATGGCTGTCGGCAATGACGTCGGTCGGTCCATGCCGCCATGGATTGCCGGATCACGTCCGGCAATGACGGTAACGCATTCGGAACCCGGGCCGGCGCCGCTGAAAAATGGCTTCGCCTGTTCGAACTCAGGAATAAAAGGTCTGGTGGAAGCGATGCCGCCGCCGCCGCGACCGGCAGGCCCACAGCAGAATGCCACCAAGCGGCGCCACTGCCGCCCAGGCGGGACAAGCCATCAACAAATGACCGAAAGAAGACGGCGGAGCATCGGCCTGGGGCGCGTGCCCGGCCAATAACACCCAAACGTCCCTTGTTAGCAGCCCCGCGTGATCTCCTGGCCCGAGAGCCAGAACCACGTCACCCGAAGCCATCAGCAATGCCAAGCCCAGCAGTCCCCATCCAAAAAGGCGACCGAGGAACATGCGACCCCCAAGACTATCAATTGCTCATTTTTTGAGCTGTTGAACGATGAGTTGTAATTGCCACAACGGCCATGATTTTTCAATGATCCATCCTGGATGCGAGGGTTGCAAAGGTGGAGTTGGTCGTATATTTTCCCCGCTTCGCATCACCCGGCCGCATCCGACGGTCGGGTTTGTTCCTTCCTAAAGGGGCAAGGCGGACGTGGATGGGTGGCCGAGTGGTCGAAGGCGCACGCCTGGAAAGTGTGTATACGTCAAAAGCGTATCGTGGGTTCGAATCCCACCCCATCCGCCATTTCATGAAAAAAGGGCCCCTTTGACGGGGCCTTTTTTCCTCCGGCTGTCGGCGGGATGCCCCTCGCCCACGAGGGGAGAAGGGCGTTTTCCCGCCCTTTTGCCCCTCTTACGCAATCGCCGCCTCGACGTCATTCCAACGCTAGTTCCAGGTGTGCACCACCTTGCGGGTGGTGCTCTCCACGACGACGGGTTGATTGTTGATGATGGTGTAGCTGTAGCGTTCGGGTTCCGGAATCTGAATCGCATCGGGCAGCGGGTATAACGTGACCGTCCCGGGGAGTGTCGTGCCGATGGTTGGTGTCAGGTTCGGATCGCTGAAGGAATTGAATTTCTGGATGGTCGAGTACTCGCGGATCTGATGGCCTTGATCCGTCGTCCAGATCGAGGTGCTGGTGGTCGTTGTCGTCTGCGCAAAGGCAACCCCGACGCCCATCAGAAGCGCGGACGCGGTGACGATTGAAAACAATATTCTCTTCATTTGAAATCTCCACATGCCGATAAGAGGGTGAAGAGACACCCCGCCACTCGGGCCAACGGTGAAACCGCGCGCTGGCTATGGAGCCAATCTTGAGTGGGGCGTCAATCGCCGTCACTTTGGTCGCCTGCCACGTGACCGCATAGCCTCGGAATTTACTCATGCGAGGATTCTGAATTGGGCAAGTATGTAATAATAAACAGATATTCATCACATAAAAACAGATTTGTTGTGTAATCTGTCGGCGTTGGCATGACGGTATAATTTTAATAATTATCATAATACATGTGGGTCTCGCCCATATTTCCGTAGAATCCGAGGGTGTTCGGCAATAAAATTTTGACTATATTTGAACGCATGATCTTCGTGGTCGCAGAGTTTTGGCTGACGCCATTCCCTCTTCCGGAGCCCCCTTCATCGAGACAGGAGCCGCATCATGACCGAAAAGTCCGCCACCGTGCATTGGGAGGGCCAAGGCAAGAAAGGCCTGGGCAAAATCAGCACCGAGACTGGTGCTTTGACGAACTACCCTTATGGTTTTGGCAGCCGTTTCGAGGATGACCGAAACGGCACCAATCCCGAGGAAATCCTGGGCGCCGCCCACGCCGCATGTTTCACCATGGCCTTTTCCTTCGCATGCGATAAGGCCGGACTGGCCACGGCGGAGATCGACACCAAGGCCGGCGTACGCTTGTCCAAGCAGGGGGATGGCTTCGTCATCGATCGAATCTCATTGACCTTGCAAGCCACCGTGCCCGGCATTGACGAGGCGAAATTCCAGGAGATCGCGGCGGCCGCCAAGGCCAATTGTCCGTTGTCGAAGGCCCTTGCCGGCGTGGCGGAGATCACGTTGCAGGCGACGCTGAAATAGGCCCTTCGTCCAAACGGCGGCCGGCGGCGAGTTGGATCGGAGTGCGGGAGGAGAGCATCCCCCGCCGACCAGCAACCGGGGAGCTTCCGTTTCCCTGCCGGTATGAATGAGGTCGATATGGCTGCCACAGTGACTCCCGGCGAAATTACGGAGAGATCGGACAGGCGCTTCATGCGCCTGGCAATCGAGCAGGCACAGATCGGAAGCCGCACCGGAAATGCGCCGATTGGCTGCGTTGTCGTCTGTGACGGCAAGGTGGTGGCCGCCGGTCACAACCGGGTCGCCAGCGACAGCGATCCGACCGCCCATGCCGAAATCGTCGTCATCCGCGCGGCGAGCCTCGTCGCCCCAGGGGGCGATCTCGGCGGCATGACGCTCTACTCGACGTTACAGCCTTGCGGCATGTGCACCATGGCCGCGCTGTGGGCGAATGTTCGGCGGATCGTTTATGGGGCGAGCCGCGCGGAGGTCCATCCCATGTATTTCGAGGCGCGACACCTCAACACGCGCGATTACATACAAGATGCCTACCGCGACGACATCGCGCTCACCGGGGCTGTCCTCGCCGAGGACTGCGCCGCTCTCTATTGTCGATCAACCGGTCGATGAAATCTTCCCACATCGGCGTGGAGACGGGGGCCTCGGGCGGCGCCCCCAGATCCGTCACCATCCGCAATCCCATGCCGGCTTGCCCCTGTAGGCGCCGGCCAGAAAATCGACCAGGGCGCGGACCTTGATCGCCAGATGCCGTCCCGGCGGATAAAGCGCGTAGAGGCCATGCGCCGCGTCTTCCCAATCTTGCAGCATCGGGCGCAAGGCGCCGGTCTTCAGTCGCGGACCGGCGATGAAGCTCGGCACGCGGGCGATGCCGAGGCCCGCCTCGGCGGCGGCGAGGCAAGCCTCGGCGTTGGAAAAACGCAGCCGTGACCTGACCGGCACGGCGATGGTTTTCGCCTCTCCGCCCCCCTTTTCCTGGAAGGACCAGTTCGTCGGATCGGCGAAATTCGTATCGATGACGCAGTCGTGACCGCTGAGTTCCTGCGGCGCGGCTGGTTCGCCATGCACCTTCAGATAGGAGGGCGCGGCACAGAGAATGATGCGGATATCACACAATTTGCGGGCGATCAGGCTGCTGTCGCCGGGCCTGCCGACGCGGACGGCGGCATCGAATCCTTCATCGATCAGATTGACCACCCGGTCCGAAAAATTGACGTCGAGTTGGATATCGGGGAAGGATCGGGCGAAGTCGATCAACAGCGGCGCCAACTGGCTGGTACCGAAGGACAGCGGCGCGGTCAGCCGCAAGTGGCCGGCGGGCTGGCCGGAGGCGTTGCGTACCGAGGCTTCGAGCGCATCGAATTCTTCGAGCAGTCCCCTGATCCGCTCGAAATAGGCCTGTCCGACCTCGGTCGCCGACAGGGCGCGCGTCGTGCGCTTCAAAAGCTGCACGCCGAGATCCGCCTCCAACTTCGAGACCAGCTTGGAGGCCTGTCCGCTGCTGGTCCCCAACCGTTTCGCCGCGCCGGCGAAACTGCCGGCGTCGAGCACGGCGACAAACATGCGGTCGCAATCGAGACGGTCCATGCCATTCCTTCCATTTTGGAAGAAGTATAAGCCATTTTTGCCAGATAGTTAAGAATGGGGAACGGATGCATTCTTCTTGCCGACACCGATCCATTGTTCGGAGATTAAAGTCATGATCGATTCCCGTACCGCCCCGTTCGCCGCCCTCGTCCTGCGTCTCGCCCTGGGCGTCTTGTTCCTCGCCCATGTCGGCCTCAAGATCTTCGTCTTCACGCCCGCCGGAACGGCTGCCTTCTTCGGCTCGCTCGGCCTGCCCGGCTGGCTCGCCTATGTCACGATCGCCTGGGAATTGCTGGGCGCCGTGGCCCTCGTCCTGGGCGTCTGGCCGCGTCTCGTCGCGGTTGCGCTGATCCCCATTCTGCTGGGGGCCATCGTCACGGTGCATGGATCGGCCGGCTTCTTTTTCACCAATGCCAACGGCGGCTGGGAGTTCCCCGCCTTCTGGATCATCGGACTGATCGTCCTGGCGCTGGCCGGAGACGGAGCCTATGCCCTGAAGCCGTCGCCGTTTTCCGCTCCCAGCGGTCGATAAGGAAAGGGGACCGGCCATGACCGCCCTGCTTGCAGCCAATGCCGCCGAGCGCGTGGGAGACCACGTGCCGGCCCCGTCCTTCGTTCCGCGCAAGGTCTCGCTCGTCGTGCACGACCTCGCCCGGGTCGGCGATTTCTATCAGCGCGCCGTCGGCCTGCATCGTCTGCAAGACGACGGCGAGACGGCTCTGTTCGGTGCGGACGGTGGCGCGGTGCTTCTCGAACTTCGCCGCGATGCGGCGGCCCGCCGGCGCGGCATGCGGGAAGCGGGATTGTTCCATACCGCCTTTCTGTTGCCGTCGCGCGCCGATCTTGTCGGCTGGGCGAGCCATGCGGCGGCCGTCCGCTCGCCCATCATCGGGGCCGCCGATCACGGCGTCAGCGAGGCGTTCTATCTCGCCGATCCGGAAGGAAACGGCGTTGAGATCACCGCCGACCGGCCGAAATCCCGCTGGAAACGGAAAGACGGCATGGTGGAGATGGTCACCGACCCCCTCGACGTCGACGACCTGCTGGCCGCCGCCCCCGGCGGCCGCTGGCGGGGATTCCCCGATGGGTCGCGCATCGGTCACATTCACCTGCAGGTCGGCGCCATCGGCCCGGCCGAGGATTTTTATGCCGGGGCGCTCGGTCTCCAGGTCACCTGCCATTATCCGGGCGCGACCTTTTTCGCCGCCGACGGCTATCATCACCATATCGCGGCGAATATCTGGAACAGCCGCGGCGCGGAGAGGCGTGACGGCCCGGTGATCGGCCTCGCCGATATCGAGATCGGCGTGGATGGGGGCAGGATGGCGGCGGCAGGAGACCGTGCCGCCACACGCCTTACGATGACGGATCCCTGGGGAATCGGGATTTCCCTCGCCGTCCTCTGAGCCGGCGGAAGCAAGGAGCGGCATCATGCTCGTCGATGGAAAATGGACGGCCGATTGGCAGCCGGTGCAGGCGACCGACGAAAAAGGCGGTTTCGTGCGCCAGGTTTCCTCCTTCCGTCATTGGGTCACGCCGGACGGGGCCGCCGGACCAACCGGCGAGGCCGGGTTTCCGGCCGAGGCGGGTCGCTATCACCTTTATGTGGCGCTGATCTGCCCCTGGGCGTCGCGCACACTGATGGCGCGAGCGTTGAAGGGCCTGGAAAAGGCGGTTCCGGTCTCCATCGTCGAGCCGGTTCTGACCGATGAGGGCTGGCGTTTCGGCGATTATCCCGGCGCGGACAGGGATGGGGTGAACGGCGCGGCCTATCTGCACGAACTCTATAGCCGGGCCGATCCCCATTACACCGGCCGCGCTACGGTCCCCGTCCTCTGGGACAAACAACGCAAGACCATCGTCAATAATGAATCGGCGGACATCCTCAGGATGTTCAACTCCGGTTTCGGCGCCCTGGCCACTCCCGCCTTCGACTTTTATCCGGCCGACCTGCAAGGCGCGATCGACAGCCTCAACGGCGAGATCTATCCCCGCCTCAACAACGGCGTCTATCGTGCCGGCTTCGCCACCACGCAAGGCGCCTATGAAGAGGCCGTAGGTGACGTCTTCTCCATGCTCGACGCATTGGAGACGCGCCTGCAATCCGGCGACGGCCCCTATCTTTTCGGCGGGCGGCTGACGGAAGCCGATATCCGCCTGTTCGTGACCCTGGTGCGCTTCGACGCCGCCTATCACGGCCTGTTCAAATGCAATCTCCGGCGTCTCGCCGATTATCCGCATCTTCACGCCTATATGCTGCGGATCCTGGCGGTGCCGGGCGTGCGTGCCACGGTCAGCCTCGATCACATCAAGCGGGGCTATTATTCGATCCGGGCCCTCAATCCCACCGGCATCGTTCCCGTGGGGCCCGCGCTTCCGGAACTGGAAGATCGGCGGCATTGCACAACCGAATAAAATAGTGGCCCGCCCGCAGGGACGCCGGGGCCACCGAAGAAAGGAGCCGGGGCTCACAGGGCGCCGCTTCCGCCGGTTTGAGCTTTTTTCGGGGCCGGACAGTCTCGCCGTTTTCAGAACAGGTTGTATTGCTTTGCTCGCGGAGCGGGGGCCGCGGCGGTTTCGTGCCTGGTCAGGTGGGGCGGAATGTCTTGCAGGAAAGGCGAGGGCGGCAATGCGCAAGTCTTGCCGTACCAGAACCGCTCGGTGGCGCGGGTGAGAAACAGCCGGTCCCGGGCGCGGGTGACGGCGACATAGAACAGCCGCCGCTCCTCGGCCAGCGATCCGGCGTCTTCCGGTGAACCGGGGAAGGAGAACGGCACCAGTCCGTCCTCCAGGCCGACGACGAAGACCACGGGAAATTCCAAGCCCTTGGCGGCGTGCATGGTCAGCAGGGACACCCGGTCGGCGCGGGCGTCGTGGAAATCCGCCTCGGTGGACAGCGCCACCTGCTCCCGCAACGCCTTCTCATCGCCATAGGCGGCGGCGAGCGTCTTGAGCCAGCCTTTCGCCTCGGCCAGCGTCGCCGCGCCGGTCTCCTCCCGCCGTGCCGCCGCGTCGGCCGCCGCTTCCAGACGGGCCTGAAGGTCGGGCGCCCGGTCCTGCCCGCTCTGCCCGGCCAGGGCGTCGAGGATGGCGACGACACCCTCATGGCCGGCGATGGGCGCCGGCGTGCTTTTCCTGAAAGGAATGCCGGCCCGGTCGAAAACAGCCCGCAACGCCGCCGCCTGGGCGTCGGTTCGGTAAAGGACGGCGACGTCGGCGAAGCCGAGAGGTCCGGAGGCCTTCTTCCCGCCGGTTTTGCGATTGGCGGCGAGCATGTCGTGGCCGCCCATCAGGGTCTCGATGGTGCCGCCGACGAAGACGGCTTCCGCCCCTTCGGACGAGGCCGTGTGCAGCACGATGGAATCGCCGGTCGGTCTGACGGCGGTTTCTTCGGCCGCTCGCCCGACGATCGCCGAGGCGGCGGCGACGATGGCGCCGCTCGACCGGTAATTTCGGCCGAGCCTGATCGTTTTCGCGGAGGGAAAGTCCTGGGCGAATCGTTCGAAGCAGGTGGCATCGGCGCCCCGGAAGCCGTAGATCGCCTGATCGGGATCCCCGATCACGCACAGATTGCCGTTTTCCCCGGCCAGGACTTTCAGAATGCGGTATTGCCAGGCGTCGATGTCCTGGAATTCATCGGCCAGGATATGGGTGAAGCGGCCGCGCCACCGCCGGGCGATCTCGGGGTTCCGTTCCAGCAGTTCGACGGACAGTCCGACCAGATCGTCGAAATCGACCCAGCCCGCCTCCCGTCCCAGACGGGCCAATGTTTCCAATGCCTCGCCGTCTTCGCCTTCCGCCGGGGCGGCGGAGCGCTTCAGCGCGGAGACCTTTTTGATGAGCCGGCCCGCCGCCTTTTCGCCGATGGACAGCGCGGCGGCCAGGGCCGACCTCCGCTCGGCTTCGTCGGCCACCCGGAAATCGGCCGGCAGACCGAGCAGGGCGCCATGGGCCTTGAGGATGCCGAGGCCGAGGGAGTGGAAACTCTCCACGGCGCATTTGCGCGTCCGGCCGGGCAGCAGGACAGCCAGCCGGCTGCGCAATTCCTCGGTGGCGCGGCGCGTGAAGGTGATGGCCAGGCAGTTGCCGGCCGGCACGCCGCAGTCACGGATCAGATGGGCGATGCGATGGGTGAGCATGCGCGTCTTGCCCGAACCGGGGCCGGCGATTACCGCCACCGGTCCGTCGACAACCTCCGCCGCCCGGGCCTGATCGGCGTCGAGGGCGGCGAGGACGCCGGTGCGTCCGGACGGGGGCGGCGCCCGTTCCGCCGCGCCGGTGGGGACGGATGGAACGGCGGGCGCTTTCGCCGTGGCGCCGGCCGCGCGCCGCCGGATGACCGGCGCCTCGAACAGCATGTCGCCCTTGCTGCGGCGGTCCAACTCGCCTTCGGCGAACAGGCGGATCACGCCATATTCCCCGTCATAGCCGGCCTGCCGGATCACCGAGCCGGCGCGCAGACGCGCGACCGCCTCGCCGAGCAGGGGCGTGGTGCCGGCGATATCCTCGATCGGCACCGCGCCCAGGATCGACAATTCGGGGCCCAGGATGCCGACGATCCGATCAAAGGCCTGGCCCACCGTCTGCGAGGCGACACCGCTTCCCAGAAGTTCGGAGAGGATTTCCGGCAGCGGGACCAGGCTCGCCACCGTTCCCGCCGAGGGCGGCGGTGCCGTGCCGCTGTCGCGGTCGGCCAGCATTTCCACCCGATGCGCCACGCCGACCGTGACCGGATGGCCGCAGACCGGGCAGCGTCCGCCCAGGGCCAGCGTCTCCTTCGGATCCAGTCTGACGTCGCAGGCCCGGTGGCCATCCAGATGATATTTCCCCTCCTCGGGGAAGAATTCCACCGTGCCGACGTAGCCGTCCCCGGTTTTCAGCGCATGCATCATCTGGAAATAGTCGGGGGCGCAGGCGAATCGGGTCGCCTCGCGGCCGAGTTTGGCCGGCGAATGGGCGTCGGAATTGGAGACCAGCCGGTAACGGTCAAGGGACGAGACCCGCCAATTCATCTCGGGGTCCGAGGACAGGCCGGTTTCCACCGCGAAGATATGGCCGGCGAGATCGCCGTAGCAGTCGGCGATGGAATCGAAGCCCGATTGCGAGCCGAGGGCGGCGAACCAGGGCGTCCAGATATGGGCCGGGATCAGGCAGGCCGTCGATCCCGATTCCAACACGACTTCCAGAAGATTGCGCGAATCGAGGCCGAGGATCGGCCGGCCGTCGGAGGCGATGTTGCCGATGCGGGCGAGCTTCCCGGCCAGCCGGTCGACGGCATCGAGATCGGGCAGGCAGACCAGATGGTGGACCTTCCGGGTTTTGTCGCCCTTCTTGTAGATCGTCGAAATCTCGGTTGTGAGCAGGAATCGCACATCGTTCCGGCAGGCGGCCGGCAGCGTCTTGCCGATCTCGTCCCGGATTTCCTGCCTCAGGCGGTACAGCCCGCCACCGGCGGGTTCCAGCTTTTCCTTGATTTCGGCCACCCAGCCCGGATGGACGCAATCGCCGGTGCCGACCACCTCGATGCCCTTGACCGCGGCCCACCAGGCCAGGCGCTCCAGATCGAGGTCGCGGCTGGTGGCTCGGGAATATTTGGAATGGACGTGCAGATCGGCGTGGAAGGTCATGATGGCCCCAGATCCTGGTCCAGCGTGGCGGCGATGTCCAGGAAACGCTTGCGGATCCGGGGGGAATAGGGGTTGAGGCATTCGATCGCCTGGAACACTTCCGGCGCGTCGTTGCGCACCATGTCGATGGCCTGCTTCAACAGATCGAAGCTTTTCGTCGTCATGCGCGTCGGCAGGGGTTCCATCTGGACCAGCACCTTGGCGATCAGATGGGTCAGTCCTTGCGCCATGGCGGTTTCCGCGTCATGGGCTTCCGGCGTCGTCATGACGACGCGCAAGCCCAGGCCTTTCCGCAGGAAGGCCGCGACGCGGGCGGAACGCCGGCCGCGAACCGGGCAGAGGGCGATCTTCAATCCCCTGATGCCGCCCGCCGCGCTGGCAGGACCGAACAGCGGATGCGTCGCGATGATCTCAGCGTGGTCCGGCAGCCCCGCCGCCATGATTTCGGCGGCTTTCATCTTGACCGAACCGACGTCGAGCACCAGGGCGCCCTCGCTGAGATGCGGCCCGATGGCGCGGACCGTTTCCTCGAGACGGGAAAGCGGCATCGCCAGGATGACGACCGGACAGGCGGCGACATCCTGAAGGGGGGCGAGCGCGACATCGGCCAGATCGGCGTCGGCCTCGACCGGGGGCGCCGGATCGTAGGCGCGCAGGCGGAAATGCGGACGCAGATGCCGGGCCATCAGGCGCCCGAAGGCGCCGAAGCCGATGATGCCGACAAGCGGCCGGGGGACTGTCAGGGAATGATCGTCGGACACGGGAGTTAACCTCTATCGAAGACTTGAGAGGCCAACGGTGTCCAACCGAAGGTCAACCGCTGGCCGGGCAGCGGTTGAAAGATGACGAAACCATCCCGCCGCTTAGGAAAGCAGCGGGTAATACCACACGGACTGGGTCTGGTTCGTCGTCATGGGCGGCGATGCTAAGCCTGCCCGCCGGCGCCGTCAACGATTCCTGGCGAGAGCTTACGGACGGCGGTCGGGTCTCGCCCCGTCAGCCTCCCCGGCGTTCCGGTTTGGCCCCTGTGGCCGGCATGGCAGGGGGATCAACCAAAACGTTATTTAATCGTGAAATGAAAGCATCTTTAATTTCATTAATGAATAGTAAATGCAAATACAAAATTTAAATAAAATATCACATAAATAATAATATTTTGTATATCGCAAACGTAGCTTTATGAAAATGCCCGTGGGCAGATGCAGGTGTGCATCTATACTAAGGGGCATAAGTAAATTTTTCGGTATGCATTTTTATGTATGCTATTCGTCATAGTTGTTGCTATGGCGAGTGCATCGTCGCGGGGCGCGTTCGCTCAGGCGGCCGGCGATCAGCGGGCCATCGAGCGTCAACAGGATCAAATCCAGCAGTTGCAGCAGCAGCGCTTCGATCAGCGCGGGCGCGACCGCCGGCTGTCCGAACCCCCGCCGGAGCCGCTTCCCGTTCCGCCCGCCGGGCCGTCGGAGCTGTCGCCCTCGGCGGTTTGCTTCACCCTGCGCCGGATCGTCTTCGAGGGCGCCACCCTGCTCTCCGAGGACGATCGCCAAGATTTGAGCGCCGGCTATCCGGGACGCTGCGTTTCCTTCGCCGAGGTCAACGAGATCCTGCGCGCGGTGACCGATCTCTATGCGGCCCGCGGTTACGTGACGACGCGCGCCACCCTGCCGCAACAGAACGTCGCCGACGGCATCCTCACCATCCGGGTGGTGGAGGGCCGCCTGCAAGGGTTCGACTGGAACGGCGAGCCGGCCTCCGACCTCTCCGAGGTGTTGGCCGCCTTTCCCGCCGCGCCGGGCGAGGTGCTCAACCTGCGCGACCTCGAACAGGGCATCGACCAGTTGAACCGCCTGCGCTCCAACGACGCCAGGATCGAACTGATCCCCGGCGACCGTCCGGGCGACAGCCGCGTCGCCATCACCGACAAGCCGTCGAAGACCTGGCGCGTCACCGGGGGTGTCGACAATTCCGGGCAGCGGACCACCGGCGAGTTGCAGACCAAGGCCTCCGCCGAGATCGAGGATCTGCTCGGCGTGAACGACTCCTTCGCCATCTTTCACAGCCAGGACCTGCTCGGCAATTCCAGCCAGCGCTCCAGCCGGAGCTGGGCGATCAACGGTTCCGTCCCCCGGGGCTATTGGCGGTTCAACGGGGCCGTCGATTTCATGCAGTACCGCAGCATGATCTACGGCCTCAACCAGATTATCCAGAGCGCCGGCACCCAGCGGGCGGTCAACCTGGGGCTCGACCGCATGCTCTGGCGCGACGACGTGGGCAAGACCTTCGCCAGCTTTACCCTGAGCTACAAAAGCGTGGTCAATGACGTCGCCGGCGTCGTCGTCGCCGGATCGAGCCCCAAGCTCGTCATCGCCGGCGGCGGGCTTGACGACGTCCGGCGCCTGCTGGACGGCGTCCTGCATTCCAACCTCCAATATGCCGGCGGCCTGCACGCCCTGGGCGCCCGCGAGGATGGCGGGTGGGCCGGCTCGCCCAAGGCTCAGTTCACCGTCTGGCGGGGAGACCTTTCCTACGCCCATCCCATCGAGGTGGCGGGGCTGCCCCGGCTGACCCTGTCCAGTGGCGCGCACGGGCAATGGACCACCGACGCCCTTTACAGCACCGAACAGGTCGCCTTGGGCGGCGAAAGCACGGTGCGCGGCTACAAGGATCAGATTCTCCAGGGCAACCGCGGCGGCAACCTGCACACCGAACTGTCGGCCGAACTGCCGAGCGGTTTCGCCGCCATCGACGAAACCCTGGGCGTCATCCGGCCCTTCGCCGCCTACGACGTCGGCGTGGTCAGCCATTTCCACCCCGACAACAGCGTCGGCGGGCGGTTGTCGGGGGCGGCCGTCGGGGTGCGCCTGGGCGGCCCCTGGCTGGAGGGCGAATTGACCTGCGCCTGGCCGCTCGCCCATCCGGCGTCGATCGAAACGCCGCCCCACCAACTGACCTTCTCCCTCGTTCTGGTGCTGTGATGAAAGACCTTGCCAAGCGCGGCCTCGCCCTGCTGCTGTCGGCCCATCTGCTGCTCGACCCGCTGATCGCCTATGCCGGCGGCGTCACCCCCGACGCCGCCGCCCCCGCCGCCAACCGTCCGAGCCTGGACAGCGCCGCCAACGGCGTGCCGATGGTCAATATCGTGGCGCCCAACGGGAGCGGGCTGTCGCACAACAAATTCACCGACTTCAATGTCGGGACTTCCGGGCTGATCCTCAACAACAGCCAGGCCGCCGGGGTGTCCAAACTGGGCGGCGTGGTGCTGGGCAATCCCAATCTGACGGCCGGAACCGCCTCGCTGATCCTGGCCGAGGTCACCGGCGCCAACGCCTCGCTGCTGCAGGGCGTCACCGAGGTGTTCGGCGCCCAGGCCGCGTTCGTTCTGGCCAATGCCAACGGCATCACCTGCCAGGGATGCGGCTTCGTCAACACGCCCCGCGTCACCCTGAGCACCGGCACGCCCACCTTCGACGCCGCCGGCGCCTTGTCCGGCCTCGACCTGCGCCAGGGCGCCGTCCTCATCGACGGGGCGGTGCTCGACGTCACCGGATTGGACAGCTTCGACATCGTCAGCCGCACGGCCAGTCTCAACGCGGCGATCAAGGCCCAGTCCTTAGGCGTCTTCACCGGTTCGGGGCATTTCGACTATGCCGCGCGCCGGCTCTCCGGCGACGGCACGCAAGGAACCGGCGTTTCCATCGATTCGACGGCCTTGGGCGGCATGTACGCCAACCGCATCATCCTGGTCGGCACCGACCGGGGCGTCGGCGTCAATCTCCAGGCCGAGGCCGAGGCCGCCGATTCGCTGGTCATCACCGCCGATGGGCGGATTTCCGCCCAGCGCCTGAAATCCGGCGGCGCCATGTCCATCGCCTCGGCCTCCGCCGCGGTGGTCCTCACCGACGTCGTCTATGCCGGATCGACCCTGTCGGTCAGCGGCGCCGAGGTCGCCAATTCCGGCACCGCGGGCGCGGCGGCGGATGTTTCCATCGCCGCCGGCAGCCTGTCCAACGACGGACAGCTGGTGGCCGGGCTGGCCGCCGACGGTACCGTGACCTCCGGGACCGGCAGCTTGAGCGTCGCCGCCGGGCAGGTCGGCAACAGCGGCCGGATGCAATCGGGGCGCGCCACCGTCATCGACGCCGCCGGTACCGTCGGCAATGCCACCGGCGCCTCCATCGCCTCGCTGGGGGATGCGGCGCTGCGCGCCGCCGCCCTCGACAATCAGGGGGAAATGGCGGCGGGTGGAGCCCTGTCCGCCGCCGTCGCCGGGACTCTGTCCAACGCCGGGCGGATCAGCGCCGTCGGCGCCGCCTCGCTCGCCGCCGGTTCCCTGACCTCGACCGGCGCCATGGTGGCCGGCGGCGCCCTCGGCCTGTCGGCGGCCGGTGCCGCCGTCATCGCGGCCGGGGCGAGCGTGGTGGCCGGCGGCGATCTGGCCGCCACCGCCGGCAGCCTGGACAACGCCGGCAGTCTGTCGGCGGGGGGCGCCTTCAGCCTGCGCACGGCGGGCGACCTGACCAACCGGGCCGCCGGCCGTATGGCGGCGACCGGGCCGATGACCCTGGCGGCCGGACTTTCCGGCGCCGGCGGCACCCTGCGCCAGGCGGGCCAGCTTTCCGGCACCGGGGCGGTCGGTCTGTCCGGGCCGCGACTCGAACTCGACGCGGGCGGCGTGACGGCGGCGGCCACCTCCCTGGTCTTGAGCGCCGACAGCCTGACCGTGGCGGGCGGCGCCTCCGGCCAGACCGCCACCCTGACCGCCACCGGCGATCTGTCGATCGCGGCGGGCGGCACGGTGAGCGCGACCCGGGCGATCGGGCTGTCGGGCGGAACCGTCACCAATGGCGGGGCGGTGGACTCCGCCGCGCTGACCGTCACCGCCGGCGGTGCGGTGACCAACCAGTTGGCGGGCAGCCTGGTCGGGCGCGACAGCCTGACCCTGGCCGCCGCCAGCCTGGAGAACGACGGCGGGATCGGCGCCGGTCCGTCGCTCGCCCTGACGCTGGGCGGCCGGCTGGTCAATTCCGGTACCCTGGAGGCCACCGGCGATGCCACCCTTCAGGCCGGCGACATGGTCAACAGCGGCGTCGTCGCCACCAACGGCCGGCTCGGCGCCGGTCTCGCCAGCCTGTCCAACACCCCGGGCGGCATCCTCAGCGCCGGCACCACGCTGGACCTGACCGCCGGCAGCCTTTCCAATGGCGGGACCATGGTTGCCGGCGGCGCCATGATCCTGCGGGCGGGGGCCGCCTCCAACGCGGCCGGCGCCATCCTGGCCAGCGGCGGGACCTTGTCCGCCACCCTGGCGTCCCTCGACAACCGGGGGGCCGTCAGCGCCGGTGGTCTTCTTGACCTCGGCACCACCGGCGCCTTCGGCAACGGCGGTTCGCTGATCGGCGCCGGCGCCGTCACCCTGGCCGCCGCCGATCTGACCAACGGCGGCACCATCGCCAGCGGCGGTCTGCTCACCGCCACCCTGGCCAGTCTGACCAACAACCAGGGCGGCATCGTCAGCGGCGGCACGGGCCTGGGAATCACCTTGAGCGGCGGCCTTTCCAATGCCGGCACCCTGGTCAGCGGCGGCGATTTCACCTTGCGGGCGGCCGATCCGCTCAACAGCGGCAATATCTCGGCCGTCGGCGAGCTCATTCTCTCCCTGGCCGATCTGACCAATCAGGGAACGCTGAGCGGCGGCACCGGCCTGTCCCTCACCCTGACCAGCGGTTTCCTCAACTACGGTTCGCTGACCAGCGGCGGCGGCGCCACAGTGCGGGCCTCGGGCCTTGCCAATTACGGCCTCATCAGCGCCGCCACCGCCCTCGATGTCGCGGTGACCGGCGATCTCGCCAATGCCGGCAGGCTGGTCAGCGGCGCCACCGCCCGCCTGCAGGCGGCCAGCCTGGAGAACGGCGCCGTCATCAGCGGCGGCGCCGGGCTTGCCATGATCGTCTCCGGCGCCCTGTCCAACAGCGGCAATGTGGATGTCGGCGGCGACCTGACCTTGCAGGCGGCCAGCCTGAGCAACGGCGGTTCCCACGGCATCGTCGCTTCCGGCGCCGTTACCGGCGCCCTTTCCACCCTCGACAACCGGGCGCCGCTGATCGCCGGCGGGGCGCTGACCCTGACCGGCCTGTCCAACCTCGACAACTATGCCCTGATGCTGGCCGACGGCGCCATGCGCGTCGAGGTGGCGGGCGCCTTCGGCAATTGGGGCGGCGCCCTGCTCTCCGGCGGCGCCATGAGCATCACCGGCGCCGGCGGCGGCCAGGCGGGGTCCATCACCAATCTGGGCGGCAGCCTGGAAACCGTCAGCGGCAACATGGTCCTGTCCGCCGGCCAGGTGACCAACCAGGCGAGCGGCGAGCTGCGGACGACGAACAGCACCATCTATGAAAATTCCGGGGACCAGTCGGTTCCGCGCGGTCCTTGTACCTATGGCAAGGGGACCTGCGACAGCCAGTATTGGTCGCACTGGTATTGGGTGGTCAATCCCACCGGCAGCGACGCGGGCGCCTGGTACGGCAGCAGCAATGGGATTTCCATCCGATCCTGGATCGTCGAAAGCGGGAGCAGCTACAGCGGTACGGCGGCCAGCATCTCCTCGGGCGGCACCCTGTCGGTCAGTGGCGGGACCATCGCCAACGTTTACAGCACCATCAGCAGCGCCGGGACCATGGATCTGTCCGGCGGATCCTTGAGCAATGCCGGCGGCCAGACGGTCGATAGCTGGTACATCAGCAGCTCGACCAGCACCATGACCCGCTGCTATGGCGGTTACTGCTCCGGTTTCGGTAACGGCGGCGGCACCGCCCTGCTGAGGAGCTGGGTGAGCGGCCAGCAGGGCGGGCGGATCGTCGCCGGCGGCGCCCTGACCGGGTCCTTCACCGGCCAGATCGACAATGTCTCGATCCAGCAATATGCGGCGGTGTCGGGTTCGGGATCGGCGGCCACGGCCTCGCCGGCCCTGACTTCGGCCAGCGGGGTGAGCATCGGCAATGTGGTGGGGATCGGCACCGGGCAGGTGGCGACCACCTCGGCCCGGGGCCACAGCGGCGCCATCGATCTGGTCACCGGCACGGCGGCCGATGGATCGCCCCTGCTGCCGCAGGCGGCCTTTCCGACGACGATGTCGGCGCTGACCGCGGCGCTGTCGCGGCGGATCGCCGGATTTTCGGCGAAGTTCGCCGCGGCGCCGGCGTCCAGCGCCTATCTTTACGAGACGCGGTTCCAATACACCGACCTGGGGACGTTCTACGGCTCGGACTATTTCTTCGCCCGCATGGGGGTTGGAACGTCGAGCCTGCCGAAGCGTCTCGGGGACGCCTACATGGACACCAGCCTGGTGTCGCAGGCGGTGATCAATCAGACCGGCCAGAAATATCTGAGCTCCTCCTACACCTCGGATTCCCAGCAGATGCAGGCGCTGCTGGACAATGCGGTGGCGGAATCCTCGGCCGATCATCTGACGGTGGGGCAGGCGCTGAGCACCGACCAGATCGCCAATCTGACCAGCGACATCGTCTGGTACGTCAATGAAGTTGTCGACGGCCAGACGGTTCTGGTGCCGACGCTTTACCTTGCGGACAGCTCGAAGATCAACGCGACCGGGGCGACCATCGCCTCGGGCGGCAACGCGACGCTTTCGGCCTCGTCGGTGACGAACCAGGGGGGCGCGGTGACGGCGGCCGCCAATCTCGTGGTGTCGGCCAAGGACACGATCACCGACGTCAGCGGGCTTTTGAAGGCGGGCGGCGACGTCAGCCTGACGGCGGGCCAGGATGTCAGCATCGCCACGCGGACGGTGACGATGACCGGATCCGCCGGGGACGACCGGACGGTGCGGGTCGGCCAGGGCGCGGTGACGGCGGGCGGCAATCTGACGGTCAGCGCCGGCAACGACGTGACGGTGACGGGCGCCGATCTTTCGGCCAAGGGCGGCGCGACGCTGGCGGCGGGCAACGACGTGACGGTGGCGACCAACACGCTGTCCCATGACGAGGTCTTCAGCGACAGCCATTCGCATGCGGAACAGCACGACGTGACCCATGACACGTCGAGCATCAGCGCCGGGCAGGGGCTGACGGTGACGGCGGGCCGGGACGTGGCGGTCTCGGGCGGCGTCCTGTCGGCGGGCAGCGACGTGGCGGTGTCGGCGGGCGGTTCGCTCAGCCTTTCGGCGGTGACGGACAGCTATTACGCGGAATCGAACAGCAGCAAGAGCGGCGGCTTCATGAACAGCTCGAAGAGCCGTTCAGAAAGCCAGACGGTGAGCAACCGCGGCGCGTCGGTGACGGCCGGGGGCAGTGTGACGCTGACGTCGGGGACGGATCTGACCCTGCAGGCGGCGCAGGTGACGGCGGGCGGAGATCTGGCCTTAAACGCCGGTGGCACGCTGTCGCTGCTGTCGGCGACGGACAGCAGCTATCTGTCGCAGACCAGTTCGAAAAGCTCTGCGGCGTGGCAGTCGACGTCGGACAAGGGACACAATGACACGACGGTGGTGATGACGGGGCTGCAGGCGGGCGGCAACCTGTCGGTCAACGCCGCCAAGGTCGTGGCGGATTACAAGAGCACGGGGGATCTTCAGGCCAGC